>NZ_CALSNW010000001.1:0-886219 GCF_943787815.1 Candidatus Poseidonia alphae
GCTCTGAATTGGAACCATCATTGTGCAGATGTCGCGTGGTATGTTTGGCCACCAATAGAGATCTGAGTCACGCGGTCTGTTGCCATGTTTCTGTACTCCTCTTTTTCCAGATCATATACTGTTTTCAGGTGATAATCTGATGGATTATACGCCATTTCATCACTGATCCTTTGTGGGTCAATTTCATCTCGACCTGTTTCCTTCCATACTCCGATTCTTGCCGTCATGTTTCGAAGCGTGCCTTCTCGTTTTTCAAACTGTACGTTAAAAACCGTATTCGGATGCTGAAGCGTCAATTCCAGTATACTTGACTCTGGGATAAATGCTCTACCAGAGGTTGAAGGTTGCCCGGGAACGTATGCTCTACGAGGGGGAGGTGGTGGAGGAAGTGAAGCAATCTGCTCTTTAGTGAGTATGGCATGAAGTGTCCTTGGTACTGCTGCAGAATCGATCTCAGTCCGACCTAAAAAGAGGATCATGCTGGCGATCATATCGGTGTGCAAAGGGCGGGAACGAGGATGTGTTGGACGAACACACGCATTCAGATTGTTGAGGTGAATTGGAAGATGGTCTTTGTTAAATCTCGATTTCTGTCCTAAATCCATAAGGGCGGCTTCAAGAGGAAAAATTTCAATCGTTTGTCCATTGATGATTCGTTGAAGAGAAACATTGTTTCCTACAGATATCGGGGTCCAAAGAGTCGTGTTAAGGATGGTTTCACACCAAACCAATGCGCGCAACACTGCATCGGTTCTCTTTTTGTCAACGGGAACTGTAGAGTTTAATCTTCCAAAAGGAGTTTCATGAACATTCATACGTCATTCAAGAATTCTACCCCTCATAAATGTAAAGTTGAATTTGAAAAGCCTGATGAACCTGAATTCAATGGCGTTCAACATGGCCCTCCCTCATGGCGTTTACGAAGATGTAGTTTCAGCGATTGGCCACACCCCTCTCATTCGTTTGAACAAGGTGACTGCTGACTTATCAGGCTCAGAAGTTTGGGCAAAACTCGAACGTTGCAGTCCAGGCGGCTCAATCAAAGACCGAATTGGCCTTGCTATGATTTTGGAAGCTGAAGAAAAAGGTTGGCTTAAGCCCGGTGGAACCATTGTTGAAGGAACCAGTGGCAACACCGGCATTGGACTAGCAATGGTTGCAGCACAACGGGGATACGATTGTGTCTTCACAATGCCCGATAAGATGGCAAAGGAGAAAATTGACTTGCTCCGTGCTATGGGCGCACGGGTGGAAATTTGTCCTACAGCGGTCGAAAAAGAAGACCCTCGGTCCTATTATATGGTCGCTGAACGGCTGAGCAAGGAGATTGAAGGAGCATGGTATCCTGATCAATATTCCAATCAATCCAATCCCAAAGCCCACATTCTTTCAACTGGACCAGAACTCTGGAACCAGACTCAAGGTGACATGACCCACTTTGTCGCTACCATGGGAACTGGCGGTACCATTACCGGATGCGGAAAATATCTAAAGGCGCAAGCACAAGAAAACGGCAAAGACGCTCCAAGAATCGTTGGTGTCGATGCTGAGGGGTCCATTCTCAAAGAATGGTTTGAAGATGGAACCATGGGCGTTCCTCATGGATACAAAGTTGAGGGATTTGGGGAAGACTTCATCCCTCCAGCAACTGACTTTTCTGTGATTGATGAAATTCGAATGGTCGATGACGAGATTTGTTTCCGTATGGCTCGACGTCTGGCTAAACAAGAAGGATTGTTCTGCGGTGGGTCCTGTGGTGGAGCGTTACAGATTGCACTGGACATTGCTGCTGAACACGATAAAGCAGGAGAAAAGGCAAAGATTGTTGTCATTCTCCCTGATGCTGGAAACCCATATCTTGGAAAAGTCTACAACGATGAATGGTTAAGAGATAATGGATTTGATGTCGATGGATGGGAGTGGTGAAATGACTGGAGATTCAACCCGTTGCGTCCATTCATCATTGGACCCTGAAGTGACGACAGGCTCTGTACACACACCTATTTTCCAAACATCTACCTACGTTCAGAACGATTTTGCTGACCATCTTGGATATGAATATGCACGTGGGGACAACCCCACTCGAAATGCTCTTCAACGGGCTCTAGCAGAAATGGAATCACCTCATCAAGAAGCATTTGGCTTTTGTTTCGGCAGTGGAATGGCAGCGATTACAACCATCAGTCAAATGCTCAAACAAGGCGACCATGTCATCGCATGCGACGACCTCTATGGAGGCACAGTTCGCTTATTTGACCAAATTGCTTCACGGTTCGGCATTGAAACAAGTTATTCTCCCTTGAAAAGCGGAGACCTCGGCAAAGTTGTTCGTGAGAACTCAAAAATCCTCTGGCTTGAAAGCCCGACCAATCCACTTCTCACCGTTCATGATATCAAATCACTGGCTGCAGAAGCAAAAGAACACGGTCTGATTGTCGTTGTTGATTCCACCTTTGCGACGCCTATTCTACAGCGTCCGTTCGAATTGGGCGCAGACATCATTGTTCATTCAACAACCAAGTACATCGGAGGCCACAGCGATGTCATCGGTGGATGTTTAATCACCCAAAGCAAGGAGCTTGCTGAAAAGATTTCATTCTTGCAAAATGCAGTAGGTGCAGTCCCAGCACCGATGGATTGTTTCCTCATCCTCCGAGGACTGCGAACACTGGCTTTACGGATGAACCGCCATTGCGAAAGTGCACAGGCGTTAGCAGAACGATTGCAGGACAATGAAAAGGTCACTCGACTCTTTTATCCAGGTCTGAAAAGCCACCCAACCCATGAAATCGCACAACGGCAAATGAATGCATTTGGTGGCATTATTTCCTTGGAGGTCAAAGGAGGGGAAGAGGGTGCTCGAAAGTTCGCAGCCCAGTTGAACCTGTTTGCAACAGCAGAAAGTTTGGGAGGAATCGAATCGCTCATCAACCATCCATGGACCATGACGCATGCAGCAATTCCAGAAAAGCAACGCTATGATGCAGGAATGACTCCGGGTTTGATTCGCTTGTCGGTTGGTATCGAGGATATGGAAGACCTATGGCAAGACCTTGTGACCGCTCTTGAAACGCTCTAAGCAGCATCGTTCAAGCACTGTTGGCCTTAGGAGATTGGTTCTGAATTGGGTTTTTGGTTTGTTACTACCAGGAATACTGGTGATCGTAGTTCGTTGATTTGGCCGAGTAAGACCCTTTGATTTTTGTTCATAAAAAAACGAAGAAGAAAAAGGCCGAGTCAAAGATCAAGGTTCATCTTCAAACGAAGTCTCTCGAGCCCGATGCATGGCTTCATCGCTGGTGAACCAAAAGGTAGGCGTGTCCCCCATATCTTTGTCCCAACGTTGAACAGCACGAGCGAACATTTCGCCTTCTGTGTAATTTTCGCACCACTTGAGGTACCAATCGGCTTGCTTGACCATGGCTTCGTCATCTGGGGCTGTGCGCTTGAGGACCTCGGCCTGAAGGGCGATGGTCATAAGCCAAATTGGAGCAAGAGCGTAGGTCGCAAAGGGGTTGCGCTCCATATCGACACTTCTCCACTCGGTCCACAGAGAGAACACTTGGTCGTAGAGAAATCCAATCAGGAGGACGGAAAACATCACCGTGAAAAAGATGCCTGCAAGTGCAAAATACGTACTTGAGATCCCAAGGATTTCCTCTGAAAAACATGGTCCTTGCTTGCATCCTCCCGAAAACCTCCATTCGATCAACGGCCAAACCAGCAGAGTGATGGTCGTCCCCCACAACAACAGGCTGACGACGGCTTGGGATTGTTGCATCCTCCAGTATTGCCTCATGGCCCATTTTTTGAAAAATGAACCCGCCTCAGGGCTTTCTGTCATGGTGTAAAGGCTGGCCCCATCATTAAAGAAGCAATCGCCTAAATTATTGCGGAAGGAATCAAGAGAGCCTTTTTTTATTTGTTCAAGTGTATATCTTTTAAAGAAACAACCGCAGTTGAGAAAGGATTAAGAATACGCGAATTGGCCATCAGTTAACGACGTGGTGAGAGGTATGAGAGTCCCCAATGTGAAATCATACCTCCGAAATGTACTGACCAGTATTCGAGTGCGATTGAAATTCCTTCGCCTCAGATTGAGAAACCGTTTCGCTTCATCCACCGTCCTTGACCCAGCAGGCCCTACAGTCTCCATGACAACCTACGGGCAACGCTTGAAAGATGTCCACATCGCTATCGAGACCATTGCAAAGGGGACGGTTCTGCCCTCGCGATTCATGCTCTATTTGGACGTAGAGGAGGATGTATTGCATCCGACCGAGGCCTTGAAACGACTGAAGAAACGAGGTTTGGAAATCCATCTGTCCGAAAACCTCGGCCCTCATACGAAAATTCAGTGGTGGATTCAAAACGCTCCAGAATTTTCTCGCCCTCATATTGTTGCTGACGACGATATATTCTATCCAAAATGGTGGCTGGAACGCATCCTTGATGCAGCACGACACGAACCAACATCAGTCATGGCATACCGGGCTCACAGAATGCTTCTCAGCGATGACAGGAAAGGGCTCACTCCCTATGAATCGTGGCCTCCTGGAATAAAAGGACCAAGTCATCTGAATTTCGCCACCTGTGTATCGGGAGTATTGTTTCCTCCGAATTTCTTAGAGATTATGCGAAGGGCAGGAAATGGATTTCGAGAAACATGCCCCCGAAACGATGACCTTTGGCTCACATTCCAAGCCATTGAACACGGCGTTGGAATTGGTTTAGTTACAGAGGAAAGCCTTCATTTTGACATGCTTCCAGGTAGCCAAGAAGTAGCCCTGCATTCAACCAATGTTTTTGAACAACAAAACGATGTTCAAATTCGTCAAACCTTCCTCCCGAGCACCTACGCCACGCTAGCAGAACACGACCTTCGTTTTCAGCAACGGTAAAAGACCAAGTTAGAAACCATCATCTTCGGATGAAGTTGGAGTTTTGATTGAAACCAAAAAAAAAGTCCAAAAACTGCACTTTTTATGGAGAAGAGGTCGACCCGGGGCGCCGTGCAGGACTCATCAAGGGTTCAGGCTCAACGGTCTTCAAACAGGCCCTCAAGCCCGCTGCGGAAGGCGGCCACAGAACGTCGATGGTCAACCATTCGGGTGTGATCCCGCGCCAATGCACCGTAACGCTCACGATCGTCGTACACGGCTCTCAAGGCTTCGATGACAGCATCAGCATCATGGCCGTCGTTCACCAGAATACCTCCTTCGCCCAAGGCTTCCTTTTGCGAGCCCACGTCCGATGTTACGCTTGGCACCCCAAACAAACCTGCTTCACCGATGACCCGGCCCCATGAACCGGTCGTCTCGAAAAGGATGAGGTGGAGATCGATGCCGGCAAAGAAGGTCGCAGCATCAACGTGGCCCACCACGCGTGCGTTTGGATGATGAGCGAGTTCCTGCGGGTATGCGCTGCCTCCTGCAATGTGGACTTCCGCCTCCGGCCAGCGCTCAAGCAACCTCGGAAGAAGGCGTTGATACATCCGCAACCCCTTCTCTGGGGTAACGACCATGATGCCGATTATGGGTGGTGCTCCATCTGGTCGCTTTGACTGCTCGGCCAAGCGCAAGGCGTTCACGTCGTCCATGCTCCCAAAGCGCCCTTCAAAATCGATTGGTAGGGGCACACTGTGACCTTTTTGAATGGTAAAGCGAGATCGAATGTCGGAGAGTAAACCTTCTCCTGCCGCACACACGAGGGCCGCGCCCTCCATTACGGGCCGAAACCGTTCCTCAAGGCGGAATACCGTGTCGTCTCGGACGAACATGACGTAAGGCATGCCACGTGCGGTGAACGCTTCTGCAGCTCCTGGCGCCCATTCGAGTTGGGTCAAACCTATGCCACCAGCGTGCTCCTGCTTGTCCAACCATGAACCGACACGAGATGCGAACTGAGGGCTTCGCCGACCGATGTGCCGGTCATGGGCCCACTTTCTGCGTCTCTGCTCGCCCCTTCGTTCCCGTAAGCCCCAGGCCACCTTCGACCAGAAACCTTCGATGGGCAGATCTGTGGTGGTGAGGTCCACTTTGGGCTCAAGCAGACCGATTTGTTCGCCTCGATCGTCACTTGCGAATGCGCTCACCGTCCACGCAGGATGCGTTGGAGCATCCGCAGCGGGCGACATTGGGACGAACGCTGGTGCGGTTTCGAGGGTTGGTCCAGGCGCCGCAATACCGTTCAGCAGGGCCGCCAACGAACGCTCTGCGCCACCTCCTGGTGGGTCAAGGTCCCGCACTGCGGCGAAGAGACGGCGGGTGCTCATGCCCCTGCCTTCGCTCCAACCCCTTTGAGCGTTGTGGGCTCTTTACAACCGTACGCACGAATACGGCCCACTGCAAACCCTTGTGAATTCGAATCTTATCTCCGTGGGTCAGTGAAGAGACCCTTGGAGATTGGCAAATGAAAATCCTCAATATCGGGATTATGCTAATGAACAATTTTCATGAAACTTATGTTGGAATTTTGATTTCCTTGATTCTGAAATCAAGATGTACGATACCTTATCAATAACCAACACGAGGGAGCCTCGTGGAGGAAACTGAGAATTTCCGAGAAGTCGATGTTGCTACGTCAGCGAAGTTCTTCGGCACCAAAATCACGTCCTTTTCTATTCTTCTAATGATTGTTGCAAGCATCATCGCCATTGATGCCTTCGATTGGTTTGAGGGAGACGAAGATGGTGAGGATGAAAGCGATCTCGTAAAGACGAACCCTCCTCCTGAGATCGACCTACAGCCAGGCAGAATTTATTCTGATGAAAACATCTACATCAACGAAGACGGAACCGGGAATTTTCGTACACACTGCACAGAATCCCATGTCAACAATGACGACCCTCTCGTATATCCCGGACAAACAGGGGCTGCTCACGAGCATGTTTTCTTTGGGTTCCCTGAAACGGATGCAAACACCACGACGGAACAACTGAGGAACGCAACAGATCAAACGACTTGCGAAGGAGTGGCTTTGAATCAAGCCGCTTATTGGGTGCCATCATTGTTTTCAGCAGATGGAACCAGGCTGGAATATGTTGAACCTCTCTTTTACTACAAAAGCGGCTACCATATTCCTGCGGAGCTTATTCAAGCCCCACCTGAAGGCTTGGTGATGATTGCAGGTCATGACAGACCAGAACCGCAAGACGTGATAAGTGCGAAGTATCGTTGCGAACATTGGGAGGCTCCTTCTCCTCAATTCGATGAGGGGGATCCAATGGATCATGTGCCGTATTTGCCTGAATGTCAACCAGGTGAATTACTCGAGTTTAGGGTCGTTTTTCCACAATGTTGGGATGGACAAAATCTCACCTCAGAAAATCAGCGCAGCCACATGTCCTATCCTATCCTCGCTGAGGCACCAAACACAGGCACGGGATATTGCCCGGACTCACACCCCGTAGCCATTCCTGAAATATCGTACAAATTTGCATTCTGGGTCACGGAAGAGACCGGTCCATCGGACACATGGTATCTCTCATCAGACATGAATGCATCACACCCGAACGGCTCATCTTTGCATGGCGACTGGATGAATGGATGGGACCCGGACATCATGGACCTCATCATCAACAATTGCATTAATCCCGGGTACGATTGCAGTGTTGGCCTTCTTGGAGACGGCACACGACTTCAAGAAGTAGAGTGAGGTATCAATCCCAGATTGTCAAATTCAAACATTATACACAACGGGCCCCCTTATGCACGCCTGCATTCACATGGGTACCCTCTGTGCATGGCCCACTGAGAGCCCTTGTAAATGATTGAGTAGTTGGAAGCCATTATGGCCATACCTTCGGACACATCCATATTCCAAACATTTACCGAATCCATCAAATGGAAATTTTAACCAAACTCATGTCAGCATTCGCATCTAGAATAATTAGATATTGTTCATTACCATGAATGAACGTCCAATTATCGAAAGGATAGCCATAAGTGTTCGCTGAATCATAATCACAGATGATATCAAGATTATGAAGTTGCCCATACATGATTAGTTTTGAACTTTGAACTGTTATGTCCGACACCCATCCCTCCAGAATCTCCGTCGGAATTAACATTTAGACAGAAAAAATTTCCACTTGCAACTAATTCAGAACCAGGATAGCAGTAGTTTGGAAGAGATACTATCTTTTCAGTTCCTGTTGTTGTTCCATCGCTCTCCCAAATTGCAGGACCATCGACATCGGTGGCTGTAAAATAGAGAGTGTTGCCAATGCTTCCAATAAGGAAGTAATTGGGCCAACTATTGGCATTTCCACTGTTAATATTTGTGACCATAATGGTACCAGCACTTGTTCCGTCACTCTTCCACAATTCAAATCCATTACCAGAATTGGCTTGGAAATAGAGAGTATTATCGACCACTGTGTGGTGGTTGGGGGAACTACTGCCACTTCCACTGTTGATGTCCTTAACCATCACCGTTCCTGAGGCAGTTCCATCGCTCTTCCACAATTCTGCACCGTTAATACCATCATTCGATGTGAAATAGAGATTGTTGCCCATAACTGTAGTCGAATAGTGATAAGCGTCCCCTGTCCCGATGTTGATATCTTTGACCATCATCGTTCCTGCGTCTGTGCCATCGCTCTTCCATAATTCGCGCCCGTGATCTCCATCATTAGCTTGGAAATAAAGGGTGTCACTAATGACTGTAAATCCTGTCCAATAGACCCACTCATACCAAAGTGCATCATTATCACCACTGTTTATGTCTTTGACCATCACTGTGCCTGCGGCTGTGCCATCGCTCTTCCACAATTCGTTTCCGTGGGTTCCGTCATTGGCAGTGAAATAAATCGAGTCTCCCATGGCTGTAATGCCTTGAACACGTGCACTTTCGCTTCCACTGTTAATATCGATGAGCATCGACGTGCCAGATGCAGTTCCATCTCCTTTCCACAATTCGTATCCGTTGATTCCGTCACTAGCTGAGAAATACACATTATTTTCATGAACCATAACTGAGCTAATCCAAAATTCAGAGGAGATGGTCTTTACAAGAACTGGCCCTAAAGTGCTATCATCTTTCCATAGTGTCCGCTCATTATTTACTTGATCATATACGAAGAAAAATACTTCTCCATTGAGGACATGAAAACCAGTAATGTTTGCTACATCATTTATGATTTCAGAAAAACTCTGTTCACAGCCAGTACTATCTATATTTGTTCCAGCAGGTGTGTTCGGGCATTGGTCAACATCGTTCATCACTCCATCACCGTCATCATCGAGTTGTGATTGTGAACAACCATCAGTATCAACGGTCTCACCTGTTGGTGTGAGTGGACACAGGTCAAGATTATTCATCACTCCATCACTATCATCATCGAGTTGTGATTGTGAGCATCCATCTGCATCAACAATTTCTCCAGAAGGCGTGAATGGACAGAGGTCGAGATTGTTCATCACTCCATCACCATCATCATCCAATTGATTGTCAGCACAGCCATTGGCATCAACAGTTTCTCCAGCGGGAGTGAGTGGACACAGGTCAACATCGTTCATCACTCCATCGTTATCATCATCCAGTTGCGATTGTGAACAACCATCGGCATCTACAGTTTCTCCAGCGGGAGTGAGTGGACACAGGTCAACATCGTTCATGATAAGGTCGCCATCATCGTCCAATTGATTGTCAGCACAGCCATCTAAATCAACTGATAATCCAGTATCGGTGTCTGGACACAAGTCATCAGCATCCACGACAGTATCATTGTCCAAGTCGACTTGATTCGATAAATCGGTACATCCAGCGAGTGAAACGGTTAACATCATCAAAGCAAAAAGAAGAGTTTGCAATTTCTTCATGAACAATCCACGCCTCATGAAGTAAATGAATGCAACGGGTTCCGTTATGCTCGCATACGTATACAACCGTAGCGAGTGTACTGGGGGACTGAACACCCATTGTACTCCTCCATAATGTCTCGAGGGGTTTGCAAGAACCCTTACGATTTAGTGGAAATGATATGTCGGAACTGTTGATTTCACTAACAATTGTGGTACCCTTGACTTGATAATTAGAGGCATTATCCAAAGGAGCATGGGCGATGCAGAAAGCAGTGGAGTAAAGTCAATACGAAGAAATCTGCGTAACGAAGTAGATAATCTGCTTAGTTTGCTCTCAAAATCAACTATGCTCCATACGTTGGTTGTTCTAAACTCAAATAAAGAGTCGATGCGATTTTCTGAAATTGAAAGGAGAGTTGAAAGTTCTGCTACGACCCTCTCAAGACGGCTGACTGAACTTGAAGAGTATGGACTCGTAACTCGCACAGAATTCACAGATTCTCAGGTAACCCGAGTTGAATACGCACTTACAGATGACGGTGTCGCACTCCACCCAAGTTTGGAATCTGTGTTTGAGTGGGTTCTTCATAGGTCATCGGATCCACGAATTCAGTCCCTTGAAACCCCATGCTCTACCCAAGTCACAACAGGATCTGGAGGCGAGGTCTGATGAAAAAATCAACCAAACCAAACGCTTGTCTCATGGTACTGTTTTTTCTTTCGATATCTCTAGCGGGATGTTTTGGTGAGTCTGAAGGTACATCAGGGGATGAGGAACTTGAAAATTCGGATGATGAACTCGAAATTCCATTCGTCGAACGAACGACTGAACATATCAAACTTGTCGAATCAAGGATACTCGAGTTGGACAACAACACAAGTGCTGAAATTAGCTTTTATCGGAATGAAGCATACACATGCGGACTGTCTGGACATTACACCTTTTTCGTCATGGAGCCAATCAATAATCCCGGTATTGAGGCTCCTCTGTGGACCTATCTTCACGGAGGTGGCTACGGGTGGTTTGATGAAAACCAGACATACCAAACTGTCAAGACCATCACTCAGAATACTTGGAACCATGAGGAATCATTTGACAAACTGATCAACCTACATTTGATTGGAAACACACACAATAACAACGACGAACTGATGAGTTCAACCCTTACACGACGAATTATCGACGGATACCGAGTTTTATTGGTATCACTCTGCGACCATGACAATTATGCCGGTCGTGGCGACCCATATCCGAATAACCCGAATTCATCCACTGATGGTGTTCTTCGAGAGGTGAATGGTCTGCAGGCTACGATGGCTGCAATGGATTACACCGTAGCCAATTACCCAACCAGTCAGGTTTTCGCTCATGGAACAAGCGCTGGCTCAATTGGTGTATGGAATGTAGCCATTGCATACTCGCACGAAGACATCCACCTTACTGCAGTCGTGGCGGATTCATGGACATTTGATCCCCCCCGTATCTTCGAGATGTTTGAAATCTATGTCGGTGTTGATCCTTATCCTTTCAACGGAGGAGATCTACGTAGCGATGGTATGGAGAAACTCGGGTTTGATTACGAGGGCTATGGCCTCTATCCTGAAGCGATGATTCGAAATGGATTTACTGAGGTGCCAATTATGTTCATTATCGGTGAACTCGATCCTGCCTGTGGGGGGAAATTACCAACGATTCCTGCAGCTGAAGAGGCTAACTTGAGTAATTGTCGTTGGATGTATGACAATTTGCGGCAGACGATTGATGCACAACCGAATACACCCCATATCTTGGATTTCGATCCCGACGGAGATCATGTTGAAACAAACTGGGCTAGAACACCAATCAACGACAGAGTCGATGCTTTCCTTGAAGCGATCTGGGCAAATAACCCTCCACAGGTATTTGTGTCAAACAGTACGAATTGATATTTTACTGGAAAATGGTGATATTTGTATGTCGAAATTGATGAAAGGAAAAACAGTTGTAATCACAGGAGCAACCTCGGGAATTGGATATTACAGCGCCCTTGACATTGCGAAAATGGGCGCTAGAGTTCTCGTTGTTGGTAGAAATTCTGAGCGTGCTAAAAGGGCTACAGAGAGCATCATCAAAGAAACAGGAAATTCTGAAATTGAGTTTATTGTTGGGGATGTTTCAACCATAAAAGGGGTGCAGCAATTGGCGGATGGCATCAGTCAAAGCGTTTCGAAAATCGATGTTCTCATCAACAATGCTGGTTACCTTGGAAATACTTTCAAGCACAGCGAAGATGGTTTAGAAATGCATTTTGCAGTAAATGTAGTTGCACCTTGGAACTTGACCTATGCTCTTTTGCCTGAGTTGAAATCCTCTCCATCTCCTCGAGTGTTGAACATCAGTGGCGGAGACAAGCCAACTGCGATTGATCCAGAAAATTTGCAGGCAGAGAAAAAGTTCAGAGGTTTAATGACATACACTCACTCAAAAAGCATCTTGGAAGGCATGTCGATTGCCCTCTCCAAAAGATTGGAGCCAGAGAACGTGAGTGTCAATATCGTTTTTCCGGGAAGAGCATCGACTTCAATGACACAATCATTGACAACGAAGGGGCTTCCTGGTCCAATGAAAATCATGATGCCATTTTTCAAATTATTTTTCCGAAGTGATGGTGGCAAGAGTGCTCACAAAGCTTCACAATCAACGGTATTTGCTGCAACTGATCCATCATTGGAGGGCGTAACCGGGCGTTATTTTGACACTAAATCGAAAGAAAAAGAACTCCATCCATCGGCTTATGACGAACAGGTGCAGAAGCAAATCATTGATGCAATTGAATGTTCTTGATACCTCTGTATACCCATGCAACACCCTCCGTACACCCTCTGTACAGGCATCTCATGGTAGGGTACCGATACAACAGGCATCTCACGCAAGGGTGTTGTAAGGGTAAAGATCAATCACCCTGAGTTTCACATATGGAAGGCGCTCAAGTCCCCCCCAGCAAGTAGTTTATGTTCAACAAGCACCAATGCTAAACGCAAAAAGCTCAGGTTTAGCGATAGTTCTAGCATTTCTTTGGCCAGGCCTCGATTATTTTTATCTTGAAGATGGTTCGGGTGGAGTCAAAAGAGCAATTGGGTTCCCTTTCTTGCTGTTTACAATAATCGGCATTCCCGTTGCATTAATCATTTGGATAATGGGGATTGCTTCTTCGTCAAGAAGAACAACAGAATTTAACAATAATTTAATGATGCTAAATCAAGGAACTATACCCAACCAACAAATCGTGCAATAATAAATCACACCAAAGATAAACCTTTCATTAAAATTTGAAAATGAATTCGATTAGTCATTAATTAAAATTTCATATTCCATGCCATTTTTATTATTCGGCATATCTAACTTATGAGGTAAATTGTAGTCTTTTGAAACATTTGAGTATTTGGAAAAAGTTAATTCCAATACAAAGGGCAAATCATCATCTTCGCGTAATGGACGGAAATTATTGGCATGAACATGAACTAAATTTAAACTCAATTCATTTATGAACGTTTCAATTTTGTTAAGATGTATATCAACATCATGAAACTCAAGCACTAAGCCAGTAATTCTCTCTTCATTAGCGACAATGTCATGCAAGAACCGATATTCAGATCCTTCTATATCAATTTTCAAAAAAATATTTTTACTTTCAGTTTGGTTTAAAACATCCATAAAAGTGCAGTGCTGCTCGTTTTTAATATTCAAGCCTACAAATTTTTGGATATGATTAACATCTGATTGAGAGAAAAATTTTCTATATTCTAAGAACACATTTAGCGAGTTCAGAAAGCGTTTAAAATTATAAATCCTTAATGTAGATCCCAAGAGGCGTCTGAAAAAAATTCTTCCACTCACACTCGCATCATATGCATTTATGGATACTTTTTTTTGGTTTAAGAAATCCTCTTCAAAACTCCAATCATCACTAATACCAAATCCTAAAAGTAGATCTGATTGTTCAATGTCTGATTTTGAAACGAGATAGCCACCATCATAATCCCTTCCAATTCGGACTAAATCCGTTGATTGCTTTATTGAAAAGAAATTTGGTAGTCGTGCTTTCATATTGTTACCGACAGAGGGGTGGGCAATAACTGTTATTGAATCGTTGACAATACCTGTTGCCCAATACCCATGTCCCTTTGCACGCAGTTTGTATCAGTCGTCGTGAACATATTTACTTGAACTATTCAGTTTGGCTTGCAACCAAAGACGTTCAAAAAAGCCGAGACGCTGTCCCCAAAAAATAGAAACAGCACACAGCGGGGACGGTCTTCCGGCGATTGAGCAGAAAGCAAAAATTGGTGATGCACAAACTTTTCTTGCGACTAAGCAGAAAGTGGAAGATGTTGATGCTCAAATTGGGATTTGCTCAATAAAGCAAAGGCTAGCGATGTATATGACTCACTGCGAACCATAGTGTACAAACCGATTGTGTGCAAGGGCCTTATGTAGACACCCACGTGAATGAATCATGATCGGTTGGGTAATTCAGGGCAATCAAAGGGAGAGGTTCGTATTCCTGAATGAATCGCAATGTCTGACTTCATTGAATGATCAATCATTTTTTATCAATCGAACACCGAATGCACCGAACAATAATGTCAAGACATAACCACCTATTGAGAGGTTCAATTCAATGGAAATACCCAGGGTGAATTTATCACCGTCTGGATTGCTCTCTCCCAAAGTACCTATGCCCACATAATACTCGCCTTTTTCTGGAGCCCATGTTAGCCCTGTAGTACCATTTTCGCCGACGATTTCATATTCGCTGTCCTCCGCTTTACATGTTTGACTGGTTGACATAACTCTTTCAATGGGTGGGATGCTGTCGCACTCCTCTTTTTTATCTGCATCAGCAATGACAAGGAAAATATCACTTCTATCCCATTTTACGGTCGCCTCTGCCGAAAGTAAGAGTGGAACCGGATTACCTCGGAGTGGTTCAGGGCCAAAAAATACTGTGCCCTGCGTGAAAGATGGAGGGGAGGCGGGAGCCTCACGTGGAGGGGAATCAAGTGAAACTCCTATGGTACCTACAATCAAAAGCAAAGTTGCAATTGCTGATATGGCGTAGCCAACTTTCCTGAGCGAACGATGCCTGATTCTCAGATCTTGCATTTCATTGAGCAAATCATTGTGAGCTTTACTTGACTTTTTGTCCTTTGGATTCATTTTTACTGAATCACGAAGAAGAGAGGCAGCCTTGCGGTAATCCGCTTTGGAAGTTGACTGTTGAGCGATGTTATGGGTTGCCTTGCCTGCGAGCCGGAGTGTGGTTTGGTGAGATCCATTCTGATCAATTTCTCTAAGGATCAAAAGAGCGTCTTCTGCTTTATTTTGAGTGATCAGTTTCTCTGCTTTTTTCCAAGCTTTTCTCTGTTTGTCCGACGCCGACAAGACGTCGATTTTCTTGTTGGCCATGAGGCTGCCTATTGCTGTGACGATTAGTCTAATTGGTACAATGATTGAGTATTCTCGAAAAGGTGAATGAGTAAGGCTCATTCGTTGACCGTCTCAAGTACGCACAGTGTGTGCTGCTTGGGGATAATTGAGGATTCAAATAAGGCCCATTGAAAGGACTTCAATTTCGCCAACACCGTGGATGTCGCTCATTTGTGCTTCAAAAGCATCTGCAAGACCTTCGCCGTCGTTCATTGTGACGTGAACTTGTACAAATTTAAGGCCGAAGGCGAGAGGCTTTGTCTCGACCTTCTGGACATCGTAGTTATCGGTTCGAAGGCCACGAATGGCTTCTGCGATTGCGTCGCTATCAACATCGTCAACATCCGAATCTGGGTTGACCTTGTATGTCATGACTACCATACCCATTAAAATCACCTCAGGGTCCTTCGAAGCCGCAGTTAGGGCATCGGTAGAGCACACCTTGATTGCGTACTCGTGGGCTGCGCCCGATTGGCTTGAAGCAACCAGGGCAGGGGAAAGTCGTGGAACCCTTTTCTGCAAGGGGAATGCCAGATGATGTGCAAGTAGATGCTCGTTCGCTCATAATAACGCCTCGGGACGATTCTGCCCACGCCCTCCCCTTCTTTATGGTTGCGTGAACGAACTTCTTTGAGAATGACTTCCAAAACGGCTCACTATTGACATACGGCCGGTTCTGCCGGTACTTACCACCAAGGCCTGTTCCCTAAGCCGACACCAACCGGATTCAATGCGAATGATGTCTCCAATGCGGACATCATCGACTTGCCCACCCCACAATACCAATCCAACAATACCCGTATCATCCCTTCCACAAGCGGCTGCAACCGGTCCAGTGTAGTGCTGGGATACAACGAGACGTTGAGGGTAGATTCGAAGCACAACCATTTCCAATTGCCTCACAGGAGCATTTGGACGTAAATTGATGATTCGGTTTACAGGTGCGGGCCAACGATGGTCATTGTTTGACATGAGGAAAAGGTTGAGCCTTAATGCTCTTGAAACCTTTCACTCCTTCTTTTTGCGGCGAACGGTGAATGTGGTTGAGGTCGGTGCAGGACCCTCCTCGATTTCATTTCCGCCGACCAAGACATCAACTGCTTCTTCGTACCGCTCTCGGATGGATTGCTTCGGAGACTTCCAGGGCATGTGATTCCTGCACACCAGATAAACTTCGGATGAGGAGTTTCGAGAAGCATCCGGAGAATAGCGGCGGACTGTGGAAAAGTGGGGTTTTACAGCATTAATCAATTCTTGCACTCCAACTCCTTGGAACAGTTTGGTCGTAAATGCGCCACCTTTCTTGAGAAGAGGCAGTGAAAAATCAAAGACATCGGCTACGAGAGTCATGGCTACTGATTGGTCCATGTCCCATTTCCCAGTGATGTCGGGAGAAATATCTGAGACGATCACGTTAATCAAGTCTCCACCAAGTTCCTCAAGAACACGCTCTTGGGTGTAGGGGTCGGTAATATCGCCAGTAAGAAGCACTGCCCCCTCAACGGGTTGACACGGTTCAAGGTCTACTCCAATGACATGTCCTTCCGGGCCAACCAATTCCACGGCGACTTGAGACCAGCCTCCAGGGAAGCATCCAACGTCGAGAATCGTATCGCCTTGGCGAACAAGCCCAAACCGTTCCTGTATTTGTTTAAGTTTGAAGGCAGACCGAGCACGATATCCGCTGGCCTTGGCTTGTTTCCGCCAAGAATCACGTTTGTGATTTTCAATCCAGTGGTCTGCCATATCCTACCTCTCCAAAGCGCATACGAGCACGATGCCCTCATGAATGCTTTTCTCAATCCTACCCAAATCCAAGCAATCAAGGCAGAAGGCATCCTCGCCGTAACCAAGGAGGACAAAGGGTGCGCTCATCAACAACGAAAAGATGGACCCTTATCGGGCTCGGCATCTACCTGGTAGCACTCTTACTGGTTCAACCGGTGACCGCAATCATCGTACAGTTGGACCAAGAATTTGCCGCCCCCGTGTCAACTGGCGAGGGGGGAAGAACCCTTCTTGTTGAGGAATTCACCGCCACATGGTGTTCGGTATGCTCCGAGGTTGACCCTGAACTCGAAACGGTTGCCGACAGTCACGGTTCCCGTATCGCACTTATCGCACTTCACCCCACCGATGGTGAGGATGCCTTCGGACCTGAAGCAGCAGCCCACCGAATTGAGCGAATGAAAGCCGTGAACCCAGGTATCGCATCAACACCAACATTTGTTGTGGAAGGTGGCTCGCCACGAGGCGGGTATGAAGCCTGGCAGGATGTCCAACGTGACATCCTCAACACTGAGTTAGAACGGCAGCAAGTAACTCCTCTGGCGTTTCAAGTACAAGCAACGGATTCGGGATACAAGGCAACCGTTCTCAATGCAGAACCCTTGACCCGTAACGGAACGCAACTGACCTTCCTCGTTCTGCAACACGGGGCAGAAGTTCCAGACCGAGGCGTGAACGTCGGAGGTCCCACACGAGACCGAGTGCTTCTTGGCATAGCTGAATGCAATCTTGAAACCGGAGCAATCTCAGCAAACCTTGGTTTGTTAAACGCAACAGCGAACGATGAATGCAACACCGACTTTTCGATTGAGTTTCCAAATTATGAATCCTGGAGCGTAGTTCTTGTGCACGAACATACGCTTGATGCGCTGAAAAATGGATCTGAGCCAATGTCGTTAGGGGCTGTTGAAATGGCGCACCGTTCAATTTCAGTTGAGCAATCTTCAACCGCAACTTGGATTCTTATCGGGCTTTGCACCGGATTAAGTTTGGTTGCTATTTATCGTAAAAAGTAACACAATGCTGATTCAGCCCCCTTATCACCCCGAAATCGGGTAATTAACCCCGATATCTGTCAATTGCATGTGCATTTGAAGCGAGGTTTGATAAACTTCAGGACCAATGTATAACCATGACAAACACATGGGAAGACATCACATGGGAAGAAGAGGCCCCCCTCAAGGAGTGGGTCATCGAGTATGTAGCCAAGGTCGGGGACGAATCCTCACACCACCTCACCATACTCTATGGAGAAGAAATCGAAGATGTTCAGCGTCATCTGATGCATGAACTAAGAACAACATATCTCGAAGCGACCGAAATTGAAGTCACCGTCCTTCGTATGGAAGTGATTGACCAGGAGCCGAACGCATTCCACTTTGACGGGACGTACACGCCCTGATCACGCTATTTCTCGATAAATGAGTTCAATTTTTTGACCGTCTTCCAACACATGGTTTTGGAACGTAGTGACCTGTTCTCGGTTTTCATTTCCCTCAGAATCTTGCGTCGTGACAAACATGAGGAATTCGTGACTGTCATCCGTTCGGTAATCATCAAAACCGGTTTCGTCAAAGTGCTTGCCCCATACGTCAAAGAACGCCTCAAGGGGTGCTTCAACACCTTGCTCTTTCAGTTCGATGTGAATGATGCCGTTCGTACTGTGAGTGTGAAGTTGGCGCATGGTGCAGCCCCCGTCGTTAAGGCCGACATCCCCTGGAACCTCGACAAATTCATTGTTGACCGAGAGAACCAATTCGGCATGGTAGTGATCAACGTAATCACCATGCCCGCCGAGGCAATCTTCGGCGAGTGGATGCTTTTCGTCAGCGGTTGAGAACACTTCACTCGAACCGTCACTCTGGCCGAGCAACACGCCCATAGCAACAACAGCTCCTACGGTGAGAAGCAACCAGAATACGGTATCGGATTTCATGCAAAGGCCTCTTGACAATCAAACATCGGCGTCGGTGGTTGTATCGTCGTTCCATTCTCCACGCTCATGCATGCGAGAGATGGTCCAGAAACCGAACAAAGCAATGACGTTGGCAACGTGAGCGGTGGTGCAGTACTGGCATATCTTCCCCATGGCTACCTCGTAGGAGATCAACAATCCAATCACCGGCAGACCGAGTAGGGTCAGATACATTCCATACTTGGAATACCGTTCGGCCCATAGAGCATCGGGTTCCTTAGAAATTGAGTTCGCCAGGAACATCAGTACGCCAAAAGCAACCATTCCAATCATACCCCAAGATAGGCCAAACAATGGATCGGTGTTGTAGGCAACATTTCCAAGGACATCATCGCATGAAAACACCGTTGCGCTTGAGCAAACTGAGCCCCCTTCACTGATTTTGTTTGAAATCCAAAGGGTGTGAACAGAGATTGCAAAGCCGACCAGAAGAACGATATTCAATCCCAAAAGCCGTTGCCGGCGAGGAATTTTCAACTTTGGCCAATTAGCAGAGAGGGTATTGCCCAAGCTCGAACCAAACGATGTTAGCAGTAGCGTCCCGAACAAGAGCGGCACGATGTAAAGCATCAAGATGATATTAGCGTCCATTTACTGTTCACCGCCTACAATTCTTATGATGGCATCCCCTACTTTTTCACTGGGGTTTTCAGATGAGACCCAAGCCACAATACCATCGGGTTGAATGAGGTAATATGCTGGTGTTCCTGGCACCTTCCATTCATCCATGTTGTCCAAGTCCAAATCGTCAATGTACGTGAAATAGTGAGGATTACCAGGACGGGTTGTACAATCGCCCTTAGCGCATGTTTCTTCACCCGATTTATCTCTAAAGGCAATGATTTCAGACCGACTGCTTTCGTGACCTGGAATGTTGAGTTCACCGACATTTGCGACGAAGTTTACGACTGGACCGTCCCACTTCTCAGCTCCTGTCTTGGAAAAGTAATCTGCAGCTTGGCCTGTTTCAGAGGCGGAATCCCAGCAGAATCCACAGTCCGTGTCGATGAATTCAACGACGAGCCACTCGCCAGTATCGTCACCTGCTGACCAGTTATCAACCAGCCAGTCATCCATATTAAATTCGGTCCAACCGGTTCCGTTGTAACTTAGACCTTCCAACGCAGGTGCGCGTTGTCCTTCCTTAGTCCCGCTTGCGATGGGGTCGGTAGTAAATGCCAAAAACATGATTGAGGCAAAGAAAAGTGCCATGATTTTGATGGCTGTGTCGGTTCGTATATCGGCTTCTTCATCGTATTTCATGATTCATTCCCCATTCCAATTTCGTCGAGTAAAACAGATGCAGTATATCGAATCGCATCCTCGCTGTTCATGCGGACATCAAATCCACTTTCTAACATTTTGTCAATAGCAAGACGAGCACGAGGCACATCTCCAGCCCAACCTCGGTCACCACCGGTGTATTCGATGCTTGCATCATTGCATCCAGTGACCTCAACCACGATTTCAGCAATCCGACGAACTGAAGCAGTATCGTGGCTTCCGAGGTTGTAGAGATTGAGCGGCTCATCGGTCTTCCCCATCACGTGGAGAATAGCATCAGCACAGTCTCCAACTTCCATGTAGGACTTTTCTTGACGACCGTTACCTAAGACCTCAAGTCGGGTTGGGTCGGCTTTGAGTTTGTGAATGAAATCAAAGATCACACCGTGTGTACCTCGTGCTCCGATAATGTTAGCAAAACGGAAAATCCATGCTTGGAGCCCGAACGTACCAACCCAACTGCTGATCAATCCTTCTCCAGCTTGCTTGCTGGCACCGTACAGCGAAATCGGCATACAGGGGCCGTGATTCTCAGGAGTGGGGAGTGGTGCATTTTCGCCGTAAACAACGGAACTTGAGGCAAAAGCGATTTTCTTGACATCGTTCAGTCGCATGGCTTCGACGACGTTGTATGTGGCGATGGTCCCTTGTTGAAGGTCGGTATCAGTGACTCGAGTACCAAGGCGAATATCGGGATTAGCAGCCAAATGGAAGACGCATTCAATCTCCATTGACATGGCCTTCTTGACATCTTCAAGATGACAGACGTCACCGTGAACCATCGTTGCCGAACCCGATTTCAAATGATGAGAAATGAACGATTCTTGACCGCTTGAAAGATTGTCCAGAACAACCACATGGTCGCCGCGTGCGACCAAGCGGTCAATGAGGTGGGACCCAATAAAGCCAGCTCCTCCGGTTACCAAGGCTCGCATAGTCAAAGCACCAAGGGCGCCGGTATAAGGGGTTAGGTATTGAGTTCTGTAACACTCATGCAAGTCATTCATAACCGTTGACGAGCAGCGATTTGGCTCTGAGAAGATGTCTCGGAGGAGGTGAAAACGTGAAGAAAAACGCAACCATGAACGAAGATGAATCGGTCGATTCCAATGTATTGGTCGGGTATGTCCGCCGCAGCAACGCTGGAGGGGCTCTCAAAGTATCCATCAATACGGCGGCATTTGCTGATTGCAACACTTACATGACAAGCGATGGTCAATCCTATGTCCCCCTGGTCATTTCCATCGCCGCCCTTAACAAGGTGCTGTCAGGTGATCGTGCGGTAACAACCATCGCCCAACTGCATGACTGAGGAGAGCATTGAACCTATGTCAGACTTACTTGATCTACCAAGATGAAGTCAGCGCCCGTTGGTCGTCTTCGGCCGGCCATCGGGCCCCATGCCCGTATTTCGGGAGGGATTGGATGAAAAAACGAACACACCTATATAGAAGGGAGAATCGGGTTTTATTTGTGACAACCATCACTGACACGGAGCCTTCCAAGAGGCCTTTCGTCGTTGCGGGCATGCCCATGTACAACGAGGAGGAGACCATTGGCTCGGTTGTAATTCGTGCTCTTCGCCACGTCGACAAAGTGGTTTGTATTGATGATGGTTCATCTGACGCCAGTGCTCGAATCGCAGAGGCATGTGGCGCAATCGTCGTCAGACATCGTATCAATCGGGGATACGGCGGGGCGCTCAAAACACTCTTCATGGAAGCCTTGGAAATGGACGCTGATGCCTTGGTTTTGTTGGATTCAGACGGACAGCATGAAACCCATGACATCCCCAACATGCTCGAACCGATTCTTAGTGGAGAAGCGGATTTCACCATCGGCTCTCGCTTCGTAGACGGGGGCGGTGGAACGGACATGCCTGCATACCGTAGACTTGGTATCAAAGTCATTACAGCAGCATCGAACCTTTCAAGCGACCTTGACATCAAAGACACTCAATCTGGATTCCGTGCATTCTCACGCATGGCTCTGGAACGACTTCGATTTGACTCCGAAGGTATGGAATTGTCTCTCGAAATGTTGGAAGACGCTCGGGAAAAACAACTTCGTGTTCTCGAGGTCCCCACCATCATCCGTTATGACGTACCCAAGGGTTCCAATTTCACAGCCGTATCCCACGGATTTACGGTCCTCACATGGGCCATGCTTTCACTGTCTCAAAAGAAACCACTCTTGGTATTGGGAATCCCTGGATTTGGACTTCTAGCAACCGGAGCAGCCATGGGGATGCAGACCGCTCAAGGATTCACCACTCAGCTTGACAGTGTCATCGGAGACGGTATTTCTGCTGTCTGGATCGGGGTCTTAGGACTGGCATTGATGGCCACAGGCCTGGTGTTGCAAAGTGCACGTGGATTCTTACGCCACCTTCTTGTCCGTGAATTCGGACTGGACTAACCCAACAATCGTATTGCAAGCGAAATCAGATAGGGCGCTGCAAAGAGCCCAAAGAAGATGAACATGAAAATCCTCACCGTTCGTTGGTTTTTGTCGTCTGCAATGTTTTTATCGATGCAATCTTGTTCTTTACACACCCTTGGTTCGGAAGAAAGAGGGATGGGCTGAAAGCAGATACGGCAGTGCTTGTGAGGTTGCATTTTATTGTTGGAGAGCGACCCCGCAAATTGGCTGGATTTTTTCGCTACCATTTCCTTCACTTTCTTTGCATTCACCATAACGCTCACCTATGCTTTGATGGTCGTACCTACGAAAGGCTTGCCTTCTAAGGCATCGTCAAGAAGCCCGATATCTCTGCCGTCAAGTACCGCCAAATTCATTCCCGAGTCCATGGCTGCTTGAACCGCCATGGGGTCAACGACCGCAGAAGCGCCCGGCTCAAGTGGAACCCCCACCCCGGTTATAGCGCCGAGTTCATCCAGTGTGATTTCGGTCAATGCTTCAGCATCGTCATGATGACGTGGGTCTTTGGAATAGACGTGTGACACGTTCGTAGCGATGATGCAGTGACGGGCTTGGACAGCGCCTGCCAAACGAACAGCGACCGTGTCGGTGGTATGTCCAGGGACCGTACCGCCCATCACGACAACATGGTGCGAATCCATCAGAAGTCGGGCATCTTCAATCGTATGCGGGATGGTAAGGGCTACATCGCATCCAATCTCAGCAAGAATTTGTTGGAGAACGGTAGCATTGAGTCGAGTGGCTGCAATTCCGATTTCGTCAAGTCGATGGGCCGATGAAATCATGGGGGCGGCGAGTTCAATTCCTTCACGAGCAGGGAGACCTCCACCGACCACTAAGGCCAGTTTCCGACCGTTTCCCTCCAAATGGACGACGAGTTGCCTGAGACGAGCCATCCAGGTTTCCCGCTGAGCCGCTTCCTCCGGACGGAGAAGACTACCACCCAATGCAACGACATGGCGAATGCTCATGACTCCTGTGCTACGCGGCCATCCTTTCATCCTATCCCCGAACAAGGGCTGTCAAACCCTAGGACAGAACAAAGGCAGGCGAGGTTTGAAGTGCCCCACCTAGACCCACACATGGGAGGCGTAGCAAGTGGCGGACGATGCAAAACAATCAGCGCGACGGCTCCGTCTCAAACTCGCTTTGGAAGAACTTCGTGAAATGAAGGGATTCGGAACAGAGCTTGTCACATTGATCATCCCACCTGACCGCCAGGTTTCAGATGCTCGCCAAATGCTTCAAAACGAACACGGTCAGGCTGCAAACATCAAATCAAAAGGAACGCGTAAAAACGTCCAAGGTGCTATTGAATCCGCCCTCTCCACCCTCTCCCGTTACAAAAATGCAGGTGAATTCGGCATCGCCATCTTCGTTGGCTCAATCATCATCGGCAACAACAAGAATCGTATGATTAGCGTCGTCATTGAAGACCCTCCCGAACCCTTGCTGTCCTTCCGTTACCGATGTGATTCAAAGTTTGAATTAACACAATTAGAGGAAATGCTCATCGACAAAAAATCCTACGGTTTGTTTGTGATTGACCGCTCGGAAGCAGCCTACGGGATCGCTTCAGGAAAACGGATTCACGTGCAGGAACATCTTGTTTCCAACATCATGGGCAAGCACCGACAGGGTGGTCAGTCTGCCCAACGTTTCGAACGATTGATTGAAGAGGCTGCACACAACTTTTTCAAACGAGCCACAGAACATGCTAATGCGTATTGGCTCCCGCATTTGGAAAACATCCAGGCCATCATTATCGGTGGACCTGGCGCAACCAAAGACTTCGTGGTGAAGAACGATTACTTCCACCACGAAATCGTCAAAAAGATTGCTAAAACTCACTTTGACGTCGGCTACTCAAACGAATCCGGTGTTCGGGAACTCGTTGAAAATGCAGGAGCAATGATGGGTGAAATTGAATTGGACGCTGAGCGCCAAACCATGAACCGATTCTTGGAAGAACTGATACGCCCTCATCCGAAAGCAACCTACGGTGAAATGATGGTAAAACGTGCATTGGATGAAGGTGCAGTCCACAAATTGTTGTTTTCTGAAGGATTGAAAGCAAAGGATTTGAAGGTCCATTGCAAAAAGTGCAAGCATGAATGGGACCAGCGGGTCAAGAAGGCCAGCGAGGATATATCGTGCCCCGAATGTGCAGCATCCGGTGAGGCGATGAGAGTGCTTGAAACCGTTTCAGTCTTTGACACGCTAAGCAAGAACGCTGAAGCAAGCAATACAGAAGTGATCATTATTTCAACAGACACTGAAGAAGGATCTCAACTGATGCTTGGATTCGGTGGACTTGCAGCAATATTGCGCTATCCTTGGATGTGAAGTGATCTCATGCAGATGCTAAAGCGAATCGTTCAACCCCTCATCATCGAAGCCCTAACGAACATGGGCGTAGAACAAATGCCTGTTGAAAAGATGCTTCAACCGTCAAGAGAACTTGACCAAGGCGACCTCGCTCTACCGTGCTTCCCTTTTGCAAAGCGGTTGGGAATGGCTCCTGCTGAAATCGCAGAACAACTCGCACAACATGTTGCAGAACATCCTGCAATTGGAGAAGTGAGCGGCGTGAACGGCTATCTAAACATCCGAGCAAATCCAGCATGGATTGTAGAGCAATTGATGGAATTTGGAACTCAGGGCTCCCATCCATCTCCAAACCGCAGTGTTCTCATTGAGCACACCTCAGCAAATCCAAACGGTCCGTTTCACGTTGGCCGCGCCCGCAACGCCATTTTGGGCGATACGTTGGTTCGACTGCACCGGTTGTTTGGAAACGATGTCACGGCTGAATACTATGTTGATGACATGGGCAAACAAGTCGCTGTTCTCGCTTGGGCATTGGAACACCTATCGGCTGAAGACGTGGAGGCTCAATTGGTTGGTCGAGAGCCAGTTAATCCCTCCTGGAAAGGAAAGGCAGACCATGAACGGGTCCGATGGTACCAAGCCGCACAAGCACTCCGCCAAGGAGAAGAAGCCGCTGAAGAAATTGAGAAGAGCATTGGAACGATGGTCCATGCAAGTGAAAACGGTGATGAGGCCGTACTCGCTTCGTTTCAAGCTGCATACCAGCCGGTATTGGAAGGAATGCTCTCCACATTGGGCCGCCTTGGAATTCACTTCGACCGATTCACCAAGGAATCCATTTTTGTGACCAACGGTGATGTTGGCCGCCTCATGGAACGACTAGGAACGCTTGAAATCAACGGCGAAGCCGACAATGGAGCTCAATACCTCGACCTCGGCGCCCGTGGACTGAAGGGTAAAACTGAATTCTTTTACCGACGAGGTGACGGCTCCTCGCTTTATGCTACCCGTGACATTGCTTACCACATGTGGAAATGGACCCAAGGAGGTGACCTCATCAACGTGCTTGGTGAAGACCATAAACTTCAAGCGAAACAAGTTGGAATGACACTGGAGGAACTTGGAGAACAACGCCCAGAAGTTGTCTTTTATTCATTTATCAAACTCCCAGAAGGGAAAATGTCAACCCGTCGTGGAAACGTTGTCTTCATGGATGATTTGCTGGAGGAAGCAAAAGAGCAAGCAGCGGTAGTGGTCCGAGAACTTCGTCCACATTATGAAGATGAAAAGATCGCTACCATCGCAGAGGCAGTAGGCACCTCAGCGGTCCGATTTAACATCATCAAGGTAAGTCCGGAGAAAGGATTCACCTTCCGCTGGGAAGACGCACTTACCTTTGAAGCGGGTTCAGCACCGTTCATCATGTACAGCCATACACGAGCGTGTTCAATTCGCAAGCGAGTTGAAAGCGAAGTCGGGCCAATTAACACCGTCCTCAAGGGAAATACTGAGCCTGAGAATGAATTCTCTGATGGCTTGGTTGCCCTCCTTAGGGTTCTCGCTGTCCATCAAGACCGAGTGGAAAAAGCAGTCAATGACCATCGCCCCCATTTGTTTGCCGAACACATGCTCCATCTTGCCAACGCATACAATGCATTTTACCGAGACTGCCACATCCTTACCGATGGCGAAGTGAACGGATTCTACCTGTGGCTTTCCGAACTTGCACGAAGCATCATGAAAGATGGTATGGAAGGCCTTGGCCTTGTAGCCATTGAAGAAATGTGATCATTGGTCGTTGCGGTGCCATCCTTCTGGAAGGGCCATTGGATCGTTGGGCCGAGCCGCTTTCACTTTACGAACGATTTCAAGTCGCATGGAATCCATCCCGACGAATTCAGTTGCAGACATCGTAATTCTTCCTTTAGGGTCCAACAAAAACGGCAACTCAGGTTCACCTTGACCGCCGTTTGCGTTCCACTCTTCCTCAGCCGCTTGAACTTCATCCCACATTTCAGGGAGCGGTTTGAGCAAATCCGCTTTGGAGGTAACCACCAGTAATTCGGTTTCAGGCAGCAAGGTTTCAACTTCCTTTAACAAACTCATTTGCTCTTCATAAGACGTGCCACATGATTCGCTTTCATCCACCAAAAAGAGGACCAGAGAACCAACGTGTTCCAAGGCGGCAATCGCTTGCATCTCGATGTAGTTTCGTTCATTCATAGGTCGGTCCAACAGACCTGGCGTGTCAACCAGCTGATATTGGAGCCTGCGATGGACAAAATGCCCAACGTGAATTTGCTTGGTTGTAAATGGATAATGGTTGACTTCCATGTTGCCCGAACTCAATGCTGAAATGAAGGCAGACTTACCAACGTTAGGCGCTCCACATACCACAACACAAGGAAGAATTGGGTCGATTTTAGGAAGGCGCTTCAGTGTCTCTCTTGCCTCGCTTAGCCAAAGTAACGAAGAACTTACTTGTCGCATGATGGATGAAATACGTCCGTAGGCTTCCCTTCGAGCATCGTGCATTAATTCGGTACGGCCCGTACGAATAATCTTCTTAGCATTCTGTGAAGCAATCCGTAATACTTGCTTCCCAGCCCATTGAAGGGCTGCGAGGTTTTTACGATAATCATCGCATCCTACACAAGCATCGATCATTGCAATATCAAACAAAGGCGATTGGTCAAGCGATGGCCAAGCAGCCACGAGTTCAATGAATTGATTGGAGATGACATCGGCTGCGGTTTGGACCATACGGGTCATCTGTTTTCGCACACGAAACACACGAACAGGGTCGTCAACTCGGTCAGCCGCTTTCTTGGCTCGAGAGAAGGCTTTGTCGAGCAATTCGTCTTCCAGTAAGACGGTGCTCAACGTTCGCCAAGATACTTTCATGTTCTTCCCTCAACTCATGCCCGTGGCCCGCACTTCAAGAAGTCACCCGTCCATTAGGCCTCTTTAATATGAAAGGGGAGGTTCAAGTACGCTCGCCGATTCACCAAGACATGGCGAAGAAGAAAACGGGAACCGGACTACCTGAATGGGCGCAACCAATGTGGAAGGACTTGGGTTCACCCGACCTTGACGAGTTAGCATCGGTTCACACTGGAGACCTTCTTGAACGCCGTCATGGGCTTCGCAAGGATGATTTCATCGAAGTCCACATGAACGTTCAAGCATTCAGCGACCCTGAAGATGCTTACATTCGAGGCAGACTCCTCTCCAGCGGTAAAACCAGTTTGGAAATCCTCGGCGAAGACGGTCGCAGTCATTTTGTGGCTCGTGAAGTCATCGTTCGAATCGTACTTGTAGCGCACACACGGCCAGCGTACATCGATGATGATCATTTGCTGGCTTACGAGCGAGAAGACATGAAGCGTCGTTCAACCCTTCACGAAAAGGTGGAGAAGCAGACCAAAGGGAACGACGATTCACATCTCTGGGGTTGAAATCAATGGACCTTCCAGAGGGTTGGGAGGAAATTGACGGACGGCTCATGCATGAAGCGGCCTTTGAGGATTTCAAACAAGCCAAATCCTTTGTTGATGAAATCTCCGACATCTGCGAGGAACATGCTCATCATGCAGACATCCACTTTGGATGGGGCTATGTCGTGATTGAATTGATGACCCATGACGAGCAGGCGATTACAGAGAAAGACATCCGCCTAGCCAAAGCGATTAACGCACTCAGGTGAGCATATGCCGAAGGACCCAAAAGGACGCAAAGAACCAGGTTTCATGCGCCATGCATTCGTCTGTGCGCACGAACGACCCGAAGGAGCGGCTCGACCATCGTGCCTCCCTAAGGACAGCATGAGCATGATGCGAGAACTCAAACAATCGGTTCGTGATAAGGGCCTCAAGGGCGTTCGAGTCCAGAAATCCGGGTGCCTCGATCACTGTGAATTCGGACCGACATGCGTTGTTTACCCCGAAGGAACATGGTATTCACTTGAAGCGGACGGCGCATTTGATGCCGTTCTCAAACATCTGGAGACGGGTGAAGTCCAGGTGAAGTTCACACTTGACCTCAGTGAGTGATCACAATTTGACTGGCCGAGTCGCACCGCATGCTTGACACTTGAGCAGGGTGGTTCTGTCTTCACGGATGAAATGTGTATCCGGTGCCGAACATTGACTGCACTTGATGTAAGTGTTCACGTAGCTAGCAATCGTGTTCTTAATTCGCTTTGGAGGGATTCGCCCCTTAAAGCGTGCACGAGGGCCGTCACGGGAACCGGATGTACCCAGATCGTTCAAGATGTATTGGTAGACGTGGTTTTCATCCCTGTCCATCATCGAAACAACATCGTTGAAGTTACGAAAAATTGTGTTTGAACCCTCGATGAGGATTTGTGGAGCAGGCAATCGCCAACGTGACCGACTGGAGATTTCCTCTGGAATGTTCTCACGGGCACGGTCAAGGAGGGACTCGTAATCAAAGTCGGCCATGATTCGTGGCCGGCCTCCCACCCTTCAAGACTTTCGCCCAGCGAGGTATTTACAGGAAAGCATTCATGTGGGTCAAACCAACCCGTTGAAATGAGCATCATGGTGTTAAGCATTGAAGAACTGAAGGTCCTTGCAACCAATCTACGAAAAGAGGGGTTGAACACTCAACAAATAGCAGATGAATTGTCCCTTTCTCAAGACACCATTACTTGGCTGTTGACCGGAACCGGAGAAAAAGACCGGCCGAGTGATGTTCGTATCGGTTGGAGAACGCTTGGAGTCCGCCCCCACCGCATCGCGTCGATTGGAGCCATTATGGCCGATGTTGCCGATGAAGAAATCGGCCACGACGACATTGATACCGTGGTTGGAATTTCCATCAATGGAATCGCATTTGCTTTTGAGGTCGCCCGCATGCTTGAATCGGACATGACCGTTTTCCGCACGACTGATGAAGGAGCAGGTAGCGGTTCACTCTCTACAAAATACGGGCAGGTCGCTGGTAAACGAGTGATCATCATCGACGACGTTCTCTCATCCGGAATGACAATGTCAAAAACCATCCAATCCATTCGGGATGCAGGCGGCGATGTTGCCCTTGCAGTGGTTCTTGTCAACAAAACAACTCGAAACGAAATCGATGATGTACCTCTTCGTGGATTGATTCGTGCCGTTGCTGTGTGAGATGATGTCATGCACTGGTCCGACGTCATCGCGAAACGGCTCGCTGAGAGTGGTAGCGACCACATTATTGCAACCGGAATCACACCGAGTGGCGAATTCCACATTGGCCACCTCAGGGAAATTCTCACGGGAGACATGATTACACGGGCAGCCCGTAGAGCAGGACTCAATGCAGAATTGGTTTTTGTCGTAGATAATGCGGACCCGTTGCGCAAGGTCTATCCTTTTTTGGACCCATCCTATGAAGAATTTATTGGCCACCAACTCGGTGCAATCCCTGCCCCAAACGAGGACGGAAAGCCCGATTGGGACCGCTTTAAGAGCGAAGGCTGGTCGTATGGCGACCACTTTCTCGAACCTTTTCTCAAGGCCCTCAAGCAAATCGGGGTTGAACCTCGGTTAATTCCAAACCTCACATCGTACAGAGAAGGGAAATTTGCAGACGCCGCCAAAAAAGCATGCGATAACCCCGATGCGATCCGAGAAATCATCGAACGAGTATCTGGAAGAGAACTTCCAGCAGATTGGTTTCCCTGGCAGCCGATTGACTCCAAAGGTTCACTCGATGGCCTAACGATCACTGGATACGAATATCCGATGGTCACGTGGACGGACCAACACGGTTCAATGGGACAATCCGACATTACCAAGGGTGAAGGGAAACTGCCTTGGAGATTGGATTGGCCGGCCAAATGGGGATTCAATAGCATCACCTGTGAGCCGTTCGGAAAGGACCATGGGGCCGCTGGTGGCTCGTTTGCGACGGGAGTTGAAATCGCTGCCTTTTTCGGCCATGAACCGCCTCAATCCTTGGTCTATGAATGGATCAGCCTTCGTGGGAAAGGAGCGATGTCATCCTCGACTGGAAACACGGTTGGGCCGATTGAGGCGCTTCGCCTTGTCCCGCCCGAAATCCTTCGCCTTTTGATCGCAAATTCCAAACCGAATAAGGCTATAGAATTTGACACAGGAATGGGTTTAGTCAATCTTGCTGACGAATATGAACGACTTTCTTCAAGGGATTTCGTCGAAGAACGTTCCAATGATACATTGAGCAGAAGGCAACGCGTCCAAATTGAAGACGCAGAAGCTGCCCTACGACTGTCCATGGTATCTGCTGGAGAGCAGGCAGAAGCGACTTCAGTGAGTTTTCGACACCTCGCACTTCTCGCTCAAATCAAACCGGATGACGATGGAATTTGGTCATCGCTCAAAGAATCAGGGGCGATCTCGGGACCAACATCGGTTCTCTCCGACCGACTCAAGAGGATGCGAGCATGGATTGAATCCAAACACTTCCCCGAAGAAATGCGAATCATGATACTCACCCAACCGGATGAGACATCCCTCTCTGGATTGGATGATGAACAACGGAAGGTCATACCCCATATTGCTGCTGAATTAGACGCTGCTGAATGGACGGCCGAGGGCATTACACTCGCCTTCAAAAATGCAGCATTGCATGCTGAGGCACCCATGCGCTCCATGTACAGAGCGTGCTATGCGATGTTTATGGGAAGCGAACGTGGTCCTCGTTTAGCCCCCATCTTAGCAAATTGTGTTCGTGAAGAAGTGTGTACGTTGGCCAAGGCTTGCGCTGCCCAATTATCGTAATCGCCACATCCATGCACCCACTAAGAAGCGGTCCTGCATCAAGAGTTTGAGACATACCCTTCAAAAGGAGTCACTTACCTTGGGAGCATATGGGAGGGGTGTATTGTCCGACATGTGAGGCAGGTGTTGAAGTCACCGCCAAATTCTGCCTCTCCTGTGGACACGACCTGTCACTTCAGGGCCCAATTACCGCCACTGGCCACGATTTAAACCAACTCAAGGATGTTATTCGTATCCGTGACGACCTTTCGATGGCGCAAAAATTTGACATGATTGCCCAAGTTGAAGATGGAGCCGACCCCATTGCACTCGGCATAGCCGCAGCAGCTGATGTTGGAGAAAGTGCATTGAACGAAGCATTTGAAGCACCGACCTCAGCAATGGAAATCGCCCCCGCCCTCCAAAACATCAACTGGGGAAACTCGGCAGCAGATGCTGCCATTGATGCGATCGCATCCTCACAAGTTGGTGACTTGAAGGCAGCGGGAACCTTTGACCTCGAAAACGAGGTATTTGTTGAAGCGATGGACCTTGGCCTGAAAGCGAGTATCCATCTCATACAAGCCTCACAAGGTGACCCTCAAGCGTTAACCTCAGAGGCATTGAAGAGCGTACCAATCATGGTCCCTCCAAAGAAGAGCTTTTGCCCCAAATGTGGTTCGGACATCCATGCAAATGCATTGCTGCAATGGAAGAAGTGGACCGAAACCGCTCATTCATTCCTCGCAATGCAACTCGAGGCGTCCATGAAAACCTCTCTGATGTACCTTTCTTCAACCTACCAAGATAAAATTCAAGACCTCAAGGACCAACTTTCCGATGCAAAGAGTGCCACTGCACCGGCTTCCGAAGTGGATGAGGAAAAGCTTCGCAAGAAGATTGAGAAAGAAATTCGTAAAGAACTTGAAGCAGAAGCCAAAACATCTGCTTCATCGTCCAAGGGCAAAGGCGCTGCGAGTACCGCCTCCAAACCAAAGAAAAGTTCAGCCCCAACAAAACCCAAAGCGAAATCAGGAGGCATGTTTGGCGCTAAGAAGCCGAAGAAAACATACGAAGGAGAACCAGGAGGTAAGGCCGAATGGTTCCTCGAAGAGGCCTTGGACACCGTCTACGACCCGCATGGAACCGGTAAACCCATCAAAGCAGCCATGATTCTTGCAAGATCGTCTGAAGGTAACGTTCGAGTTCGTGATGTTGTGCGCGCCTATGCAGTAGAAGGAATGGATGGAATCTCAGAACTTGCACATACAAGTCCACTTACGGATTACCTCATTCAAGCCTTTGACGCTTGTTGAGAAGGAAGCATTTGATGCTCGTTCTACGGAATGATTCTTGAGCCACCGTTGTATGGGAGCATCATGAAGAGCGAAGCCTCCGGCTTGGAAATCGTTCTTGAACAACTCTCACAGGCCAATCAACGTGTAAAACAATGGGCCAATCTACGCCTTGATGGCCTCTATTCCAATGTTTTGAAATCCCCTGGAACCATACTGGTATTGCTTCTCGTCATCACCGGTATTTTTGCCCAACAAGGGATGTCATTTCAACAGCAAATTGACGATGACGTGGAGATCTTCCTCCCCGATGGAGCCCCTTCGACCGAGCTTCTCCTTGAAGTTCGTACTGAATGGTCCACTGACCTTGCCATCATCTACATACAAACGCCCAATGCGTTCAACACCGCCGATTCTACGAACATCACTGAGGAAAACTTCCTGAAAGAAATCAGTTGGATTGAAGGGGATTCCACCAACATTAACAGCGACTCTCGAGGAAGAGGAATCGATTATGACAAGTTTGACCACGGCAGGAAAGACGGTGTGCTTTGGATTATTTCTCCTGCTCAAGTCATCAAGGAAATCAATTCATCCGATGGCCGTTTCAATACCGCCCTCTGCGCCAACATTGTCAACGAACGTGTACCGCTATCGATTGATTGCAGTCAAGACCAAACTGGGGGAGAATACAGCATTCCTGACCAAGACCGGATTGACCAAATCATAGAAGAATCCGAAGGAGGATTTGACTCGTTGTTCAAGGATACGAACGACATGGATCCAACGGTTGACAGCGATGGCGATGGAAACTACACCAATGACATGGATGGAGATGGTATTTGGGACACAACGGCCATTGTTGTCGGCATGCACCATGACCCAAGCGTGACCAATGAATTCAGTGATTTTTCAGAACTTTTAAAACACTTCCAGGAGGTCATTGATAACCGGCCAACCGACTATCAAAATACCGAAATGACCGTGACGGGATTAACGAAAGTCCTCGAAGACATATCGGATGCAATCTATGAGGACCTGTTGATGATTCTACCGTTTTCAGTATTGTTCACGATCCTCATCATCACCTTCCTGCATCGGTCTGCAAAAGTCGTCGTCATCACTGGAACTCCGATTATGATGGCTCTTGCAATTACCTTCGGTACGTCGGTCATTCTTGACATCACGCTCACACCAATGATTGTAGCCACCTTCCCGATTCTTATCGGGCTCGGAGTAGATTATTCCCTCCACATGGTGAATCGCATCGAGGAGGTGCGGCGAAAGGAAATAGACAAGGCTCACGATGAAAACGAACGTAGGCGAAAGCGAGGGGCGCATGAATTGGAAGTACCCGACCTCTGGGACCTTGATTTTTACAAATCCTGTGTGATGGAAATGACCCGTTCAACCGGTGTTGCTGTATTCCTATCCGCGCTTACTACCATCGTTGGTTTTTCAGTACTCATCGCTCCTGCAATCGTCCCCATTTCTCCAATTCGATCCGTTGGAATTACACTTGTTATCGGAATTTTTTCAACCCTTATCCTCAGTATTATCCTTGTACCAACCCTGTCTTGGTTGCTGAAATTCAACAAAAGAAGCAATCCATCTGTTTGGAGAAACATCGGCAAATTGCCGGTCCGAGGATTCCTCGTATTGCTGGTAATCACCGCTGCAGTCACCTCCTACGGAATCGCAAACCTAGACGAAATGAACAAACCCATCACTGGTTCATCGGAAGCTCCCGACGGAATCGATTCCCTCAACTCCCTCGCTGAGTATTCCCGTCAATTCAGCAGTGGACAAACATCACTGTTCATCTACGATGCTGCTGAACGGCCCAACCTCAACGGAACAGAAAACATCAGAGACCTCCCTGTTCTTGATTCAATGGATTCCATAGAAGGTGCCATCGACCAAGTCGATGAAACATCAACGACAAGCATCATCACGTTCCTCAAAACAATACCTGCAACAATAACCCTCGCCGACGGAGTGAGTGTAGGCGACGGCTCTCTCTGGGATTTACTTCATGACCCGTGTTGGGACAGTCAAGAAATTTTAGACCTTAACTGCCCTGGATGGACCTTGATCCCTGTTTCGGAACGCGAAGCCCTAAGAAAAGACATGGTCAACGTGGCTTTTGACACGTTGTCAGAAGAGGTTCGTTCAATGCTTCTCAATGAAGACGGAGACAAAGCCATCGTCTATGTGACTCAGCCTTACATGAATCTCAACGTAGCGGGAGAACTAAGGGATGAGATCGATGAAATTCTAGGCGATGGGCCTATATTACTCAATACAAGAACTTCCTTACTTACCGGTGGACTCCCTGTATCTCTAGATATCAACGATGGAATTCATGACACACAGAGCAAAACAACGATCATCACGCTGCTCGTCCTTACGATTCTTCTTGCGATTGTATTCCGCTCCCCAAGACTAGGGATTTACACGATGATTCCGGTGGCCGTGGTCATCTTATGGCAACCACTTCTCATGCAAAGCGGGGACGTTAATGTTAATATTTTCACGGCGATGATCGGGACGATTGTCTTTGGAATTGGAGTCGACGATGCCATTCACGTCATGCACAGAATACAGGAAGAGGGGGAATCGCCTCATGGCATTGCATCTGCGATTGAAGAAACAGGGCAGACCATTTTTGAAACGACCATCACCACTGTTTCAGGCATTGGAGCGGGGTTCTTGGCGGCATTCCCTGGTCTTGAGAATTTCTTCATGTTGATGTGTCTCCTCATCATCTTTGCATTCCTCACAAGTTCCTTCCTACTGCCGGCGATCATTACAGCAGAACATGTTGCGAGAGCAAAGATGAACGGCCATCCCTCTTGGATTGACTTTGGAGATGGAATCGCAGTTTCGCAACCTGAGGTCATGAAATCACTTGACGCCATAGTCATTGAAGAGCCCATTTGATAATTCGGTTGTATTTGTTGAAGTGGAGGGAGTAGGGAGTAAGCCCCTTTCTGTTCCCTTTCGGTGATCGCATTCAACTGTGCGTCCTACCTGTTCCTCGTCGTGCCGAGTTAACGGAACGGTTTGGACTTGCTCCAGCGGGGTTGCTCGTCTCATCGACAACAAGGCAATCTCGGTCTTTCAACGTCATCGTACACACCTTGCATCGTTCGTTTCTGCAGCATTAACCCAACCATTTCTGTTTGCTTCCTTCTGTCAGCCGCTTGCACTACGGAGAGGGGACTTTCCTCAGAGTCGAACTCTGTCAGCGATCCTCCTACTCCCTCCATGCGGAACTGTTAGCCTCTCGCATTTCAATGCGCCGTTGAAAGGAAAACATTCACTGATAGGGATTTTCACCAGGTGAAGAAACCTCAGCAGAGGCACCATATGGACCCTTTTGATTGGTTGGTTCTACCTTCTGGCGGGGAGGAGTTGGTCGGGAAGGTGCTGTGGTTAATTCCGGAACCGATTCTCGGCGCAGTCCATAGACAAGGAGACCAATGAGGCTCAATGACAGCAATCCGACGACGACCAGCAACGATGAATTCACACTCGCTATACTCCCTAACACACCCTCAGTACGAGGCTCGTCCACACGAACCGTACTGGATTGAACCGAAGGGCCGTTAACGATGTTAATTTCGAGCCACATCGTACCGTCACGAGTTGGTTTCCATGAGTAATCGTAGAGTACGGTTTCACCGCTTTGAATCGTGAGCGTTTGGGCATCAAGTTGGGTCCTGGCCCCGGTTGATTCAACAAGATTTACGATGACCTGGGCCTCACCATCTGCGAGACCGAAGTTGGAGATCATGGTTGCAATTTCAACATAATCGCCTTGGTGAATATCAGATTTAGGGTCCATCTCCACCTTTGAGAAGGCATACTCCGGAACCCGTTGTTCGAGCGACCAAACTCGAAGAGGCGAGTCTATGTCATTGAAGACCTCATTCACAGGATGGCCGGCCGCATCCATTCCGGTAACCCAAATTCGCAGTTCAACAGAGCTTGTGCGGAACACAGGAAGCATCAATTCATCCAAATCCAACGCAGCTCGAACAGGTATGGATGTACCTGAGAGTCTTTCACCCAATATCTCAAGGGCAATACTTCCGTTATCATAAACATATGAATTAATGCCGAGTCCCGCCTCATTTAAGGACCAATGGAGGCGAAGTGTGGATTCATCCAATTGTGAATTTTCATTCAAACGCAGTTCAAATTGCAAGCCTTTCCAATCCTCTTCCTTGAGCTCGGAATTGGCTGATGGACGGTCAATTGCAGTCACACTCGGGGCTTGATTGTCAACAATAAACCAAATGAAAGCCGAGTTGTCTCCTCGGTAAATCGCCCCATTAGGGGCGTCGAACAATCCTCCAGTCAAACCGTAGGTATTCTCCTGTAGCGGAGCCATAACGGTTCCAAAGAATGAACCGTTAACTGTTTCAAGAACCACTGAATTTTCGCCTAAATTCATTTCCACATCAAGGTCCTGCTGCAACGAACCTCCTGTTCTGAACCACATCAGTGAACCTGAAAGGTCAAACGTGGTTCTGGGTTTGACCCAGTAGCCAAGTGAATCGCTTGCTTCATCGCCAAGTTGGATTGACAATGAGTTCTCATCAAACACAACTTCGCTTGAGAACTTCCACCCTAATTTTTCAAGAGTGAAGCGGTTTGATTGTCCTGATTGGTCCAACATGATGATGTTTGGAATACGGAGCAATGAGGTATCTGCATCGTAGCCCCATTCAATTGAGAAATTGGCTTCAAATGCACCGTTTCTTGAGAATAAGTCTCCTGCTTCAGTCGGTACCAGTCGACATGATTCCACATTGACGTAATTATGAGAGGAGGAGCAGATACCCGTTGATTGGTTCCAAGAGATGGTCGCAGGAGTCGGCGTATTTGAGGCCAGTGAAAGATGAATTTCAGCGAGGTCAAAGATTCCATTCTTTTCCCAAATAGGGACGCTGATGGTATTGGTTTCCCCCGGATGCATCCATGGATTTACCCCTTGCTCCCATCCAACGGTTGCTGCTCCAAGAGAAGGTGCTCCGTTATCGTTGATTTGAACGTGGAAGAGAGGAGTTGAATACGATCCTGAATCCATCATGAGGTGCCCTGCACTGTCTGCGACTTCCAACCAACCCACGAAGTAATCTCCGAGTGTTGCATCCGATGTGTCCAAGAGCAACGTATACTCATCCATCAGCAAGGTGAGATTTTCTGGTTGCATGAGGTCGAGAGAATGGATTTCTTCGAGGTCCATTGTGCCGTCCTGATTGGCATCGTCCATCCATGAGAGCCAAACGTGAGCCTTCGCATGAGTTGGAAGGTGAGGACGGTCACTGATGGTGAACGCCAAGGAAGTAACGGGGCTAGAATCACGATTGTCGAAGGTCTCAACATCGGAGGAAATGAGGGTCGGCGCAATGTTATCAAACAGGAAAGTGAATGATGTTTCAACCTCATGAACAACACTTTGCCCTCTGAGAGGAATCACTTCAACGCCGAGGTCAATTGAGGTTCTTCCTGTTGGAATGCTGTAGGGGAACAGCGCGACGCCGTCGGAGTATGAAGAGGTCGTAGCGTATTCCGCTCCATCGACCATGAACCGAACCAACGCCTGTCCTGTACGCGGTGACCCTTCGTCAACGCCTTCAAATCCGAGAACCACTTCAATGTTGATGAAATCCCCAGCACGAAGGTAATGGTGGGTTGGAGTAGAGCGAATTCCATTGCTGGAGAGAACCGACCACGATTCAAGTGAAATGTCATTCTCAACACCCTGGTCGTTTCCTAAACCAAAGCTTGCTGAAACTGGTAGCATTGGACCCGTGGGTGCAAGGAAATTGACGGCCATCACGGCAGAGGGTTCGTCATCCCAAGAATCTGGGAATTTGAACCGATGTTGAATTTCTAAGAAACTGCCCGCTGAGGTCGCACCAATTGAGCCGGACTCGCCGTCATCAAACCAGATGAGTGGGATGCCGCTTGTCGTGCACGATGAGATACTGACTGGAGTGATTGGAAGGGCGTTGACGGGGCAACGAATGTTCGTCTGCTGGCTTGGACCGAACAAATTCAATTCAACATCCCAAGAAGATTGCTCTGCATGTGTGAGAGCGTCCGACACACCAATCCCCGCGAAATCGAACGTAGCAGCTGTTTCAATCCAATCGTTGCTCGGAACAAGCGTGTTTGATACGTTTTCTACAACAAAGGAGACGGGCTCAACTGAGGCTTGTGTTTGCAGATCAGTGACAGTAAGGGAAATTGCTCCTGTACCATCCATCCTGACGGGCAGAGCGATTTCTTTCTGCCCTTGGACAGCAACAACCGAAGATAGGGCATCGTTCAATCCGATGACAAGTGGATGGACGGCATTGAAAGAGAGGGTCATTTCCGAGTTGTACGGGCCAAAGACTCCACCAAGGAGGACGTCTCCCGAAGACAATGAAGAACCAATACGAATCTGTAGGTTTGCCATTTCTAGCGAAGGGAGGCCAACGGTGTTTGATGCGGTTCCAAGAGCGGTATTTAGCGAGTTCAGTTCGGTTTGAGTAAGAGATACAACCTCCAAATCTTGAAGGTTGGACAAGCCACGATTAAGGATATCTTGGCCGTTGACTGACATGGCCATAAACGGGCTTAGAAGTTCCAATTCAGGTGATGCAAGTGCGAACTCAAAAGCATCCACTCCATCGGTAGGTAGCGCGACATCAAAGTTAGCAGAGCCTGATGGTGATGTTGCGATGGTCTGCCACATCCTACCGTTCAACAATTCATCTTGTAACCCTAGCGAACCTAAACCGTTTCGTTCCATTGACCATTCAGGAGTGCCATCAAGGCCGACATCAAAGCGAAGGCCACGAACAACTGAAGTCCGTACGAGTTCCACCTCAAATGCGTCCCATGTATAGGTCCCACCGGTGCTCTTCATACGGAATTGAGCCATGAATGCTGGAGCATCAAGGTCAAGGTTTCCTTCTGAGTCCAAAGTCAGCCAAGTAGAACCTCCATCGATTGAAACATCCATCACTCCGGGCCCGATGACACTGTTTGAGGATTCTATGGATGAAAAACCACTTCTGACATGGAAGGTTTCAGACGTAACTGTACCGCTGCTGCTAATGGCTCCACTGGTCTGCCATGAACCCGATTGTATGTCCCACCCGTCTCCTGTGGGATCCTTATCGAATGTTTTCATGAGATGGCCATCGAAGGAAATGCTACGGATCTCGCTCTCGTCACTCCCGGAACCTTGCACCATGTGCAGTTTCATGCGGACAGAGGGGTATTCCATCCAATCGATCATCCCAAAATCCACCTGAGTTGAAGTCATGTGCTCAAAGCCCGGGACAGGAAGCATCGATTGTGCATCCAAGAGTTGCCACTCAAAAACAGCCGATGAGGCAATGCTCGCATCCATGTGCATGTAACCGTAGGTTTTCTCTTCACCTCGTCCTAAATCCCCGGGTCCAAAAGCAGGAGATGTCCAGTTACCTTCACCGGTTCCCGAACCACTCGTGGGCGTGATGACGATGTCATCAACCCAAGCCGTGTCTGAACCCGAACTAACGCTCCCGTCTTTCAAATATTTCCAAGTCAATGTTTGAGCAGTAGCGGGAATCGTGAAGGTTTGCTGTGCGTTGTTCACCGTTCCAGACCAGCGTTGCGCATAGCCGCTGAATCGTGAACAACCGGTATTGTCAATGCAAAAGAGCAAGTAATCATAATTGGATTCGGATGAAACGCTGTATTGGAAGGTTCCAGATGAAGCTGGGAGTTGAGAAACATCAAGCGTCATACGAGATTCTTGATTGTTGGAGATGGTGCCCGCTTTGGCCAATTGTTGCCCGCCGAGACGGGTATCTGCAACAATAGCCCAGTTTGAAGTTCCAGCCAAACTCCACTCGGGTTCAAAAGTTCCAGATTCGAAATCGTATTCCCAATCTTGAGGGAGGATCATGAGCGAAGACGCGTTGACGTCCATGCCGTCGTATACCGAGCCTTGGTCAAAATCGCCAACTTCGTTCCATGAAGTAGCGACTGAATCGCTAAGGTCTGATGCTTCAATATCAAGACCTAACGATTCGACTGCGTGGCCATCTGGGACGCTAATCGTGACTCTTTGGTTGGCTCCATCAGGCCATGAACCAACGGTCAAAGTGGTTGCTTGACCGAGAGTTGACGCCTCAAAGTCTGCCGAGGGACCGTCGTTTGACAACGATTGGACCGGTTCAGGGTGAAGTACTGGAACCAATGACAACAGAAAAAGTATGACCAGCCCGGCTGCAATGATTCCACTGCGGTGCGCTCCCCTCATAGGTCAAGTCATGAAATCAAAGGTCTAAAGCCTTCGGACTGAGATACTTGAGGATTCTTGTTGAAGAAATACAATAGGGCGGGTGCATAAGCACACGTTATGGACGTTGAAGCGCTCAAAGCTGAAGCAGGTATCGCCGCATGCAGGTATGTCACAAGTGGAATGAAAGTGGGCCTTGGCACGGGCTCAACTGTGAAATACACCATCTTGGAACTCGGCAGAAGAGTTCGAGATGAGGGATTAGAAATCGTTGGCGTCCCAACATCTCTTGCAACCGAACAGCTCGCAAAGGAGCAAGGAATTAAGCTCTGTGAACTTGATGAATTGGACGGACTGGATGTAGTCATCGATGGAACAGACGAGTTTGACCCAGAATTTCAACTCATCAAAGGTGGGGGAGCAGCTTTACTCCGGGAAAAAGTCGTAGCCCAATCCTCTGCAAAGATGGTCGTTGTAGCCGATGACCGCAAAAAGGTCGACTGCTTGGGAGCCTTCCCACTTCCGATTGAAGTCACCCCGTTTTCCTACGGCACCACGCTCCAAGCCATCCAAGAGACACTCGGGTGTGAAGCGAGCATCAGACAGGGAGAAAACGGACACCTTGTCACCGATAACGGGAATTTCATCATCGATGCTCAAACCGGTGCAACCATCACTCATCCTGCCCAAACCGAGGGAGAACTGCTCCACATTGCCGGGGTCGTACAGGTAGGATTGTTCACCAACATGTGTGATGTCGTGATCTTAGCCGGTGTTGATGGCGTTTCGGTTTTAGAGAAGGAACACACATCATGAACCGTTGCTTTAGCACGGGCATGAACCGTTAAATAGGCGGGGCGGAAGGCCGAAGTGGGCCTGTAGCTTAGTCAGGTAGAGCGATGGACTCTTAATCCATCGGCCGCGGGTTCGAACCCCGTCAGGCCCGCCATTCAAACCGTCACTCCAAGAGATAACCGACAATGGCTGAGCGGTGAACTGGGCCGAAGTTGTGGGAATCTTCCGAACCAAGGGGGTCCGGTTGGTCTCCAACCAAAAAAAAGCGCCCATCGGGCTCCACTGAATGAACCCGTTTGACCACGAGCACGTCAAGTTTCAATGGATGCTTTGCTAGAACGACAACTCCGGCATCCACATGGTGTTGATCTAAGAGATGAGCAAAGGTGAGTGTATCTCCGTCACTGAACGTGGGCCACATGCTGTCGCCTTTGATACGAACCTGAAACGGTTCGGACATAAATGGGCCTCAGGAAGCTCGGATCCAGGGGACTTCTCGTCCCTTGACGGCCCAGAACATGTTGTGAATTGCTTCACATGCATCCATGAGTTCTTGGGCGTGATGAGATGAAACTTCAACTTTGCAAGCAGAGCAGAGTTTAGCAGCATGCCAGAAGGTATCGTGCAAATCTGGGTTTCCTTCGAGGTGCTGAGGTTTGAAGAAATCGGTCCATAGAACCAAGAGTTCATCTTTGCACTTTTGTGCTTCTTCTTCTTTGATGGCTGCATAACGAGACATGGTGTTGAGGTAGGTAGCCATTGCAGGTCCGTCAGAGGTTTCAGGGCAGGTGAGGCCAAGCATTTTTTTGGTCATGGATTGAACGGCTTCAGCAGCAACACGAGCACTTGCAGGGTCGTAAACGCCACATGGTCCATCACAGTGTGCTTCGGCTTCAATGAAAGGGGTTGTCTTCATGATTCATCCCAAGGGTCGCCATCATATCAATGTGATTCTTTCACCAAGGTGGAGAATGAGCCATCTACGAAACGGTAAATGCGGTTCCACTTTCACCACGAAGAGCATCAAGGACGGAACCTGGGGTACAGAAAATAGCTTGGCCTTCATTCAGAGCTCCAACATATGAGCACAAGGCGGTGACCTTTGGAGCCATCGAACCAGCAGGGAACTCCCCCGCCTCGTCCATTTTCATAGCCTCAGCCACTGACAAACGGCGCAGAGCCTTGGCCTTGGGCGTACCAAATCCGGTGTAAACCGCATCTGCGTCGGTTGAAATGATGAGCGCATCTGCCTTGAGGTCGATGGCTAACCTCGAGGAGAGCAGATCTTTGTCAATCACTGCTGGAACTCCAAGATGATGCCCCTCACGGTCGACCACAGGGACACCTCCACCACCACCACAAATGACGACGGCTTGCAATTCAACAAGTTTGCGAATGACGTCCAATTCAAGAATCTGAAGGGGTTTGGGGCTTGCAACGACTCGGCGAGGCCCATGGATGGTTTGTGCAATGTCCCAATCAGCAGACATGACGGTTTTGGAATCAAGAATCGGACCAACAGGTTTGGTCGGAGTTGCAAAAGCCGGGTCGTCCCCATCCACCAGTACCCGAGTCAGAATCACAGCGGTTCGTTCGGGGCGAAGCCGACGCTGGAGAATACCTTGTAGATTCATAGAAAGTTCGTGCCCAATCATGCCCTGAGTGGCCGCCACCCACGATTCAAGAGAATGTACGCCGTCTCCATCCATTTCCATGAGGTAGCCCACTTGTGGCCCGTTCCCATGGGTGATAATGACCGTCCAATCCATTTCCAACATGTCGATGACATCGCTCATAACCCGTGCGAGAACTTCAGCGCTGCTGGAAGATTCTGCTTTTGGAGGTTGCAAGGCATTACCACCTAAGGCATAAACCGCCAACTTTTTCATGGACTTTCATTCCCGCCGATGGTTTTGACCCTTTGCACGATTTAATCACAAAGCCATTGATTTCTCTCAGTCATGGGAAGGGTGACATTGAATTAGACGCCCCGAATGGAACAACAGGTGCGAGTATGACCAAGACCGTATGGATTGGAGATGTGCAAGATGGATTGCATGATGGACAGACCGTTGAACTGAAAGGATGGGTTAAGCGTACTCGAGGTTCCAATAAAATGCGATTCATCGTTTTGCGTGACTCAACTGGAGACATCCAATGCGTCGGTAAAAAAGACACCATTGGAGAACCTGCTTTTGAGGCTCTAAAAGAAGCACTCATTGAATCCAGCGTGATACTGAACGGAACCGTAAATGTTGACGAACGATCACCGGGTGGACATGAACTCGTGGTCGAAACGGTTGAAATTGTCGGGGCTGTTGACCCAGAGCGCCCGTTTCCAATCAATAAAGAAGCCCTTGAGGTGGTTGATGAAGACGGAGAACCCATGCCTGGTGGTTCAGAATTCCTGCTCAATCACCGCCATCTTTACCTACGCACCAGCCGCATGACCACGATGTTGAAACTGCGAAGTTCTGCATTTGGCGCCATTCACAACTATTTCAGAAATGAAGACTTCATTGAATATCAGGCACCCAACTTTGTGGCTGGGGCAGTTGAAGGCGGTTCAACATTGTTTGAAGTCCCTTATTTTGGGGAAACCGCATACCTCACACAATCTTGGCAACTCTATGCTGAGGCGGCCATGCCTGCCCTTGAACGGCTTTACACCATCGCACCCTCATTCCGTGCAGAAGAATCCCGTACTCGCCGACATCTTACTGAGTTCTGGCATGCTGAAATGGAAATGGCTTGGGCATCCAACGATGAGATCATGGCTCATGGTGAAGGCGTCGTACGCCACATAGCACGTACACTTCTCGAAGAACGGGAGGCTGAACTTGCGTCAATTGACCGTGACCTGGATCTGGTGGCGCGTTATGCTGACAATCCGTATCCAAGGATGCGTTATGATGAAGCTGTTGAAACCCTACAAGGAATGGGCGTTGATGTCAAATGGGGAGATGATTTGGATTATTCTAAGGAAAAAGTACTCACACAGGACTTTGATGTCCCTCACTTCCTCACACACTACCCCAAGATCGCCAAGCCGTTCTACCACCGTGTTGACACTGAAGACGAAAAATACGTTTTATGCCACGACCTCCTTGCACCCGAAGGTTACGGTGAAATCATTGGAGGAGGCGAACGCACATGGTCTGAGGAGGAAATTCTGCGACGACTTGACGAAGAAGGAACGCCTCATGAACCGTACCAGTTCTACATTGACACCCGTGCATACGGCGGTGTGCCTCACGGTGGATTTGGTCTTGGCGTTGACCGAGTGGTCAGTTGGCTCTCAGGGGCATCCCACATTCGGGAAGTCATTCCGTTCCCCCGAACATCACGCCGTGTCACGCCGTGATCAAAGCAGCGGCTTGCCGCATTCAGGACAAGGCAAACCCGGAAGAAATTCTCCAAGTAGAAATCCGCAATGCGGGCAGAGCGAAGTCAAGAAATCATCTCCAAACACCATGATGCTCACACCACGAACGGTTTCTTCAAGGTTTGGGTATCGACAGGGACTCACAAATCCGGTCCAATACAAGGCCCAAATCCTTCTCTTCAATGACAAAATGAGCGTGCTTTTTGGGCTTGTCATCCCATGGATTGAAGAGGATTGCGCAACTGCTTTCATGAAACATTCCAATGTCGCCTGATGAATCACCAACAGAGGCTGTATGCTCTTTTAAGACGTTTAAACGACGTTGAAGCATCTTAACAACCGAGCCCTTTCCGTCCATTTGAACTTGATACCGACCGTAGTCGTTGATAAGAGAGTCACCCGATTCCAGCGGAGTGGAAGCCAACCAGCCATTGGTAAAGACATGCAACTTTGAATCCATTCCACCTGCTTGTTCACGAGCGGTGTGGCGGTCGATTCCCCCCCACCGCCTCCGCCAAGGCTGATTCGAGGGAAAGCAAGCCGCAATGTCTCTCGCAGTCTTTTGTAAGCCACCACTTACAATGGCCACGTTGACGCCTTGGGAAAGAAGGTGGGCAATCAGGAGTTTCCAGCCCTTCATCATCGGCATGCCTGCCATCAATGAGCGGAGATGGTCGTCTGTGATCGGGTGGTCGAAGGAGGATTTGATGAGCGCCAGGTCCAGTTTGATCCAATCCCACTCATCGAGTTTCCCTTGGTTGTAAAGTTCAAAGGATTCATCGTTTGAGATTCCGAGCTGGTCGTAGACAAACTGCCATGTCGACAAATGGTCGACCAAAACTCGGTCCATATCTAAGCATACCAATTTCTCGACCATGTTCTTCATCTCCACAAGAAATTCAGCTTTGCTTTGGCCAGTTGTATTGGTGTTGTATTCGTTCAACTTGCTTCCCCATGATGTACAAAATGATCGCCACCATCATGGCAAAGAGTCCGATAAGCGTCATAGCAATGGTTGCAAGCGTCACGCCGATTGAGGTGCTGTTAAGTTCGGTGAACATCGTAGCTAAATCTCCTGACAAACGGTATCCAAGAACAAAGAGAACCACACCGGGAATCCCAAACAACAGGAGCGGATGCTTTGATTCAAGCATCCAATAGAACAGTTGTGCAAATCGGGATGCAGTAGCGAGAGACTCACGTTGTGGAAGATTAATGGGGGCTTCCGCTTCAACAAAACGAACCCGCAATGAGGCGGGCACATCTTGTTGTGTGGCCAGGGGCGACATGCCTGCAAGAGCCAGGCATCCGTCTTCACTCAAGACAAGATGTTGCATTTCTGTGGATGCGAAGACAACATCTTGGTCATCTTGAGGGACAAGTGATTCATGCTTGTAGGTATAGTGGATGTCCCAAGGTTCTCGAGCACGGTTTACAGAGAGCGGTAAATCGGACATTTTCCAAGCGCGTGAAACTTGTAGAATCAAACTCTTCCCGCTCGTTTCTTCCTGCTCCCGAAGATAGGATGCGATGGACTGCGGTGATAAATCCGAATTGTAGTGGTATACTGTGCATCCTACTTCCTGAGCCAATTCAACCGTTTCATCGTTTGAACCGGTGTCCAGAACGATGACATTTGCGGCCACTTCCTTGCATCGAACGATCAACGATACAACACGCAATTCAATGTCCCGAGCAACCAGAACGAGGCGATGAAGGGACTCAGTCACAAAGTGGCCTGTTAGGGATGACCTATGAATCCTGTTCCCCTTGGAGGCAAGACGATAGCGTTTCAAGCGTACTTTCATGAGAAGCCGACTGTAGGAGCAACCATGCAACACGGCTGGAGTGTGGGTGTCGTCGTGCCTGCTCGCAACGAAGAATTGCATATTGCAGGTGTTCTCGAAACACTTCCGTCATTTGTTGACCTTGTTGTGGTCATTAATGACGGCTCTACCGATTCAACGGAACGGTGTGCCAGAGAAGCCGCATGTTCCGCCAAAGTCATCGTCCTCAACACCCAGGGAATTGGTGTAGGTGGTGCAATTGATCGGGGGCATCAATGCCTCTTGGAACAACTTGAGCCACCCTTTGCAAGTACGGTTATGGCTGGGGACGGGCAGATGAACCCTGGGGATTTAGAGGCGATTCTTACCCCGGTGATCTCTGGTCGCTATGACCATGTCAAAGGGGACCGTTCACTTCATCCAAAGGGTTACAACAAGATGCCGATATTACGAAAAATCGCTTCATTCATATTGGCTTTCTTCACATCACTCGCTGCAGGACAACGCATCAGGGACCCGCAATGTGGATTTACAGCGACCTCCCACAGAGTCCTCCAATCCTGGAACTGGGAGAAGTCCTGGAGTGGCTATGGATATCCAAATTTTTGGCTTATTCAACTCGCAAAAAAAGGTTGGACCATCGGTCAAATACCCGTTGAATCCATCTATAGAAAGGAAACATCCGGGATAAAACCGGTCTCATTTTTCATCCGAGTCGGGGCGATGATGGCGGTAGAACATCACCGTCGAAACGGTTCATGGATCTGCTCCAAAGAAACACCGATGCCTACGTACGGAGCATTGCTCGCTTATTCGCTGGGGTGGGTGCTCTTGTTCAATGGAACATTAGGAGCAATGGGCTCCACTGTTGGAATCAAAGGATGGCAGTCTTGCCTTGCAGGAATGTTCTGCTGGTTCGTTGCACACCTTTTTGATAGAATGGCGACTGTGGCGAAACAGAAGGTGAACAAACGTGCGACGACATGATCGAAGAAAGACACCACGAAAGGCGCACGCCCGTCATATTCTCGTCACCAACAAACCGGATGCAAGAGAGTTACTTGAAACGATTCAAACGTCTAAAAAGCCGTTCAAGGTCTTCAAAAAACTAGCGAAGAAATACTCCAACTGCCCAAGCGCTAGCAAGGGTGGCGATTTAGGGGAATTCATTGAAGGGCAAATGGCGCTGGATTTTGAAGAAGCGGTTTGGTCTGCAGAACTTGAAGCCCCACCAAAATCGTACGTAAAAACTCAATTTGGATTCCACATTATTTGGGTTCACTCCGTTGGTGAATACCAACGCTAGGGTTGCAAACCTGAGACATAACCCCCGAACGTACTTTTGACCGAAGAGATGTCGGCCATACAACGCTTACGCGAGGATTGAGGCATTGATGGTGGGCGTACCAAGATTTGAACTTGGGTCCAAGCGTCCCAAACGCCCGAGTATAGGCCAAACTAACCCATACGCCCGTTATCCTTGGCCACGAGGTCTAACCTATGAACTTCACTCAAGGAACTGCCAGCGACCTTCGCCTGTTCGGAGCACTAATCCTTCTTGTTCAGCACGCTCCATGAGGCCGTCAGCGTCCATATCAGCATGTTTTGATGCGAGAATTGAATCGACCGTGATACGCCCAACGGAATTGTCTTCATCGCACCGGCGTCGTACCTGTTCAATCAACACGTGGGGAGAGGGGGCTTGTGGTTGGTCAAACAACAATTCGTTTCCGGACAATTTTTCTCTCAAAGCATCCCGAAGAGGTTCGGGCGTGTTTGCAAGGGCGACTTCCAACCGGAGTTCAGATGAAGATGATGCTCTAAAGCACACTTCTGCCCCCTCACCGATGCGTTGTCCACAATGCGGACACCGTCCGGACACAGAACGATGGCCGAAACATAACTGACACCCAGGGCATCGAATGACCAACCAATTTTGTTCGCTCATAGTTCTTCACTTCCGTGAGTACACATAAAGTTCACAATGTGAAATCATGATTGTTCTGAGGCTGACCTGGTCGCCGCGCCGGAGCTGCAGGAGCCTTTGTGTCAACACGCTTCTTGGGGTCCTCGGCTTTCCGAGTCAAAGCACCACGAATTGGTCCTGTTCGAGTCTTTGCTCCAAACGTCAGGGAGTCCGGTAAAATCAAGGCTGCAATGGCCACACCATGATGGTCTTGACCCGCTGTAACTTCGTCAACTGCTACATCGAACTCAATGACTTCCAAATCTCTACTCGCAAGTCTTCGTTGAAGGTTTCGACGCAATAAGAGAACTGTTTCCTCGTAATCAAGAGCCGTTGTTATGGTCGCAACAATGGTGCATTCATCACCTTCAGGTGTCACACAAGAAGCCCAAGCCACCCCCGCTGACGCAGAAGAGCCGCTCCAAGCATATGCTGTAGCGAGATGGCACTCAACCAGTGAACCCATTGGGAGTGGGCGAGGAGGTGTTGCACCAAAGCCGAGCGGCAACATCGCACCCTGGGCTTGAATGATGCGTGCATCACCCAAACCGAGTTCGACCAATCCTTGATCAAAAGCATCTTCTGCATTTTCTCCCCAAGGGGCTACTGCTGTCATCAACCAACCGGGACACGATGGCCCTGAACTCCGCTGCATAACGGTACACTGTCGCAACGGGTTCATGAACAACATGGTGCTACGATTACCATGGCCACAAACCCAAGACGCATCATGATCGGCGCAGCCTTGGTCAATGTATTGATGTGGATCGGAGCTGTTTTCTTAGAAAGTAAGTACTCGCTCGCATTGGTCATTGCGACATTGATCGTCACTGTAATCGGAGCAACTTTAACGATTTGGAACTCGGATAAATCATCAAGTGGAACTTCAACGATTGGTGGCCAAGGCACTCATTTCGGAACTGCACTACGCACTTCAAAGGTCAACGAACCACTGCCTGACCCGATGGACTATGACATCGAGATGCCTCTGTCGTAATCACAGGAGCCGTACGGTTTCAAGGTTCTTAGGAGCGTATGTTCGGCAGCGGTATCGCTCTCTCAACGTGTGACCGAGTTCGTTGCATTTCTGATAATCTCCGTGATGGCAGATGATGTTGCGCGGCTTGGGGTTCAACTGGTCTACGAAATCGAGAAGTTGTCGGCGGTCTGAGTGGCCGGAGAAACCGTCAATCGTAACCATTTCGCATCCAATCTTGACAATTTCTGTTTTTCCGTTAATCATCATTGGAACTTCTCCGAAGCCCTTTTGCAAACGACGTCCAAGGGTTCCTTCTGCTTGGTAACCAACGAAACAAAGAGAGTTTCGCTCCTCATGAGCCCAGTTCTTGAAGTACTCCATAACCGGACCTCCATTGAGCATTCCTGACGTAGCCAAAACAATGCATGGCGACGGGTCCATGACGATGCTTTCACGGAGTTCACGACCCTTAACCGGGCGGAACCATTCGCTTGTAAACGGGTTTTCCCCATCGTCTTTCAACAGGGACTTGCTCAAAGCATTCGTGAGGTATTTTGGATGCGATGCGTGAATGGCTGTGGCTTCTTGAATCATACCGTCCAGCCAGACCGGAACGGGTTTTACCGTACCTGAACGGAAGAGTTCATCGATGGCGATCATCACTTCCTGGCTTCGCCCTACAGCGAACACGGGACAGATGATCTTACCTCCACGCTGCAAGGTCCTTGAGACAATGTCTTGCAATTCTTGATTGGCTTCTTGACGAGAAGGTTGGTAGTCGCCAGAGGCGCCGTAGGTTGATTCAATCACCAGAGTTTCAACACGAGGGAATCGAGTATTGGCCGCATCAAAGAGCCATGATTTCTCATACTTTTGGTCCCCACTAAAGACGATGTTATGCTTGCCGTCAGCGATGTTCAGATGGACTGCTGATGAACCTAGAATGTGACCGGCGTTGGAGAACGTCAACTTCACATCGGGAGCAATATCGGTTGTTTCTCCCCAATCGACGTCAACTACATGCTTCATGCACATGCGTATGTCTTCCATATCGTAGGGAGAGCGCTTTCCTTCCGCTCCACCTACTTTGAGGTAGTCTGTTTGCAACAGCAGCATCAAGTCACGAGTAGGGGGTGTGCAGTAAACTGGACCCCTGTATCCATACTTGAACAAGACCGGCAACATCCCAGCATGGTCGAGATGCGCATGCGTCAGTACGACAGCATCAAGTTTCTCAAGAGGAAGAGCTTCTGGCGCGGTAAAATAAGGCATAGGGTCGGTGTCCGATGCGATGTTAACACCGACGTCAATCATGACACGTGATTCGTTAGTCGTTACAAAGTGACACGCTCGGCCTACTTCGCGGTAGGAGCCGAGGGCAGTAACACGCGCCCAAGTCGCACCAGGGCGAGTGGGTCGGTGGATGTTCAGGCCGAAATCTTTCAGGAGTTTACGTCGCTCTTCTGCTTTTTCTTGACGGTAGCCGCGAATGTCGTGCACGGTCTTTGAGAACAGAGGCGGGGTTCGCTCTACCTTGACAGACCAGCCGGTCTCATCTCGGACCTTACGAGTGTTTTCCCCACGACGGCCAACTGCCGTTCCGGGGTTCTTGCATTGAATGGTGACTTCACGGTAACATCCATCGAAATACATTTCAGTAATTTCTGAATCTTCGGGAATGATTTTTTTAATGATCTCTTTTGCATCGTCAATGTCCATAATAGCATCAACAGGAGAACGAAGTACAATCTTTCTTTTAATTCGCTTCGCAATCTTCCCGATAAGGCCATCACGGCCACCGAATTGATCCATTTCAGTTGTAATGATGGCGATGTTGCCCGCTTCAAGGTCAACGGTGTAATCGATTGCTTTTGGCACAATCTTTGCGATCTCATCTTTCAGTTCTTTGTAGGTCATTTGCATAGTATCTACCTCTATCCTGCGTCATCACACTGCCTGTGACATGCCCAATAGGGCGAATGCGGAATGTCCGCAGGAATTGGAGGAGGCTCACTTGAGGAGCTTTGCTATGTCTTCTTGAGAGACTTGTTGATAGCCAGATGAGGGTGTAATAACTGCTAAGTCCATACCGTTTCCGGAGGCTGCATCACGTTGGCCTGACGCGTAAAGGGCGCGGGCTGCCAGTTTTAATGCATCCGATTGGGACATGCCTTCGCTGAACCCATCTTCAAGCACACCGTACATGTAAGGAGAACCGGACCCTGTTGCACAATATGCGTCGGGAATTGAACCACCAGCGGAATCGATGGAATAGACATGACCACCGTCGGCGTCGACGCCCACGATGAGCAGTTGAACCCAGTGAGGGCGCCCTGATAGAATGTTAGCAGTGAGTGTTGCAGCACCTTTTACGGTCATTGGTTGTTGCCGACGAAGTTCAAACAGAGCAACTTCAGCAGTGAGTGTTCGGGAGAGTGACTGAGCGTGTCCGACGAGACCGGCCGTTGTGAGAGCAAGGTTATCTCCTATTTTGAACAACTTTTGCACGCTTTTGTTAGCGATGAAATGTCCCATTGTGGCTCGATGATCTGCTCCAACAACTACACCTCCTTTGAAAGTGATTCCTAAGGTACTTGTTCCGGTTTTGAGGACGCCCTGTTGTTCGGTCATGATTTTCCCTTCCGTTGACACTCTTTGAACCTTGAGGCTCTAGATTACGGTTGGTGACGTCCTTTATGAAGGTCACGAAATGTCGGAGTTGGGGTCCAAACCCCGTTATTGACCGCTGAGACGGGAATGAAGGGGAGTGTTGATGAAGCCCCTCCATCTTGGTCGTTTTGTGCGAAGAAAGAAGGCAAAGGTTCCGGACGAGGCTCAATCCTCCTTGGATCGATTTTCAGGAGCCCCTGAAGAACCCCCTATTCGCACTCCGGCAAAGGAAACAATCGTTCCAGTCATGCCGGATTTGGACCTCCTTGAACAAGCAGAGAACAAGTTATCCATGCCCCAAAACGAAGAAGCTACTGGAAACGATGAACTGCGAAGGTTCCGTATGCCGAGTTCCGAGCATGAAGCAGTTTCCAGCCCCCCGACGTCATCAATGACATTCCATGATTTAGACCTCATGTACCCAAATGCACCCGTTCCCGTTGAAGAAGACGGGATGGTCATGCACAATGCAACACTCCATGACGTGACGGGATGCCATCAACTCATGGATTGGGTCGCTGAGGGTCACGGCTGCATTGTCGAGATGAAACGGCTGATCAAACGCAAAACCGAATTTACTCAAGCATTGAATCGCCTTCACACCTTCATCGAAGGGGACCTCCATGGCCAAATTATTCAGATGACAGAAACACGACTGATGCTTTTACCGGAAGGCTGCCGTGGCCTCAAGGGAACAGAAATGGAAGGATTTGCCGTTGATAGAAGTGAATTTACGGATGTGAATTGATGGACGAACAGGACATTGACATCCCTTGCCCGATCTGTTCGGTAAGCGGCACGGTCAAGATGATTGCTCATGTTGATGAAATTCCATATTTTGGAGAACACACGCAAGTAACTGTTCAATGCCACGAATGCGGATGGCGGCAAACGGATTTCATCCCAGCCGAAGGAAAAAAGCCGGGTGGCTGTTCATTGTTTGTGAATTCATCCCAACGACTCAGTGCGCGAGTGGTTCGCTCTTCGTCGTGTACCGTCCGAATACCAGAACTTGACCTTCAAGTGAATCCGGGTGGGAACTCAACAGGCTACGTATCGAATGTGGAGGGGGTTTTGAATCGTTTTATTGACGTCATCAATCTAGTAAAGCGAGGTCATGAGGCTGAAATTCTACGAGCAGAGGACGATACCAGTCGCCTGGAACTCATCAATGAAATGGGTTCGTTGAACATGATGCTTTCAAGGCTTGAATCACTGAAAGAAGAAGAGATTGATGAACCGATCACTCTGGTCCTTTTGGACCCTCATGGACATTCGATGATCCTCCACTCGGACACGGTTGACAGGGAACTTACCGACGAAGAACTCGCAGAATTGCCCGTTGGGCCGGACCCTGCCGTATTTTCAGCCGAAGAATTGGATTAAACCGAATCTGTTGCGAGGAAATCGTTAAGCAAATGCGCTGTCTGATCCCGCATCTCGTGGAGGTTCGACATCCATTCTGTGGCTCGGTCAATACACAGCTGCTTCATTTCACCGGCAAGAATGTTGCCGGCTCGGTAACCTGCATTGATTTCAGCGAGGTAGGTGTCATCGTCTTCAAAGAAATACATCATGTACTGGTAGGCTACATCAATGTCTGGGTTTCCACCAAGCCGGCGGTGCTCCTCAACCGTTGCTTGGCTGCCTGAAAAAGCCCGCTTGATTTTCTTCTCTACGGTCCCAACATCGTCCTTGAGAAACAAGGTTGTCTTGGGTTTACTGCTGCTCATCTTATCCCCGGTCATTCCGACGGCAAAGTGATGGTAGGTAGAGGAAGGTGCGAGAAGCCCTGGACCGCCCAATTGACGCTCAAGGAATAACAAAGCCATGCGAATACCATGTTTGTCTCGTTGTGTTGCGGAGGGGACGTGGACCGTTCCTTGCTTTGGGCTTGACATGATATCGGAGAACCCGAGGTTCATCAACGACTCAACGATTTGAGAGAATACTTGCTCGACTTTGGACCGGTCAATCCGACCGTTAGGCATCTGGCCGAATACAGCAGCGTTTTCATCGTGAACTGAAAGGCTGATGATCAAGCCTCGGGATGAGGCGTCTTTGAGATTGAACCAATTGGTCTTGCTTGCAAGACCACGAGTTAATCGGAGATGAGGGTCTTGGTCGACGCCAACTGGAACAACAATCGGACGAAGACCGCCATATTCTTCCGTTTGCGGATGCAAAATATCCCCCACTTGAACCAACGGCGCTTGCACGTGGGCAAGGTTGGTTTCACCGTTGAAGCCATATATGGCTTCAAATTCATTCAGATTGGTACGTTTCCCCAGTTGGAAACCGAGTCGCTGAACCACTGGCCGCCTTGATTGAAAGTACACGTTTGTCTTTTCAGGGTCGAGACCTAGAGCCGCATAATTAGCGATGTATTCCTCAAGGGCAATCTTACGACCTTGTTCAAGTCCGACACCTCGTGTAGCCTGGCTTTCCAAATCTGCAACGGCTATGGTAACATCTCCACCTTGATGTTGGAACCATTTCACTTGTTCAATGACCATTGAGTGCCCGAGGTGCATCTGACCACTGGGCATGAGTCCAGTCAGCACACCAAAGGGGTCTCCTTTTCGCTGAGATTCTTGGACTACATCGAGGTCGCGGTGAGCAAAAACAATTCCGCGACGATGAAGACGAGACGGTTCTGAAATCGTTGTGGGGTTCAGGGGAGTCAAACCAAACTGGTCAATGATACGGTCATAATCAGTCGACTGCGCACTTCCCCACGGATCGATGGTGATGTCCTGGTCGCCCATGGTGTTTGCCTCCATGTGATTGTCGATTACTCTTCAGCATCAAGGCTTCGCTTCATCTGTACAGAATCCGGTTGTTTCGATGGTTCCGAACCTGCACCGAAAAATTGGCTAAGAGGGCCAATTCCTTCTCTTCCGAGAACGGCCATCATACCCACCGTTGACGCAAAGGCGACTCCAAGCACAGCATAGGGCATCCATGCCGCACCTTCTTCTGAAGAACGTGGCGTTAACAGCCAAGTAAACCGTACATTATCGTCGCCAAGGAAACGTTTTGACCATTTGAACAAGTCACTCGTTTCATGTCCTGCAATGGTTACTGCTGCTGAATGATTGTTCCAAAATTCGGTCAATCCGAGTACATCATATTCGAGTTCTGAGTCGTTGAAATGAAGTTCAACGGGCTCTCCGTTCTTTACCGAGAGGAGGACAACACCGTCGTCCTGCTGCCGCCAACCTTGCATCGCATTTGTTTCGCCCTCTATAGAAGCGCCTCATCTCCGGATATCAGGACCTTTGAAACATCCGCAGAACTCGTATTTAATTTCCAAGTCAACGGTAGATTCCAACCCACAAGTTCACCGGAAGTGCAAGCTTCTGTGACGAGTGATTCAAACCTCAAGATGGAACCTTCATCGGTAACTTCCGAACTATGGCTGAATTCATAGCACCGATGGGCGGACCAATACGACCATGCTTCACCCCACGTGGTTAGCCAAACATCCTCCGCATCATTCAGATAGGTGAGAACTTCACGATCGTGACGAACGGTAGCATCGTTAACGCGACCGATCCAATACAGATTGACAAGGCCTCCTTCTGAAATTTCTTCTTGAATGGAATCAAGAGAAGCCATGCCCTTTTCCAAACTTCCACCTCGTCGCCCAAGATTATACCAATCCCATACATCCTTTGGAGTATCTGTAGAATTCAGCCATGCTGAGTCTTCGAGTTCGTTTTCGTCACCATGGACGGCAAATCCTTGGGAAGCAATTCGCTCATGCTGAGCCATGGTCAGGGTTGATGGAGTATAGGTTGAGAGGGGGTGGACGCCCCATTGGCTTGCGTTGATCCGTTCTGTGATGTATGACTGGCAGGATTGGGCTACTGCACCCGGGTCGTTGTACCAACTCAGCCCCGGCATACCATAGCACCCAAATTCATCTCCCAACTCCAGTCGGTCTGTGCCGTATGATGTCTGCAACCATCCATCTTCATCCCACGCACTCTCTGCAAGAGCCACAGGATGGAACAGGATGAGAACCAAGGTACTGGTGAGCAAGACGGACAGTCCTCTACCCTTCGCAGCATCTCGCATGGTTTTGGCTTCACGATGTAGCCTTTGACCGTTGTCGTTGGACCGTATGACCTGCTCAAATGTTCATTTGGCCCACAAGAGAGGAAGAACAATCAAAACCAAATCCACCGCATGTGTGGTTCATGGAGCATTCCGAAGGGGTGGAAAAGGGGTGGCTTCAACTCAAGGAACATTGGGAAATACTCCCCTATCCACCCTCGGTTTCTTCGACGCCAGCATACAGCATCCTCCGAATGTTCCTCTCTCCATTATTGCGACCGTTGTTACGCTGGAAGATCCGTGGGGCGGGAAACATCCCGAGAACAGGGGCGACCATTCTCGCTGCAAACCATCTATCTCACGTTGACCCCATCGCCGTGATTGCTGCCGCACGTAGAACAACTCACTACCTTGCGAAGGACGGGCATTTTAGCAAACCTTTGGTCCGATTTGTAATGAAGGCGACTGGACAAATAGAAACGCAGCGCGAAAAGGGAGGGAACGAAGCACTGGCGAGTGCAGCAACCGTTCTTTCAAGTGGTAAAGCACTCGGAATATTCCCCGAAGGGACGCGGTCCAAACGGACAGAGGAACCGTTTTTGTTACCTGGGAAAACAGGGGTTGCACGGTTAGCTGCCGCCTACCCTGACGCCAGCGTTGTACCTCTCGCCATCAGAGGTTCCCGTCAGTTTATGACGCCCCAGGAACATAAACTTCCCCGCTTATGGAGGCCCCTTAGCGTCAATGCGGGAGTTCCGATTTCTTGGTATTCTTGGCTTGGACATCAATCGGGAGGCAACCATACCTTCGAAAGTCTCAACGCACTATCGACGCTTGAAGTCCATGAGGTTCGGGCAGAGTTATCCCGATTGTATCGGAACTTTACCGACCAATTGATGGAGTCACTCAAAGCGCTTGGTGCTCCCTGAGACTTTATCTAATGTTGGCGTTGCATTCTTGTGTGATTGAAGTAGCGACAGCCTTAGGTCTTGTAAAATTCCCGAGGAGTACACTCCAAGAAAAAATTTCAGCTGAGGTTCGGGCGTTTGAATTGCTTGCAAACGTGATTGAACAGTCATGCGAATGGTATGTCCGCATGAACGATAGAAAACAAGTTGTCATCCATACCTACGATGATAATCCGAGCCTCATGATCGACCCCTGTGCTACGGTTGAACGATACTACAAAGACGGTAACGAGCACTTGGTCAATTACATGTTTGATGGCTCTATGATGGCGTCGCCCTGCGTTGTTGTAGCCAGCGATGCACCGACATGTGCCATCATTGACACCGTCATATCGCTTGTTTTGCTGGCGGATTCTGGCTGGCCCGCAAAACAAACACCGGTTACATTAGCCTTGATGCGTAAAAATCTACGTGATAGCATCAGGAATGTCCCGCATGGTTCAAACATCACCGAGGAGGATTATGAACGTCTTGAATGCATCAATGAACTCCTACAGCACGGCGTCTATCAAGATGCCTTGGAGGCCATTGGGGAGCATTCACGGAGGTGTTACACGTGCAAGGGTTGGACGGATGAGGAAGTCCAAGTCCACATCGAACCTTATCTAGTGCGTATTCCAAGCGATGAAATCAATGCATACCTCGCCTCACCAAGCGACCCAAATGATACAAGATTCATCGCTCATGTCGCCTTGGAGTAAGGTAAGAAGCCTCAAGTGCTTTCGGCGGTGAACGGCCGTTAGGTGACAAGATGAAAGCGTACTTGGATTTGATGCGGCACATTTTGGAACACGGGGTTGACAAGGGCGACCGTACCGGTACCGGAACAAAATCTGTGTTTGGGTACCAAATGCGATTTGACTTAAGCGAAGGATTCCCCATGGTCACCACCAAAAAACTCCACCTTCCATCCATCGTCCATGAACTGCTCTGGTTCATCAAGGGTGATACAAACGTCAAGTATCTTCAGGAGAACGGCGTTCGAATTTGGAACGAATGGGCTGATGAAAACGGAGATTTAGGGCCCGTTTATGGAAAGCAGTGGCGTAAGTGGGAGGGTAAAGACGGTGAGGTCATTGACCAACTCCAACAAGCAATCGAGGCCATCAAAACCAATCCGAACAGCAGGAGAATCATCGTATCGGCTTGGAATGTTGGTGAATTGGAAGAAATGGCGCTCATGCCCTGTCATGCCTTTTTCCAATTTCATGTGGCTCAGGGGAAGTTGAATTGCCAACTCTATCAGAGAAGTGCTGATGTGTTCCTTGGGGTGCCGTTCAATATTGCATCCTATGCACTTCTGACTCACATGATGGCTCAGGTGTGTGGACTTGAAGCAGGGACCTTTGTTCACACGCTCGGTGATGCACACTTGTACAACAATCACCTTGAACAAGCTGCGTTGCAAATCACCCGGGAACCAATGATTCTTCCACGATTGAAGTTGAATCAAAACATTTCATCCATCGATGAATTTACCTATGAGGACATGGAAATCATTGGCTACAATCACCACCCTCACATCAAAGCTCCAATTTCAATCTAGGTGATGACATGATTTCCATGATATATGCCTGCGATGAACAAGGTGCCATCGGAAAGGATGGGGATTTACCATGGAGGCAATCCACTGACCTTCAACACTTCAAGAGAATCACACTCAATAAATCAATTGTCATGGGTCGAAAAACTTGGGACAGTCTCGGAAAAGCACTGCCCTCCAGGCGCAACATTGTGATGTCAAGAAAAGGCGTTGACAACATCGAGTGCATGACCTTTGAACAGGTTTTGGAACTTGCGGAGAATGAAGAAGTTATGATCATTGGTGGAGGAGAAATCTATGCTCTATTTTTAGAACACGCCAAAGAAATCCATCGGACCATCGTTCACACCGTTGTGGAAAACGCCGACACATTTGCACCCGATATCTCCGATGTTGGCTTCTACTTACTCGGGGAGCGACACGTCAATTCGGGAGAACGGGATGAACATGCAATGACCTTTCAGCATTGGATTGTTTGATCATTCGGGCCGGTACTCTGTAACACGAATGCCGAGTCGTCCTTGAAGGGCTTCTCGCTTCATGATTCGCTGATACTTCTTCTCAAAAGCAGCTTTGAGGTCAATCTCCATCGCCAGACTGTGACCCATGAGAAGAATAAGGACATCAGCCATCTCTTCAGCACATTCATGGAGCGGTTTTCCTTTCGTAATTGCGGCTGCTAATTCTCCGAGTTCTTCGATGGTGAGGGCCATCCTGTACCCCATATCATGACCGTTTTTCCCTGCGAAATCATGCTTGTGATGAAAGGCTGCAACACGTTTCATCATCGATTCCCATTCATCTTGTGGTTCATGATTCATCCATTGGTCAACGTTGCGTCCTTCCATATCGGAGGCTCTTGTCGGCAAACCAAGAGGTTTGCGTCAAGACAGAAGTTCGAGCAAGCAGGCCCAAATGGGTTCCAAGCGGTCGTTTGCTTGTGCTGAAACTTCCTCGTGATTGAGATCTTTGGTATCATCCCCCGGTTCTCTACCTGCCCCCCAGTTTGAGGAGATGCAAACGGCCGCATACGGGAGATTGAGTTCTTTGGCGAGCTTCGCTTCTCTCGGCATCGTCATCCCAACCATGTCGCCACCAAGCAAACCAATGGCATTGACCTCTGCCTTTGTTTCAAACTGAGGACCTTGAGTTAACCAGTATGTGTAACGCATTCGTTCAGCAGGTTCGAACCCTTGACTCGTTCTTAAAGCAGCATCGAGCCGGTCATTCATGGATGCATCAAACGGAATGGTGACGGAAGTAAACACCGACTCATCATCGTGGAACGTAGAAGCAACACCCGTGAAATCGATGTATTGTTCGGCTAGACCCACCTTCCCAGGCGGAAAAGACGCATCAATTGCGCCAACCGAGCAAACCGCCATAACTCCGTCTAAATTTGCATCGTGCATCGCACGCATGTTGGCTCGATGATTGATTTGATGGGGAGGGCAACCATGCCCGCTCTCATTGTGGTGGCGTTGGAGAAAAATCAATTCTTTCTCTACGCCTTGAGCGTCAAGGGTGATGCAGGTCAAAGGAACGGGGCCATAGGGCGTATTCGTTTCAATAAGTTCTCTGCGAACAACTGTAATCCCATGCTCTGAGAACCGTTCATCAAGGTTCATGTTCACCAAACCCGTGCCCCCAATAATTCCCAAACGCAACATACCACGCTGAGCGAGCACCACCATGTGAACCCTGCGGAAGGCTGACGGGCGTTCATTCCCATCCATTCATGCTGTTGATGGTTTGGACCGCCTCAACGACATCCCCGTCTTCCCACCAATCAACCGCCACGAATGTTGGACGCTTGCCGTGCTGCTGCCAGCATTCCTTGGCTCGAACAACGAGGAAATCCGGATTGTTTGCTTCATCCCCCCGAGTTGGGTCTGACAAACCAAGAGGACCACTCAACCAGTTATTCATGTGATAAACGGATTGTTTCGGGTCGCCACGCAGCGGGTCGCAGTTCATATCTTCAGGATTCTCTTCAGCAAAATTTGTGGTCCAACTGTGGGTTAAAAAATCGTGAATCCATGGGTAATTGATATCTGCTGATTGTTCCCAGAAGACGACAAGTGGGTGTTCTGAAGCAATCATTTGCTCAAGTGTTGGCCATGGGGAATTGAGCTCGTGAACAAATGCATGCTCGGTCAGTCCGGATTCAAGAAATACAGCAGCAAGATGTTCTGGTTGGACGTAATTTTCCACCAATAATGTAACGACATCGTTTGGAGCATCTTCCATAAGCGCTGCTAGAGAAGACAACCATGAAACTGCATCAATGCCGCCATAGATACAAGGGCTTGTCCCACGGTCATCATCGCCATGACACAACCGGACGTTTCCCTGACTTTCGTCGTTGAGATTTTCATAATGTGTATCGATCATAAATGCACGAACGCCAGCGTTCCATTGAGAAACAAGGCCGGTTTGGTGATTGCTTGCAGGGTACATGATTCCATCTTCATGTGTCGCAAAAGCATTGTGTGTTTCAGGAAACGTCACATCGTCATACGATCGAGAACACAAGTCAACCTGGCCGTTGCATTCGACTCCTTCCAACAAGGGTTCCTCAATTCCAGATGACGATTCAATGAGGCCAGTAGTACAACCTGGGAGAATGAAGACAATGAACAACAGAAGTGCAGAGGTCCTGTTGCCCATAACATACGCTCTATTGACTCAATCAAAAAACCCGTCGGTAACCTCAGATGAGGTTTTGGTTCACTCTGATAGGCGTGTGATGAGGTCTGCCTTCTTTCCAGAGACAGGCTTTCCAGCGGCCTTGAGAAGTTCCTTGAGTTCAGCGACGGTCATCTTGTCATAGGAAGGAGCGTCTGCTTCTACCTTTTCTTCGACAACTGCTGCTTCTACCTTTTCTTCGACAACTGCCGCTTCAACGACTTCTTCGGCTGCAGCAACAGGTGCTGCTTCCTCTGGAGCATCTTCAACGGTTTCGTCGCTTTCTGCGTCTTCACCATCATCTTCATCGGCCATAGCTGCAGCGAGAGCTGCAGCCTTCTTGGCCTTGAATTCAGCATCATCACGAGCTTCTTGCGCATGAATTTCGTCAAGGGTCGGTCCGGAGGTTGTCACAACACCGTCTTGCAAGAGTTGGCTCTTTCGGATAGCGACGGAGCGGACTGGATAAATTGGTTTGACGCCCTTTCGGATGTCCTCTTCCAGCGAACCGTCAAGAATTGCATCTTGTACCGATGCATAGGTATTCTTAGCAGCGAATGCGATGATGATCTCTCGGGTTTTGGTACGCATGTCCTGCTTAACCGAAGTTTGAACGCGCTGTTGCGTGATGATCAGTGGCTTCATTCGAACCAAGTAACCGTCTGTGGTGACGACGTCCACGACGTCGTCAACCTTGCCACGGTACCGGCGAATTTGACGGCGAATGTGATCGGTTTGGTGGTGGTGGCCGATGAAAGTCGTCAATGCATCTTGTCCAACACATTCCGTCACTCGGAATCGAAGGATGACGTGCATCTTCGAAAAATCTCCGCCGAATTCTTGTTGAGTCATTTCGTAAACACGACCGATGATATGCTCATCGGATTCACCGATTGTTTCGCCAATACGCTTGAAATCCCAAGGGTGTCGAGGTGCTCGGATGGTGTACCATCGCTTTGTCTTCCACTTGTCCCGTTGCTTACGTGCTTGTGCACGTGCCTTTGCACTGATTTTCTTTGCCATATTGTTCAACTCGGTTCGTGTATTGCGGGGGCTACCCCACTTGCACTCCGCCCACTAACCTCCCCTATTTGAATGAGCCTCATCATCATAATCTCACAGCATTGAAAGGATTGTTCTGTTTGGACGCAGATTCGGTAACCTCATGACCCCCAAGGTCACCCGCAGGATGTGGGCCTGCATCATATCACCTGGAGAGCAACGGCGAGTGCTGTTGACGATGTTGATGCCGTAGCAGACGCCGTAGCATGGCTTATCGGCGACGAATCATGGGTTGAGGTGGAACGAACAACGTCACACTTCGGCTCGGAGATGCACATGGTTGCTGCTTTTTGCAAGAAAAAATCTGCAGCGCTAGAGTCCTTTGCTCGTCTTGGGCCTGACAACTTAGCATTCCTTTCCAAAGAGTTTGACGCTCGAATGGATGAAAGCAATACCCTGCATTTCAGGATTGACATGAATGCACTCATCGCTGGAAAGGTGATCCTATCGGATGCTTCGAAGCCTGATACCATCAAAGGACAAATCAAAATCGAAGTATATCCGGGACAAACCATCAAGACTGAATTTGATTCAATTCTTGCCAAAGCATCCACCCACCAACCTTCAAATCCTGGTGATGGGGTCCTCCTTGAAAGGAAGTGATGGCATCAATACCACTTCAATGAAAGCAATCGTCCTCACTGCCTTGATGTTCGGGTCAGTCATTCTGGTACAAGCTGAGGCATCTGAAGAACAATCGATTCCACTCAACCATGCACCGGAATGCAATGCACAACGAGAACATTGGACCGTTGGTTTGATTTCATGTACCAATGAATCCCATGGCGGCTACACTCTCTTTTCTCCATTCCCATCCAATACCTCCTACCTCATTGATGAGGAGGGGCGAGAAATTAACTCTTGGCGCTCACCAGGAGAACATCGACCCGGTGCATCAGCATACATGCTCAGCGACGGAAGTCTCCTCAGGACTGGCAACATTGGAAACGAGTCACCAGGCAATTTCAGCGGTGGCGGCATTGGTGGGACAATAGAGCGAATCGGATGGGATGGCACACTGATGTGGTCTTGGGACTACTCATCCACATCGGCGATCACCCATCACGATATTGAACCCCTACCCAACGGAAACATTCTGGCCATTGCTTGGGAAGACAGGAGCGAGCAAGAAGCCTTGCAAGCCGGAAGGGACCCAGCAATAGCAAGCGATTCGCCCGGAGGTCAAGGCAACATTTGGCCCGACCAAATTATTGAAATTGAACCGGTTGGTTCAAACGATGCAAACATCGTATGGCGGTGGCATGCATGGGACCATCTCGTACAAGATTACGACCCCACCAAGGACAATTACGGTGCTGTGGAAGAGCATCCTGAGTTGTTGAACATCAACTACGTCACTCAATCCGGAAACCAGGCTGGGAGGGCTGATTGGATGCACTGCAACAGCATTGATTACAACGCCGAATTGGACCAAATAATGATTTCATGCAGAGGGATGGATGAATTTTACATTATTGACCACAGCACGACCACAGAGGAAGCTGCAGGACATGAAGGTGGGACATACGGGAAGGGTGGAGATTTCCTTTACAGGTGGGGAAACCCTCAGGTTTACAAAAAGGGCCTTTCAAGCGACCAACAACTCTTCGGTCAGCACGATGTTCAATGGATTGAAGAGGGGCATACGCAGGAAGGAAACATCATACTCTTCAACAACGGTGCTGGGCGTTCAACTCCATACTCGACCGTTGAAATTTTAAATCCCGACCATGAAAATGGCCATTACTCCATACTCACAAACGGGACATTTGGCCCCTTGGCCCCATCGTGGACCTGGAGTCCAGAAGGGATGTATGCGCCCGTTGTCTCAGGCGCTCAAGGATTGTCGAATGGCAATGTCATGGTCACGATTGGAACCATGGGCGCCCTCCAAGAAGTCTCTCCCGATGGAGAAGTGGTATGGTCGTACATCAATCCAATCGGAGCCAACGGCACGTTTCAACAGAGTCTTGAGTTGCCGCCTGGAAACCTTGCAGGAACAACGGCGAATATGTTGTTCAAAGGTTACCGATACGAAGCAGATCATCCCGGTCTCGCAGACAAAAACCTAACCCCGGGGTCTTACCTCGAACATTGGACCGATACCTGTCCAGAAGAATACGCTTGGAAGTGGGACAGAGATGGAAACGGTTGCATCGACGATAGTGATGCAGATGGAATCATGGACCCGTACGACCGATGCTGGATTGGAGATGATTTGCTCGACCTGGACCAAGACGGTCTTCCAGATGCTTGCGACGCCTTCGTAGATTCCGATTTGGATGGAGTGAGAGACAGCGAAGACCGTTGTGAAGGTTTTGATGATGGAACAGACCAAGACAACGATGGGGTTGTGGATGGATGTGATGACCTCATCGATTCAGATGGAGATGGGACAGCCGATGCTCTCGAACAGTGCCCAGGGAGTGACGATTCTGTCGATTCCGATGGCGATGGAGTTCCGGATGGTTGTGACTCAACCCCGTCGGGGATAACAACGACTGACGGCAACGATAGCAATGCAACACTCAACGTATCCATCGAGGAGCAGCAAAACAATTCTGAACCAACCCCAACATCCCGTTCTGGTTTGTTTGAAGAAATAACTTCACGTTCTGCACTCGGCTATCTCCTGATGGCGATTGGAACCTGGATGCTGATTTACCTCGTAATGACTGGACGCTCCAGGGACGACCTCCTGCCGAACGAGGGACGAATCCTGAATGAAAACGGTTCGACTTTAGCACAGGCTGACCACTTGGAAAAAACGCTACCAGAACTCAGCACTCCCGATGCGGATACCCCGCGACCGTTACCGGCCACAGGCTTGCCCGAAGGTTGGACCATCGAACAGTGGAACTTTTATGGACACCAGTGGAATGAGATGAATGAAGAGTAAAAGTTCCTGAGTTTCGACGGCTGATGGACGATGTTAACTTTACAAGAAATTAAGTACACATCCCTCATGGGGTGAATGAGGAATACCCATGCCACACGTCGTCACATCCGCTTGCGTTGATCACAAATACCAAGAATGCGTTGCTGTTTGCCCTGTTGAAGCCTTCAGGGAAGCTGACACTTATTTGGTCATCGACCCCGATGAATGCATTGACTGTGGCGCATGCATCCCAGAATGTCCCGTTGACGCAATCTTTGCCGACACCGATGTCCCTGATGGTGAAGAAGCGTGGATTGACCGAAACGCCGAAGAATCCATTGATGCTGAAATTGCAGAAGGGGACTCACCAGTCCTCGCTGATTGAAGACATACTCCATACGGAGCCAAACCAAGCGTCATAAAGGTCGTCGTTATCAATGAGGTGTGTCACATATGAAAACTGACTTCTCAACCCTCCGTCAAGGAAGCGAATTGCTCAAGCGTGGGTTCGCCCGCATGCAACAAGGTGGCGTCATTATGGATGTTGTTGATGCTGAACAGGCTGCGGTTGCAGAAGATTCGGGTGCCGTTGCGGTAATGGCCCTTGAACGGGTGCCAGCAGACATCCGCAAGGCCGGAGGCGTCGCCCGTATGAGTCATCCAGACATGATACAGGGCATCTTGGACTGCACCTCCATTCCAGTTATGGCGAAATCCCGAATTGGACATGAAGGAGAGGCTCGGATTCTCGAGGCTATGGGCGTTGACATGGTTGACGAAAGCGAAGTCTTGACACCCGCTGACCCTTACTTCCACATCAACAAACAGGACTATGAAATCCCATTTGTTTGCGGAGCAACCGGCTTAGGAGAAGCAACCCGAAGAATTTGGGAAGGCGCTGCAATGATTCGGACCAAAGGAGAAGCTGGAACCGGAAACGTCGTAGCAGCAGTCACGCACGCACGCTTGATCGACCAAGAGATTCGCCAAATACAAACACTCGATGACCGAGGACTTGACTTGGCTACTGAAATGATCATGGAACGCTACAGAGTACTTGCCGACCATTCAACCCTTCCCGGAACGCACCAAATGACACCGTTTGGACCCATTGATTCCACCATGCACGATGGAATTCGCAGCGTCCTTGACGATGTGAACCGACTTGGTCGTCTTCCCGTCGTCACCTTTTCGGCAGGGGGGATAGCCACTCCAGCAGATGCATCGCTCATGATGCGTATGGGAATGGACGGTATTTTTGTGGGTTCAGGAATTTTCAAGTCAACCGATCCGAAGACCATGGCTGATGCAATTGTGATGGCAACCGCCCATTACGATGATGCAAGCAAAGTCGCTGAAGCAATGGCTATGATGGCCGGAGAACCAATGAAGGGCGACGAACTTGAAACCTTAGAAGTCCGAATGGACCAACGCGGCTGGTAATTCAGTTGAGTGGGTCGGAAACGCCTTCTTCACCAAGCGTCCATTTGAGTGTTTTTACAACGCCCTGCAAAGCCTTGTGATTGCGGGCAGATTCCTTCATACCCTGCTTGTCTTTGTTGGATTTGCATTCCTCATACCATTCCTTCCACTGAATCATCTTGACAGTTGCTTTGTCAAGCATGGTTTCAATCTCTTCCCATGTGCGGTCGTAACTGCGTACGGGTTCAGTGGCTTTTGACATGTGCTTCGGGCCGATTGCGTCCTATTTATGGGCTATGCCGACAAGTGTTACTCCGGCGGTGGTAGAAGGGCTGCATTGAAGGAGTCACCAGCAGAAATTGTTTCACCGTCTCCTACAACACAATTCGTAAGAGAAGCGCCCGTTTCGACTCGAACATTCTGTCCAAGAATCGAATCGACTATCGTAGCACCTTCGCCGACATGACATCCTTTCATCAAAAGAGAGGAGGTTACGGAAGCTGAACTTTCAATCGCACATGACTCGGAGATCACCGAGGACGTGGTCATCCCATCAACCGTCGCTCCTGCGATAACAAAGCCATCGTTACCGACCCAAGAACCTTCAGGCAATGAAAACGGGAGATCATCATACTGCTTGAGTAATGTTTCTTGTGCCCTTAGCAACTCCTTAGGGTGTCCTACATCAAACCAAACCCCGTTGATGGTTTCAGCATACATGGGCCAACCCTTCTCCAAAACGAGAGGGAACAGTTGCTTACTAAAGTCGAATTTTACCTCTTGAGGAATCAACTCAATCACTTCTGGCTCAATGATGTAAAGACCAGCATTGATCACGTTACTAAACGCTTCATGCGGGGCTGGCTTTTCCTTGAAACGACGAATATATCCCGACCGTAGAGAGCCATCAACGTCACCGTCTTTGGATGAGGAGAGTCCAACAATCCCAAATTCAGATGGGTTTTCAACTTCCCAGAGTGCCATGGTGACTTTCGCTCCACTGTCGCGATGTTGCTGGAGGAGGCGTTTGATATCGAATGAGGCCACTGAATCGCCAGAACCTACAACACACGTGGCCTGAATTTTATCACGAAGAAGACCCACGCTTCCGGCAGTTCCCATCGGAGTTGCTTCCTGATTTACGGATGCTAGAAGCGAGCCAGAGCTCGCGTTGTTCCAAGAGTTAACATGAGATTCAAGTTGTTCCCCTCGGTAACCGGTCGTAACGATGATTTCATCAATACCCGCATCGACCATGGCCTCTTTTACAAAATCGATAACGGGTCGACCGAGAACTTCGACCATGGGTTTTGGCCGTGTTAAGGTAAGAGGCCTCAGTCGTGAACCTTGGCCACCGGCCATGATGATTCCAAGCATCTGCGAACCACCTCAACGGCGACGGATTGGACCAAGACGGCGCATGTTCTTCTTCTTTGAAGAAGGGGTCGTGCGTGTAGCGGATGAAGCAGTGTCGTTTTTGCCCAAACCACCAAACATCAATTCTCCATCTTTCAAAAGGGATTGAACGAGGCTTTCTGCGACTTCATCGGACTCTGCACCTGTCTTCATCTCAGCCCTCACGGCGTTGTTGTGTTCAGAGATCCAAGACTTCCGTTCTTCAACCGCGAGATTGAGTTGTTCACGGGCTTTGTTTACATCGACCATGAGTTCTTCGATTTTAGCGTGGATGGTGTTGGCCTTCTCGTGATACTCTACAGACTCGAGGTGATGTCGGTCGCCTTCAGCTTTCAAGAAATTGCGGTGGTCAAGACCTTCCTTGTACTCCGCCCACTTAGCATCGGCACGTTGCAATGCCTCAACAAACATTTTGTGAGCATCATCAGCCTCGGATTTCAAGGTTTTAATGGCCTCGTCAAGGTTTGATAGGTCCACGCTGACCATCTCGAATTTAACCACTTCAGGTTCCAATTCACTCACACGGCGCTTCATTCGCTTGATGCGCTCCATGGTTTCTTTCTCTTTTTTGGTACTTGAGGAAGTGGTTTGAAATTTCTCTTCTAGTGAATTGATTTCGCTCATGAGTTGAGAGTATTCCGCGGTTGCAGATTTCTTATCGCCTTTCTCACTTCGTCGTCCTTTTGCTTGCCCAATCAGTTCACGGAGTTGTGCTTGAATGGTATCACGCTTTGCTTTGTGGAGGTTGCGCTCTGCATGGATTGCATCGAGTTCAGCTTTCATCAAGTCCAGCTTCTTTTTGTGCTCCCGGTACTGCTCTTGAACCGCGTTCCGCTTCTGAGCAACAGCCTTGCCCTGTTCTCGTTGGGAATTACGGTTCTCACGCATCTTGCGGACCCTGCCCTCCATCGTCTGGAGTTGGTCCTGAAGTTCTGCATCAGGGTTGGGTTGGCCATCGTCTCTCTGCCCGCGCATGCACTGTCCACTTGGTTGTGCATTTCAAGCCTATGGATTGAAGGAACAATCCATGACGGTCAAAACGAGCCGCTAAAGATGTGGTAGATAAACAAGAAAAACGAGGCCGTAAGGCCAAATCCACCGAAGATGTAAGCCACGAAGGAACCCGTCGTACGCAGCCATTGGCGGAATTCAGACCGGACACGAACATTGATTTGACGGCCAAGGAGCAATTCTCCGTTGGTTTCTTCCAAACGGACGGAAACTGTGGCATCTCCATGAGTGATCGGGATGAGGGTCTGCCACGACACAGTGCTGTCTTTGAGCAAACCAGACATCTTACCCAATACGTCTTCATTCCCTTTTGCTGCGAGGGGCAATGCCTCGCTTGACCACCAATATTTTTGACCAGGCTCAAGGCGATAGGTTAGTGCCAGGTCTTTTGGTTGAAAATTCGGGGTTTGGATGCGGAAGACAACGGTTCGCGTTTCATTGGACAAATTGTGAAATAATGTGAAAAGATTTGCTTTTTCCGAGACTACATTTTCCATGTCCACCTCGAAAATGAGGTCCTTCAGAGCGGGAGAACGACCGGACTCCAAGTCCTGTTTCAAACGGTCCACCATTCGGAAGAAAGCAGGACAAGTTTGAGAGATAATCCCAATGAGGACGAGCCATGTTTCCAAAGTGAATACTTGATGAGAGAAAACGAATTCCATGCCCTTTTTGTTAAGAATTTCACTCAATTCTGACTCAAGTGTTTTCCGATCCAGTCCAGTAGCATGACGGTAAAGGGTCATCAGGAACTTTTCATGGGCGAAATGTGAATTGATGTTTCCTTTGAACCCTGATTCAAGTTCTTTGATATAATCATCGTATTGGGAACGAAGAAGCGGGTCCATATGGGTTTTCAATAGGTCATTGAACACCATGTTCAGTGTTGAGGGATGGACTGGAGGAGAGTATGCTGAAAGAAGACCGGTTCGGTCAACCATGTTAAACGGCGTAGAGCGAGTTGGTAAATGCTGACCTACTGAGAGTACGAGAAAAGATGTTGAGGCAAGAAGGAACAGTTTTCCGAAAAGGCTGTTGCTTTCAAAGTAGAGCACCATCAAAAGCATGGCTGCAGAAGATACGGCAAAGATAAGCGAACGGGTGTGATGGGACATCGAACTTTCGAGTTGATAGAGAAGTCCATCGTAGCCGTGCAACGATTGTACCGAGCGGTGTTCGTTGTTTGATGCATCCACTTGCTCATGGAATTCAAGGAGAGAAATCCCAACACGGTACCGGTGGAATCCGACCGCAAGGATGAATCCGAGAACCACGACGAATGAAAGACTGGCCATTGCTGTTGAGAACGTCATACCCAGGTTCGGTTCAATGTTATCCGCCCACCAAGATGGGGAATCTTGGGAAAAAGCCCATGTTGCGAAGTATGTAAAGGTCGCAAACGCAGGCAGAAACATGATCAAACGCAATCCTGAACTGACGATTTGTCGGTCGATGGCGTGGATGATGGATTCGGCTGGTCGGAATCCAAAGCGACCTCTCGAAGGAGCTTCATCATCGGTTTCGAGAGGAACAAGGTCGTCCTCACCGTCCTCTGCCATGGGCTGGGTTGGGCAATCCCTACTCTAAAGTGTTCACACCTATTCCATTGATAACTGGACAAATATGGCTTTTGACCATTCTTCCGAGAGCATCAGATGTTTCCCCTCAACAATCAGGTTGCCCTCATCATCACGGACAACCGTTGAACCAACAGCAAGGCCACTCGATTGGAGACCGTCAATGATGTTTTTAGGCAACAGGAACGCGAGAATTGAGCCGGTTTGATTTGGTTCAAGTAAATCAAGGGAGAATGATGTTGGATGAATCGCTATCCTCTGCTCTATATCTTTTGTAGGCGCCGGTATTGGTCGCCCACTCGGGTCGACCATCACGCCGCCCATCAAACGGGAAAGCGCAACTTCGAGGTCATCATCGATGGCGTGTTCCAGACGACACGCAGTTTCATGGGCATTACCATCAAACGGAAGGGATTCAAGAAGAACTTCTGCAAGACGATGCCGCCGTTTCATTTTTTGACCGTGAACCAGTCCGGATTCTGTCAGACTTGCCCCTTTGTATGGAATGTATTCCAAATATCCGCGAGCGGCGAGCCGTTGAATCATTTCAGTTGCGGATGCAGGCGCCACACCAAGGCGTGATGCAAGGTCACCCGTTCGTACTCTTTGAAGCGGATCCTGTTCGTAAAACTCATACATGGTTTCCAGATACTCATCTTCGAATTCTTGAAAATGGCCTACCACATACATGCCTCCTGTGAACTCTACTTGCGGTCCTTTGCTTTGAAAACTTTCGTACATGCGGGACAACGCACAGAACCCTCATATGAACCTGGGATTCGTAGCGTTTGAGCACAGTCGGGACATGAAATTTCGATCTTACCGTCCTTAGATGCCTCTGGTTTGGAAGGCTTTTCTGTCGGCTCAACTGATGTTGAATCCGAGGGCTCATCTTCACGTTCCGATTGGACCTCGCCATGAACCTCGAATTTGTTGGAACAATCTGGACAACCTACCGAGCCCGAGTAATCTGCAGGAACGCGAAGGCGACGGTCACATTTTGGACACTGAACCTCCACTTTTTCTTGGCTCGAACGGGAATTGGACGGCTTGGGACTTTGGGACGGTTCAGTTGAATCGTCAACTTCAGCAGTGGATTCTTCACGGTTCATTCTCAGCCGTAAAGCAAGAGCAATCACCGTACCTGATACGATTCCCCAGACGATGGCGCCCCAAGGCAGAGAATTGGATTCCTCTGCTGTGGATTCGCCCGAAACGAAGGATTCCTGAACCGTCACGAGTTCTCCATCAATGGACCAAACAGCATGGATCACAACATTTGAGCCCTTAGGCCATACCAAATCCACTTCTAATGTTGAAGTTTGTGAAGTCCCCCAAGTGGGAGAATTCACCGTAGCGAGAATTTCATCATAAGCATCTTTCAGAATAATTTCCCCAGTGGTGCTAGAGATAGGGCCGGATTGGTAAAGTGTTAATCGGAGGGTAGCGGAATCGCCCTCCACTGGAAGAATGGGAACTGGAACAGGGTCCATTTCAATCCAGTAATTTGTTCGTTCGGTAGGGACTGATGCCGTCGTTGAGAGGGCACCCGGCCCGATGGCCCAATCCGTTGAAGAAACCTTGAGCACGATTTTTTCTGCTGTTATGTGACCGAATGTGAATGCTTCAGTGTGAGTCCCTTGTTCCAAAGTCCGAGTGTATTCATAGAGGTAAACCGTCGATTCAGTTGTTTCATACCCCAACTGAACGAAAACATCACGAGGCTTGCCTTCATCCAGGTCAAAGCTGATTTCAAAGCCAACACCGGACTCTTGGGACCAAGTGAGTTGATCGATGTCAAGACCGATGGATTGTTGCTGGTTAACTGGAAGAGTGAAATTCCCTCCATAAACCCCAGCCAGACTACCGTCATCGCTCTCTAAGGACCATTGAAGCGAATGTTCACCTGAGTGAAGAAAGAGGAAACTCGAGGAGACTTCACCGGCTTCTCCTGAATCTAACGTGACCCAATCACCTGTCGAAGGTTGATTCCCCAAGCTACCATCTTGGTCCACCAAGACCATTCTCACGCGCCCCTCGAGGTCTCCAACATTTCGAATAAGCATGTTGGCACGAAGAGCATCACCTTGATGCCAAGGCCCTCCTGTGAGGGAGGGAGTGGTGGACCCCGCAGAAGCAAAAGAGGCTGATTCGATCTCTACAGTGAGTTCATGAGGAAGCGTTGATGAGGCTGAAATTCTTCCTTCTTGGAGCACACACACGACGGTTACGGGCTTTGCAGTCATGTTAAACTGCCAGATGACAAACGTGCCTGATGGAACTGCAGTTGAGGTTGTCAGAAGAATCTGGCTTGGAGAACTGCATTGTATGATGCCACCAAAATCAACATCACCTGAGTTCGTGACGTTCAGTTCAAAAACCAAGTCCTCGCCAGCATTAATTTCCACTGCGTTTGAGGAAAGGACGGTTGTGAGAAGTGGAAGTGGCGGAGGGAGAATCATCACACTTCCGTTTTGCGTGTGGGCTCCGTTGTCTTCGCCCAAGGTCCCGTTGAGGGCAAAGGACCATTCCATACTGCCTTCGGCGAGTTGAAACGATGATGTGACCGTTGCGTATGACGAAGACATTGCATCGACGCTCATACCTTGAAGGATGATCGATTCATTTTGGCCACCATTTTCAATGTGAACATCAACCGAACCGGACCAATTGACATCGCCTTGATTGATAACTGGGAGTTGGAGTTGAATGAAATCCCCATCATTGACCGATAGGTTTCCTGTTGGCGCCCCGAGAGAATCAATTCCCTGAGAAAGTAAACTTCCTGCAGCCCCCAAACCAATTGATAGCGGACGAAGCCGTTGGATGGTTCGCGAAAGGTTAAGCGACTGAGTGCTGTTCTCAACGCCAACGTCCCCACTCAATCCGAGATGGATCAAACTGTAGCCATAATCCAGTGAAGTCAGGGTAACGGTTATGTTACGCTGCTCAAGCGAAGCGAGGTTGACGGTTTGACTTGGAAGAGATTGAAGAATCGCGCCCTCCAATGTCGTGACGGTCACGTTGAGGTTCAAGTCAGCAGACCCACCATCGGTTTCGTGAAGTTCTACCGTAAAGGAATAATTTTCAGAAGAAAATGTGTCGTAATCCGTGAGACCAAGACTGTTGATGTCGATGACGCCCGCTCCAGCTACAGCGTGCGCAGAGGGCACCATAGAGACCAGAAAGAGGGCAACGATGAGGAGAGGGACTCGCCTCTCCACTGCTACATCGCCTCCGGCCATGGTCATGGTTGTTTGAAGGGGTTCTTCACCTTCACGCCGAAAGATGTTGTGAGGGCATCTTTATTCAACATTGAACTGCCCCCCGCAATCAATGCAGGACGAGCGTTTGCTGGAAGTCGCGCCCGATGTCCTGATTCGGGCCATCCTACATCGCCGAGAACGGCTTGCTGAAATGATTCCAAAGCAGCTCAACGCGCGCAAAGATGAGAAGGAAATCGCGGAGGGGCTAGCACGGGATGCAAAACAACGAAGGGACCTCCAAAAATCGGAACTCGAAACCTTTTCAGAACAACTCAAATCCCTCGAAGAAGGTACGCCTGAGCATCAAGAACTGCTCGTTCAACGCGAGCAATTTATCAAAAAAGCAGAACAATCAGAACATGAATACCTTGAGAATGAACTTTTTCGCCGAAGAAGTGACTCGCGCACCAAGCGACTTACCATGGCGTTGAATGACTGTCAACGCTCAATTGAGTACTGGCAATCCGTTTTAGAACAGGGGTTCGACCATTTGCTCGTTGACGCACAAAGGGTGAAGCAAGGAGGGGCCTCAAGTTACGCCCTATCCCGGCAAAAAAAGACAAACAGGGGCTCTCAACATGAATCGTGAGATTTGCCCCCACACCGGTTTTTCAGCTGCACAACAGAAGCAGTGGCCACTGTTGCATTCCCATATGCTCGGAACGCTTGAATTAGGAGACATCGATGCCATCGCCCCCGATTACTTGAAAGGCTTGTCTGAAGAAATTAAAGCATCCATCAGCACTTCAAGAATGAGCAACCAAGAGACGAAAGCAAGAGACCGAATCTATCAGCATCTGAAACGGAACATCGAGAGGAAACTTAACGGAAGCCAACTCCATGCCTTTGGGTCAACACAGTCTCGGACCTCCCTGGGTGTGGGCGACTTGGACCTGTGCCTGGTCGTCGATGCCCCATCCCCACGAAAAATCCTGAACAAAGTTCGAAACATCTTGAATGATTTGGACATGACTGAAATTGAAGTGATTGGGCGAGCGAAAGTACCCATCATCAAATTCAAAGATCCTGAAACGGGGCTCCCCATTGATATCTCAGTCAATAATGAACTTGCTTTATACAATACTGAATTGATACGTGCCTACGCAGACACCCATCCGATGGTTCGCAACGGAGTCCTTTCGATCAAATATTGGGCGTCATCAAGAGCCATCAATCAAGCGTTCATGGGTACGCTTTCATCGTACGCATGGACCCTCCTTGCCATTGGAAGCATGCAGGCTGACCCACAAATTGGCCTGCCCAATCTGCAAAAAAATGCGGAGCCAAATGTTCTTGATTTAGATGACACCTACGATGTTGGTTTTCACTCAAAACCTGTATCGCCCTGGAAACCAAACATGGACCATGCTACATGCTTTGTTTCATTCATCCGAAGGTTTGTTTTTGATTGGCCATTTGAGCACGATGTCGTTTCAATCCGAAACGGTGGGACCGTTTCACGAAGCGAAAAGGGTTGGGCAGAAGGAGAACCCGATGCATGGACCCTCCTACCGGACCACCTGGACCGGAGGCTTGGAGAACACAGCATGCCGATTGAAGACCCATTTTCATTAAACCACGACCTGAGTCGAGTGCTAAGGCCTTCTGGATACCTCACCATTCGGGAAGAAGTTCTCAAGGCTTGGGTCGGCATGCTCAATGGGGCAACCTGGACTGAACTGAGTAAGAAAGAAAAGAGTGCTGAAATTCAACCTTTCGACCTCTTTGCAGATTTACGAGACCTGTCAATGGACAAGGTCAATGCACTCCACCAGGAAACCGTGGACCAACTCAATAGGTCTGAGGAAGATGGAAAGAAGTTGAGTTCGCAACGGCGTTCCATAGGCCAAGCCATACAATTTGCACTCGGAAAACGAACGACCCCCCCCGAAGGGTCCATTGAAGACGAGGAAACGGTGTCTACCGAGATCAGTGAGTCCAAATCCCAATTGGACGAATTGATCAAGAAAAGAGATGAACTGGTGAACAATATCGTGATCTCATCACCTAAAGTCTCCGAAACCCTTCGACAAACCTTTGGCCGAATCACAGAGCAATTGGACATCATGAACATTCCACAGCTTGAGCGGGAGCAAGAACTTGTATCACTCTTCTTTGAACTTCAAGAAATTCACCCCATTGCAAAGGAAGTTGACCGACTTAACCGGGAAATTCATTACATCAAAAAACCCCTTCACGGCAACATCAAGCATCTCAACAAAGCCGAGAAAAAAATCAAACGGAACATCCGCTCCAACCGGAAAGCATCAAAGTCGCTTCGACGCGAAAAAGGTCGACTTGAGTCATGGATGCGGATCAAAGAGGGAAGTAAGAAACCACGACGAAACGACCGCAGTCCAAAGCATCAACCCCGAGGGCCAAAACCGAGTGAAGTCAAGAAGAAAATGAATGCAGGTGAAGCGCTTTCAATGGATGATTTGAGTACGTTGCTGCAGCATGGGGGAGTCCTCAACATGAATGCCGGCAAGGACGACCCTCGGTCACAACGAAAAGGGAAGCGGAACAAGAACAAATCCTCAAATTATCAAGTTCGCCGAGGTCAACGGGGTCAGGGCAAAAAGGAAACAAAGAGGGAATGAGACTCGTGTCATCGCCTGTTTGGACTCAAGGCATTGAACCGAAACACATGAGTCCGGATGCATGTCGCCAAGTCCTTTCTCTGTTCCTCAAAGAGACCGGTGAACAATATTCTGATGCATCAGTCCGTCATTTACCCATACCAAACTGGGAAGGGAATTTGATCCTCAAAGAAGAAACCCAAAGCGATGAGAGTCCAATTATCGGATTGTTGTGGGCCACTCCCTTCATGGATGACATCGTCCGAGTTGCTGCATTTGTGATACATTCCGAGAGGCAAGGCAGCGGACTTGGAAGCGAGGCTTGGAATCGATTCGTGGATGCTGCCCTCAAGGCAGGATACAAGCGCGTTCAACTTGAAGTCAAAGCCACCAATACGAGGGCTCAACGATTTTATCAACGGCGCGGTCTGACGGTTCAAAAAAACCTTGAAGGATACTATCAATCCGGTCTGGGATACATGATGCGAGGGCCTCTTCTTCACTACGTTGAATGAGTGAAAGTCTTATTCGCTGTCGCAGTTGATGGATGAACCATGCTCCAGCGAACAATGAAGCCGCTTGTGGAAACTGCCGGAGTAAAAAGCGTCACTCTGTTTGAGAACGATGGTTTCGTCATCTACCGTTCCGAGGATGACGCAACCAATGAAGACGGACAAATGTCGCGTTGGATCTCTGCACTGAACGCCTCTTCGAAATCAGACCGCCTTACCTTCATTATGGAGCATGGTTCAGTCATCCTCCACCGTGGTAAACGCCTTCACCTCGCCGTGCACTGCGGACCCTCAACCAATCTTGGAGAGGTTCGCCAAACTGCCGAAACATGCCATGAATCGCTGCATAACCTGGCCTAGCCAGCAACACATCTGCGTCAATCGGTCCATGAAGGGTTAAATGGGGGAGCAAAGTCCCCGTGGATGCGGGAAGATGGGAATCTTCTGCGACCAGGTGAGATGAACAATGGCAGAACTCAAAGATCTTCTGAACGAGCGACGAAAAATGGTTGACGAAAAGGCCACGCATCACCGCGAAATTCGAGATGATTGGAACGAGAAAACCAAGGAATTTACCTCAATCCGAAACGAACTCAACAACGAAGTCCGTGAACTGATTGTTCAGGTTCGTGAACAACGTGAACTCAGAGACAACATGAACGAACGAGTTCGTGACAAAAAGAAGGAACGAGAAGATGCAAATCAAATGGTTCGAGATGCAAAAGATACCATCAGAGGCACTCAACCTGAAGCACCTCCGCAACTGGACAAGCGTGGACGACCAATCCGCCCTGACACCGTACAGTCTTTGACTCGGACCATGGAACGACTTGAGCGTGAATTTGAACAAGGTAAGCACCAGGGTAAAAACGAAACCAAGTACTTCAAGAAAATGAAGGAACTCAGTGCAAAGCGTCGGAAACTAAAGGATTCTCAAACCGCAAGCGGGGAAACTGAAGGAAACGAAGCACTGCGAGAAGCCATGGCCAAGCAGGATAATGCTCACAACGCCGTGAAGGAAGCGGCTGAAGCTGCTCAGAGTGCTCACGATTTGATGATTGAATGGAACTCAGAAGTTGACCGACAACGTGAGAAGGCCGAAGCCGCTCACCGACGGTTGCGAACTTCGAAGAAGGAAGCCGACAAGGAACACAGTTTGTACATTGTATCTCTGCGATGCCTCCACTCAATTCAAGACATCTTGCGAGCCATGCGAGGAGCAAGTGCCGGACAAGGCCAACGCCCAACCGCAAGCAATGAAACTCAAGATCTGATGGCAAAGTTGCTCTCTGGTGAAACACTTTCAACAGAAGAATTGATGCAACTTCAGCGTTTTGATTGAAGAATGAAATGGGGAACACCTCAAAGACCCCCGTTAACAGCAATCAGTTTAGCAAGGTGAGCCTGATGATTCAGAACGACGAAATTGCTGAAATCGTAGAAGAGTATGACCGCCTTAAATTGCGGATCGGCATGACTGCATCGCATTCTGCCTTGGACATCTGTGACGGTGCTATTGAAGAGGGCTTTCCAACCGTGGCTTATTGCAAGGAAGGACGCCACAAAACCTATGCAAATTACTTCAAAACCCACCGGAGTTCATCGGGCCGAGTCGTCAGAGGGATGGTTGACAAGGCCATTGTTCTCGACCAATTTAACGACGTGATGAAGCCGAGCATGCAAGCTGAAATGAGGAAAAGAAACGTCATTTACATCCCAAATCGGTCGTTTACTTCGTATTCCAAAATATCAGATATTGAAGACAATTTCCGCGTCCCGATGTTTGGGTCAAGAAACATGCTCCGCATGGAAGAGCGAACGGAAGAACAAGACTATTATTGGATTTTGGAGAAAGCAGGACTCCCGTATCCTGAAGCCATACCTTCACCCGAGGAAATTGATTGTTTGGTGATCGTCAAACTCCACCACGCACAAAAGAAACTTGAGCGTGGATTCTTCACTTGCGCATCGTATAAAGAATACCAAGAGAAGTCTGCCGCACTTCTCGCAGAAGGTGTCATCGACCAAGAATCACTCGATGGTGCCCGAATTGAACGGTATGTCATCGGCCCAGTCTTCAATTTGAACTTCTTTTACAGCCCCCTCGCTGAAAAAGGGGAACGTTTGGAACTTCTGGGCGTTGACTGGCGATTTGAATCGTCTCTTGACGGACATGTCAGACTCCCTGCACCACAGCAAATGACCATGCCGCTCCATCAACAAATCCCTGAGATGACCGTTGTTGGACACAACACTGCGACCATCCGAGAATCACTCCTTGAGAAAGCCTTTGAGTTGGGAGAGAAATTCATTGAAGCAAGCAAAGAACATTACGACCCGGGAATTGTGGGTCCATTTTGCCTCCAAACCTGCATTGACAAGGACATGAACTACTACATCTACGATGTTGCACCTCGTCTGGGTGGAGGCACCAACGTCCACGTTAGCGTAGGCCACCCCTATGGAAATGCAACATGGAGGAAGCCCATGTCAAGTGGACGACGTATTGCAATGGAATTGCGAATGGCCGCTGAGCAAGATCGTTTGCTCGAAGTTCTGACGTGATACGAACTACTCAACGTCATAGAACACTTCATCCTTCATATCGTACCAAGGATTGATGCCAATGTCGGATGACCCGTCATAATGACCTGTTGTTTCAACGAAATAATACATGACATTGGATTTTCCGCCTTCACCAGCGTACCCATCTCCAGAAAAGTCATCCATGGCGATACCGGTTAGAATTTTTCGCGTGGTACCCCAAACAAAACCAAGATACAATTCATCTGAACCAGCAGCGTTCACCACACCTTCGCTGGGAACCTTCATGAAAAGCACTCACGATTGGTATGGAATCCATTCTTGTGAAGCTGCGTCAAAGTACGACAAATTGCCCTCAGCATCCTTGGACCAGTGCACTCCGTTCTCTTCCCATTGCTCAGAGACAGACTCAATGGATGGAAGTGATTTTTCTTCATTTGCCGCAAATTGTTCCGATGCTGCATCAGGTGAAGAAGCGGAATCAAACATGGTTGAAGCATCATCCGGTTTGCGCATAAAGATAAATCCACCACCACCAACGAGAGCAAGAATCAGCAATGTGATGATGCCGTAGAGCATACCGTTTCCAGATTCGACCGCCTCTGCGACGGAGCGAGTGCCATCTTCAGGGTATGCATCCATGCTGTCCGCAACTCCATCCCCATCGGTATCCACTGACAGATTTGAATCAAATTTGAAATCGTCTTCTGCATCGCTCACACCATCTCCGTCCGAGTCCAACTGCAACAATGCACAACCGCTCGTATCGATCAGTTCTCCGACCGGTGTGTTCGGGCAGTTGTCCAGATGATTCTTAATGCCGTCTTTATCATCGTCTTTTTGCTGTTCTGCACATCCATCAAGGTCCACAGGCTGAGTTGTGGGGGTGTCCGGACAGAGGTCCATATTGTTCATGATGTCATCCATGTCCTCGTCCCTTTGAGACGATGAACAGCCTTGATTGTCAGGTTGCTCACCGGTAGGAGTGACGGGGCAGAAATCATTTGCATCAGAGATTCCGTCATTGTCAGCATCAAGCTGATTGGTAGCGCAGCCGAGAAGATCAACGGTCAATCCGTTCCCTGTTCCAGGGCAAGTGTCTACATCATCACTTACATCATCGCCATCGGTATCCTTCTGAGAAGGAGCACAGCCTTGTAAATCTGCGATTTCGTTGGTTGGGGTTGCATCGCAGATATCACTGGCGTCAACGACGTTATCACCGTCTGTATCACGCTCGTTTGCTGCACAACCTACACCGTTAACCGGCAAACCTGCGGTCGTAGTAGGACAGTCATCGCGGTCATCAGTGATGTCATCCTTATCGGTGTCAAGTTGACTGAGTGCACATCCTGCTGCGTCAATTTGAAGGCCAAGTGGAGTGTTTGGACATGCATCAAACGCATTCATGACCATGTCATTATCATCGTCTTCTTGACTTGAGGAACAGCCAACATCGTCGACCTGCTCTCCAGCAGGCGTGTCGGGGCAAGCATCAGTAGCGTCGTCTATTCCGTCCAAATCTGCATCCAATTGAGAAGCCGCACATCCAGTTGAATCCACAGATTGTCCAGGTGGTGTTCCGAGGCATTGGTCACCGTTCACCCCACTTGCGTTGTCACCGTAGCCGTCGTTGTCTTGGTCGGCATGCTGAGTTGGGTCGTTCGGGAAAGCGTCTCCATTCAATCCAGCAGCATTGTCACCGTATCCATCGCCGTCTAAATCCGACCATTGCGAGGAATCGCTGGGGAATGCATCAGGATCTGTGCCTGCTTGGTTATCACCAAAGCCATCTCCATCTTCATCAAACCATTGCGTTGAGTCGGTCGGGAATTGGTCGCCATTTGTACCGGTTGGATTGTCTCCGTAACCGTCTCCATCGGCATCTTCCCACTGAGTGTTATCCGAAGGGAATTCGTCAGGTGATGTCCCTGCAGGATTGTCACCGTATCCATCGCCGTCTGAATCGGACCATTGAGAGGAGTCGGTCGGGAAAGCATCTCCATTTGTCCCAGACGGGTTATCACCGTAGCCGTCTCCGTCAGAGTCTTCCCATTGAGTGGAATCCGCTGGCCAGGCATCGGGATAGTTGCCGCTGGCGTTGTCCCCATAGCCATCTCCGTCGGAATCTGACCATTGAGTCGAATCGGTCGGGAAGGCATCAGGGTAGGTCCCATTTGCATTGTCACCATAACCATCACCGTCAACATCCGACCATTGAGTCGAGTCGGTCGGGAAGGCATCTGAAGAATTGCCGCTAGCGTTATCTCCATAGCCATCTCCATCCATATCTGAATATTGGCTCGAATCGTAGGGGAAGGCGTCAATGTCGTCGTTGTATCCGTCACCGTCGCTGTCTTTCTGGTCCAGTGCACATCCGTAGAAGTCGACTGTTGCGCCAACCGATGTGTTTGGGCATTGGTCAACCTCGTTCGCAACACCGTCATTGTCGTCATCCAAGGTGAGCATGAAACAATCGGAGTCACCAATCAGTTGTACATTCACTGACGAATAGAGGTCTGCAAAGACGCAGTATGTTCCCGAAGAGGAAGGGGTTGTGTAGTTGAAGTATGGAAGGGACATGTTTTGTGCGGTTGCAGTCACTGAAGTCATGGTCGAAACTGCGAGGTTAGCACCAGAAGAATCCTCAACTCGGTATTGATACTTGTAACTGTCACCCGTCACCAAATCCAATCCTTCAGCACGAACGTTGTTCGTTGCAGCAGTTGAACTTGCAGAGTACGAATTGATGACCAAAGCAGGAAGTTGCGGAACGAAATCACTAAAGTGAGCCCCGGTGACGTTGTCATTGGTATCAATATCGATAACCGAGTTGTTGAGGGAGAGTTCGACGTAGAACAAGTGGTCGTTCATTGTGGTTGGTCCTGCCCAAGAGATTTGATGATTGATTGAGGTGACGGTGGGCGTGAAGGTCCAATCGTCCGAGTCGATCATGGAGGCGTTAATGGCGGCATTTGTATCATTGGAAACAGATAAATTGTTCTCCCATTCTAAATAATCCAGAACGATCCAACGCATGGAATAATCCGTGCCGATGGAAAGATTGGTCAGCGAAATATCACCCGTTGTCGATGACGTCGGAGACGCCACGACCATTTCAAGATAAACTTCATCTTCGTCGCTATTCAAGGCCATTCCTGAAGCATCACTGAGTGTGGATGATACCATCATAAGGGATTCATCAAAGGTTGCCTGCGTGGTGATGTTCACCATGTATGTGGTATTTGTAGCATTGAAGGTACCGCTGGATGAGGAAGTCCAGGCCTCGGTCTCATCGAGGTACAACTGTCCGTAAGAGGAGTTGTACGAATAATTCGTTCCGATGGTGAGCCCAGAGAACGAAAGAGTGGCTGAGGTTCGGTTATTGATGCTCACATCAACACTTTCCACACTTTGGCCACCACCTGGGTTATCGGTGGAAAGTTCAATGTCATAAATGTTCGATGTTGCGGTGGTAAATTGGTACAAGAAAACCCTCAGATAGGATGTGAAATTTGTCGTTGCTGTAAATGAAGCTGCTTCGTTATCGGATCCAGAACCAAGCGAACCAAATCCAGCTAGACTAAGGGAACTGCCGCTGGAGTCCATCCACTGCCCATCAATGTCACCGTTAGCATGAGTGAAGGTCAAGTTCACGTAATAGGTGACTCCTGAGATCATATCGATTTCAAAGAAGTCTTCGTCACTGGATGAATGAATGGAAAGGCCTGAGCAAAACAACGGAAGCAGTGAAGCAGACGTCGCTGCTGTCATGGAGTCATTGGGTTCAAGGATGTCTGGGGCGGTTGTCCCATTTCCTGAACAATTTGTGATGGAACTTCCGCTACCACCGGTACCATTACCTCCTGTGCCGCTACTGACGGTGAATTTGTTCAAGGTAAGATTCCAAGTACCTGCACCGGCATATCGGTAAATTTGGATGTAGACCATTCCTCCGGTGGACCCAGTGGTATTTGTTGTGAGCGTCTCAGGATTGTAAGCGTACGAATCATCCAAATAATTCAGCGAGGAATCGAAAAACAGAAGGTCAAAATCATTGGTGACGGTTGTTCCATTTGAAAAGGTCGTCGACGACGGGAATGAAAGTGAGGCTGAGAGTCCTTGAGTTGCGGACAATGCAACTTTCAGGTAATCTGAATCGTCCCCGTAGTCAAGTTCACCGTTTCCGTTGTAGGAGCCTGAGAAGATGTAATTCGTGATGTTCACCGTCGTATTATCCGGTAAATCACCACCAGAATTGAGGTCGTTCTGGTTTGGCCCAACCGCAGAAACACTTGGAGCGCTTAATGCCACAAGGGAGGATAAAACCAGCAAGAAGACAACTGAAATGGAACTTGCTGAGCGTTGGTTCTCAAGATTAGGATGTTGCGCCATGGTTAACCTAGGCATAGAAGGTATATCAGCCTCACCACTGCGCAATCATTAGATTGCTGTAGGGGCAACGTGCCCATCTTTCTTGTCATCGGGCTTGCGGACTCGGGACCATACCCCACCCATGAGTTCATCATGGTGGTTGGAGCAATAATGGAAGCGGCGGTAAGCCTCTCGAAACGAGTAGGCCTTCTTTCCGGTTGCTACGAGATATCCCTCTGGGGAAAGCCGAGAAACCACGGTCCCCTCTTCTCCGCATCCGGGTAAATCACAGACGGGTTCTTTGGGCATATATCAGTCAGCCCTTCTATGCTTGATTAACTCTTGCCTCTAACCAGCGAAAAAGAATCATTCTTCCGCTTCGGGTTCGGGAATAGGCTCGATTACGACGAGGGGTACATTTGCTTCGATTGCCTCTCCTTCATCGCAATGAACTGAAATGACGGTTCCCGTCACAGGTGCTTGGATTTCATTTTGCATTTTCATGGCCTCAAGAATGAGAATGACTTGACCTTCTGCAACTTCATCACCCACTGAGACCTCAACGGTAACAACTTTTCCGGGAATATTGGCTGAAACCGTTCCCGATTTCTTCTTCTTACCTCCACCCGACCGACGTTGCTTTGGTGCAGGAGGGGCATCGGGCATTTCAATCTCGTAAGTTTTTCCTTCAACAGTTGCCTTCCAAGATGTGCCTTCACCCTCGAGTTCTACTTCGTATTCCGTGCCGTTGACAATGACCTTTCGTGTTTCTGACATGAGGTTACCTCCATGGTGAGCGTTGGCTTCGAGCGTGCATGAGAGACGAGCGGCCAGTAACCATTCGTCGATGATCTTGGGACCAAGGCATCCCCGGGCGACGGGCTATTTCGGCTGGGTCTTCACCTTGTTGCCTTGTAGCGGCAAGCACAGCAGCAATGGCTGCCATTCGTAATTCATCGTCTTTTCCAGCCATAATTTCAACTCACAAGGGAATATTTCCATGTTTTCGGGCGGGACGAAGTTCTTCCTTGTCCTTGAGCATGGCAAGCGCCCTGCACAAGCGTTGGCGTGTTTGATTCGGTTCGATCACATCATCAAGATAACCCAGGGCTGCTGCCTTGTATGGATTCGCAAATGTTTCTTTGAAATCCTCAGTCAACCGTTCTCGCTCCTGTTCCGGGTTGCGGGAATGAGCGATTCGGCGACGATGAATGATTTCAACTGCCCCATCAGCACCCATCACGGCCAACTCAGCGCTGGGCCAAGCCACGTTGTAGTCGCCTCGAATGTGCTTACTGGACATCACATCGTACGCTCCGCCGTACGCCTTACGAAGAATGACCGTTAACTTTGGAACGGTAGCCTCAGCGAACGCATAGAGAAGTTTTGCACCATGTCGGATGATTCCACCCCATTCCTGATTGGTCCCCGGCAGGAACCCAGGTACATCCTCAAAGGTGAGAATTGGAATATTGAATGCATCACAAAACCGAACGAAGCGAGCTGCCTTATCGCTGGCATCAATGTCGAGGCAACCTGCGAGAACTTGTGGTTGATTGGCCACCACACCAACGGTATTCCCGTCCAAGTGTCCAAATCCAATAACGATGTTTCGCGCCCATTCGGATTGAACTTCCATAAAACCACCGTCGTCAAGGACTTCAGTGATTACATCCACTACATTGTAGGGCTTTGATGAATCTTCAGGAATGATGCTGTCAAGTGCGTCGCACAACCGGTCTCTTGAATCGTTGGTTTTCTTGACCGGTGGTCGTTCAAGATTGTTTTGGGGGAGCAGGTCGCACAAGTCACGAGCCATCGAAATGGCGTCTTCATCGTCAGAGGCAGTAAAGTGGGACACGCCTGATTTTGACCCGTGGGTTGACGCTCCTCCGAGGTCTTCAAACGATACGACTTCATTGGTTACGGTTTTGATAACCTCTGGTCCAGTGATGAACATATGCGCTGTTTGGTCGACCATGATGACAAAGTCCGTGATGGCTGGAGAATAAACTGCGCCTCCAGCACACGGACCCATAATCACTGAGATTTGAGGGACGACGCCAGAGGCTCTTACATTTCTGAAGAAAATTTCTGCATAGGAACCAAGCGAAGCCACCCCTTCTTGAATTCGAGCTCCGCCTGAATCGTTCATTCCAATGACGGGGCGACCGGTTTTGAGCGCCATGTCAAGGACTTTGCAAATTTTAAGCCCGTGCATTTCACCGAGTGAACCCCCGTAAACAGTGAAGTCTTGAGCAAAAGCAAACACTTGCCTTCCGTTGATTGTACCGTGGCCGGTAACGACCCCGTCTCCGGGGATCACGTTCTTGTCCATGTTGAAATCACGACATCGGTGTTCAACCAAAGCATCAATTTCTTGAAAACTCCCGTCATCCAGAAGCATTGTAAGGCGCTCTCGAGCAGTCATTTTACCCCGGTTATGTTGGGCTTCGACACGTGCTTGACCTCCTCCAGCCTCACTTCGAGACTTGCGATTTCTGAGGTCTTTTAGACGGTCTTCTGTACTTGACATGGACTTCCCCCTTCGGATGGATGAAAACGCCGCCCTTATGCGTTGCTCTTGTAAATCCGTGAAAACGGCTGTTGAGGCCGGATTCAAGTTTGCCCCAAGGGGTGTGTTGATAGGGAGGCGCCTGTTCCTCAGTTCATGGCCCAACCGCTACGTATTGTTGTCGCCAAACCCGGACTTGACGGTCACGACCGTGGAGCCAAGGTCGTTGCCCGTACGCTTCGTGACGCTGGCCATGAAGTAATCTATACTGGCCTTCGCCGGACTGCGCAACAAATCGTTGAGACCGTTCGAGATGAAGATGCCCGATTCTTGGGGCTTTCATCCCTTTCTGGCGCCCATAGCCACCTCTTTCCAAAAGTGTGTGAATTGCTGGTGAACGAGGGACTGGAAGACGTGATCGTGTTCGGCGGAGGAATCATTCCCCATGAAGACCGATCTGAACTGTTCAGTGCGGGCATCAAAGCAATCTTCGGACCAGGAACGCCAACCTCTGAAATCCTTGAGTTCATCCAACATGCGAACGCTATGAGCGATGCTGGAGTTGGCCAAGGAACCGACTGGCATTGGGAATCCAAGGCATGAGGTGACCTCACATGCAAGACGAAGTTGCTCGTGCGCTCAACGGCGAACGTCGAGCCCTTGCACGAGTGTTGTCCGCCATAGAAAACGGAACGTTTACTCATGAGGGGACTGACCCGTTTTCGCAGAGGGATACCGCTGAACCAACATGGCGCACCATGGCCATTACCGGCGCACCAGGTGTTGGAAAATCAGTCTTAGTAGATGCACTAATGACGCGTTGGGCTAAGCAGGGTCACAAACTCGCTCTGCTCGCAGTCGACCCAAGTTCCCCTCGAACCGGCGGCGCCCTTCTTGGCGACCGAGTACGAATGACTTCTGTGGACGACCCGGAAATCAAAGATCACGTCTATGTCCGCTCAATCGCAACACGGGCAGCTTCTGGAAGCGTACCACTGATCGTTGAGGACATGGCTTCGTTCCTTCACGCATGCGGGTGGAATCGAGTCCTCATTGAAACGGTGGGCTCCGGCCAATCAGAATTGCGATGTGCGGCAGTAGCCGACCGCATCATCGTCGTAGAAGGGCCTGCTAGAGGAGATGGGATTCAAGCCGAAAAAGCCGGGTTACTCGAATTGGCGGACGCTGTACTCGTCAACAAAGCAGACCTTGACGGGGCGCAAAAGCATGCTTCGGAACTTCAAGAATCCTTCAACCTTGGACAAAGCGAAGCGCCCCCTGTTTTGCTGACATCGGGCCTACATGGCATCGGAATTGAACCGGCATCCGACCTGTTGCTTCACCTCAAGGCATCCGACCGAGCAACCCGTGCACGAATGAGAGAGCGATTGCTTGCGAGTCATGAACGACGGCTTGTGACTCATCCATCATACAATGAATGTCTTGACCTTCTCACAGAGGGTACAATTGATATTGAGAACGCATTGACTGTCTTGTTAGGGGACACTGATGAGCGGTCAAGTTGAATTAACAAACCCGGTTGAAACCTCCGTTGGTGGAATGAATGGTCACATCCTTCGTAGAGTCATTCATTTGAGCATGGCTGCGATTCCACTTCTCTACTTTAGACTTGGAGATGACGTGGCCTCTAAGGTCAGCATGGAATTGGACCAAGTCGTTGCGTCCGTCGTCCTGTTTGCACTTATAGCGGAAAGCATTCGCTTGCGGTATGGAATCACCATTTTTGGACAGCGCGATTACGAAGCGAAACAGGTATCTGCTTTGGCGTGGGGGGCTTTTGGGATTGGAATGGTTTTGCTGCTGGTACCCCATGAAGCCTATGCATACCCACTGATTATCTCACTGGCCTTTGGAGACCCGCTCATGGGAGAATTACGCAGAAAAGGAATTGGAACACGCCAAGTCATGGTTGTATCAACTGGAGTCATCCTTGCAATTTGGCTTGCATGCTCACTGCAATTTGACACCCCGATTTGGATTGCATTGCTTCTTGCGCCTGTCTGCATGATCGCTGAATGGCCACGATTGCGGTACATTGACGACAATGCCACCATGCTTCTCATACCGCTTGCTTTGGTTCTTTTATTGGACCCGTTTGCACAAGTGATGTGAGACATAAACAATCCTCTGCATCGAATTCGCTCAACATATTCAAATGGGGGGCATTCTTGGTTTCAACAGAGGAGAGCCCATGTCAGATGAGTCCCAACATAACGACCCGCCCCAAATTGCGTACTACGTTGGTTTTGGACTTGCAATTATTTTTCTCGCAATAACAATGTTCCGTTACCCACTTTGGTGATTTTTTCAACCAAGGATTGAACATTCCTTGAAAAGGAAGGCCAGTTACCGAGACTCATGTGCGGTATTGGCGGGATGCTGGGCAACCCCGATATCGCCGTTGCTCAACGAATGAATCAACTCCAATATCATCGAGGGCCTGACGGTCAAAATGTTTGGTCCGATGAACGCGTCGCTTTTGCTCACACACGCTTGGCCATCGTGGATGTTCACGGTAGCCAACAACCGATTCATGGTTCAAAAGAACGCACACTCATCGTGAATGGAGAGATCTACAACCATCGTCAACTCCGCTCGAATCTCAAACATTACCCGTTCACCACATCGGGAGACAGTGAAGTCATTCTTGCTTTGCATGACCGGTTTCTTGCAAGCGGTCAACAGCGTCCAACCGCAAGCGACCATGCCTCATGGCTGGAACAGCTCGACGGAATGTTTGCAATAGCGCTGTGGGATGGGTTGAATCAACAACTTATTCTCGCCCGAGATTCCCTCGGAATCAAACCATTGGTCAAGACTCAGGTAGAAGGTACACTCTTGTTCGCCAGTGAAGTAAAAGCGCTGCGAGCGGATGAACGACATGTCCCCAAACTGGACGAGGTTGCCCTTGCTGCACGGATGGTTTGGGAATACCCACTTGATGCTACAACGCTGCTCAAAGGAGTCACACAGGTACACCCTGGGACGGTTGAAACATGGGAGCTGAACGATGATGGGGAGGCGTTCATGTCAGGTAGAGCTACCATTCGACAACAAATCGTGTCCCCTGAGCCCTCATGGAATCCGGCAACTCAGGCACCAGTGCTCCTTGATTCGTTCGTATCCAGCGTCCAACAGCGATTGATGGCGGATGTGCCCGTTGGTATCGTTTTGTCCGGAGGACTTGATTCGAGCCTTGTTGCAGCCGTTGCTCAAGAAGCGGCTTCACGAGCGGAACAACCCGTACCCGAATGTTGGACGGTAGCAGAAAGCGAAGATAATCCAGATTGGAAAGCGGCGGAACTGGTCGCCTCGCATTTTGACCTCCGCCATCATCAACACATCCTCGAACCCGATGCGTTTGAACGCGCATTGCCGAACTTGATTTGGCACGGAGAAGACATTGACGTAACGGTTCTGTTTTTCCAACCCCTCTTTGAGACGATGGCTGAAAAAGTCAAAGTGGGACTGTGTGGCCAAGGTGCTGATGAATTGCATGCGGGCTATCCTCGCTACCGAGACCTCACTCAGCACGCTCATCTTCTGCGTCAACGGCTCCGGTCCCTTCCCCCAACCGTGCAAACTTCGCTAGAAGAAGGGCCACTCACCGAGGATGATGGCTGGTTTTCACCCCACCAACGACCTGAGGAGCAGGCCAAGGACCTTGACACGTTCCTCCAGTTTGAATTGGATCATGGCCAACTTAGTAATTTCCAATTGCGCCTTGTTGACCGCCATTCCATGGCTCATTCGCTTGAAGTACGAGTACCGTTTCTAGGAGCGCCTCATCTCAATGCCGCCAACAGGTTGCCAATGGAGTGGAGATTGCCCTCAAGCATGGAGGAAAAGGCAGCCCTTCGAGAAGCCGCAAATCTCACTGGACTCCCCAAAGAAATTGTCAGGCGTCCAAAAATGCCGGCAGGTAGAGCAACATCTCCGACCATGCTGCAAACGTTCCTTAACGAATTCTCTTCAGAAACAGAACAACTGGTTGCCAAGTACGAACGCCTCTCACCGGTCTTCAAAGGACAGTCTGAACTTGCCCTTGGACTAGGACTGTTCGAGTCCATGCACCTTATTGAAGGTGGAAGAGTCAAGAGGGTCGGAGATGTCAGCACCCTACTCAGCGAGGTTTTACCATGACGTATGTACACGACATAACCGCCCTGCTTGAATCCAAGCGGGAATTGATTACGAATTGGATGAGTGCGAAGCGAAAAGAAGTACCCATTCCGATTTATGGAAGTGTTGACATTAGAGATGCTGGGTGGAAGGTTGGTGTTGTTGATGCCAACCATTTCCCTGCAGGATTCAACAATGTCGCAAAGGAAGACCTTGATGCTCTCTCGAACCTGTTCAAAACTCACATCACGCGTACTCAACCAAACTGCACATGGGTGCACATATATCCTGAAAGCCACACACGAAACCAAGGTTATATCGAAAACATAGCGACGATTCAACGATTGATCAAGACGGCGGGATTCAAGTGCACCATTGGGTCGCCAGAACTTGAAGAATTAGGCTCATTGAAAGGGATTTCGGGGCCGTTAACGCTTGACCAAGTGGCTCTGAACGGAGACGGTGATCTATTGGTAGGAGGACTGAAACCCGACCTTATCCTCCTCAATAACGACCTCACCAATGGAAAATTGCCGGGACTTACTGCACCCAACGTATCCCCGCCTGCTGCTATGGGGTGGCATCAACGAAGAAAATCTGAACATTATTCATGCTTGCAAAGATACGTTGACGAAATTGCAGAACTTCTTCAGATTGACCCATGGCATTTGATGCCCGAATGGTTTGTCTCGGAAGACAAATGCCTTACTGAAATCGGGTGCCGTACGAAACTTGCTGGTGAGATTGATTCATTTCTTGCAAACATCCAATCCAAATACGATGCTTTGGGAATTGAAAGGCAACCTGCTGTGGTTATGAAGAACGACCGTGGGACCTACGGATTAGGAATCATGGTATTGACATCGGGAGACGCAATACTAAACCTCTCCAATCGCAAAATCAACAAACTTCGTTATGCAAAGGGAGGCGCTGACGTGGATAATTACCTCATCCAAGAAGGAATTCCCACCTCCATGCTTACCGAAGAAGGCGAACCTGTTGAACCAGTTGTGTACCTTGTTGACGGTGAGGCCGCTGCGTGGTTTTACAGAATTAATCCTAAAAAATCGGACATGGATAACCTTAATTCACCAAGCGCACGGTTTGAGGATTACTCGAACTCCGGCCACATGTACGGAGAACACGCTCACGGCTGGCATGCGCTTCTCGCAGAATTGAGCATGCTGGCCATGGGTGCTGAGTCGAACATTGAGCGGTGAACCATGATGACGACAATCCATTGCCTTGGAAGCGGCTTAGTCGGGGCTTTTGTTGTACGGCATCTGGTAGAATCAGGCCACGACGTTCACGTGTACGACCTCAAACCGAATTCTACGCAGGGAATTACCATGCACGTTGGAGACATTACCCAAAGGCTTGACATGCTTCCCGATGGGTTGGTGGTCAACATGTTGCCTGGCGATATTGGAGGAGGGTGTACTGAGGACCTTGTTCGCCTCGGCAGAACCCTTGTGGACCTTTCCTTTGCGGAAAAAACTCCAGACCGTCTTCACGAACTCGCCGTTGAATCAAATGCCACCGTTGTTTGGGATGTCGGAATTGCCCCTGGCCTCTCCAACATGTTGCTCGCTGAAGCACAAACCAAACTTGGAACATTTAGAAATGCTGAAATCCGTGTCGGTGGAAATCCTTCTCAACCTGATGACGATTGGTCTTACATGGCACCGTTTTCGCCGGCAGATGTCATTGCAGAGTACACACGGCCTGCCCGTGTGGTGAGAGAAGCCACTGTAACGACACTGCCAGCTCTTGATGAGCGACACCTCATTGAAGTCGCGGGGAAGGGGTCTATGGAGGCCTTTCTTTCCGACGGGCTAAGGTCCCTGCTCTTCACAATGAAAGCGGATGAAATGTCAGAATACACCGTTCGTTGGCCAGGCCATATTCAACGCTACATTGACGAGCGAGACGCTGGAGAATTGAACCTCGATTCACTCTTGGAATCATGGACTCTTGACAAAGATCGCAGTGAATTCACATGGATGGAAGTCAAGGCAGAAAATGATGCTCAGAGATTTATTTGGCGTGTTGAGGACAGCGGTTCCAAAGGCGACTCATCCATGGCCCGAACAACCGGGCTCGTCACTCTCGCAACCGCCCTCACCCTATGTGAAAACACTGACATTCTCTCACCTGGGGTTTACTCCCCCGAAGAACTCCCCTCGCCATTTCTGGACCGAGCCCTTTCTTTGATGGTCAAAAACGGCGTGAAGATTGAGCACCATATTGAGCGGTCAAACTGAAATGGAGAACCTCATCCCCTGTACCATGAACCGCTCGCTTTGGTACGTTGGGACCATTGCGATTGGCCTATGGATCTCAGCAACGGCCCTTGGAGGTCTACTCCCTGATTCTCTGGCGGAATGGCCGGTCAACATTTGGTGTTGGGCACTCTTCGCACGAATCTATGCGTCAACCGACCAAAAAGAGCGTATCGAGATGCTTACGGTGGTTGCTATTGCGACACCAATGGAGTTGTTTTTCTCAGAAGTTTGGCTTGTTTATGAATATCAGCGGGACCTCATGCCGCTCTTTGTTCCAGCAGGGCACTATTTTCTCTTTGATTTCGGTAGACGAGCTGCTCTTCGATTGAAGATTTCTTGGGCTATGCCCCTTTTGCTACCCTTCATACCCATGGTGCTGTATGGCCTATGGACGGGAGGAGATACATCTGGAATATTCCTTCTTCTTCTTGTCCTTGGATTCACGCAGTGGGGGCCTCAACCTCGCCTCTACGCTGCGATGGCATGGGCTGCTCTTGCAATGGAGTTGCTTGGAACCTATCTTCAAAATTGGACGTGGGCCAATGAGGTCCCATGGACTGGATTAACCGCTTGGAATCCACCTCTTCTTGTAGGGGCATTCTATTGCTTTGGAGACGTGTTGGTCAACTTGACCGTTGCCAAGTTTGAAGGGGAACCTCCAACGGTGGTGACAACATGACCAGCCCTGATGAGTTGCGTCGCCGGCGAGAAGAAGAAGCCATGCGAATCCGCACGGCTCTCAATCGCCAACGAGGTGAGCAACGCGCCAATACAAAAGGAGGCGAAACAACCGTCGCCTTCGTTGAAGAACGGAAATGCATCGGTTGTGACCAATGCACCATCGTATGTGATGATGATGCGATTGAACTCTATTTTGTTGATGTCAAAAGCCCGCTACTTTCAGTGGAAAGCAATCGCAAGGCCAAAATTATTCGAGACCCCTGCACGGGTTGCAGGCTGTGCGTTCTTGCGTGTCCAACGGACGCAATCACCATGATTGACCGATGAGGTAGGATGATAGTATGTCAAAGAAAGGAAAAGACCCATCAGCTCAACGATTTGGCGGGGAGTTCGGACCTTACCGTAACCCAGGCACCACTGGAGTAAGCCTATCAACGTTCAAGACGCTCGTTTGGACATCAAACATTGGAGGACTCTTCTTGGTTGCACTTTCACTTGAGTTGCTGATCTACTATCAGAATTTCACCTGGGGATTTATTTCTCTATTGGCCGGAATCATCGTTGCTCTCTTCCCGTCAAACTACGAAATCGTAGGTATGAACGAGGATGAAGAAAACGAATCGGACGACTAAAAACGAATCCATTCGTACCGTCGTTACCGCATCCTGAGGATGCAACGAAGTTCAACGATTCACTTTGACTTCAAGCTTCAACAGTTTCGCCAACGTTGGACTCAACTGCTTGCGCCTTCTTTTCGTTAACTTGACGAGCAAGGAATGAAACGACATCCAAAATTTCAATGTCTTCGTATGCTTCATCGCCTTCAAACTTGAGGCACTCAAAGTGAGAGACACACTTGGGGCATGATGTGAGCATGGTTTCAGCTCCCGTTGCACGAACTTCTTCCATTCGGGAAACTCTCAAGGAACGAGCGTCTTCATTGCAAGACATCATACTGGAAACACCGCAACACATGGCGTCTTCTCCATGGTGTTCCATCTCGACAATCTCAACACCTTCGACCGCATTGATGAGGTCCCGAGGCTCGTCGTAAATTCCCATTTGGCGGCCAAGACGGCATGGATCGTGGTATGTCACCGTGGTTTCTTCGGACTTCAGGTTCATGTCAAAGCCTTGTTCAATGAGGAATTCGGTGGTATGCATGACTTTGACGTCTTCCAACTCATAGTCTCGGGCAAACGTTCTGAAACATTCTGCACAAGAAGAAACAAGCGTGTCAATACCAGATTCGTGGATCTTGCGTTGGTTGTAAGCCTTGAGCTTCTCAAAGACTTCATCGAGGCCTTGCCACTTTTGGTCGTGACCACAGCATTTCAAGAAGTCACGGCCCAAGTAAGAAACATCGGTTCCCATCTCTTCAAAGAGCGTGAAAGCCGCAGTGGTGGAGTCGCCCAAATTCATGGTACCTTCGTTAACGTGTGAGAATACCATTTCTTGGTCAAGGTAGTCAACACAACCAGGATAGTAACCAATGTTCGATGTGATGGGGTAATCTTCGGTTGCGATGAATTCCACATCAGCCGCTTCGTCGGCTTCCGCAGAAAGAACTGCCTGTAGGACGGTGTGAGGTATCTCGGCTTGTGGACCACCGACGATGAGACTTCGGCGAATATCAACGTATGAGTCGTAGTCAACAAGTTGTGGACATGCATTAGTACATGCTGAGCACGTGAGACAGGAATACATCGGTACACCGTCGTCTTCGTTGTTCCAAGTGTTGTAAATGATGTTCAATTTATCTCCACCGTTAAACAATCGAACCGGGCAAGCATCGTCACAAAGGTCACAGCCGTAGCATTTGTTCATCTCAAACTCATAGCCACGGGCCATGTATCGCAACAAGACAAAGACAATGGCTCCAAAGGTAACGCAAGGAATGAACATAGCATACGTCAACTTTGCATCCAATGATTTAGGGTTGGTATGGTAGGTTGGGTTTTCAATCGATGAGAAGGCTGAGCCACCAAGTGCCATTTCTTCGGCACTGGAAAGGTTCACGGTGTGGCCTGCAAGTGTTGCAGGAGCATTTTCATCCCAGACGAGGAGCGGCTGGAAAGATTTCATCGAGAAACTGGTTTCGGTCGTGATGCTGTCATTCAGGGCAAGGGCTCCGTTGACGGTAACGTCGTAGGTGTAGGAGTATGTACCGACAGTCAACTCGGTCGTAGCGCCTTCGCAATTGGAGAAGGATACAACCTCAGAACCTGCGGCGTTGGTCACAACAAGTGTGGTAGTCACCATGCTTTGAGTCGATACACCGTTGATCTTCCGCTCGCTTGAACGGAACTCACATGCGAAATCCGAAGTGAGCGACTCAAACTCTTCTGGGTGACCATCGGGGAACGAGTTTGTATCTTCAGTAACATCAAAGGTACCGTTGGTGCTCCAGCCTTCGCCTCCGTTGAAGGTTTGTGAGCCTGCGGCAGCATTGATTCCATTAGCTGCGTCCTGATGCCCGTTTGCATCAGCAAAGTCCGTGATAATGTACCTTGCAGGTTGGTAAATGTTCCAGTTCAAGAATGCTGTAGTCGGAACAACTCCCGATTCAGACCAGCCTCGGTCATCAGTAAATTCATTGGTATCGTGGACATGAACGTCAACGGGTTGAGTTCGCATCGCTTCCAGTTCACCGTAATCTTTGATGGTCAGGAGACCTTTGGCATCCCAAAACCCATCGTCGTATGTATCGAAGGTAGCAACGGTTGCTGCTGTTGAGATAAGCAGAGCGCCAACCAAAAGTTGACGGCTCTTAGCCACGTTAAAACTGGTACCCCAAGCACGAACGAGGAGTCCTCGACCTACGAAGTAAACGACAATCCACATCAGAACCCCGGTCATCACCCACGGTATTGAATTGAAGACTTCTGCAATCCACGGTTCCCGATAACCACACAACAAATCGCCGTGTGAATCTAATTTACAGAAATCAGACCTGTTCTTTCCGTAGAGTTCCAAGAAGATGTTGATTGAAAACACAGAGATGAACCAAATGTGAGCGAGATAAACTGCACCCGCTGCAGCGAACCATGGGTCTTCTACAGGTCGCTTTTCACGGCCACCGAGGAACGGGGGAAGTGCGAGAATACCCACTGGAATTCCAGTAAGTGCAGCGCCCCACCATGCAGCGTTCCAAGGGAACATGGGTTGACCAACAATTTCCCCTATGAAACCGGTAGGTACCACGAATTGAGGCAAATATTCGCCCCATCGCAAGTATCCGTATGAGAACAGAACATACCAGTCCGGGAAAACGAACCCTGCTTGTGCATAGGGGTCAGCCGCACCGTGAAGCGGTGGCGGAATGAGCCATGCATAGAACAGAAGGATCGCAAGCATCGATGCGAAAATGATGCTGTCGCGAAGAACTTCATGTGGCCAAAATCCGTGTCCTGTTCGGGTACGCTTACGCTTCTCTTCAGCTTCCTGAAGGTGTTGCTTTTCCTCCATATACATGGAGGCGACTCTGCCAAAATTATCGATTAATCCCATATTTTCCCCTCTGTATCAATGCGGCTCCGCAATGCCTTGTACCCAGACAATAAACAAATGTATGATGATGAGCGTTGTAACGATTACAGGTAAGATGAACACGTGAATGAAGTACATGCGTGTAACCGTCAAAGGAGTCAATTCAGAGCCAGAAAACAGCAATGTTGCAACGTACTTTCCAACCAGCGGACTTGAATTGGCCAAGTTGATTCCAATAATTGCGGCACCGTATGCGAGGCTGTCCCACGGCAAGAGGTATCCAGAATATCCGAATACGATGGTAAGAGCCATCAAGGCAACACCGATGAGCCAGTTAAGTTCACGTGGGTTTCGGTATGCACCTGTAAAGTAAACACGGCACATGTGCAAAAAGACGCTTGCAACCATGAAGTGGGTCGTCCAGTGGTGAACCGCCCGGAGGATGTAACCAAAGGGAAGTTGTGTCATGATGTATTCCATGCTCGCATAGGCGGGAGATGGATCTCCTTCTCCGCCGGGAACATAGTAAATTCCAAGCACGGTTCCTGTAATGACCAAGATAATGAATGAAAGGAAGGAAATTCCTCCAAGGCAGTAGAGGGGGTACCAGTACCAAATGATGCGCAGTTTGTACTTTTCAGCGTGAGTAAGGGGCATCTGACGGTGCATGTTGTAATATGCGCCTTTGGACATGTTCCAGTAGTCCTGGAGACGGAATCGAGTATCAAGCCATGAAAAGACCCACAAAAACGACCGTTCGGCCACGCCCATCTTGCCGGTCGATTCTACAGCACGTAGAATGTCACGGCGGGGCATGTCTTGATTTTCCTTGCGCAGTGTAAACGCAACAAGAACCACCAAAAAGGCGATGAAGAACCAAAGAATCCAGAACATTGTCGTCATCATATCACCTCAGTCACAATATGTGTACCAATCCACGTAGTCTGTAAGACCTTCCAAAACATCGCCATTCAATTGAATGGGAATGATGGGGAGGCCCACCGGTGCTGGCCCGCCTGAACGGCGGATTCCAGCGTAGTTGAATGTTGCACCGTTGGACCGGTTACGGTTTGTGTTCATTTCAAGAACGGTTGGGTCAAAACGAGAGGAGTGGCAGATGCAGAACAGTTTGGTTCCGCCATCATCTCCACCGCCGGGAGTCCATGAGTCCTCAGTGTAGGAGTTTGAAACGAGTTGCCAACCTGGGATGCAACACAAGTGCGTACAACGACCAAACACCATGACGAGGTCTTCGCTTGGCATCAAACGAGGATCCGCTTCAGCGAGGTCATCAAAGTGGCCAACGTATTTCCCAGTTTCATCAATACCTTCAGTGAACTGGAAGCGTGCTTTTCCATTGGCATCGGGGGTGCCTGCATACTTTGAATGTTCAACATACATGACAACGACAGGAACTCCGTTCCACACGCCAGAGGCTCCAGCTGTTTTTGTTGAGGATGCTGCGGCCTCGGCCACAAAGGAACTCTTGGTCATCGATTGCAGGTGTTGCGCACCGTACCAGGCAGAGTCTTCACGGCCCTTCGCCCAGAACTTAACGGCCAAATCCCCGCCGCCACCGCCGCCAGGAGGCAGTAAAATCGAAGCAAAGCCGAGCACACCCAACGATGCCGTGAGGACACCTGCAGCGGTATTGAATCCGTAGCGTAGGAATTGACGACGATTGATGGTAGTAGCGGCATCAAGAAGATCTGCTGCGCCTTCACTGGGTGCTGGTTTGAGTTCGTATTCACGCGCCATGTTTCATCACCACTTGTACTCCCGCCAATCCTTCATGTGCTCAGGAACAAACTTGTTCTGAGAATGCTTTACAATGATCGTATCAGGTAAAACAAATTTGAGATAGATTACGCCGACCATGATGAGCGTGGTAAAGGTCATGGCGAGATGGAAGGAGAGTTGTTGTTGATCCCAACCCTTTGCGAGGCCGTAAATCATTGAGAAACTCCAGTAGCAAATCCAAAACAGACCCCAGCCCAAGAAAAACATCGTGAGGTAGGAGCCTCCAGAAGGGGCAAGAGAAGCACTCACGATGGTTCCGGACTCCGCGAGATTGAATACGCCATGGTCGATGGCGGAGGTCATTTGGTCTTCGGTCAAATTCACGTCTTCCAAAGCAGTCCGTGCATCATCGATCGATACCGAGCCATCGGCGACGCCTCGCAACAAAATTGTGATTGTGTCGTCCATCACTGGTCACCTCTTCGATTGAGTTTGTAGCGCAACCTGAGCTGGTTGCTTCGGCCTTTGTAGGATGTAGAGAAGCCATAGCGGAGAAGCAGACCGGCAAAGACGATAACTCCGATCACAGCACCGAATCCAAGCAATCCAAGCCAGTGGGCACGCAACTTAGCACCCATGTGGTGGAGGTCAACGCCATGATGGTCAGGCTCGGGAGGGCTGACGTTTCCATCGCCAGCAAAGAGGGTGCGGGTGCCGAGCGCAGTTGATGCGTCGTCGCCTTCAGTAAGGGCGAATTGGAGTTGATTCCATCGGTCCTCGACGCCCGGCCCTTGGTCTCCGTTGACCGAGTTGCCCGAAATCCAGAAGGTTGCAGCGCCAGCTTCTGCTTCCGCTGGTGCCACCCAATCAAAAGTCCATGAGCGATCGCTGGTTGCGGCTGATGCTTCCGTGTGAGTAAGTGTCTGTTCGTCGACGGTGCCGTCGATTTCCCAGTTTTGGACGTCGTCTCCGGTCAGCGTTCCGAGGGATACTCGCATCGCAAATCCTGCCGTGTAAACGCCCGTGGCTTCCGGTCCGCCAATCAATTGGAGGCGGAGGGTGTAGGTTTCGCCGGCAACCCAGCCGTAGGGGACATCGTCAAGGATAATTTGGACGGAGTTGTCTGCGACCTCATTGTGGCAGAGGCAGCCAGATTTAGCAACGTCGTCAATTTCAACGGCGCCGTTTGAACCCTGGTGAGATTGGGGGCCACCAATGCCCCCGTGGTAGGAAGATGCGAGTGCTGGAATGACCAGAAGAAGCCCTACCAAGACCAATAGGGAAGTTCGGGACGTTCGTGTGGTTTTGAGCATAGCCTCACCCTTACATGTTTCCGACTTGTACGGACTCCTTAAACATTGTCAGCAAAACGCCACAAAAATTGCGGCGCAGTGTAGCGTTTGTTCACGAAAAATGAACAACAGGCCCCCAAGGCTTATTTTGGCCGGTTTGGCGGGGAGGAGGTTTGATGGAGGGCGACCCGTTCGGAGAGGATGAGACCCATGGGAAATCATACCTTCGACAACACCTACAATCTCTCCGACAAACAACTCGAGTTGCTTGACGAGGCCGAGGATTTGATGCTCAAGGGAGCCCTTGGGGCAGCTGAAAAAATACTTCTTGGAATGCTCAAAGGCGACGAAGAGTGCATCCCTGTTCTTTCGAACCTTGGCCACTTGTACGGCCGATATTTATCGGAATTTGAAAATGCAATTCAATACTACGACCGGGTTCTTGCCCTCGAGCCCGACAACGCTTGGGCAAGGGATGCAAGACGCCGATACCTCCGCTACGTGGATTAAAGTCCAACACCGCGCACACCAAAGTTCAAGGAGATGCTTCGGTCATTGCCGCCCATGGACCCCTCCAACATCCTGATTGCTGGGGTCGGGGGAATTGGCTGTTCGTGGGCACACCAAGCCTACAAGCGCTGCGGGAAGGGGGCCCATCTTGCTTTGATTGATGCAGATGACAGCAGTTTCCAGACCGGAGAAACCATTCATGTCCTCCGCCTTGGACACGCCCTGGACAGCATGGGTTGTGCTGCCTTACCGCCGCTTGCTGAACAACGAATGAGAGGACTCAACAAATTGACTCAGCAACTCCTGAAGGACACCGAGCTGGTCATTCTTCTCACCGGCCTCGGAGGAGGAGTCGGAACCGGAGCCGCCCATGAGTTTGCTCGCCAGGCACGACAATCAGGAGCCATCGTCCTCGCCGTTGCCGGCCTACCGTTCGAGGCCCAAGCCACTCGTCTGGCTCTTGCTGAAGACGGATTTGACCGGCTGGAGCGCATCGCTCATGTCACGGTCCGATTGTCGCTAGAACGCCTTGCTCGCCAAGCACGAGAAAAGGGTCAGAGCTGGCAGATGGGCGCCGAATGGATCGAAGACTTGGTAGACGGATTGGTTCGGACCCTCATGCGAATGGGACTCATCAATCTGGACTTGATGGACTTAAGGGCCATCGTGGACCAAGAGGGAATGGCCACAATGTTGGTCGGAATTGGCCGCCCGGATGACCCAAAGGGAATCTTGGAATCAGCCCTAAAGGCACCGCTTGCTGCGCTCGATGTCGGCGGTGCGAAAGGATGTTTGATTCAGGTTGAAGGTGGACTTGGAATGACCATTGGCCAAGTTGATGCAGTAGCCGAATTGTTTACTTCAGCCCTCGACGACGACGCCCAGGTTATTCTCGGAGCCCGAGTCAGTGAAGATTTGGTCGATACGATTCGAGTCGTCACGTTGCTTTCTGGAATCAAGCCAGCTTAGTCGTCAACCAACTCAATGACGTCTTCTGCACTCCATTCAACGCCCTGGCCGATGTCCTTTGAGTTGTTTTCAGACCACTCCTCGCTTACGGCAATACCGGCTGAACCACCGGCCCCCTCCGCATCAACGGAGCCGCTGGAGACTGACGGGTCATCTCCACGCCCGCCGTCTTTGTCCGACGTGTCCTCTACGGGAACTTCACGAATCGTACGCATGATTCCCACGGTCGAATCGTGGTCGGCAAGCACACTCATCAAGACCCTTCGTTGCATCCACATGAACGTGAGAATCACAACGATATGGCCGGTGATCATGACGTAACGAATGTCAACAAGAACGGTCGTCAACATGGCTACACTTCCGGCATAAGCATAGCCAAAGGCAAGTCCAATCGGCAATGCATTGTGCTCATCTACCAACCGATATACGGATTTGTAGGAACGCGAAGTCAACCCCCATATGGCCATAAAGACCGTCGAAATCATCAATACCAATTCCTCAACCAACATGATTGGACCTCCAGTGGACATGACAGTATGACGCCAAACGGTCAACAAATGCCATGTAATCAAGGCTTGAGTTAGCAAGAACCAGCGTGAAGAAAAACGATGCAGGGAGCGATGTCTTGAGGCCACAACTCGAAGCTTCCAAGTCAGAAGGGTAGAGGCCAAAAACAATCCTGCAAAGGCGAGAAAGAAAAGGCCATTTTCAGCGACGTCCTGAGCCAATCCATCTCCCTCTCCTTGAAGGAATTCAACACCGGCAAGAATCAATCCTGAAAGAACGACGAGCAGCAAAAGATGAACGCCGACCACGAGATTCAGGCCTCCGTTTCGTGGACCATCATCGGGCAATCGAAGAGCGGCGACTGAAGACAACCAGTGTCCAAAACTTCTCCCTTGCATCACCGCCCAGAATACAAACAAACTTCCCATCACAAACGGTAGCGATTCAAGTATGCTTTCTCCAAGGCCGTCACCACCCAATACTGCGAGCAGCAACAACATCCAACCCAGTGAAAATGCTAGGGGAAGCAAACAGATTCGGAATGAGAAAAAGAACCGCTTGATCCGACCCGCCTCAACTGCATCGGTCAAATCTGGAAGGCGTGTAAGTCGGTCAATTCGTTCGTACTTTGACAGCAACCCCATAACGAGGTAACCTCCTGTTAGGGATAAGAACCCCATTGCACTGAGTCGTTCGGCGCCTTTGGTCGACAGAAGATAGAACAGGGATGAAATAATAAAAATGAGAATCACGTGAGGCAGCGTTTTTACGTCCAAAAGCACCTTGATTAGGGCACCTAACGACGGATCGTTACCCTTCAACTCGCTGAGTTTTGTTGAGGTCCCCTCGCCCTCTTCCTGCGCCGGAAGGGAGGTCCCAACTTGTCTCTCGTCCACAAAGGCTGGTGGTGGTTGACCTTTTTTCATACTATGGTAAGATTTGACTCAAAGGTCATGAAGCAGGAATGTTTGGAACAGCCATGGCCAAACGGTTGAGCAAGGCGCTAAGAGGCAAACGCCGTTGGATCGGCATTCTTGTCAGCAGCCGATATCAAACACGGCCGTCATTGAACGGGCTCATCGCATCGGTTGCTTCCACCTTTCAATCAGAACGACCCATCAAATTGATGGAGTTTCATCCCAGTGAGAGCGATACGGCCAAAACTGCATTGCAACACCTCAATACAACGACCGAACTGACCGCCAGTGATTTGGGGGTAGCCATCTTACAAGTCCCTTTGGAACTAACAAAAGGAATACGAGCACTGCTCGAAACCGAAGATGCAATCCGAAGAATGGAAATCAAATGCATCACGACCAGCGGGAAAATACGCCTGGTCCGGGAACGAATGGCCCTTCCCAAGCCATCAAGGAAGGGTTAGGGAGCCTAACCTTCATGGTCGGTCATCGATTGGCCACTCCATGGGCGGTGGAGGAACAGCACCAAAAATGAAGATGAGCGATGCGCTCATCCTCACAGGAGTCACCGTTCTACTCGGTGGGCTCTTCATGGTTGCATGGGTCACCCCCGTCGAGCATGCAGAGGAAAGCCCACCCTACGTCAACGGAGCGTCAATGTGGGCAGGGGATTCGTTTGAAATCGGCATTACCCCAGAGAACGACACCGCCGTGCGGTTGGTGTTGAAAGCCGAAGACGGAACGATTCTAAGCGCTCAAAACATCGACATTGCAAGCGGTGAAACAAAGTCGATAGCCTTAGAGATTGACGAGGGAGGTTATTACACCTATGAAATCGATACCAAGGGCGTTGGGGCGACGTTTGACCTCGACATTGACCGCAAATACATGATCGATATGCTGCCCTTCCCAATCGGAGGACTGATCTTAGCATACGGTTTGTACCAACGCGAAGGTACTCAAGATGAAAATGAAAATGAAATCCTCGATGCGGAACTAGATGTTTGACCATTCCAACTCATCGGGGTCGTCCAACAAAATATTCGCACCCAACTCTGTTTCGAACCGGAGGGACCCGTGGTTATTTAAGCCCGAAACATGGACTTCCCCACCCCTATAGAGCACAGGCCCCAAGGCCAACGAACCGAATACCAAGGCCTCATCAAGGTCTTTTCCGGACGGAACAGTCAACGGAATTATTGGCGCATCAAGAACTTCAAACATTGAGGCCACTACTGCGTGAAGTTGACCAAGAAGGTCCTCCCCCTCTGCAAGTTGACTCAGCTCAGCAAGACCTGCAAATTTTGAATCGGAAGGAGCCGTGACATTGAGACCGATCCCGAGGACGGTCCGTTGCCCGCTGCCCATCGTCCTCCCTTCAAACAAGACTCCAGCACATTTTTTCCAAGGAGTTGACAATGAAGAACGTACGTAGAGGTCATTGGGCCATTTTAGACAGATGCGGTCTGGTCCAAATGAATGAAACAATTTCAAGAGGTTGTATCCAAGATGTACTTGGTCAGCCGGCTTGTGAAGAGAATTGGTCCCATCTTCGACGACCCAAGAGGCGGCCAAAGCGCCCGTCAGGGACTCCCAAGTCCGCCCTCTACGACCTCGACCCTGGTGCTGGACATCCGCCGTACAACGGACTCCGACGGCGTATGAATTCTCCAACAAAATGGCATTGGTACTTTCAACAACCGCCTCATGCATGCATTCCTTTCCAGAGTAAGGGTGCCACATAGCGATCAGAACAAGCGATTCTCCGTCTTCGAATTCCTTTTCTGACAAGACTCGGGCAGCCAACCCGTGCTTCCATGCAGTTGAACACGCATGCCGGCCATCGAGCAGGCTTGAGACGACTGCAAGGGCGACCCCCTTCTGTTTAAGCAACTGTCCGCTAGCAAGCCGTTTCACATAACGAATGAAGAGCCCTCTTTCGTCGCTATCAATGAGGGCTGATTCTTCCATCGGGCCCAAAACATCCTCGCCCATCTGCGGTTGAGGCAAGTATGGAAGATTCCACATGACAACATCATAATGAGCGTCTCCCCCCCACTGATTTGAAACACCATCAAGTTCAGGACCTGGCCCTCCCTCCAATACCGTGATTGATTGACCGTACAAAGAGGCATGATGCCGTGTGCAAGCGACTGCAAATGGATTGACATCACAAGCAACAACCCTCCACCCCAAAGTGGCCGCATGGATGGACACTGCCCCGCTGCCGCACCCGATCTCAAGACACGATGTTCCGTGAGGCAGACCCAAGCGATGGAGCGCTCCCGCCAAGAGGGATGTATCTTCTCTAGGAGGATAAACTGTCACGGGCAAATCAAACTCAAACGATTGGCGTGTTGGCGAGGTCCAAACCACTTTTTGAGCAGGTCGTTCGAGGCGCTTAATTTCCTCCTCGGCGGCCTCGGCGCTAAAGTTCGGACCTGTTTTCACAAGGCTTCCCAAACCAATCCACCACAAGAGCCTATGCGTCCATCAAAGCCGATGTCGGCCCAAACAAGGTCAAAACGCAGTTTTTATCACCCTATGGCGGAAGTCATAATTCAACGGGCGCCTTGAGTGCAGGTCACTCACTCCCCGAAATGTATAATAACACCTTGAAGGTCGGACGAAAAGCCCAAGTTGCTACTTTGGGCCTGTAGCTCAGTCAGGTAGAGCGTCGGACTTTTAATCCGATGGTCGCGGGTTCGAACCCCGTCAGGCCCGCCTGCTGAATCTACCGGCTCTTGTGCAAGGGTGTTCGCGGGGTGTCAGAATGGTAGTAAAAAGTGCAACTAAAAAACGCTTAATGGAACTGGGAGTTTCTGAGGATTACGCTCACAAACTTGCCACGGACCGTAACATGACCGACATCAAAAACTTGGGCCATGATGAAGTGGCCTCTGTCCTCGGTATTTCCAAAGACGCAGAAGAATTCGTCACCACAATGAACATCATTGCAGAACAAGGCTCCCGCCGACGTGCTGCTAAGAAGAGCAAGAAGATCACCATCCGTTCAAAGGCCATTGATGACTTTGACCGCCCAGAGATTACTTCTCGCTTCAACGCACTCAATCACATTCTCGTACCTCACCAAGAACTCATTGGAGAGCCCAACATCTCTGAAGAAGACCAACTCGCCATCGAGTTGTCAGAACTCGCCCCATGGGATATGGTACAACCTGACATCGAGACCGGTGAAGACCGCCTCGCCAAAGAATTGCTACCCAAAATCCTGATCACCGACCCGGTCGTCCAGGTCATCAAAGAACTCGCAGAAGCAGAAGACATGGCCCGGCTTGCGGCTAACCCCGACCACAAGCCATTGGCGGCTGGTTGGATTGCTGACCGAGTTTTGAAAGTCGTCCGCCAATCCCCATCGGCAGGACGCACAATTGCCTACCGGCTGATTGTGGAGGGGAACTGAGGAGAGGATAACATGCAGGAAATCATTCAATCATTTTTCAGAGAACGAAGTTTGGTCAACCACCAACTCGCATCATACGACGACTGTATCCCAGCTACGGAGAACTCACTCTCCCGCATGGAGAAGATCATTCGCAACATCCGTGTTGGAACCGACGAGGATTTCAACGACGATGAAGGCGGATACATCAAATTGGACGTAGCCGACCAAGACATTGTCATCCGAATCAAGAACGTGAAGCTCGGCAAGCCAATGGTCAAAGAAGCCAACGGAGCCCTCAACGACTCCACGCCAATGCAATGCCGACTGCGAAAGCTCACCTACATGTCTCCTGTTTCAATGGATTTCACCATCAAGCGAAACGGCGTACCATCCCCTACCGAGAAGGGCGTTCAAGTGGGATCCATGCCGATCATGGTTCGCTCAGAACGATGCAACCTCCACCCCAAGCACATCGCTGGAGACCGTGTCCTCGCACCCACAACCTCTGACGAAGACAAGGCAAACTGGCATGACCTCCTACGCAAGAAGGGCGAAGACCCTCTTGACCCTGGTGGCTACTTCATCATCAACGGAACTGAGCGAGTCCTCATCTCAATGGAAGACCTTGCACCAAACCGTGTTACCGTTGAAATCAACAAGCGATATGCTAAGCAAACTGAAGTCGCAAAAATCTTCTCTCAGAAAGACGGTATGCGCAAACCACTCACCGTCGAAAAGCGACGTGATGGAATGCTCATGGTTAAGATCAGCACGGCTGGAACCACTGCAATCCCTGTCGTCCTCCTCATGCGAGCGCTCGGCGTTGAAAACGACCAACAAATATTCCAAGCAATCGCTGGAAACACCGATTCATTCAAGTTTATCGTTGCCAACATCAACGAAGTCAAGGACAACGAAGAATACGGAGTTGAAACCAAAGACGAAAGCCACGAATGGCTTCAGAAGAAATTCGCTGCTGGACAACAAAAAGAGTACCGAGAAGCTCGGGTTAACCAACTTCTTGACCGTGAACTTCTTCCTCACTTGGGAGACAACGAAGAAGACCGTGACAAGAAGGCCATCTACTTGGGTCGAATTGTCCGCCAAGTTTTGGAAATGGCCATTGAAGGACGAGACCCCAACGACAAGGACCACTACGCCAACAAGCGTGTTCGTCTTGCAGGAGACCTCATTGAAGACCTCTTCCGTGTCTCCGCAGGCCAACTCTCCCGTGACCTCAAGTACCAACTTGAGCGACACCACAACCGAAAGCGTGAACTCAAGATTACTTCCTGCCTTCGCCCTGACGTCTTGACCTCAAAAATCATGCACGCACTGGCAACAGGTAACTGGGTCGGCGGACGCTCTGGTGTAAGCCAACTCCTTGACCGAACCACCTATCTTGCGGCCCTATCCCACATGCGCCGTGTCACATCACCGCTCGTTCGAAGCCAGCCTCACTTTGAAGCACGTGACCTCCACCCCACGCAATGGGGACGTCTGTGCCCTAACGAGACTCCTGAAGGTCAAAACTGTGGACTGGTAAAGAACGCTGCACAAATGATTGACATTTCAGAAAACATCGATGAAGTCGAAATCCGAGAACGACTTGACGAGTTGGAAGTTTACCAGCCTGACGACTGGACCGATGGTGACCGCATCCACGTGAACGGTGACATTTATGGAATCCATAAGAAAGGACAGAAATTGGTCATGCACTTCAAGTCTGCTCGACGTCGTGGTGTGATCCCATCTGAGGTCTCCATTCGCCACGACAAGGAGAACAAAGACATCTTCATCAACACGGACAAAGGACGTATTTTGCGACCTGTTCTCATCCTTTACGACGGTGCCCCTCGCTTAACGCTTGAGCACCTATCAAAGTTGACCAGCGGCGAAATGAATTTCCGCTCCTTGGTCATCGAAGGAATCGTTGAGTGGATTGATGCAGAGGAAGAAGAAGACCTCTACATCGCTCCACGCCCGTTCGTTCTACCAGAAACCGTCCCTGAAGGCGACTCTGCTGGCCTTGCCGGTCGTACCGTCAAGAACGAAGACATTGAATGGATGAACCTTGGAGAACCAGGTGCACGAACCGCTCACCTACGAGCCAACGTCCGCATGCCCAACGGCGACTGGAACACGACCGAGTTTGAAATCCCGCTCCTGTACACCGAAGAACACACACACTGTGAGATTGACCCACAACTGGTCCTTGGGGTATGTGCATCGCTCATCCCATACCCAGAACACAACTCAACACCTCGTGTTACTGGTGGAACAGCAATGGTCAAGCAATCGCTTGGACTACCGAGCGCTAACTACCGAATGCGACCGGACACACGCGCTCACATCTTGCACTACCCTCAGCGCTCAATTACCAAAACTCGAGCAATGTCAACTACGAACTTTGATGACCGCCCTGGCGGACAGAACTTCATTGTCGCCATCATGTCCCTGCACGGATACAACATGCAAGACGCAGTCATCATGAACAAGGGTTCAATTGACCGAGCCCTTGGTCGTTCAACCTTCAACCGCACCTACAATGCAGAACGTCGCAGATTCCCTGGTGGACAAGTCGAAGAAATCGAAAAGCCCGGGTCCTCGAAGCAGGAAATCAAGGGACTCAAGACGCCAGAAGCCTACATGCACTTGGAAAACGACGGACTACCTGTTCCTGAAACCGAACTCATCGGCGGAAACGTATTGGTTGGAAAAACCAGCCCTCCTCGTTTCCTCGAAGAAACATCCGGTGGAGCCTTCTTGATGGCCCAAGAACGCCGTGAATCTTCAATGCTCGTTCGCCACGGCGAAAAAGGATGGGTCGACAACGTGTACGTCACCGAATCCCTTGACTCAGGCCGCTTGGTCCGAGTCATGGTTCGAAGCCACAAGATCCCTGAAGTAGGCGACAAATTCGCTTCTCGTCACGGACAAAAGGGTGTCATTGGACGCTTGGTTGAACCTGAAGACATGCCATTCACCCCTGATGGCGTCGTGCCCGACCTCATCATCAACCCTCACGCCATTCCTTCAAGAATGACCGTGGCCCACGTTCTGGAAATGATCGGTGGTAAGGTTGGAGCTATGGAAGGCCGCCGTGTTGACGGTACTGCATTCCGTGGTGAAAAGGAATCCAGCCTTCGTGACGGTTTGGTCCGTAATGGACTTGACCACACTGGTCGTGAAACCATGATTAACGGTGAAACTGGTGAATCATACCCTGCCGACATCTTCGTTGGATGTATTTTCTACCAACGATTGCACCACTTGGTATCGTCTAAGATTCACGCCCGATCCCGTGGACGTGTTCAAATCTTGACTCGCCAACCAACCGAAGGACGGGCCCGACAAGGTGGTCTGCGATTTGGTGAGATGGAACGTGACTGTTTGATTGCACACGGAGCATCGATGGTCATCAAAGACCGTTTGCTGGACGAATCCGACGGTATTGACATGTATGTCTGCGCTCAATCCGGGCACATTGCCTGGTACGACCCGAAGCGTGGAACTTACGTGAGCCCCATCCATGGAGATGGAGCAGAAGTCTACAAGGTACAGACTTCATATGCATTCAAGCTACTTCTAGACGAAATGAAGAGTTTAGGAGTGGCCATGCGCCTTGAACTGGAGGACCGAAGATGAGCCGAAAAACGACAATGATTCCCAAGCGGATTGCACAAATCCGATTTGGACTGATGGACCCTATTGAAATCAAGAAAATGTCTGCAGTCGAGGTGAAAACTGCTGACACCTACAAGGATGACGGCCACGCATACAAGCAAGGACTAATGGACCCTCACATGGGTGTTATCGAACCTGGACTCATCTGCCCAACCGACGGTTGCAAGTACGACGAATCCCCCGGTCACTTTGGACACATCCAGCTTGAACTGCCTGTGATTCACATCGGTTTCGTTAACCTCATCAAGACGGCCCTCAAAGCAACCTGCAACACCTGCAGCAAGATCCTTCTTCACACAGAAGAAGGTACCAGCCCGTCCAACCCAGAGCACTCCGAACAGGATTACTACCGAAACCGTATCCGTGACGTCATGACGAAGCACGGTGTTGGATCAACTGAATTCTCGAAGATGATCAAAGAAGTTGAGAAGGTCACCTCTGGTACCAAGCGCAAGGTGTGCATGCACTGTGGCGCAGCCCAAGGAAAGATTGTTCTTGACAAGCCTACAACCTTCAAGGAGAAGAGCGAAAGCACAGAACGAAAGCTCAACGCTCGTGATGTTCGTGAATGGTTGAGCAGCATCCCTGCTGACCACCTCATCTTCATCGGAATGGACAAGCAGAACCGACCTGAGTGGATTGTTCTCAAGGTCCTCCCTGTACCACCCATCACCGTTCGACCGTCCATTACATTGGACAGTGGAGACCGCTCCGAAGACGACCTCACACACAAACTGGTTGACGTTCTTCGTATCAATCAACGCCTGCGTGAAAACCGTGACTCCGGTGCGCCTCAATTGATTGTTGAGGACTTGTGGGAACTTCTACAGTACCACATCACGACCTACTTTGACAATCAAACATCAGGAATCCCACCAGCCCGCCACCGTTCAGGTCGTACACTCAAGACCTTGACACAACGACTCAAGGGTAAGGAAGGACGTTTCCGAAGCAATCTTTCCGGTAAGCGTGTTAACTTCTGTGCACGTTCGGTTATTTCGCCTGACCCATACCTCAGCGTGAATGAAGTCGGAGTTCCAACAAAGATTGCAAAGGAACTCACCGTCCCAATCCGAGCTACTGCTCGTAACCGAGAACAAATGCGGCAAATGATCCTTCGTGGACCTGATGTTCACCCTGGCGTGAACTACATCATCCGTGGCGACAACCGACGTGTCAAGATCAACGCACGAAGCCGACTTCTTAACGCTGGTTTCCGATGCCACAACCCTGAATGCAATGAAGACACCACGCAGCGAGCTGACCTCCATCAAGTCATGCCTGCCCCGAACTTCCTCCCAGGAATGGTTATTCAGAAGCAGATTTCACTCAGCGGAATGGATCAAAGCATCGAAGAAGTCACTTACGCTGTTAACGATGCTGCAACACTATTGAACTTGCAAGGCATCGACGAAAGTGGTAAACCACTTCCTGAAGATGACCCTCGGGCAATCCTCCACTACCGTTGGATGCACGAGCTTGCACAAGCTGACAAAGCAGACCCAGAGCCCTTCCCTGCCCACCTGGAAGTAACCTGCCCTCACTGCCTCAGCCCTGTTGACGAGTTCTACGGCGAGCGTACCCAAGTTGAAGACCGTCTCGCAACGGTTGACCGCTACGGTAACCCGAAGCCTGGTCTCCAAGTTGAACGCCACCTTATCGATGGCGATGTTGCTATCTTTAACCGACAACCTTCGCTCCACCGTATGTCAATGATGGTTCACGAAGTTCGTGTCATGAAGGGTCATACCTTCCGATTTAACCTCGCAGTTTGTACTCCATACAACGCTGACTTTGACGGTGACGAAATGAACCTCCACGTGATTCAATCTGAAGAAGCACGTGCTGAGGCTAAGATTTTGATGCGTGTTCAAGAACACATCCTCACGCCTCGCTACGGCGGTGCTGTGATTGGTGGTATACACGACCACATTTCCGGAGCCTACCTCCTGTCCCGACCAGGAACGCTCATCAAGCAATCCAACGGATTGGAAATGCTTGGAAACATTGGATACACTGGAAAGCTTCCTGAAATTGTCCAGGACGCTAACGGTGCAGACTGCTTCCGTGGGCAAGACTTGATTTCGCTGATCATCCCCGATAACATCCACCTTCGGTTCCGCAGTCGTTCTAACGACTGGGTTATCGTCAAAGACGGTCATGTTGAAGGAACCATGGACAAGCGAGCCATTGGGGCTGAAGACGGTCGTCTTTTGGACGCCATCGTACAAACCAACGGTCCTGAACTCGGTGCTCGTTTCCTTGACGAATTCACACAAATGTCCATCGCTGCTTGTACGTCCCTAGGATTTACAACCGGTATCGATGACGAAGACCTCTCTGACGAAGCTGTTGCTGCAATTGATGCTGCAAACGCAAAAGCCAGCGATGAAGTCGACGCAGAACTGGACAAGTTCGGAGCAAACGGCAAGAACTACGAAGCCCGTCCAGGGCGAACACCCCGAGAAACCATGGAAGAAAACATCATGCAAATGCTCGACAAGGGTAAGGAAGAAGCTGGTGAATACGCAAGGGACGAGTTGAACAAGTCCGGTTCTACCAACGCTGCTGTTAACATGGCTATTTCCGGTGCTCGTGGTTCCATGGACAACTTGACCATGATGGCTGCATCAATCGGACAAGCAAAAGTTCGTGGAAAGCGCTTGGAACGTGGATACGATGACCGTGTCCTACCTCACTTCAAGCGTGGTGGCCGTGGAGCACCAGATCGTGGTTTCATCGCATCCTCATTCAAGCGTGGATTGAAGCCTACGGAGTTCTTTATGCTCTCTGTGTCCGGTCGTGAGTCTCTGGTCGATACCGCTGTCCGTACTGCAAAGTCCGGATACATGCAACGCCGACTCATCAACGCAATGGACGATTTGAAGGTCTATGATGACGAAATGCTCTCTGTTCGAAACACTGCAAATCGTATCATCCAATTCAGCTACGGAGAAGACGGAATTGACCCGTCCCGTGGCGTGCACGGGTCTCCATTCAACATCGACGTCATCGTTGATGCTGCTCTTGGAACATCCGGTGGACTCGAAATTGATCGTGACTCCTACGAACGAGATATCGTTGAAGAAGATCTCGGGGCATGGGAAGATGACGCTGAAGAGAACGATGGAGGTGAGAACTGATGGTCGTAAAGAGTGCAACCAAGAAGAAGCTCATGGATTTGGGTATTGCAGAAAACTTCGCACACATGCTTGCAGACGACCGAAAGTGGGACGATGTCAAAGTCATGACCCAAAACGACGTCGCTAAGTTTTGTGAAACCGATTCAGACACCGCAGGAACGATTCACGCAACCATTGTAGCCGCTACCCAAAAGGGTCGTGATGCAAGCAGTGAGGCAACTGGGCCGGTCACAAGCGTTCGTCTACGAAAAACAACACGCCGAGCTCGCACCAAGACCGTAGTGGCCATTGAACCCTACGATATTGATCGTAAGATGAAGGCCATTGAAGACGAGTTGGCTGATGACCCTGTGTTCAAGTCACTTATGGCGGCAGCTGAAGCATCAGGATCAAGCCGCTTCACGAACCGTATCTTTAACGATCTGACCGTCGCATGTCACAGCCGTGGAAAGAAGAAATTGACCAAGGCTCAAGCAAAGAAAGTTATTGATGAATCCATCGTTGCATTGGATCGGGCGAGTATCGACCCTTACGAAGCAGCCGGAATCATTACCGCACAATCGATTGGAGAACCTGGAACTCAGATGACCATGCGTACGTTCCACTATGCTGGTGTTGCAACGGTTAACGTAACCCAAGGTCTGCCACGTATCATTGAGATCGTAGACGCCCGTAAGGTACCACAAACACCTACAATGACCATTCGAATGACTGCTGAACAAGAGCAAAACGAAGGTGCAGCAAAGAAACTCGCTGCCGCCATTGAAGTAACAACAACCGTGAACATTGCATCGTTGGAAACAGACGTCGCTCAACGACGACTGGTTCTCAAACTCAACAAGGGTAACCTCAAGCAAAAGGGAATGACTCCTCTTGAAGTGAAGGACAAACTTGAGCGAGCTACACGGCTCTTTGTTCAAACAGATAAGCCAAAGAATCCTTCAACTCTGACATTGATTCCTGGTGTCCATAGCGAAGATGACCTCGCGGACCTCGGAGAGAACCCACCATCGTACACCATGCTGTTGCAACTTGAGGAGAAAATCCGAGACATGCGACTCAAAGGAATCCCTGGTATCGAGCGAGCAAACGTCCAACTGGATGACAAGACTGGCGAGTACTACCTCTCAACGATTGGAAGCAACCTCACCCGTGTGAGCGAATTGGAAAACATTGACCGTTCCCGTACCTACACCAACAACATCATTGAAATCTACGAATACCTAGGCATTGAAGCTGCTCGACAAGCCATTGTTGACGAACTTCAACTGACCCTAGACGGTGCTCGATTGGAAGTTGACGTCCGTCACTTGTTGATGGTCGCTGACGTAATGACCTCTGAAGGTGAAGTCCGTGCAATCGGTCGTCACGGTGTATCGGGAACAAAGCACAGTATCCTTGCTCGTGCTGCTTTCGAAGTCACTGTGAACCACCTGTTGAAGGCTGGTATCATCGGAGAGAAAGATTACCTCACCGGTGTTGCAGAAAACATCATCGTCGGGCAACCGATTTCACTGGGTACTGGAAGTGTAGCATTGTACTACATCCCTGAGGAGTAACTTTCCCAACCATGAGAAACACATGTGGAGAATGGAGGAATAAAAATGGATCTAAGCCGACAATTGAAAAATGCAATCGCAACAGGAAACCTGTTGTTTGGACAACGCCAAGCAAACGACGCTTGCGCTAAAGGAGAGGCGAAATTGGTGCTTGTTGCTGCCAACTGCCCAGAAGAATATACTGACGCTTTGCGTGCAAATCACCCTGAAGTGACCATGTACCGTGCAGCAATGGTGAACCGAGAACTCGGAATCGCCTGTGGTAAGCCATTCTCAGTGTCCACCATCACCGTCCTCGACGCTGGTGACAGTGATTTGCTTGCTCTTGACTCCAACATGGAGTGAAGTTGTACCGTCAAGGAATCAAAGGCTTGATGGCCTTTGAGCCCTGCCCGTAAAGTATGCAGCGTGCTCGTAGCCATCACCTACCCTTGTTCTTGGTCACATTGTTTGTTCTGAGTTTACTCAGCCCACTTACCACCCATCAAGAAACAGTACCGACCGAATTGACTTCGCTTCAAAGCATTGACGAAGCCTCTGGTCGTGCTTCATCCCCTGAGGTCTTTCTCTCGTCTGGAGGCTCGGCTAATGGTGACGAATTTGACACCATGATTACCACTGGCCTTGATGGGTACTTCGTTGGTGGTGACTTTAATCGCTCATTGACCTTTGGTATCCATCAACTTCAACCAACATCTCCCTTTTCAAATGGAAACGAATTTTACATCGCAGGCATCGATTCTACCGGGTCTTGGACCTTCCTGACTGGGGCCGACCACAGCATGGGGGGCGTTTCATTCCTCACTGACATTTCAACGGTCAATGGCATGGCGGTAATATCCGGTTACATGTTTGGGCAAGTGAATTTCGGCCAGACCATCTTGACCACTCAGGTATTGGACGGTTTCGTTGCAGTTGCGGACCAAACGGGAAATTGGATGTGGGCTACCGCGTTCCAAACGCTCCCAAATACCACCACTGATGCCAGCATTCCTCAAGCAATATCCGTAGATAATGCGGGTGATATCGTCGTGGCTGGATATTTCTCTGGTGAAACCGATTTCGGTGGAACGGCCATTAACGTCTCAAACGATGAGGTGTTTATCGCCAAACTTGACGGTGCGAACGGGGCGCTAAAATGGGTCACAAATGGAGGGGGCATCGGACAACAGATCGTTACGGACGTCACAACTGACCTCAACGGTGACCATCATATTTCTTGTCTGACCCAAAACGATGTGCTTTTCGGTATGACGAGTTATTCAGTAGCGGGCACACAAGACTCCTTCATCGTCCAAATGACCAGTACAGGTTCTATCGCCGGAATTACAGGCTATGGCATTCCATCCCAGGTCGTATCCGTTCAACATCTGGATGTTGACTCGACAGGCGCTTTGTACCTTGGCGGAACCTTTGAAGGAACTCTTGCCCAAAGCGGTTGGTCCATTACAGCAAACAAAGGTGGAACGGATGTCTTTTTCATTAAGAAAGGGAGCGGAATTTCCAACAGCAATTGGGCAGTGATTGGTGGAACAAGCGACAATGACGTTCTCGAAGGAATGGAGATGACATCGAAAGACGAACTTATTTTCACAGGCTACCTCCAAGGCACCTTTACGGCTGGAAATAAGGCTGTTACGCCGGATGCCAATTACGATGGGGTCGTCGGTGGTGTCTCGAAAACGGGGTCATGGTCGTGGCTGGATGTTACCGATAGTCCTGATTTCGAAACAGGAAGGGGTATTGCAATCAACGGGACGGATATCGTCGCTGTTGTTGGCGCCTTTGCTGGTCAAGGCACATCGCCAAGCATCACAAAAGGGACATCGACCGTTACGAGCACCGGTGGCTGGGACGTCTATGTTTGGGCCTTTGATTCATCGATGAAACAAGATTCTGACAGCGATGGAGTTCCTGATTTCGAAGACAATTGCCCGACGGTCTCGAATCCTGGCCAAGGCAACACTGACTTCGACGAGAAGGGGGATGAATGTGACCCCGATGATGATAACGACGGACTCACCGACAATTCACCTGACATCTGTGCTCGTGGAGGCCAATACAACTGGACATCAACGCAAGATTTCAATGACCCTGCCAACTCAACGGATTGGGATCGTGATGGATGTAGAGACAATGTTGAGGATGACGATATTGACAACGACGGTGTCAACGATGATGTTGATGCATGCCCCCGAACATCATACAGCCCACCTCGTCCGACTTGGATTTCTGATTCCACGACGGACATTGATGGCGACGGATGCAGAGATGTCGACGAGGACAACGACGATGATGGGGATGGATTCAGCGATGGAAGCGATGATTGTTCCAGTATTCCAGGAACCTCTACACTTGGGGAAGTTGGATGTCTTGACACTGATGGCGATGAGTGGGCTGATTCCCGAGACGATTGTCCCACCGAATACGGAAACTCAACTGAGAATGGAAAGATAGCCTGCCCAGATACCGATGGAGATGGTTGGGCGAACAGTGACGATGCATTTGTCAATGAACCAACACAGTGGGCTGACAGCGACATGGACAGCTATGGGGATTCACCCGATGGACTAAACCCTGATGCATGCCCTAATTCAGCAGGAACTTCAACATTGGACCGTATGGGTTGTATTGATTCCGATGGGGATGGATATTCCAACCCCGATGCATTGTGGAATGTAGAGGATGGAGCAGACGCGTTTATCGATGACAGTACACAATGGTCGGATTTCGATGCTGACGGTTTTGGAGACAATTATGCCAACCAAAGTTGGGATGACCGAAATCCAAATTGGCCCGGAACCTACGTCGCCAATGCCTACAATCAAGATGCATGCCCTACACGAGAAGGTACTTCTTGGAAGGATGACACTGCAGGATGCCCAGATGCAGATGGTGACGGATGGTACAACCTCCAAGATGCATTCCCTGTTGACAATACACAATGGAGCGATGAAGATGGAGATGGATACGGTGACAACCAATCAGGAACAACACCGGACGCTTGCATTCAACGACCAGGTGGTTCTTACACCGACCGGTTTGGATGCGGAGATTACGATGAAGATGGAGTCTCCGACCCCGACCCAGCGTCCAATTACTTCGTATCCGATGGTGCAGATGCATTCTTTGACGAACCCACTCAATGGGCAGACAGTGACATCGACGGATACGGTGACAACCCTCTTGGCTTCCAACCCGACGCTTGTCCTCAACTTCGTGACTCTTCAACGGTTGACCGTTTTGGCTGTACGGACAGTGACGGTGATGGACTTTCTGACCCTGATGCCTCATGGACCATCACCAATGGAGCAGATGCTTGTCCAATGGTGTACGGAAACTCAAGTGCTGACCGCATCGGGTGTCTTGACCAAGACGGCGATAATTACTCCGATCCAACTGACGATTGGGGTCTCGCTGAAGGAGCCGATGCATATCCAAAAGACCCTACACGATGGATCAAGGAAGCAGATGATGAGGCTCAAAGCGCAAGCTCATTGACGACATACCTTGCCGGAGGAGTAGGTATACTCATTCTCGCAGGAATTGCCGTACTGGTCGTTGTTCGTAGAAAAGGCGAAGATGAAACAAAGGCTTGGGCGGATGCTACTGCTGGCCAAATTGCTATGCCAAACTTCCAAGCACAGCCCGCTGCACAAGTTGCTATGCCAAACTTCCAAGCACAACCTGTTGCACAAGTTGCGCCTCAACCGATGGCAATGCCCGACCCTGCTCGTGATTACTACAACGGTCTGCTCGCCCAAGGCTACCCCCATGCTGAAGCGCTTTCCTACACACAGCAATACTTCCAAGAGTTCCGAGGATGAGTCGGAAAGGTCAACTGGTGCATGACATGAGTGAAGCATCTGATTCAACTTCTTGGATGGCTCAAGCAACGGACCATCCCCTCGTGAGAGGCTTCCTTATTTTTGCGGCTTTCCGAGCAGTCTATGGAATGGGAATCTTGGTTGTCACCTACTTTCTGGTGACCAGTGAAGAAGCACCGTGGTGGACTTCCATCGTCTTCCTCGGTTTCTCAATGGTGTTTTCTCGGCTTCTCTTTCGAGCACTCAAGCAACGCTGGCCGCATGTGTTCAACAAAGAACCCAGGTCCAGTCACGAATGAAGTAAAGAATCAAACAATTCCTTGAGCCATCATTGCTTCGGCAACCTTGAGGAAACCAGCAACGTTCGCACCGAATACATAATCGCCTTCCCGTCCGTATTCCTTGGCCGTTTCGAAGGCGTTCTTGTGGATGTTGATCATGATGTTCTCAAGACGCTCATCAACTTCTTCACGACTCCAACCAAGGCGGAGTGAGTTCTGTGACATTTCGAGTCCAGAGGTAGCAACACCACCGGCATTGCTTGCTTTTCCAGGTGCGAAAAGAATTCCAGATTCATGGAACACTTCTACTGCTTCTGGTGTGCAGGGCATGTTTGCACCCTCACCAACAGCGATAACGCTGTTTGCGACAAGCATCTTTGCTTCTTCACCATTGATTTCATTTTGAGTAGCACAGGGTAGAGCCACATCCACATTTACGCCCCAAAGTCCGTTAAGGGAGGGTTCAGGCTCGCTCGCTGTGAAGGTTGCTGAAGGGAACTGCTTGGGGTATTCAGAGATACGCCCACGCCGGTTGTTCTTCAAGTCCATGATCCAAGCCAACTTTTCTCGGTCGATTCCATCAGCATCATGAATGAATCCAGAGGAGTCGGACATGGTGACCGGCTTTCCACCAAGGTCGAGGACTTTTTCGCATGCAAATTGAGCGACGTTGCCCGACCCCGAAATGGATACAGATGCACCCTCAAAGGACTTGCCTTTGGTAGCGAGCATCTCACGAGCAAAGTATACCAGGCCGTATCCGGTGGCTTCGGGACGGACCAGTGAACCACCGTAGGAAAGCCCTTTTCCAGTCAAGACGCCACCTTGGAATTCGTTCTGCAAGCGCTTGTACATACCGAACATGTAACCGATTTCTCGCCCACCAACACCAATGTCTCCAGCGGGGACATCGCAATCTTGGCCGATGTGGCGCCAAAGTTCCATCATGAAGGACTGACAGAACCGCATGACTTCACCATCGGACTTCCCCTTTGGGTTGAAATCTGCGCCACCTTTTCCGCCACCCATTGGGAGTCCGGTAAGGGAGTTCTTGAAAATTTGCTCAAATGCAAGGAACTTCAAGATTGATGCATTAACACTTGGATGGAAACGCAGCCCGCCCTTGTAGGGTCCAATTGCACCGTTGAATTGGATTCGAAACCCACGGTTCACTTGGGTTTCTCCAGCATCGTCGACCCAAGGAACTCGGAAGTGAATCAAACGTTCAGGCTCTACAACTCGCTCAACAACGGACACATATTCCGGATGGGCTTCCAGTACAGGCTCAAGGGATTCAAGAACTTCTTTCACCGCTTGGTGAAACTCTGGTTGGTCTGGGTCACGGGCTACAACTTTTGCATAAATGGCGTCACTAGGGCTCATCTTTCTTCCTTCTAACACATTAGTGTTGAGGCGCCCTAGCATAGGCCCTTTCTAATGGTTGTCCCTAGTTTACCTCAACAAAGCCTGAACACAGGACCAATTGGATTCAACGATAGGGGCAAACGGTGATGAACCGTTCAAGCCGTTCGATACGCCTTCGCCCTTTAGCGTCAATCTCACCCATTGCACGGATTGCTTCTTCAATGAGTGCATGCTGATCTTCCTGAACGCCAATCGTCTGGCGCAAATGATCAAGCATCGCCCATTCGTCTTCTGAAATAACATCATCATCCAGAGCGGCGATGAGAGCTGATTGGTAGGTGGTGACGTCACCAATATGGTGTCCGCCGAAAGCGTCATCCTCCTCAAACGGCGAGGGAACTTCCCCTAGGATGACCGATCGGCATTCCGCAGTATCTGCAGGCGCAACCCCCAGGCATCGCGAGAGGACATGAAGGATTTGGGCTTCATCTTCTGTAACGATGGCGTCCTCAAAAGCGATTTTAAGAATTTCAAGGTATAGGTAGAGGCCACGGCTTGGGACGAGAGGCATGAACCGTGGTTTCGCTCCCTTCTCTTTCAAACTTCGGTCGTGTTTTAATGAACTCGTCGATGAGGTGCTGAATACAAGTGTATTACAAATTATGACAAATCGTAATTATATGGTTACATTTATATGATGACCGCATCTGTCTACAGATAACGGAGGAACCAAGATGAGCCAACCAACCAGTGCAGTATCACTCAGAATCACTGAGGAGGATCTTGCATTGCTTGATGCTCAAGTCGGGCTCAAGGGCTCCAGGAATCGTTCGGATGTCGTAAGAATGGCCATCCAAGAATACCTCCACAACCGCCCACTCCTACAGGATATGGAAACCATTCGAATCCCGTTGGGCCGCCACGACCAACAACAACTTGGGAAACTCTACGAGTTGCTTGGAGTCACTCCCGAACTCGCCGCCCAAGAAGGAATCAAACTCTACATCGCCAAGGCTACAGCTTCCTTGGCGCCGATCAATAACACACTCGATGCAGTTCTGGAGGCGTCCAGAGCAGCAACGATACGACGCAGTGAATACCAAGAATAATGGTGAGAGAGCGGAGGGGATGGGATGATTTGGCAAAACTCTGGATACAACCTAAGTGGAGCCACCCCAACGGCCAAGCAAGTTCGGTCAAACTTGCATGGCTTTGCCTCATTGTGTCAGCGTGCCCGTCATGCACGCCTTGGCCCTGGTTACCCCAACCAAAACCCCACAACCCCCCCCTTGGATGACGGCCAGGGGGACTCCGATTCCACTCCAGCTTGCTGAGTTGGTGGTTCCCGTGCCCAGCCCCCACATATCTGGGCACATCGATTTGGAACCAGCGTAAGCCATCCCGCTCAATCCCAATCCTTTAGGAGGGTCGTCTTCGCATGAGCGATATGAACGACGGGAATGAGGTGATTCAACCACCGCATTTCCCGTTCCTTGCCCACACACAACCTCGGCCTGGTCAACTTGAGATGATTCAAGATTCCATCAAGGCGCTCGAACAAGGGGGTTACCACCTCGCTGCAGCCCCGACGGGAATCGGGAAGACTGCTGCATCTCTAGCCGCAGCCCTTCAAGTCGCAAGCCAGCAGCCCCAAAGGAAAACGATCTTCTTCCTCACCTCCCGTCAAACACAGCATCGCATCGTTGTCGATACGGTTCGTAAAATCAACCAACAACGAGTGGGCATGGCCCCAATAAGACTTGTAGACATGGTCGGACAAGCAGGAATGTGCGTCCAAGAATTCGCCAAGGAATCGTCCGTTGTGTTTTCCCTCATGTGCAGTCAAGCCCGAAAATCAAGGTCATGCAGGCCTTGGATTACCAGCGCACCTGGACTCAAGGAACGAATTCTAGAATCACCTCTTCACGTTGATGAACTCGTATCCCTTACCCGAACCCATACCGTTAACGGTGAAGTGACCCAAGCATGTCCTTGGAAAGTGGCCCGTGAAGCCGTGAATGGAGCAGATGTTTTCGTTGGAGATTACAACCACCTCTTTGACGAAGGCGTTCGTGATTCAAGTTTGAAAGCCATGGACCTGTCCCTTGAGGACATCATTGTTGTTGTTGATGAAGCACACAATCTACCCGACCGAATCCGGCTTACGCTTGAGAAACGACTCACGCAGACCATGATCCGGAACACGTTTGCTGAATTGGAAGAGTATGTCGGCACGCTTCAACAATCCATGAACATGCCTGGGGGAGAAATGCTGGCAGCAACCCATGATTTAGCCTACTGGGCTTTCGAGGTTATTCGAACCTCAAGGAAGAGTTTTGCAGACTTTTTCAGTCGTCTTCGCTCATCCTTAACCGGTGACAAGGAAGAGTGTGAAGTTCAAGTTGAAACCCTCCTCCAAGTGTTCCACCGTGCCTGTGATGAAGTTGACGGGATTGTCGGTCAAAAGAATTTGAATTCCCCACCTGTCCAACAACGTAAGCATGGCATTGACCCAGCCGTCAGAATTCATCAATTGCGAGACATTCTTTCAACCGTGGATGTTGATATGGACGCTGGAGACGATGGAAATCCAATGGAGCCAAACGCTCATCGTGTCGCCCAAATTTTAGATTGTCTCATTCGCTTCGGCTCCACAACTGCAATGACGATGGTGTACGATACAAAAGGAAAGGATGGTCGAATCACAACCCACCTGCTCGACCCAGGATTGGTCTCGAAACCTGTCCTCACCGGCTCAGCCGGTGCCGTACTGATGTCTGGAACGCTGTATCCACCCACCATGTACGCCAATATCTTGGCGCTACCGACAGCCAAGACCACCGCTGTAGCCTATGCATCTCCTTTTGCCGCTATGCGACGGCCGGTGCTGGTGGCCTCGGATGTAACGACGAAATATACCGAACGAACCCCTCAAAACACCGATTTAATGCGCCAGCACATTCAATCCCTCATTGACACGACGCCAGGAAACGTTGCTGTCTTTGCCCCATCCTATGCACTCCTCAATTCCACTGTCGCAGAAGCTCATTTCTCTGGTGTTCGGATGATGGTTGAGGACCGTAATTGGACCAAACAAGATTTAGATCAAGTGGTAGAAACGCTCCTCGAAGAAAAGAAAGCTGGCCGGCGTATTTTACTCGCCGGCGTATTCAATGCTCGTCTTTCCGAGGGAGTTGACTATCACAGCGGTGCACTGGATGCGGTTGCGTGTATTGGCATTCCAAATTCACCGCCTTCCGTATTATCATCTGCGCTCAAAACACACGCTGAAGAACGCTTTGGAAGGAATCTTGCATGGAGGTATACCGTTTCTCAACCAGCGATCAATTCCATTTTGCAAGCGATGGGGCGTCCTATTCGCTCGATTGGAGATAGGGCTCTCATCGTGTTGTTGGACCGGAGGGTTACAGAACGAACCTACGCCTCTTGTTTCCCTGACGACCTGAGAATGAACGAATCGAGCGGGCCCGAATCAACTGGACATTTTGCTCGGAGGTTTTTCTCCAAAATCCAACCCGACTCCACGCTGGAGTGAAGGAAGAGTCGTCCGAAGGTTCATGTGGGCTCGTCGTATCCAAACCTCATGGACGAATGGTCACCTCTCGCAATTGAGCAATCACTAAGCACGAAGAACGAACATTCTGACGCACCCAGTTTGGACGGTTTTTCACCCGATGCATCGATGCTCCAAGCCAATTTTGAAACCGAGTCAACACACCTCTCAGAAGTTCGCCAACTGCACACAGAAGTTCTGGTCACTGCCGGTATGCTGCCAGAAACATCACTTGCAGAAGTAGAACCTGAACGGGCTCTTTCTTGGATTGTTGAATCCATCAATGGAAGAATGAACCCCGACGGCTTGACCATCCCGTTGTTGGGAACAACATACGACAACCTCCACCTGCGGTTCAAAACCATCAACGACCAAACCGTTGTTCAACTTCAAGTCAATGATGGAGACCTGCCCCCTTTGGTCAAGGAAATCCCACTTCCAAAGGAAGCTTCATCAAACCTAACTGCCGAATTCAGCAACGGTCGTCTTCATCTTCGCTGGTGAGCAACTTCAGCGCTGAGGGAATTTCTGAATCTGTTCGATTTCAGTACCCATTCGCGTCAGTGATTGCACGGCCACTTCTTGATGCTGACTTCCCATTTCTTCTCGGCTGTAACGAGCCATTTCAAAGGTATTGTCCAAGGCTGTGAGGGCGTCATCTGAGACTCCATGCAACGCCTGACGGATGGCAAATTCAAACTCACGGACCGTTTCGAAATCTCTTCTCAAGAATCCTCGTTGTTGGAGGAGACCACAGAGGTCCTGGTAACACGTGAAGATTGATTCACGGACGGCATCACCAGCGGCGAGCAATTCAGCGGTGTAGGCAAACACTTCAGCAGCGTCTTTCAAGAGGTCATCAGAAGCAACCTTGCGGCGGTAGAGGACGACTCCTCCAGCGATCAAAGCTCCCAGCAACAGAACCATCACATAGGCCCATGGGGACACCGTTGATTCTTCAGCAGCGTAGGAATATTTCAATTCAAATCCTTCGCTGCGCAGGGCTTCGAAGTCTTGTGTACTTTGGCTGGAGATACGTGGGTCGTTGATGACAATATCCATGGTGACTTCGCCCCAGAAGGAATAGTCGCCATACGGTGGGTCAGCAGGGAAGTCAAACTGCACCACACCAGAATTGTCAGTTTGGCGTTGCTGAGAGGCAATTTGACTGTTGTTTTCATCATAAAGATAAACCACAACGTCAATGCCTGGAATTCCATTCTTGGTATCTTTAGCGGTGATGAGGACTTCAATATCAATCTCTTCTTGAACCCCTTCAACTATGGCTCCAATCGTGGGTACGATGTTTGCATCGACCTGTACAAAGACTGCCTTGCTCACGGTTCCTGCATTCAGATGGTTTGAATCGTTACGAGCAGAGTCGACTGCAAAGTACTGTGAACCTACATCAAGCCAATAAGGTGCGGTTGCTGTCATTGAAAAGTTTCCATTGGCCCATGTAATGAGGACGGTTGGGAAACATTGAGCACCTTCACGGCCATTTGCACATTCTGAACCGTTGCCGATGGTCAAAACGAGGTCTTCAAAGACTTCTCCTTCGCCACCTACTTCCTGTACTGAACCGGTATAAACGATTGGTGCAAACACGTCATCAGAACGCGTTACAATCGACGTCGAGGTTGGGTCAAGCGTAATGATCACGTCCGACCAAACCATTAGGTTGCTGTTGGTTGAAGCAGCGAGATGAGCCGTTGTACCTTCGAAACTAACGGACAGTGTGTGCTCTCCACGAGCAAGGTCCATTGTCGCAGGGATGCTTGCGGACCATAATCCGTCGGCACCGGTCACGGTCGAGAACAATGGAACTCCATCCATCGAGATGTCAACCATCATTCCAACCAAACCCTCTCGTTCGACCGTATCATAATCATACAGGCGGCCGTTAACCTCCCATGAATCACCACGGGTGGCCTCGATGCCGTCTTCAAACAGAAGCGTAACCCAAGAGCGATGCGAGAGGAAGAAGGTCACATTTCCTGTACCTGAGCGGTAGTATCCTTGTGAAGCCACATCCGCTTCAAGCGTGTGGTTACCGAATGCGAAGATGTCGGGAACAAACCAATCATAAGAAAATGCCCCGTTTTCATCGGTAGTGATTGAAGTGATGACAATTCCTTCTACAACCAACTGAACTTCATGCCCAGCGATTCCAAGCAGTTGATTATCAACTACAGTCCCGCTTACAGTAACCGTTTCATTGACGGCAACTGGAGAGGTCATATCAACGGTCACGAGGATCGGGCTAAAGATCTCCCAAACACCTGTTGCATTGCTCGGCAGGTAGGCCACTGTCCCAGTGAAACGAATCTCAACAGAGAGCGGACCAAGTTGTGCGTCAGCAGGAACCGGGTGGACGGCGATGAAGTATCCGTTTTCATCGGTCGTGGTATTGGTCAACCATTCTCCATCAAGCCAGATTCCAATCGTCAAATTCGGCAGGCTGTTGTCAACAAGGTCAACCAGTTGACCTTCAAGGGTCATGGTTGATTCACGGTCTGCCTGGCCAGTTGGGGTCAAGAAGATAATTTCAGTAGGGACACTGACGTTGAAACCAACGGTTTCTGAACTCGGCAAGTAGTATTCCGGATTGACGATATCTCCGTAGCCGACTGGGTCAACCCAGTCGCGACCACCGCGGAATTCGACCCCAATCACGTGAGGCCCAGCTGCTGTGTCTTCAGGTAACGTGTATCCAAGGGTGTAGGAACCGTCGGTTGCATTGGTCTCAATGCTGGCCACTGGAACACCATCAATCGTGAGATGAACAACTGCAGTCGCAGGTGCGCCTGCTTCCACAAGCGGCATTCCAAGGTCGTCAAGCAACGTCCCACTGACCGTTAATGAATCTCCAGCAGTGAGGACGGTTGGAGCATCTGCAATGGTAAGGTTGGTTGCGGCCAACACAACAAAGAGCGTTGTACCGTTTGAACCAATGATTCCAGTTGTACCAGAGATTCCAACGAAGGATGCCCGAATGTCTGCGGGGCCGACTGATGAGTCATACGGTACGAGAAGCGTACCAAAGGCGCTACCGTTAGGTGCAGTTACAAAGACGCCGCTTACGTTGGTTCCTGGAAGGGATACGGTCAGCGATTGATTGCCCATTGCCTCACCTTGGTTGTCACGCAATAGAACTTGGAAGGACACGTTGGTTCCGCGGTCTGTACGATCGTTCAACGAAGGTTGCCCAAGTCCGTCGAGGCTTGGTAGGATAAAGTCAAGTGTGGAGAAGCCTCTGGAATCAAAGGTTGTGTTGTTTTCAGACCCCACGTAATAGTTGACATTGGGGAGGTACGTTGCTTCCAGAACATGAGTTCCGGCGCCGAAGGTTTCAGTGAGGCGCAGGCTTGCGTTCCAGAATCCACCGGTACCAATTGCTCCACCTGTTACCGTAAACCCGGTTGGAACTCCATCGATGGAGAAGAGCACATTGGCGTTGGGCAACGTAATGTTATCGCGTTGAGTTAATCCTGAACCGTTGTCAGAAGTGACGCGCCCTGAAATGTTGAATTCATCACCGGCGACTGGATTGTCCGTAATGCTATCCACCACCATGAACGTCAATGACCTCACGGTGATTGAAGTCAAGTTTGCAGAGGTTGAAAGGAGGTCGGATGATCCGTTGTAGACCATTTGGACCACGATAAGACCCAGCGGGTGGTCGTAAGGAACCGTGTATGAGAAATTCGCAAAGCCTTCGCCGTCGGTAGTGGCGGATGTCAACCAAGTTTCGTGGAATTCAAGACCAACATCGTAGCCTGCAAGAGGTGCAAAGAGGTCCGATGCCTCGACAAGTTTAGCCGACATGTTGACTGTGTTTCCTCGGTTGATGACCACGGCATTGAGTGGAACCAGATTTTCTAGCCGAGAGACGCCCATGACCTGAATGGGCGTTTGAGCCGTTGCAGTAAGATAGAACGGTGATGATTCGTTGACAACCGAGATGACAAGCGTATGTGGGCCTCTTTGAGTCCCATTATTTGCGGTGTCTGTTGGAACGCTCATGTTGAAACTGCCGTTGTTGGTAGTGGAGAATCCGTTGAGAAGGAGTTCGTCAGGGTATTCAAGCCAAAAGACATTGAGTCGCACAGCTGAAATTAACGGCCGTGAACTGTTTTCTGCGTCTAGAACTTGCCCAACTACATTGAACGGAGTTCCTGCTGTAATGGTGGTTGGGACATTGTTGAATTGGATGTCACTCGTCACTTGAATGGTGATGTTCAGCAAGGTTGAGTTGCCGAGGTACCTCGTATTTCCTGCAGTTAATGATGAACTGATATCGTCCTGAATGATGACCATGAGGTCGTAGTATCCAGGGGCGATACTGGATGGCGTGAAGCTGAAGGTTGCGTTACCGTCTGCATCGGAGGAGACGGTGCCCAAGGAGGTATTGCTAACTCCGTAGTCCCAGATGTACTCAACCGATGCTCCACTGACGTTCGAACCGTCGGCAAGATCAGTGATCTTAGCGATCAAATCAACGGTATTGTTCATTTCAATGATGTAGTTCGGTCGTTCAGCCGTCACGACGACTTCAGATTCAATACCTCCGAGAACAGAGACCAACGTTGGAGGGCTTGGAGGTAAACTCGTGTCGAGGTAGGAGTAGTAAGCCCCACCGAGAGGCGCCTGGGATTCAAAGTCAAATTCGACCACGAAATCGTAGACTCCTGAACCGATTGTAGTCGGCATGGTGATTGGTATGTTGAAGGCCCCTGTGGAGTTGTTCAGCGAAGACTGAGCAATGTCAACCGGCCCGTCCTCGAGGTTAATGGTAACACGAATCTGAGTGTTGTTGTTCAGAACAGGTGTGTTGTAAAATGCATCAAAAATGTCACCGGACAAGAAAGTGGAGTTACCGATGTGGGTCCAATCCTGCCCAATGGAGAGGTTGTACCCAATCTCTGCCTGGACTCGGATGCTTCCATTACCGATTGAGGGTTGGTAATAATCTGAGCCGTTGAAAGAGATATCGATTGGATAGTCGTTTGCGACGAGATCTGCCGCAAGTGGCCAAGAAAACTCAACCACGTCGCCGGTTGGGTCCGTAGTCGTGTTGTACCATGTTCCGTCGAAGGAGAAGTCGTAATCTCCCAAAAGAACGAGGTCTTGAACAAATCCACGGTGGTCTGTGATCGACACTTCAACGGTTCCGTCAAAACCTCGCATTTGAGCAGACTCACCCACCTGGAACCCGAGGAAACCTCGCAAGAAGTACGGCACGCTCGTGCTCATGTTAGCGTCATCTGTCGCAGGGAGTGAGGCTGGGAAGAAACGCAGACGCACTTCAAGTTCGCCTGAACCGACCATCGTGGAGGATGGAAGGAAATGTTGGATTGAAAACGTCCCTGTGACGCTTGTGTTGAACACTTCAAACCAAACATCTCCGCTGTTGTTGCCTCGAATGGAAAATTGCAGCGTTCCGGTCAAAGGAACTGGAGCAGCTCCAACAGATACAGCCGAGCCGTTCACCCATATGTTGTCATCAAGAAGGAGGATGCTCTTGTTGGTCAGTGGTCCTTCAATGATCGCTGTCAGATTTGGCGCATCGGTTACGTTAAGGACGATTGATGTGGTTGTTGGGTTGAGATGGAAGGCTTCGATGGGGATGCCTGTAACCGATGTGTCCTGCCATCCGGAATACCCAAGCGTTGCAGAAAGATTTCCTTTGGTTTCAAATTCACTGAGATTCAAGGTGAATGTGAACGCTCCAGCGCTGTCAACAAGACCGGTGAGGTTCTGAGCACCGTCAACAGAAGAGGTATAGGTCAACCAAACGGTCTGATCCGGAAGTTGGAAGAACACGTCGAGAGGTTGATTTTCAAATTCGAGCAATCCTTCAATGACGGTAGTTGCACCTGCACCCGCAACGGGGGCATTGATCACGGCAGGTGCCGTGTGGAACAAGGTTGAATTCTCAGTCATGTTAACGTAGCTATCGTAAATTGCCCCTCCGTTTGGAACGTATCCAAACTGACGGTATTCAACGACGATGTTATGCATTCCTGGCGCAGTTGGTGCATCGGGAACGCCTGTGAAATTGAACGTTCCATTTGCGTCGGTTCGTCCCTCACTGATCAAGCGCTCCATAGGACCGCCCGGGCCCGGTACGAGATTAGCCTCAGAGACCGGGACGAGATAAGCAAAGACTGGGACTTCGGACGCAGGTGTTCCGTTTTCTGCATATCGGAGTTGACCTGTGACGTTGATATCTTGGGTACTGTCACGAGACCAGGTCAAGGTGGAAATGGTCTGGTTAACGACTTCCATTTCTTCCGCTGGCGGGCAGGGGTCGAAGGCAATCCATCCGAGGTCAGTATTTCCGTTAGCATTGTTTTGTTGCAGGCGGACTTCTGACCAAGTCGTTGCATCCGCTGCATATACGGCGTAGCCTTCACCGGTCCAAGAACCTCCCGAGTAGCCGGTCACTTGGCGTGCAGGTAGACCTGCAAGGCGAGCCATGGTCACGAACAGAGTGTTGAATTCTCGGCAAGAACCTTCTTTTCTTGTTTCAAGAATGTTAAGGGTTGTATCAAGAATGGACGGGGTGCCTGAGCCGTTGTAATTACGCTTGAATTCCGTAGAACTGTTTCCGTTGGTGAGGAACTCCTCAAGGGCTAGGGCAACGCTGTAAGCATCCGTTGCACCGGAATCGGTCACGACACCGTTGGTGACGTTGAATACATAGGAATGAACGTCGCTCGTGTTGATAAAGATCTCATCCGTGAGGAGCTCATACGGGAAGCCTTGCCCGGGAACAGTAGTGGATGCAAGCGTTGCCCAATCGAAGTAATATTCGGGTTCTTGGAACCAAAGTTCGTTGATGGGGCCTTGGTCAACCGTCACGGTATGCGTATCATTGTTTCTGGAGAACGTGGCTATCGCTTCAAACACATACGAGATGTTCGAATAAAACGATGGAACAGGAACCTGCCCTACATTGATTGGATTGTTGTAGTTAATGGTCCATTCAATGGTATCGTTGGCGAACGAGAGTGGAGCAAGATGCGTGAGGTTGCTGTAAGGAATGGACACTGCTTCTTTAGGATGGACGCTGTCAAGTTGTGCATAGGTAGAACCTGTGTAAAAATCATTGGTATTCACTCGCCAACGATGAACACTGTTGACGTCAACAACGCCTGAGGAGTTGTTGGCCCAGAAAAGTACATCGTTGTTGAGGATGTCATCAGTAGGGTCAAACGGGTCAAACGGTGAACCTGCGCAGTTAGCAACCCAATAAAGGTCAGGGCACTCAATTCCATCGAGTAATCCACCGCCGTCCGTATCTGGATTGGTCCAATCCGTTCCGGTCTGATTTTCAATCGCATCAGGGACTCCGTCGCCGTCAAAGTCGTCCGGTTGGACGTCATCACTCGGGTCGTTTTGAGGGTTGGTTCCGTCGTAGTATTCCGTTCGGTCGTTAACGCCACCCTGGTCCGTATCAAATGATGCATAATCCGTGACCCATATGTCTTGTGAGCCGTTGGTGATTCCAATGAAGTTCAGATCGCAACCTGTATTGTTTTCGAAATAATTGTTGAGGCCGTCGCCATCCGTGTCCAACAGATTCGCACAAGGTTCGTTTGGATCGGTATTGTCCGAAACCTCACCAAAGTCGTCTACGCCATCAGCGTCTGAATCAGCAATGTTTGGATTGGAGAACCATCCAAATGTGCCCAACAACTCCTGCCAGTCAGCAAGACCATCTTGGTCACTGTCTGTGTAATCGTCGTCACAATATTGTTGGGTGGAGCCGATGGTTCCTGCAGCGACCGCATCGGTGTGGCAGAACGAGCCATTTCGATTAGCAACTTGGCTGGGCGTAGCGCTTGGCCCGTTTGATACGCCTTGAAGCACGGTGTTCACTATCGTTGCATAAGCGAAGGACTCCCAAGACCCCGAAACGTTGTACCATCCTACGCCCCCGCCGGGATTAAATCCGCTACCGCTTCCGAGGGTGACTTGGTTTGAAGAGGAATCGTAACTTACGAATGTCGTTTCAAAGTTCACGAGTGAATCACAAGGATCGGTTCCGTGACTGATGTTTCGTTCGTCCCCATCACTCACGCCACCAAAGTCCGTATCCGCTACGTTCCAAAGCGTACAAGAGAGGTTTTCTTCCCAGTTCTGAATCCCGTCATTGTCTTCATCGCCGGCATCTTCTCTGCGAGTTGGGTCGGTTTCGCCTTCGTCCACCAGTCCGTTGAAATTTGTGTCTTCTTCACCATCGTCGAAGGCGTCGTCATCGGTATTGTTGTCACGAGGGTCGCTTGCTTGAGCAGGATTACCGTAGGCTCCGTTAACTTCGACACCGTCACGGATACCGTCACCATCGGTATCTGCAGCAGTAGGGTCGGTAAGAAGCGTAAGAGCTTCATATGAATCGTTGAGGCCGTCACCATCGGTGTCGGCAATCTGAGGATTGGTCGAAGTGATTCCGTCCACCTCGGCCGTGTAGGTTGCACAAGCACCGGGGCCAACGCCTTGAACAGGGTCGCAAGGAGATGTGGTTTCAGTGACTGCACCATCTGGGCCGTTTCTGAAACACGGGGATGACCCACACATTGTGGTCCAAGTCGGGTTAACGTATTCCATGAGGTTGGTCAACCCGTCGCCGTCAGGGTCACCATTTGGACCGTCTGCATTGGACGGAGAAGTTGCGTTGAGGTTGTTGGCTGCCTCCCATCCATCGTTCATTCCGTCTCCATCGGTATCCCATCCCGCTGGGTCTTCGTCAATGAGTCCGTCCCCGTCGTCATCGTCGCTCAAACAATCTGCATCTCCGTCGTTGTCTGGGTCTGCAGCATCAACAAAGCCGTCTTTGTCGTCGTCAAACCCGTTTGTACAGATGTTCCCCACAGGGTCTTCGTCGCACAAAATGATGCTGCCAGTTCCGTCTGAACCAGCTGCGCCGCAAGCAGGTTGATTGTACTGCATCGAGTTTTCTTCATTCCAATCGTTGACAGGAATGGTGCCGTTCCACCAAACGCCGTTGTCGAGAACAGAGCCCGTACTGGGGTTGTCCCAGCCATTGGGCATGAGGTAAGTGTATTCTTGCAGATTTGACATTCCGTCGCCATCAGGGTCGGCAACTGCACCGTCTGCTCCACTTGATGAAAGCGGGTCAAGTCCATACTTCCACTCCCAACCGTCAGGAAGACCGTCATTGTCGGAATCAGGGTCGTTAGGTTGTGTGTTCATCAGGTATTCCAAACCGTAAGTAAGCCCGTCCCCGTCTTGATCGGAGGCTGCTTGCACATCAATGGCTAAATATTCGATGGATGCAAGCGATGAGAGCACCATCAAAAGGGTCAAAAACACTGATTTTACAGCATTTTTACGCTCTGACAGGCGCAATTGAGGAGTCGCGGCAGTAAGGTTCGAGCCTGTCAGCATGGTTCTCACAATGGACGGTGGGTTTTATGCCTCATAAGGGAAATGGTACGATGTTCATACAACCCTAAGAAAAAGAGGTTGTTTTTGACTCAAATATCGTCAAGTTCTTCGAGCAATTCAAGGTCGTCGTCGTCGGCTTGGGCAACCACCGGTTCAGGAATTGACTCATCCAGTTCAGCCAACTCCTCTTGGAACAAACTCTCAGTTTCTTTATCCGGCACAATTGCTTCAAAGTGTTGTGCTGGCTGTTGCTTGCCACGCCGAGCAGCATAGAGCAAGAGAACGCCCAGAATCACATAGAACACCATGGTCTGAGGTTCAGGGTTGGTCAATTCACCAAACAAGCAAGAGGCTCCGCTGCATTCTGTGACGTACTGGAAGGCAAAGGTTTGTTCAAACTCTTCCGCATAGGGAGTTTCGTTATTCATCGGAGTCACTTTGAATTCAAAAGCCACTGATGCACTGTCCTTGAGTGATTCTGGGGCAGTCATCTTGAGACTGAAGTCCTTGCTTTCGTAAGCTGAGAGTTTCAGGATGAGGAAATCACTTCCAAGTTGATTGGACGTTGCACGGATTGCACCATCCCACCCGAGAGGTTCATCCAACAAAATAACCACGTCAAGCTCAACGTTGTTTTGATTGGTGATCTTGAATTCCAAGTTCTTCTCTTCCCCTGAGGAGAAACGAGAGGCTTCGGTCTTTGCGGTGATTTCTATCCTACCGGCTACGACGTCTTCCTTGATGATGACCTTAACCGGGAGGTCAAAATACCTCGGTTCATTCTCCTCCTCAACACCTTCTTCAATGATTCGAGTGTAAACGATGTGTTCTCCCGCTTCCACCTGTCCGTTCAGTTGCACACCGAGACGAATGTCAATGTATTCATCAGCAGGGAGGGACACTACCACGATGTTATCGTTGGTGTCGTTGGAAATGGAGTATTCCCACGCCGTATATTTAGGATTGTTATCTGCATTCCTCGACAAGTCCCTTGGGTTGATGATCCGCCAGGTTGTTTCGTTTCTACTTGTGCTCGAGGAGTCCGAGATACGTACGTTGTACCATACATCTTGATTTGGACTAACTGGGCCCACTTGGCCGAGCAAATTTTCATCACCCACTCCGTCACTATCGGCGATGACCTCTGCGAGAATGCCAAAGGTTCGGTGGACAGTAAACGCCACATCTGTTCTTAGTTCTGAATCTTCTGTACTTGAGAAGGCAAGTGAGAAGAGACCAATATCAAGGCTTTCTCGGTCCTCTGGCGGAAACACTTGCATGCGCACCGTCAACAATTGAGTGGACCCAATATCGCTGGTCAGGTGATAGATGCCATCCTCAGTAAGTTCTGCTCCAGTTTGATTGGAATAAAAGCGGTACTGCCAGTCATCGGGTTGCTCAAGGATTTTGATTTTGAACGAGTCCGTATCGAATCCGGAATTGAACACATCGATGTAGAAGTTTTCACTGCCGTTGAACGCATCGACATAATGCGATAGGCCTTCGTCGTAAGCCTCGGGTCGAGTGGAATCTGCTATTTGCTTTTGATGCTCTTGATCTTCGTAGACGGAGATACGAGGTGGAGCAAACACGTCGATCTTTTCAAAGTCTATTCTTAGGCTCTTGATAGCAACCTCTTCACTTTGGCCTTGATCGTTTGTTGCGTAAACCCTTGCCTCGATTTGAAGATAGTCAGGAGCATCGGACAAATCTCCTTCAGGGACGTCAATTAGCAACTCAGGGATAGCGGAATCGCCACCACCGGTAAGGGTGTAAGAGCCGCTGGCCTGACTCCACAAAGGTTCAGCCCATTCCATGGGGAGATTATCAGCGATGTCAAAGACGACGTCCAAACTTGATGATGCCGACCCCGTATGCTCAATGAGGAAATTGACTTTGCTGGTTTGACCTGGAGCATAGAGAACAACGTCCGGTTGGTTTTGGGGAACGGTAAGGTAAACATCATGTTCCAAAAATTCCAATCCGGGGTGTTCGAAAAGAAGCGAATGCCCTTGTACATCATTGATTTCCAAACGTACGGGGTACTCGCCAGAGGCCAAACCCGAAGCGGTGTAATTGTAAATCCCCACCAACCCATTGTTGTCAAGTTTTAAATCGTCGTCATCAAATTCCACCTCAAAAACTGAGGTGGCTTCGTTGGGTGTGCTCATGATAAGCGTAACGTCTTCAATATCTTCGCGGCCAAAAGCATCTTGGATTTCAACCGAAAAACGCATTTCACGGAATTCCAAACGGTGGTTGGGAGCCCATTCAAGTTTTTCTTCGTCGTTCCAATTGCAACCAAAGTCACCGTAGCAACTGTGGACACGTACCGATGAACCGGAAAGCGCATTGGTCATGATTTGCAATCGGGAATAGCTGTCTGCACTCCCGACCTTTCCAAATGCAAACTCAACATCGCAGCCGTTGGCTGATGGGAGGCCACCTTGACCGTCCGCACACTGGGCATCAGCATCAATTCGAATCTTGAGTTGTTTCCCCTGAGGGACTGTGAAGCCGTTACTGCCGAGCACGAATTCAACTTCGATGATGGCCCAAGTACAAGCATTTTGAGAGAGCGGGTTGGTTGAGCACGGGTCTGACAATTCCTTGCTCTCTGAAACAATTTGTGAATCTCCAGATTTGAGAGCAAATGTCGCGGTGGCAGTAGACCCGGTCGGTCCACTGAATTGATAGTAAATGGACAAGCGAGCAATGTTAGAGGCGCCCGTGCCGTTAACGTACAAGTCGCTGATCAATTCTGCACTCCTGAATTCAAGTCCATCCACTGCGCTTTTTTCTTCTTGACCATCGTTTGGGGGGAGCGTCGTAATCGTTCCTTGACCACCCACGGTTTCGTTTTGTTTGTCGAGATAGAGGTCGTAGGTTTGTTGGGTGTTTGTGTTTCTAAAGACGACCGGAGCGTCCTCCAATATCGCCTCTTGATTGTTGTCATTGGAAGCGAGAAGAACGGCGCTTGTTGAAAGAACCATCAATGCAGCCAAGAACACAGCGACTGAGTGCGAATGAGTTGCAGATTTGCTGTACAGCATCTTGTTCACCATGCCTCCGTGGTGCAGGGGGTGTTAAACGGTTTTGCATGGGATGCATCAACTTAACCGATTATGAACGATATAGCAGCGAAGCCGAACAGTGTGATGCAGGGGGTGGGATACGAACCCACGAACCCATACGGGACCGGATCTTAAGCCCGGCGCCTTTGACCACCTCAGCCACCCCTGCATTCTGAGCGGTGGCGCCTTCCTTCTTCAATGAAACTCAGGCGTCTTCAATAGACCAGCCACCGTCAACATGGAGCACCTGGCCTGAAAGATGGGATGCTTCGAGCAGATGAAGAACTGCCGAGGCAATATCTGAGGCTTGGCCCGAACGACCCATCGGGACTTTCTCGAGAACTTTGGTGAAATGTTCGGTTTCCCAATCCGCAGCCATAATCGCACCTGGCGCAACGCAATTAACATTCACATCCGGGCTTAATTCACCCGCCAGATTCAACATGAGTTGGCGCAACCCTGCTTTGCTAGAAGTATAATGAGACAGGCCTTCCCAAGCCTTGCCCCACGACGTGTCAACAATCCCAACTACAGAGCCTCGAGAACTTCGCAGTTCTGGAAGCAATTGCTGGGTCAAATAATAGGGCGCCTCCATGTGCAAACGGTTCAGGTTTCTGAAGGTTTCAAACGATGTCTCCTCAAATGTAGATTGGCTATAGAACGAAGCGTTGTGAACCAGTCCAGAAAGCCCATTCTCCTTGACGAGGGCGTGGTTCTTGACTTCATCAACCAGGTGTTTTAGTTGATCATCAACGGTCAAATCTGCCTGAAGAATCGCCCCGCATTTGCGGTTGTTTTGAGCCTCCGCTTGTTCGAGCAGTTCTTGTGCTGCTTGGCGGGAGGAACGGACATGGATCAACACAAACCATCCCGCATTCATGAGCCTGTTCGCAGTGGCTGCACCCAGCCGGTGGCCAGCCCCTGTAATCAGCGCAACTTTGGTGCTCATGGTACGAATGGCGAGGACTCAATTCATGAAACCTCGTATGAATTCACGATTCACACAACACCTTGACCAGCATGGCCTTGAATCACACACCTTTTTGATGGCCTCCTGCTGCCCCTTACTGAGGAGGGAGTAGCGTAGAAGGAAAACCCCTCCCAATGGCCACCCCCAAAGGTGACTCCGAAGCATCCTCAAAACGGCAAGGACGGCTCCCCAAGTGGTTCAAAACCCGACTGCCAAGCGGAGAACAACAAGCCATCTTCAACGCCACGAAAACTGCTGTTAAGGACAACAAACTCAACACAGTATGCGAAGAGGCGCGCTGCCCGAACATTCACGATTGCTGGGCTTCAGGCGATGCAACATTCATGATCGCTGGCCAGGAATGCACCAGAGGATGCCGTTTTTGTGCCGTTGGTACCATCAAGAGACCCCCTGCGCTTGACCCGGAGGAGCCTGCGCACCTCGCTCAGGCCGTATCTTCGATGAATTTGCGTCATGCCGTCATCACGGTGGTCAACAGAGACGACCTGCCCGATAGCGGAGCTGACCATTACAAACAATGCATTGATGCCGTTCACGCACATGCACCAGAGGTCACACTCGAACTCCTTTGTTCCGACCTTGCGGGAGATCACGTGGCGCTCAAACACTTATTGAACAACAGCCCGCTCGCAGTATTTGCACATAACGTAGAGTGCGTCCCCCGGCTTGATGCAACGGTCAGAGACGCACGTGCATCGTTCAACCAGTCTCTGGAAATCCTCAGGCAGGCCAAAGTGTTGCGTCCGGATATCCTCACCAAGTCATCCCTGATGGTCGGCGTTGGTGAAACCGATGAAGAAATTCTTGAAGCGTTGGAGTTGCTTAGAGAAGCGGGTGTTGACCTCATCACCATAGGTCAATATCTCGCTCCTTCTGCAAACCACCTTAGCGTTGACCGATTCCCTGAACCTGAAATGTACGATCTTTGGGCCATTCATGCCATCGACATCGGATTCTCTGGCATTGCAAGCGGCCCACTGGTCCGTTCATCCTTCAAAGCAGGCCTCTTGTACAGGAAAACAAAGGATGCAGCCAACACAGAAACAATGCCGGGTGCATACGTCCGTGTTGCTAACCACCAAACCAACTCACCGACACCCCTTAAGGTGGACCGGTCCTGAGGTGAAACGATGACGGAGAGAAGTACGGCTACAACCTCGCCCTACACGATTGGGGTTGCGCCATTCCGTCCCGGAGACACACCGTCGTTTGGCGACAGATTTGTTGAACAACCGGGTGATTTGAACCGTCCCGACCCGGCGACATGCTCTGCAGAAGACACCGCGCCTCATGCATCAGGTTTGGTCCGTGTACTCACCGATGATGGAGTCGCTGTTGGCGAATGGGACCCTGGCCTCGACGCTGCATCCCTTATTCAGGGTCTTGAATACATGATGCGACTTCGAATCTTTGACGATCGGATGATCAAAATGCAACGCACTGGAAAACTCTCCTTTTACATGCGATCGCTTGGTGAAGAAGCCGTGGCTATTGCTCAAACAATGGCGCTTGAAGACAACGATTGGATATTTCCATCGTACCGGCAACCCGGTGCGCAATTCGTACGAGGAAGGGACATGGTCAGTATGATCTGTCACTGCATCGGAAATACAGAAGATAACGTTCGTGGGCGACAAATGCCGGTTCACTACACGTGGAAAGAAGGACGGTTCATCTCCATCTCTTCCCCAGTAGGCACTCAGTTTTCACAAGCGGTTGGCGTAGCGATGGCCAGTGCTTACAAAGGCCTCGATGAAGCTTGTATCACGTGGCTTGGAGACGGTACCTCAGCCCAGGGAGATTACCATTATGCACTCAACTTTGCATCAACATTCAAACCCCCAGTCATCCTCAATGTGGTCAACAACCAATGGGCCATCTCCACACATGTTTCACTGGCCACCGGTGGACGAACATTTGCCGAGCGTGGACTCGCCTACGACATTCCCTCATTCCGTGTAGATGGAAACGACTTCCTCGCACTCTACAGCGTCACAAAGTGGGCTCGTGAACGGGTCTCTGCAGGACTCGGACCAACCCACATAGAAGTCTACACCTACAGGTCTGGCGCCCATTCCTCTTCGGATGACCCGTCAGCCTACCGGCCTCATAATGAAGCAGAATCTTGGCCAGGTGGCGACCCTGTAGAACGACTGCGAGCCCACCTCGTTAAAATTGGCGAATGGGATGATGAAAAGAACGCTGCACTGGCGGACAAAATTGATGCTGAAGTCATGACGGCTTACAAAGAAGCATGCGAATTCGGGGACCTTGCTACCGGACCTTACCCTCCTGCATCAACCATTTTTACAGAAGTTTACGAGACGGTCCCCTGGCACATTCAAGAACAACGAGAGGAACTGGGAAAGTGAGGTGTTAGCATGGCAAAAATGAACATGATTGCAGCCCTAAATTCTGCCCTGAAGCACCAGCTGCAGAGCAACCCCAACGTCGTCATCTTTGGTGAAGATGTTGGCTACTTTGGAGGCGTGTTCAGAGTTACTGCCGGACTCCAAGAAGAATTTGGCCATCACCGAGTCTTTGATTCACCTCTTGCAGAAGGTGGTATTGCCGCCATCGCAATGGGAATGGGTTTGAACGGACTACGACCGGTTGCTGAAATCCAATTCGCAGACTACATTTTCCCTGCCTATGACCAAATTGTCAACGAAATCGCCAAACTGAGGCACCGTTCTGGCGGAGAATTCACCAGCCCTGTGACGTTTCGAACACCAGCTGGTGGAGGAATCAAAGGAGGACACCATCATTCACAGTCCCCCGAAGCACAATTCACGCATACACCTGGCCTCAAAGTCGTGTACTGCTCTAATCCAAGAAATGCAAAAGGGCTGTTAACAAGTGCTATCGAATGCAACGACCCGGTTATTTTCTTCGAACCAAAGCGATGCTACCGTGGCCCGTTCTACGGAGACCCGCACAATGTCCCAACTTGGAACGACCATCCTGAGGGCGAAGTTCCCGAAGAGTACTACTCCATTCCACTTGAACAAGCTAATATCGTCCGAGAGGGCACCGCTTGCACCGTGATCGCATGGGGCGCAATGGTCCATGTGAGCGAACAGGCCATCAAGAATTCCGGTATTGATTGTGAACTCATTGACTTGCAAACCTTGGTCCCTTGGGACCGTGATACCGTGGTCAATTCAGTGAAGAAGACCGGGCGCTGTGTCATCGTCCATGAAGCGCCGAAGACCAGCGGTTTCGGGGCGGAAATGAGCGCTTCAATTCAAGAACGATGCTTCTACCACCTTGAAGCACCAATTCAACGAGTGACTGGCTGGGACACACCGTTCCCGCACACCACCGAGTGGGATTATCTTCCAAGTCCGTCAAGGATTGCAGAAGCCATACAGAAAACACAGGAGGAATAAACATGGGAACATTTGAATTTAAGCTACCGGATATTGGAGAAGGCGTTGTTGAAGGAGAAGTCGTAGAATGGCTGGTCGCCGTTGGTGACAGCATCAAAGAAGACGACCCTATTCTCTCCGTGATGACCGATAAAGCAACCGTTGAGATTCCCGCCCCTTGCGAAGGAACCGTCAAGAGCATCGTTGGCGAAGCAGGAGATATTCTCCCAGTAGGTGCTGTATGCATCGTTTTCGAAGTGGATGGAGACGGTAATGCCGGCGAAGAAAAAACCGAGATACCTGCCCCAGCCAAAGAAGAAAAGCCAGCAAAGAAAGCTGAAGCCGCTACCCCAGCAGCACCAACGCTTCCTCCCGTCGAAGCCGCTCCTGCCGCAGCACCCGTTTCTCGTGCAGCAGGTACGAAAGCACTCGCTTCACCTGCAGTCCGCCAACGAGCTCGCTCTGCAAACGTAGACTTGCAACATGTTGCGGGCTCTGGCCCTGCAGGACGCATCAGTCATGCCGACCTGGACCGACACATTGCAGGCGGCGCATCTGGAGCCTCATCTGCACGCCCAATGGGTGGCTCGGCGAAAGTAGAACGAAACGGCACTGAGGAAATCAAGGTCATCGGACTTCGTCGAAAGATCGCTGACGGCATGATGTCATCCTACAGCACCATTCCTCACTTCTCTTACTTTGAAGAAGTGGACGTCACGGCCCTGGAAGAACTGCGCCAACATCTCAACGCAACACGTCCAGAGGGTGCTCCAAAACTCACCTACCTGCCCTTTATCATGCAAGCATTGGTAAAGGCACTGGAACAGCGGCCAGAATGCAATGCATTGTACGATGACGATGCTAACATCGTCACTCGCCATGAAGCCATCAACCTTGGAATTGCAACTCAAACCGACCGAGGACTCTACGTTCCCGTGGTCAAGCATGTTGAAGCCATGGATATTTGGAGCGCTGCAACAGAAATGGTGCGTGTTACCTCCGCAACTCGAGATGGAAAAGCAGGTGTTGAGGACCTCAGCGGTTCAACCTTTACCATCACCAGCCTAGGACGCCTTGGTGGGCTTGGAGCAACGCCGATCATCAACAAACCCGAAGTTGGAATTCTTGGAGTCCATAATGCAAAGGATCGTGCTGTTGTTCGTAACGGCCACGTTGTTGTTCGCCGGATGATGAACCTCTCTTCTTCATGGGACCACCGTGTTGTCGATGGACATGATGGGGCCACACTCGTACAGTTGGTTAAAACTTACTTAGAGAATCCCGCTACAATTTTCATGTGAGGTGATGGTGTGAAAACAAAACAATGTCAAGTGCTCGTCATCGGAGCTGGCCCCGGAGGCTACGTTTCTGCCATCCGTTCGGCTCAACTCGGAATGAAAACCATCATCGTTGAGGGAGAACGTGCTGGAGGCACCTGCCTCATTCGCGGATGCATACCATCAAAGGCACTCATTCATGCCGCACACACCTTCCACAACCTTGCAAAGCACGCAAAAAAGGACGGCCACATGGGAATTTCAATTCCAAGCCCAGCTGAACTCAACATGGCCAACCTGGTCGGTTGGAAAGAAGGCATCGTAGACCGCCTCAACAAAGGGGTCGAGGCTCTTTTGAAGAATGCAGGAGCAGAACTGATCACTGGATGGGCTACCTTTGAAGACGCAAAGACTGTGAAAATCGGAGAAGGAAAAGATGCGACTTTGATTCAAGCCGAACACGTCATCATGGCGCAAGGCTCAGTACCAATTGAACTCCCATTCATGCCCTACGACGATCACGTGCTGTCCTCAAGAGAAGCACTCTCTCTCGAGAAGCTCCCAGACCACGTTGTCGTGGTCGGTGGCGGCTACATCGGTCTCGAACTCGGCATCACCTTCCGTATGCTCGGATCAGAAGTGACCGTGGTTGAAGCCATGGACTCGGTCTTGCCCTTGTTCGACAAAGAATTGCGCCGACCTCTCGAACTCTTTCTCAAGAAAAATAAGATCAAGGTTCACACAGGTGTCTTTGCCAAAGGTGCTGAAAAGCAAAAAGGCGGTAAAGTCAAACTCAACTTCATCGATAAAAACGAGAAGGTTGAGAAGAAGATGCAGCACGTCGTAGCCGACAAAGTATTGGTGACCGTGGGTCGGAAACCCGCTTCATCAGGACTTGAAAGCACTGGCGTTGCACTCGACGACCGTGGCTTCGTCAAAGTCAACGAGCGTTGTGAAACCAATATGAAAGGCGTTTACGCCATTGGAGACCTTTGTGACTTGGGCGAGATGCTGGCACACGTTGCTTCCTTCCAAGGTGAAATGGTAGCGGAACTCATCGCTGGCCACCGCAGAGCCTACGACCCAGTCGCAGTCCCTGCCATCGTATTCACAGAACCAGAAATCGTCTCCGTTGGTCTCTCTCCCGAACAAGCCAAGGAACAAGGCCATCCCGTGATTATTGGAAAATTCCCAATGGCCGCAAACGGACGCTCACTCACACAAGAAGCTGAAAAGACCGGTGGATTCGTCCGCGTCGTCGCTCGAGAAGACGATCATCGCATCCTGGGCATCCAAGGTGTTGGAACCCATATCAGCGAACTGGTTGGAGAATGGACACTTGCACTTGAGATGGGAGCTGTCCTCGAAGACATTGCACATACCATCCACGCTCACCCGACCATGACGGAAATGACCCATGAAGGAGTACTGGACACTCTAGGTCATGCGATTCACAAGATGTGATTTGGGTCGGCGGCGAAACAAAGCAACATGATGAGGACGTTGACTTCAAAGAGAAGCGAAAGAACGAGAGGGATGCAAATTTGGACACCCATAAGGCAGTGGATGTAAGCTTCTTTCAATCCCGAGGTCTTCTCAATCTCTGTATTTCGATGACACCACCAGTCAAGCATTCCGGCAATTCCCCAGAGCGGTAGAAGGACGTACAAAATAACATTGAGTACCAAAGTTGCTTCATCCAGTGTTATGCCTCAACCGTCCTATGAAGATTCCACAGTTAAAGGAATCTCCGGCGCGAGGCACCTCAACCAAGGATTTAATCAAACATCAAGAGCCACACATCAAGCAGTCATCTGGAGTGTCGAGACTGCATGCAATTGCTTCAAGGCTGTCAACATCTTCTGCACGCTCAGCAAGTCCACCGACGGTTTGGTCGTCTTTGGACTTGGATTCAAGGGTGAACTGAATGGCGTCGGCAGCTGCCTTTGTTCGCAGATAGTACATTCCGGTCTTCAGACCTTGCTTCCATCCGTAGAAGTGCATTGAGGTGACCTTTGCAGGATTAGCATCAACCATGTGGATGTTCAACGATTGGCTTTGGTCAATGTATGCGCCGCGGTCGGCAGCCATGTCCAAGACGTGGCGTTGACTGATTTCCCACGTGGTTTTGTAGAGGTTACGGATCTTTTCAGGGATGTTTGCAATCGCTTGTATGGATCCCTTATGTCGCAAAATTTCATTCTTCATCTCAATACTCCAAAGGTCTTCCTTGATGAGGTCTCGAACCAAATGTCGGTTGAGGACAACGAACTCTCCGGAAAGAGTGCGACGGACGTAAAGGTTGGAGGTGAATGCCTCAAAGCATTCGTTGTTCCCGAGGATTTGTGAGGTTGACGCTGTGGGCATAGGAGCAACCAGCAGAGAATTACGCATTCCATGTTCCACGATTTCTTCCTTGAGTGAACTCCAATCCCAGCGGCCGCTGTGTTCGTTCATGCCCCACAAGTCAAATTGCAGGACACCTTTGCTGGCGGGTGAGCCTTTGAAGGTTGAATAAGGGCCTTCTGCGATTGCTGCATCTTTCGAAGCGGTGCAAGCAGCGTAGTAAATTGTTTCAAAAATTTCTTTGTTCAAGGAGCGAGCTTCCGCCCCATCAAAGTTCATTTCTAGCATAGCGAAGGTGTCTGCAAGTCCTTGGACGCCCAGTCCAATCGGACGGTGACGCATGTTAGAATTACGTGCTTCTTCCACCGGATAGTAGTTGACATCAATGACACGGTTCAGATTGCCCGTAGCGTGATACGTAACATCGAAGAGTTTCTGGTGGTCAAACTCTCCAGTGCTCATGTTCACGAACTTGGGCAGTGCAATCGATGCGAGGTTGCAGACAGCAACTTCGTCCTTTGCGGTGTATTCCATGATTTCAGTGCACAGGTTTGAGGAGCGGATGGTTCCCAAGTTCTTTTGATTCGACTTGTTGTTTGCCGCATCCTTGTAAAGCATGTAAGGCGTACCGGTTTCAATTTGGGATTCAACGATTTTGTCCCAAATGGTTCGTGCAGGAACCGTTTCACGGGCGAGACCTCTTCGCTCAAAGTCTTCAAACATTGTCTTGAATTCATCACCATAGACATCTTGCAAACCGGGGCATTCATTCGGGCAGAAGAATGACCAGTCGGCGTTCTGCTCAACACGTTCCATGAACAAGTCTGGAGTCCACATTGCGTAGAACAGGTCACGTGCTCGGAGTTCTTCCTTTCCGTGGTTCTTCTTGAGGTCCAAGAATTGAAGAATATCTGGGTGCCATGGTTCAAGGTAAACTGCGATTGAACCCTTACGCTTACCGCCGCCTTGGTCGACGTAGCGGGCCGTATCGTTGAAGACTCGCAGCATTGGTACGATTCCGTTGGAGGTTCCGTTTGTGCCCTTGATGTACGAACCTTTTGAACGCACATGATGGATGGACAACCCAATTCCTCCAGCAGACTTGGAGATCAAAGCGCACTGCTTGAGAGTGTCATAGATTCCGTCCAATGAATCGTCTTGCATGGTGAGCAAAAAGCAAGAGGACATTTGAGGCATCGGTGTTCCGGAATTGAACAACGTTGGTGTTGCGTGAGTGAAGTAGCCTTGACTCATGAGGTCGTATGTTTCGAGGGCCCTTGGGATGTTGTTGTAGTGGATTCCAACAGAAACCCGCATCAACATGTGTTGAGGGCGTTCTGCAATTTCACCGTTTAAGCGAAGGAGGTAGGAGCGTTCCAGGGTCTTGAAACCAAAGTAGTCGTAATTGTTGTCTCGAGAATAGTCTATGTGGTTGTTCAATACGTCTGCATGTTCCATAATTACATCAAACACTTCTTCTGAGATCAACGGTGCGTGCTTTCCGGATTCTGGGTCGATGTACTCGCGCAGGTCAGTAATTACATCGGTGAAACTGTCCTTTGTTGCACGGTGCAAATCATCCACACAAATACGGGCTGCTAGGCGACTGTATTCAGGGTGTTGAGAAGCCAATGATGCGGCTGTTTCAGCTGCAAGTTGGTCGAGTTCACGGGTGGTCACGCCATCGTACAGGCCTTCGATGGTGAGCTTGGTAACATGTCCTGGGTCAACCCATTTTGAGTTCAATCCTTCAGAGAGTGTTGTTAATTTCTCAAGGATAGCATCAAAGCGCACATCCTCTCTTTCGCCTTTCCTATTTACTACTTGCATGGCCATGTATATTTCCTCCAGATTCGGTGAGTGTGATTGCGTGGTAAGTTCCTTTGTTCGCGTACGGTTCAAAAGTCTTCGTCAACAGAGAACCGCTGTTGAACGCTTCCAAGAGACGAGCCATCCATAACACCAGCCTTCTGGTATTCTGCAACTCTCTTCTCGAAGAAATTGGTTTTTCCTTGCATGGAAATCATTTCCATCCACGGGAACGGGTTTGATGTTTCGTAGATCTTGGAACAGTTCAGCGAAACAAGCAGACGGTCTGCGACAAATTTGACGTATTGTTCCATCAAGTCAGCATTCATGCCGATGAGGTTTACCGGCAATGCCTTGGTGATGAATTCGATTTCGATTTCAACCGCTTCAGCAATGATGCGACGAATGACGTTTTCACCAGCACCGCGCAACAACTTGTTGTGAAGCAGGCAAGCGAAGTCACAGTGAAGGCCTTCATCGCGAGAAATCAATTCGTTAGAAAAGGTAAGCCCGGGCATAAGTCCTCGCTTCTTGAGCCAGAAAATTGCACAGAATGAACCTGAAAAGAAAATACCCTCAACTGCAGCAAACGCAACCAAACGCTCAGCAAAGGAGCCTCGCTTTCGAGAAAGCCAGCGCATGGCCCATTCCCCTTTCTTTTGAACGGAGGGGACGGTCTCCAGTGCCTTGAACAAGTGGTTCTTTTCTTGGTCATCGTTGATGTAGGTGTCAATGAGAAGCGAATAGGTTTCAGCATGGATGTTTTCCATCATGATCTGGAAACCGTAGAAGGCTCGAGCTTCGGGCCAGCATACTTCATTGGAGAAGTTCATCACCAAGTTTTCGTTAACGATGCCATCACTTGCAGCAAAGAACGCAAGAATATGCTTGAGGAAGTGTTGTTCGCCTTCGTTGAGATTCTTCCAATCTTTGAGGTCTTCAGCAAGGTCGATTTCCTCCGCAGTCCAAAACGATGCTTGTTCCATTTTGTACATTTCCCAAATATCGTCATGTTGAATGGGGAACAGCACGAAGCGGTCCAGGTTTTCTTGGAGCATGGGCTCAATATGTTCTTTCGTGAAATCGACGTCAACTCCGTCGTCTTTGTTGTGTTCTATGACCATGACATATTCCCCCCGCCTATTTGCGTCGCGCTGGATTTTGTTTGCCCTCCTATAACGCCTATAATGATACCCCCCGCGAAGGCATAGAGCACATGCGTTTCGCGACCCTTTACCCCCCCCTCGTACAATTGAGCAGTGTACCGTTTGGCGTATTTAGCCGCGAATGATATAAAACGCATAAAAGAATGTAAAATTATCATGGAATCACCTCTATTTCCACTGCAGGCGCATGTGGGTAGAATCTTACATCATCCCAACAGTCAAAAAGCGATGTATTCTCACCGTGTCTATGGAGCAGATTTCCCTGACCGTACAATTCGCCCGACTCGATGAAGGCGCCATCTTGCCGACCCAAGGCTCAGCCTTGGCCGCAGGATGGGACATGTATGCGCTGGAAGACACTGTCGTCCCCAAAGGTTCGTCAGTCCTCATCCGTACTGGCTGGGCTGCGGCAATCCCCGAGGGATGGGAAGGGCAATTGCGCTGCCGCTCGTCATTGGGTAAGAAAGGAATGATTATGCCCAATGGAATCGGTACCATAGACGCTGACTACCGTGGTGAATTGATGGTCCTCGCCACATGGATTGGCCAAGGCGAATCATTCTCAATTGCAGCGGGAGAACGTGTTGCTCAGATGCTTTTTGCTCAAGTCCCAAAGGTCACGTTGGTTGAAACAACCATGGACCATTTAACGGATACCGAACGAGGAGAGGGCGGTTTTGGCTCTTCGGGTCAGTTCTAAGACAGTCGATCAGAGGCGGCGTGCATGGTAGTCATTCAGGAACTCGGTGTTGTCCCGTACGAGGACGGACTGAAACTGATGAAATCGTTACAAGCACAACGTATCAACGACGAAATCCCAGATACATTGCTCATCCTTGAGCATCAAGAAGTTGTCACTGTAGGTCCACGCGCCCGCAACGACGGCATTCGACCACCTGAGGACTACCCCACCCAAGCCGTAGACCGTGGCGGTGGCCTAACATGGCACGGGCCAGGACAGATCGTCTGCTATCCCGTATTCAAATGGGGCCTTCGCAAGGAAGAAGCATCGGTCGCTGAAATCATCACCAAGATTGAGCAGTGGGTTATCGACGCCCTTAGGTTGCTGAACATCAACGGCGTGCGTGACCAGCGGATGCAGGGAGTATGGGTGGATGGACACAAGATTTGCAGCATTGGACTGTCATTCCTACGCTGGGTCAGCCGACATGGATTTACCGTCAATGTCAACACACCTCCGGGAAGGGTGGAATCTGTGGCTGGATGTGGCCTTACCAAAGACACAACAACTTCCCTAGCGAATCTCGGATACGAAGTCGATGGTCAAGCCGTGAAACAAGCCTTGCTCGATGCAATGCAATTTGGGCCCGTCATTGGTTCTTGAGGTAATCCTCACCGTACCACGCCCATTGGTCAAGCGTCCAACCGGCTGGCAATCCTTCAGCAGGCACGGGTGGGCCGGCAGGAGCCACCGTTGGGACAACTGGGGCTGCAAGTGGAACAACTGGTTCCATCATCATGGATTGAGGGGTGTGAGGTTGTAAGTTGATGGACGGTTGGTCTTGGTTGCGTCGCTGAACCGCATAGCCAAGAACAACTACAGCCATGACACAAAGGATTCCTACGACGAGGAACAACTGATTGTTTGAAGAGGAATCTTCAGCAGATGCAAACCGAGATGCATCTTTAGGATAAGAATCTCCAGAATCGGACCAGCCGTCTCCATCACCATCGACGCAGCCAACACGGTCTTCTGTAGATGTCCCTGGAACCTCCGGACAATCGTCGGAAAGGTTCGTACCTTCTTGGTCGGGGAATCCATCGCCATCGGCGTCCGACCAGAAGCGTTGGTCATCGGGGAAAGCGTCAAGGAATCCAGCCCATCCGTCACCGTCTGGGTCAGGGCAGCCGAAACGTTCCATGTCAGAAGTACCGTAAATTTCAGGACAGCTGTCCGGAGTTGTACCTGTTGCCGAGTCGCCAAAACCATCTCCATCTGCATCGGAATGTTGTGTTGCATCTTCAGGGAGGGCATCGTTGGCATCCGACCATCCGTCGCCATCCGAATCAAGACAACCCAATCGGTCTTCTGTAGATGTTCCAGCGTTCAAGGGACAAGCGTCGCTTTGGAATCCATCCGAAGCATCACCGTAGCCGTCTCCGTCTTGGTCAGAATGTTGCGTTGAGTCACCAAGGAAGGCATCTGCCCCATCTGCTACCGTCCACCCTTCATCTGGATCTGACCACCCATCTCCGTCTGAATCAATGCATCCGTTGCGGTCTTGATTGGAGGTACCCTGAACCAAAACGCATTGATCGCCTTGCTCGGCGTTGGAGTTGTCTCCGAAACCATCGGCGTCGCTGTCAAGCCACTGGGCTCCATCGACCGGGAAGACGTCCACAGTATCACCGTAGCCGTCACCATCGTAATCGGAACAGCCAATGCTTGCTCCAAGTGAACTCGAACCTGCTTCGTTAGGACAGTCATCAACGTCGTCTGAAAAACCATCGTTATCGTCGTCGGTATCTTCACCTGCATCTTCACATCCATCACGGTCAACGTCATTTCCTACAAAGGAAATGAACGATGGTGAACTTTGAGGGCAGAGGTCGGTTCCAGCGGATGAAAGAGAACAAACCCAATCGCTGCTTGAATTATCTGCATCACAGATTCGGTCATTATCATCGTCCAAATCTTCCCCTGCATCTCTGCAGCCATCTCCGTCGTAATCTGTCGCGGTCAATGAATTCCAGTCGAGGTCACCTGTCGGACAAAAGTCCGAAGAGTCGTAAATCCCGTCGTTATCATCATCGGAATCTTCTGTCAAATCTGCACAACCATCAGAATCGTGATCCGTCAAGGCTGAGGAAACCCATGACACATTGCCAAGGGCGCATTGGTCATCAACGTCCAGAAGTCCATCACCATCATCATCGTCATCGCATGCATCCCCGAGCAGATCCCCATCGTGGTTGGCTTGGTTGGCATTCGGAATCATTGGACAATTGTCAACCTGGTCGCCCACGCCGTCTCCATCTTCGTCCATGTAAGGGTCGATGCGAACAACTTCATTTTGTCCGAAGTCAACGTAATACAAGTGGCCGTTTGGACCGATCTCGAGACCCATAATGGATGTGGCTGAAGTTTGGATGGAGTCGGTCTCTGTGGCCGACTTACCATTTGAACTCAAATCGTATGCGACAATTTGACCGTTGCCGTATTCAGAGACAAAGAGTTGGTCGTCGTCAAGAACAATCCCCGACGGCATGTTGAGACCCGTTGCGAGAACGCCCCATTCCATGCCGGTAATGGACGAGTACTCCTGCAGAGGCTCCATACGAGAGGAATCGCTCATGATGTTTTGAGTATTGGTTGAAGAATCATCGGTGTTCACCCACAAAACCCTGTTTGCCCCAGGGTCTGCAATGTAAAGGAGTCCTGAATCGTCATCAAGAATCATGTGGCCGGGAACGCCCATGATGTGCGTGAGTTGTATCTCGGAGTACCGACGTACAATAGCATCGGAGTGGTCGTCACGACCGGTGTCGTGGTCGTCTTGGAAATCATAGTACACCAATTCACCGTAGTAGCCGTCGTTGTACCAATAGGCATTATCAGAATCGTGAGCAATTCCAACGCCATAGGGTGATTCATGATTCATGTCAATGTGACTGCCGAGAAGGCCGTTTCCGTTGTTTTGGTTTTCAACTGCAAAGTGGCTCAGTGAGGACGGCCACAGGGTCGGGCCCATGAAATTGTTTGGAGAGGCCTGGCCGCAGAATGTATTGGCGGTTTCTTGGGCGGAGCCCCACTGCCAGTCAAATTCTGGGTGATAAGCGCCAAATGCAATGGCGCTGACTTCTTCCAAGAAGTGATTTCGATTGGAATCTTGGCGATTCTGAGAGGTTTGGTTGTCAAGCCCTGTATTTTCCACGATGGTGATGCTGTCTGTGTACTGATTTGCAATCCACAATTCATTGGCTCGACCAGGATGAAATTCAAGATCTCTTGGATTAGAAAGCGCATCCGAGGAATCGGCAATCACGGTTTCGTCAAAGCCCATTCCGAATTGTTCCACCATCACAGCGTCTTTAGCCGCCGTAGCGAATGAAGGAATTGAAAACAAGAGAATACCGAGCATGAAAAGCGCTACTTGCTTCTTGGCCATACAACACCCAAATGGAATGAGCATTTCATACCTTGTTACTACCGCGTGTTATTTGCGCAGACTGCAACATAACAAAAGAGCACATCCATGATGGAATACCGAACAGGTTCAAGGGATGATAATGACAGAAAAATCAGAGAAAACGGCCCGAGACCCAGTGTTCAGGGACGTAATGTTTCGTTTTTTTCCAATGCATGACTGACCCATTCAAAGGCCAATTGATCTTTCTCCTTCTCTTCTTCGCTCCGACGTTTGAGGTTGTTCATTGCCATCTTCATTCGGTAATTTCCTTCAAAAGCAGGGGCATGACGAGCGAGGTATGCCCAATAGAGCCGTGTCATTGGGCAGGTTTTCTTAGGATGGAAATCACAGGATTTGCAATGGTCGCTCATCCTGTTGATGTAAGCGGAACCGGCCACATAGGGTTTCGTCATCATGGCGTCCCCAAGTGCAAACGTACCCATTCCGAGCACATTCGGTTCAACGACCCAATCATAGGCGTCAACGAAGGCAGCGTGAAACCAATCGGTTAACTCACGGGGATTGACGTCCAATAAGTTCCCGATATTGCTCAGCACCATCAACCGAGGTATATGGTGGGTCCATCCCTCTTCCATCACGGACTGAACCGAAGAGTCCAGACATTGCATCCCACTGTCGCCGTTCCAATAGACTTCTGGAAGTGCCCGCATTTGATTGAGATGGTTCGGATGTTCCTCCTCATCGGGTATGGCTTCAGCCATCCATGAAAAGGTTCGATTTGATGACGTTCGTTGAACGTTGAGCGTACGGAAACCATCGGTGACTTCGTGAATATGATGAACGTATTCCCTCCATATCAACTGCCGCAAGAATCCTTCTTTACTGTTCAATGGAGCCTCGGTTTCTAACACTGCTTGGACCAATTCACTCGGCATCATCCTGTGAAGGTTCAGGAGGCCTGCAAGGCGTGAGTGGAAGAGTCCACGGCTTTTATCCGTCATAGCATCTTCATAGCGTCCGAACCAAGGCATGCATTTCATTGCAAAAGCGAGTGCAGTGGCGACATCAGCCTCGGATGTCGGCAACTGTGTCATGTCTAAAACACCAGGGTGTGAGGAAAACTCAGCATTGACAAGTTGTTCTACTTCAAGGTCGATTTCATCGGGTTCATACCGTGGAGGCTCTGGAGGAAGGGGGTCTCCCTTCCATGGAAACCGATTTTCAGAATCAAAGCTGTATTTCCCCCCTACTGGTTTTCCCATTTCCATTAACCAACCTGTTTCATGACGTACTTTGCGATAGAAACGATCCATGCGAAACGGGGGCTTGGAACCCACACTTTGTTCAAACCATGATGGCTCGGTCAACCACCCACCGTGCTGATGAATCACAACGCTCTTACTTTGAACCATTAACTGTAGTTCCTTCCGCATTTCCAACTCTGCATGCGCGACGGCATGTACGGGGCCGTAACGGTCAATGTGTTCGTTCAACGCGTCCTCATAGGTGCCGTTTGTTGTGAGGTATCGAACGGGCCTTCCAGTCGCTTGAACCTCGATGGCGAAGTGGCGTTGCGATGAAAGCAGCAGAGCCAGTTTTTGCTTGTGATAGGGGCGCTTGTTTCCTTTTGCAGCAGACTCGATCAAGAGGATACCGTAGCGCGACGCATCGGGTTCAACATCGTTCACGAAACTGAGGTTGAGTTGGTCATAGGAAAGCCACAGCCAACCGTCAACTGGAGACTCCTCGTAAGCAACGAGAGAGGACGCAAAGGTACCGGTTCCAAAGCCGAGGGCAGAAACATCGGCTTCGCCCATGACCAAAACGACTCTTTTGGGGTGATAAAGCAGTGCTTTTGACCAGTCAATAATGGACGGTGAGTTTTCTTGGTTCTAACGTTTCTTCAATTCGAGCCCGCATAGCAGCAGCCTCCATTGTTGCTCCTCGCATGGTCGTCACAAACGGGATGTTCAATTCGACCGCAAGACGGCGCATCATGTTGCCATCACGAACTGCCCCCCCAGAGATGGTAGGGACGTTAACAATAAAGGAAACTTTGCCTTGACGCATCAAATCAAGGGCATCAGGGTGCTTTCCTTCTGCGATTCTATAGACTGTTTCGACAGGGATGTCGTGGCGGCGCAGGGCGTCAGAAGTACCCCCTGTAGCATACAATGTGAACCCTAAATCCACCAACTCACGAGCAACCGGAACAAGGCTCTCTTTGTCTTCGTCTCGAACGGTGAGGTACGCACCTCCTGATGTTGCGACTGGAATTTCGGTGGCTAAGCGCGCTTTGAGGTAAGCCAAATCAGCACGCTCATCCGAACCGTAGACTTCTCCGGTGGATTTCATCTCTGGCCCTGGCGCAGGGTCCAATCCACGAAGCTTGATGAACGGGAACACCGGTGCTTTTACACAAACTTGACCCGTTGTTCTGCGAGGGATGGTTTGGGACGAAAGCGGTTGTCCAATGGTGACGCGTGCTGCGATACGGGCAAGAGGTAAACCGGACGATTTTGCAACAAATGGAACCGTTCGTGATGACCGTGGATTGACTTCCAAAACATAGAGGTCATCTCCTTGAATTGCAAATTGAATGTTAAAGCAGCCCTTGATGTTCAAGCCCAAACCGATGATCTTAGTTTGTTCAGCGACTCGCTTGAGCATGTCATCTGAGATGTTTTGAGTCGGAATAAAGCAGGTCGAGTCGCCCGAATGGATACCGGCCTCCTCCAAATGCTCCATAATGGCTCCAACCAAAACCTCCTCACCATCTGCTGCTGCGTCAACATCCAATTCAGTGGCGTGACCTAAGTATTCATCAACAAGCAGTGGCTTGTCAGGAGCAAGGTATGCGTCCCTGAGGTATCCGTCCAATTGCTGTTGGTTGGATAAAATCTCCATACCGCGCCCTCCGAGAACATAGGAGGGGCGAATCAAGACGGGATACCCGATTTCTTTAACCGCCGCCCGTAGATCATCAGCCGATGTACCCGTTGCCCCGCGAGGCATTTTTAGGCCGCTACGTGAAGCAAATGCTTCGAAACGTTCTCGGTCGCTTGCTTCGTCAATAGCGTCACAAGAAGTTCCCATGATTCGGAGGTCCAGCCCCTTGAGGCGGAGGTCGGGCAAACGTTGCTCCAACGGCAAAGCGAGATTGATGGCAGTCTGCCCACCAAACTGAAGAAGAATACCGTGGGCTCGTTCACGCAGAAGGATTTCACTCACATATTCCAAGGTCAACGGGTCAAAATAAAGTCGGTCGGAGGTATCAAAGTCAGTAGAAACCGTTTCGGGATTGTTGTTGATGATGATGGCATCTTTACCTGCTTCACGGATACCCTTTACGGCGTGGACACACCCGTAGTCAAATTCGATGCCTTGTCCAATGCGAATTGGACCGCTTCCGATGGTCACCAATCGGTCTTTTGTTCGTTCTTCTAGATTCGGCAAGAGGTCGATCCCAGGGGAGCCAAACGGCTCGTAAGTGGAATAATAGTACGGCGTTTTCGCAGCAAATTCGGCAGCGCACGAATCCACCATACGGTAAATTGGGTGAAGGCTCAGTTCATGCCGACGTTGCATTACTGCACGCTCGCCTTGACCTGATGCCAGCGACTTCAGTCCTTCAGCGGGGAATCCTGCAAGAGCATCTGCAATGTGGGCATCACTGAATCCGTGGCTCTTCCAGCGACGCAGTTCCTTCTCTGTCAATTCGGTTGGAGATACGCCCCGGGCGGTAATCTCGGCTTCCATCTGAGCCAATCGCTCAAACCCGTAAAGGAACCAACGTGTGATGCGTGTAATCTCGTGAACGCGTTCAACGCCCCACCCTCTACGAAGCGCTTCAATAACAGCACCCATTCGCCGGTCCGTTGCAATTTTGCACCAATCCACAAGGGTGCTATCAGGGAGGGCTTCATGGGCACGCTCTGACATTCCTTCCCCTTCGGATTCGTCTGCTCTTGTTAGCGGACGGGGATGCGCACATCCTTGTTCAAGGGAAGCCCAAGCCTTGAGGAAAGCCTCTTCGAAGTTCCGACCGATGGCCATGACTTCACCAGTTGATTTCATGGAGGTACCGAGCGTACGGTCTGCGGTTCTGAATTTGTCAAAGGGCCACCTTGGGATTTTCACAACACAATAATCCAATGTCGGTTCAAAGGCCGCAGTGGTGCCGTCACCTGTAATCGGATTTGGAAGTTCATCCAAAGTGTATCCTACAGCGATCTTGGCCGCCATTCGAGCAATTGGATATCCAGTGGCTTTTGAGGCCAATGCCGAGGAACGTGAAACGCGAGGGTTGACTTCAATGACTCGGATTTCTCCAGTAAATTGATTGAAGGCGAATTGAACGTTACACCCTCCTTTGATGTTCAAGGCCCGAATCAAGGCCAACGCTTGGTTTCGCAAACGTTGATGGTCAGCATCGCTGAAGGATTGCAGCGGAGCCACGACGGTTGATTCCCCGGTATGCACGCCCATTGGGTCAATGTTTTCCATGGTGCAAACAATGGTTGCATTGTCTGCTTCATCTCGCATAACTTCGTATTCAAGTTCCTGCCATCCCAAAATTGATTCTTCGATGAGAACCTGGGATATGCGTGAATTCCTCAATCCGAGTTGTGAGATTTCTACCAACTCGCCCAAGTCTCGTGCAGTGCCTCCACCAAGACCTCCTAAGGTAAATGCCGGGCGGACTAAAATGGGCCAACTTCCGATCAAATCTGCTGCAGCAATGACTTCATCAATGGTATTGCAAGCCACTGCTTGACTGATTGGCAGTTGAATGGACTCGCAGACTTGGTTGAACAATTCCCGGTCTTCTGCTTTATCGATGGCTTCCAAATCAGAACCGATGAGTTCGATATTCAGGCGCTCAAGGGTTCCGTTGTGGGACAGTTCACTCGCGATGTTGAGGGCTGTTTGACCGCCCATTCCCGCCAGTAGAGCACAAGGTCGTTCAAGTTCCATAATTCGTGCAATCGTGTCAGGGAGAAGCGGTTCAATGTAAACCACATCGGCCATTTCAGGGTCGTTTTGAATCGTAGCGGGATTGGAATTTACCAAAATAACACGGTATCCGTCTTCCCTAAGAGCTTGAACCGCTTGGGAACCCGAAAAGTCAAACTCGGCAGCTTGGCCGATTTTAATCGGTCCGCTACCCAAGACTAATATCGTCTCCAAATCATCACGGCGAGGCATCACTGTTCACCCCCAAGGTGAGCGTCGACAACGGCTCTGAAACGCAGGAAGAGATGGGTCGCGTCGTGTGGTCCAGGGCATGCTTCAGGATGGAATTGGACGGTGAAACATGGTTTACCGATGACATCAAGCCCTTCTACGGTTCCATCATTAGCATTGACATAGCGAACCTCAACCTCAGCACCGTGTTGGTTCGGTGAAGGCGAGGACGAAGCCCCTGTGGGATGGGCTGCGAGCATACCGTCTTGGGGATGAGCAACTGCAAAGCCATGATTCTGGCTGGTAATGGCTACAGTTCCTTCCTTGAGGTCCACCACCGGTTGGTTCGCTCCACGATGACCGTATCGCATTTTGTAAGTTTGCAAGCCCGATGCAAGACCCATCAACTGATGTCCAAGACAAATCCCCATCACTGGAAGACCGTCTTTAACCGCTTCAGCAAGGGTGTTTCGGGCAGATGTCGCCATTCCTGGATGGGCGGGGTCACCTGGCCCGTTTGAACAAAAGAGAGCATCGATGTTGTAGGTGTTCTTCAAAACGCCGTATGGCGTATGAGGAGGACACCAAACCACATCAAAATACATGCAGAGATGGCGTAAAATATTGTATTTCACACCGCAATCAAGGACACCCAATCGCGGTTTTCTAACCCCTAAATCGTCCGTAACCCCGGGATTTAATTCGACCGGTTCGTCAATAGAAACTTCATCCACGAGGTCTTCCAATTCCGGGGAAGAAAGCGATTCCAACTTAGCTTTCAACTTGTCTTCTTGACCGATGGGGCCAAAGACACAGAGGACTGTCCCCAGTTCACGGACACGGCGGGTAATCGCCCGCGTGTCAATCTTCTGAATACCAGGAACGCCATGAAGTCTCAGCAATTCATCAACCGTTCCGATTGAATTGCGGTGATCGGGTTGGTGCATGGCATGACGTACAACCACGCCTCGAGGCCAAACACGTTTGGATTCAGAGGTCCCATGGTGTATTCCGTAGTTCCCGATCAAGGGGTAAGTGAAGGTCAACACCTGTCCTGCAAAGGAAGGGTCGGTCAGAGATTCTTGATAGCCCATCATACCGGTGGTGAAGACCAGTTCTCCTGCACCCGCTTGTTTGGCTCCAAACAGTTCACCCTCGTACCGTCCACCATCCGCAGTCAAAAGAACACCAGGGCCCGATGCACCCTCTGGAATCTGGACCCCTTCAGCAAGTCCGTCGGCGGCATCACCGATGTCCAAAGATGACGGGTTGTAGAGCCGATGAGTAGCGGGAAGTGAACGCCCATTTTGGAGTTCGCTTCCTAACATCGTATTTGGTCGTCAACGGACACCCATAATGATTGGGTGTGAGTTTGATTGGATGAAGGAACTCAAAATAGGGTCAAAAATAGATTCAATACGATTCTTAGTGATGCGAACAAATAACAACTTACTTCTCATTTTCCCGCTCTTTATCATGAACTGACTTCCCACGAGCGGAGGGCTCAATCACAAGCCGTGCATCTGGGAAGTGGCGCTCGGTTCCACCGTCCCCAAACCACGCCTCCATGAACAGTGCTAAAGCGGCGACTTCCGAGTGCGGTTGATTGCCTACAGCCACGTTGTATTGCGAATGTTTGAACACATCACCAGGCACCTTAGCCCCTCCAACAATAAGAACCACTGGACGGTCACGGCGAATTTGAGGAATCACCTCTCGGTAAGGCTGACCGTACATGGTAAGGTGAATCGCAACACCGGGTTCACCGTCCCCTGCATCATCCTCAACGAAGCGCTTCAGCCACCCCATTGAGCCCTTGATGTGTTCACAAGACATCGCTCCTCCGAAGCGTTCGTTAACCGAAGCCACATTTTCAAAGAGGTCGTCATCTTCATCCCCAGCTAAAAGAAAGCGAGTACCACCGAGTGCTCTCGAAACTAAGGCCAGGTGCGTGGTAATTCGTGGGTCACGGCCCTTGCGGTACCCCAAACGAAGCACATTGAACGGCGTGTCGGCCATGTGCAGACGACTGGCCTCGCCCACATGAGCGTAGCGGCTCATTCGGTCTTATCGATGATCGCCTCGGATGATGGTGAAGCATCTGGCATACCCGTAAACTCGTAATCGTTTGAATCAATAAACCGAATCAGCCAATTCAACAACATGGCGTTGACAAGGAGATTGGACCCCATCGACATCCCACCCCAGAGGGCTCCGAGTCGTACGGTTCTCCAAAGACCGTCTGCCGTGGAAAGGTCGCCGGTTGCAACAAAGGAGCCAATTAACGGCTCTACAACGTAGAGACCTGCAAGAATGAGCATCCCACCTGCGGCGGTTGAAGGGAATATTTTTCCCATATCTCTACTGAATTCAGTGAGGATGGCGGAGAGCAACGAGAGGATCATCACGGCAAAGGCGACCTGGCCGAAATTAAGTCCAAAAAATACCGAGATGCCTTGGCTCATGTTATCGTCTTGTGAATAAATACCCAACCACCAGACGGCCACCATGAGGGTAATGAGCATCCCGCCTAAGCGTGATGTGCTGGCTGCTTTATCGAAAACCTCTTGCAAATTTCTTGGTTTGAGGCGGCGAATGATGCGCTCAGCAAATTCAGAATCACTGACCGATGCACCATTGACCGAATCCGACCCTGCAGCAACAGGAATCGTGCTCATCGATGATGGTTCGGCCTCGGACATACGAGTACCTTCTTCGTCACATCTTATGAAACCTGTCGCTTTGGAGGTGTTAATGGTGACCGACTCGGGAGTGTCTCATCCGCGCCGAAAGCGGATTATTGAAGGTCTGAAACAGAACCAGGGTTTTCCTCAAATCATGGGAATCATCAACGTCACCTCGGATTCCTTCTTTGAAGGAAGTCGTGCTCTTTCACCAGAAGATGCCGTAGAGCGGGCTTTGGCCATGTGGGCATCTGGAGCAACATGGGTCGACATTGGAGGTGAATCGACCCGCCCAGGAGCAGAACCGGTTGATGAAGAAGAGGAGATACTACGCGTCGTCCCCGTCATAAGAGCCTTGAAGATGGCCAGCCCCGATGGATTGATCTCAATTGATACGCGCCATGCTTCGGTTGCACATGAAGCCCTGAAGGCAGGCGCAGACATGGTCAACGACGTGTCGGGACTTGGCGATAAGGCGATGATTGAAACGGTGCTTGAATGGAAGGCTGCGATATGTATCATGCACATGCAGGGTGAACCAGGGACGATGCAATCAAAGCCCCATTACGAGAATTGCGTTGAAGAAGTGCGCACCTACCTGGCCAATCAATGCAACTTGCTGACGGAGCAGGGCCACCCAAAGGAACTCATATGCATTGACCCTGGAATTGGATTTGGTAAGGACCACGGTCACAATATTTCTTTACTCAAAGCGGGAAGGGCCATCGGTGAAGACCCTTCGATGAGCGTTCTTTGGGGTGTTTCTCGTAAACGAATCGTTGGCCACCTTACTGGACACGAGCATGCAGATAACCGTCTAGCAGGCACATTGGGCATTGCTGCTGTTGCAGCCTCCCTGGGGATCAACATTCTGAGAGTACATGATGTTCAAGAACACGTGGACCTCTTTTCAACAATGATGCCGTTTGATTGAGGATTAGACGCCACCCAACAAGATGATGGGTGCAACCCAAGCTCCAGCCATGGACCCTAAATTGGTAAGAGCGGTAACCAACAGAACCTTGCCGGCGGGATTGGACCAAAATGCAGAAAAATCATCCAACTTCAAAAATTTCTGTAAATCATCTGCCGTTGGCTCTGCAACTTTGAGTTGAACGTAACCAGCAAACCAACCTGCAGCCAACGCCGGGTTCAGTGAAGTGATTGGAGACGCTGCTGCGGCGGTGAGAATCGCCCAAGGGTGGCCACGGGCAATAATGCATCCAACAGCTGCAAAGACAGCGTTTGCAATCGCCCATACTGTGAAGAACTCTAACCAGTCCACACCTTCCCCTTTTGAAACGAAAACGGCGATGGCTGAGATGAGAATAAGAGGCATGGCCCAAGGAAGCATTCGTGCTATTCGGGATCGTTCGGGGAGCGTGGAAAATTCTTCAAGTTCATGAGCAGGTGCGGGCTCAACCATCTTCTTGGCCACGCCTTTCAAATGACCTGCACCAAGAACTGCTAGAACTTTCTTATTCGGGTCAAGTTCTGCTAATTTCCCTGAAATGTAAGCATCTCGTTCATCGATGAGAACTGTTCCTGCCCCTGGCGAGAATTCTTTCAACTCCTCCATCATTGAAGAGAGCATGTCGGAATCCCGAAGCAACTCGTTCACATCGACCTCATCATCGTCTTCCTCCTCATCCTCAAGAAGTGACCTTAGAAGACGCCACTTTTCTCGGAATTTCATTTTACGCCAAGCACGGCGCAAAGTGACCTGAATGTCACGGTCAACCAGAGCAATCTCACAGCCTGCTTCTTTTCCAATGTTGACCGCTGCAAGCAATTCTGCACCGGGTTGTTGACCTTCATCCAGTCCGAGTTTGCGCTGTTCTGCAGAAAGCATGGATTGCAACAAGACCATGGGTGCTTTTCCTTCTTTCACGACTTTGAGCAGTCCTTCTTTGTCCAAACGGCGATCACTGATGAGCGTCTCATAGCGTCCTTGACACAGCTCTACCGCCACAATATCAGGCTGATAAACAGCGATTTGCTCCATCACTGCTTCAACCGATGCGGTCGCAATGTGGGCAGTGCCCAACAGACGAAGTCGGTCGTTAACATCAATCAGCGGAGTTTCTTCACTCACGCTTTCACCTCAATTTCAGTCATCCAATGGAATAGCCCAGCGGGCAAGAGTCAATCCTCAGAAGGTAATTTCTACGTTCTCTCGGACGTGAGCTGCAACGGTCCAAAGTTCTCGGCGCACGCATCCCTTGAAGTTGGCAACGATGCTGGCAGGGATCATCTGAATCGCCTTGTTGAAGTTGGTGGATGCAGCGTTGTAGAATTCACGGCGGTCTGCAATTTGGTTCTCCAAAGAAACCAGTTTGTTTTGAAGGTCCATGAAGTTCGCATTCGCTTTCAGATCCGGGTATTGTTCTGCAACCATGTTGATACGAGGCATCATTCCAGAGAGCAAACCTTCAGCAGCAGCGACTCCTGCTACGTCACCACGGGCCAATGCACCAGCAGCTGCTTGGCGAGCCTTTGCAAATTCTTGGAAAATACCAGCCTCATGCTCGGCGTAGCGCCCAACAATCTTGACAAGGTTCGGAATCATATCATACCGCTGATTCAGCAATACATCAATGTCCGACCACGATTTGTTAGCGTTCTCTTCAAGTCGAATGAATCGGTTCCAGGTTGAGAAGAACCAAACGATAAGAATCAAAATTACAATTGCTGCAATTGCCGCAGCGACATACGTCATGTTTACCATGTTCATCCCTCGTTTCAATTCGTACTTGAAACCTTCTCTTCAATACTGAATCCAATGAGCAAGATGATGAACATTAACATGGTGGCCGGAGCAAGGGTCCCTTGATTCAACCTTTATGAGTCAGAAATCAACCGCTCGAGATGAATACAATGTTTGACACAGCCCTCATCTTCTTTGGAGTCTTCTGCATCGCTTTTGCCTTCGCTCCGGTAGGACTTGGCGGGGGGTTGCTTTTCGTTCCCCTTTTGCATTACGGGGCTGACCTTCCAATCGACGGAACCCTACTTGCCGTATCCTTGACCCTCACAGCCGTTGTAAGTTATGGCAGTGGTCTTGCACACCGGAAGAAAGGTCACCACGATGACGAGGCCATCAAATCTGCACTTTTCGGTGCGATTCCAGGGGCTTTGGTAGGGGTTGGAATTGTCGTGCTTCTTGGTGACCATCTTGACACCGTATTCAAGACGGTCAGTATTGTAATCTTGATCTGGGCCCTCATTAAAACGAGGAGAAAAATCGCCTCAACCGGTTCTAGCGAAACCCATGAACGTTCTGAACCAAGAGAAATACATCATCGAAACCTTAGACTTGGAGCGGCAACAGGAGGCACGCTATCTTCCGTCCTCGCCATCGGCGCAGGCGTCATTTATGTCCCCGTCCTCCAACAGTATACTGGATTGAGCACCAGAAAATCCATTGGTTCCAGCCTTCACTTGATGATGGTTGTCGTACCTATTGCTGTCGTGACTCATTTGGCGTTCATTTCTTCCACAGAACGAGAGGCCCTTGTCGAACAAGTGGGCGTTCTGTTTGCACTACCGTTTTTGACCTTCATAGGTGCACGTCTGGGAGCACAATTTGGAATGAGGTACATTTCTTCTCAAAACATCATGAAAATCTTCATGACCCTTACAGCGATTGTTTTGATCCGTTACCTTTGGGATCTTGGCGGCCTCATTGTTTGATGGATTCGATGACCATTGCAATGCCCTGCCCGCCACCGATGCAAGCGGTAGCAACGCCGTAGCGCCCACCGCTGCGTTGCAATTCGTAAGCGAGGGTGAGAACCAGACGGGTCCCAGTGGCGGCTAGTGGATGGCCGATACCGACCGCTCCTCCGTTGACATTGACCTTCTCAACATCGATTTCCAAGTCTTTGATGCATGCTACAGCTTGACCCGCAAAAGCTTCGTTGATTTCCCAGCGGTCGATATCGTCCACTGTAAGACCGGCTTTTTCAAGGGCTTTCCGAGAGGAGGGGACGGGACCGTATGACATGATGGCAGGTTCCAGGCCAACGATACCCCAAGAAACAATTCGTGCAAGGGGTTGGTCACCGTCTTCTTTTGCCTTGGAAGCAGATTTGATAACGACTGCAGCGGCACCGTCAACAACGCCTGATGCATTACCTGCTGTAACAAAGGATTCTGGGCCAAACGCAGTGGGAAGGCGAGCCAAACTTTCCTCAGTAGTACCACGAACGACATGGTCCTCATCCTTGTGAGTAAGGACCGTATCGCCACGGCGGGACGTGATCGTGACAGGAACGATTTCTTGTTCAAAGACATCGTTGTCAATTGAGGCGGCAACACGGGAATGGGAAAGGGCTGCAAAGGCATCAATTTCTTCCCGAGTCACACTCTTCCGCTTGCAAAGTTCATCAGCAGTCTGTGCCATGAAGAGCCCACAGGTCATGTCTTGGAGGTTGGTCATCATGTAATCTTCAACTTTCGGTGAGCGACCGAGTTTCCATCCTTCACGACCTCCACGCATCACGTGCGGTGCTTGAGAGAGGTTCTCCATACCACCAGAAACAACGGTCTTTGCCTCATCGAGCATGATCATCTGTGCTCCACTGACGATGGATTGGATTCCAGAACCGCAAATACGAGAAAGTGTAAGCATGGGTACTTCTTGAGGCACACCGCCTTGCAAACCTGCATGGCGTGCTCCATAAATCGACTGGGCGCATGTTTGGAGCGCATATCCCATCACGACGTGGTCTACGGATTCAGGAGCCGTTCCTGTTCGCTCGAGGGCTGCTTTAATGGCGATTCCACCAAGGTTTTGTGCGCTAAGTGTCTTGAGGGCACCGCCGGTTTTGCCGTCACCACGCTTTCCGCCAACCCATTCACAAAACGGTGTTCGAGCACCGCCAATAATCACAACATCTTCGCTCATGTTCCATCCCAAAAGGGGGAGGGTCATGAATCTCACTGTTTCTCAATTCAACCGAAAAGAGAACTCTTGTCCAAACCGTTGTTGCTCACCATCAGCGGTATCGCAGCGATAAGGGCACACATGCCTCCGCAGAGGGCTACAAAGAACATGCCAATTCCTGCGACAAGCCCTGAGCTGGCACTAATCACATCATATTCTTCTTGAGTGAGGTCGCCGTCATCCAACATTTGGTCGTAAATCTCATCCATCATCGTAAGTTCAAGCCCACTCAAAACAGACCCAACGAGAATGGCGCCAAAGAGGAGTTGAACTCCTCGGCGCTGATAGGAAACCAGCATCACGCCTCCTGCGACGGTTGCTATGCCTACAGCAAGGCCTCCAAAGTAAACAGCGAAGAGAAGCGGTTGAGACGTTTGATTACCAACGACGCCTAAGAGGTTCAGACCGGATGACCCGAAGCCGAAGACTCCCCACAACACACAGAGGATACCGACGACTTTTGGGGCACTGGATGGGGGGCCAAGAAAGATCATTTGCCCTGGGGGCATTTCTGCCATCCCCGAAAGCATAGCACCGTTTTGCATGGTTGAAAATCCAGCAGAGATTGGTATTGTCTCCGGTGCTTCATCCATCAAAGGAGAATCCTTCATTTCGCTCTCAGGAGTAATATCATCCCATGGTGAGTCAGACTGCATGGGCGATGGTCGGGGTGGACCCTTATGGTTCTTTTTTTACACGCACAAAGGGTTGTGTTCTTGAAGCATGAACTCCTGCAAACATCAAGGGGGGCTGAAATGAACATACTCGTTGTCTACAAGAAAAATTTTGAATCGGTCCACGACACAGGCTTAATGGAAGTCAAGGAGGCCCTTTCACGCACCAGTTCGCCGACAGACCGAGTGGACTTCAAACCCCGAGAACATGTTCGCAGAGCTGATTTCATTGCTCGTGACCTCGTGATTGTATTTGGTGGAGATGGGACTCTTACCTCACTTTCACACAACATTGATGCTTCTACCCCAGTGATGGGGGTCAATTCCCACCCCAGAAGTGAAGATCCATCGGGAAGTTTTGGATTTTACATGGATTCATCAATCGGCACCTTTGAGGCTGATGTGAGGACTGTCATAGCCGGAAAGGCGATTGTCAATGAACTTCCAAGATTGCAGGCCATCATTGACTCAACATCAGGGAATCGTTTCACAACTGACCCAGCGATGAACGACCTTTTGATTGCGAATACACATCAATATGCCCCAAGCAAGTATCATCTGCGTCGAGGAGATCAACAATGCCTACAGCAAAGCAGTGGACTGTTGTTTTCGACATGGTTCGGGCAAGGAGCCTGGCTTCGCAATGCAATGAGTGATGATGAATTCAATACACTGCGTTCAACAGTCAAGGAAGGTGATGTCGATTCCCATTATTTCGTACTCGCACGAGACATTCCCCCTTCAGAACGAAAGCATCAGTCATGGTCTTGGGCAGATTGGACGGGCGCATCAACGACCATTACGTCTGATATGCACCGAGGATACGTTGTCCCTGATGGTTGGGACGAAGTTCACTTCAACAGAGGCGCCACCATCACTGTAAACGCTGAGGCTCCACCTTTGCGATTGCTGACGTTTCGCACGACGTTAATGGAAAAGCTACGCGAGTTAGAAGCGAGTGAGTGAATAAAAAAAATCGCTGAATTGCATTCTTTGCAGCGCACCAGACATTCGGTGTAAAAAGTAAACTTGGCGATCGATAAAAAAAGGGTAGGAGACTGGGATTCTTACGAATCCCAGCCTCCAGTTTCTTAGGAGGTGATCCATCTGCAGGTTCCCCTACAGATACCTTGTTACGACTTAACCCTCCTTGTCGAAGGCAGGCTCGAATACGCCATAAAGCGCAGCCTCACCCACCCCCAACTAAGATGGTTTGACGGGCGGTGTGTGCAAGGAGCAGGGGCATATTCACCGTGCTATATTGAAACACGATTACTACGGAATCCAGCTTCATGAGGGCGAGTTACAGCCCTCAATCCGAACTATGAACGGGTTTCGGGTTAGCGTGGCCTCTCGGCCTAGCTTCCCATTGTCCCGTCCTTTGTAGCGCGCGTGTAGCCCAGGACATTCGGGGCATACTGACCTGTCGTTGCCCTCGCCTTCCTCTGGTTTCACACCAGCGGTCTCTCTATAGTGCGCCGCCTCCGGAGAGACAGGTTGCAAATAGAGATGAGGGTCTCGTTCGTTATCTGACTTAACAGAACGCTTTACAGTACGAACTGACGACGGCCATGCACCACCTCTCTGAAAATCCGACAAGCTCATTACGCTGGTCTTCATATAACAGTCGGCCCTGGTGAGTTTTCCGGCGTTGAATCCAATTAAACCGCACGCTCCTCCCGTTGCAGTGCTCCCCCGCCAATTCCTTTAAGTTTCAGCCTTGCGACCGTACTCCCCAGGCAGTGAACTTAACATCTTCACTCCGGCACCGGGGACCCCTTGCGGACCCCCGACACCAAGTTCACAGCGTTTACACCTAGGACTACCCGGGTATCTAATCCGGTTCGTGCCCCTAGGCTTCGTCCCTGACCGTCGGATCCGTTCCAGTGTGGCGCCTTCGCAACTGGTGGTCCTCGAAGGATGACAGGATTTTACCCCTACCCCTCGAGTACCCCACACCTCTCCCGGTCCCTAGTCTGGCAGTCTCTGCAGAATTCAACCAGTTAAGCTGGTTGATTTACCCACAGATTTACCAAACAGGCTACGGACGTTTTAGGCCCAATAAAAGCGACGACCACTTGAGCTGCCGGTATTACCGCGGCGGCTGGCACCGGTCTTTCCCAGCCCTTATTCCTGAACCGATTAAGAGTTCAGAAAAGTGTACATAAAATGCACACACTTGGAGTTCCCTCATCACAGTTTCCTGCAGTGTGAAGTTTTCGCGCCTGCTGCACCCCGTAGGGTCTGGATTCGTGTCTCAGAATCCATCTCCGGGCTATGTCTCCCAACACCCGTACGCGTCGATGGCTAGGGGGTCCGTTACACCCCCTACAACCTGATACGCCGCAGACCCATCCTACCTTTATCCACAAACCGTTCCAGGCATTGTGAACTATCCGGCCTTATTCTCAGTTTCCCGAGGTTATTCCAGACGATAGGGCAGGTTATCCACGTGTTACTGAGCAGTATGCCGAGTCCCTAAGACTCTCGACTCGCATGGCTTAATCGAACTCCAAAAGCGGTCGCCTCTGGCAGGATCAACCAGATTTCTCTTGTTATGATCCTTTGGTTACTTGTCGCTATTCGCAATGAATTTGCTGACCTAAATGAAATTGGCGAGAAAATAATGCACTTGAGCTTCTTGCACAAAATACGTCATAATCTCGATCACCTACCTGACCCCGAAATCCGTGAGGATCTGCTCGGAATCGCAATCGCTTCGGCATTGCATCAGGGAGGATGGCGACGGTCATTGTCCGAAGACTCTGCCGCCAACGCCGTTCCCTATTGACGCAAGCAAGGTGTCCCACTGACCTCCCCTATATCAAGATACCCTTGAGCGAACCCACTAAAAAACGATGACTGCGGCGCAGAAGAGCCGTATAAAGAGGCCTTCAGCCATCATGACTCATTCCAGAACGCATTCGAGGCCTGTGGGGGAGTATCGCCGTCGTGTTCAGCCGTGGTTTGACCGGACTCTATTTCATCGTATTCTGGAAGCGCATTATCTCCAACATCGCTCGATTCGCCCCTAAGAAGTTCAACGAGGTGGTCCAATAAATTCTGAGCATCTTCTGTAGAATTCAGACCTTGCATCCCCGTAGCCTCTAGTGCCTCACTGAGAGAGTAATTGTCCGACCTTGCCGATTCATTATTGAACCAACTCACCAAAACTTTGGCATCGTTATTGCTGTCCCATTCACGCACGGGAAAATCCTTCAATCGAATGTTTTCATGAGATGTTCTAGACACTGCACTTGGCTCGATCTGCCGAATCATTTCCGGCAGTTCAACACCCAAAGAATCACAGAGATTCTTGATGGTTGAATCGTATATAGAAAATTGGTCGCCGTGTTCTAAGAAGAGGATTTCAATAGGCTTCCGCCCATCGAAAAGAGTCACTTCAATTCCTTTGTGGTAGGTCGTCCAATGGTGGACTGGGCCGTTATCTCCACCCCCACTACTGTGTTCAACAGACTTCGTGTACTGCCTGAGTTTAAGGGTTGAAAAATCTATGCCGCTCCATGTCCATCCACTGAGTCGAGTTCCGCCAAATACTTTGCGAGTTCTGATGGTTTTGCTCGAACCGTCTAACATGAGAAACGTACCCCTGGAATCGCCGACACTGAGGAAGATTCCACCGAAAATTAATCCGAATATGAAGGGGAATAGAAGTTCGATAACACCTGAATCATACGGTGCATAAATGTTGATGTATTCCAATGAATTCTCAGTGTACTTTTCGGCATTAATGTCTTGATACTGGCCGTCAACGAGGTACAACACTTCTCCTTCAAACAAGGGCCCTACGGCTGGTGAATAACTGAGGTTGGCCGTAGAAGTAGCACCGTCGTGGCACCAACCTGGCATGGCATACCAATAATCACCTGAGACCATGAGTTCTTCCACGGTCCAATTTTGGCTAAGAGATGATTCCATCTTGTAAAGGCTGCATTCGTAAGAGGTCTCTCCATCGTAGTCGTTCAACAAACCAATTGCAAGCATCTCATTATCCATCGACCATCTAAACTCTTGATCTTCAGAATACCCGTCGTCCCAATACATCGTATATTTGAAATGTTGATCGGCAACTTCCACAGAGCGAATGGGAGTGATTTGATCCCACTGCTTATCCTCACAGTAGATATCACCTCCACCCACTTCAAACTCCTCAAAGTAACGAGTATCGCATACAGAATCATTCGTCACCTGACTGTACACTTCGTAAACAGTGTAGATGAACGATGCACTGATCACAGCGATTCCAATAAGCAGGAAGGGAATTGAAACAAGTAAACTTCCAAAGGACCCTTTTGAGTTCTTAAGATGCAGCGTTCCGTCTCGTGTTTCAACTTCTAAATCTTCAGGATTGTTAATCCAAAGAAGGGGGCCGCGAGGCGAACGAAAACGAACCATGGTTCAAAACCGATTGACATCCTTTAAGAGGGTATCAGTCTGCTCCGAAGAATTGACGAATCATCGGGTGCATTTCCATGGCCTGTTCCTTCTGGATTTGCTCATAGGTTCTCAGAATGATACCTACGGCAAGCAGCAACCCCGTTCCCGTCGCATTACCCACGGTACCGAGCAAGTCGGCACCGGCAGCAAGGAGACCTACAAAGGCTCCAGAAAAGTATGTGACCGGCGGGATATAGTTCTCAAGAATCTTTTCGAGAACCTTAGGGTTCTTTCGGAATCCTGGTATTTGCATGCCCGTTCGTTCAATTTGCTTAGCGACGTCTTTCGTCCCCATGTTGGTTGTATCAATCCAAAACTTAGCGAACACCATCGAACCAACGGTCATGAGAGCGACGTAAAAGACAACGTGGACCAGCATTTGTGTCAATGAGTGTCCAAAGACGTCTCCTTGTTGATTCAGCAATGGAATCAACCAATCGTTGACACCATTGACCATGCTTGCATACCATGCGAAACCACCCGATGCAGTGGTTTGACCAGGGTCGTATGTACCGATATAAGCAGAGGCTGACGCCCAACCGTTCTGACCTAAAATCGGAGTCTTACTGAGTGTCGGGTGGCTCCAGAAAAGAAGGGTAAACATGTTGATGTTTGCGAGTAGAGCGGCCATCAAAATCACCGGAATGTTGGAAGCGTAGACCAAGCGAATTGGATATTTTCCTCGGTGACCGCGTACTTTACCGTGCGTCAACGGCAATTCAAGCTTGCTCGATTCAGCATAGGCTACGACAAGGAACACGATGATCGATGACACAAGAGCAGCAACTGGATTGACGTGCGTTAGTAACATGACCTCAAACCCGTTCGCCTGTATCATCTCATAATTAGAAGATTCACGGAACATGTAGAAAATCATTGGAAGGGTACCAGAAGGTGGGTTTTGAATGGAGTAGGGGACGCCAGAGGTGGTTGCAAGAGGGGAGAGTGTACCAACAAAGGTGGATTGTGCGACACCCGCTGCAATGAAGAGCGAAATACCGGATCCAATACCCCATTTGCTCACCAATTCATCGAGAAGGAACACAAGATAAGAACCTGCAAAGAGTTGGGCGACAATGACAAAGTTTGCCCACCCAAGCCCGTATGCATCAATCAGCCACTCACTCGGATCAAGGAAACCGTAAGTTTGTGGAATCGATTCAATTGGAATCATAATAAGAACGAGCAACTTTTGCACACCTTGGTACATGGCTTTGTCATCCGAATTGCTGAGATCCAAGCGGATGATTTTCGCACCTGCAAACAGTTGCATGATAATTGAACCCGTAACAATCGGTCCAATACCCAAGTGCATGATGGTACCGGATGCTCCGGCCATGATGGAACGGAATCCACTGAACAGGTCAAGCGCTTGTCCTGAAAGTCCGAAGAGCATGACGTTGGTCATAGCGAAGTAAATGATGAGAACGAATGTTGTGGTCCACATCTTTTCATTAAAGCGAACGTGCCGTTCTGGCTTGGTGATGGTTGGGTAAACGTCAACGAATCGTCGAAGTGCGTAGAGGCGACTGCTGTCGTCTCCTTCCCACATGAAACACGTGAGGATTGCTGCTGCACCGAATCCAAGAAGAATGATACCAACCAGGAAGAAACCTACGCCTTCATCGTAACCGCCCCATGCATCAGGGCGTACATAGTAAACTGCGATGGCAGCAAAGGTTAACCATCCTGTGAGTTTACCAAAACGACCAATGAATGGCATTTCCTTGAATGAACTCGGAAGATCTCGCTGGAAACATAGCATGCAGTAAGCAAGGTAAACAACAGAGAACAGCAATCCGAAAACTGCTGCGTTGTACGGGTCAGAGCCGCTGGCCATCTGAAGTTCATCGGACTGCCAGTATACGAGCAGACCGTAATACAATACACCCGTTAGAAGGATGGCCCATGGTATTGGCTTGTGCTTCATGTTCGTTCCCTACCTGTGTTGTTTTTCTTATGTTGCGGTGCGATTGAATGACAAAAGGTCATTCTTCTTCAAATTCGCCCCAGTCGTCGCCTTGTTCAATGGACCCGCCTGCGGCTTCAATCTTCTCAATAGCCCTGGCGCTTGCTTCACCCACAATGACCGTGAGTTTGGAGCGGATTTGGCCGCTACCGAGAAGTTTGTCAATTCCTAATGAAGTCAGGTCAATGCTCTTTTCGCCATTGGCCATCTCATCAAGTTGCCCAACGTTGACCGTCACGTGGACGGTTCGGAGGGTTGGATGTCGGTTGAATCCGTGCATGCCCCAATGGTTGGGCATGTACTTGATTCGAGTCATGACACGATGCTTGTTCATACCAGCGTTTCCACGGCCACCACGCTTACCTGCGCCACGACCAGCTTTCTTTCCTCGACCGTGGTAACGGTTTCGTCCACGATGCTTGTTTGCTTTTGTACCCATCATCAATCACCTCAAATCATTCGCTCTACGAGCGCACCAATTTCTTCTCCGCGGGAGCCTAGAGCGCCTCCAACAACGAAGCTTCGCTTGAGTCCGCCCCAGCCTTTTGTCCCTCGAGGAGGGTGAAGGCGGAAGACTCGCTTCAAGTTTGGAATATCTTTGACCTGTGCATCACCAGCAACGATTGCTTTTGCGAATTCGCCGATGTTCTTGTAATCGGTGTGTTCTGCAACAATCTCGTCTGTCAATGGAATGTTACCAGCCATTCGACCACGCTCAGCGAGCATGCGCTCAACCAGTTCAACATCTGCTTCGCCCCAGGTAATGTAGTCCTTGGCCTTTTGCAGCATACCACGGTATTGTGGGTTGTCTGCGATGATAACAGCGTGGTTAACTCGGGTCAAGTTCATGTGGTGCATGGTTTCACGAATGGATCGTTCAACCTTGACATCGCTTCGTGCTCGTACAACAATAAACGTCATTCAAATTTCCTCCCAGTATGGATGTGTAGTTTCTCACGCTGACCATCAAGAACACGGGTTGTGTTGATGTTTTGCAGAGCGTTGAACGTTGCAGCAGCGTAGTTGATGGTGGTTCGTGTCTGTCCCTTGGTTCGGGAGAGAACGTCCTTGACACCTGCGAGTTCGAGAACACGCTTACCGGTTTCACCGATAACGAGTCCCTTACCCTTAGCAGCAGGCATGAGTGTCACACGGGTGGAAGCAGCACGACCGTTCACCTTGAACGGGACGGTACTGCCTGGACCTGGCGACGATTCCCAAGAGCCGTTTCCACGTTGGACGGGAATCAGGTTGAGTTTTGCAGCCGTGATGGCCTTGCTGATTGCAGTTGCTACTTCCTTGGCCTTGGCCATACCGAGACCGACGTATCCGTCACGGTTTCCGACGCAAGCCATAACGTTGAATCGCACACGACGACCGCTGTCAGTCATGCGTTGAACCATGTTCACGGAGATGACTTCATCCTCGAGATCAGGGATCAATGCGTCAACGATTTGGACTTCACGGATTGGTAGGCCTGAAGCCAATGCGGCTTCGTAGGAAATGATCTTTCCAGCCATGACTGCAGCGCCGAGGCGAGTACGTGGCTCCCACTTTCGCAAAGCTGCGATTGGGTCGTACTGGTTCTTTCGTCGGCGGCGATCAGGTGTTTCTTCTGGTGCTTCGTCGGTGTACGCTTGCATCAAACCTGGCGCCATGGTAGGAATTGTTTGTTCTTCTTCAGTCATCAGTATGCCCCCTCAATGGATTTCTTTGTGTCTTCGATTGCTTTGGTCATCTTGTCGTTGATGTGAGCGCCGGTAAGGCGGTCCTCATCAGGGAAGACTCCATCGCTGTGTGGAATGTCAAGACCTGCGTCAACCATTCCCTTGAGTGCTGCGTAAACACGGCCTCCACGGGTACTGGCTGCTAGTCCGATGTCAAGAACTGCTTCTGAGGATCCTGAAGCCATAGCGGCTTTGCCCATTGCGAAGCCGACCAGGTAGGATGCTGGAACGGATTTCAACGAGTGGTCGTTAGGCCATCCATGTTTCTTGACGAGGTCTGAACCTGTCATGGAAATTGACACGAGGTCACCATCGGCTGCCCAAGTAACGAGCTGGCAGGTAGTACGGGTGTTGGACACACGAACAACTGCACGAGGCTTTTGTCCACGGAGCAACTTCAATCGGCGTCGGTAGTCGGTAAGACCGGCCTTACGTCGGCGGAAGATAGAGCGGCGGTTGTTTCCTGCCATCACTCGTCACCTCCAGGGAAGCTAACACCTTCAAGCGTCATTTGAGAACGCATGTGAGCAATGGAACGGTATGAACCGCCCTTAGCTTTGAGGTAGTACCGTCGGTACTGGGATGGAGCAATGGTTTCATCATCACGCAATTCCTTGAGTGTTCGGCGTTGGCTGCGAATTGTGCGCATCCATCGGTTCTTACGAGGGTTACGGGCATTGGCTGAACCTGCTCGAGTACCTTGTCCCTTGCGTCGACCCTTTCGCTTTTGAGCGAGTCTGGCGCGAGCACGTACACGAGAAGTTCCCTTCATTGGCTTGGCCTTAATCCAGCCTTCTTCAATGAATTCACGGATGTCGTCGGTCTGAACCGCAGAAGCCACCTGGTCCACAAAGGACGGGTGGATCCAAACACGGTTAACTCCGCATCCGAGCAATCGAGCAGCGAGGCGCTTTTGGTTGGTGATTTGCATCAGACATCCCTCCTTCGGTTCAACACACGAATCCCAAGTTCATCGGCTCGTGAGTAAATGTGTTCTCGCTTGCGTCCACCGACAGTGCTGCCAACTCGGGCTGCTTGGGTTTCAGGGTCGACCGTTTCAAGGTCGGCGATATTGTGAACCATGATTTCACGGAATCCAGACGGGTGAAGGAAGCGAGCTTCGGCTACTTTTCCGTGACCGATGCGAACAAGGGAACCACGGTACTTGTAGTTGCGGCGTTGCTTGTTGTCCATTCCGTGAGGAGCTCGCCATCCAGAGCGAGACAATCGCTTGTAGCGGAACCATTCAGTGCGGCGGAACGAAGGAGTCTTCTTCTTTTGTGCTGCACGAAGTGCGAGAGCGGCTTTCATGGTTTCATCCAAAACAGGCTTTTGCTTGACAACATAGACTTCCTCAGTCTCGTCATCCCAGTCTTCATCGTCCCATCCGTCTTCGGAAGGTGCTTCTGCTGGTGCATCTGCTGTTGTTTCATCTGCAGCGTCTGCTCCACCGTTGGCATCCACCAAACGGGCAATCAGTTCGCTTTTCTTACCCGAAATCGGAAGGCCTTGCTCTTTGAGCACTTCCTTCAACTGGGCAACGGTCATTGATTCATAATCTTCTGCCATCTCAATCACTCCTTGTTTAGTAGGTAAATACCATCTTGGAAGACACGTCGGTCTCGGTTCTTGATGGTCGTGCATCGTTCAATGTTGGCTGCTGTTTGACCAACTGCTTCTTTATCGATGCCCGACACTGTAATCTCTGTTTTATTGGATACCTTAACGTTCACGCCGCTAAGGATTTTTGCTGCCCGTGGGACACGCTCACCGAAGTAATTGTTGACATTGAAGATGTCTCCATTGACGGCCAGTGTCATGGGAAAGTGGGAGTAGAAGGCTTTCAAATTGTAAGTGAATCCGTCTGATACTCCCTTGACCATGTTGGAAAGATGAGCATTCCAAGTTCCTGCAAGTGCACGTTGTTTGCGGCGTGGAACATCCACACGCACAGTAATTCCTGAACCGTCCTGGAACATTTCAATGAATGTGCTCACGAAGGTTCGAGAAAGGCTTCCTTTTGGACCGTTAACGGTCACGACGCCATCTTCACTGATTTCGGCACTAACGCCTTCAGGGATGGTTACGATGTGTTCGATTCTGTCGATTTTTACCATATTTCTTCACCTCAGTATACATAGGCCAGCAATTTGCCGCCTATTCGGGCATCCTTAGCATCGTAGTGATGCATCACGCCGGAGTTGGTCGTCATGATGAGGAGACCGAAGTCTCGAGCAGGAAGGTATCGAGTCTCCCACTTCTCATATTCTTGGCGACGGACACTGTGGCGGGGCTTTACCGTACCACAGCGGTTGATCGTTCCACGTAGTTCAACAACAAAGGCGTCGCCTCGGCCGTTTTCAACACGGGTAATGTCACCAACATAGCCTTTGGATTGCATGATGGTCAGCACGTTTCCAAGAAGTTTGGAAGCGGGCGAGAGTTCGACATCGAACTTTCCAGCTTGTTCAGCGTTGTAAATCTTGACAAGAGCGTCATTTAATGGGTCAAATTGCATACTTTTCCACTCCTCAATTCATCTTTTTAAAACCGATTTCCGGTGCTACGTCTCTGAAGCATTGGCGGCACAGTCGTAGACCGTGTCGACGGATCATACCACGCTTGCGGTTGCAGCGTCGGCATCCTTGGGTTCTTCCAATTCTAATTCCATGATCTCGTGCCATTCTTACTCCTCCAGGATACTGATATTGTATTGTTCTACGAACCACTCTCGTGATTCGTCAGGTGTGACTCTGTGATGATCTCCGACCTTGCTCTTGGCTCGGCGTCGGCGACTGACTCGGTGGCCAGGGCGTTCAACAACAACGGTGATGTCCATGCCGTAAATGCCGATTTCAGGGTCGTATTTCTGTCCAGGGAAGTCCGTATAATCACGGACACCAAAGGAAAGGTTTCCTTGTTTGTCGAAGTTCCAAGATGGAATGGTGTTATCACGGCAATTGAAAGCGTCGGTTAGGAATTTGTTGATGACTTCCTTGTTACGCATGGTTGCCTTGCACCCAATAGGCATGCCCAAACGAACCTTGAGGTCTCGGTTTTGGATACGCCCTAGTGTGCGCTGGGGTTTGACACCAGTCACCAATTGCAAAACATTTTCAGCATTGAGAAGGCGTTCTCCACCCTCGCCAACACCGATGTTGACACAGACCTTTGACACACGTAGTTGCGCCATGGGGTTCACGGTCTCACTCATTCAGCCACCTCCGTGAGGGGCATCTTTGCGTCACCGATGGCGAACACGTTACGAGTAACAGTACCAAAGGAATCAAACTGAACCTCATTGGGCATGCTGGATCGCTTGACGATGTATTCCTTGACATCAGCAGTGGAACCAACGTGGCCTCCACCGATGAGGTAGCATCGTGTGCCTTCTCCGAATCGGATGTGGTCAACGATGGATTGTTCTGGAAGACCGAGTTTGAGCGAGTCACCGGTGTTGTATTGACTTGGGTCATCAACAATGATGTTTCGTCCGTCGTGAAGGTTGAGTTGTGTCTGCCCACCCTTGATGGTCGTTTTACCTTCAATTCGGCAAATCTTCCAAGCGGCTTCATCAGCGGAAATGGTTCGGTAACGCAGGCGACCGTTGTGGTCCAAGACGCATCGGTAATGCTCTTCTCCGAGGGACAGTACGTCCATCAAACCAACGCCACGGCGAGTGTCTTTCACAACACGACCGTCAATCTTGGCGAGTTCATTGTGAAGAATGAATCGAACTTCACGGCTGGTCTTAGCAAGTCCAAGTACGTCACGGATGACTAGGGAAACAGGCATGCAGTGCTCAAGCGAGTGTGCGCCTGGCGTAGGTCGGGTCACCCAAATGGATGTTTTACGGGGCAAAGGCCAGCTACGGGGCATGGCCAAGCGCTTCAAATGGTGGCTGCTCATCTTGTTCAACTCCTGTTACCAGTCAATTTTGCTATTCGCATGCGATCGGATTCATCAAGTTGAATCACAACCACGTTCGAGGCGTGAACTGGTACCGCCTCTTCTTTGTTATCGGCCTTACTGGCCTTGACTCCTTCAATGTACAAGCGGCCTTTCTCCGAATCAATGCGAAGAACGGCTCCGGTGAGAGGCTCGTTGTTGCGCTTTCCACCGTGACGCTTCCCACCGTGGGCGTGGTCGCCTCGGGTGGTTTGGACAAGATCCCCAACACGAACGGTTACGGTGCGAACACCGGCGAACCGTGCATCTGGCTTAGCAAGTTGCAGACGAGCCGCAACTCGCTTGCGCTTTTCGTGCATTGGCGCGTTGAAGTGCGCCTTTCGTTGTTTTCCTGGTTTCATACTTTTGACCATGTTCATCCCTCAAACAATCTGTTTTGCATTTGCAGCAATACGAGGCCACCGCTCTGCGGCTTCTCGTGATACTGGTCCTTTGATATCGGACCCTTGAACGTCTCCTTTTTCGTTGACAATGACACATGCATTGTCCTCGAACTGCACCCATGTACCGTCAACACGACGGAACGGTCGGCGTTGGCGGATGATGATGGCGTTGAACATTTGTCGGCGGGTGTCGGGGGTTCCTTTCTTGACGGACACCTTTGCCATGTCACCCACACCTGCGGCGGGGTAACGACGCATGGTTCCACCGAGCTTGAGAACGTTCAAGATTTGAACGACCTTAGCACCGGTGTTATCAGCGACGTGGAGGCGTGCTGCGGTCGGTAGACCACGGGTTTGCTTACCTGCAATTCCTCGCATCAGACAACACCTCCTGAGTTTTCAATAACACAGAATGAAACCGTCTTTGAAAGAGGGCGGCATTCCATGACCTTGACCGTATCACCGATGTTAACTTCGCCGATGCATGTGGGCAAGTGAGCGGAAACGACGCTGGTTCGCTTCTCAAATCGCTCGTACTTCTTCATGTAACGCACGTTGTTTCGTTCGATGGTGATTGTACTTTGCATCCCAGTGCTGGAAACTGTACCTTCCAAAACTTGTCCACGCAGACGTAGTGTCCCGTAAAACGGACAGTTTTCATCCCCATCCCACTCACCGGTGGGGTTCTTTACATCAATGCCAATATCTCGCATAGTATCACGCCTTCCTATATGTTCGGTGGATCCTGTCTTCGGGGCGGTGACCCACCATTGCCCCTTCGATGACGACCGGATGGTCGCCAACAGTGAATGTGATGCTGGCTTTGTTCAGGGTGACCGTTCGGTCTCCTTCACGAATAGCCAGAGTGTTGCGGGTTTCATCAACCACGCATCCTTGTCGATTGACAAGGGATGAATCTGTTGAGGTGAGTACGGTCAATTCACGACCGATCCATGTTTGATTGTAAATGTCCATCTTATCTCACCTCCACGTTAAATCCATTGTTTTTGAGTACTTCAGCAGCTTTCTTTTTGTGGTCTCCTTGAAGTTCAATCAATCGTCCCTTAACTGTTCCACCTGCTGCACATTTGTTTTTGAGTAGTTTTGCGAGTTGATTGATGTCGATTGCCGAATCTTCAATTCCCTCCACTTTAGTTACGATTTTCCCATAGCGTCTTCGGTCGGTGGATAAGATGGCTTTTTGTTGCTCTTTTGCAATTTCTTGACAGATGCACAACTCATCAGGGAGTCCGCATACGTTACAAATAGCAGCCATCGTTAATTTTCACCTCTCCTCAATTCAGTTTTGACTACTCATGTGTGTCTTTAGACGTGCAATACTTCGGCGAGTAGCCTTGTATGCACCCATGTTGGAAGGAGTACCACCAAGAGCCTTCTCAGCCCGAAGTTGCAACAACTCCTCTTGGAGTTCCAGAAGACGAGCCTCTCGGGCCTCAGCACTCATCGAAGCGATTTCACGGTTGGACACGAAACTCATTGTGCGTCCGCTCCTTCGATTTCTGCTTGTGCTGCTTGGACCTTCAATTCCTCTTCGGAAAAGATGGTGATTTCGTGAGGTAGTTTGGTGCCTGGGCGCATGATTTGCACGGTGACTCCAATGGTTCCTAGTTTCTTGACGGCGACGGAGTAACCTTTGTCCATGTGCTGGAGTGCGGTTTCACCACAGTACTTGACGTGTCCACGAATGTACTTTTCAGTTCGGTTTCGGGAACCGGTGAGTTTTCCGGCAACGGTTACGATAACTCCACGAGCCCCTGCGTCCATGATGTTCTGGGCTGCACTGTGACAGGCTCGGCGGTGGTACCATCCACGCTCTAGGGATGCTGCAATTTTCTCAGCCATGACTTGAGCATTGAGGACGGGTTTCTTGACTTCCTCAACCTTGAGTTTAGGGTTGTAAAGTTCGAACTCTTGACTCAAGCGGCTTTGTAGATCGTTGATGATCTTTCCTTTGCGGCCGATGACCATACCTGGGCGTTCTGCGTGAACAGTAACGTCGGTACCTGCAGGAGTTCGACGGATTTCCAATCCTCCGAATCCGGACTTCTTGGTGTTCTTCATCAGGAACTCACGTACGAGCTGACGCTCTACGTTACGATTGATGATGGTTTGTACAATACTTTTCTTACTCATGATGGTCACCTCAGAATTCGTCCTCCAACTCGTCGACAGTGGTGTTCATGTCTTCGAGGAAGACCTCCAAGTTCACTTGGTAGTGGTTGCTTGGAGTTGCACGGCCACGGGCTCGCGGAATCCATCCTTTGCGGATGCGACCACGATGAGCGGCAATGTGCGTAATGAGCATTTCTTCAGCATCAATATCTTCGTATTGATAGCGTGCGTTTTCCATTGCGCTCTCGATCACTTTAATGATTTCACGAGAAGCCTTCACTGGGAAACGTCCAGGTCCGATTCCACCTTTTCGGTGTCCGACCATGGAAGGTCCTGAGCGACGCTTGCGCTTGTTTCCACTTCCGAGACGGAAGGGGACAGCCGCTGCCTTGCGGCGAACATCTGCACGGTTGGAATCAATCTTGAGAACTTGGTTAAGGAAGGCAATTGCTTCGCCAGCAGTCTTGTTCTTGATGGCACGGCATACTTCGAAGCAGTGCTTCACGTGCATGTCAACTTGCACTGAGCGAGCAGTAGCGAGGCGGCTGCCTTGCAACAACTGAGTGTATCCAGATTGAGGGAGTTGTTTACGTCGGGTTCGACGGTCCATTTGGTTTCGTTTTGACATATCTTTTCACCTCACTTCAATGGAACGTGCTTTGACGATTTGGTTGCACCGACACCGGGTCCACTGTGCGCTACGCCACGGCGTGTCACAGCAAATTCACCGAGATAATGTCCAATCATCTCTGGTTTGACTTCGACCTCAACGAAATGCTGTCCGTTGTAAATGGCGATACGTCGACCGACGAATTGTGGAAGAATCGGCATGTCTCGGCGGTGCGTACGCATGGTACGGCTACCCGATCGGTTCATGCGAGCAAGGAAATGCTCGTTTTCCACAGACATTCCACGGCCCATGCTGCGACGGGCTCGGGAAGGCAGAAGACCAACAATGTAGTCTTCGCTGCTCTCGTCAGGCCATAGGGGCATGGCTTCGAGTTGCTCAAGAGTGAATCCGCGGTATGTGAATTCTTTCTTGACTCGTGCTGACGTGGTTGATAGGCGCTTACGTGCCTTACGTCGGCTTGCTTTGGGGGTCATAAAGGACTTCTTCTTACGTGCCATACATCATCACCTCAAATTTTCTTACCTCGTCCTCGGCCAGTACGGCTCGGTGCGATCAAACCAACCTTAGCACCCGGTGGCGTACCACGAGCGACGGAGTTCGGTCCGTGAACAGCTTGGTGGTTTCCACCACCGTGCGGGTGGTCCACTGGATTCATTGCGACACCAGAAACGTGCGGGTAAAGCTTACCACGGGCCTTCGCCTTGTAGTATGCTGCACCAGCAGTTCGGAGAGGCATCTCCTCACGACCGTGGCCAGCGAGCACACCAATGGTGGCTCGGCACTTGGTCGACAGTTCCTTGAGGGAACCAGAAGGCAGACGAATGCGCACCATATCTCCAACACGTGCCTCAACCATACAGGAATTGCCTGCAGATCGAGCAACCTTTCCACCGTCGCCGGGGCGTAGTTCAAGATTGTTGATGGCGGTTCCTTCAGGAATGTTACCGATTTCGGTAATGTTCCCAGGACGAAGGGCAACATTGTCACCGATTGCGATTTTGCTGCCGATGGAAATCCCTTCGGTAGCTGCAACCAGTGTTGTGTCACCATCCGGTGTCTTCATACGTGCGAGGGGGGCGCTGTGAACAGGACTGTGAACCAGTTCTGTAATTTCACAAACCACGTCTTTGTCACGAGGCATGCGGTTCTTTCCAGGGAATCGGTGGCTCGCCACGCGGTAGCGTGGTGAGGAACCTTTTCGTTGTGCTCGAATTCTCTTACCCATGATAAATCACCTCAGAATGCTCCTAGACGCATAGCAGCGTCTTCTGCGTCATAGCCTTCAGCAAGCTTGACTGATGCATGCTTGCCGTGCTTTGAGTTACGTACGTTGACCTTAGCGACTTCAACATCGAAGATGGTTTCAACAGCACGTGCGATTTGGGACTTTGTTGCACTTCGGCGAACAATGAATTCAAGGCGTTGCTCGGTCGTTCGAGCTTCCATGGACTTCTCAGTGAGCCATGGTTGAATGATTATGTCGTATGCGTTCATGATATCACCTCAGTTCATTGCCTCCAAAGCAGATTTCGTAAAGACGGTCAGCCGACCAAGGGCGCCACCAGGAGCAAGGTCCTCTGCACAGAGATCCTTAGCTGCGACGACGTCAACACCGGGTAGGTTGCGCACGGCCTTTGCGAGTCCAGCCTTTTCCTTGACAACCAAGAGAACCGACTTAGGAGTTTTGTGGACACGTCCACGCATGGTAGCCTTACCGGCACGAATCTTTCGGCCGCTTCGGGCACGGTCAAGGTCTGGGCCCAATCCGAGTTGTTCAAAGATGGCCGCAGCCTTTCGGGTTGCTGAGCCATGGTTGAAGGATTCAATGTCGTATTCAGTGGTCTTGCCATCAACGACTTCGGAGTAGTTTCCAAGAATGATTGGAAGGTGCTCTACATCTTCGTCAAATCGGTGACCCCGAGCAGATACGGTTTCCATAGATACCGTTGCTGCAAGAGCTGAGTCACGAGCGGCTTGGCGTTCTTTTTGGTTGAGTTTGCGGGACCAATCTTTCTCGACCTTAGGTCCGTGAGCTCGGCGACCACCCAATGTGTGCGGGTTTTGAGCACCACGGCGCTGTCCTGTGCGTCGCAAGATACGAGACACACCACGGCCCTTGCCCCACCATTCGACGGAGTGCTTCATACCGGACATGGGCTTTCGCTTACCGATATGAGGACGGGAACCGTAGGGTTGTCGGCGATTCGCACGACTGGATGCAACTGCAAGTTTAACCAAGTCCTCTCGGATTTCGGTGCTGAACGCTTCAGGAAGGGTCATCTTGGAACCTTCTGAAACTTCAACATCAAAGAGCACAGTAAGTTTTCCTGCATCCAACTCGTCTTGAGTAATGGTATTCACGATATCCTTTACAGCGACCTTCATCTTCAGGCCCCCTGCTTTGATGCCGTGCTGACATAGGTGATTTCGTAATCATGAAGTGTGCGGTCTGAACCACGGGTTGCGTCTCGGAATCGAATAAGACGCTTTGCAGGCCCAGGGACACTTCCCTTAACGAGGATGTAATCGGACTTGACTTCGCCGTAGTGGAGGAAACCACCGGACGGTGTAATCGAATGATCTTCAGGGTTGGCAACTCGCAAGATGCGCTTGTTGTACTCTGTTCGCTGGTGGTATCCAGTTTGACCACCTTGACGGATGGTCTTTCGAACATACCCGTCACCGAAGGCACCCATGTTTCCGTGCTGTCGGCGTTTCTTTGAGTTCTTGTGTGATTGAAGTTTTCCACCAAATCGCTTGATAACACCTTGCCATCCGTATCCTTTAGTAACCGCAACAATGTCGGTAAGGATACCTTCTTCAAATGCATCAGCAAAGGAGTATTCTTCGCCCATGTGTTCGCTGGCCCAGTTGAGTTGGTCTTCAAAGGAACCTCCGTCCAATCCCATCTCCATAACGTCGGGGACCTTGGTAGAAACACTTGCAAGTGCTCCTGGTTGAGTGGATACGATCAGGCGAATTTCGCAAAGGTCTGCATTGACCAGGTTTTCCATATGTTTGGTTGCGTCGTGCACCTTTCGTGTTGGAACTCTCTTGAAGAGTTCGGGGAATGCTTCAGTAATCTTCTCTGCGTCGGCCCAAACTTCGCCTGCAGCTTGCTTGCCGTAGGGGGTCATCTGGTAGCCACGGACGCCGAGAATGCGCATCTTTGGGCATTCAACGACAGTCACAGGAACGCGAACTTCTTGTCCTGCAGAGGTACTTCGGGGGTTTAAATCACGAGCCAAAATGTGGGTCATGCCGGCTTTCCAGCCAGCAAATCCTTGCACTCGGACTTCGCTTGCATCGGTTGTGGGCCACGACTTGACGTGTCCGAATGTGCGGCTCGCTCGCTTGCGCGGGCTGAACGCCATCGATCCACGGCGTGGGTGGTTTCGTTTTGCCATCTTGGATTCCTCCATTATTTTCTACAACGAATTGGCCCCACCGAAGGGGCGTACGAGGGCACATACAGTGTCGAAGCCGTGACACGGAGTCCCGTTCCCACGAGTGGGGAAAAGGCCAGTTGGGATCCTCGGGGGATGGCCCAGTGTGTCTGGCTACTCACCTTTGAGCAACCCTCCGACTTACCTCCCGTATATATGCGGTTCGGTCCGGCACACGAGGGGAATGCGTGTGACGCCATTGGAATTGAAGGTCTTCAAACCTTTTGATTTGAAATATCAGGAAGCCGACACTTTCAGTTACCATCTTCTCTCCACATCATCCTTTTGAACCCTTGACGGGAAGTAGGGGCAATGCCTACCGTCCAACATCCGTTCCTACACGACGGTGTTGAGGCAAGGGCATACCAAATCCGCTCCCTTGAACGGTGCCTCTCCGCATCAACCTTGATGGTGATGCCCACGGGATTTGGTAAAACTGCCGTAGAGTGGATGGTAATGGCCGAATACCTGCGCAAGGGGGCTGAAAAGATCATTCTCATCGCCCCAACAACCGGTTTGGTTGACCAGCAAAGGAGTATGGCCCAGCAATACCTCAATCTACCAAACGAGCAAATTATCGCCTATACAGGCGAGACGGCCCCTGCTAAACGGAAAACGTTGTGGGAGCAGGCGAGAATCCTGATGGCAACTCCACAGGTCATCCGAAACGATGCTCAAAGCGGCACCATCGACCTCATGGAAGTCGGGCTCCTCATTGTTGATGAAGCACATCATGCTACGGGAAATCATGCATATGCACAAGTTGGAAAACTGTTCCGAAGAGCCCGAAGCGATGGTCGCGTCTTAGCCGCAACAGCAAGCCCTGGCTCGAATTCACAACACATTGAGGACGTCCAGAGAAACCTTGGTGTCAATCAACTTGATGTTTCAAAACGAGATGAGCCCCTCGTCAAACCCTTTGACGTGGACATGAACATCCATGAAGAATTCATTGACCTCCCCCCTGCACTCAGTGTCCTCATCACTCCCCTGGAAGCTCATTTTTCATCCGAAGTGAAGCATTTGCAACAACTCGGCTTCCTTGCCCCCAAAGAACATGTTTCGTCCGGTGATATCGAAAAAGCACAGTTGCGGGCAAGTCGCGCCATACAGCAACGAGACGTTCGTGGATACGATGCTGCGCGAAGGGTGGCTGATTTGCGCCGGATGCACATGCTTGTCAATCTTCTCAAAACACAAGGCACGGATGTAGCTCGCTCGTTCTTAGAGCGTGCCGAAATAGAGGGGCGTGAAGGAAGGAAAACCAATCGCTTGCTCGCTCTTCCTGTGATTCATGAACTGCGCAAATCACTGGCGGACATTGAAGAATTACATCCCAAAACCTCGGTTGTAGAACGCCTTGTGATCGATGAAATCGGACGAAAGCCGGATGGAAAAATTCTCGTTTTCACCGAATTTAGAGACACGGTAAGCAATCTCGTCACCCGATTAAGTTCAATTGAAGGGCTCAAACCCGACCAATTCATTGGCCAATCCTCGCGCGGGGCACAAAAAGGAATGACTCAAAAACAACAGTTGGCCCAATTAAAGCGTTTTAGAGATGGAGAGATCAATGTTCTTGTCGCCACCTCAGTTGGAGAAGAAGGATTGGATGTTCCGGCAGCTGACCTCGTCATTCTTTACGAACCGGTCCCGAGTGCCATACGTGCGATTCAACGACGAGGAAGAACTGCACGTCAGCGTGCAGGTTCCGTTCATGTATTGATCACAAAAGAAACCCGTGATGTCTACATCCATTCTGCCTCCAAGCATCAAGAGAAGAACATGTACCGATTGGTTGACAAGTTGGTTCGTCAGAAAAAACTCTTGAACGAATATGGAGATTTATCAGGCCTATTGGATTTCTTTCAAGTCGTTGACGGCGAGGAGACGCTGCCTGCGGTATTGTTTCTTAACCGAGAAACTGAACTCCACAAACCGGAAGAAAACGACCAACTCCAACGATCAAATTTGGTGGCTAAGGGAGGGCGGAAGCACATACCGAGAACTGCGCCACCTCTGACTCCAAAGCAACGGCGCCCAAAGGAGCAAATGGGATTGGATTCATTTCTCAAAACCCCTGAATCCGATTCGGAGGTGCCAAGAATCAGCGAACAAACGATTTCCGTCGTACTAAATGCAGCAGATGAAGAAATTTATTCACTCAGTTCCGTTGATGGACACGGTCATGAAATTCTCATTGACCACCGAGAAATGAATTCCACTTTACCTTCGTATTTGGCGAGCCTTGGGTTCAAGACACGGCTCACACACCTCCCTCACGGAGACCTTCGTATCTCCGAGCGGATTCTTATAGAACGAAAGACTGCGAGGGATTTATTGGCTTCAATTAAGGACGGCAGACTCCTTAGCCAATGTCGAAGCCTACGAGCAAGCGCTTCTCGACCAATGCTATTGATTGAGACCGGAGGCGACACCGGCTATGCCCTTCATCCAAATGCCGTCCTTGGAGCATTGGCGCACATCACTCTCGACATGGGTATTCCAGTGATGATGACAAAAGATGCAATGGAAACCGCTCATTTCGTTTCTATTGCAACCCAAAGAGAACAGGATTTGCTGGAGGAATTTCATAAGATGGCCAATTCTGAAATCCTATCGGGAAAAGAGTTGAAAACGATTATGGACGAAGCAGCACATGAAATCGATCAACTCTTGGTTGAATCCGAAGCGCCTCACCCATGGCTCGAAAGCGCACAACAACAACTTCACCGGTGTTACGAGCACGCCCTGTCCCAACTTGGTGGGGTCGGCGAAGAGGAACGGCAAACCATGAATGCATTTTCACCGCACATAGGAGCGTTATTCACGGCAACAGAAGATGTGCTCATCAAACAGAGTGGATGCACCGAAGAGGTTGCCCAGCGAGTTCTTGAACTCTTGAAGGAAAACAACCACATCAAGAGCCAATAAGACGTACACGAGTTCGCAATTGAGCGAAGCGGTCCGGATAGAAACCTAAAGCGAATGCGACAATTTCTGAAAGGTGACATACCGGGACAATGGTGTTCTTCCCCGTAACACGACCTGCTTTGGATTGATATGAATCCAAATTGACGTGTGAGATGGTGCATGCACTCACGACGAGTTCTGCCCCAGAATCAATAGCGTCAGAGAGTACTGCTGCCGTCATTGAGAGTGATGTATCTTCTAAACTAAGAACCGATGTTGACCCAACACTCTGGCATTTTGAATCGTAGTCAACCGCATGACCGCCGAGTGCTTCGAACAGTTGTTCCATGTAAGTAGGCATGAACGGGTCATCGTTTCCGCAAGCACCTTCACGTTGCATGTCTGGGCCGTAGTAAGCAGCAACGTTCATCTTCAATGGGTTCTTTACCGCATTTCGAATCTTCTCAAGCCCAATCTCTTCTACAAGATAGTGAAGAAGATGCCATGATTTGGATTCTCCTGTGTATTCAATGTTGGACGTTCGAACAACGAGATTGTTGATCTGACTGGCGTAAACCGGGTCTCGAGCCATGTCTTGTGCAGTGTTGCACATGATTGCGTGGCTGCTAGCACAAGTGGTCAAAACATCAAGTCCTTTGTTTTCTGCAAGGGCGAGATTGCGGGCCACCAATGCGTCTTGCAGTTTTGGAGTTGCCTGTTTGATGATGTTTCCACCATCGCTGCTTGAACGAGGAAGTTCAACGAGTTGAATGTTCAAGGCTCTGCAGAGCGGTTGAATCATGTCCTCAACCTCCGAAGCCCCAGCACGAGCAACATTTCCGGGATAGTATGTGATTTTCGCCATCATCTCACCTCAGAATCTTTGGTCAATCTCATTGAAGAGCGAGACGACTTCATGGTAATCGTGAACCTTTGAATTGATCATATTGGGAATACGTCCCAGGCCCGCAGGTGGAAGCAGAAGGGATTGCAAGCTGCGAATGGGCGGAGAACCGTTTCGCGTGAATGCGAGGGCCATACGAGCCGATACTCCACTGAAGACGTTGCCCACAAGTCCGAGAGGACCGAGAACTTGCCGGTAAAGCGTCGTTTCGTTGACCTTACCGGTCCATTTGACGCTGCGTCCATACCACTTGACCAGTCGACCATGCTTTCCAGCGTACTTGGTTTGGTTGAGCAACTGCATACGGGCTTCATTCAGACTGTGTGCTGCAAGACGACCGTCTTCGCCAAAGCGCATCAAACTGGCATGGTCTGCTTCGGACCATACACCGTCCCTTTGCAAGAGTGAATTCATGATGCTCCGACGTTGTTCTTGACCGGTACGAGGGTCCTTTGCACGCAACCATTGTTGGAAGTGAACACCAGGTCCCTCGTAGTGGGAATCGTGAGCCAATGTGTCCGACATTGCTTGAATGAGTTGGAAGGACTGGACGTCGCCTGCGAGGTGGAGAGCTGTTGCAAGCGCAGGTTCCATGGTCCCAAGTGCAGCACCTGATGGAAGACGTTCGCCTTCACGAGGGTCTGTTCTCATCCATGGTTCGGCTCGGCTTCGATGGTTTTCGTAGCGGGAAGTATCAACGATGAGGTCTCGAACGACTGGGTGGCCGGGTAGAGGTTCAACACGAACTCGCCCGCCATCGGAAGTTAGGTCAGCGATCATCGTTGAGTCGGAAAGTGCGACACGTCCGTTAACACGAATACCAGTGGTTGGAGTTCCAGCACCGCTTCCTCTACGGAATGCAAGACTTCCATCAACATCTTGTTGCATGGAGATGAGAAGGTCTTGGACGGTTGCGTGGCCAGGGACACTGCAAGTGAGTGTGTCCCAACCGGATTCTGCTGCTTCTGGGCAGTACCTGAACAATTCAAGCGTGATGGTCAATTCTTCACGAACAATCTTGCCTGGTGTGAAATCGCCTTCAACTGCATCGTCGTCATCACCTGACCCGTAGGCTTTCATCTCTTCAAGGAGTTCAACTTGCAAAGTTCCAGACGAATCAACGCAGGCAAGGAGGGGGAGGGCTTCATTGACCCAAAGTTGCCATGGAGCGTCAAAATCAACGTCACATTCTTGCAATGGGTGGGCTTCTTTCCCGCCCAATGCAGCGAGTTTTCCGTTCCAGTCATGACCGGCCTTGCAGAATTCGTCATAGGATGAATCTCCGATTGCACATATCGAGAAGTGGGTACTTCCGAGACCTGGTCCGTTCGCGTTGATTGCATTCCAGGCAGATTCGGCGTTGTCGGGCATTTCACCCTCGCCCCACGTGGAGGTGATGATCATTACACGCTTCATCGAAGCCAAACTGGCTGGATCGAGTCCATCCATATCCACTACTTTTGCTTCTAATCCGTAATTACCAGCCATCTTTGCTGTTTTTTCGGCAAGACCTGCTGCATTCCCTGTCTGAGAGCCAAACAGGATGTTGATTGTGCGGTCGCCTGCAAAGACTGCGTTCAGTTCGTCCGAGGCACCAGCCGCTGGAGCAACTGCGGCCACAGCCGCAGGAGCGATATCTGCTGGCGCTTCTGCTGCAACCTCTGTTACCGCAGCACCATCGCCAACGAGTTCAAACTTAATCACTTCAACTGGGCAAGCTTCCGCAGCCTCAAGAATAATGTCTCCGAGTTCTGCGCCAAGTGTACCTGTAAGCAGCGAACCGCCTTCGTTTCGGTCAAATAGCCCGTCGGTCCGAACAGCTGCTAAAATCATCGATGAGTCGTCCGTGACCTCGAATACTTCAGGGCAAATATCCTGACATGCATCACAGGTGATGCAATCCTCGTCAATCCATACTTTTGCGACAACTGCCATCGGAAGACCCCTTGCTCACACTCTGTGAGCAATCTTCCCACCCTTGAGTGGCCTTTGAAGGTTATTATCTCCCCGTGACAAAATAAGGCTTCTGTAGTTCATTTTTCTCAGCGAAAAATTGCAGTGACTAAGGGCCACATCACATGTTGAAATCGCCCATGCCACCCATGCCGCCTTCCATGGGGACGCCCTTGGATGAAATTACGTCATCAATACGCAAAATCATGATCGCTGTTTCCGTTGCAGACTGAATCGCTTGTTCAACAACGCGGAGAGGTTCGACGACATTGGCCTCGTTCATGTCCACTACGCCACCTTCATAGACGTTAATTCCTGCAAAGGATTGGCCGTCAGCATGGGCTTTGCGCAATTCAATGAGCGTTGTTACCGGGTCAAGACCGGCGTTTTCCGCCAAGGTACGAGGAATGATTTCCAAAGCAGAGGCAAAGGCTTCAATGGCCATTTGCTCACGCCCACCCACGGTTTCAGCGAAGGTCCGCAAGTCTCGTGAGAGCGCTGCAAGAACGCTACCGCCTCCAGTTAGGACTGCTCCATCTTCCCATGCGACGGATACAACTCCGACTGCATCGTCAAAAGCACGGCGAATTTCATCAACAACGTGCTCGGTTCCACCGCGGAGAAGAACGGAAACAGATTTGGCTTCAGGACATCCTGTCACGAAGGTCATGTTCGACTCGCCGATTTTCTTTTCTTCAACACGGGCTGCAAGACCCAAGTCCGACTCGTTCATGTCCTCGAGGTTGGTGATGATGGTCCCGCCAGTTGCTTTTGAAAGCGCTTCCATATCGGATTTCTTGGCTCGACGAATAGCGAAAATTCCCTTCTTGGAGAGATAATGTTGCGCTAACTCATCAATTCCTTTTTGACATACCAACACGTTAGCCCCAGCGGATTCAATCGTATTGACCAAATTGCGAATGTAGTTCTCTTCTTCTTCGAGGAACAGAGCGAGTTGGTTCGGGTCGGTGATCTGAATTTTTGCATCGACTTCGGTCTTCTTGACTTCAATCGCCGAGTTGACCAAGGCTATTTTTGCATTGCTCATGACTCGAGGCATTCCTGCGTGAACACGCTCTTTATCCAAGAGAATGCCATCGATCAATGTTGAATCTTTGATGGAGCCGCCTTGACGCTTCTCTACCTTAATGTCGGACAAGTCAACCAATCGTTCTCCATCTTCTGTAAGCCCAACCGCATTTACTGCCCGGACACAAATATCAGCCATAAACGACTTCACTGCACCTGCAGACTTTCCAGTAAGTGCAGTTTTTGCGACTTCCAATAGCACTTTATCATCGTTTTCAGTGGATATGCCGTGATTTTCAAGAAGTCCAATGGCCCGTTCTGCAGCAAGACGGAATCCTTCACAGATGACTGTTGGATGAACGTTTTGTTCAATCAAATCCTCACTGCGCTTGAGAAGCTCTCCTGAAAGAATCACAGCGGAGGTTGTACCATCATAGCAATGTTGTTCCTGAGTTTTTGCGACCTCAATGATCATTTTAGCCGCTGGGTGTTCGATGTCCATTTCTTTCAGAATGGTTGCACCGTCGTTTGTAATGACGACGTCGCCCATTGAATCAACAAGCATCTTGTCCATACCTTTTGGGCCTAGCGTTGAGCGAACGGCATCAGCGACGGCTTTAGCCGCAGCAATGTTATTCGATTGAGCAGTTCGTCCACGAGTTCGTTGTGTTCCATCCTTGAGGATGAAGATAGGGGCTTGTCCATTTCCGTACATGATAGTGCCTCCGGCAAACCCTGCGAGGCTGACTGTGCCTTGAACCCTACGCTTGGGTCATCGTGGGGTTTCGGCTTCAAGCTTGTCCGTTCTGCTCAAGCCATTGTTGGCCGTAATGCTTCCACTGTTCCGTCGTCCAACCGTTTGGTAGACCTCCTGCAGGCAGTGGAGGCATCCCATCGTCAACCGTTGCCGAAGCAGGTTCAGGAGCGGGTGCGGGTGCTGCCGGAGGAGCCCCTGTAGGAATCGGTTCTGGCGAAGGTGCCCCTGCAACGGGAACGGTTGGGGCTGAAGCGACTGCGCCGTAGTTTGCTGACAGACTGTCTTCATATCCATCTTCGCCCCAGTTTTTGTATTCATCTTCTTCTTCCTCACTGCGCATGATGGTCAAAAGGACAAGAACACCACCAACGAGAATCAACAGGAACACACCCCAAAGAGCAATCTCCTCCAGTGGGAATCCTGAACCAGCGTCGTCAGCAGCATCTACTGCATCAGAACCTTGCTTGAGGAGGGTGACTTCAAGGAGGCCATTAGCAGCATCACTGACCGTTTCGGAGCGTGCCCAAATGGTCAAATTTGAAACGAAGACTTCAGAATTAAGGTTCTTCAAGGTGGTTTCAGTCACTTCGATCGTTAATGTGACTTCTCGCTCTTCGTTCAATCCCAAGGAGAAATCTCGGTCCATTCGGCCGATTTTTGTTTGGAACCACGACTTGGTTTCTGAATCGTCCAATTCCATAACAACAACTTGCGGGGTAGTGTACTGATTCTTCACCCTAACCGTGACCTCGTATTCCCCTTCTTCGTTGATGGATAGAGGTTGGATGGTGTAAATCTTCAACCAGTTTTGCGACCCAACGAGGTAGGTTGCCTGGCCGGTTGCACTGACCGTGTCATCTGACGAACTTGTTGCGATGACTCCAAGTGTCAAATCGCCTTCTGCACCTGCGAGGAATGAAAACTCAACCGTGACGTTAAAGCTTGCACCAACATCAATCTCTGGGGTTTGGCCGTTGACTAGATTGGTGAATGCAGCTTGCATACCCAGAGGGTTATTGAGTGTCATATCAAAGCGGTCAGCACTGTTACCATCGTTACGAACTTCAAAGGCCATGGTTTGGGCGGGATCGCCTGGAATGTAAGATTGGCCCGTTTGTTCGTCAGAGACGAATACTGCTGCCGTGTCAAGAATGTCAACTGAGATGTCAATCGAGGTTGATACAGTTGGGTCTGCGACGTTGGTTGCAATCACCTTGACCGTGTAAAGGGCTGGAGTAAGGCCAACAGGCATAGCAAGTCGGAGGACAAAGGCACCCTCGCCATCCCACGCATCAAGTACCGGAGACTCTGTGGCTGGAAGTGAAGCTTGGAGTCTCCAGTTGCTCTGGAGGATGCTCAAATCATATTGTTCATCATCATTTCCTAGATTAAAGATGTTCACAATGATGGAACGTCCGTTTCCATTAGCCGAGCCGGTCAACGTGTATTCTTCGGTTTCCAATTGAACGTCTCTCAAAACGGGGACTTCGATGTTACGGACAAGTTGGTCCGTACCGAAGAGAGGTGTTGAGCATGAAGGGCAACTGGCCCGCAGGTTGAACGAAACTGGCCCCGGCGGTGCGAGGTCGGGAGCGGTGATGTTGAGCGTCAAGTCAATTCGCTCTCCCTTTGCAAGCACAATTGGGTTGGGGAGTACAACTCCTGTTTCATTGAGTACGGTAGCAGACCACCCTCCAGGAGTTGTGGTGTCTGAAAATGAGGTGATAAGGTTGAATGCAGCGTCCTTGTTTCCAGTGTTTTGAAGACCAAAGTCGATAGTATCGTACATGCCAGGTCCAATCGTAGCTGCGAGCAAACCAACGGTTGAGGTCAGGGCAACACCAAACTGCTCGCTCACCGCAAGGTCCATTTCAAGACGGGCCTTTTCACCGAGTTGTGCACTGCTTGCGTCGCTGAGCCAGAGGTTCCATGTTTGTTGCTGAACATCTGCACCTGCTGGAACGGTCAGGTTAGCCCAGAAATCAACGGTCTCACCGGCACCCAATACCGGCATGATGACGTTTGTTCCGTGGTTGCTGCTTCCGTCAATGTCCATGCGGATGATCGGGAACGGAACCATCCATGAAGCGTTGCTCACGTTGGTCTCAACACGAATGGTTGCTGGAGAGTAACCGTTGTTGGTCAATGAGCATTGGAGGATGGCCATTTGGTTGGGTGCAATGGTATAACTTCCACTGCTTGGATTGTCACACTGCAGGTCCACCGTGTAGTCGCTCACCTTACTGACTCCGAATTGAATCAAGTCGTCAACGTGGAATCCTTCACTTGCTGAACTTGAATCTGATGTGAAGAGCAAACCAAATGAGTAAGAGTTGCCACCAAGGAAGACATCAGGGTTGGCCAAGTTTGGGATCTGGACCCATGATTCTTGCGGGTCCCATGAAATGTTGCTCCATTGACCCGGTGCCGCACTTGGGTTCCCTTGAGAAATGTCCCAAGAAATGGATTCGTAATCATCGTCAAGGTTACCGGATCCTCGCCATAATTCAAGAGAAACCGAGTCTCCTGTGGACATGCTGCCCCACGCTTGAATGTGATACTGGCTGGAGACGTATTCGTTGGAGTAGAACAACGACCTGCAAATGTAATTCAGGTAGAGATTACTGATTTCGCCGTCAAGAGTCGAGTCTGCCCCGCAGGTTTGCCCGGTCATCAGATGGCCGTTGAACAAACGGGTTGCTTCTGCGTTGGAAGGATAGTTGCTTCCCTCATCGGAATGACGCCAATGCTTTGATCCAACGGCACTTGCGCCGTTGTCCGTAGTCCATGAACCGGTAGCAACCGCTCCGCCACCGCTTGCAGGGTATTTTCCTGAGAAGTAGGTTGAGGCTCCCGTCGTGGTACCGTCAAAAGGGTCAGATGCGACGGCAACCGGCACGGTTTCATCTTTGACATCGTTTTCGTTTCGCGAATCGTCACCAAAGGCGACTGTCGCACGAAGAATGAGGCCGCCTGTCAAGTCGTTGGATGATGTGTTGAGAATTGAATGGGCTGCGGTAGGAGTCCATGCCATGGAGTAAACATCCTGTTGACCTCCGGTGAGAGGAGCAGTATTCCAAGTATACGTTTCCATAACGAATCCAATCGGATGAACCACTTCGAGCATGACTGGGGCGGATTCACCAATGGCACCCGTTCCAAACCGTTGGACTGTAATCTTGATTTCTATGGATTGATCAATGAAGATGTAATCCAACACAGTTCCATCAGATTGAATCCATTGAGAGGCCATGGCACTGGAATTTCCGAGAGAAATGGTCTTGACGGTGTAGTCGTCGTTTGTTCCGCCACGACCAGATGCTGCTTCCACCGGGGGAGCAATCATCAAAGCAAAGGACTGGAGGAGCATCAAGATGACAAGAGTAAAGGGAGTCATTCGGCGCATATTCATCAACAGAGTGAGCCAACATGATTGAGCATAAGAATGTGGCCTTTTCTTGGTCGGGACGCTGAATTTAAATTTCGAGGTCACTTTGATTCTTTGTGTGCATCAAATCCACGAATAACGGCATCGTTATGAGACGGTGTTGTTCGAGATTTCCCTTCGTCCAAAAATGGGTCGGATTCGGGCTCAAAGAGGTCAAGGTCAAGGCCGTCCAGTGGGGACAAAGGTTCCTGAATCATACTCGGCGATGGCCCTTCAGCCTGATGGACCAACTCGTGTGGTACCGCCACCGGCACAATCACTTGTTGAACAACCGCTGGTGTATGGGGGGGCGTTGATGCATCGTTTGCCGCAGCAAGACGGTCGACCAGTGAACCGGTAACAGCTGTTTGTTCCGAGTCCTCCTCTTCATCAAGATGAAGGGCTCGCATCCACTCAGGTGGAGAACCCGAACCCCCACCCAAAACAGCCAGTGTAGTAAAGGCAGCCATAGGCATCACCGCCAAGGCCGTGAGTAAGTTGAGAAACGAGGTTTCAGGAATCGGGCCAGCCGAAATCAACGATTCAAACAATTCCTTTTCAAATTGTATGTTTAATGAAAGGTCTTTTCCCATCCAACGGTGTACAATCCAAGTAGAAAACTGACCCATTGACCAAAGCAGGAACACGGGGAAGATCCAGGTTATTTTCATGGTTGCGCCGAGGAACTTACGGGCCAAGGAGGCCAAGGAGATGTATTTACGTGCGAAATATGGGAATACACGGATCGCACAGAAAAGGCACATTGCATACAACATAAGGGCGAGTTCAAGTTGACGGTTTTGATGGATTAAATCCCGTGGAAAGAGCAGGACCAATGCAAGTGGGATGGTTGCAAGCAAGACCTGAAACGGCACAGCAAGCAAGACCAATGAACCCCGAATTGCCCACAAAGTATGCCCTTCTTGATAGCGGTCATGAACCAAAAGCGAGAGTTTCCCATGAGAAGAGGACATGTACTTTTTCCGAGTCAAATAACGGTTGGTTGAATTGCGAACATTTCGAGAGAGACCCATTGCATGCCTCCAACCACCATGTTCAATGACGGTATTCGGCAAGAATCCACCCATCCCAAGCGCAAGTATGAGCGCGAGCATACCGTAGAGCAGAGAGGCAATGCCAATCCATGGAATCATGTTAACGTCAACATTAATTGACATTTGCCCACCTCCAATGTTGAACATCAAAAGATACGTCAAAGCAAACGCCACCAAAGGTGTGAGGAAAATTTGAGCCACCAGTTGCATGGTGAGAACAAGTCGAGCGGCGAGAGGACCGCTGGTGGTTTGCCTCGCCATAAGTTAGAACCCTGACCTCTTCATCTCAAAGGTTCCCCTTCGCCAAAGAAAAAAAGGCCTATTCTTCAGAAGTTGTATCCAATGCCGGAGCGGCTGCGAGAGGATATCCATCGGAGATCAGCATGCGAAGTGAACCCATCAATTTTCCATCTTTCCGAGGCCGTCCTAAATCCGGTCGTGGACGAGGGTCAAGCACGGTACCGCATGCTGAGCAGGCTATTTCACCCGGCATCCAAACAGGTTCTGCCTCGTCGCAGCAGGCGTCACTGGAAGCAGAACGGTCCATGATTGTTTGAAGGCCAAATGCCATCTCACGGGTCCATGGAGCACCACTGCCCCCAACTGCGTTTTGAAGTCGAGAGAGCACCATCCAACTGGTAGCCACCCACAAGCCAAACCCAAAAGATGCTGAACCCCATTTCAAACTAACCGCACCAAAAAAGAGCGTAACGATTGCGATGATCATGCTCGACCAGTAAAAAGAACGCATGTGGAGGACACGTTGGGTCAGGTACGGAGACAGTGGGACGGGATGCGGGTGGGGCGGAAAGCGCACATTGAACCCCTTAGCGCGAGTCATGTAGAGAGTGGGAAGGCGTGGACCAATGTGTCCAATGAGACCACCGATGGAGAACATCACGATAGAACCAATCATTGACATTGCTACCACCATCACGCATTTTGGAGCCGAAGGAGCGTCGTTTCAACCTTATCCATTCCTCGTGAAATATCTTCCTGGCTAATGGTGTAAGCAAAACGAAGATGACCTTCCCCTGAAGGTCCAAAGGCACTTCCAGGTGAACAAAGAACGCCATCTTTCAACAATTCCATGGCTATTTCTTGGGAATTCATTCCATCAACGGTTACCTTTGGAAAGACGTAGATTGCTCCTTTGGGTTTCTGGCATTCGACTCCAGGCATGGCATTGAGCCGGTCAACGATGAGGTCGCAGCGTTGTTTAAATTCTTCAGCCATCATTGAAGGATAATCGTTGGCCTTCTCCATCGCCTCCAAAACCGCATGTTGCATGGCATCGTTTGAGCAGGCTGAGATGTAGTATTGAATTTTAATGACCTCCTTCATCGCTTCTAGGTTCGGCGAGATAATGTAACCAATTCTCCAGCCCGTCATCGCAAAGGTCTTCGAAAAAGAATTGACAACCATCAGTTTGTCGTAATCGGTTCCCATGAACGAAACATGCGCTCCTTCGAATACAATCCGATCATAGACTTCATCTGAAATAATCCATAGGTCATGCTTTTTGGCGAAAGCCAGCAAATCATCCCGTTGGCTCTCGTTGAGTGTGCCTCCGGTGGGATTGCTCGGGAAATTGTAGAGAATAGCAACCGTTTTTTCGTCAACGAGGGTTTCGAGGTCTTCCACCCTTGGGACAAATTCATTCTCAAAGAGGCACGGATAGTATTTGCTTTCCCCGCCCACAAGAGTAGCATCTGGACCGTAAAGGGGGAAATACGGCTCTGGAAGGAGAATGTTTTCACCGGGATTGACCAAGGTCATGAACAAATTGAGAAGTGCGTTTGTTCCAGACATGGTCATGCAGACGTTTTCTTCCGTCATCCCAGCTTGATAAGAGGTCCATGAGTCGGCAATTTTCTGACGAAGAGCAGGCATTCCAGCAGTGGTTGTATATTTGTTATGGCCGTCCAGCATGGCCTGATAAAAGGCATCAATAGCAACCCGAGGCGGTTGGAAATCGGGCTCCCCCAAACCAAACGAGATGACATCGTCTCCTGCGAGGTCAAACATTTTGCGAACCCCAGTGGGTTGGATGGCCAAAGCCCTGTCGCTGTAGGTCCGCATGGTAACCCGACTCCTGTATCGCATTTGAATGCAATCGCTATGACGAGTCCTCAGCCTCTAGAGAGGAGGGTTCGTCAAGAACCAGTTCAGCGTCAAGAACTTGAGATGGCTCGTCTGTCTTTTCGAATCCATAGAGAAGAAGAGGTTCTTCAGCTCGTGCTTTGAAAACCAAACCAACGAGGATGAGAAGGCATAGAATTGTAGTGATGCTCATGAAGGTACCAAACGAGAACCCGCCAAAGTTCTCCGTTCCGCTACCGGCCCCTTCCATCGTGGTGAATACAGGCAAGGAAGAGATTCCTTCGCTGTTCAGACCTCGAACCTCAAGTGTTTGTTCGCCCTTAGCAACAGCGCTGGGGTGAAAGGCCATGACCCATTCAAACCGCTGCAAGGCGCCGAGACCGCCTTCGACAACCTCGTAGGTTGCTTGCATCCATTCACCCTGGCCGAAACGCCCTTCTACAGCAGAAATTGAACCTTCTTGGCCCCAAGCGATTCCCCGGACTTCGTGCAACCCGGAGGTTGGGTTGAAGGATGAATTGAGGATGTGAACCTGAGAAGTCACGTCAACTTGTCCGGTGAGGTTGTTGTCTTTCATGAAAAAGGAAAGTTCAACTGCTGCAAGGGCGTCAACCATCCCCCAACCAAAATCTCGATTCCAGAACGGGTCAACATCTGGGAGAGTTGGTTCCCCTCGACGCTCTGAGGTCAATTTCAGAATTTCTTTCATCTCCGCTGGGGACAAGTCCGGGTTAGCTTCGATCATGAGGGCAAGAATTCCAGAAACGGCTGGTGTAGCATACGATGTTCCAGAGCCACGACCGGTGTAGCCGTTGTCTTCTGCTGACCCGCCTAAGAGATTGATGCATGTGCCTGATGTAACGCAACCCTCGGCTTGTATAATGTTCGTCCCAGGAGCAGATACTTCGGGCTTGAGTTCGTTGAGGGGGTTGCTGTCGCCATTGTCACGGCGAGGACCACGGGATGAATACGAAGCCACCGTATCGTCTTCTCGGTCAATGGTGTTGATATCGTCGGTAGCTCCTACGGTAATTGCGAGGTTTGACGAGCCCATCCCTGACAAACCATCGTTGTCTGGGCCATCGTTTCCTGCAGCAACACTCACGACAATTCCTGCTTCCATCGCCTGGTTCAAAATACGGCTATGCATGTCTTCGCCATCCGAGCCGCCTCCTTCATGCGAGGTAATGCCCCAAGAGAGAGAGAGAATGTCAATACCATAATTTTCCTCGTCAGCACCCTGCCATGCCGTGTCTTTGTTATCGATGATCCATTGGATTCCATTCATGGCCGACTCGTAAAATTCCTGTTCAAGGATATAATTTTCAAACGGCCCTGCGCCAGCATCGGTCCCGATACGGACATCGATGAGGTCTGCATCAGGGGCTGAACCGTAGAAATCAGTTTGAGTTCCACTTGCATCAATTCCGGAAGCAGCAGCCATGCCCATACATGCAGTACCGTGTTGATTACCATCGTCCGGGTCGTAGGTCCCATCGGTTTCTCGGGCACCGCCCGCAGTGCATGATGGGTCAGTGTGAAGGTAGCATACAGCGTCGTACCCTGCGATGAATTTTTGATTTAGCCCCGGGTGTTCGTTGTCCACTCCTGTATCAACCATGGCGATGTTGACATCTGCTCCAGTGACGCCAAGGTCCCAAGCCCCAACTGGATAAGCGGTTGAATTTCGGGCTTTGACTGCTGGTGTTTGGATGTCGCCGTACAGAACGACGTTCCCGTACCGTTCCACCATGACGACATCGTCCATCTCTGCAAGTTGAAAGGCAAGGTTAGAATCCACTTGGCCAACAAGTACTGCATTGACAGATTCAATAACATCCACGACGGTAAGGTTGAGGCTGGTCAGTGCAAAGAGATGGGATGAGGTTACTTCTACTCCGTAGGAAAGACCGATTCCTGTGGTCCCATTGTAGGATTCCAAAGAATCGTGAATGGCGTTTCGATTGAGATCAAGGGTGGTTCGAGCCCACCATGGAGTATCATCACCGACCCAAACCGGAAGTTCCTGAATGGGCACGTCTTCACTGTAGCCATCCGGCATCCACATGATCCCGTCTTCTGCGACTGGCGTCCATTTCACAGTGTCGATGGTGACCAATGAACCCGTGACAGGGCCCATTAATACGGCAAGCATAACCATGGCGAGTATTCGACGCATTTTGTGACCTCAGGTGATGCAAGAGCCCCTCTAAAAAAAAGGTAACTCTTGATTGTGAAAAGGTGGGAGCAGAGGGATTTGAACCCCCCCCAGCGGATTTCTTCTGAAACTGCGCATCAGATGGGCAGTTTTCAGGATTGCAACGGGTCGGCGCTCCAGTTGGTCATCAACCTTCAGCAAACCCACTCGTCGTCATTCCCGTGCAACTGGAGCCCGCGATACTACCAAGCTATACTATACTCCCATGTATTCATTCATCACGAGCATCAGGCCTTAGCTTGTCGGCGTGCACGCTTTCGGCGACGCAGTTTCTTCTTGCGCCACTTCCAACGTTGATTGCCGGTTTTTTTCCAAGCACGTGAACCTCGCTTCATGGTGAACAGGCTTCCGACTTGCCTTCCCTATATGAGAGCATCGTCTCAACAGTGATTGAAGGATTTACAGAAAACGAGGATTCGATGTCAATATCCCTGCTCCAAAAACCAGGGATGAATGGGTAGCCCAAGCGTTCGACGAATCGCAATTGCTTCTCCATTTAGCCGTCGTTGTTCCTCAAAATCTCCTCGCAGTGAAGCGACGGCTGCGAGATTGATCATCGACGTCGCCTCTCCAGCCTTGTGGCCGCATTCCGCGAAAATTTGATGGGCATGACGAATCAAACGCTCCCCTTCTTCCACGTACCCTTTACGGACAGCAATGACGCCAAGGCTCCCCATCGTGGCCGCCGTGCTGTCCTTATCCTCAATATCCTGCAGAAGTGCGAGGCTCTTTCGGAACCATTCCTCGGCCTTCTCGTAATCGTTTAAACTCAAAGCCACCAATCCGAGATTATGCTCGCTACGGGCCTGCCCGGAGGGGTCTTGAAGGGAGATATGGATGGCGAGACATTCAGTGTGCATTCGCTGAGCTTCCTCGGCATTCCCACGTTTACTTGCAACATGTGCTCGATTAGCAAGGGCCTTGGCCTCGCCGTAACGGTCACCGGTCTGCCGGTGAAGGCTCCAACTCTCCTCAAACAAACGGTCTGCTTTGTCAACATCGCCACGAACAAGAGGAATATGGCCTAAGTGATTCAAGGCATTGGCCTGACCCACACGGTCCCCAACCTGTCGGTAAAGCGACAAACTGTCCTGATACATTGCAGTCGCTTCCACAAATGCACCTTGTTGGCTGAGGAGATGGCCAAGCCCAGTTAGTGCGTCTGCTTGGGTGTCCTTATCCTTTGCAACCCGAGCGAGTGAAAGACTTTCGCGTTCGTAGCGTTCAGCGCGTTTGTAGTCGCCGCGTCGCTCCTCCAATAGACCAAGACCGTGATAGGAGCGGGCTTCTCCCTTCCGATCACCTGAGGATTTGAAACGTTTCATCGCCCGTTCATAATGAACGCGAGCAGCATCGTTCCAACCTGCAAGTTCTGCAGCGTCACCAAGACGCAATTCAACGTAAGGGTCCATTTCGATATTTTGTTCATTCAACGAATCTGAGAGGTCAAGCACCTGCCGAACTTGACCGCATTGGTTTCGTGTAAGTCGGCCGGGGGCAAAACGATTTGACAATCCAAAGGAATCCAAGGCATCCATCACTCCTGAAACGATATCGTCTGCATTGGATTGATGAATGGTGATGTTGCCGGTCATGGCTGAATCTTTAAGCAAAACTTGGGGGACTGCCGACCTTTTCGCAGAAGGAACTACCGCGTCCGCCGTACGTACCCGGTTGGTGACCTCAATGCTGTCAAGGCCGCCTTGGTCGAGCGATGGAGGGGCTGCAAGCCATGCTGAACCGGACCAAATCCATTCGCCATCAGGGCTACGAATCGGTTCGGTCATGAATTCCTGTTGGGCTTCGTGCTTACAGTACTTCGCCTCATTACCCGCCCTCTATCGCTGTGACGGTTGACATTGCGGACAATGGTCCAATCGACGACCAGCGTAGCGTAAACGCAGTACTAATTCGCCACATACAAGGCACGGGCGTTCATTCCTACAAAACGCATAATGCCTCCACATGCGCCTTGGCTCTCCTCGTTCTTTACTGGCCTTAGCCACAGTTTTTGGGACAGTTACCCCGCCTTCTCGGTAGGCCCTCATCGTGATTGTTTTGATGCACTGAGCCCATCGGCTGAGGGCGTCATCTCCCAAATCACAAGGTCGGTCATCGGGGTGAACCCTTGCTGCAAAAAGAATCTCTGAGCGCAGGTAATTGCCCAAACCTGCAAACGACCTTTGGTCAAGCATCAGCGTTGCAGCCTTCTTTCTATAGCATGATTTTGAGCGCAGTTTTTCTTCCAGCACCTCAACGGTGGTGCCGTCATCGAGGACGTCAGGACCAAGTCGTTCAAGGAAGGAATGGCCGCGCTCCTCAACGGTTAACATCAATTCAATATCAGTAGCAGACCACAATCGCACTGCGTGTTTTTCGGTAATGAACTCAGCCCGAAGACTGCGTCTTGAATCGTAGTTAGTGGTGTTAAGATGAACCGTCCAGCGACCGTACAATTGATTGTGGCTGTACATCGTCCAGCCGTTTTCAAAACGGATCAACATCGCTTTACCCCTGCTGGTCACGTCAACGACATGCTGGCCTTCGATGAGATGGGTACGATCAACCAAGGAAGCATAGGGCCAATTGCCTCCAACAATTTCTTTTCCGATGAGGGCCTTCCCAATTCGGTCGGCAGCGCGACGAATCTCGGGACCTTCAGGCATGTCGGCAAGTTGGGAAACTTTGTTTTGAACTTGTGTCTCAAATCAGAGATAATCCAGAGAAGCATATAAATGGGAATTAACATCTAATTGGAGTGAGGGCCGATGTATGGATTCATCACAGTTTGAACTTCTGTTTGATTTTTTCCTTGGCCCACAGGCCGCTGCTGGCTTGATTGGACTCATTGGGCTCGTTGCCTATTTCTTGACAGAAAAGAAACTGAAAAACTTATTGGAAGAAGATGATTTTATTTTGGCTTCTTCAGGCAGTATCGGGGACAGCGTATTTGCGGCGTTTCTCATCATTCAGGCCGGTTATGGTCTTATCACAACAATTTTTGTTGTCATATTCGCTTGGGGTTACAGTGAAGAAATGCTCTTCTTTTACACGTGGATTAGCTTTGACGATACCGCCACTTGGAATGCTAAAGTATCACTCGTGGGCTTATTTTTTGGAGGGCTGCTTTACTCCTTTGGCTTCGTGCTCAGTGCTATGAACTATCTGAATATAGCGAAACTCAAAAATGAGTCGCGTTTGAAATTAATCACTGGTGTGTTGACCGCTCAGCATGAACCCTCACCATCCCAAACCGATGAAGACCTGCCTCTTCTGCGAGTTCTTCAGGCTTTTCTTGCTGCCGGGCTCCTCTTAGGGGGGGGGGACTTTTTTGTACGAGTGATTCTCTTTGCCGGTTTCCTCAAGGTCTCTTTGCGAATTTGGCGTTTTGAACCTCCACAAGTTACAGAAGATGATCCTCTAGAAGCAAGCGATGACACAGACCAAACAGAACCCGATGAAGAGCGAACTGAACCTGTCACATTTGCTGAAATCCTTGAGGCTCTTGATTCTCAACTCAAAGAAGCGATTGAAGAGGCTCATGATTTGAGAGAAGAACTTGAGGAAACAAAAACGAAGGTCATCATCTTGGAAGAAGAAGTCCAAGAGAAGGACGTGTTGATTGGAGAAATTGAAGCCAGTAAAACCACGTTGTCCAAAGAAATTGACCGAGAAGAAAAAGAGGAACGGGAAGGCAAGAAACTCTCGTTAACCGATTCGGTTATGGTGGGGGATTCAATTATGGGAGGCATGAAAGTCGGTAGTCAAATCAACAATGACCCCGATGCCATCGCTCGAGCCGTTATTGCTGCGTACAGAGCTGGACGTGAAGACAAGGAATGATGTTCAGGCAGTGAGGACCTTTTCAATCTTGAAGGTCTTTTCATGGTGGCCCCACATGCAGAGACCAGGTTCTTTGAACATGAAATACTTGGTTTGGAACTCCTTTCCAAAGTCAGGATGTTCTTCCTCCAACAAGATCCGAAGACGGGTACTGTAGCCTCCCAAACTGCCAACTGCAGCGGTCCCCTTGATCCCATCAACAAGGACTGTGTGGAAATCGGAAAGCGAAGGCTTCGATTCATCAAAGGGATGAACGTCTTGGTCCAAATAGAGGTCTTTTTCAGTAGCAGGGATGGTTTTTGTTCGTTCTTCCATGAGTGTACAAACCCGTCACGGGATATAAACAATTCAAGGCAATTCGTTTTGGAACGGGGTCGTCCTCGGTTCAGTCCCAGCGGCTTCTGCCTTAGCGGCAATACGTCGTAAGGAACGCATTGCATCACCAATGGTCTCAACCTGTTCGCTGAATTGGGTAGGAGGCCATCCACAATCAATGACGTCAGGCTCAATCGAGCTTTCCTCAATCCATGCCCCGCAGGCCGAACCGTAACAATTGGCTTTGAAACGCTGAGCATCCAACCAAAATGTTGTTCGGTGGCAGACAGGGCAGACTCTACACTCAAACTCCGACAATACGGAGACTGCATCATCTCCAACAACATCGACTTCCCAAGCAGCGATGCTGGCTCGTTCAAGTACGACCTGATGAGATTTCTTGAGGAAGGAGCGAAGGACGTTCATGGCTGTTTCTTGACTGCTAAAACAACCCATAGCCACCACGGCCCCACCCTCTTCAATGGCACTGGGAACATAGACGCGCCCTGTCGTGACCATGAAACCCCGTTGGCAGGGCGGCGTTTAAGCATCGCTCACGTTCGCTGCCACAAAACCTCAATCACGGGCAGTCCACCCGGATGGGGGAGGGGGGCTTTGGGTTTCTCGATTCGTACAGAGAGCGATTTGACGGCTGCATGCTCGCTCAATATTGCGATGACTTGCTGGGCCATTTCTTCCATCAGCCGTATCGGTTGGTCGGTTTCATGAATGACTTTGTCAATGGTAATTTGGATGTCTGCGTAATTCAATGTTTGATTCAACTCCGAAACATCGTCTCGATCTTCTAAGGTCGCCCATACGGTAAAGCAAAACGGCTGAGGAGCATGATGTTCAAATTCATAAAAACCGTGTGCAGCACGAACTTCGTACCCTTCAAGTCCAACACGCCATTGCATGGTATCCCCTCATTCCTCGTCCCGCTCATGGACCCAAATTAAATGGTAGCCAAATTGGGTTTTTACCGGAGTCGAAACCGTATTCACTGGAGTTGCCCAAACGGCTTCTTCAAACTCTGCAACCATGCGCCCCCTCCGAAACCAGCCGAGATCACCGCCCTTCTGGCTTGATGGGCATGTGCTCTTTTTCCGAGCCAACTTCTGGAAATCCTTGAGTTTCCCGACCTTATCTTTGATCTGAACGGCCTCACTCTTGGATTTGACCAGAATGTGAGATGCCCAAGCACTTGGTGCGACCATACAACAGCGAGACGTCGCCTTGCTTTGAATCCCTCGCTCAGTAATCCGAGTAGGCAAGGAAGCGCATGTAGGTCCCGTAAATGGTCACGGATACTCCAAGAGACTCTTCGTTGAACCGATCCATAGTGTCCAGATAAGTATGATATTCCCAGCTGCCACTACCGTAGCAAACGACGGCACGGCCTCGAATGTCATCTCCCAAATCGTAGACAAACGGCCCGTGGTCGGAATTGTATGGCATTCCGTCAGGTTCGCCTTGAGCACCCCTGTAGAGCGCAAGTTGAATGTCGTAGCGGTCCGCAACATCGCTTCGCTTATCCTTGTAGAGGTCGGTAATGCGCTCAATGTGCTCCATATCCTCCGGCGTATTTCCAAAGAGTCGGAGGCTGTTGCCTCGGGCCGAGAAATCTGCGTCGACGTGATTCATATCGAGATTGATGTACAACCGGAGATTATCCTTCAAACTGTTCTGGAATGCAGACACGTAAGCCCGGCTTCCGTAGAGGCCCTCTTCTTCTCCACCCCAAGTGCAAAACCTTAGAGTGCGTTCAGGCGTACCGGTTTCATTGACGACATCGCTCAGTTGTCGCGCCATTTCAAGGACGCTCGCCGTTCCAGAAGTATCGTCAATAGCACCCTCTCCATGGTAAACGGTATCGTGGTGCCCACCTACAATGACCAATTCAGAGGATTTACCTTTGATTTCACCGCATGGGACGTAAATGGTTCGCTCTTGATCGTTCGTGACATCCATGATCATTTCAAGCACTCCTGTTGCTCCGGTGGCGTTGAAAATTGCCGCTTCTAGGATTTCACCAGCATCTTTGGACATGGCGATGAATGGAATGTCACTTGGAATGCTACCACCGTTGGCTTCCTTAACGGCGTCAATACCTGTACCTTTGAAGATAGGAACGCAGTCATTGCCCTCAATTTTACCACAGTTGTAGTCCTTGTTAACACGAATCAATCCTGCGAGGTTGTTTTCTGCTGCAGTTGAGAAAAATTCAGTGTTACCGGTTTTTGTTCCGCTGTTGATGACGTACCCGATGGTTCCAGTTGCCGACTGCCACAGGCTTTCATCGCTTCCATTACCAAGATATGTCAACTGAACATCCTGCTGGAAAGTGTATTCAGATTGACCAGAGAAGCCTTGAATGACATAATCAACACGGTGCTGAAATTCCGTGATGGTCGAGAGAAAACTACCTGGACCCACGCAAGGGCTGTTTCCACCAATGCCTTGAACACAAATTCGGAGGCTCGGTTCAGAATTGACATGATGCATCGGAACTTGATAGGAATGAAGCGTCGTATCCATGCCCATGGCATCAAATTGAGAAATAATGTACTCGGAGGTATTGGCTTCTTGAACCGTACCGCTCATTCTTCCCTCCCATTCGGGATGGCCATAGGAAACTAGTGTTTCTGCGTAATTCTTCGCCTGTGCTGCATCATAGGAAATCAATTCATATTCGTAATCCGGTTCAAATCCAAGCCATGTTGGTTGAATGACAAATATGGCGGTGACCATCAGGACCGCGACGCCGATTGCGATGAGTGCAGGAGGAGTAAGGAGTTCCGTACCTCTGTACCAAGGCACAGATTCTTCCCCTTCCATTTCTGCCCCATCTGAAAGAGCCTTACCCGAATCCAAACTGATGGTATTCGCCCCGGGAAGGTTGGCCTGCAAACGCTCAATCAGTTGGGCTTTGGTCCCGCTGACTGGCAGTTCAGCCTCACGGAGCATTTCTTTGAGTTCGTTAACGGTCAGCCCTTCGAAACTTAGTACGGTCATGGTTCTGCCCCAGCCATGCCTCGCATTCCTTGTTCAAGAATGCGGCGGTAGGGTGTGAATTCAGATTTCGTCGCCGGTCCAACGCTTACCGACATCGTGCTCAATGCCGATTTGGTCGAGAATACGTGCGATGATGAAGTCAACCAAATCATCAATACTTTTTGGATGATTGTAGAACCCAGGGGAGGCTGGAATGATGACTGTATCCCATGCTGAGAGTTTAGCCATGTTTTCAAGGTGTACCGTGGCGTAGGGTGCTTCTCGAGGAACAATGATGAGTTTACGACGTTCTTTCATAGCGACGATTGCAGAGCGAGTCACGAGGTTGTCTGAAATGCCAGCTGCCAGTTTGCCTATGGTCGTTCCTGAGCACGGACAAATCACCACGGCATCGATTTTTGCAGAGCCGGATGCAGATTTAGCACCGACATTTTTGGCGTCTTCAAGCAGGGAACCCGTGGCCTCTGCTAGTGCCTCTGGAGTCGTATTGCATTCGTGTTTCAGCGTCAAACGACCGGAGTCGGTCACGATGAGGCGAACCGATTTGCCCATCTCGGTCAAAATTTCAACGAGTCGCTTCCCATATACGGCACCTGATGCCCCAGAAATGCAGACAACAACTTCTCCCATGGTTGCCCACTCAGTGACTTCACATTTAGCCTCTTGTTCTCAAGCGAACGTGAAAAAGAACAACGATGCCGTCGTTTAGTCTTCGTTGGAATCAGAGGCCACGCGCAGGTAAGTGTAGGATAAGATGCCGACAATTCCAAGCACAGCAAGAAGACTGACGACGATGGTGGCCGTACTTTGCGCCCCCATCACCGAGGATTCCGAGGTGTCCTCATTGTCCGGAGCAGCGGCATTGTAGTCCCACCACGCCATGGTCGCTACGATGTCCAGTCCGGTTTGCAAGCCTGCCTCGACGTTTGCTCTCCCGCCAGCCATTGTGTTGATCGTGGTCACTGAATCGCTTTGCGCATGTTTCGGCGTCTGTTCACAGGCGTCACCCTCATCGAGTACATACTGATGTTGACCACGAAGCCAAGTTGCAGTGTGGTTGTTCATAATGAAATTGTAATGGTCTGAATTCCCTTTGGTATCATCGATGACCCTCACCCATTCATCGGGGTGTGAGAGGTTTGAATTGATGGCTTTCAAATGGCCTTGAAACCACTCAGCGAAGGTTTGCATTTCATCGGTCACAACAAGACCACGTTCTTCATAATACGACCAATCGTCCACGGGGGAAGTAAACATGTAAAGCGTCCAGTAATCTTCATCGCAACCGGCCAGTTGACTTGCAAACGGCGTCGGTACAGGCCAGTTGAGGGCAAACATATCGAGGTTAACATACGTCACATTGATTTCATTAGGAATTTGCTCCTCAACAAAATGAAGGCTTCCCATTCCACCTCCCTCTGGACTTCCACTGCCTTGCCATTCCTCGTAATCCCACCAGGCAAGTTTCCAAGTGTGGAGCGGTTGTTGTTCCCACTTTGAAAACGTCCGAGCTAATTCCAACAATGCACCTGAACCGGTACCATCATCGTAGGCACCACTGCTTTCACATGTTGCATAGGTGACCCCAATCAACGGCGGAGGAGAATAACAAATCGCATCATGATGAGCCCCAATCACGCGCCATTCGTCCTCAAGCGTACCGTTAATGGTGACCACGATGTTCTCGCAATTGGTGCATAATTCGGTTGTAAAAGGTTGGCGTTCAACCTCGTACCCCATGGATTCAAGTTCGCTGGCAATCCAATTACGGGCGTTTTCATTTGCCGAGGTGTCAATCTTTCTATAGCCGAAGTTGGTCATCTCCACCATGTTGTCATATGCAGCACTCCCTTCTGGCCAAGCATTGGGTTCAACCTGAGGCGTCTGCATTTGTGAGAGGGACCCGGTCAGCAATACTGAGGACAGCAACACCTGGACAAGGGCGAGTGTGCGCCAGCGGTGACCCATGACTCCTGAACAGGGGCCGTTGTCTTGAGGTTTCGCTTCGACTAGTCTTCTTCAGTTGACCATGATTTACGCAATACCAAACCTGTGGCTTCACCGGCCTCAAGCGGGTCGTAATCATGCACGGTGATGAAATGCATAACCAATTGATGTTGAACGATGGATGCGTTGCATTCAGGGCATTCATGATAATTGGGTTCCTTGAACCCTTGAAACGCTGCCCTGCCTCGAGGCGTAGCCAAGCCCGCAACGGTTCGCAACAAGGTTGAGATGAAGACCAAAGCGAACAGAATCAAGCAACATCCGGCGCCACCACCAAATCCGGGCATGGGAGGCTCTTGGGACAATTGCAAGTCTTGAATCATCCGACTGTCAGTGGACATCTTGTAAACATCGATGTCAATAATGTGGCTAAATTGTTCACCTCGGAGCGTGAGAAGAATCTCGGTACCGTTGTCTTCATCTGCTGCGTCAATCACAAGCGTAAACGAGCCCTGGGCATCGGTCATTGCCTCTGAGCCCTGGTAGCGATAACATTCCGAGTCACCTCGCTGGCATGTGACGGTGAGGTCGTGAAAACTTACGGGAGTGTTGTCCGAGTAGGTTGCCTCTCCAGATACACGGTAGGTCTCTGCGGACGCAGTGCTACTCAGCACAACAAGAGTCATGAGCATGAGGATGACCTTGTTCATGAATCAACGAGCGATATGGAGTTTATCAACACTTGATTTTACTCGTGCAGCATTTGCCGGATGAAACTTTATGACTTGAAATGAGTTCTATTGAATATGGAAACGAAGCATGCACTTCTATCTCAGCGAGCCCGAATCGTTGCTGAAAGCGGCATCAAAGACGGGCTTGTTCTTGTCAATCCAATGCACATAACGGCTTCATGTTACGTGAACGACTTGGAATACGGCCTTCATCATGACATCATGAAATGGTTGGAAAAGGTCGCTCCGTTCCATGGCATTGAAGGTCGTTCGGGTGAAGAATACCACCATCACAAAACGGGTGAAGACAACGGCGACGCCCATCTCAAACGCCAATTGCTCGGCCAACAGGTGACGATGCCTGTACGAGATGGAGGATTGCATTTGGGCACTTGGGAGCAAATTCACTATGCAGAATTTGATGGACAACGAAACAAGCGAATCTTGGTTAAAGTCGTCGGTGTGATTTGATCATCGATGTGAAACCAATCCCAGTCGAATCTCGGTCACCTGATAGTGTCCAATTCAGGGGCTGCAGGCACACCTGCGAAGGCTTGAACGGGTTCCACGGAGATTTGTTCGATTTCCGGTGGTCGGCGTCGCTGAAGAACCAAAACCAACAGGAGAATGATTACGATTACGCCAAGTCCGATGGCCACAGAGTAGGCTTCAATCAGCGTTGTTGCACCCGTATCTTCCGGTAGCCACACTTGATAGTAAACCGTCCAAGTGACATTGACACTTCCGTACTGGTCTGAAACGGTGGCCGTGTATTGATATCCCTGAGTTTGCCCTTCAGACCGGCAAATTTCCTTCTCAAAGGTTGAGTTGGGGCTGTTGCAGTCCAAAGAAGATTGCAGGAGGGTTGGACCCGTCCCCAATGCCGTTTCATTTCGTGACCATCGGACGTTCAATTCCAATCCATCAAGGTCCTCCTCAGCCAAATCAAGGTCAACAAACAATTCCAATGGAACCCCTGTAGCGTTGATGAACAAGGTCCTGTTGCCGGGGGTTTGCAGAACATGGGCCAAACGGTCGACACCGTTGTCAACGAATCCATCGCAATCATCATCACGACCGTTCCATTGCTCAAACTGGTCGGGGGCAACGCTTGCACGGGTGTCATCACAGTCCAAGAACCAGCGATAACCATCGCTATCATTATCTAAATCAGGAACCAACGGATCGGTGAGGGTTTCCAAGACTTCTTCACCATCAAGCAAGCCATCACTGTCGCTGTCAGGATTAAACGGGTCCGTACTGCGATTGGTAAATTCGTCGTAATCAAGGAGCAAGTCATTGTCCGCGTCCGTTTCAAAGAAGGTCTCATCAACGACTCCGTTGCAATTGTTATCGATTCCATCAAGGTCTTCTTGGGCATCTGGGTTCAGATTGGCATCGGTATCATTGCAGTCCTCAAACCAATAAAAAGAATCGCCGTCACTATCATTGTCGACCGTTAACGGGTCGGTAAAGTAAACAAACAATTCCTCATCGTCCCTCAAGAGGTCGCCGTCGGTATCTGCGAGGTTGAACATCGTACCATGAACATGGTATTCATCAAAATCCGAAAGTGTATCTTGGTCTGCATCAGTGCTGTTGAAGCCTTCATCCCACTGACCGTCACAACCATCGTCCAGTCCGTTCAATCGCTCTGGGGCACCTGGATATATTTCTGCGTCATTATCGTTGCAATCAGCAAACCAATAGAAATCATCTTCATCGGCATTGGGGTCGTAGGTCAAAGGGTCAGAAAAGTACTGCAGCACTTCATCTCCATCAGTCAACAAATCGCCGTCGGTATCCTGACTGAGTGGGTTGGTGAAGTTGACTGAAACTTCGGTGCCATCATCCAATCCATCTCCATCCGTATCGCGTTCTAAGGGGTCGGTGAGCTGAATCAATACTTCTGTTCCATCATCCAAACCGTCCCCATCAGTGTCGCTGAGCAAAGGATTGGTTCCATTGATGAGAACTTCGGTACCATCATCCAACCCATCACCGTCGGTGTCAGCACTGTTGGGATTTGTTGAAGTGTTAAACACCTCATCTCCATCAGAAAGTTGATCATCATCGCTGTCCGCATCAAACGGGTCGGTGAAGTAAACATTCGTTTCATTTGCGTCGGTGAGCATATCGCCATCGCTGTCAATATCTCGCTCGGTCCCGTAAAGAACCAAACCCCATTCGTTCAGGGTGCCTGCGTCACCATTTCCCTTATCCTCAATGGAGAGGATCCACTCCCCACGGCTGTCCTCGCCCCAGTGTTGAACGGTTGAGAAACGCCAATCAGCGTAATTGTTGTTGGCATCTTCATGCTTTGTTGAAAGAATACTCTGCATCCCAGAAGGTGCAGTGAGAATCATTTCAAGGTCGCCACGAAACGTATGATCGATGTCGACGTAAATGTCCACGCTCTCCAGATGCAAGGCGTCGGTCACATTAAACGAGACATTCAGAGGTGTTCCCGAATTATCAGGTATATCGAGGTCAACCGTCGACATACCTGAGGAGGCGTTGATTTCTAGTCCCTTAGAATCCCACTGCTCCGCCAGCGTAACTGCAGCAGAGGCGTCGACGACGCCGAATCCATACTTGTGGCTGACAAGGTGTCCGTCACCATTGGTCGTCCAAGAGGGGTCACTAGCGTCGTTTTTCCGAGAGGTTTCAACCAAAATATGTTGAACATCTCGCCATGTAAGGTTGCTGTTGGCTTCAAGCATGAGGGCGATCACACCAGAAACCAAAGGGGTGGCTGAAGATGTACCGCCAAAAGTGTCAGTATAATCCGTTGACGTGTATCCACCCGAGCCTTCAATGTCCGTCGTAGTAATGGATTCACCGTCGCCGTTTGAGGGTGCAGCAACCAAGATATTAGCGCCAGGTTCTGCATAATAGGATTGCTCCCCCTTGTAGGTTACAGCGGTCACTGCGATGGTATAACGAAGATTTGCATAACCGTCTTTATTCGCGTTATCGTCATCGTCCAATCCGTTTCCTGCAGCCCAAGTAACAATGCTCCCGAGGCCGCCTCTGCCCTGCTGGGCACCGCCTTCAAGAGCGGCCAACATCAAAGGACCTGGGCCAGACAAGGTCATGCCGTTATCGCTTGGACCCCATGAATTGGAGTAGATGTCTATGCTTTGCCGTTCATGTGAAAGTGCTCCCCCTTCGCGTACATCGGTGGTGCTGCAAGAGATGAGCTGTAAGCCAGCAAGGCCAGCCATGGGAGCTGCTCCAGAAACACCAAGACTGTTGTTACCAACTGCTGCTGCTACACCTCCGGCTGCAGTGCCATGGGCCTTGTTCGAGGCGGGTGTTGGGTCGCCGTCATCACCACAATAGTCGTAATCTAAGGTGGGTTCGTAGTGGTCATCAAGGTCAGGGTGGTTCCAATCAAAGCCATCGTCTACGATTCCAATGACAACACCGTTTCCTCGGTAGGTGTTCCATGCGCCCGTGATGTTCACGTCCTCTCCAATCGCCCCACCGGATTGACCTGTGTTGACCAAGTGCCATTGGTCTGAAAATTTAGGATCATTGGGAATCCACCTTGGTTCATGTGTTTGTTCCACCAAAGGATAGAAACTTTCGACTAACCCTTGCTCTTTCATGCTAAGCATTCGCTCAAGTCCTGACCCGGCGCTCAAAGTAACCAGCCAAGCACCGTTGAGGTGAGCAAGTGATTCGCCGACTGGAGTTGGCCCAATGGCGACCCATGAAACCGTTTCATCTAAAACACTGGAACTGTACTGTGAGATATCACTTACTCGGGCTAATGCAGACCTAACTGCTTGCGAGTAGGTGGAAACAACCGTTGGTTGTTCTGTGGATTCATTGGATTCTAAATTCGTGACCAACACGTTCTGAGAAGATGCGATACCAGTGACGAGGGAGGCCGAGGAGAGGAGAAGAAGCAAGGATAAAATGAGGGCCTGCGACTTCACAGGCCCCCCTCAACGGCCTACCACATAGGACTAACGGTCCTCAGGTCAGGAATTGTATTCGGGAAAATACTCTTAGGTTCACCCCAGTACAAGATGTGTTCAGTTGGCCAAACCAGTGCCTGTTAGCGAGAGATTCAAACAAATCGAATAATGACATTCAACCGTCAAATGGGTTAACGATGATAAGCGAAGTCCTTGACCGGCTTCCATGCAGGAGGGGAACGCGCAAACTCATCGGGCGCGAATCCCCGAAAGAGCACCCGTGATGGCTTGGCTGATATCGTGCCTCATCCTCACTGTTTGGAACCTTAGTCGTGGGCTGAATCTTTGGGCGGGGTACAATTTCGGAGGAGTGATTATGGCGCTTTTGGCCATGTTCATTCTCTGGAATGGCCGCGTACAAATGCCCGCCTTACCATTATGGATTGGTTATTCAGCAACAATGTTGCACTTCATTGGCGGGTCATTAGGTGCTGCTGACAGTGGTCCGGGGCCATTCTGTTTTGACGGAATGCAACCCGGTCAATGGTTGTGTGCAGATGGAGTGAACGGAATGTACCATGTCCATCCTTGGTGGGATAAGCTTGTCCACGGCATGAACAGCACAGCCATTGCAATTGCATGGTCGCTTGGATGGAGGAGAATGTCAGAGCACAACGGTTGGCAGCTCTCACCTGGAATTGTTGCATTTACTGCTTTTTCACTCAGCGTAGCCATTGGAGTGGCGTATGAAGTGTACGAGTTCTTCGGCAAGACCATCTTCCAGACAATCGACCAAGGCGGATACGTGAACACTGCAACCGATTTGGTAAGCGACATGTTGGGTGCAGGATTGGGAGTGTTGTTTTCTCACTTCTACGATCCCATGAACAAAACTTCAATCACCGACGGAAAGATTGCAACACCGACTCAACTAACGCTCACCATCAACGGTTCGTTCCCCCTTATGGTGACGGGTGCATTGCTTTCGTTGGACTTTCTGTTGTTCAACGGTGGGGTTGTCGGCCGCGACTACGACTTCATCGGACAACTGATGCTTGGTTCAATCATCGTCTCAGCAGTGCTGATCACACGTCGTCTCATCCAACGGTCGCATCTGAACAAGAACGAGGCATTGGATACATCTGGAGCATCATCTTGACCCACTTGGACCCAACCCCCACGGTGGCCAAGTTCCAGTTATGAATCCCTCGTAATCGTATGCTAGAATTGCTTTTCAACAGACGCCTCTGTTCCGCCAACCCCACCCAACATCACCTTTGGAAAGACCGAATCGGTAAACGACCATATTGCGCCCATCTCGGCTTGGTTCCACTCTATTTTACAATGCAAGTGAATCTCTAACATGCAAGGGGGGCTCATTACAAGGACGCTGTGCCCCTCATCACTCAACATGACGAAAACGATGCTATCGTTCAAAATCGACTGCGCAGCAAAACCAGAGCCATCAAAATCGAATTGACGCCGAGGACCAACACCGGTAAATCATCAAGATTCTGAGTCACAGCAAGTGCAAAAATAAGCAAGGATTGCATCCCGAAGCCAAGGAACGATGAAACCGTCAACTCAAAGCCTAAACCTTTCGAACCCTTTCCAGCAACCCATGAGATCATTCTATCCTGCCAACTAAAAAACAAAAGATACACTGAATGGAAGATATTGACGTTGCGTTGTTGCTCCCACGGGTGAGCTACTGGGCGTACTCGTTCGTCAATTCTACTGGTAGCATCACCCGAACCTAACGCTCTCATTGAAACTGAATAGTGATTAAAGAGCGAGTATTGGAATAACGTTGCTAAAATCATGAGACTGGTGAACCAAAGAGTCCAACCAAATACAGTTCCAAAGGCCCCCATGACGGCAATCAAACCGACCGTGTCTGCGACGGTATCCCAATATCTTCCGACGTGCGACGGTCGCTCACGGATTCGAGCCAACTCCCCATCCACTGCATCGATGACCCCCTTAACGATCAGCAAAAAACATGCAAGAACCGGATAACCATCAAGAATCAACCAAGCACAGTACAGCGTAAGAAGGAGATGAAGGGTGGTGACCTGAATGACGGTTACCGGTTTTTCCTTGAGATAACGAGCCATGACTCGGGCAAATGGCCTACCCCATTCCGACAAATCGATGACATTTCTGTCTCCGTATTTCCTCATCGCCATAAATGCGCCCATTGGGCTCTAAAGCCCCCCGCTCATAATCTTGAGCATCCAATCAGGCCTCCGAGAATGAATTCGGGCCAATGGTTATACCATCGGATTCAGTAGAACGCGCATGGACGAAGGGTCACAAATAAAGCAAGGATTGTTGACCACAAAAGCATTCTTGGCCAATACCATAATCTTGTTTGTAAGTTATTCTTTATTCACCTTCGACATCGGGATAATACCCTCCAGTTTATCAGATATTCCACTGCACATATTCATCGTATCGTTTATCCTTGAAGTGATTCTTTTGATAATGCTAACACGACTGAGTAAAACCGAATCAATATGTGAAGTTCAAGATTGCGAAAACAAGACGCTCATCAATAAAAAAGTATGTCCAAAACATGACCAGGAAGTCGTTAAAGCCTTGAGAAACAATCGGATTGCTGCCGTTGTAGGGCTAACTGCAGTAGCCGTGTATTTTTTCATTCTAAAGTAGAACCTGCATTCCATAAAAAACCGAGATGATTCAATATAAATCTCCGGGACAAAGCATGAGTTCATAACTTATTGGACGGTCCTTAACCTATGGAACGAATGATCGTTGGTGGCGGATGCTTCTGGTGTGTTGAAGGGGCCTACAAAGACATACATGGGGTTGAATCAGCTCTACCCGCCTACGCCGGTGGCCCAGACCCAAATCCCACATACAAGGGCGTTTGCTCCGGCAGAACAGGCCATGCAGAGGTTGTTGAGGTCGTTTTTGATGCAAGTACGGTCACCTATGAGACCCTTCTTGAAGTATTCTTCACGGTTCACGACCCCACCCAGTTGAACCGCCAGGGAAACGACATTGGAACGCAATACCGCAGTTGCATCATGCCGTTAAGCGAAGGTCAACGAGCCGTTGCTCAAGCCACAACGGCATCCATGCAAGACTATTATGACGACCCTATTGTGACTACGATTGAACCCCCGTTGAATTTCGTCATAGCCGAAAAAGAACATCATGACTACTACGCCAGAAATCCCTATCAAGGATACTGCGCCGCCGTAGTTGGTCCTAAAATCGCCAAAGTTAGAGCAAAACACGCTCATCTTTACCGATGAGTTATCTGATTTAACCAACTTGTAACGCCGTGATGTTCAAGAGGCGTCTGTAACGACGGGACATCATGGTCAACAGCGTACCCATGCCACCTGCCCCAGTGAACGAACCCATCCTTGGCTATCTTCCCGGTAGCCAAGAGCGACTTGAACTTGAGGTTGAACTCAAGCGGCAATCCTCAGAAGTTCTTGAAATTCCATGCGTGATTAACGGTGAAGAAATCTTCACCGGCAACGTCGTTGAGCAGGTCATGCCCCACGACCACGGCCACGTTATTGCACGAGTCCATATGGCCGGAGAAGCGGAAGTAAAGGCGGCCATCGAAACCGCTCTTGACGCACATAAGATGTGGTCGACCATGCCCTGGCAGGCCCGAGCTGCAATCTTCCTCAAGGCAAGTGAACTGCTCGCTGGTCCTCGCCGTGCAGAGATTAATGCATCAACCATGATCAATCAATCCAAGACATGCCACCAAGCCGAAATTGATTCAGCCTGTGAACTCATTGACTTTTGGAGATTTAATGCGGACTATTGCCGCCAAATTTACGAAGACTTGCAACCACCCGTCTCTCCTTCATCGATGTGGAACTCAAGCGAAGTGCGCCCGTTAGAAGGATTCGTGTTCTCCGTCACTCCGTTCAATTTCTCGAGTATTGCCGCAAACCTCCCCTCCAGTGCTGCGCTGATGGGTAACGTTGGAGTTTGGAAACCCTCCCGTAATTCATACGTCTCAAATTATCGCTTGATGCGCTTGATGATGGATGCTGGCTTGCCGGCAGGAGTCATCAATTTCGTACCCGGCAAGGCGAGTATGGTTGGCGACATGTGTTTGGGTCATCCTGCACTCGCTGGTATTCACTTCACCGGCTCAACCCGCGTCTTCCGTCAGATGTGGCGTGATGTTGCAAACAACCTGGAGACCTTGAACTCATACCCACGTATCGTTGGAGAAACTGGCGGTAAAGACTTCATTGTCGCACATCCTGATTGCGACCGTCGCGCCCTTCTGGTCGCCATGTTGCGTGGAAGTTTCGAGTTCCAAGGCCAAAAGTGCAGTGCAGCAAGCCGTGCCTACGTTCCGAAGTCCGTTTGGTCAGCCATCAAGGATGACTACGTTGCAGAGGTCGCCAAAATTACCGTGGGCGACCCACGTACCTTCACCAACTTCCTTGGAGCAGTGATCGACAAGAAGTCATTCGACAACATTGCAGGTTACATTGACCGAGCAACAGCAAACCCTGATTGTGATATCGTCACTGGTGGCTCGTATGATGACAGTGTTGGTTACTTCGTCCAACCAACAACCATTGTATGCAAGGACCCTAGAAGTGAGAGCATGGTTGAGGAAATTTTCGGACCCGTCCTCTCAGTCCATGTCTATGATGATGCAGAATTTGATGCCGTCCTTGAGTTGTGCGATACTACCTCTGAATACGCTCTCACCGGTTCTATATTTGCTACTGACCGAACCCACATTGAAACTGCACTTAATGCCCTTCGCTACTCCGCTGGAAACTTCTACATCAACGACAAGCCAACAGGTGCCGTGGTTGGGCAACAGCCCTTTGGAGGTGCCCGTGGAAGCGGTACCAACGACAAGGCTGGAAGTCCACTGAATTTGCTTCGCTGGGTGAGTCCTCGATCGATCAAGGAAACCTTTGCCCCACCACACGATTGGACCTATGGATTCCATCAGTGAGTTTGCTGGTTCTTACGTGCAAGTCGGTTGAGGTAGGCTTGCTCAGCCTTTCCGATCAGGTATTTTGGCTCATAGCGATTGGAGACCATCCCGATCAAGTACCAACCAACTGAAAGAACCGGTGTTACGATGAAAGTTGTAAGACACAACCATACGACAAGGTTCCCTTCCGTCACACCCCAGGACCAGTAAGCGACGCTCAACAGACACATCGGCAACCACAGACGGGCGGCATTGCTTGGCGTGGACATGCCTTTGTGGTCACGACGTGGGGCGAACAATCCTTCGAGGACCATATCTACCGCCGCCTTTGTTCGCTTATGAATCACCGTTTTCTCGCACCCATCCATTCCTTGATGAGGGGGAACCCCTTGGTTCCACATCCTGCAATGATGAATGCTTCTGCCGAATGCTGTTTTTCAGTGACGAGTGATGGGCGAACTGAGCGGGACTCACAATCATGAGGTGTTGCTATTCAACCAGGATTTCAACCCAGAATGCAAGTTCAGGCCATACCCCTGACTCCAATTCCATCCGACCTCACCGTTTGGAAGGCTTCAACACCCTGGCAGACCGTTCGTTCCATGCTCGGGCTCGTACTGGTCTGTTTTTTCATCGCACAAATATCGGTGCTCATCGTAGCTGGTTTCATTGACGGTGATATCAACGGAACTCTTGGGCCATTTGAACCGTTGTACACCTTTATTGGCGGCATATGCCTTTCTCCATTCCTGATGCTTTTTTTCTACCTGCGCCGGCCAAGGTTGACTCACAGCATCACTGCTGAACCTCATCCGCAGGGTGTTCATCAACACATTCTCGTAGGTGGGAGCGTGATCCAATCCCCAGTTCCAACTCTTGTGCGCCATCATCTGTTTCGTTCAACTGCGCCTCTCGAGATGCCTCGACCGGTTCATCTTTGGGCTCTGTTTTTCGGCGGAGTCATTCTTTCCTCGGTATGTCTGCTTCCATTGATGCTTTTTGGACCAAATGCATTGAGCGTCCTGCTTGCTCTGGTCATCGTCCTACCTGCTTGGCTGATCGGTTTTGCAGCACCTGTTTTTGCATGGTGGTCCATCAGCAGCCGCCACCTTGGAATCAATATCTCCAGAAGAAACGCCGAGTGGATCTTAGCAGCAGGCATGCTTTCCACCATTCCGGCAATCATCATCAACTCCCTCATCTCTCCTTTGATACTGAACTTCGTTGGACTTGATGCGATGGAACCGGGTTCCTGGGGTGAAGGGTTTGTCCTCTTCTTGTCCGCGCCCATTGGAGAGGAGTTGAGCAAAGCGTTGGCTGTCCTCGCATTGAGCCATCTCATTATTTCACCAAAACACGGTTTTTATGTTGGCTCAACTGTGGGGCTTGGATTCGCTCTGCTTGAGAATGCACAATACATTTCAATGGCTCTGGTTGGCGACTACAGCAGTATTTCCTACTTCTTCACCGCCATGCTGCGAGGAATTAGTTCCATCCCAGGCCATGCATTATGGACGGGTCTATCTGGCTACGCCATTGGCTGCTGGATTGGCCGAGGAAATCACCTCCCGCTGATGAGTGATCGCTCCTCTTATGTCACGGCTAAAAGCAATGCAAAATGGGTTTTGTACAATAAAAACGGCACACCCGAAACCACAACGGGATGGGCCAACATGCCTTCAGATCGAATGATGAAGTTCGTGAGTCGTTTGGAAAAGCATTCCTGGAACCTACCAAAAACGGTCCCTGCAGGAATTGCTGCTGCGATTTTAGGCCATGGACTTTGGAATGGAACTTCATGGGGCGTAAGTAAACTCCTTGCTGACGTCGATACTCTTTTCTCAGTATTCCTGCAACTTTCTTGGTTGGGAATCATGGTCGCCACCTTGTGGCTGTTTATTCTAAGGTGGCTCCCAAGTATTGTATTGGATGCCCAAGATGGCCCATTTTGATGAATCCCTGGGTCATTAATTCAAAAGGGATGCGGATGTCCCAAGAGTACTGATTGGTCGTTCTCACCGTATCCAACAAGGAGAGGAAAACATGAATATCTTTGAGAGTGGACTCAACGCTGGTAACTTGATTGTTACTTCCATTCTCGTAATGGGTCTCCTTTATGTTTCATCAAAAGCGAGAATGCTTGACAAGAAAGGTGCAAATGCAGCTGCGGTATTGGGAATTATTGTCGGTGGATTAGGGCATTGGACTTGGTTGTTAATTCTTCTCGGATTCCTTGTCTGCTCTCACAAAGCCACCAAATGGAGGTTTGAGGAAAAATCAGAACTTGGAATGTGCGAATCCAATGATGGACACCGTGGATGGACCAACGTCGTGGCCAATGGAGCAATCCCTGGCCTGATGTGTGTTTTTGCTTACCTAAGTGGAGATTACGAAGCCTGGATTTGGATGTTCGGAGCCGCCGTGGCCGTTGCTGCATCGGACACCTTTGCAAGCGAAATTGGGTGCATGGACACAAGAGTGCGCATGATCACGACCTTCAAACCATGCCGGCAAGGCGAAAACGGAGGTTTTTCTCCAAATGGACAACTTGCGGCCATCGTTGGCTCATTGGTCGTAGCTGTACTAACACTCGCCGCATGGGCGCTAACCGCTGGAGACGTAGTTCTCAACGAGGGATTACGACTTGGTGGAATTCTTGCGGTGATTGGGTGGCTCGGGTGTCAGATCGACAGTTATCTCGGAGCATTGCTTGAAAACCGAGGATATTTGACCAAGGGTTCTGTCAACGCACTCGCCATCACCGGCGGAGTGCTGATGATGTGGGTTTACAGCGGCATGCCCCTTTGAGGCAATTCCATAGGGCCACTGGATTCTTGAACCGAGACGCTTTGGTCTTACCATGGGGCGAAGGCTATGGGTTCTTGCAGCCGTAGCCCTGATGTTTTCAATATCGATGGTAAATTCTGTTCTCGCTGAGAACGATGAGGTCTTCGATGCAGGTTTTGTTGAATGGAAAATCAACAATCATGAGCGTTTGTACCTTGAGGGTTCAAGCCCTGAAACGGCCGTCCTCCAGCGAGGGCAGACGGATTCTGCCGTCGGAGGATTCACCACAGGAGTCACTCCCAATCCCGTTCCAGTGTTTTCCATTCAAAGCCCCCCTGTGGTTGAACCTGTTGAAGCAGATGTCATGATGGGGGTTTACTTCTCTGTGATCCTTGATGGCGGAGCCGGCCCACAATCGTGTACTCGACAAGCCCCTGCGCCGGGGGAAGTCACGACAACGCTGTTTTACTCCGTGTTTGTGGGAGGCTCTGAAGTCTATACGGATGAAGTCTCTCAAATCGTGGACAGAGTCGCTGAAAATGATGCTATGAATTTCTCTGGGGAGATGAAGAACGTATCATTGAACCTTTCACCGGGAGACACCATCGGCCTCAGTCTGGACATCCATCACCAATGCCTTGGAACGCAAGCTCGGGTCCAATGGGGCGGCTTTCAATACAACAGTGGTGGCATCATCATGGAAGGTGTATTTTACGAGCCAGAAGCCAGTATTATTGTCGACGAGTCACGTTTAGCCCACGTAGAACTGAGACATAATCTGCCCTGGGGTCTTGATGACCTTCGTGATGAGAAGTGGGAGATTTGGGGGCCACTTGACAACCGAGAAAAGTCCACTCGGGATGGAGAATTGCTCGTTGAAACGAGTGCTGGACGAATCCGAATGGTTCGGGACCTTGGAGAAAATGAATCGGTTTACACCTGGTCGGGAGCAAAAAAACTGCCCGTTGGAAATTTGAACCTTCAGTTCTGCTTGCGAACCATCGCTGGAGATTTGAACAGTGACTGCCATGCAGAAGGTATTCTGCGTTTTGAGGTAGGTGAAGGCGATGCTGGATTCGCAAGTGCGGGCCTCTTCCTGACCATCACAACATTCCTCGCACTTGCTGGCTACATCATCAATGCCTTTCGAAGTGGATTATTGCTACCCGCACCAATTCTTGCGGCATTATTGGCGCTGGCCTTGTTGATGTTACCCACAATCTTTGACATTCCGAATTTAGGTGCAGACGCTGTCATTCAACCGACGACAAGGGTCATTGATTCGCCTTTGGTCAACCTGGCTGGTGATGAGATCGGGTTGAGTGAATTGCTTGACGGACACGAAGCTGTTCTGATCGGTGTGGTCCTCCCCGGTTCCGAAAATGGATTAACGCAATCCACTCAACTGAACAAAAGCATCGACCAGCTTGGAGAACGAGTAGCGGTGATTCAACTCGTTACTGGAGAAGATGCGCGAATGAGTGATGTATCATCCCTTAAATCACAATTGAATTCTTCTTGGGACATTTATCTTGACAAAGACGGTCAATTCGCCAAGAGCCTCCCCACTGGGCGTTCTGACGCCATTGTCATCGTAGACCCGGCCATGCACGTAACCTTCTCTCAGCCATCGTCGGCAGCTATGCTGGATATTGTTGAGGCCGTGGACGCCATAGGCTCCGGAGGATCTAAGTCGGCAGCATCTTACTTTGGTCTCATCATTGGACCTGGTATGTTCTTGTTGTTCCTTGCACTTCCACGGGAAGAGTGGACAGTTCCCGAAGAACCGCTTCCCCCTGGACTCCTATGGGCTTCGATTATCGTCTCTTCAGGAGCAGGAATATTGCTCGTCAATCTGCCTGCGCTCATCCTGACGTTGTTGCCCGTAGCCGTGACTGCAAGATTCATTCTTGACATCCTGATGATGGTTTGGATGCTCGAAATGTGTTTCTTCACCGCAAAGCGGGGCTCACCTTATGAGGCTGACGCACTCGGTAAATTGATGCATTCTCTTTTCCCCAAAGCATTCCAGAATTGGCGAGACCCTGTTGACCTCAACAGAGATGTATTGCTCGGTGTTTGGCTCGGGTGGTTTGGTTGGCTCAGTTTCCCCTCACTTTTCCCACAAGGAATTGGAGCAACAGCTCTTCTTGGATTCGGTGGAGCATTCATGGCCTTCGCACTCATGATGCTCTTTGTTTTGACCGGTGGTTTTGTAGTTCTCATGCTTCGTATTGTTTCCTCCTGGGGCGGACCATTCTCTCGCCTCTTTGGAAAGTTTGGCGGAGAAGTATTTGCTCAATTCGTAGGATGGGTGTTGCTCCCTGTGGCCCTTTGGGTGGGAGTTAACACCGCCATCAATGCTTTCGAGCTTGGAATCTTCTGATGAACAGGTGTTATGACCGTTGATGGCGGTCGTCGCCATATGTCAACAAACATTGACCATTGGAGTAAAACCAGTTTTGATTTATTTTGTAAATGCCCTCGAGCGTGGGCTGTGGCCTATGGCAACAAGAAATCCTCCTCAACATCAACAGCGAGTAGAGGAAGACCAACCCACCGACTCTCAGACCTCGCCATCAGGGCCGCTCGCAAAACACTATTGGAAGAATTGAGCGACCTTTACAACAACAAAAGGTGGACTGAACCTTACACATTGCGCCGGATTAAGGCCCATATGGATGAACAGGTGTGGACGCATCGAATTCGCACAGATTCTTTGATTTTAGAAGGTCTCACCGCCCAAATTTCCCACCGACTGAAACGTCTGAGGCAAACTGATCTACTCAAGCCCATATGGGCAAAAGAACCTCGGAGATGGGCCTTCTTTGAGCGAATCAACAGCATTCAAATCGGTGGTTTGAACCTTTACGCAACTCCCGACATCGTCGTTTATCATCAGCATAAGTGGACCCTCTTTCGGCTCAGATTTCAATCAGGCCATACGCTACCAAGCCGAGATCTAGAAGACGCGTTGATGGTACACTGGGCCATGCATCAACGCGGCCTACCCGACAGAGTGGAAGATTTCAGAATTCGAACCCTCACTTGGGTTGGAGGTGAATGGATTCAAGGAGATGTGCAGGCCAACTCCAACAGTGTCCGAGATGCATGGATGATGCTTCAACATGATTTGTTGGAGATGAATTGGATGAAACGGTGGATCTCTGCTGACCCAACGATGGAGAGCCTCCCTCTTGCAAGGCGTGAAAGCGATTGTACCGGGTGCAGGTATCGCCCGACCTGCCCAGCATCCAAAGGTTTGAAGAAGGCCAAAAAGGAACAAGAACTCCGCCAAATCAAGGGTTCAAAGGTAGGCGATTAGGTCGTTCAGAACGGCGTCGACATCGCTCGCTTTCGTCACTCCGCTGGCGAGTAAAACGCCCTCTGCTCCGAGTTCAAGCGCTGTTGCAACATCCGTTCCGTTCTTAACGCCTGCACCACAAAGAACCCTTACAGCAGGGTTGACGGCTTTCACAGCAGCAACCGTGTCGCTAACAATTGCAGGGTCAGCACTTGTGACTGAGATGTCTCCCCCGATAAGTTCCGGAGGTTCTACGGCGATGTACGTTGGCCCTAATTTCGCAAGTGCCTTGGCCTCTTCAACATCGGCTGCGCAAGCACAAACTGGAAAACCTTCTGGCAGCATCTCCAGAAGATTTGCTACATGTTCAAGCGATACCTTGTGCTCTGCATGATTGATGAGAGTGCCTTGTGCGCCCCGAGAACGTGCGGTTTGTGGTTCAAGCCATCCAGTGAAGCCACCGAGTCCCACTGGGTCAAGATGCTGCGACCAGACTTCAACTGAGGATGAAGCGGCTGACAGCGCATTCAAATCAAATGCAGATACGGCTGCAACAAGGGTAGCTGGGCCCTCACTAAATCGTTCCATTGCTTGAAAAAGGTGTTCGGCAGCCTCGCCTGAAGCACTTGAATAGGTCTTGAAATTCACAACAACCAACGGTTTGGACATAATCATCCGTGAACAATGGAGGATTTGAGGTTTGATACTTAAATCTACGAAACCAAGCGATTCATTGGTTTTCACTGCGAGGCCATTGGCCGCCATCCAAGACGGTCCCTGATGGAATGACTGAACCATGGTCGACAACAACACCTCTCAACGTACAGTTGGCACCTATGCGGGTGTCTTTTCCAATGAGACAGGCATCAAGGGTACAATCATCGCCAAGGTGGACGCCTGACAAAAGACTGCTCTGGTGAATGCGCCCCGTCCCTAAGTGGCATGATTTTGAAATCATTGAATCCGTAACTGCGGCTGATGAAGGTGCATCCCCTTGTTCGTACCAACTGGATGAACGAACCGTGCCGTGATTAAACCGTTCATGTTCAATGCATGCTTTAGCACCTTGATTCCAAGCAGTAGGAGTTCCTGCATCGATGAAATATCCATCAAAATCTTGCCCGCTAAGCAAGCCCTCTTCGGCCAGTTTTGGAAAGACATCGCGTTCAATAGAATGCTTTCCTTCAGGCATCCAATCAAAGATATCGTCATTGAAAATGTAAGAGCCAGCATTGATGAGATTTGAAAAGACTTCATCGGGTTGAGGCTTTTCCTTAAACCGTGTGATACGGTTATTATCGTCAATACCGACGATTCCAAAACGAGTTGGGTCTTCAACTTCCCAAAGGCCGAGTGTACCGACTGACTCGTTCTTTTTGTGGAGGTCAAGAAGTTCTGATGCGTCCAATGAAGAGATGATGTCCCCGTTAAAGCAGGCAAAGGTACCGCTGACAACGTCGCGACAGTTGCCAAGTGCACCACCCGTCCCCAACGGCTTGTTCTCGGGTACGATACGAACATCAAATGGAACTTCATGTTCGTCAAAATAGGCTTCGATCATATCGACCTTGTAGCCTCCTGCGACAACGACTTCATCCACCAAATCCGAGGGTAGTGAACTCACCACGTGTTCGAGGAGGGTGCGGTCAAGCATGGGCAAAAGTGGCTTCGGGACACTGTTGGTCCATGGACGGAGTCTGGAACCAACACCTCCGGCGAGAACCACGACCTGCATGGCTCGCCGTCCATCCACTATGCTATGAAGGCCGCGGCCCTTATTCCCTCATCGAAAGAGAAAATCGTCGCTTCTTGAATCATCAATGCAGCCCGTCCTCTCCTCAACCGGCTGACGATTCCATCAAAGTATTGAAAGACGGCCTTCCATTGGTTGAGTTTGGAGAGCATTATGAACATTCACGAATATCAAGGAAAAGCCCTACTCAAAGCACATGGCGTACCTGTGCTTGAAGGCGTGCACTGCACCTCTTTGGAAGAGGCGTTGAATGCTTACGACACCCTCGGAAGTAAAGTCGTAGCAGTAAAATCTCAAATCCATGCAGGTGGAAGAGGAAAAGGTACCCTCTACAACCCAGAAAACCGTGAACATGTGATGGACGGAGGCGTGAAAATCGCCTTTTCAAAAGATGAAGTTCAAACCTATGCAAGCAACATCCTTGGAAATATCTTGGTCACCATCCAAACGGGAGATGAAGGAAAGGTCGTCAACAACCTCTATGTTGAGGCTGGATGCGACATTGCCCACGAATATTACCTTGCTATTTTGGTAGACCGTGAAAACAAAGCTGTTCTCATTATGGCCTCTACCGAAGGAGGAATGGATATTGAACACGTCGCTGAAACCACTCCTGAAAAAATACACAAAATATCTGTGGACCCAAACGCGGGCCTCCTCGGCTATCAGAAGCGTGACCTTGGTCTGGACCTCGGACTCCAAGGGGCTGCCTTGAAATCCTTCATGAAATCCTTGACATCAATGTACAACATGTTCGTCAGCAACGATTGCGCCATGGTTGAGATCAACCCCCTAGTGAAAACTGGAAACGACCAAATTGTTGCGTTGGACGCAAAGATTTCCTTCGATGAAAACGCCGAATTCCGTCACAAAGCATGGGACGAACTTCGTGACCTATCCGAAGAAGAAGATGTTGAGATTCGGGCCAAGGAAACTGGACTCTCCTACGTCAAACTCGACGGAAACATAGGATGTCTTGTCAACGGTGCTGGTTTGGCCATGGCTACAATGGACGTCATCAAACTCTACGGAGGAGAACCTGCTAATTTCCTCGACGTAGGTGGCGGCGCAAATGAAGAACAAGTCAAGACAGCCTTCTCAATCATTCTAGAGGACCCTAATGTCAAGGGAATCCTTGTCAACATCTTTGGTGGAATCATGCGTTGCGACATCATCGCAAGAGGCGTGATAGCAGCAACTGAAGCTCTGTCTTTGGACGTACCGTTGGTGGTCCGACTCGCAGGTACAAACGTTGACGAAGGAAAAGCAATCTTAGCCGCATCGGAACTCAACATTCATCCCGCAGATGACCTCGCAGAGGGTGCTCAGCGAATTGTGGAATTGATTGGAGGTGTTGCTTAATGGCTATATGGATTGAAGAGGATGCAAAGGTACTGGTGCAAGGAATCACTGGAAAGCAAGGAATGTTCCATGCTGACAAAATGGTCGAATACGGAACCAACATTGTCGGTGGATGCACCCCTGGGAAAGGTGGGCAAACGGTTGATTTGCAAGGCAAACCCTATCCGGTTTGGAACTCAATGTTCGAAGCGATTGAAGCGACCGATGCAAATGCAACGGTCATTTACGTACCGCCACCGTTTGCTGCAGAAGCCATCATGGAAGCAGCAGATGCTTTTGATACCGTCAAGGGCGAAGGTGTGGTCGTTTGTATCACAGAAGGAATTCCGACACTTGACATGGTCAAAGCCGTTGCTTATGTTGAAAACCGACCTGGTGTTCGCTTAATCGGACCAAACTGCCCCGGAATCATCACCCCTGGTGAAAGTGGCGGTGCCAAAATTGGAATCATGCCGGGCCACATTCACGCTAAAGGACGAATCGGAATCGTATCGAAATCTGGAACGTTAACCTACGAAGCGGTCGCTCAAACCATGAGCATCGATGAAGGCCAGTCCACATGTGTCGGAATCGGCGGAGACCCCATCAATGGAACTGGATTCATCGAATGCCTCGCTGCATTTCAAGCGGACCCACAGACAGCAGCGATCGTTATGATTGGCGAAATCGGAGGGAATGCCGAGCAAGAAGCAGCAGCATGGGCAGCTGAAAACGTCACGAAACCCATCGTTGGATTTGTCGCAGGTGCAACGGCCCCTCCGGGCAAGAGAATGGGCCATGCCGGGGCGATTATCTCGGGTGGAAAAGGAACCGCAGAAGAGAAATTTGAAGCCTTTGAAGCAGCAGGAATCGCTTGTGCAAAGGACCCATCCGAACTTGGAGCAGTCCTTCTAGAATCCCTAAAGGCAGCAGGATTACGCTGAGTCAGAGATAAACATCTTTCAGATGAAGGGAATGATGAGAGACGAGGTCTCCATCTCTTGCTTGCTGAAGCAATTGCTTCCCTTCATCACTGTGAACATAAACAGCATGCCCAGGACTTACATGTGCGTTCCATTGCGCCTCAAACCACTTTGCATGTTGTTTCTTTCCTGCGAGGCATGAGGGCACTCTGTGATACATGACGAGTTCATTGCGCCCCTTTCGGAGGTACTTGGCCAACATTTCGGGAAGGAGTTTTGACAGGAACGTCTCATCAAAGAATACTGAACTGCGACCAATGATGTATCGTGCATCTTCCAATCCTCCAAAGACCTCACTCAGGGCCTGAGCGAACATATCGGATTCCTCCTGTGTACATCCTTCAATGAAGTAGCGATACCAGCCTCCGCCCCGTTCACCTCCGCCGAGTTTACTTCCACGAGGGAGCAGTCCTGCGTCCCACATAGCATTGGCTACGGCGGTGATAATGGAACGGTTCAATGAAGCGTCAGTCCACGGGTCAGCATGCTTTCCGAATTGGAACCCAAGTCCACCGCCATCTCCTGATGAGCCCGGCTTGAATTCCAACGACTTCCGGGATTCTGCTGAAAAGGGCTCACCTATGCCCCACATCGTTCGAGTCTCTGGGCGTCGGCGTGAGCGTTCAAGCATTTCCTGATTCAGAACTGCCATTCCTTCGTTGATTCCTTCGGGTTGGAGTTCAGTAAAAGCGGCATGGACATGACCCACGCCTTTCTCTATAGAACCATCGTCGCAAACACCAAAGAGATTGGTGTGCTTCTTACGGAACCGGTCATAATCATCAAATCCCTTGATGAATTCTTCAGCCAAACAAATGACATCCCAATTGTTGGCCACTTTGTTTGGCCATGTCTTGTCAAGGCGCATCGAACGGCCTCGGAGTTGATTGATACTCATGCTCGTCGTTACCGTTGTAAGGTCGATGAGGACATTGATTCGGGATGCATCCCAACCTTCGCCCAACAAGCCACGGGTTCCAATCAAACACTTTGTGAAACCCTCTTGGAAGAATTCCGTAACCATTGTAGAATAATATCGGGGCGCCCAGTCTGCCCCTGAACCGTGAATGTGATGGAATCGCCCCAAGGGTTCATCCCTGAATTCAATGCTGAGTTCGCGTTCAGCGACCCATTGACGGGCTTTGATGAGAAATCGCTCACTTACGTCGTCGTCGATCAAGAGGGTACTGCCCGTCATCAAAACAGGGTCAAGTTGGTCTCCAACTTCGCACTCTACAAGCGCCTTGAATACGCCAATGGCACCACCGGCCTCATCATCATGAATTCCTTCAATGAGGGCAGTAGAAGATGTCTTCTCAAAATCTGTTACGACCACACAACGTAAAGCCGATCCCATTGATTCAAATTCAACCTTCAAAATCTCAGAAAGTGCAGATGTTTTTTCCGCAGCATAAGCGAGAATCCGACTGACAGGTGATGCGCATGGCCGAGCTCCACTTTCAGTGATCTGATATCCAAGCAAGCGAAGCCGGTCAGTCACGTCTTCAGCCAGTTGATGGTCTGCTTCATGTTCGGAACGACGTAGTCCAAACCGTACGTATCGGTCCAACAATGGTCGCAAAAGTACGATCTCCGGCGAGGCTTCGTTAAAGTCGTTAACTCCCACCGCAACCCTCGGAACACCTTTGGGTAAATTGCGTCCGATGCGAGGAAGGTAAGCACGGGCAGCTTGAGAAAAATCGGGAAGGGTTTTGTCAAATTCTCTCCAAGAGAGTTCACCTCGTCCGGGAATCGTTTTTGATTCAAGATTTGAAAACAGCCAATCCGGGAACGGTAAGGCTCGAGAAGTATCTTCACGAACTTGGGAGATCTCATCGACAACTGATAAAAATGAACCATCGGCCTCGCTTATGTAAGCCAATTCCTTGGCTGAAGGTCGCACAAAGTAGCACAAATCTTGGTATGGGGCTAAGTTGGAATCACGGACCAATGCCGGTGTTGGGACCTCATAGTCCACATCACCAAGAAGGTCCGAGTAGTGTTGAGCATCTTGTACAGCCTCAGGGTTTGGAGGAGTTGCTGTCAAGCCAAGAATAACAGGATCGTCAAAGGCATCTTTGAGTTCAACCAGGACCTTCCCCCAATGCTCGGTAAGATGGTGGCATTCGTCGAGAATAATGAGGCCGATGTTCGCTTCTTTCAGCCGTTCGATGGCTTTGAGTGAATTCGCATTGAGCCAGGACATGCTACCGCTGACTTCCGACATCGCATCTCTTGCTTTCTTCCGAAACCCTTTCATTTGCTTTTCATAATATGATGTGTTTTTGGCGCTCAAATCCTCAATCCATGCTTGTCCAGAAGCTCTATCGATGGCTTCGCCCATTTCCATTAACTTCTCGATCCACAGTTCCGTTGCTGCCGCTTCCAAGTCGTCACCCTTTGTGCGAACCATTGTCAGCGATTGATAGGTAAGGGATGTAAGCAGTCCAGGTACTTGAGAGGACAAAACAACTTCTTCCTCCCTCCCATCCAAATCAAAAAGAGATGTACGGGCCACCCATTGTGCTTGAATTGCAGAATTCGGAGAAAGAACAAGGGTGGGGAGACGGACGAGGTCAGCCCAGACATAGAGGCCGAGTATCGTTTTTCCTGAACCGGGAGGAGCCACAATGTGAAGTTGCTTTTCACCAGCATCAAGTTGCTTTTTGATGATCTCTGACGCAGCAATTTGTGATGGTCGGAGCTTCCCTGAAAATCCGATGTTACCAAATTCTGAGTTTGCCATTTAGGCTCACCCTATCAGCGAGGCGGACCGCGCTTTGGACCACCAGGAGGGCCGCCGCTCTTCTTTGGACCACCAGGAGGCCCGCCGCTCTTCTTTGGACCGCCAGGAGGACCGCCGCTCTTCTTTGGACCGGATGGACCGCCGCCCTTCTTTGGACCGCCAGGAGGACCGCCGCTCTTCTTTCGGACCGCCAGGTGGACCGCCGCTCTTCTTCGGACCGGGTGGACCGCCGCTCTTCTTCGGACCGGGTGGACCGCCGCTCTTCTTCGGACCGGGTGGGCCGCCGCTCTTCTTCGGACCGGGTGGACCGCCGCTCTTCTTCGGACCGGGTGGACCGCCGCTCTTCTTCGGACCGGGTGGACCGCCGCTCTTCTTCGGACCGGGTGGACCGCCGCTCTTCTTCGGACCGGGTGGACCGCTGCGGGTCGGGGATGCTTGTGTTTCTGGTTCTTCTTCCTCTTCTTCGAATACTGCGCCGCAATGTGGACATGTTGGATCGCTGTCCTTCACGAGGCCATCGCAAATCTCGCAGGCGAACATATCTTCTTCAGGTTCAGCCCCAATCTTCTCTGTTTTGCCGTCTTTAGAACGGAACATGGACACTGCACACGTCAAATCATACCCTTTGAGTGCAAGTTCGGTTTGAATTGCATGTTCAAAGGCTTGAGTCAAATCCTCAGGGGTATCAAGGACTCTTCCGTCGTCAACATAGGTCACATTTACTTCAAAGAGACCATCATTCAATTTGGTTTGAGGTGCTTCAACTGCAACGCCTCGCTTTCGAGCAACCCGTCGAATGGCCACTTCAGATATGCGACGTAAAAGGGCGTCGTTTGGAGCATCGGCTGATGTTTGACCGATTCCCGCAGCCATGATTTCTGCTGCAGGGTTATTGGCCTCATTCCCACCACGAAGATGAGATGGAAGCTCTCCACCTCCAAGGTTAGCGAGAACACTGGAGGCGGGAGATTGATTCATCGAAAGCCATTGACTTCTGCGTTCATCCTTGACGGCTCGCTCTGCTTCTGCAAGGCGGTTAACCATAGCGTCGGTAGGCGATGCTGCAGGGTTTTGAGCAATTGTTGTCCCTCCGGGATTCATTGGAGACACGTTTCCGTTATTGACTGGAGCTGCCCCACTGGCAATTGATGGCCCACGGGGTAGTGTAGGCATGTCGGAGACGGGCGCCACATTGGAACGTTGTTGTGGTTGCTGTTGTTGAGGAGGGAACTGCGTTGGAGGGAAATTACCTTGCATCGGTTGGTTGGGATATACACCAGGGGGAAGGTTCTGGTTTTGTTGGATTCCTTGAGCCATTCCTTGCAACTTGTCTTGGGGAATATGCCCCATTTGATTCAAGTTGTTTTGTTGTTGCATTCGTTGCTCCTGCCCTGAAACTGGGTCAAAGGAACGCTGCGGTGGAAACGGCGGTAGGTTTTGAGAGGGCGGTGGATTGAATCCACCAGCCATGGAATTGTCTTGACGAGAGCCGCATTCAGGGCAAAACATACTGTCATCGGGGATGACCACTGCACATGAGCCGCAATTCACACGTTCCCCTCCTAGGCCAACGCTTGGGCGACCCTTCCTAAAGGATTCCGACAAATCCCCCTTCTTTGCGTCGTTCCTTCGGCATCTCCGGTCGATGCACATTCACTTTCAAACACATACGTTCATTCGCAAGAGCGGGGTGCATCGGAAAGAGGGGAGCACATGTCAGTCTTGATCAATCCAAAAATCAACAATTTGCTCGAGACAACCTCCCGTTCTTTTTATCCAACATTGAAATACCTGCCCAAGAAGATTCGTGGACAAATTGGTTTGTTGTACCTTCTCGCACGGGTTGCAGATACCATTGCCGACTCCAAACACGGCGAAACTGAGGTGCTATTGGACCTCCTCGGAAAGTACAATGACGTAGCCCAAGGTCGTTCCATGACACTTCCCGATTTCACAGAACTTGCAAGCATACAGGCCAACGAGCATGAGGCAAAACTCCTCCTGAGCGTTGACGATGTTATTGAAGGACTCAAGGACCATGGCGAAGCAGACCAACAACGAATCCTGTCCTGCTTGGACATCATCATTGGAGGGCAAGTGTTGGACCTACAGCGGTTCGGAATTGCGAACGAAGGCGGCACGATATCTTCGCTAACGAATGACGCCGAGTTGGACGATTACGCATTCCGAGTTGCCGGGTGTGTCGGCGTATTTTGGACTGAAATGTCACTAGATCACCTCATGAAACTACCTCCAAAAGAGGAGAAGGTTTTTCGTGAAAAAGGAGTGCGTTTCGGAAAGGCATTGCAGATGATTAATATCCTGAGAGACATACCAGAAGACCTTCGTTTTGGGAGGTGCTACATCCCGTCTGAAACACTGTCAAGGCACGATCTCAAACCAGAGGACCTAATGGATGAAAAAAACTTGGAATCATTCCGCCCCGTCTATGACGCCTATCTGGATTTGACCAACGAGCATCTTGAGGCAGCAATTGATTACATACGAATGATTCCTGAAACACAATTTCGTCTCAAGGCATCAACAATGCTACCGGTATTGATTGGCCAGCGAACGGTCACACTCCTCAGAACGGGCAACATCCTCAATTCAGACGAACGGATCAAAGTGACTCGAGATGAAATGAAAACCTACGCCAAGAAGTTGCTCCGAGCACTTTTCATACCCGGGGGCGTTCGCCGGCTCCTCGAGAAAAACAAAGATAACTAATACTCTATAGAAAATAACTCGCTAAGTGACTAATTACTCACATTTGATTTTTTGAGCCTTATTATTTGCACCTCAAAGAGGAGGTCTCATAAACAAGCGGCGCGAGGGGGCAACGGTTAGGATGCTAGAACGACGGAAACCGCTCGACCTCCTCTTCCCCCTCAAGGGAAACGCTTCAACCCGAAGCGGTGAGGAAGAAGTCCAGCATCCGGGAACCCTTGAGCGATTGCGCGCCGGTGTCACACTGGCCCGTGATGCTGTGAAAGCAGTAAGCCTAACAGCAATGGAAGCCCTGCGGGAAGGAGCATCATACATCGGAATTGTCGGAGAAAAGAACGAACTCGTTGACCCGTTTGAACACCTTGACGCTCCGATTTGGTCAGAACGACCCCCTGCAGAACTCCTCAAACTCGCATACGGCTACTGCGAAGAGTTGACCATGAGGGAGGCTGGAAACTTCTACCATTCGTTCAAGTACCTCCCAGACGAACAACGAATGTCAATGTGTGCCATCTATGCATTCTGCCGCCGTGCAGATGACATTGCAGATGGCGACTGGGCAGACCGGTTCCCTGGAAGCCAAGGCGAAATGGATCCCGAAGCAGTATCCTACCGTAGCGAACTTGAGGCGTTGCAAAATCAGGGAACCATTCTCGATCAAGACGCATACCTCAACAAAATCACACAATTGTTTTTCTTCCGAAAGAAACTCTCCACCTGCTACAATGAGGTCTATTCCACCGACCCAGTATTCCTTGCGCTAAAGGACACCGTTGGCCGATACAGCATTCAACGAGATGTGTTCGATGATTTAATTTCGGGAATGGAGGACGACCTTTACAACAACCGATACAGGAGTTTTGATGAACTCTACATCTATTGTTACAGAGTTGCTTCCGTTGTCGGACTCATGTGCATAGAAATCTACGGATATGAAGACCCACGGGCAAGGAAATTTGCAGAATCGTGGGGTATTTTCATGCAACTCACCAACGTTCTGCGTGATGTTGGCGAAGACATTCAACGAGACCGAGTCTACCTGCCTTTGAATGAGTTGGAACGCAATGGCATGACAGAGGCCGAACTTGATGGTAAGATCGTCCTCAACAAACATTGGGAGCCTTACGTCCGCAGCTATGCAGCACGAGCCAGAACTTACTTGGAAGAGGCAAGACAACTGCTGCCTCTTCTCCCACGAAGGTCGCGATATTCACCCGCCGCTATGATTGCGTTTTACGACAAGATTCTCCGACAAATTGAGAAGCAACAAGGAGACGTATTCACCAAGCGAGTAAAACTCAACAAGGTGCAGAAAATATCACTTGCCGCTGCTGTATATCTTCGCCACCGATTCCTCCCTTCCTTCTTGGACCCGGTGTGGGGCGCTCTAGCCCGTGTCGGGATCTTGCCTTCAGTTTGAACTACTGAAGAGCACCGACGAACCACACGTTCAAAACACGGGCCATCTTGCTAGGAGCATGGCCACGTTTGAATCACTGCAGTGGCTAAGCCGATTTCTAAAAGAGACTCCAGGCGACTCTGAAGTTGGGGGGAAGTCTCGTCAAGTCCCCAATGCATGTTGGTCACGAGTCCATCCATCCCCTCCTCCATCGCCTCAACTCCAGATGTGGTCGGAAGAGATGGGGTTCAAATTGGGACTTGCGCGACCGGATGGGCGTGTTTTGGGAGGCGAAATAACGACGCCAGGAATGGACCCCTACGCTCAACGTTACGGAGGACATCAATTCGGCTCTTGGGCGAACCAACTTGGCGATGGTAGGGCCATTACATTGGGAGAAATCCAGTTGGCCGATGAGGTCGTAGAATTGCAACTCAAAGGAGCAGGCCACACACCTTACTCGCGTTTTGCTGATGGTAAAGCTGTCCTTCGCTCGTCACTTCGCGAGTTCCTTTGCAGCGAAGCAATGCATCACCTTGGCGTACCAACCACCCGAGCACTCTCTTTGGTTACCACAGGAGAACAAGTGGTTCGTGACGTCCTTTACAACGGCAACCCAGCCCCTGAGGCCGGAGCGGTCGTATGCCGAGTAGCCCCCAGCTTTCTTCGGTTTGGAAGTTACCAAATCCATACGGCGAACGGTGACCTTGAGACACTGAAAGAACTCGTCCGTCATACCCTGAAGAACCACTTTCCAAATCATTCTGGAGACGATGATGCGGGTCTGATTGCCTGGCTAACACATGTTGCTGAGCAAACAGCGGAAATGATTTCGCATTGGATGCGGGTTGGATTTGTCCACGGGGTCATGAACACGGACAACATGTCCATTCACGGATTGACCATCGATTACGGCCCCTATGGCTGGTTGGAAGATTACAACCCTGGGTGGACACCCAATACAACCGACGCAGGAAGAAGTAGATATTGCTACGGCCAACAGCCCCAAATCGGAGCATGGAATGTTGCTCGACTTCTTGAAGCGATGGTCCCAATGATGGATGAACCGGAACGCCTCCACGAAGTGTTGGAAACGTATACCTCTAAATTTGAACAACTCCACAACACCATGTGGGCTAACAAACTCGGCCTTGACCTATGGAACGATGGGGATGAAGCATTAATTCGTGACTTGAATGCTTTACTGCAAAGAGTTGAAACGGACATGACGATCTTCTTCCGCCTCCTCTGTTTCATTGAACGGCCATCAGTTGAACTTCTGGAGGAGGCATTCTACGAACCTTCGACAATTCCAAGAGATGATTGGGATGAATGGCTTCTGCGCTGGTGGGAGCGGGCAAACAACACCCCAGATCGAACCACAATGCTTCAGAACAATCCAAAATACGTATTGAGAAATTGGATGGCACAACTTGCGATTGATGCTGCAGACAATGGAGACTTCTCCATTGCAGAGGAACTCTTTTTAGTACTCAAAAAACCATACTCCGAGCAACCTCAGTACGAATCCAAGTGGTTCCAAAAGCGCCCAGAGTGGGCTCGACATCGCGTTGGTTGTTCGATGCTCTCGTGCTCAAGTTGAAACACGTCCGCTCAGGAGGTGGAAGCCGAAATCAAACGGTACGGGTGAAGGCTTGGATCCCTGTGATGTAACGGCCAAGTATGAGATTGTGGATGTCATGGGTCCCTTCGTAGGTTTTAACCGACTCAAGGTTGGCCATGTGTCGCATGATTGGATATTCGTCAAGGATTCCGTTTGCCCCATGAATATCACGAGACACGCGCGCTATTTCCAATGCGATGTCAACGTTGTTCATTTTCGCCAATGAGATTTGTTCAGGGAACCAAGTTCCATCGTCTTTCTTCTTACCGAGATGATAAGCAAGAAGTTGCCCTTTCGTGATTTCCCTCAGCATCCATGCAAGTTTGTTTTGAATCAGTTGATACGATGCAATGGGGTGGTCGAATTGAATCCGAGTGAGAGCATAGGTTTTCGAACTGTGGAAGCAAGCCATGGCCGAGCCAAGAGCGCCCCAAGAGATTCCGTATCGAGCGTTGTTCAAGCAAGAGAACGGCCCACGAAGACCTTTGACATCCGGTAGCATTCGGTCCTTTGGAATTTTACAATCCTGGAATACGAGTTCGCTGGTGACGCTTGCTTTCAAAGAGTGCTTCCCTTTCATTTCAGGAGCGGTGAATCCTTCGTCACCCTTTTCGACAATAAAGCCACGAATGACTCCGTCAAGTTTCGCCCAAACCACAGCGACGTCTGCAATGGTTCCGTTGGTGATCCACATCTTGGCCCCGTTGAGAAGGTAATGGTCGCCTTTGTCCTCAGCCTTGGTAATCATGTCACCAGGGTTTGAACCATAGTCGGGTTCCGTGAGTCCGAAGCACCCAACCCATTCGCCTGATGCCATCTTTGGGAGGTAATACTCTTTCTGCTCTTCACTTCCGAAATCCCAGATAGGATACATGGCAAGAGACCCCTGAACGGAGGCAAAGGAACGCAGTCCACTGTCTCCCCGTTCTAGTTCTTGACAGATGAGCCCGTATGCAACATAGGAAAGACCAGGGCATCCATAGCCTTTGAGTGGGGCGCCGAGAACACCCATTTCACCAAGGGCTACCCGCCATTCGTCTAGAAACACACCGTCTTCGCAGGCTTGCTCGATTTTTGGAATGACCTCTTCGTCCACCCACTCGCGAACTAAATCCCGAATCATGATTTCTTCTTCGGTCAGCAGGCTTTCTATATCGTAGAAATCTAGTCCTTCAAACGGCTCCATGGCTGTCTCCCTCAACCTCATGGCTACGCGCGTGCTTCATCAACATAACCCTTGAGCCGTGAAGGATTACTTGCTTTTATTCTTGGGAAAACGCCATGCTTTGTATTTGCGTTGGAGCCAAGGGCTGTTCATGTAAACAAGACCAAGGATGACACCCGGAACCGAAACCGCCACCGCCCCGAGCACGAGGACTGTCATGATGTTTCCATCCACTTCTTCCAGGAGCGGAGAAAAGGCAATGATGTTGCCAAATTCAGTCACCATGAAACCTTCGTGCATGCCGTTTTCCCAAACCACACTCATCGTCCTACCAGCAATTACAGAATCCCACTCAGCGGCATCTTCCGCCATGAGGACCGTGAACGCTTCGCTGGTTTGTGGCTCATGCCGAATCAGCGAAAATGGAGCCATGTGGACAAGACTGGTTCCACCGTGCCCCACAGTTACATCGGTTTGTTCGCCAGAGGATAAATCAAACATCAATGTTGGTTCCCCGTAAGATTGACTGGCATCAATTGTATTGATGCGGAGAGCTTTGCTACGGAGTCCACTTGCAAAGGCAACGCATTCATTCAATGCAGAATCTGAACATTCAACGCCGACCCAAGTTTCGGTTGTCGTTCCTGACATCCAGGTCAACTTGTGATCTCTGTCGATGACTGCAATACCGTCTTCAAGGCTAGAAGCAAAGCATACGTTGTAATTGGGATTCGGGTGACAGGAAATATCTGTGATTCGGCTGGTGCTGGTGGAATTAAGAGATTGGAATCCGATATGCTCGGCAAACTTCCAGAGCATTCCATCCTCAGAACCAACGTAAGCATAGTCCCCTCCGGAACGCCAATCAACTGCTGACAGGTCGTAACCCATCACTGAAAAGGAATCGTTGACGAACGTGATTCCATGGTCGTATGTATCGTAACGAAGAGCAAGGCCTTCATCTCCCATCATCAGTGCTGTGTTTCCACGAGGATGCCATGCAACATCCTGCACCGTGGACGTTCGCCCTGTTAACAATTCAATGTCCTTTGAGCGGTCATCAGCACCGGTTGCAGAAAGAAGTCGCGCATAACCCTGGGCACCTGCAATAAGAACTGAAGCCCCGTCAGGAGAAACTTCGCCTACTTTGATTCCCAAATCTGTTTCGCCCAAGACGCCAGCATCGCTCAGCTTAATTCGCGTAACCGCTTCTGCTGAAACCGTAGGGATGAGAAACAAAAAAAGAACGAAAAGTGCAAACTTGCGTACGCCCATACCTCCACCCACTGGCCCATCTATGAAAATCTCTCCGACGAGGTAGGCACCCTCACTACCGCCTGATTTCAGCAACTTGGACGGTGATGCTTATGTCAAAAGGGTGCTTCGCCAAACCATGGAGCGATTTGCTGTTAAGAGAGGCGTGCAAAAGACGATGGGCGGAAATGCAGGGTTAGCGAAACTCGCAACCCAATATTTTGAAGACATCAATGTAGACGCAGATGGCGTATTTACTGGCTCATACGGGCTTTTGGTCATGGTCCAAGGCTCCTTTGACTCAACCGGCAAACTTGCCGTTGATGTTGAACAACTCAAAGGAAGCGCTCTTGGCGAATTCTTAGAAGGAGAAAACGGTCGTGAGATGGCCATGGAATCCCGCCGAAGGTGGTCTGGATTTTTGGACGACGCCACAGGATATTCTGCAAAACAACGTGGAGACAAGGCTAAGGAGGAAGCAAAGAAGTTCTCAAAGGCTAAATCCGCTATCAAAATGGCTCACAAGGCCATGGAATTGATGGATGTCTCCCCGGAAACTCAGACCAAGGCCCACGAACTCATCGAAAAGTTGCAAGGCTTGATCGATGCAGAGACTCCTCCGTCAGAAGGACAAGTCAAGAAACTGAACGACCTCTTCTGAGGGTGATTCCATGACGGCTGAGAATCCATTGGATGCTTTTAGCGAACGGATTCCTGCCATCGATGAATTGTCTCCGGACAAGAAAGACCGACTGGGGTTGATGGTCGGTCATGTTGACGAAGTTGTGGGACTGGAACACCTTGTGAAATGTTTGACCGAGGGAACTTCGAGGTCAGGAGATGACGTAGTACAATGCTACGTTGGTTTTGAGCCAAGTGGAAAGGCTCACATCGGTTGGAAAGTTCTGTCCTTGCAGTTGCGTAGAATGCTTGACGCTGATACAAATGTGTTGATCTTCCTCGCCGACTGGCACGCATGGGTGAACGATAAATTCGGGGGCGACATGGAGGCGATCCAAACCACAGCCAGCTACATGGAAGATACATTCAGAGCCCTTCTTGGTAATCCACCCGAAGGAACAGGCCCTGGACAACTCCAATTCAAGTGGGCTAGCGAAGTGATGGAATCCAGTGAATACTGGGCCCGAGTATTGCGCTGTTCTAAGGGAGCCACACTTGCGATGGTCCGCAAGACGTTTACCATCATGGGCAGAGATGAAGCATCCTCTGACCACGACCTTTCCAAATTCTACTATCCCGCCATGCAGGCTGCAGATATTTTTGAGATGAACATCGACATTGCGATTGGAGGGATGGACCAACGAAAAGCCCACATGTTCATGAGAGATGTCGCCTCAAAATACGGGTGGGAAAAAGCGACCTGCTTGCACACACCCATCATTTCCTCACTCAAAGCCTCGGGCAGTCGAATGGAATCGTTTGATCATAAAATGTCAAAATCCGACCCATCAGGCTCATTGCTCCTTCACGACACCCACGAACGGATCCGTAAGAAAATGCGAAAGGCTTACTTGGACCCAGAAGACCAACAATCGCCCGTTTACGAACTCGCAGAATACATTGTATTACCTGAATTTGGTGAAATCGTAGTGACCCCTGACCCTCGGTTTGGAGAACCAAGCACCTGGACCACCCTTGAAGCGTTCAAAGAAGCCGTCACCAACGGCACCTTGCATCCCCTGGATGCGAAATTTGGAGTTGCGGACGGACTTGCTAAAGGGTTGGAATCAGTTGAAGCCTACTTCGAGGGGAACCCCGAAACCCTTGATGCCGTCACTGCCCTCATGCAAGGATAAACTTACTTACCCTCTACAATCGGCAACGGTTCAACACTGATGACGTCGATTGAAAGCAAACGACGCGTGTCTTTCGCAAAGTTCCGGGTTGGAATAGGTTGTACTCTGAGAATGCCGTTAATACGCATGAAGGATGAACTCTCGATGTCTCCAACCAAGTCATCAGCCAGCGTGCCGATGAGTTCGAATTTTGTTGAGCACTGAAGGAGATGGTATTCTTTATTGTAACTGATCTGCCTCATCGAAATATCCTGGACGTCCTCATAATAGCACTCGTCGGTCAACATGCGGAAATTGGGCCGCGGATAAAAATGAGTCAATGGGATGCCTTTTGTCTCAATTCCTTCAATCGATTTTTGAAGACAGATGCGGCATACATTTGGACTCTCACGTTCTCGTGCTCTGCGTTGCTCAACGATTGTTGAGGTCCCACAATCCTTGCACTTGTAGATGGCAGACTTTAGCCAACCGTATGGATGGGACACGTGGGCTATTTTCACATCAACTGAGAGAAGTTTGTCCCGGTCGCGCATCCGTAGTTCGTCCATGGTTCGATGGTAATTCGTACTCAAATTTACAACTCGGACAATCGGCCGGGTCAGGACTCCATTTTGGTCAAATTGTTCTTTCAGTACTTTATCCCCCATTGAGAGCGTTCTGGCTGGATTCAAATGGAATTCCGTTTTGAGAACATTGTCCTTTGACATGACATCGTGTTGAACTTCAAATCCAAACACGTTCATCTCAAGGCCTTCCAAGTTCTTAATTTCAGGCAAATACTCCTCCTCAAACAATGTTCGCCATGCTGCGAGGACTTGCTGGTCTTTCTCACCGAGGTCAATGGGGTCGTCTGCTGACATGGAATTTTACCCCTATGTTGAGGGTTCATAATCTTGGCGGGTTAACCCGTAACTTCGTGGGCTTAAATCAGCCACCTTCATCTCATATGCAGTGGTGACAAGGTTCATGAATTGGATGCCGGTGGTTCATCCATCCGTACACGGAGGAGTGACCCATATGCCAAACATTGTTGTCCTTGTAAAGCAAGTCCCAGATACCAACGCCAAGATAGCCATCAACGGCCAAACCGTTGATTTATCAGCCGTGAAAATGGTCATGAGCCCGTACGATGAATTCGCCCTCGAGACTGCCTTACTCCACAAGGAAGCCGCCGGTGGAGAGGTAACAGCCCTCACGGTAGGTGGACCCTCTGCGGAGAAAATTCTCAAGGATGCAAAAGCCATGGGCGTAGACAACATTGTTCGAATTGAATCATCCGATTCAATGGACACCAATGCTCTACAAACCGTACTTAAGGAAGCCATTTCAGGCCTTGGTGCAGAAGTGGTTTACTGCGGTAAATCCGCAGCCGACACAGGCGCTGGCTCAACCGGACCCGGTGTTGCAGAACGCCTCGGATGGTCCTCTGCCTCGAACGTAATCTCTGCAAGTTTCGATGGCGGTCTTTCGGTCACATCTCCCGGCAAAGGCGGCAACGTCCGCCTCAGCGTCCCTCTACCCGCAGTTGTATCGTGTGACAAGGGAAGTTTCAAAGTTCGAAAGGCCAACATTAAGGGCATCATGCAAGCCAAGAAGGCTGCTGTTGATGTTCGTGCAATTGAAGCCCCTCCTTCTACCGCTACCGTGGTGAACCAATCCCTTCCTCCCGCTAAACCTGCAGGAAAGTCCTACCAGGGCGGCGAGGCTGCCGCTGAAGTAGCACAACTGCTCCGGGACGAGGCCAACGTACTGTGAAGTGATACCATGAGTGAAACGATTGTAATTGCAGAAATGAACAACAACACCATCCACCCGAGCACTGCTGAACTTGTCGCAGCTGCTTGTGCACTTGGAGCAGAACCAACCCTCGTCGTGCCGTGCACCGACGCTGGAGCAGCAGATAGCGCCGCTTCTTGGACCGGAATATCGAGCTTGATTGCGGCCAAATCCACAGCCTTCGAAAATTATGATGCTGCTGGATGGGCATCCGCATTGGATGCAGTCATGCCTCAAGGAACCATCGTGACCGGAGCATCGCCTCAATCCAAAGATCTCGCAGCCCGCATCGCGGCTCGCCGAAACCTTCCGGTCGTACAAGACGTGGTGAAGATTGATGGAAATCAGGTAACCTCTCCAGTCTACTCTGGAAAAGCCATGCAAACCGTAGCACTCGGCAGTGCAAGCGTAGTTTCTGTTCGCTTCAATGTGTTCGCCCCCGTCCAAGAAGGAGGACAAAACAGCGTTTCTGTTGTTGACACAACTGGAGATGTTGCAACCTCCGTCCAAGAATTCATGGCTCGTGCATCTGAACGCCTCGACGTATCCGAAGCAAATATTGTCATCTCAGGCGGACGAGGTATGGGTTCACCTGACAACTTCAGTCACCTTGAAGCCGTTGCAGACACCATTGGGGCTGCAGTCGGAGCATCACGTGCTGCAGTCGATACATGGGAAGCGATCCCCCACTCAATGCAGGTCGGTCAGACAGGAAAAACAGTCAACCCTAACCTCTACATCGCAGTCGGCATCTCTGGAGCCATCCAACACCTCGCTGGAATGCGTTCCTCCCGTTACATTGTCGCCATCAACAAAGATGCTGACGCACCAATTTTCAAGCACGCTGATTACGGAATTGTTGCGACCTGGGAGGAGGCACTTCCAGTTTTACAAGCTCAGTTCCAGTCAATGATGGGCTGATCAGGCGTACTTGCCAAAGCCGTACACGCCACTTCCAGCCTGGTCGCCAACGAACGGGTTCGATGCGCGTTCTTGACCAATTGTCGTCAAAGGCCCGTGTCCTGGATGGACGACTGTATCCAAATCTAACGGCCACAATTGCGTGTGGATTGAGGATGCGAGCAGGTCAAAATCTCCCCCTGAATGGGGAATGTCCGTTCTGCCTACCGAACCAGCAAACAGCGTATCTCCAACAAAAACATGATTCGCCTCATCGTTCACTTCGATAAGCAAGCAACAGCCACCAAGTGTATGCCCGGGTGTATGGAGTACCTGAAGAGCAATTGAGCCAAAAGAGTGCCATTGTGATGCAACTAAGGCGTGGTCCGCTTCGGCTGGCTCCGGCAATTGGAGTCCATAACGCATCCCCGATTTTTTCGCCAATGTTTGCAGCATTGTATCGTCAGGATGTAGAAACCAATCAACGCCATAATGGGCCTTGAGGACTGGAATGAAACCGCTGTGGTCAAAGTGCGCATGTGTGTTGACCAAAGCAACGACTTTTCGCTTTGGTATTCCTGCATCAGAGGCTTCTTCCAACGTGCTCGGGCCGGTTGACCAATCAGGGCCGTTTCCCGAAAAAGACTCGATCCAATCGATCAGACGTTGGGGTTCATCACCACCGTCGATAATGATGGTATCACCTGTTTTTGAATCAGTAACCACCGAACAACGCATTTGAAGCGGCCCAACAAAGAAATTCTCGATCCAAGGATTCGTAAGGGCCATAGCCTATCGGAGAAGGAGGTCCTTCATGAGGTTGAGCCTTCCAGAACAGTAACTGTAAGACGGTCGGAGGTCCATCCACCCTGCTGGTCGACCACACGAAGCTCAAAGGAATGAACGCCGAGCGACACTTTCAACCGAACTTGAGAAGTTGTAGCAATTTCTCTTCCTGAGCCTTCAATCCACGACCATGATTTAACTTGTTGATGAGGGTCGAACGTTCCGTTACCGTTCAACAAAACGATGCAGGTTCCATCATCATCTGCCGTTAGACGTTGATCGTCGCCAGCGGAAGCTTGTGGCTTGAGGATTTCATCATGGTGAGATGAGAGCGCCTCGAACAATTCGTCTTCATCTTCTTGCATCAACATTGATTCCGTAGGATTGTTGAGCGCATCGAGCAAATCGGCATCATCCGTCAATGCTGAAGGACGGGCACCCTTGGGAGATGTTCGTTCGTCGCCCATTGCGTTGAGGAGGAGGTCAAGTTCCTCCGTGTCCGCCATTTGATCGTTCATTGAATCCCGTTCGGAATCGGTAAGAAGGGCAAGGACATCATCATCATTTCCACTGTAAAGTTCTTCTGCATTCAATTCAACATGACCGGGTGTTATCGTAAACCAAAGTGACAATTCCGTAGGGTCCATCTCAGTGGGTTCTTCCTTAAGGTCAATGCATCCGATGGGTTCTGCGTCGGTGTAATCGTTTTGGTCATCTCCTGCAAAGTACAGACGTTGCCGTTCACGATCTGCATGAAGCCATTGAGCCATTCCCTGGTGCTCAACTTTCCAAACAGGGCCGTCAAGTTCTTTTCCATGAATGAAGAACCAAGAACTCGCTGCAACCGTTCCCCTCGAGTATACCAATGAAAATATGGGGTGCTGAGTTTCTAAAACGAGCTCCATGGAACCGTCTTCTTGGAGGTGATGGACTTCTCCATTATCAAACCCTAAATAAGAGCCTGCCTCTCCTATGCAGGATGTAAGTAAACGCATACGTAACTCCTGACGGTGAATAAGTTGGCCTTCTGACCACAATTCAAGCTCTATGGCCTCTTCATCTCCTGCAACCAGAGCGTGCCCCTCACGGGTCAAGAAAAAATTACCTTTTTTGGTCAAACCCATTCCAGTGATTCGTTCTCCTATGCTCCCGCGCATGGGCCGAGACCACACAACAGCATCCTCATTCAGGCAATGGACCGAACCGTTTTGCTGAGCGATGTAAATATGGTCATCCGACACCTCCATCTTGATGATGTCTTCAAATCCGAATTTGGAGGACAGTGAGGCTGCAGAAGGTTCGCTTTTCATAGAAAGGAGTTGCCCAAGACCGTCCAAAATCACCAGCGATTGGCCCCAAGGGGTGCACTGCACAACCCCTGCGTCAACGCTTTTTTCCTGCGAGACACTTCCGTCGAGGTCATGAAATACAAGCCCGTCGATTTCGTCACCCACAATCCATTGATTGCGGAAAAACTGGAGGGAGGAAACATCGTTTAAATGCTCAAACGTTGAGGTCACCCGGCATTGTCCATCCTCATCAAGCACGGCGAGATGCACTCGTCTTTTACCCTCAACCCATGCAAGATGCGAGGTCGCTTCATCGAACATGAGATGGCTTACCTTCCCCTCGGATTCAACCAACCGGTAAGCATCATGTGTGAACACCATGGAAGTCGCTGAACTGCACTGTAAAAAAGGCCTCGCCCGTATTGAGCATTCGCACGGTGTCAGATTTCTTCGTCGTTGTGAAGATCAATGACGGCATCGTCATCATGCGATTGATTCTTGGCTGAATCGTTTCGCGCAACATCGAGTCGGTCAAGATACGCTTCATCGATGTCTCCGGTGACGTAATTACCGTCAAAACAACTTGAGTCGAAACGGTCAATTCCTGCCTTGTCATTCCAAGTTACATCGACCAAGTCCTCCAATGTCTGGTAAAACAAGCGGTCGGCACCGATCACTTCACCAATCTCTGAAACCGTTTTCCCATTTGCAATGAATTCGTTCACTGCTGGCATGTCAATTCCGTAGACGTTTGGATGGCGTACCGGTGGGGCTGCTGATGCAAAGTAGACTTTGGCGGCACCAACTTCACGAGCCATTTCGATGATTTGGGCACTTGTGGTTCCACGAACGATTGAATCATCGACGAGAAGAACATTTTTCCCCTTAAATTCGTGCTCAATAGCGTTCAATTTGCGACGTACTGATTTCTCACGCAATGCTTGACCAGGCATGATAAATGTCCGCCCAACGTAACGGTTCTTGACAAATCCTTCACGGTAAGGAAGGTCCAGAGCATTAGCCATTTGCAAGGCTGCAATTCTCCCAGAGTCGGGAATTGGAATGACGGCATCGATGTCATGGTCTGGCCACTCTTCAAGAAGACGTTCTGCAAGTCGTTGGCCTTGATTGAGTCGGGCCTGATACACTGAAATTCCGTCGATGACAGAGTCTGGTCGTGCGAAGTAAACGAATTCAAAGATACAGGGCGAATAGGAGCGCTTTGGAGCGCATTGACGGGTGAAAAGATGACCCGATGAACTGATGAAAACCGCTTCTCCAGGGGCAACATCCCGAATCACTTCAAAACCAAGAGCCGTCAAAGCAACCGATTCACTCGCAACCATGTACTCTTCTTCTCCCTCAACTTCACGCTTTCCGTAGACGAGGGGACGAATACCGTTTGGGTCGCGAAAAGCCAAGATCCCGTAACCCGAGATGACGGAGATGCAGGCATAGCCACCTCTTACGTGTTCGTGAAGAGCAGAAACTGCTCCAAAAATGGTCTCGATGTTGATGTGAGGGTTGCCCTCAATTTTGAGTGCACGGGAGCGATGCCCAATTTCAACAGCCAGCATGTTCAGCAACAATTCAGAATCGCTTGTGGTGTTGATATGCCGCATGTACTCATCACGGAGCATGACAGCCAGTTCGTCGGCATTGGTCAAGTTCCCGTTGTGTGCAAGAGCGATACCGTAAGGTGAATTGACATAGAATGGCTGGGCTTCGGCTCGAGACGATGAACCCGCTGTTGGATACCTTACGTGGCCAATTCCAACGTTGCCTTGAAGCCTCATCATGTGGCGTTTGAAAAAGATGTCCGAAACCAATCCGTTGGATTTTCGAAGGCGGAAGTTGCTTTCGTAATCCGTAACAATTCCAGCGGCATCTTGCCCGCGGTGTTGCAATACGGTTAGACCGTCATAGAGCAATTGATTGACATGGAATCCTTGCCGACCAACTAGACCGATTATGCCGCACATGGTGTCGCCTCATCGCTACTAAGCCTTGCCTGCTTCTTATCGTTGCGATTGATTCGCAAGAGTCAAGCCTTAGGGCGGTGGGACTTCTTGGACCAGTTGAACTTGCGAATTCGTGCAGTTTCGCCGTATCCACACGACGAACACACCTTCTTTTGCTTGTGATATGCGTTGCGGCCACAGCGGCGGCAACGCAGGTGAGTGGTCTTCTGACGCTTTCCCATTGACGGTGTACCCTTCGACATTTAACCACCCTGTGGAGCAGTCCACCGACCTCTTCCTTATGAAATCAACGGCAGACCATCTGGAGGAAGAATCACTCTTCTTCTCTAAAGATATGCTGCCTAGCGGGGCTGTTCATGAGAGAGGCAAAGGAGATACCCCCCACGATGAGGGTGCTGATGGAGACGGCAATGAGCGTGGTCGAGAAGCGAATGATGTTCGACAGTACCTGTGCTCGAATGGAACCGTTAGCTTCCATGAGCAAATCACCTTGAGAAAGGAACATGAAGGAAACCATGACGCCAACAAGGGCTGCTCCAAGCATACCCAGCAAAGGTGCGACTGGACGCTTACGCTTATCACCGTAAACAAAGAGGGAAAAGAGCAGAACAAAGGAGGCCAAGGTGTAGGATGTGAGAAGCGAGTTACCAAAACGGACAAAGGCACCGTTCGTCACGTGACCGTAGAGCACAAGCGCAATCCCGCAAAGAACCAACGGGAAGAACAAGAAACTAGCACCCAATACCACGAGGCTGGCCCGAGGTTTTTGTTCATTCATCCGAGGAACCTCCCTCTGTATGAGTTGCTATAATTCCTGCTGCATGAATGAGTTCATCGTCGGTGGGTGCCGGCAATCGGGAGGGCTCTGGAAGTTGAGATTCGTAGAAAGCAATGACAAAGGCAAACACCAAGATGGCCAAACTGAACCCTACCAGCATACCGAATACATCGGCGCCCGCAAGCCAAAATTCATGAGCAAATCGTTCAGCATCAACACGGAGTCCATCGAATGCAAAGCCCATGATGACCAAGCTTACCATCATCACCAAAACTACGGTGAGCAGACGCTGCTCTTGGATGCGATTTACACCCACCTGACGGGTCAACATTATCGCTCCAGCGGCCAGTCCGGTTGAGACAAGGAGCGTCGTACTCCAGAAAATGAACCAATAGCCGTTGACATCGCTTGGATAGGTTGGAGTCAAAACCCACCAGTGCATCCCCTCAAACCAAAGAACGCCGAGCATGATCATGACAATTCCACTTCGACGCTCGGATGAGGAAAGGCGACCGACTGGAACGTTGCCCGAAAAAGAGAGATTGTAGATGCCAACTGCAAGAAGCGCCGTAGGCCCGACTATACTTCCAATGAAGTGCCCAAAACTGCTCGACGGGGAGAACGGGATGGTCCAAGGCGTGAGCAATATTGAGAGAAGGCCAACTCCAGCAAGAATTTGTCCGGCGCGCTTGACCGTCCTTGCCTTCGCAAAGAGGAACATCAACGCCCCCATGACAATGACGGCCCCCGGCGCCCAGAAGAAAAAGAAGGCCTGTACCGTCTCTTCCATGCCATACCCAGTGCGAAAAACCTTATGAAGAATCCCTTGAGCATTTACGCAGTGAGCCGATTATTCACAGAAACGATGTCGGCAGCCATAAATACCCGACCTCTGTGGGCTGACTGCTTAGGTGTTACATATGGTAAAGCGACCCCGACAAGTCAAGCGCTACAGTCCTTCTGCTGGTAAGCATACCATGCACACCGTTGAGCGCGTCAAGAAGCGACGTGCCTCCGAACTTCGCTGGGGTCAGCGCCGTTTCCGCCGCGTCATGGCTGGATACCGTGGTTTCCCACGTCCAAAACCTGACGGTCGTGAAAAGCCAACCAAGCGAGTCAATATTCTCTACCGATGCACCGAGACAGGCAAAGCCCACTATGCTCCCTGCAAGCGTGCTAAGAAATTCGAATTGGTTGACAAGTGAGGTGTAAAAGATGACAGACAGTTTCCTAAAAGTTAGTTGCCGAGATTGCGGTAACGAGTCAACGATCTTTTCCCGAGCCACCACCGCTATTGCATGCGATGTGTGCAGTGCAACCTTGACCAAACCCTCTGGCGGAAAGGCAGAGTTGGTCGGATGTACCGTTGTTGAAGCGCTTGAATGAGGAGGCTGAGCCTCCCATGAGTACCAATCCCGTCGCACCTCCAGACGAAGGTGAACTTGTTGTTGCCACGGTCAAGAATGTGAAACAAAACGGGGCCTACGTTGACCTTGATGAATTCCCCGGAATTGAAGGGTTTATTTTCATTGGGGAAATCGCCAGCGGTTGGGTCAAAAACATACGAGGATTTGTTCGTGAAGGTCAACGGTTGATTTGCAAGGTAATGCGAACTCGAAAGGACGGCAGTTCTCTCGAACTTTCTCTCAAATCTGTTTCAGAAGAACGACGACGTGCTCGCCTCCAAGAATGGAAAAACGAGCAAAGAGCTCATCAACTTCTCAAAGTTCTTGGCGAAAAGGTATCTTGGAGTCCTGAACAAACCCAAGAACAAGGTCATGAACTCATTGATGCGTTTGGTACACTTTACGCAGCCTTTGAAGAAGCAGCGATGCAAGAAGGTGGACTTACGAACGCTGGATTTGAAGGTGACTGGATCGCTCCATTCATTGAAATCGCGATTGAAAACATCATCCCTCCCTTTGTTGAACTCCGGGGTATTTTGACCCTAAGCATCAACAATACACAAGGCGTTACCGTCATCCGAGAAGCACTTCTTTCTGCTGAATCATTGTCCAATGCTGAAGAAGAAACTGAAGTCAAGTGTTACTATGACGGAGCCCCTTCCTATCGCCTTGAACTCAAAGCACCAGATTTCAAAATTGCTGAATCCCTTTGGGACCAAGCAACACGTTTGGTCATCGACCATATGGTGGCCGCGGGTGGAGAAGCAAACGCACAACGAGAGTGAATACCATGGTCCGACAAATCCTACAACAGTGCCTAACATGCCAAGCCTTTGGTCTCAGTACGACTTGCCCTCAATGTGGAGAGCGAGCTCAAGCCGCTGCCCCACTCAAGTGGTCCCCTGAAGACCACAGAGCCTCCCTGCGCCGCAAGATGAACGGTGTAGAAGAATCCACATGGAGTGAATCCCTTCCAACACTACCACCGTTGAAGGCCATGATCAACACCGCTGAAGAGGAGTGATACGGCGACGGGGCCCAGGCCCCAAACCCCTTCGGGAGCCGTCATCCTTTACTCAAACATTATAACGCGTATTGGCTCGTTCGCGAGTTCATGACCTTGAGAATTGAATGGAGAAACGGCTCATCCTCTATCGGCACTGATGAAGTGATGTTGCTTGCCTTCCCAGGAGTAGGCAACATCGGGAAGGTCGCCATTGAGAGTTTGTGGAAACTAAACCCAACCAATGTTATTGCTCGACTCCATCCCTCTGGACTTCCACCTCTCGCAAAATTGGATGAGGATGGATTGCTTTCTCCACCTCACCTCACCCTTTCACGAGTACAAACTGAAAGCGGGTCAAGCTTGCTAACGCTTACCGGCCCTTCACAGCCAAATGACTCGAGTGCCCAAAGCCAAATGGCGGAAGAGTTGATGTTGTTTTTCCAAGAACAGGGCGTCAGCAATGTGATTGTCCTTGCCGGAATGGCGGACTCCCCAGAACGAAAAGATACATTCATGATCGCAAGTTCTGCGAACCATAGGATCGAAATGGAATCATTGGGCGTAGATGTCCGCAGAGATGAACCAAAAGCAGGAGCCATCGGCGTTGCTGCCTTGATCGCATCGATGGGACCGCTGTTTGGATTAAACACGAGTTGCGCCATTTCCACCACAGTAGGTGCAAGCGGCGACATACTTGCATCTCAGAGAATGATTGAACACCTTGACCGTTGGTTCTCGCTTGGATTGAATCTCCCTCAAGAAGGAAATGAATGGCTCAAGCGACGCTTAGAAGAAATGGCTCCGAAGAAGAAAATGGACCTCGTAGCCGAGATGTCATCATCCCATGATGCGTTCTATATGTAATCAAACTTCAATCCAAACATCAATTGTTGCGGACAAGAGCGCCGAGAGAGGGATTTGAACCCCCGCGTCCAAGGGACAGTGGATTTCGAATCCACCGCAATACCGGGCTATGCGACCTCGGCTCTATCACAGGCCTTTAGCGCGACCGTCATAAGCATGATGATGCCTCGGTGTTCCATGGAAGTACGGTTTCATGGAAGGGACGTCGAAATTTCAAGTTCGTTTGCAACAGGGACGACGGTTCGTGAAGCATTGTTAGCATCAAAGATTCTCCCCTCAATGGTCATTGTGAGTTATGAGGGGACTGTTTTGCCCCATTCTACTCGGTTAAACCAAGATATTGAATTGCTTGTCACAACCATTTCTTCAGGAGGTTGAACGCTCAACCCGTTCAATGATTTGAAGACGTGATTGCTTCGAATAATCCCCACGAACCTCAGTGGCCCAGGCATCAAGACCAAGATTCGCAAGAACGACGATGTCACCGACTTCAACCATTCCGAATTGGTTGTTCCAATCGTCAAACCAACCTTCAACCTTCATGGCCCCAGTATGGTCCATCAACATCAAACCTCGGCGGCGCCAAGTCTTGCCGTTCCGACCCACTCCACTCTTTTCGTAGGTGTAGACAATTCGCCCCCCCACGTTCCTTCGTGCGTTGTAAGCCATAAGGTCATGAGATTCTTCTGCCGGAGAATCATCCAGAACAACACGAGCAAATGGGTCGATCTTCAGAACGATTTCTCCTTTCCAATTTGTTGAAAAGATTGCATCCTCGACGAGAACTTCATCTCCCTTCTTGAGACCTTCAGGCCACGTGTTCCCACCATCACGATGCTCGTGAGAAATGATGTTGACGTTTGCAAAATAGTGCCCTTGCTGAATGACGATTTTAGGTGGTTTCCCTCCAGTGGGAACGCTCACACTAAACAGCTCTCCACGAATGCTAGCACGAGGGTTTAACGAGCCTATTTCATCGATCCGAGTCATTCCCGAGAATCCAGGCAATTGAAGGGTTTCAGGTAGCGGTGCTTCGTCAGAACCCCCACCGGCAGGACATACTTCTTGCCAATCGCAACGGTCACAACGAACCATGCGTGGTGGGTCTTTGGGCTCCCCCCCAGGCGCAAAACCTCGCATTGGTGCAGGCTCGGGTGGGCAATCCTCGCGAATTGGCTGTTCTTGTTTTAGTTCAACCCACATGTCTTGGAGCTCTTCTTCCATCTGTTTCAATTCCTCAAGAGAAGGAACATCGATGTGCTTGATTGACGGGTGGCCCAAATACCAGATTTGCAAAGAGCCAACGGTTTCAGAGCGCCCATGAGTGATGTACCAAAGCATTGCATACATACGAAGTTGACGAACATAATCTCCGGAGCGATCGTTCGCTCCAAGACTGGCTTTCAAATCCACAATGGTCACTGCACCATCCCAACTGTAGACAAGGTCGTATTCTCCTTGGAACCAGTGGTCAGGGTGAATGGCGTTCATGGAAAACTTAGCAGCGTCTGGGTCAACAAACCAGGGGCGAGAGCGTTCCCATGATTCCAACCAACTCGGGTCCCCTGAAGCAGCGAATGGGTGTCCGCTGGAAAATGAAGCGAAAGAGAAGCCGTCCGGAGCCGGCCATTGAGGGCGTTCTCCGTCCCGCCAAGACTGCAGGCCAGGGCCACCTTTTTCGTTAAAGCAACGTTCCACTTCATCAATGTGGAAGCGAAGCCCCGCTTTGGTCATCTCAAGACATCGGTTCGTGTCAACGCTTTTCCAGTCACCTGCTCTACGATCATCCCCTTGCCATTCAAGCCTCACCCGCTCTAAAGCAACCGGAAGATGTTGTTCACATCGGGCCATAGCCCATTCGAGTAGCGCTTCTTTGGATTGAGGAACATCACCTTCAGGTAACGGCATGAGCATCTGAGAAGGCCAACCACCGGATGTTTCACGGTCAGGGAGGCCGTCCTCGTCAAGTGGTGATGGGTCATGCGCATCTGCAGGAGCAGAGGCATGAATCAGTACAGGAGATTCTCTTAACACACGGCAGACGGCTTCTTCTACGGCACGACCGACAAAGAGAACTGGAATCTGGGGCATTCTAAAACGCAAGACTTTCTCATAATACCATAAGCGAGGGCAGGCTTTGTAGGTGTTGACTTGACTTGCAGAGAGTCGGGAATACGGCCCAACTGTGTCAGTGGTTGCATCTGCGAGTTGGACGGGCATAGAGGTTAACCTGTGCCTACCCCTTTTCAATTCTCATGCAAGGCTCCCTGCCTCTTCATCGTAGGAAAGTTGGCTCCATTCGAGTTTTCCTGGAGTCAATTCTCAACTGAAGTAACCCAGACCGCCAGCCGATTTCTACACCGGTCATGGCGACCAACGAACCGGGTTTCAAATTCAAAATTCGCTGATTGATGCTGTTCCCAAAGGCTACAACTTCTGCAACATGAGAGCCATCCCATAGCATGAACGCCACCATGCTCCAAGGTTTCCCATCAATTCTACGGCCACTCCGCTTTCGAATGGACAAAACATACCCCTTGACATTGGCCCTTGTTCGTAAGAGACCAAGGCGAGTGACTTCTATTGAATCGGGTTTTTTCAATTCATCAACAGCGATAATTTCAGTGCCTTTGTCGACGTAAAGCCTCGGTTGGTCTCGCCAAACTCCGGGCAAGGCATTGTGAACAAGAACGTTGTTTTGTTCAATTTCATGAAGGTTTGGAAACGAACCGGGCTCGCTTTCCTCGAGGGCGATGTGCTGAGTTCCTCCGACCAAAACTGCACCGAGAACCGGTTCAGAGAAGTGATTGGGCAAGGGCCCCCATGCACCAGAAAGCGTTCCCTTGACAGACACTCTCCCCTGAATACTCGCCAGAGGAGCATAAGGCGAAGAAATGGATGGGAGAGAGAGTTCTGAGATCCAATGAAGGGATTCGTGAAGGTTCCATTCGGAAGATTCGTTTCGAGAAACCTGGCACCAAAAGCAACCCGCCGCCTCTCCTGAGCAAGCGGATTCCGGTGAACTGGGAAAGGCTACAACACCTTCGCCTAGACCTTGCATGGCCCGATGTTGCTCTTGATAAAAATCGGTAAGGGATTCAATCTCATCTTCGCTAGGCGGAGCATACTGAACCCGCTCGGGACCGGAAAGGTACCACCCCTCCATACCGTCCACTCGTTGCCCATCGTGGGTTTGAGACCAAAGCCAGGAATAAAACCGCAGTTGATGCTCAAGAGATGAAGCAAACGAAGATTCTGATGACCCTGATTTGATGTCGATAATTCGAATTGTGCCGTCCCAACGCAGTACAAGGTCCAATTCACCGGATGCCCAACCGTCGGGACTGTAGAGGCGCTGCGGTTGATGCACTCGGGGGTCTTTGACCCATGGCCGTGCACATTCCCATGCCTCATTCCAGGTCACGGGCTCACCTTGGCCGGCCCATGTCGCAGATTGTTTAATGTCCCACTGCCTCAATTCCACATCAGGTACTTTTTCTGAACGAGGAAAGATTGGAACGGTTCCCCACGATGGCTCAGGTACGGAAAAGGGCTGATTTCCACTTCTTCGTGTTTCCAGATAGGGACCTCCGTCCGCTTCGAAACATCGGCCCACTTCTTCCAAAAACAACAGAAAGCCGCCCCGAATCCGGTCAACAAAGGTTTCAACGGCTACATCATCCCACGAAGCGCCGTCCTCCGTCCACAAACTTTCATTCCAATCGCTCTGCCCTTCATCATGGGCTTTCTTTGCCTGAGATACGATATGGGGCTCAGCCCAGGCGAGCAGTTCTTCCTTGGAATTAAGGAGCGGTGGGTGCATCATAAACAATTCACACAACGCATCTTCAAGCACAATTCCAGCCACCTGTGAAGGTCGAAGCGGTCCGTGTAAACCGACTTGATAAGCCAAAAACCACTGTTTTTGACAACGCAGGTACGTGGTCAGAGCACTCGCTGAAAGGCGATTTCTTGAGCGTCCAAGAGGTCCACCGAGTGGAGGCTGACCTACCGGCATGAGAACACCTCGGGCAACATGCCCATCAACAGTATGTTTCCCTCATGCATCGTAAGAATAGTAATCACCAACGTTACGTTGTTCACGATCCTTCCTGCTCTCGCCTTTGTTAATTCGAGGTCGTCGCGAATCGTGGTCTCTTCGGAAGGTCACATTCACGCTTGACAAAAAGCGATTCATGCCTTCACGGAGGTCATAGGGTCCAGTTGCCGTTCCATGGACACCTCCTTCACCTTCAAAGACCAAGAGCGAATCTGAAACAATGTCAATGAAATATACATCGTGGTCGATGACGAAGGCTGACTTTTCATTGGCTTCCATGGTTCTTCGAATGGCTTTAGCGGCCTCCATCCTTGCATTTGCGTCCAAATGTGCCGAGGGCTCATCCAAGAGATAGAGGTCTGCATCCCTTCCCAAACATATGGCGATAGAAACAGCTTGGCGTTCCCCACCGGATAGTTTCTTGACGCGCTTTGGCAGTAATTGGTCGACACCCAAAGCCCGAATGACGTTGACATTGAATTCACCACTGCGCCATCTTGGACCGAGTTCGCTGTCGAGCCAGAGTTGAACAGAGCCGTCAATATCAACATCGATGTGCTGAGGTTTGTATGAAATTTTGGCATCAGCCGTCACCCAACCTCCATCGTATTCGTGTTCTCCTGCGAGAAGTTTGATCATTGTCGATTTACCCGTACCGTTGGGGCCAACAACGCCGACCACTTCTGAACGATGGACTGCACCATCTCCTGAAGTAAGTTTAAACTCACCAAGTGTTTTCTCAAGGCCACCCCAACTTACGACCGGAGTTCCAATTTCAGCACTTCGATCTCGATGACGAAGGAACTTGATGGGTTTATCTCGAATCCGTACGTTCTCTTCTGGAAGGAAACCATCGAGATAAGAATTGATGGCTTGACGGGTTGAGCGAGCAGGAGTAAAGATTCCAAAAGCTCCCTTTTTCCCGTAAACAATGTGAACAAGGTCTGCAAGAACATCAAGAACTGCTAAATCGTGCTCAATTACGATGACACGCTTTGCTTCGGAAAGTTTTTGGATGATCCGAACGATTCGCATTCTCTCGTGGATATCCAAGTAAGATGACGGTTCATCAAAGAAATATACGTCGACATCACGAAGTATGGTTGCACAGATAGCCATGCGCTGCAATTCACCTCCTGACAGTTGCTGTATGGTCCGGTCAAGAAGATGGTCAATCCCCAAATCCTCAGTGGTTTCTCTCATGATGTTGCGTTCATCAACTTTCATTAACAGGTCGCGAACAGTTCCTTTGACTCGTTTTGGGAGACGGTCAACGTTCTGTGGTTTGACTGCAACCCGAATCTTATCAGCTTGGACGGCGATGAAGAAATCTCGCAATTCCCCTCTTGGAAGCGATTCAATCACGGAATCCCACTGCGGCTCAGTATCCATCCAATCCCCTAAGTTTGGGATGGTTCGTCCGGAAAGTGCGTTTATTGCAGTAGATTTGCCCATCCCGTTTGGCCCGAGGATTCCAACAACGCTTTCTTTTGAGGGCGTAGGCAAGCGAAACAAGCGAAATCCATTCATTGAGAATCGGTGAATCATATCGGATTCCAATTCACTCGGTAGATTCTCTATGATCAGCGCATCGTGAGGGCATTTGTTAATGCAAATACCACAGCCGATACAAAGGCTCTCAGAAATATGAGGCTTTCCGGTTTTGTCGTCGAGGATGATGCACTCTTGTCCATTACGAACAGGAGGGCAGAAATCGTGGCACTCATCGTTGCACTTCTTCGGTTGACAATTGTCTTCCTTCAAAACTGCGACTCGCACATCATCCCTCCTATGCTTTGCTTCTTGGCTAACGTATTTTGAATGACCGTTGAAAAAGCGGCCATGCCGCTCGCTTTCAGCGATTGGTTACGGCTTCAAATGAGACCCTTCAGGTGCTCATGTCCACGGATAAGGCGGACGGTACAGGGCGTAGGGAACTTCATGCTCGCCTTTCGAAGTGCATCTCGTGCAGCGAGATAATGCTCAGGGTGAACTTGAATCGAGATCACACGTTGTCCACGCTTAACACGAGCTGCTGTTCCGACATTCTTTCCGAAAGCGCAACGCATTCCTTGGGACACACGGTCAGCACCTGCACCAGTAGCCTGCTTGTTTTCACGCAGGATGTGGTGAGGGAAGGTGTGGATTCGCAGAGAGTACCCTTGAGTTCCTGCTTCCTTACGGATGGTGGAGTTGGATACAACACGGGCCGCTTCTAGAGCAGTGTGACGGATTTGGACGTCGTTATCAGAGCGCAATTCGATAACGACTGGGAACTGCCCAGTTTCAGCAGCAACACGGTTTCCAACGTGATATTGGTGAATACGGTTGTTTGGGACACCGCCAATGTACTTACGACGGGTGTAAGCGGGACCTTTCAATCGGCGATACATTACTGCTGGTTTCCGTGCCATACATATGCCTCCAAGCATTCCTGCGACCGATGCTCCCCTTATGATATCTCCGCATTGGATGTTCTGACGCCCGTTGACGACATTCTGTCCCATCTGGTGAATAAAAGCCTTCATGGACTGATGGCCCTACCGACATGCATGGCGAGCAAGTTGAAGGCACTCTTGGAAGAAGAGTCCGAACACCAATGGCTTGCAATTGGAGTCTTCTTCGTATTCATTCTGGTTGGCGCTTTTGCCATCGGAGGTACTGAACACTTTGTCGGTGACCAACTCACGCCGATTACAGCCCAACACGCTGGAGCAATGGTGATGGACATTGAATACTCCCCTACCAACGACTCTTACACGGCCCTTGTTTATGCGCCCAGTGTTGGATACCAGATGTTCACCGAACACCCTAGCGACAATTCAGCGACTGCAATCTATGACGCCGATGCTGTTGACGAGGGGCGTAATGTATCGTTCCTCAAATCAATGCAAGATGGGCATGTCATGCTTTCGATCGAAAACAACGAACTGATCGAACTTAACTCAAGGACCAAAACCACCTATGTGTATTCTGACCAAAACGGTTCATTTGCGATTTATGATGCAGCAGAGGATGACAGTGGAAACCTCCTTCTCCTCACCAAAGAAGGTCAAGGAACCTCATTTAGAGGAACGGCTGGACTCTACCCTACTGCTCCGATGTCGATGACATCAGGAATTCGATGGAATCATGTTGAAGCACACTCTCCAGGCCTTTGGATCGGAATTGGAACACACACCACGACATCTGGGGCAGATGGTTCAAGCCCCGCCAGCCCTGACCCAACCCCAGCAATTGGGTGGATCACGTGGGATGGTGGCAATCAAACACCCGTTATGGACCGAGTCAAAACCTTCCCCAATGGCCTCTTCCACTCCATTCAATCGGCATCCGATGGAATCATTATCGGCGGAACCCATTCCAGTATTCACGTGAACGCAGGAGGCGATTACCAAGAAATCGATGCTCCATGCGCCATTGCTGTGGCCGACCAAGAGGGTTCGGTTTGGTTCATCGGCGAAGCAGGAAGCACAACCATAAGCCAATGGACCGGTGGAGAATTGAGCGTCCACCTCTTGAGCAAACCCGTTCCGATTTCAGTCAGCGTTGGTGGCTCACAAGGAGACTTTGTCCACTTCCATGGCATGAACGCAATCGGTGAGCCGTCTCAGTGGTCGATTGATATCCAGGCAAACGGTTCTATAGAGAACGGGCGAGGTTTCCTAAACCTGCTCTTCATCATGGCAGGAACCTTCCTTCTGGCCTCAATGGCTTGGTCAGCGTTCAACAAAATGCGAGAATTTTGATCGGCCCAATTTCGCATCACTGAAGTTGCTAAAATACACCGCATTCTCAAAGCAAAGCGAGAACCTTCATGTGCCCTCGTCAACTTCCTCCGCATCTAGCGTAAGCAATGGAGGTGGGTGGCATGGCGAAAAGAGGGATGATGGACCAGTTCTTTGACATCAAAGAAGAGCATCCCGATACCATTCTGTTCTTTCGAATGGGTGATTTTTATGAATTGTTTCATGAAGACGCCGTCGTAGCGGCGGAGGTCTTGGGCCTTGCATTAACTTCCCGCGACAAGAACTCGGAGAACCCAATCCCCATGGCTGGATTCCCCTGGCATGGACTAGAAGATCATCTTCGAACCATGCTGCGAGCTGGACACAAGGTGACCGTTGCTGAACAAGAAGACACATTGCGAGAAGGTGCAAAACTCCTCGAACGTGTTGTTACACGTGTCTTTACGCCAGGAAGTTTGTATGAAGAAGGGCTCCTTGAGAGCGAAGAGCGATCCCTCCTTGCGGCAACCGTGCTTGACAACAATACCGTTGGCCTCTGTATCCTTGATGCATCTACCGGCCAAGCATGGGCCAGCAGTCATGAAGGAGCAGATCGGTTTGTTCGCTTGATGGACGAACTGCAACGATGGAATCCAACGGAGTGGGTGCTCCCTCCGAAAGATGCTGATCACCCCGAATTGGGCCGGATTTTCCTTAACCTTCAAGGCGTCATGATAAGCCAGCACAAGAGTTCCAAACAGCGAAGCAAAGAACGCTTGACTAAGATGCTCAATGTTGCAGACCTCGGCCATGTGGATATGGACCACGCCCCCATGGCGCTTTCCGCAACAGGACTTGCCGCTGACTATCTCGCCACGGTTCATATCCAAGACGAGGTCCCGATTCGAGACGTTGAAATCGTAGAAGAAAAGGGGCATCTGCTGCTTGACCAAACCACCCTAAGGAATCTGGAACTCACTTCGACACTTGCTGGCGAATATGATGGAAGTTTGCTATCAACCCTTAACCGATGCAGAACCGCAATGGGGCGAAGATTGCTGAAAACTTGGATCCTCCATCCTCTAGCGTCATTAAGCGCCATTGACGCTCGTCATCAATCCGTTGCATCCTTGTCCCGTTCAGCTCGTAGGCTTGATGGATTGAGGCAGTCTTTGAACGGCATGCGAGACATGGAACGACTTTCCACGCAATTGTCCTACAGCCGCAGCAATGCTCGAGATGTCCTCGCTACTGCGCTTGCCCTGGAGCGAATGCCTGCAGTGATGCAATGGTGTCAAGACGCTGATGACCCTCTGCTCAAACACCTCAGTTCGGAATTGGACCAATTGTCGGAAATGGCGGTACTGATTCGTGGCACACTCAAGGATGAATTGCCTCTTGGATTGAGAGATGGTTCCCTTTTGAGGGAAGGAGTCGATCAAGAAATTGACCGATTGAGAGAAGTCACATCGCAAGGGAAAGCATGGTTCACCCAACTAGAAGCAGATTTGAGAGTCCAACTGGAAATTCCATCCCTCAAAGTTCGAATGAATCGCCAAATTGGATGGTTCATAGAAGTCACCAAATCACACGAAGAAAAGATACCAACTGACTGGCGCCGTAAGCAACAGATGACCAACGGGTCGCGGTACACGACCGAAGAGCTCATCGGACGGGATGACCTTCTCTTAGGGGCAGATTCAAAACTTAAAGAACTGGAGTATCGGAAATTCCTGGAATTGCGCTCATATTGCATTCAACACGCCCCTGCACTAGCAGAAATCGCACGTAAAGTGGCTTCGGTTGATGTATTGCAATGCTTCGCTTCAGTGAGTCGAGAGCGAGGTTGGACCCGCCCGGAAATGGTTGAGCAAACCTCGCTGAAACTTGAAGGTGCTCGGCATCCCGTTCTTGAAACGCAATCTGGTTTCGTACCAAATGACTTCAAAATGGATTCAAAGCGAAAGTTCTTGTTGATCACCGGGCCCAATATGGGCGGGAAATCAACCTACCTCCGTACTGCTGCACTTACCACCATCCTCGCGCAATCAGGGTGTTTTGTCCCCGCAAAGAAAGCGAAAATCGGACTGGTTGACAGAGTGTTCACCCGTGTTGGGGCCAGTGACGACCTCAAAAGAGGCCGTTCAACCTTCATGATGGAAATGATTGAAGTGGCTCACATCCTCAAACGTGCAACAGAAAAATCCTTGATACTTCTCGATGAAATTGGCCGAGGCACCTCAACATTTGATGGACTCTCAATCGCTTGGTCCGTTACAGAAGACCTCTGTGAGCGAGTGGGGTCAAGAACTCTTTTCGCCACCCATTACCATCAGTTGATCGGACTTGAAGGGCAGGTAAAGGGGCTCAACAATGTCCATGTGCAAGTTGCCAGCACAGAAAGTGGACTCAAATTCCTCCACACCGTTGCCGACGGGCCTTGTGACGAATCGTATGGGGTTCAGGTTGCCGCGCTCGCAGGGTTACCCAGGAATGTAGTTGAACGGGCCACAGACCTTCTTGCGTTTTTGGAACAACAAGCCCAAGGGGCAAAGGCTGGTGAACAAGGTACGCCTCAATCGAGGGACCACGGTCAAGCAAGTTTGATGGGATATTTCGCCGCAGCAGCCATGTCGACCTCAGAGCCTGCTGGGGAACAACCACTTCCTGAATACATTGAAACCATCCTGAACATGTTGAATTCAACCAACATCGATGAATTATCACCGAGGCAAGCACTCGAAGCACTTTACAGCCTGAAATCAACGATGGAGGACGCCTCATGAAACCGAATCGCATTGTTCAACTCGATGACACCACCATCGGCCATATTGCTGCGGGTGAAGTCGTTGAACGGCCTGCCCAAGTGGTCAAAGAATTGATTGAAAACAGTCTTGATGCCCAGGCCACAGAGATTACAATTACCGTTGAACGAGGTGGCTTTGACAGACTCATTGTAGAAGATAACGGTTCTGGAATTCATCCCGATGACCTTCCAAAGGCCCTTGATCGACATGCGACTTCAAAGTTACGATCAAAGAAGGATTTGGCTGAGATCAATTCGCTTGGATTTAGAGGCGAGGCTCTTGCCAGTATCGGCATGGTAGCCCGATTAGAAATTTCAAGTAAGCCTCCGGCCATGGAAGGCGCTACCATCGTCATGGAGGATGGAATCAAATCTAAACTCGAGCCGGTTGGAATGGCCGTTGGTACGAGAATAAGCGTTGAACATTTGTTCCAAAACACTCCAGCAAGGCTTGCATTCCAACGAAGGGCTGAGACGGAAACATCACGGATTGTTGACGTTGTCGTCAGCCATGCCCTGGCCCACCCTGAGGCAGCGTTTCACCTCAAGAGCGAGAGTAGAAGTCTACTCAATGTCCCGTCTACAGAAGACATGATGGACCGTTTGTATGACATTCTTGGAAGTCAAGCTAACGAAATGCTACCACTGGAAGAACCCATAGAAGATCATGGTGCCCCCGGTGATGAACGCTGGTCTGGGTGGATCAGTACACCTGACATTACCCGCGGAAAAGGCGATGACATCCATGTCCTCATCAACGGTAGACCCGTTGCAGCGGGGCCGTTCTTACAAGCAGTTCGCCGCGGATACAAAACTCGACTTATGCAGGGAAGGCACCCTTTGGCGGTACTCAACCTCACATGCCCACCGGGGGAAGTTGATGTGAACGTCCATCCAACCAAACGTGAAGTTCGACTTCGTCATTCTTGGCGCGTTCTCGAGCGGCTTGAACGGTGCATCGCTCATTCTTTAGAATCGATTCCAACTCAACCCGATGCCACCGGGGGCATCCCCGAATTAAGGGGTCTTTCCGGCGGGAAAAATGTCAAGTCGGTTGAAACTTACTTGAGGCCAAGGGAGGAAGAGGCTACACCTGACGCAGCCATACAACAAGCGGCTGGAATCGCTGAACTTACTCCAGCTCCATCGCCAGCATTACGAAGTGCTCCACCGGCATGGGCGATTGCAGCAGGGCAACAACTGGCTTTGACCGGAGAGAAGGCTGAAGAAGCACCGGCTAAGGAGAAACAGCGCCCAGTGTCGCAATCTCCACTCGGGCAAACGCTGCTTCCCACCAACGAAGGAAAACCAATTGCGCCTGCGCTTTCCCCAGCAGAACGGACGTTGCATCGCCATGCAGGAAAGGGAACACAGCAATCTCCGAGCGAAGAGGCTCCCCTTGAGGGTGTACTGAATGACCTTCCCGCCATGGAGCCTCTTGCACAGTTCGCCAACTCGTATATTTTGGTTCAAGCCGAAGAAGAACTTCTGCTGATCGACCAGCATGCACTCCACGAGCGTATTCGATTCGAACGTTTACGCAACTCCGGTCAATCTTGGGAACCCCAATCACGTCTTGAGGCTTTGAATTTGAACCTTGATGCCAGACAATCTGCCGTCGTTGATGCAAATAAAACGCGCCTTCATGAATTGGGTTTTCACCTTGAACGGACCGACGATTCATGGTATCTTACCGCATCCCCCCAATTAATTGCGGGTGAAGAAATCCGCCCCTTTTTCCTGGATGTATTGCAAGACATCTCTGGTGACGAGGGGCCGTTAGCCACGATCGAAGCCAAAAAAGACCACATCGCTTTCATGAACGCTTGCCGAGGTGCGGTCAAAGCCAACCAATCACTCACGCTTCCAGAAATGAGGCGCCTATTGGAAGACATGCGAAGGATTCCAAATCCATGGGCTTGCGTTCATGGCCGACCGACATCACTACGAATTCCTATCGACTCGTTGGACCATCACTTTGGCCGGCATGGCTAATCATTCCGGCTGGTACAGGAAGGACTCTATGGCTACGCCAGCATCCCTCCACCGAGACACTGCTTGTGGGTCTGCAACACCATGAAGGCCATCGCCTTCTATCGTAACCTGGCCCTCACAACCCAATGCCAGAACAAGTGCAGTCATCTGCAGCCTGTGATCTTCATGAGTTAATACAAGAGATTCAGGCGTGGAGATTCGTTGTCCTCCCGGCACCTCAAGTCCATCTTCTTGTGTCGTACAGGTCAACCCAAACTGTTCAAGGAGTTCTCTGGTTTTTGTGATCCTATTGCTCTCTTTGTAAGCCGCATGTGCGGCACCGACAATTCGACCACCTTCTCCGAGAGCCATCATTGCGGCAACTGGGGTGATCAAATCGTTGCTATCGCGAAGGTCAAGGTTCTCATGACGACCTTCCGAGTTCGGTTGAACCGTATTCCCATCGACAACAAAGCCAAGCAGGTCCGCATGTTCAAGAAGAATTTCGTGACCCAAACCATCCTCTAGCGAAGGCATTTCGTCAAAGGTTACTGGAATGTTGAGTACTTTGGCGGCAAGGAAGCCGAATGAGGAGAGGGACATGTCCTTAGGAACCGTAATTTCATCATGTTGTGACCGAGGAATCCAAGGTTCAAACTGGTCAGGTAAAGCGTCTCCAAAAGGAGCACCAAATTCCCTGCACAAACGAAGGGTAAGTTCGGCATGGCGTTTGGAAACAGGGCTGCCTTTGTACACCACATTCACCGGTGCGGGAGAAGCAGGAGAAGCAAGCATCCACGAGGTTGCTGGTTGACTTGAGGTACTGACATCGATGGTCATGGATTTGGTTTGAGTCCATGGACCCTCCGCCAGTAATGGGAGGCCTTCTTCAAGGTGGCCAAACGAGCAAGAAACTCCCAATTCAGTCATAGTTTGGGTCATTGAGCCGTGTGGGCGTGCCCTCAAGGAAGCATCACCGTCCAACATCACAGGGCGGTTAAATCGGGATGAGAGCGCCATCAAAATACGAAGTGCTGTCCCAGAGTTTCCGGCGTGAAGGACGCTTACTGGATGCTTGAAACCTTTGGGCCCGACGCCGTGAACTCGCCAGGCCACCGTTGCTTCATGGGGGAGGAAGTCCGCATTCGGCGGGTGGGTTAGGACGGCCCCCTCAGCATCTAAATCCTCAAACGCCACTCCCATTTGAGTCAAGCACCTTCGCATTGAGATCGCATCTGCGCCAGCGTTCTCCATACCGAGCAACGTGACCGTTTGTTCTGCTTGAGCAGAAAGAGCCATCAAGCGAATAGCATGGCTCTTTGAAGGCGGTAAAGTCCATTTGAGGTTGCTCACAGATTGGGGTGGATGGACTTTCAGCGCCCCGATAAGACTGCGTGCATGGCCGGCCCCATCGGGAGACCACCGCTTCACCCAGGCCCCGCCCATGAAAACTTGTCCACCTTTCCCGCCATGAACCCTTGCAATACAGATTCAAGAACCTCGTGCATGGTGGGCAACCTATGTCGCTGAAGGATGAACGGGGCCGACCCCTTCGCGACCTTCGCATATCGGTAACCGACCGCTGCAACTTCAGGTGCACCTACTGCATGCCACGTGAGCACTTCAACGGAGAACACTCCTTCTTACCGCGTAAGGAACTGCTGTCCTATGAAGAAATTGCAGATGTCGTAGGAAGTATCCTTCCCATGGGGCTACGAAAGCTTCGATTGACGGGCGGAGAACCCTTGCTGCGCAGGAACCTCGTTGGATTGATCACCCAACTGCGTGATTTGAGCGATACCATCGACATTGCTCTGACCACAAACGGTGCCCTACTAAAACAAAACGCGAGTTCGCTTTACGAAGCTGGCTTGAACCGTGTGACCGTGAGCATTGACGCCCTTGACCCTGATGTGTTTCAAGCCATGGCTGACAGCACGCAATGGTCTCCAGACGATGTTCTTGATGGAATTATCGAAGCCCAACGGGTTGGTTTGGGCGTAAAAGTGAACACAGTCGTCAAGAAGAACCTCAATGAAGACCAAATTCTCCCTCTCCTCAACCGTTTCCATGAACTCGATATCCCGTTGCGGTTCATTGAATTTATGGATGTTGGAAATACCAATGCATGGAATTTAGACGACGTGGTAAGCGGTCAAGACATTCGAACGAAAATTGAATCTCAACACGGTAAACTCACACCTGTTGCTCCAGCAAATCGCGGAGAGGTGGCCAAGCGGTTTACGCTTCCAGACGGATACGAAATTGGATGCATTGAATCGGTTACGGCTCCGTTTTGTGGAGACTGCACTCGGGCACGATTGTCCGCAAATGGTTCCCTTTACACTTGCCTTTTCGCATCCGTTGGAAACGATCTAAAATCCATGCTGAGAATGAATGCTACATCGGATGAACTGTCAAATGCAATACAAAGCATATGGGAGAAAAGATCCGACCGATATTCAGAAGAGCGAAGTGAGCATACCGAATCAACAAAAAAGGTCGAAATGTCCTTTATTGGAGGCTAATCAAGCCATTGCAGGAAGTCGCACATCAATGATGACTGCGCCCGCTGCTTCTTCAATGAGTCGGAACGACCATGTTCCATCAGTGGAACCAATAGATTGGGAGTCGATAACAAAATAATCACCCTGAGTTACAGAGTATCCTGCATCCCTGTCATGGAAGGACACATCAGAACCTACAACTCCGTAAACATCTGCATCATTGACTTGACCTCGAACCGGAGAATCTTGTGTTAGGTTTGCAGGAAGGAGATCGTACTGGAGGCGGGCTGGGTCAACCGATTGGTCAAGGCTTGTAATTCGGATGACATGGAACCCGTTATCCAATGCACGCACACTTACTGTTGCTTGTGGTGCGCTCTTTTCCACAGTGGTAAGAGCCCCCTGCATCAAGACGAATACCATGCTGGACAGCATGACGGTTATGGCGAGCAGAAGAACCGTTGCAATCACGGGGCTCACGGCCTCGTCATCACGCTGAATGCTTGCTCGCATACACAGACGAGGAGTCCAAATCACTTGAACCAACCGATTGCAAGAAGGCGGCAAACAGGGTTTCTGGGAACTTAGAATACCCAAAGAGGCTTCTCACATTCCATTGCCCTTCGAATTCCCCCAATTGGGCCGAGACAACGTAAAATGACCTCGGTCGCAAAATCACCACGCATGAAGGCATACCCCATGTTCTTGCTTCGAAGTGAATTCTTCAGAGCTTTACCCATTGAGCCGCGAACACGCTGTTCGTAATCTTCCAAAGGCGTCCCATCCTCAAGATGACTCACAATCGTTTCCGCAGCAAAGCATCCTGAAATGATGGCTTGGGAAATTCCTCCTCCATTGCTCGGCATTACCAAACCCGCCGCATCACCAATTGCGAGTGTTGTCCCTTCTACCATTCGCCGAACTGGCCCACCCATGGGAATCCATCCACCGCCGATGGAGAGGATTTCAAGCCCCAAATCATCGCAGAAAGTTCGAAGGTGATCTTTGAGTGAACCCTTCAATTTGCCCGCCCGGACCCCAAGCCCGACGTTAGCAAAGTTCGGACCCTTGGGGATGATCCAAGCATAACCGGATGGAGCAACAGAACCCAAGAAGACATCGAACGTTTCAGGGACATTACCTCGAACCTGTGCATAAACTGTTGGAACTTGGTCATCGGGCCGAACAGCCTTATCTTGGCCGTGTCGCAATCTTCCGACATGGGCAAGACTTCCAGAGGCGTCAATAAGGAAGTCGCAGGAAAACCGCCCTTGGTCGGTCACCAAAACATCTCGGTTCGCCTTTCGCTGGTGTTGGATGTTTTTCAGCGCAGTTGAGATTCGCACCTCTGCACCCGCCGCTACGGCTTTATCAGCAAGGTAGCCATCGAACTGTAAACGATGCCCTGCGAATGCATCCAGTTTGAAGTTGTATGATTTCCCAGATGGGAGAAAAACTCTCATGTTGTCAAGTCGATGAAGGCGAAGGCGTTCGGGAAAATCGAAATAATCCTTCAACCATTGATGATTGTCCAAGTTTTTGAAGGTTCCAATGACTTCACCCCAGTTCGGGATGCACTCACCGCATTGTGCCGGATTGCCTACAATTGAACGCCGTTCTAAAATTAAAACGTCGAGGCCTTTTTCTGCAAGTCGCTGGGCGCAAGCAGCACCCGCTGGACCGGCTCCAATGATGATCACTTGACGATGCTCGATGTCTTTGACGCCCATTGAATCCCTCATGCATGCCGTTCCATAACAAGTTGTGTAATGAGTAGCATCATCTCCTTCGCCTCGCTTGGTGGAAAACGGTCGAGTTCGGATTGCGCACGCTCGAGATGCGTTCGGACCAAGATTTCGGCGTATTCCAAACTGCTTGAACGGTCAAGCAGTCGCATTAACTCCTCAAAGTTTGAATCCTCGAACGATTCGATCATTTCAGCGAGGCGTTCACGATGCCTACCGTGTGAAAGCGTGAGGGCGTGAATCAGCGGAAGGGTCATTTTCCCTTCGTATACATCGGCTCCACGCGGTTTACCCATGCGCTCATCGCCACGCAAATCCAAGAGGTCATCAACAAGTTGGAAAGCGATGCCAAGTTGCATGCCAAACCGCTCAAGGGCTTGTGCATCTTCATTAGATAGCCCCGCCACAAGGCCTGCTGCTTGACAACCTGATGCGAAAGGGCCTGCTGTTTTTCCTCGGACAATACTGAGATAATCCTCCGGTGTTGTTGCAAGATTGAGCACGTGGTCAAGTTGATGGAATTCGGAGACTGCGATGTTTGCGCAACATCGGGCCATGAGGGTGACAATCGACTCATTGTACCTGCCCCCAAGTCCGAATCCCTGTACAAAAAGCCAGTCACCGGCGATAACGGCCTTGGCTTGACCTGCTCTGGCGTGAATGGTTGGCTTGCCTCTTCGTTCATTTGCCTCATCGTTGATATCGTCATGGACGAGTGTCGCAGTGTGTATCAGTTCAAAGGCAAGTGCTAGGGGCATGACTTCACTGTCATCAACACCACCTGCAAGACGATGAGCAAGGAGAATTAACAGAGGCCGAAGACGCTTTCCCCCCGCTAGCAAAACCTGCCCTGCTTCTTGGGCGACTTCTCCCGCACCTGTTTTGATCTCGCTTTGAATCAAATTCGACAATCCTGCATCGACCTCCCGCCGCATGTCTTCAAGCGAATCCGCCAGACCCGCTACATCAGTTCGCACATTTGTTCCACACCGGTGGGCTTCTTAACCAATCGTCCCCGCCCATGACCTGCGAGGACCTGTCCTCACCGAGGTAATTGAATGGAAAAAAGTGAGCGTCTCGTTGTCCTCACCACCCCATCAAAGTATGATGGCGTGCGGCAACATGTCGAACGAGCCGTTGAAACCCACGGAAAGAAGCAGGACCTCATCATGAAACAACTTCCGCATATGGAAGTCGCCATCGATTGCCTGAAAGATGGAACCGGCGACATTCTAGGAATGAGCGCTTTCGATTGGGAAAAGCATGACACTGAAGGACTTACCATTGTAGGTCTTCTTTCTCGGAAGGAGCCGACATGGGTATTGGTGTCTGACGACAAACCAGAGTACCTACCAAGCCGTTCAATATTGGTATGCGACTCTGAACTCCTTCATCGTCAAATGCTAAGGCTTCGGTATGATTTGACTATATTCACCTCCAACGACATGGCGGAACATTTGGGAATGGCCGAAGAATATGCTCAGCTCGACGAGGATGATAAGTGGCCTTGGTTCGAACAACTCAGAACTGAAGATAAAATCCAGGGTTTTATTGTTCCACGTAGCATTCATTCAGGCTATCGGTTCAAGTCCCGACGGCATACACTCGGCCTGCAGAGAAACGATAGCGATCAAAACCGAGAGCGATTCATACCCCCTCCGCTCCATGGTTTCACCCTCCTCGTAGCACGGCAGGGATTTTCTGGAGCCAACATATCGGCCATGCTTGACCCCAGTGCTTTCCTCGCATATCGCCTTGAAAATGCAATCATGGAGAGTCTTGACCCCGTCCTCCATGAGCGAGTTGGCGTGCATGTTGAACAACGAAAAATCTCCACCATCTTGAGAGAAGCAACCCGGATTGGTGATGAATCCACTCAAGAATCGATGTTGACCCCCGAGGGGAAGGCAATGAAAGGCGGGCCTCGCGTAGAATTGATGATTGAAACACTCAATCCTTCAGGAAGCATAACTGCCGCTTGTGAGCGAGTGGTTCTTCCCGAAAACAGCCACATCGGGATGGTCAACCTCTTGCGTGAATTTTTGAACCTCCTTACCATGATGAGTACCGATCATGAAGAGTTGAAACGTTTGATACCAGGGATGCCTCCTGAGTTTTCTGAACCAAGCCTTAGGCTGATGGATTACGACGAATCTTGAGGCTTACGGCCATTTGGATTTGCCTTCAGAATCACCTTGCATGCCTGCGCTTTACAGAGAAGACATATATGCTTTCAATGCGGCAAAAGCCGATGTAGGTGAGAGCGCAATGGACAAGTCAGAACTTCTCGGCGGACTTTACCAAGCCCGTTTGGACGATTTGAAGGCGCTTGCACACGAGCACAATTTGTCAAAAGCAGGCTCAGTTGAAGCCTTGCGTTCACGGTTAATTCAAAACGTAGTTCTCGGCGACTGGGACCTCTCAAAAGACGGGATCAAAGAAATTCCAAACTCAGAACTCGGAGAACTCTTGGGCGTATTTGGCATCAAGAAATCCGGCTCGATTAAAGCACGACGGCAGCGGATGTACCTCCACCTCTATCACGACCCAAAGCAACTCACGACCGACAATCTTGACTCGATGGGCCGTGATGAACTGCATGCACTGTGCAAAGAACTCAACCTGAAGCTCTCTGGGAACAAGCAATCCTTACTCGTACGTGTTGCAGGCGTATTGGCCTCCCAAGAGAATGCATGGGGCAAAGTCAAGAAAAGTCTACGAAGGCCAAGAGACAAAATCAACATTCCAGAAATACCGTTTGAAGAGCCCGACGTGGACAACTCAAAACCTGTTGATGTTTCGGAAACTGTAGAGCAATTTGTTGAAGACCATGGGGCAGGCTGGTCTTTTGAGGAAGAAACCGCTTTGCGTGAAGAACTTTCAACGATGGGGCACACAAGTTCACAATCTACCGTCTCGGCAACCATTGATGAGGCACTGAGAACGGTGGAAACTGCTGTTGAACCATCAACTCCACCAATGATACAAGATACGCATCAAAGTGAAACCCACAGCCTTGAGGTGGAAACTGCACTGATTGAACTTCAAGGCCGTATGGCTGAAATCCATGCACTTGCCCGTGACTTCCTCATGGTCAGTTCAACCACCAACCAAGAGGACTTGAGTGCATTTATCGACGCACTTTTGGACCATGGATTTGCAACAGACCTAGCCCCCATACACCAATCTATAGCAAATACAATCATGGAACTCGATTACCAGATGCAACAGGAATCAAATGCAATCAACGCAATGCCTCAATCGTGGAGTGAACGAGAAGCTCTACGCCGATTCGAACAATCACGTAGCACCCTGCGCGACCACCTCGAGAACATGCTGGCCATGCATCAAGGTGACGCAGTCAAAGCACGAATGGCATTTGAAAGTGAAGCCAGAACCATGGGCCTTGACCTTCGCATCCCGAGCGTATCGGGACGTTTGCATGCACTGTTTGACCTCCACATTGAGATCGCTGAAACACAAGCGCTTCACGATCCTGTAGTGATGCGTCGTCAGCGAATGATGCGAATCCTCCACCATGGCGCCGTCCACCTCTTGGACAGTGAACGCTCAACCATTGCACGGCTTGAACGAAACATCATCTCGTTTGAAGAACTCGTCCAAACGGTGCTTGAATCCAGTGAAGATGGATTTGAAGAGCCTCAACAAGCCCTCGTCATTCGGTTTTTAGAATCAAAGGGATACGAAGTGAATACGGTTGACCTTCGCCCGAGGATTCTTGCATGTGCTGGCATCATTGGAGCAGAACTAGGCTACCTCTCACCATCGGATATCCCTCGAATCGCACCAGGCGTATTGGTCAGTGAAACAGAAGTTGATGCCATCGTAACAGAACTTAAAGCACTCGCTCAAAGTTTCAAGACTACTGACGACCGCAATGTGGATGAGGATGAAGAAGTGGCTGAATCGGTTATTGATGCTTCAGAAAGCATCACCCGTGTTCGTGGAAAAATTGACCGAGTCGACGAACTTCTTGAGCGCCTTCGTGGATGAACTCAGTGCTGCGAAGCATAGAAGTTCTGAACCACGGACGTCACGGTTTGAATATCTGAAATACCGCGCTCGACGAGGTCTTCAATAATGGCTTGACGTTGACTAACGTGCCTTTCAAAGACATCAGGCGTCACACCTGCTGCGTTACAAATGGTCTCCCTTAATTTCGAAGGGATTCCTGTTTCTTCAATTTGGTCCGTTGCTGCATTGTACTTCCAGATAGCGTTCAAGCGGGGTTTGTCTCCTTCCATACCGGCTACTTCTGCTACTTCAGTGATTTTTCTCGCCGTTCGTCCATTGACGTGCAGACGTGCTTGGATGATGATGAGGTCAAGACCGCTGAGCATGATCGGTGGAACATTCATCGGCGGGTTGATCATACGAGTCACCGTTTCTTGAGCTGTGTTGGCGTGCAGAGAACCGAAGGAACCGTCGTGACCTGTATTCATTGCCGTCAGCAAGGTTGCACATTCGGGCCCACGTACTTCTCCAACGATAATCCGGTCAGGGCGCATACGAAGACTGGATTTGAGGCAGTCGTTCATATCCACTTCTTGGGTACCGTCAGGGCGCTCCCTTCGAGTCTCCATGCGCAACCAGTGGTCGTGGTACACTTGCAATTCAGCCGTATCTTCAACCGTCAAAAGGCGGCGTGACCAAGGAATGTACATTCCAAGGCAGTTGAGCGTCGTGGTCTTACCTGAGCCAGTACCGCCTGCGATAACGAAGTTCGCTGGTCGGCTGTCCAATCCTTCGATCCAAACCCACATCATTGCAGCTAGGCGTGAATTAACCGTTCCAAAGTTGACTAAATCAATCATCGTCAACGGGTCTTCTTTGAATTTACGAATGGTCAATGTCGGACCGTCGGGTGAGACTGGAGGGATGGTACCGTTGACACGGGACCCATCGGGTAGGCGACCATCAAAGATAGGGACGAGGCCAGGGCCGTCACCAAGTGGGACGTTCGTGTAAGATGCGATGTTCTTTGAAATTTGAATTCCCGAATCATCGTCGATCCAAATGTTTGTCCGACACATTCCATGTTCACGGTGTGCAACTTTGACGCATTGTGTCCCACCGTTGTACATTACTTCTTCAAGCGAATCGTCTTCAAACAAGGCTGCTAGGTCACCATAGGGATTGGCCTGAATGTCTCCATCAACATGGTAAATCGGAGAAGGGTGATTGGGTTCAGTGTAAATGGTGACTCGTCCGTATTGTTCCAAAATTTGTTCTGACATGCTTCAACCTCCGACTGCTTTTACTGCCCCTAAGTAGAGGCCCATGGAAATGGTCATCCAAAGAGGAAGCCACCAAAGTGTATCTTTGAGGCGACCCATCATACGTCCCGAAACACCTACGCCAATCGCCGATGCTGCAGCGAAAAAGTAGCTGAAAGTCTGGTTGAAACCAGAGATTTGGAATCCCTTACTTGCCGGAGCAAACAATCCCACGATGAAGGCGATGAGCACAGGTAAGCCAACGCTTACAAACAGAATGATGAGGATTCCTCTTCCCTGAAGTTCATTTTCTCTGTTGTTCATCAAATCGTTCAAGCGTTCATAATCACGGCTCAAGTCCGTGAGAATATCACGCAAAGAAGAGTCCTGTTGAATTGCAGTTTCGATCAAAACCATGACCCGTTGGACTTGGCTGGACCTCGTTTTTGCCGCAAAGGAGGAAAGACTTGCTTCAAAAGAGGATGCATGGCTTTCTTTCAGCGTCTCCGAAAGCAAACCAGCCAGAGGGCCTTCATTGCTGTTTGATTGCTCCATCATTGCTTCTTGGAGGCCACGACCAGCACCCACTGAATCAGAAAGGGCTTCAAGGAAGCCAGGTAATTCATTTTCGATCGCTCTGCGCCTACGGCGTTCGAGCATGGGTGGAACACCTCCACCGATACAGGCAATGGAAAACACACCGAGGTACAAGAGAAGGGGGGCATCGTTAAACGATTCTAGAAATCCAAACAACATCCGATTCACCTCACAATCCTGGGTCCTTAGTATGGGCTTTTAGTCCAATGAGAGACATCCCCACAAGCGTCATAATCAACCCGATGTTGACAACGACATTGATTGTAGACGCCGGAGGCAGTGACATGAACGCACCTAAATCGCCGGACATCAATTGAGGGACGAGCCCCACGATAGCAAGGATAATTGGTCCAATCATCCCGATGGACAGGAGCGTTTCAGGAACGCCCCCGAGTTCTTCGATGTATTTCTCAACCTCTTCAGTGCGCTCCTCTTCCATCCGAGCACCCTGCTTTTTCAGGGTTTCAACCAAGTCAGTATTTTGAGTAACGTTGGTGTAAAGCGTGTTTAAAAGTCGCTTGTATCCTTTGGATTCTGCCTTTTTCATCAAGGATTTGAGTTCCTTATCGATACCGCCACCGGTTCCCTTTTGCAATCGCTTCATCATCGCCGAAAAATCCTCGGAGATGATGCCGTATCCGCCTTTTCCAATCGTGTGGAGTGCGGCCTCAAGACCAACACCTGAAGACATCAACACGTCAAGAGTACGAATGACATAGAGAAGTTCACGTTTCTCCTCTAGCTTCCTCATTTGAAATCCCTCAGATGACATCTTCCAACAATTCAAACATAAAATGTTCATTCGAACTGTCGTATTCCATTGCTGCAAAAATGACCTTGACATCACGCTCTTCGAAAGGGTCGTGAATGTAGGGTTGTCCGGTCCGGAACATGCTGATCACTGATTTGTATTCATCAAGAGACAGTTCGCCACGAACAGTGTAAACTGTAGATTCAGAACCTTCGTCATGAAGATCATCGCCCTCTTGGCCACGAATGACCGTTCGAGTCAACCGACGTGTCATACGGACTTTGATGTCAGCGTTTGGTATCCGCAACCAATCCGAACTTGATGTACCTGTTGCGGGACGAATAAAGAAATCAATTCCTGGCATGCGGTGACCCCTAAACTTACCACATCACAAGAAGGACTTGAATGTGTTGGATTATTCTTCTTTGACGCCAAGAGCCCTGAACCAACCAAAACGAGGTTCGTCAACATCTCCAGTGTCCGCCAACTCGTCCAGCATAGCCTCGGCTTGCTCACGGACATACCCTCGTGCTGCCGCATTCTTGAGAATCGTGTTGAAATCTACTCCATCACCTTGGTCAAAGTGTTGAACTACATGAAGAATGAAACTACGGAGTTCACCGTCGCCAGTTTCTGCATCCGGTTCGTCTCCGTCAGGAAGGCGAACCATCGGCGGGGGTGTGGTTGCCGCAGCCATTTTCCCTTCGGCAATGTCCAAGGCTTGCATAAGGTTGAGATTAAACGGTTCAAGATCAACTTCATCGTAATGGTTTCTGGCAGCTAAAAGTCCCTGCTTCATTCCACTTGGGAGGTCACTTCGTTCGTAGGCCTCCAGGGTGGCCTCAAGTTCTAAAGAGGCGGTGTAAGCCTTCATGCGAGCCATTGTGCTCTCGCAGGCATCCAACAGCCAGTTTGCATAAACATCTCGAGTCACTTCACACGCCTCTTCAGGCCGTAGTGAAGTATAGACTGCACCTTCATCGGTCTGGTACCATCGCGTTTTTGCAGTCATCATAAGAAGGATAGGTTCCCCTTCTTCTGTACGTCCAGCCCACTGGCTGGACATTTCTCGCATTGTTTCAGAATTATAATCTCCTACTGAGAAATAATGCAAGCCGGTTGGATCTCTCAATTGCCCTTGATAGAGCGTTGCGCCATTGCTTGTTTCTCTGATCTCAAGTCGTTCCAGGAGGCCACAAACCACAACCCGGTTTGCTTTCGAACCCAATTTCGTAATCACAAAAGATGGGTCAAATTCTCCAGACCCTTTTTCATTCAGCGTTGCTGTGCCAAATTCCGAAGCGAGCATGAGGAATGCCGGCTGACGTACGATTCGTTGTCGCTGCATCAGGACCACCCCCACAAAGCACGCAACTCAGTTGCTCTGAGTTGAGAATCAGAGGCAGGAGCTTCCAAGCGGTCAGCAAGCAACATTGCGCCCTGTTCATCGACGATACTACGCCCTGCAACTACCACGGTTTTCCCGAGGAGAAGTTCCCTTACTGATTGAACAAATCCAGCCTCACCGTGGTCTTTGACCGACCCTTGAAGCGCCTCGTAAGTCATTCCTAAAGAAGCAAGAGTGGCTTCTTTGTTAACCAAAACCGCTGCCGTTGAACCATCGTGATCGACGACGAGGCGCAGACGGACATCTTCGTTTCCTTCGTTAGGGCCGTGGTCTGCACAGGCACCGTCCCTGAGGACACGGCGACATTCCGTACAGCGACGAATCAATCCGGAGTCATCTCGAACGCTGACGACAAGACCATGGGTCTCAATGCCAACTCGGCTTGGGCCATTGACCATCTCGGTGAGAGATATTTCGACCGAATGATTGCTGAGGTCAATGCTTTCATCCCATGGAGGACGTTCCAAGAATTCCACTTGGTCAGCGTTATCCACTGTCACATCAGGAATTCCCTGCCATGCCCTTATTCTCACGCCTTTGAGGCGAACCGTTACCGGCAAATCCCCTTCAGCAATAGGCAGTTCCTGCCATGCGCTCATTCTGCAACGCCCCGACGGGTCTGCAATTTGCCCCGACCAAAGGAATTTCTCTTCACCATCACGAGTGAAACTTCGCTTGTTCCATTCGGTGATTTGGACGATTGCATCTACATCTCTTGACCCATCCCGGAACTGTGAGATGGTAAGAGAAGTGCTGCTTGATAGCGTTTCCAAATCGGAGAAGTTAGCATCGTGAAAGACTTCGATACGGGTCGTTCGTCCAAAGTTCAATTCAGGAGTATCTCGGAAGCTTCGCACTTGTGCTCCATCAATCTTGAGCAATGAACCAACTTCGTGGTCAAAGGGTTCCCATGAAAGAAAACCAATCGTTCCGGTTTCGTCGGCAATTCGTCCCCGGACGACTTCAATCGAACCTGAGCCATCCTTTCGATGAATCTGGTCAGGACGGGAGGTTAGTACTCTTCCAACAACGCAGATGTACCCGTCTGAGGGGACACTGCTGATTTCAACGGGGTCGTTGGTTGAAACCGTGGTTGCAACTCCTTCTTTGAGAACAACAATGCCGGTGGACTGATTGATGTTGAGGGACATTTTACCGTTATACTCGTTGACACTCGCACCTTCAATCCGAACGATACTACCTGCTGCGAGGTTGGCGTGAGGCCCCCAATCTTTGTAATCCCAGCGAGTTTTTGTGCCACCTTCTTCCCAAGGATTGTCTTCAAGGAATCCAAAAGCGATTTGCTTCTCCTCTCCGCGAATAAGTTGATCACGGATGTTATGAGTCACAATGGCAACTTCAATCTCAATGTCTCGGTCATCGCCGCTCAATTCAGCGAGGGTAGCGACCTTTTTTGTTTCCCGTTCTTGACGGGTTGCCGTGCTGGTTGTTGCTGGACCTGTACCACTCTTGAAGCGACGAAGTACTGAACGCATAGCATCTTGAGGAGGAATGTAAAATTCATCTTCGTATTTGGCGAATGCTGTAGCAACTTCCGTTGGGTCGGCTTCAGGACATTCTTTGATGACCGCTTGGACATAGTCTGCATACTTTTCTTCAGACATCAAGCGACCCTCCGTAAGACATTGTTGTTCGACACCTGTACGGAGAACAGGCTGCGGGCTTTCGTGCGGTTTGGTTCAGATATAACACTCCCTTTACCTCCATGGTGCCGTACACGGACGACGACAGGCCATAAAGAATGGCTTTTGATTTTGTCCGATATTGCCTTATGCAGGGTTAACACGTAGCCCTTCCATCAACAAAACATCGGGCAGATGCATGCTCCCAGAGGAGTAAGAACCCTGCCTGCGGACATCATCTCCAAGGACAACATTGCCCGCCAAGGCCTTCGCAAGATTTCCAGAGAGACCTGCTTGTTTGAGCGGGCCGATGATTTCTCCGTCAACAACACGAAGAATACTGCTCGTGGTCACCGAAAAATCGCCGCTTGTGGGATTAGCGGTATGGGCGCCCATGACACCGTTTACAACGTACCCGTCACCCATCCGTTCAAGCATTTGGTCAAAGGTTTGGCTTCCTTTGGCGGAAGTCATCATGAGTTCAGAAGCACCGGTAGATGGTGGAGATTGATGCCCTCTGCTTACGGCTGAACCGGTTGATTGCGCAACATCAATACGCCCCTCTGCAACTTGCTGAGCAGCATCTCGTGTTGACCAAAGCATGTTCACCAAGCGACCGGATTCAACCAAACTTTGCTTTCGCTTTGGGACGCCTTCGCCGTCTCGCGAACCCGAGGAAAACCCACCCTCAAGGAGGCCATTATCAACGATTGAGAGGTCTTTGGACATGACCTTTTGATCCATCTTCCCGGTCCAAAAGGATTCTTTTCGAACCAACTTTTCACCCATCATAGCGGGAGGGACTACCATCGAAAACAAAGGAGAGAACCCTTCACTCGTCATCAAAACCGGAGCATCTGATGCCCCTTGTTCAACTTCGATTGGATTTTGAGTGCGGACAGCCCACTCGACTGCGAGTTCAACGCATTCAGGGACATCAACCATCTTTGTTCTTGATGAATCCCCTTGATAAGAGCTGGTCATCTTTCCATCGTTGTCAATGGTGACTTGGACGCCGAGGCCATGAGATGTTGTCAATCCGCTTTCTAGAATCCCCTCACTGTTCAAGAGACAGGAAGCAGTCGCAGAAACCCCTACCCCTCCACCCGTCACAATCGCACGCTCATCAGCACTTTTCACCGCACTTAGCAATGCGTCAGCTTGCTCCAGCAAGTCCTCAGGGCCAAGATTGAGGATGTTTGCATCACACATCCCTCCAACGTTTGTGGCTGCCTGCTCACTGGGGAGAACAAAATTTGCAATAGAGGGAGATTTACGAGCGATACTCAGTGCTTGCTGGACCGCACGCTCCGCACCCGATACATCGACCAAGTGAGCGAAACCAAACCGACCGTCTTCGACCACTCGGATTCCGAATCCACCTTCACCACCACCGCCAGCCATGGTGATTTTCCCAGCCTCAATGTCCAGTTCATGACCATAGGACTGGAATCCTACGAGGTCCCATTGTTGAACCCCGATTGAAGAACAAGCGTCAACGATGCGTTGAGCGTTGGCGAGCAATCTGTCTTGTGCACCATCCGGCAGCATAATCATCCCACCAAAGCCTCACGTATTCGCATCACTGGGCCGCCATCCCCAACAGGTACGGTCTGACCTTTCCCGCAGAATCCGGGAGTCGCTAGCGAGGCATCACGAGTAAGCCCATCCACGTTCTTGAGGATTTCAAGGGTCATTCCACTGACGCTGACGTCCTTGAGTGGACGAGTTAGTTCGCCGTTTTCGATAAGCCAAGCCTCTTGGGCTGCAAATTGGAACGAACCTCGACCGGTGTCAACTTGACCGCCACGGGTGCCGCAGGCATAGATGCCGTACTCAACATCCTCCATCAATTCGTCCAAATCTGCATGAGAGCCACCCTGAATCATCGTGTTTGACATGCGAACAAGCGGGTGATGGAGGCCGTCTTGAGCTCTTGCTCCGCCGTTGGGTTCCACGCCGAAATGATGTGCAGTTTCACGGTGATTCAGGTATTCTGTAAGTACGCCGTTCTTGATGAGGACTTTCTCTCGTGTGTTCACTCCTTCGTCATCGATAGGGTATGCCCCGTATCCACCCATGAGCGTTGGGTCATCAACCACGGTGACGATGTCGTTTCCGATTTTCTCCCCAAGTTTTCCTGCGAGGCATGAATCACCAGCAGCGACTAAATCCGCTTCACAAGGATGGCCAAGGGCTTCATGGATGTAAACACCTGTCAGGTCATTGTCTGCGATGAGCGGCATCTTTCCCGAGGGCGCTCGCTCGGCTTTAAGGAGACGAAGTGCTGCGGTTTGAGCTTGCTCGCCCAATGCCGTCAAATCAACGCCCTGAATGAGTTCCAGGCCGCCTTGACCTCCAGTTCTTGTTCGATACGAGACCACTTCTGCGTCATCTCGGGCAGTGACCATACCGTGGACCAATGAGCGTTGAAAAGACCAAGCCCTATCCATGCCTTCAGAGGTCATGAGTTCGGTGTGTATGTGCTCGTCGCTCCAACCAGTGGTGACCGAAACAACGTGCTTGTGTTGGCTCGCACCCTTGTAAAAATCATTCATTAAATCCATCTTTGTATCCAACTCAGTGTGACGTACGTCAAGTTTTGATTTCCAATGCTGTTCATCCTCGAATACAGGTATGTCTGCAAGACCAATCTGCTTTTCACCATCGGCTCTGCGAGATGCAACAGCCTTCGCTAAGCGAGTTGTAGATTCAATTTGTTCTGGAAGGGAGGCAATGTCGGTGGTCGAATGTACGCCCCACGCTCCGTCCGCTAGAATTCGAAGCGTAAGACCCAATTCTTGACCGGGGATCGCACGCTCGAGTATGCCATCCCGCATCGCTACAGATGATTGGGTGAAGGATACCAAGCGCACCTCAGCGTATGAAGCACCGTATGTTGTGGCTAAATCAAGGGCATTACGTACTTTTTCTTGGTCAAGATAGCGTCCTGTAGTAGGGACGTGGGGTTCGCCTTGGTTTGCAGCCATTACCATGAATCCCCATGAAAACAAGTAGCCTTTGAACCCTCCCCTTATCGGTGAGAAGCACTTTGGTCATCGGCCATGGAAATATGTGCGATAAGTCGCTCTTCGAGGTTATCAAATTCCACTGAGTGCGCATCCGCCCCCAACAGTTCAGCCCCCTCTATAGAAAGACTCATTGGGGAATCTTTAGTCTCCGCACCCAAGAGATGGAGCAGGGTGCTAATTTCTTCAGGAACCGTTACAACTTCCGGGATAAAGGGATGAATATGCCCCAATGAATTCCGGGATGATTCAGCCTGCGGAAGATGGAGAATCCACGCATCCCCGGACCCCTCTTGATAGCCGGCACGGGCAAAAGCTTCGGATACATGATGCGTACCCGCGAGATAGCGCATAAATTCAGCATCAATACTACGAGCCACGCAACTGCCTCTCAATTCATTTCGAGTGGTTTTCACCCAAGCAGTCCACAATTGCATATGTGTTTGAACCGCATGAGTCCCCAGCAATACCCAACGGGAAGAAGGTCGCTCTTTGAGGAATGCAGCGATAACGCCACCAGGATGTTCCGTCTCATCGAGATGGACGGGCACGCAAGGGAACGGAGGGAGTTCCATGCTACAGCGCAGAGGCTTCTTGGATTTCAACCATCCTCAGAGCGCTCGCCTTCAAGGGGCACATCATCATCCCTGGCCATGGGATGCTGCTCTACGGATTCAGTGGATGACTTTCGTAAAACGCGTTCAACCTCAAGAACTATTTTTTCGAGCAACATCGGACCCCAACCTCTCAAACTGAGAAGAGCATTTTTGGTTTTCAACGACATCGTTGCAACATCATTGGGTTGCCTCAATCCCAAAGAGGCCATCTCACGTGCCCGCTGACGGCCCACATGCCGAATGTTGACAAGTTGCAACAGGTCGGTTTTGCAACCGTGGCGAACCCGTTGTTGGAGAACACTGATCTGCTGAACTAATTCTGAGATAATATGCATGTGCTCCTCCGAAAAGACATCATCTGCCATCAAAACATGCTGAGCACCAGCAAGCAACCACCCCATGAGGTCAACGCGGTGATGGACGTCCCCTGGCGAGACATCAAGGCGGCTTTCAAGATCCCGAATTGTCGCTTCCTCGGTCCATTCTTCAACCATCCATGCACTCTTGACATTGCTCAACATAGCCTCAGCATAACCCGGGTCAACCAACAATTCATCTTCCGTGGAGTTGGCCTTCAACCATACCGGCGAGTTGGCCTCCATGTCGGCTGTCTTTGCCCAAAGTGAATTGAAGTCGGGAGTTGCTACTGCCAGGTGGAGCAATCCAAAATCCGTAACCGGTCGGTCGGCCCGAACCGAACGTCGAACGGCCCGACGCAGTCCTGTCCTCAAAATAGAGGCCGAAAGAGGGTCAAGGTACAGTTGAGTCACCCTTTCGCCCATTTGTGTTGCTTGATACTTCATATTGTGAGGTTCTTCAGCTGAAGGTTGGACCCATCCGCCGGTATTGCCCAAAGAGGTTGCAGGAGTGAAGCCAAGAGAGGGGCTAATGTGAGCAGACCGATGTGAAGTGGATTTGGGGGCAGCAATTGGGTTTGCGCTCCACTGCACCCCGACAGTTTCCTGAGCGGGAGTAGCCCATGCCGGAAGTGAGTCATCCCAAGCCTCATCTCCCTGTGAGTTAAGGTCCTTGTTCAACCAGTGAGCAGTGAAATGCTCGTCGACTCCAACTTTTCTAACGAAGCGTTCCTCAACCAGCCAGTCCAGCATGGTATTGAGTCGTTCTCGGAGTTGAGAAGGTGCCATGGTTGAACCCAAAAATGTCGAGGAAAAGAAATGCTCAATCGAACCTTTGTGGAGGAGGCCACCGGTTGCGATGCTAGCAAGCAAATGCATCCGCATCGCAGGCTCATTTGCAAGTTTTGAGGTGATGTCTTCTATTGGCCCGAAGAAATAGCGGTCTGAAACCGAATCCGCCACTTCCCAACCATCGGTGCCTTTGCAATACACCCAAGCCTCACCCCGAGTGTCGTATTTTGGGCGCCCTGCTCTTCCGAGCATCTGGCGAACTTCCATGACCGGAAGCGGGCGACTCATGCCGTCATCCCACCTTTTGAGGTCACGAACGAGCACGCGCCGAGCGGGTAGGTTAACTCCAGCTGCAAGCGTGGGGGTTGCTGTCAAGGCAACAAGAAGTCCTGATTTGAAGGCTTTTTCAACCTCCTTACGCTGACCAGATGTCAATCCTGCATGATGAAAACCAACCCCACCAGACATTGAATGGACCAATTGTTCAGCAAGGCTGGATTGGCTTCTACCTTCCAAACGTTCGGCCACCTCTTGGAGTCGTTCAAGCCGCTCAGGGTCCTCCTTCAGCAATCGTTTCCGGACTCTTTTAGCGAGGTTCTTGGCTTCGGATTGGGCGCTTCTTCGGGTCCCAACGAACATAAGAACCTGACTTTTCGTATCCAAACCATCACTGACAACACTCCATACGGGGTGACTTTTCAGCCCCTCAAGCGTTCGTGGAGGGCTTAACGCAGACGGATCGTGGTTGGTGTTTGAAGATTGAATCTTTCTTGGCTCCACATGAAAATCATGGAACGTAGCATATTCAAGGGCAACAGGTCGCCAGTCTGATTGGACCAAATCTGCATCCAGCCAATCAGCAAGGGCCTGGCAGTTTCCAACAGTGGCGGATAATGCGATGAGTTGGGCATCTGGGCGTATGTGGCGGAGGCGCGTTAAATTGATTTCCAACGTAGGTCCGCGAGTCGAATCGTTCATCAGATGAAATTCGTCGGCGACGACGCATGTGAGGTTGGTGACCAGTTCGGCTTTATGTCTCAAGAGTGAATCCAATTTTTCAGAAGTACAAACGAGAATGTTGCAATCATCAATGTTTTTGGCTTCAGCCGTAGCATCTCCAATACCGAGTCCAATCTTCAAATCCATCGCCTTTGCAATTTGTGAAAGGTCCTCGTATTTTTCCATCGCCAACGCCTTCAACGGGACAATATAAATCGCTTTAGATTGTTTGTGCCCTTCAGTTAAACGCTGAATCATGGCCATGTAAGCAAGTAACGACTTCCCCGATGCAGTTGGAATCGCCACAAGGGTATTTCTACCGGACAAGATGCTGGAGGCTGCTTCCGCTTGAGGGGGGTGGAGATTGGTAATTCCCCATTCCTTTTTTAGAAAATCAGAGAAATCTTGCGGCATTCCAAGGGCGTTTACATCGGTAATCGGGCCCTCCATACTACCCTACCAACGCCAACAGTCCAAAAGGACAACGGCTTCGGAGAACTTCCGACATGCCTAAGTCCCACCTGTGGGTGTCCCCCCACATGAGCGACGACATGGAGACCATGGTAGAAGAGCGATTGTCCATCTTTGATGATGAACCGGACCTCAACGATTGGGTGGAAGTGATGTGCGGTGCTGCAATGGCAGTGCTCGGAATTTTCCATTTGGTTCAACCCGGTGATTTGGTCAATGCTGACGTGATGCGATGGTTCGCCGCAGCAGTTACAGCAGCAGGTGCAGTTTGGGCAGGACACGGCCTCAAAGATATGGCTGTAAAGGAAGTCCGTCGTTCCATCGCTTTGCTCGAAATGGCAAATTCAGACACTGGTGTCGATACCGGACTTATTCGAGATGTACTTCTCAATCAAGAAGCGTACCGAGAATTCTTGGTTCACGCCTACGATTCTGCATGGGAAGACGGTGTGATCTCAGAGGCTGAAATGAAGGAATTGAAATCGTTCCAAGAAGCATTGGGTATCACTGATGAAGAAGCAGCAGAGATGAGCGTCAAGGCTGCGATTAAATCTGCGGCTTCCGACGGTGAAATCACCGATAAGGAAGCAAAGTCGATTGACAAGGCTGCCCAAGCCGCAAAAATGAATCCTGATGAAGTGACAGAGGCCGTTTCAAAAGAACTGAAAAAGGCAGATAAGAAGTGATTCAAGTCCACTGGTTTTCTCTGACTGGATGGAACGACTGCGCCATCCTTTGGGCTTTTTGATAACGTCTTAATTCAGCCGTAGACGCCACAATACCGAGCAACATTCCGAGCCACATCAAGGCTGAACCGTACGGTAAAATCCCATCAGCGTTTTGCAAACCCCAATTCTCTTGAGGGATGTCATTCAAATCAAATCCTCGCGATGGTTGGAAACTCACATCAAGGAGGTCCAAGTCACAATCACAAAGACTGATGGTGATTTGTTGTGGAAACAAGTTCCCTTGGATTCCAATCCAAGACTTTTCAGAAATGCCTACTGGACGGGTGGACCAAACTGGCGTGTTAAACGAACCCGCAGATCTGGTTTCCACCATTACCGTATCGATATGAAACACCGAAGACGAAGGGAGTTCATCGACCACCAACAAAGCTTCGAGCATTAGGAAGTCAAGAACGAGGGAACGACCTGCAAGCAGAACAAAACGTACCGAATGGTCATCTTGCACCCCTTGAATTCCCAATTGCTGGCTTCCTTCAGCCACTTGTGAAAAGATCAGTTCATCGAGTCGTAATTCCTCAAATTCAGGGACAATCAACTGCCATCGGTTATCCTGAAGTGGGACAGCACGTTCTATCGAAAGGCGAAGTTGAAGACGCTCTCCAGCCAACATGCCCCACGTTGCTCCGGTGTGTTCAACGAGAGTTTGGTCTGGAACCCCATCTGCAGAAACATCCCAAAGTTGTTGGAGGCGCATGTCTATGAGGTCATCGATGGTGATTTCATCTTCGTATTGCACTTCGTCAGCGATGGACCATAAGGGATGGATGATGCCTCCTATAAAGAGACAAATTACGCCAGGCAGGAACACTCCAAACCTCAACGGATACGACGTTGTCGGCCTGAAAGCAACGAGGAGGAACACTCCAAACATAACGATTGAAAGAAGCAATACGGACACACCCTGTTCGTTCAAAGCATAGGAATCCGATTCATCACCAAGGAGGACCGTCCCCGATGGATAAAATGATTCAGAAGAAAAATCATCTGATACGACAGGGCCAGAACTTTCGTATCCAAATAATCCTGCCCAAGAATAGGATTGGAACCGATCAGGGGCGCCCCTGAAGCACAAATTGTAATCATTGACAGGTAGATTTCGCCAACGATAGATGATTCTCAAGTCATCATCAACAAGTTCAGTTACAACTTCGGGCTGAGGCGATAAACGGCCCGAATCGGTCACTAAGTTTGGAACTTCATGAGGTTGTTCAAGTTCTATGGGGACCGCCACCCAATCCACAATGAGGGTCATCACTTCATGTTCTTCGACGGGGAATGACCAGCAATCCCAGTCATCACTAACCAAAGCCCCTTGGTGGCCGGTGTCAAAACTTGAAGCGATGGGTTGAGTGGTGGACGAAGGTTCATCGACATCTGCTGCTTCTGCGTCAATGGACCAAGGAAGTTCCATTTCAATTTTAGAAGGGCCTCGTAAATTCAATTCCCAAGTGCCAGGGCGGTCAAGGGTAACGACCATGATCAAACGGATTTGAGCATCTTTCCAGAGAACTCTTGTCGCCCCCAGGTCCAGCAATTCATCTTCAAGCGTGTAGGGCTCGTATTCGGATGAGGTCGGTACAAATTCGCTTTCAAAAGACCATTCTGTCACGCTCTGTCCGAGAATGAGGCGAAAGTCAACGGCTGGACGAAGAAGTCCACCAGTTTCCGTTTGATGCCTAAAATCAACGATCAGCGATTCTATTTGTTCCGGGAGGATGGCGAGGTGTTGCTGGACTGGGGCGGCATCAAACTCAAAGGAGAGCGTTTCAGGTTGAAGGGTTGAGCCAAAACTTTGCCCGGAGAACTTCCCTTCCCCCATTGAAACAGGTGTGAGGGAGCAGTCATTTTCTGATTGACATGAGAGAAACATTGTCCCGCCACCCTCGAGAGAGGTAATTCCAGCCTGGGCCGGAGCAGTAAATATTGGGATCATGAGCGAAAGAAAGAACAAGCTCGAAAGGAGGAAAGCCTTGCGAGTCACCATAACCATCCCATAACTTCCAGATTTGCCATTGTTTATCATTTGATGTCCTTTATGGGGCGGTCAATGAGGCGACTTCGGCATGTTCGGCATTGATACTTACCACCACTTGGACGCTGACGAGGATATTCCATTTCACATTGAACACAGACCCAGAGCCATGATGCACGCTCAAGCCGCATCTTATGGGTGAAGTCAAGACCCTGTTTTGACGCGTCTACGTCCGGCCATAGCGATTCTATTGCACGAAAGTCCCGGTCGTGTGACCTGTTCCCAATAGCGTGAAGGAGTTCGTGATACATTACAAATGCAGCATATCTCGACCAATGTTGCTCAAGTAAAACCGGATGCAAGTCAACTGTTTCTAATACGAGGCCGCCCTGTTTTCGTGTCCAACGAGTGACTCCATGACGTTGTGTAGAACTTTTACGTAGCAGACCCAATTTGACGGTTGAGGCAGTGTTGAGGCTCTCAAGTGAAAAAACTTTGAGCCCTTTCATCTCTGCAACCACGTCGTCCCTAAGCAACTCAAGGCGTACGGATTGGGAGGGGTCGGGGCGCACCATGATACAAACCTCAAGACCAGCGATGATAAGCAGGATGACCCTCTTTTACAGCCACAAAGAGGCCTTTTCCCGTTGCACAAACCTTACCATTGGCTTCAAGTTTTAGAGTGATTTCAGCACGGTCTTGCAGTAAAGTCTCAACTTGGCTTGTCACTACCAATTCAGTGTTCAATGGAGTGGGGCGTCGCAATTGGACGCTGTAGGATGCCGTGACGGTGCATGGTGGCTCGTCAACTTCTTGAGCGTCCATAAGAGCAACTGCTGCGGTCCAGTTCCCATGGCAATCCAATAAGGTTCCAATGATTCCTCCGTTGATCATTCCAGGAAAGGCTTGGTGATGTTCTTCGGGGGTGAACCGAAGAATAAGACCGTTTTCAATCCGGTGGGAATCAATTTGCAGGCCCTGTTCATTTGCTGGCCCGCAACCAAAACAAATTGAACTCGGTGCATACTCTCGCTGTACCCCTGGAGTCATACCCACGTGTCAGGCGTGACACTTTTTGGTTGTTGGCTTTGGCTGAGAAAATAGCGTATGGTTCATGATGGGGGGGGCTGTGGCCAATGCATGGCGGGGCGTAAGAAAACCAAGGTCCGGAAAGTTCGAGTCGCCCATGAACTACCAAAACGCCGTAAAATCGCAATTGAAGAAGCCATGAAGGCCCATCAAACCGAAGACCGCCCCGATTGGGACCGAAGTTCGGAATGGGGGGATATTCGCTTCTTCAGAAAGCGCATCAAGCCAGGAACCTTGAGAACCGTACCCCTCCCTCTTCTCGATGTCAGCTTAGGCGATCCGTGGCCAGTTCCTGTAACGGTGATTCATGGATCTCGGCCAGGCCCCTGCATCACGGTATTGGGGGGCATTCATGGGGATGAATTGACAGGCCCATCTGCTTGCACACACTTGTTGAGCAACCCGTTTACTGACGAAGGGCGCCCCCTTGACCCAAAATCCATGGCTGGGACGTTACGTATTGTCCCCGTTCTCAACCTTCCCGGTTACAGAGCAAAATCAAGATATTTCCCTGACGGTCGTGACCTCAATCGACAATTCCCCGGTGACCCAGGAAGTTCTACGACCAAACGCGTGGCTCACCAGATTTGGAAGCACCTCATCGAGGATTCGGATGGAATTATCGACCTCCATAGCGCAGCCAAAGGACGCGACAATATGCCTCAAATTCGTGTTGACCTCACGCATTCAAGTTCTTACTTACTCGCCAAGGCGTTTGGAATTGAACTCATCCTCGACTCAACACCGCCAAAAGGTTCCCTTCGACGTACAGCTAACGCTGCTGAGATTCCGGTCATCACCTACGAAGGTGGTGGGGCAGACTATCTTGGGCATGAATCGGTCAAGGTTGCAGTCCATGGCGTCATGAACATCTTGCGTTCTCTGCGAATGATCCCCGGAAACCCACATCGTCCTCGTTTCCGCATCATGGCGAGTGGCTCACGCTGGCTTCGTGCTGGAGAGGGAGGCCTCCTGGACATGTTCGTTAGTGCTGGAAGTGTCATGCGAGAAGGTGAGGTTCTAGCGACTATTTCAGACCCAGGAACACCAGGAATGACCGTAGATATTGTCGCTCCTGAAGACGGGCTCATCATCGGAGCAGCGACAAACCCGTTCACTGCAGCGGGAATGCCTGTGGGGCACTTTTTGCCCATTTCAAAGCATTTCTCACTTCTCGAGGAACAGATTGATGATGATGGGAAATTCATCATTAATGGAAGTCAAGAAGACCCAGTGTGGCGTGAAGAACATGAAATTAGCGAGATTTCGTTGGACGGTGAATGGAGCGGCGGAAGCGTAGACTCCGAATGGATCGGCTCAAAAATCACCAACGAGTCAAAAGAGTTTGAAGAAGAATCGTGAACATTTCTCTCCGTCACAGGGAAAATATTCATTTGGGAGTGATTGAACCAACAAAGGATTTTAAAATGCCAATCGATTTGATTTCAGCAGAATTAGCAGAAAATACCTTCGTTGCCGTAGGAGACAAACTTGATGAGAAATTTGGTAAAAAGTCCTGGGTTAAACCACTCTATTGGATGACTGTGATTGGCCTTTTTTCAGCAATAGCAGTGTACTACTTTTGGTGATGGAAAGAACCTTACTGACTTGAAAAAGCAGTGACTGCGGCATGAATTTCTTCATCCAGCATGTTTCGCTTTTGACTCTTAGCAATCTCAAAGAGGTAAGCAACCAAGTCGTCTGAAACTTCGATTTCATTTTGTTCAAGCCACCAGACAATGTTTGACCGGCCCGACATGTGGCCAATTCGTATGACTTGCTTCAAGCCAAAATCACCAGCAGGAACTCCGGAGTAGACTCGGTCAGCAAGCCAGTGATCGCCCTTCTTCATGGCCTTAATGACAGCGGATGCATGAACACCAGTACCTGTTTCAAAGGCATCTTCGCCGAAGACTGGATAGTTTCGGGGCAAAGGAACTTCAATGTATTCGTTCGCCTTTTGCATGTAAGCATCCAAGAGTGTCAAATCGTTCTCAATAACACCCATGAGTTTCAGATTCACGAGGGTTTGGTCAAGCGGCGCATTCCCTGCCCGCTCACCAACACCTAGGGCGGTTCCATGAATCACGTCTGCTCCAGCCTCAACCGCTGCAATGTTGTTCGCTACCCCAAGGCCACGGTCTTGGTGGCCATGCCAGTTGACTTCGATGTCTCGGCGCTGATAGCCGGCATCCTTGATCACTTCTTCGTCAATGAATGAAAGGAGTTTCCTAACGCCATTTGGGGTGACGTGCCCGCAGGTATCACAAACGCAGAGGCGGCGAACGCCGAGTTCCATCGCACGCTGATAGATCATTTTCACATCTTCAGGGTTGGAGCGTGTCGTATCTTCGGTGACGAACATGACCTGTACGTCGTTTTCAACTGCATAAGACACCGCACCTTCCATCGTTGTGACGAGTTTCTCCATGGTCCACCCTTCCGTAAATTGTCGAATGGGACTGGTCCCAAGGAAAGCAGATGCCTGAATTTCCATTTCATGCTTTGCTTGCATCTCCACAAGAGGTTCAATGTCGCCCATGAGGGTACGAACGGCAGCTCCGGGTCGGATTGAGTAATCGTTTTCCTTGATATGGCTGAGCATGGCATCGATGTGGTTGCGGTGAAACGGACCTGCCCCCGGGAGCCCGAGGTCTACTTTTTGCAAGCCAAGTTGTTCCATGAAACTGAGCAATTCAATTTTTTGCTCAATGGTAGGGTTACGTGCACTTGGACTTTGCAAACCGTCTCGAAGGGTTTCATCATCAAACCAAACACCATGTGGGTGATTTGAAGGGTTTCTGCTGAATTCATATTCTACAGTATTCCAGTCGTAAATGAGTGAACTCTCTTTCATAGCTATCACCTTTGCATGAGCCGAGTTGGCCCCGCAATCCCCTACGGGTCGCCTTCATGTTTGAATGCGTCGCTTCGCTAAGATGAAGCTTAGGCTCACTCTTCTTCGCTGCTTTCGGATTCTTCATCGGACTCTTCTGAACTCATGTCAAGCAAAGAAGCAGGGATTCTTGATGAGAAAATCAACTCATCGGTGAATCCGCCCTTGGACTTGTTTCTGAACTCCATAACCCGTGTACCTCGGCTCGCCTTGCCCTTGGTTTCTTTCGTTTGGTTAACGAGAATCCGGATCATCATTCCTTTCATCGTGAGCAAAAACAGGTGGTCCTCCAAATCAGGAACGGTACGAACACTGATGATTTGGTCATCGTTTTCATCGTCAAGTTTCATGGTTCGAACACCCTTAGCACCTGGTTTCGTCGAACGGTAACCATCGGTGGTCATCTTCTCATCTCCGTTTTCGTCAACTTTGATGTTACCAGCAGCGTCCGTATCGGGAATACGGTCTGCAGTGCCTAAGCGACTTCGCTTCGCCATTCCATACTTCGAAATGGTGAGGATCTGTTCCTCAGCGTCAAGCATGGCGACCATTCCTGCGACAGAACCGCCTCCTGAGCCTTTTCTGTCGCCGACCCTAATTCCGTAAACTCCGCCAGAAACACGGCCGGATGCTCGGATTGCTAAACACTTGAAACGCGATGCATAACCTGTTGTGGAGATCATCACGATGTCATGCTCGTTCGTTGCGGAACGGACATTGACAAGAGCGTCACCTTCGTGCTTGAATCGCAGTGCATACTTTCCGTTCTTGTTGATACGAACGTACTCGTTCAGATCGGTCTTTTTGATGAGGCCACCCTTTGTCGCAAAGACCAAGAAATGTCCAGATGGTGGCGTCTTACCGCAGTTTTCACATTTGCTTGTGGGCCCTACGTTTTGAGGCTGTTCACACTTTGGATTGATGCATTCCCAGTTTTCTTGAGGACTGAAGCATTTCTCATTGACTTCTTCGATCAATTCACGAGAGATCGGAAGGATGGTAACGATGTTCTCATCATCGCGAATGCTTTCTAAGAGATTCCTAATATGACTTCCACGCGATTGCCGGCTTCCAAGAGGTGTTTCCCAGGCTTTGAGCCCGTAAACACGACCCTTATCCGTAAAAATAAGCAATCGGTCTTTGCTGAAGCATGTCACGATGAGTTGAGGGGTGTCCTCGTTCTTTGTCGTAACGCCTTTGAGCCCTTTCCCACCTCTGTTTTGAGTTCTGAACATTTCAACAGGTGTGTGGCGAATGTAATTCTCAGTGCTGAGGGTAATGACGATGGCTCGCTCCTCAATGAGGTCTTCTCGGTTCATGGAAAGTGGCATTGGGTCAATGTAAGAACGGCGTTCGTCACCGTGGCGTTCCACGACTTCATTGAGTTCCGTTTTGAGAATATCAAGTCGACGGGGGCGTGAACCGATGATGTCCTCAAGGTCTGCGATTCGGACTTTCAGTTCTTCATGCTCAGCCTGTACGTTTGCAACGTCCATTCTGCTCAACTGATACAACCGGCGTTCTGCAATGGCTTTTGCCTGTGCCTCAGAGAAATCAAAGGGCGCAATGCCCGACATGATTTCGTCTCCTCGGAGACAAGACTCAAATTGTTCACGGCTGGAACTTGCCTTACCAACGGCAACCACATCGTCAATACGGTCCTGCGCCTTGACCAGGCCTTCAAGAATGTGGGCCCTTGCATTGGCTTTGTTGAGGTCAAATTGGGCTCGTCGCTCAATGACTGTTTCTCGGTGAGCCACATAGGTGTGAATCATGACTGGGAGGGTAAGCAATACCGGGCGCCCGTCCAAAATCCCCATCATGTTAGCTGAATAGGATTCTTGCAAACGGCTGGATTTGAACAATTGGTTGAGAACTGCGTGAGGGTCAGCATTGTTCTTGACCTCGATCACAACACGGATTCCTTCCTTGGAAGATTCGTCCCGTATGTCTCGTATTCCAATCACAATTTCTTTGTTGACCAAATCAGCAATATGAATGAGCATGTCTGCCTTTTTCACCTGATAGGGAATTTCGTGGATGACAATGCGCTTTCCGTCACTGTCATCATGAACGTCACATTTTGAACGTACGTGGAATCGGCCCTTACCGCCGGTATACATATCGATGATTCCATCGATTCCGTGGATGCTTGCACCTGTTGGGAAATCCGGGCCTTTGACATGCTTCATGTACTCTTCTATAGAGACGGAAGGCATGCCTTCAGAGCCTTCTTCAAGGATACGATCGACGTGAAGGTTGACGGCACCTGCAACTTCAGTGAGGTTGTGCGGAGGAATGCGCGTTGCCATACCTACTGCAATTCCGTCGCTCCCATTGAGCAAAAGATTGGGGAGGCGGGAAGGCAGAACGGTTGGTTCTTGTTCAGAGTCGTCAAAGTTCGGTTGGAAATCTACTGTTTTCTTGTTAATGTCTTCGAGCATGTGTTTTGAGATGCGGTCAAGACGGCTTTCGGTGTATCGCATTGCAGCAGGCGGGTCCCCGTCAATCGAACCGAAGTTACCCTGTCCGTCCACAAGAGGATAGCGGAGGGAAAATTCTTGAGCCATACGAACCATGGTATCGTAGATGGATTGGTCTCCGTGAGGGTGATATTTACCCATGACTTCTCCAACTGAACGTGCAGATTTACTGAATTTTTTATCGGACGTGTGCCCACCCTCGTACATTCCGTAAAGAACACGGCGGTGAACGGGCTTCAACCCGTCTCTTGCATCGGGCAATGCACGGCCAATGATGACCGACATGGCATAATTGATGTATGAATTTTTCATCTCAGTATTCAATGGATGGTTGAGGACATTGCCACCAGGTGCAATGGTTTCGTCGTCTTGTTCTTCTGTGGTTTCATCTTCAGATGTCAAGGTTGGTCACCTCCTTTGCGTAGCGCTCAATGAACGCTCTACGCTCAGGGACATCTTCGCCCATGAGCGTTTCAAACATACGGTCTGTTTCCTCTGCTTCTTTTACGGTAACACGCAGCATTGTACGCGTTTCGGGATCCATGGTCGTCTCCCACAACTGCTCAGGGTTCATTTCACCAAGACCTTTGTACCGTTGAACGCCAATCTTGGCATTCGGGTTATCGCCCTTCAAGTCTTCAATAAAATCGTCTCGTTCTTCATCGCTAAAGGCGTATCGAGACATCTTGCCTTTTGACACCTGATAGAGTGGCGGTTGGGCGATGAACACGTGCCCTTCGGTGATTGCTGGGCGCATAAAGCGCCAAAGGAAGGTCAGCATCAAGGTCCGGATGTGAGCGCCATCAACGTCTGCGTCGGTCATGATGATGAGGCGATGATAACGGAGCTTCGATGTGTCAAAGGAGCCTTCATCTTCGGAATTGTTTCCAACCCCTGCCCCAAATGCACGGATCATGGTTTGGATTTCGTTGTTCTGGAATACTTTAGCAATGTTATGCATTTGCCGCTCAACGTTCAAAATTTTACCCCGCAAAGGCAAAATCGCCTGAGTGCGTCGGTCTCTTCCGGTCTTGGCTGAACCACCTGCGGAGTCACCTTCTACAAGGTAAATTTCACACTCCTTAGGGTCTTTCGATTGGCAGTCTGCGAGTTTTCCGGGAAGGCCACCGCCCTCCAGTACGCCCTTTCGACGGGTCAAATCTCTCGCTTTTCGGGCGGCTTCCCGAGCCTTTGAGGCCAAAAGTGCCTTGTTGACGATCATCTTAGCCACGGAGGGGTTTTCTTCGAAAAATTCATTCAGTTTTTCATAGACAACCGTTTGGACGATACCCATAACTTCGCTGCTGACGAGTTTGTCTTTTGTCTGGGATGAGAATGAAGGATCAGGATGCTTGATGCTCACTACCGCTGCGAGACCTTCCCGAACGTCATCGCCTGAGAGCGGGTCGCCTTTGAGCAACTTGTTTTTCTTAGCATAGCCGTTGACGCAACTCGTGAGTGCGCCTCGCAAACCGGACATGTGTGTGCCCCCGTCTTTGTTCCGAATGATGTTGGTGTAGCAGAGAATGCTCTCGCTGAACGCATCCGACCACTGGAGTGCGAGTTCGACGGTCACGGGCCCCTTTTCAATTTCCTTTTCGCCTTGGATGATGATGACATCCTCGTGCATCGGAACACGCCGGCTGTTGATTTGCCGTACAAATTCTGCAAGGCCGCCCTCGTAATGATGTTCGCTGACATGTTGGTCTTCGCCTCGGTCGTCCGAGATGATGATTTTCAGCCCTGCGTTCAGGAATGATGTTTCCTTAAGCCGGGTATCAATTTGATCAAAGTCGAATTCAGTAATGTTGGTGAAAATCGAGGTATCAGGCTTGAATGAAATGGTCGTTCCTGTATCATCGCAGGTGCCAATGGTTTCCAATTCAGTCACACGTAATCCGGCCTCAAACCGTTGGCGGTAGATGGTTCCATCACGGTGGATGGTGACCTCCATCCATTCCGAAACAGCATTGACAGCAGAAACCCCTACGCCGTGGAGTCCGCCACTGACCTTGTACGAACTGTTGTCGAATTTTCCACCGGCGTGGAGTTTAGTCATGATGACTTCTGCAGCAGAAATGCCGAATTCTTCGTGCAGATCAACGGGGATGCCTCGGCCATAATCTCGTACCGAAAGGGAGCCGCCAGGATTGAGAGAGACTTCAACGACATTGTTGTGGCCGGCCAAGTGCTCGTCAACGGAGTTGTCCACGACTTCCCAGATGCAATGGTGGAGTGCAGAGCCGTCATGAGGGTCTCCAAGGTACATACCGGGTCGTTTTCTTACCGCTTCGAGGCCCTCAAGGACCTGAATGCTTGCTGCATCATATGAGTCATCCATTGTCATCACCGGTTGGGAAAGAGTTTGCAGGTTATTGTGCAGTTATCAAGGGTAAAATAATCATTGGAAAAAAGTGGGCTGCGGCCCGATATCGACATGATTTTTTTCACTCCCTCCCATTCAATTTCTACTTCCCTCCACGGTGTTTAAACATACCCCTATCAATACCGCCGAAACACGCCATTGAATCAGTAAAACCGCTGCCGGAAGGGCCCTAATTGTTGAGGCATTTTACCCTTCAAAAAGATACGCACGCATTTTAAATCTACGCTGAAAATTCCGATTCCACTGGGAATGCGAGCGGCGTGAGCGTTAAGAAGAGGACACAAGTGGGCAGGTCATGACTGGCCCTAACATCTGTGTGTCCCTTGAAGGAACAACCGTCAAAGAAATGGCTGATGAAGCCGCACGAGCCAACATTGCTGGCGCCGATATGGTCGAGGTGCGCTTTGACCGCCTTTACCTCAAGAAACCCCCTCATGAGCCTGTAGAGGACGAGAACGGTGAAATCCGACACGTACTACCACCCGAAGACCAATGGCACGTCCTTGAGGCTGGAGAGGTAAATGCTGATGAATCAATTACATCCCTTAAGGAAAGCATCCCGCTTCCTGTGATCTTCACCGTCCGCCCCCTCAATGAAGGCGGACATTTCCCTGGGACCGAAGATGAACGACTTGAGATCATGAAGAAGGCCATTGCATCTGGCGTCACCACCATCGACGTTGAGTTGTCTGTAGAAGATGAACAGCGTAAAGAAATCCTGGACATGGCCTCCTCCGCCAAAGTCGGCATCGTATCGTCCATGCACAACACTGAATCAACCCCCAGTGCATCCGAACTCATTGAACTGGTAGAAACGCATTCAACCGAAGGCGAGATCTTCAAATTTTGCGGGACCGTTAACGACCATCAAGATGCGCTTCAGATCGTCGAGGCATGTCACGAACTTCGTGGCTCAAAGCACAATTTTTCGATGATGGCTCTTGGCAACGGAGGAGACTGGTCTCGCCTTCACGCCCCTGTTCTCGGACAAGCTTTGGTCTACGCCACACTTCGTAGTGAATTCAAACTCTCGAACAAGGGCCTTGTCAACATCAAGGACCTCAAGAGTGCTTGGACTCTAATGGAATACTGAGTCCTACTCTGATGGCGGCATCATGCCGTCAGCTGACTTCTGCTCAAGAAGGGGAACGGTTTCCATTGTTGCATCATGGCCTGCACCATCATTTCCTGCATTCATGTAACGGCTGTTGAGGATGAACGGGACCACTAAAACCGTAGCCATGACCATGAAGAAAACCAAAGGCACGGTCCAAGGCGGGAGGACAAATGTTCGTTCTTCTGTGATCACGGTTACATCAGCCACAACGACTTCATTCTGTGGCTGAGCGTCCCTGTCGTGAGAGTTATCCCACGTGTCAATCACCAAATAGAAGTCTTGGTAGGTATCGGAATCGAAAAGAGAATTGTATACCTCTGGACCGTCCAAGGAGAGTGAAAAGGTTACTTCAGCCGTATTTTCGTACTGGTGCACGTCACGATAGGTGTTCCAGCCAGCAGGGTTGAAACTTCTCCATTCAGGTGATAAATCACTCAAAACCTGTTCAAAGTCACCCATCCACGTATAGAAATGATTGCTGTTGTAGGATTCCCGGTACATCTCATACTGTGATGTTGTCAGAAGATATACGTCTGCTTCAGCAGGGGCCGACGTGTTGTCAACAACGGTTTGAAGCGTGAGGCAAAAGGTCGTTCGATGCTGACTTGAAAGGTTGAAACGAAGCACGCCAGCACTGTCGTTTCCAACAAGAAGCGTTGTATAATGGTCGGTTGACAAAGGCTCCAAAACCGGTAGTGGCCACATTGGGTTGAACATCCAGCTTTCTTCAGGGTGTAAGGCTGGGTCTAATTCTGAGGCGAATTCGGGTCCCTCTGCAGCAAGAGGCTTATCGTCGCCACGATCCATTTCATCAAATCCCCAACCCCCATAATCTGAAAAGGGAACCAGTGCTTGACGCTCAACCGTTTCGTTCCAAACGATTGGCTGAATATCACCCGTACAGCCGGTTGCCGCTTGTGCCTCAATTTGAACGGGGGAGCCATTGGAAATCAAGGGCAAGAGAAGTAAAAGCGAAACAAGAAACGTGCTAATTCGCATTGCTCCACCGTTCTCTCTTGTACCTCGGAGGCTTTAGGTCATGTCGGCTCAACGGCGACGAAGTGGGCGGATGTAACCGCTGTCATCACTTCGACGCTCATCCTTGGAGAGGATTTTCGGCGCCGGTGGAGGCAAGTGATGATCCATACCAAGGAGTCCACCTTGGGATTCGACCATCTCAACATCCGAATAAGTCTCTGCGGCATCCTTGGCCTCTTCTTCAAGAGAACTTGGTTCTCGCATAACCAACCAACCAAGAATTAAGGCGACTGCAATCAGACCGATGAATGTGGCCAATTCTGACCCAGCATCGGCAATCCATGATTTCCATTCATCTGCGGTAAAGTCCGAAAGTGATGGTGGGCCATCAGGTTCAGGAACAACCTCTACCTCTTCGGCCATGGACTCACACTGGCCAAGCCCGTCGCACACCTCGACCTTGAGCTCATAATATCCAGTGAATTCCCACGCATGACTGGCACGAACATCGTAACCAGCAGTCGGTTCGATCCAATCGTCACCAGCATTTCCATTCTCGTTTTCATCCTGTGAGAGGTCAAAGTCCCAACGAACGGTCAACTCTGTGAGAATGCGCTCATCTCGCTCGTAAATTGAGCCGTCTTCAACATCCAGGTCTCGATAGATTTCAAGCTCCACATCATCTTGCATGTCAGACACGTTTGCATTGAAACTGTAAGAGTCCCCAACAATGATTTCCTCAGGGATGAAAATTTCATAAATTTCCGGAGGTGAGTTCACGACCACGGTAAAGGTCATTCGAGTCACGTCCCCGGTCCCAAAAGCATCCCGTACAGTGAGCGTTACATCGTAGGTGCCAGGCAAAACATAGGCGTGCCAAGGACTTGCATCGTGCTCGAGAGGAGTTGCATCTCCAAAGTCCCAGGTGTATTGCACCAGACCGTTCCAGTCGGGCGAGGATACCTCGAAGGGGATGTAGCGCCCTTCAAAGCGACGATCGCCGTCTCGGGTCCCAGAGGAGTCAAAATACAGCATGTCGCCGGGAGCAGTAACAACATGGTTCTCTTCGTTGAAGGTATGAGACCATCCATCGGGGACGCTTCCTTCGGGGAACGAGGTTGAAGAAGTGATTTTTTGGTCGTCAAGCCAACCGTCCAAAATTCGGACTTGAATGATGGGGAGAGGATTGATGATTCGCACCGTCATGGTTCGTGGGAAACTGCTTTCTCCACGCTCATCGGTAACAACAAGTGTCACAGAGTGGATACCGGGTTCGGAAAAGGCGTGAGTCACTTGAGGACGTTCTCCGAAGGTTCCATCCGAGAAGGTCCAATTGTAAATCAGGTCCGTTGAGTCTCCAACCGTCCCGTCAGGGTCGGTACTGTCTCTGCCGTCAAAGGTATAGGGCTCGTCTACCTCTCCATCTTGCTCTCTAAAATCAATGGATTGAGAGCCAACAGTAGACGATGAAATCACATCAAATGAGGCAAAAGGCAGTTGGTTTAAAACAACGACATTGAGCATGGTCGTCATTTCACTTCCATCATCATCGGTCACCGTGAGCATCAAGGTCTTGTTCCCAGGAACATCCCATGACACAATTGGGTTTGAGAGGCTGCTGGAGACGGTTGAGTAATCATCACCTCGTTGAGGCATACCAGGAGCAATCCTTACTCCATCGGTGAAGGTCCAATCGTAGGCATCTATGGTTCCATCGTCATCGATAAAGACATCGGGCATCACCAAATTCGTGTAGGTCATGGTCGTCATCGTCTCTGCGTAAATTTGCACAGGTAGGCGATTGTTGATGTTCACCTTGATGGTTTTCGTCCCGTTGTTGTTACCGTCAAAAACTGTCAGAATGAGGTCGTAGGTGATGTTTTCTCCATCAATATCGCCCCATTCGTGTTGCTGAGAGTAAACTCCAAGTCCAGAGTCACTGGTACCGTCACCCCAATCCCAATGGAAGTCAAGATAGTCAAGAGGGACGTTATCGGTCGTACGTCCAGCAGAGAACAAGATTCGTTGATTGGTCAAGAGTGAAATCTCTTCTTCAACAACAATATTGTTGACGGTTATGACGGGAAAGGGATCCGTTGAATCAGACACGTTTACCGGATGGATTTCGGTTTCAGACCAACTGCCACCCTGGTCCATGACTCGTAACGTAGCATTGAACGAACCTACCGCCGCATAGGAACGTAACGGTGATTTCAAATTCGATGTTACGTTGTCTCCAAAGCTCCATGCATATGCGGTGGGAGCGTCGAGGTACGGCAAGGTATTGTTGTCCAAAGAGAGTCCCCATGCATCGAAGCCACCGCCCAAGAATTGGAGGTTCTCCCAAGTTTGAACGTCCGTGAGTGAAAGGGTTCCGTTAGCAACTGGTTGCATGTTGTTGAGCGTTTGTGGCGATGTCTGCAGGGTATCAACCACGGACCCAAGCATGTCTTTCATGACCATTGAAAAAGAGTACATGTCGTTGAGAGGGGCAGTAAAGTAAACGCTGCTGTCAACGATTGAACCGCCACCCGCAGCAATGCGGTCGGTCACGAAATCTACAACCGTTCCTGAACTGTCAGTCACAGTAACTTCAACATCCAAGTCTTCAAAGAAAGCGTTTGACAATACGCCGTAATCAATCTGAACGGTATCATCACTGCCGTCTCCATCACGGTCTCCAAGCGTGGTCGTGTTCAAGGAAAGCGTAGCTGGTGAAGTGATTCGAGCCGCTTCAACATCAACAGTGCCTGTTGGATAAGAAGGCCCACATGAGGTGTAATCGCAGTCCGCAATCGTACTTCCATACCATGTAATCACCCATACCTCATCGGTAAGGTTACCAAATCCAGGAACAAGGCCAGTGGCCACTTTGTTTTTGAAATTAAGATCAGAGACGCTCCAGAGTCCATCGGAAGTGGCCTTCGAAACGACGACACCATCAAATTGCGATACGTCTGCAGTTAGGCGTAAGGTCAACGGAGCAGGTGAGGCTCCGCCAGGAGTGAACTTGAACGATCGAATGCCCCATCCTTCGAGAGTGTTACCGGTAGAAGACCACGGTGAGCTCCAATCGCTGTTTATTTCGGTTGGCTGAGCGCGGCAAAACAGACCGCCTGAGCAAACGGGGTTCAAATCCAAGTTTGGATACCCATAGATTCCTTGGTCCGAATCAAGGGTTGCGGCGATGCTGAAATTGGCGAATATTTCGCTCATCGTCGTGCCGACTGCGCCCACTGGACCGGATTGAGGGGAAAGAGCCAGATTCTCGACGCCTTGGCCCCCTGTTGCCGAGTCTTGGACGAGTTGACGGACCGCCGGGCCGCCTCCGAGGTGTTCTGCAAGATACATGGTGAACATGTACCCTGCACCGTAATCGGCAATTCGTTGATTCCACCAACGTACGGATTGTTCGGGATTTGCAGTCCAGGCGTTCACGTGGCCCGTGAGGGTTGAATCCGCTCCGAAGCAGAGGTAGATCGCTACGTCAGCGTTTCCTTCGTCAATCCACAAATTTTCATAGGGGTCCAAAGCGTTGTGCAGCAAGTGTTCCAATTCGTGGGCCAGAATTGATTTGCCCCAAGAGAGTGTGATGTCCGCATAGTCTACGTACACGGATTCGCTGGAACTGGAGAACGATGGAGCGAAGTATCCGCCCGTGTTGTAAGCACCGTCGATATCGTAGACGATGATTTGCACCTGGCAGTTGTTGTCAACATCGGGAGGCGCGAGTCCTCGGCCGTCTTGGTAATCTTTACCGTAATACGTGGTCATGGTTGGATAAATGGTTGTGTCCCATGTGCTCGCGAGGTTGTTGAGAACGGTGGATGACAGTGTCCTTCCGCTTTGCACGATGAAGGCAACGCTGTTTGTGGTTTTCGCCACATAGGCATCGATTTGACCGCCCGAAATAGCAACCGTAAGTGTGTCACCTACAACTCGTGGCGTGCATGCGCGCCCTGCTGCGCGCCCGTTTGTGGTATCAACGACCATGTCGTCAACACCTGGCCGCCCTGCGTCAACCCACGCTTGCCGCATGAATTGTGTAGCGGATACAACCGGCTGTTCTTCATGAATAAACAAGTACTCACTTCCATCACTGGGGTTGAAATCTTCAAGGTCGCCGATGATTTCGCCATCCGTCTGTACGGATGGTGAGGATGCTTGCTCTTCGGTCGAATCAGCGGTTGCAGTCAATGCGAATGGGCCCATGCTCATCAAAAGCAAAAGAGCAACGAATACGAGGGCGGGAGTGGAGCGTCGTTCCGACATAATAATCACCTTTAGGAATCGTAGGACCGATTCCCAATTTAGCCACTTGAAAGGAGGTATTTAAGAGTCCGTGGTAAAGGCGTCAATATGTCGAGTAGAACCTCGCCGAGAGTGACGGCAACATGGCTGTGCTTAATCATCGCAATGATGACGCTCAGCACATCGGTTTCATCCCAAAATGAGAGCCAATGGAACGTGGAGGATGAACATTCATCCCTCTGCGGCATCTCCGAAAACCTCACCTTCAGCGGTACAAACGCCAACACTTCAGTCGGCTGGCAGGTTTCCCTCGGCCCACGCATACCAGAATCAGAACCTTCCGCACTCTTCCGTTCAGCGGTTGAAGAAAACGTAACTGCGTGGGGCTGGGAAGTCTATACCCAACAGCATGAGCGGCATGGCATGAACCTCACCAACCTCTTTGCAACACTCAACGGAACCGGAGATGAAGAGCGAGGAAGAATTGTCATTTCAGCCCATTATGATAGCCGTAACATTGCGGATAAGGATTTGAATGTCTCAAATCAAACTTTGCCCGTACCCGGAGCAAATGATGCCGCCAGCGGAGCTGCAATTCTGATTGAACTGGCTCGGATCATTCCTGCAATGAACCTTTCACAAGACATCACCCTGTTTTGGAACGATGCTGAAGACCAAAATGACAATTATACCGTAGGAGCAGAAGCTTGGGCTGATAATTTGTCTCAAGTTGAAATCGACAATATGGAGTCGTTTGTCTTATTGGACATGGTCGGTGACCGTGACCTACAACTCCAAAAAATCTACATCGGAAATTCAACATTGAAATCACGAGCGCAAGCCCTAGGGGGCGCCCTAGGAATGGTGAACGGCACCGTATCGTGCGCTGGAATTGATGGTGACGGGACCATGCAATACAACATCACTGCATACGTTGGCGACGACCATCAACATCCTGACGAATTGGGCATCCCTACGCTCAGTTTCATGGACCCGCAGTACGGTGAAAAGGTCCCTGGGACCTTCGGCGAATACTGGCACACAATGGAAGATACGCCCGACAAAGTCAGTGCAGAATCCTTAGGTGCCGTTGGACGATTGGTTGAACTTGGATTGAAAAGCGAGGCTTTCGTCATCGTTGTTGAAGAGCAAGGGCAGCCAGCCCAAGACAATTCCACAGGCGATGGTGATGTTGAACCCCTTGAACCATCAAAGCCTAAATCCCGCGTAATTACCGGACTTGTCATCCTTGCCGGGGCCTCATTGTTTCTGATTGTAGGATTAATCGTTTTCGCTGAGTGGAAACTGAAGCACTGAACGACTTGTGCGCGGACCACGAAGGGAAGGGGTATTATCCGCGCACACTGTGGCTTCACCAAGGGGGCATGGAGTTGGGGGATGACCGAGAAACCCGAATGAAAGCCCTTCGAGAGCGCGTTCAAGCAAAGAAAAACGCTGGAACGCTCATCGAGCCTGAAGCACCTCTCGTCATTACACAGGATGAATATCAAGAAGTTGTCACCGTTGAAGAGCCTCAACAAGATGACTGGTATGAGATGTTGGACCGAGATGCTGACCGGTGGAGGAATCTGGCTGCATCGCTTGTCCTCATCGGAAGCATCCTTGGAATCATCAGTGGAGCCTTAATCCTCCAAGGCAATCCTTCAGAAGCCTTTGTTTCAGCATGGAACTCCGACCAACAAACGGCAGACATCTCCGGAGAAATTCTCCTCGACATTGAGGGCACTGGCGTTGAAAATGTAACCGTTGAACTTCTTGAAAAGGATTCGAGAGCCCAACTCCAAACAACATCAACGAACGAATACGGCTACTACAGCATGGAAAACGTTGCTAAGAAAGTCCACATCATTATTTTTTCAAAGGATGGGTTTCAAACCGTTGAACGCACCTTTAGCCCTGATGACGCTGGATTAATGCCGGTGACGATGAAAAGCGGCAATGACACGCGTTATGAGGACAATTCGGAGACGATCGGGGGCCCAAGTCTTGACTTCGCAGTCGCTCTTGCTAGTGGAATCGGAATTGTCACCGTTCTTGCGTCGTTCGTAGGCGTCCAAGCAGCCGTGGAAATGCGCCGCGGGCGGCATTATCGAAGAAGTCAGTATTTCGCCGGCTTTGCCTTATTTGGTAGAGGCTTTATTATCATTGGACCGACCCTTATTCTTGCTGGAATGATTCTCAACATCTTTGCTAAATTTGACTTTGAAGACCAGCGAGAGGACTGAAACATGTACTTGATTTCAGTAGAAGGCGGTGACGGGTCTGGCAAAGGTGAAGCCGCAAGAATTCTTGCTGAATTGCTCAGTGAATTTCCTTTTCCCGAGGTGATCTCAACACATGAGCCGCGCCGTCACAGCGAACTTGGCAAACTCGCCCTTTCTTCTGTTAAGTTGGGAGATAAAACCCCCCTTGAAGAGGCAGGCTTGTTCGCAGCCGACCGCTTGGATCACTCCCATACATACATCCGCCCATTACTGGCGAAGGGGTGCGTAGTTATCTCGGACAGGAACATTCATTCTTCGCTGATTTATCAGGGGGTTGTAGGGGAATTGGGTCTTGAACAAGTTGCAAAAATGAACGCTGCAGCAATGATTCCGGACTTGGTGTTGTGGATTGACTGCGACCCTAAAAAAGCCATGAAGCGTATCAAAACCGGCACATTACGGATGACCAGTGACAAGCAGGAATACTTTGAGACAAAGGAAATTCAGACAACCATTCGCAAAGGGTTTCATGACCTCTTAGCCGGGGGGGTAAAGGCACCAGCACCCTTCAACCAATGTCATGTGGTTGGACCCATCCTCAACGAGGGCGGATTGGATGAACTCAAACGCTCACTCCGGAGCGAACTGCGGCGATTCTTCAACCGTAAGCCATCTCCACTGAATGTGGACGGGGATGAAGTGGACCGGAATTTGTTGAATCAACTGGTTCACGATGTGAAAAAACAGACGCGATTGCCTGGGGCACCTCAAGAACGAACGGCGATTCATGTCGGTTGGCTATCTGGAAAATCACCATCGGATTGGATGCAAGAGGCAGAAGACAACTGGCCTACAGAGACTGCTCAGGAACATGATGTTCCAGCCACGCCCTACGCTCACTCGTGCTGGTCGATCCTCGGAACACTTTCACTCATGGTTGGGTCCAGCGAAGTACCGCGCCTTCATGCATCATTAGGACCCATCAGAATGGTTACTCAACGGCATACACAACGCCTGGTGAAATGGCTTCTAGCAGAACATTGGATCTTCAAACAACAATCTCACGTTCCGTTTTCAGACGCCCAGTTGTTCAAATTAAGAGACGAACGACTTGGATTCGCCCGCCTCACGCTAGCCATGTGGCCTTTGAGAGGGTCTCTGGCGTCTTGGCGCAGGTCAAATCCGAATAAAGAATGGTCCAAAGCGCTTGAAGACATATTCCATACCGATGATGGAAAAGAACTCACCTCGGGATTAAAGAAGTCGATTTCAGACATCCACCAGCGCCTTGTTATTCTGACAAGCGGTCATGAAGGTTGCCCCCTTCCATCCAATGCATCGGAATTATTGGTGTGGTGGTCCAATGCCCCGCCCGTTCATTCGGATTCGTCTTGAGGAGCAGATGAGGCCAGGGTAAATCTTGAGTTGCCAGGCAAAACGACAGCCCCCGCACCCGAAAATGCATCAGCTCGTGATGCAAACATACTGCACATGAGGACCCCAAGACCAAAGCCAAATGGAATCCCTGTCATCACCCGTTTATTGTTGGTCGATTCATAGTTCGTCAACAATTGGTAAAATCCATCAAACAACATTGGAGAGCAGAGCAGAACTCCAACTCCAAGCCAAGCAAACAACCTCCAGTTTCGAGCATAAACTGGAACCAACCAAGCGGCGGGGAGAAGGGAGAGGCAGGTGTCTTTTACCGTCCATCGGTTCCATCCTCGCTGAGTAAACAGCAGCCCACCGATAAACAATCCGAAAAAGATGCCGAGGTCCCTCGTACAAACCGGCATTTGATTTCCATTGATTTCGAGCGAACGCTCATGCTTTTGATGGCAGTTTAGGTCTCCGAAGGCATAGATCACTGCTGCATATGGATTCATTTCGCTCCAGACATAGCCTTGATGTTCATGGAAACCATCCTCATGCGAGTGATTGTATTTGACCAGATTCCCATACGAACCTGACCCGTCTTTTGAGTAAAAATCGATCACGTTTGCACGCCCTTCAACGTTCTCCACGGTCCCGGGGTCGAGGGTGAGTGGTGCGAGGAAAAAAGAGACGAACAGGAAACCGGATACACCGAGGACCCATCTGCCTATTTTGACTTCTTTTCTCCGGTCGTTGAGACCGTTGCGCTCCATGGCCTCCTTAGGTTGCTCATCTATTCAATTATTACCGCTTGAAGGCAAGCCTTCATTTCAAATGCCCCTCATCAATGGGTATGGCCGAGGAACTTCCACCCCGAATCGGCCTTATGACTGGATTGCAGGCTGGAGCCTTTATCGGACTTTTTCTCGGATTCTCACTTGCAGTCGTTTCGGCGCTTACGGACCCTGACGCCTTGGTGCGCCTCTTGGAATTGATGTGCTTAACACCGTTAATATGCGCCGTCCTCCTTGGCCCTTTCCTTGGATGGAGGCGAGCCCCACACTACAGTAAAGAAGACCCATTGGATGAAGCACGAGATTGCTTGGACCGGTTCAACGAAGGTCAAGGGAAGTGGAGGGTTTTGAGCCATGTTCGTGGCGACGGAAGGGCTGTTCGAATCGATTTGCACAATTCAACTCATCCACTCGCCATTGTTCAGGCAACACTTCCAATGACTGAGAAGCACACCTTGCGTTACATCGTTGGCCGAGGCGAACAACGCAGTCGCAATCCCGAGTTGCGCAACCAAGTGTTGAGTTATGTTGAACAGCACATCCCTCTGAACCGAAGAAGAAGAACTTCGTCATCCATTGAGGTTCTTCCACCTTCGGTAATTGAGCACATGGAATCAACCCACATCATGCACCGAAGGCTGTTTTACGTTCTACCGATCATCCTCATATTCGCATGGCTTGAGATGCGATGAAACGATGCGTTTTCAAAAGAACAGCCCTATGAGGGAGCGCAGATTGGGAGCATCATGGCAGGGGAACTTGACAGGGCCATGGGCCGCCTCAAGCACCGTGACATACGTACCCGAAGGCGAGCCGTCCGAACCTTGGTTGAATTGGAAGACCCTGAATCACTCAAGGCCTTCAAGTCGCTCTTGAACGATGAAGATTCATGGTTTGTGTCCAAAGCCTTGGACGCTTACCGACGCTGGGCACCAACCGTTGGGCTGGATGCGGTTCAAGATTTAACGGCTCACTCATCTCTCAATGTGCGCCGTTGCGGAGCCAATCTTCTGGACGCATTGGGCGAGAACGGGACCTCCATTGCAAAGGTCATGCTTGATGATGAAGATTCAGTCGTCCGTAGGAAAGCTGCTGATGCTTTACTCACACACGGAGATAACAAGGCCATTGAAGCCATGCATCAGAACGCCAATGATGCGATTCGAAGCCTCGCCATGAGGCACCGTTCCTGCAGCAAAGAACAACTTCTAAACGGCCTCAAAGATGCTTCGGCTTCGGTTCAAATCGAGGCATTGCGGGCCTTGTTGAACCGAGATGAAGCCGTTGAATTGTCGGCAATTCAGCCATTTTTTGGCTTGCAATCTGAAACGGTAAAGTTGTTCCTTTGGATGGCTAAGCATCATCCAAACAACCTTTCAGCACTGGCTGAAAAACTCGGCCCTCAACACTTTCACGACATCACAAAACATCTCAGAGGGAATGTGGATGATTCAAGTGACGTCCTCATTCAAACCCTCATTGAAACGAACATGCATTCCATCATCGCACGTTGGCTCATGGGTAAAGGAGCTCAGGAAGATGAATTGCGCTGGGATATGATCGGAAATCAAGACGTAGACATCATTGAACGAAGCAAATTACTCGAGCGTTTATTGGGTCGTGCAAATGAACCCGATGTGATCGACAACCTCAAGAAATTCATGGCAACGAATCCACCGGAGCTTCTCAAGGTGGCGTGCGAGAACCTATCAACCGCCGCAAATGAACTCACATCATGAGCACCAAGAACTCAGGCCTCACATTCACAGCCGATGCCACAGATGGAGAACATCACCACTTGCATGTTGGCGTTTCAATCACCGGCCCATTTTTGGGCCGAAAACTCGTCTTACGATTCCCTAGATGGGTTCCCGGTTCGTATTTTATGCGTGAACCCATGCAGCACCTCTTCAATTTCTCAGCCGTTTCGTCTGCGGGGAAAGAACTGCGTTGGAAACGAGTTGGCGTGGATGGGATTGAAGTTTCAATCCCCCAAAACACTGAATCGATAAAGACGAACTACACCATTCTCGCTGCTGAACTAAGCGTCCGTTCAACTCACCTTGACAGTACACACCTTCACCTCATGCCTCCGTTTACTTGGATGATGCCGGAGAAAGGAATCTCACAAGAGCGATTAAACATGCAACACGAGATTGTACTCACTGCCCCGTCACAATGGACTCCAGCAACCCAATTTGAATCTTCAGGAGCCCCGGTAAAAAAAGCCGGTACTGCGACCTGGAGTTTTTCTGCCCCAAATAGGGACCATCTCTTGGATGGAATCATTGAAATCAATGAAAACGAGTCCTTCACCCATGTTGTTGATGGAAGAACACACCACCTAAAAATTTGGGACAGCGGTGGGCACCAGCCAAATCAAGAACGCCTCGATTGCTTTATTGTTGACATGGAGCGAATCATCAAGGAACACCACGCCCTCTTCGGCTTGCCGAAATGGGGCACATATACCACCGTCCTTCACTTGACGGATACGGGGCGCGGCGGATTGGAGCACCTCAACTCACAGACTTCAATGATGCCTCGCAAGTGCCTGTATCCTGGCCACGATGATGAATACCGAGACCTTGTAAGTCTGTTTTCTCACGAATACTTGCATCAATGGAACGTCAAACGATTGCGACCAAAGAATTTCCTAAATTATGACTTGCAGAAGGAAGTCCATACGGATTTGCTTTGGTGGTTTGAAGGAGGGACTTCTTGGCTTGGCGACATGCTTTGTGTTCGCTCGGGAGCTTGGAGTGAAGACGATTGGAGAAAGGATTTCCAACGGAAGATGAAGCGCCATACGGGTAAAAATGGGATGCATCGAGAATCCCTCTCTGAATCCAGCCATGATGCGTGGATACACCTCTATAGAAGCGGACCCTATACGAGAGAGAGTCAAATCTCATACTACTTGGAAGGTGAATTAGCCATCATGTGTTTGGATGTCGAATTACAGAAGAGAAGCAAAGGAACTTATGGTGCATGTGAATTCATGGCTGAGTTGTGCAATCGCTTTGCTCTAGATTACGAAAGCAGCAATGAGCAGGGTGTCGATTACAAGAGCCTACGGAAGACCCTGAAAGAAGTTCCTGGCGGTAAAAGCCTTGGCCCATATTTGGACCGACTTGTTCATGAAAGAACGGCACCAGACATCAAGAAAGCGATGAAGTTCTTTCGGCTTGACATCGTACCGGAAAAATCGGAAGAAGACCCAACAGCATGGCTTGGCGTTGGACTTCGGGATCAAAAGGGAAAGGTCATCATCACGACGTACCACTCCGGCTCCCCTCTTCGAACAAAAACTCAGGTCGGAGACGAATTGATCGCACTCGATCAACTGCGTATTCAATCATTAAGCCATCTTACCTCGGTTCTAAAAGGGCGACAAAACACGTCGGCATGGCTGGATTTCAGTCACGAAGGAATGCTGAAAAGGGTTGAAATCAAATTGCCGGGGCCACCACAGCATGAGGTCAAACTTTCTGGGAAAGGAAACGCAGCATGGCGAGCGTACATCATGACGCGTCAGGACCGTGCTTGAGTGGTTCAAGAAGGACTTCAAGAGGAATAAAAATCGGTGGCGTATCGTCAGCCATCGTATGCCTGCTGGTTTTGGGTGGGAATACATCATCGGAGAGGCTCATGGAGATCACATCTTCTTTCGAGAGGCTTTCACGACCGCATGCCGGCCATACGTCAACGCTTATCGCATCGTTACCAAGATAGTCCACGCAAAGAACCGGGACGCGAATTAAACCCAAATCAAGGGCGATGGCGTGGCGATGATGTCCGTCGAGGATTGCACCAGTGTTGGAATCTACGATAAGCGGTTTTGTGTATCCACCCCAACGACGGGTCATATCGAGCAACTTCCTTTGGTTACGAGGCTTGACGGCCTCATGGGCCTTTAACCAACTCAAAGGCACAAGTTCCACATCATCTTCCGACCATTCCATGACGGGGGGAACACCCTTTGAGGCATAATGCTTTTTCAACCGTGGGCCCGCCATGTTCAATTGAGCACCCATGAACATGAAGCGGGAACTGGATTTTGGAAGAGAGGCCGCCCTTGCGGGCGTCTCCTGCCCAGAGCCGCTCAATCGTTGGATTGAGATGCTCCCGGATGACCTCGTTGACATCCTCAATCAAATTACTGAAGCCGGCCACGGGGCATGGGCGGTAGGTGGCTGTGTAAGAGATGCTCTGCTCGGCGTACCTAGTGGAGATATTGATCTGTGTTCAACCTGCACTCCGGAGGAGGCCATGAAGCTCTTTGGAGAACAGGCGATCCCCACCGGTATTGATTTTGGAACGGTGACAGTCAAGGGTGCAGGCCAACATTATGAATTGACAACCTTGAGAAGTGAGGGCATGTACAGAGACGGCCGCAGACCTGACCAAGTCACTTGGGGAACATCACTCAAAGAAGACCTAAGCCGGCGTGATTTCACGTTTAACGCAATGGCTGTGGACGTGGCCAGAAGAATACTCTACGACCCTTTCAACGGCATGAAGGACATGAGGGGACACCTTGTTCGTGCAGTTGGCGACCCTATGCAACGTTGTGATGAAGACGGGCTTCGTATTTTTCGAGCATACCGATTTCTTGACCGAGGGCAATTGGGACTCTGGCACCTCGAAGCGACGCTTCATCAAGCCATGCAATCGAAGCAACCAATTCTCGCCAAAGTAGCCATTGAACGCAAATGGACGGAGTTTCGGAAAATCTTGAACGGTAGGCATGCCGCAGAAGTCCTCAATCTGATGATTCATGATGGAACAATACAACACATCCTTCCGCCTCTCTGTTTTGTGCGGCCGAGCCTGTTGGATCTTTTCGGGGAACACCTCAACGAATCATGGTTGCTAAAGCATCGTTTGGGGTTCCTCCTGTCAGAATTTGATCCATCTGAGGTAAAAAAGTCGCTCGGCACTCTTAATCTTCCAAAATCACTTCTCAATGAAACGGTTCAATTCCATCGAAACCTTGGAACCATCCCAGAACCACGAACATCTTCACTGCGAGTCTTCCGCTACTGCCTGGGCGAAGATGCGAACATTCACCTTCGATTGCAACACCTTTTGCTGGAGATCTCAGCCTCGGTTCACGGCCGTGAACCGTTGGAAGGAAGCATGACCGAAGTAGCAGTGAAATGGTCCTCACTTGGGTCGCAGAAAGCCCCCAGTGAATCTCTTGTTGATGGCCATTGGATCATGAAGCGTACTGGAGTTGAGCAGGGAGTCCGCTTGGGCCGACTGAAGCGCTGGCTTCACCGAATTCAAATTGAGCACGATATCACCGAAGTGAACGCAATTGAACTCCACCTTTCTCGCATTGCATGGCAGCATAGTGAGCCATTGGATTGGCCTCAACTTCAATTCCCTTGAACCCGACGCGGCATCACATTGATGGTAGAGATGCTTCTGCATCCATAACATGGCAGAGAAAATATTGCTTCCGCCCCGCCCAACATTTGATGGTCAAGTCGTGGCGCTAAAGCAACGAATAGAGAGCATCAGCGGACAAAATAGGATGGCGCGCTTGCTCAATCAAAACTTCAATACGTGGCTCAATGGGTCCTCCATGTCTGCTCTCAGCCTCACTCAAGAACTTGACAAAGACCAAAACGGCATCATTTCCGGTGATGAATTTTCAGATATACTGTCAAAAATGACTGGAGAACGCCCACCTGAATGGGTTGTAGAACTGATGTTCTCATTCGTTGATGCAGACCCGTCCACAGGAATACCCGTTGCCGATTGGATGGCATTCCTTGCGGCAAATGGACTTGAGATTCCTGATTCCATGTTTGAGTTGGACATCCCACTTGCTGGAACGCTGACCAGCGAACGAACGATTTATCTGGTCGAACAACCCATTAATTTCACTGCAAAATTCACAGCTGAAGTTGAATCGTATACCATCACCATTCTGCAAGATGGAGTAACGACTCCTGAAACATTCACTACCACTTCAAAAGAAATGGACCATCCCAATTTGGACCATTTTATTCTGGAGCCTGATGAAGCGAGTGTTTACAAGGTCAGTCTTTCGGTTCTTGGAAAACACCTTGACACCATCGAGGTCACAGTAGAAGCACCTTTGGAAGAGGAATGGCCCGAAGATGATGACGTCGTCGAAGAATCTCAACCGCTTGCAGAAGAGACCCCAGTGGTAACGGCATCAGGGCAGTTGTCCGACCTTATTTCTACGGTTGAGCAAACCCGATTAAGAAGCGATGCAATGAAAATTCTTGAAACCGCACCGGCCTACACGCTTAGCGGGATGGTGACTAAAGTCAGCAGAACCTTACTTGGCGAAGGTGAGTGCCGAGGAGGAGATACTGCTCGTTGTATCTCAACTGATGGAACAACGGTTCAAGTGATGATGAAGCGGAGAGAGGAACCATCGTTCGAAGAGGGCCAATACCTCGCACTAACCGTTCAACCCGTCATGTGGTCCGTAGCCGTTCGTGAACTGATTTGCAAGGAAGTTTGATTCACTTCAATGCTCGTGAAATCACGATGCGTTGGACTTCCTGAGTCCCCTCATAGATTTGAGTAATCTTTGCATCGCGGAAGAAACGCTCCACTGGGAATTCTTTGGTATAACCGTAGCCGCCGAGCACTTGAATCGCGCGTTCCGAAACCCACATTGCTGTATCGCCTGCAAATAATTTCGCCATGCTAGCTTCCTTGGAATGGCGTGGGCCGTTTGCATGATAGTGTTGTTCTTTGGTCCATGCTGCTTTGTACACCATCAAGCGAGCGGCATCGATTTGAGTTGCCATGTCTGCAAGGTAAGCCATGATCATTTGGTGATGAGCGATTGGCTTCCCAAAGGCTTCACGTTCGTGGGCGTATTTGAGAGCGGCTTCATAGGCGCCTTGAGCGATGCCCAGAGCCTGAGCAGCGATACCAATTCGACTGTTATCAAGCGCGTTCATGGCGATAGGGAAACCGTTTCCTACGCCTTTCAATACGTTTTCCACCGGTACTTTACAATCGTTGAGAACCAGCGTGCAAGTATCCGACGAGCGGATGCCCAGTTTGTCTTCCTTCTTACCGACCGAGTATCCTTCGAAACTTGATTCCATGATGAAGGCCGTTGTACCCCCGTGCTTCTTCACGCCGTAATCAGGGTGGTCAACATCCTTGGCGAAGAGAACGATGATTTTCGCTTGAGCCCCGTTTGTGACCCACATTTTTTCGCCGTTGAGAACATAATGAGTTCCATCTTCGGAGAGTTTTGCTTTGCACACCATGGCCGCCGCATCCGTTCCAGCACCTGATTCAGAGAGCGAGTAAGCCCCCACTTCACCGGCAGCAAGCCTTGGAAGGTACGCTTTCTTTTGAGATTCATCACCATGAAGGGCGATGGTCATTGAGCACAGGCCGACATGAACACAGTACATCACAGCAAATGAGGGGTCAACGCGGGCGAGTTCTTCGATGATGATGGCTTCAGAGACGTCATCAACGGGAGAGCCGCCGTATTCTTCGGGGATCGTGATGCTTTGGAGGCCGAATTCCACAAACGATTCCCAGGCCTCGGAGGGGGGGATCTGATGCTTATCTCGGTGCTCTACCGTGGGAGCAAGCACTGTTTCGGCGAAGTCACGGACCATTTCACGAATCATCTGTTGCTCGTCGGTTTCTTGAAAGTTCATTGGGCCACCAACCTAAGCCAAGATGCCGAGTTTCTTAACCCGTTTGTTTTATTTTTATCGCCACAATCCCCCTCACCCTTCATATACCACCCGCGTGAGCCGAGGCGTAGAGGGAAAACCATGGATGAAGAAATCGTGGAATTTGCTATTGCACACAACCGGAAATATTCGTTGGACCATCTGTGGTACCAACAAAAAGACCAGAAGCTGATGATTGGAGTCAGTGAGTACATGAAAGTCGAAATCGGCGATGTACTCCGAGTGATTCTACCTCAGGCTGAAACAGAGATTGACGAAGGCGGAAGCATGTTCTCGCTATGGACTGCTGACGAGAAAATTTCGCTCACTTCGCCTTTTGCAGGAATCATCTCCGATGTTAACGGTGAAGTTGAGATCAGCCCTGATTTGGTCAACGACTCCGCTTACGACCACGGATGGGTCATTCTACTCGAACCCCACGAACTCAAAATGAATCCAGATGATAAGCAAGTTCTGGAAAACCTGTTGGAACCCGACGAGTACGTCGAGTACCTCGCCGAACTTTGAGCATCAGCCTGGAACATTACCTTCCAGCGCCGATTCGCCGCTGAAGGATGATAAACAGACAACACTTCGTGCTGTCATGGACGAGCCAATGCAACGCTTGCGAGAGAGTTTAGCCAAAGCCCCCATCATTTGGAAAGGGGATTATCCTTACTTCATTCATCCGATTACTGACGGAGTCCCACGCATGTCCCCGGACATCCTACAGGCAATTACAGACCTTTCACGAGAACGCATTGATTGGAGCAATGTTGATCTTCTTTTGGGAATTGAAGCAATGGGCCTCCCCCTTACCGCTCCCCTAAGCATGTCAACGGGAATTCCGCTTGTCATCGCAAGAAAACGCACCTATGGTTTGGAAGGAGAGGTTAAGATCGACCAATCCACTGGTTATTCCAAGGGCGCCATGTTCCTTAACGACATCAAGAAGGGCGAACGCATCGCCATCATTGATGATGTTCTCTCTACGGGTGGAACATTGGAAGCTGTCATTGAAGGCGTACTTAGGGCAGGAGCAAAGGTAACTCATATTGTCGCTGTTGTGGAGAAAGGCGACGGTTTAAACCGCCTACGGGGCCTTTATCCTGATATTTCGATTCAATCTTTGGTCCGTCTTCGTATGGATGGAGAAACCATCGTTCTCTTGGACGAAGAAGTTTGATTTTGATGGGTGCATTGATGAGGGAGCGGCATCGCCGCTAGGTTAGGGAGCCACATGGACCTAGACCGCCACGACTTTGAATTGGATGAACTCATGGAGCGCATCCGCACCAATGACAATCGCTTAATTGCACTCCAAGTACCGGAAGGACTCAAGATGCAAGCCCTCGAAATGATGGATACCATTGAAACCGAAACCAGCGCTCAAGTCGTACTCGCAGCAGATCCTTGCTACGGCGCCTGTGACCTCGTCCACGACAAGATGCAACTGATGGGAGTTGAATTGGTTGCGCACATGGGGCATTCTCAGATGAACATCGACTCGGGAATGCCAACACAGTTCATCAACGTCACCTACGACGGCGACCCCGAACTGTCTCCAGTCCTCCCGTGGCTCAATCAACATCGCGCCATGGCCCAAGAACGCATGACTCAGCAATCCAACACGGAAGGCCTTAGCGAAGAAGAAGCACAAGAGCGCTTCATGGATGCAGTCGGACGCATGGCGCCCCTAACCGGTACCAAACTGGGCCTTGTTGGGTCCATCCAACACCTTCACCTCTTACCGGAATACCACGACCGCCTCGAAAAGGCTGGTTTTGACGTCACCATTCCCATCGGTGGCGCCCGTCTTTCGTTCCCCGGCCAAGTCCTCGGTTGCAATTATTCCGGTGATGACCCGAGCATCGGCCATTATTTGTTTCTCGGAAGCGGAGATTTCCACCCGATTGGACTCGTTCTTCACACCGGCAAGCCCCTTGCTATGCTTGACCCGTACACCGGTGATGCAGAAGAGATGTCACTCCAACGCATCGAACGAATTCTTCGCCAACGCTTCGGCCTAATCATGAGCGTGCAAGAAGCACAAACTTTCGGAATTCTCATTGGAGAAAAACCAGGTCAAATGCGACGCACACTCGCACTACGCATGAAGCGAATGCTTGCAAAGCACGGAAAGAAAGGATACCTGCTCGCCTTGGAACATGTTGGCCCGGAATTGATTGATTTCTACCCGGTCGATGCATTTGTGAATACAGCGTGCCCACGAATCGCCATTGATGATGCTGTGAAGTACCGTAAACCATTGATCACGCCTTTTGAGATGGAAGTTGCTCTTGGAGAAAAGAAATGGGAGCTCGGCTACCAATTCGATGAAATCCCTTGATACGAAGCGGATAAAACCTTCTGAATTCCCTCGCTCAGAGGCTGAACAGAACCACATCTTTTAGAACGGTTGACAAGAGCATTCCCATGTTATGAGCGGCTATCTTGACCGAATCGGGGCGGGGTCGATTCTCGCAAGCCCCAGCGTATTGGATTACGACCATTTGCCTGAAGAGCTGGTAGGCCGGGACGATATCAAACAAGAACTCGCCTCGAAATTCACCGCAATCGCATCCCCAGAAGGCGCATCAAGAGCAGTTATTACCGGCCCAGTCGGTTCTGGAAAAACGGTCCTAGCGAAAACATTCTGTCGTGATTTAGTCCGCCATCTAGCAGGAAAAAGAAACATCCAAATTGCTCATGTCAACTGTCGCAATGCTTCAACGAGCATGCGAGTTGCACAACGCATCCTCCACCAGTTGGACCCAGGTCACCCGGACCGTGGCCTCTCGATGGGTGAACTTTTGCTGAGTTTGAGAAAGATGCTGCGTCATTCATCCACCCACCTCGTGGTTGTTCTTGACGAGGTAGATCACATGCTACGCCGCTCAGGAGATGAATTGCTGTACCAACTGCTCAGAATTGACGAGGACCAACAAGGGACAGGAACCCTCTCGCTCATATTGATCAGCCAAGAGCAGGTATTGGACGTTCTAGAGACTGCAGTCCTCTCCAAATTTGGTATTACCAACCATGTTCGAATACCCCCGTATACCCTGGACGGGCTCAAGGCCATTGTCCGGCAACGTGCGGAAGCGGCGTTGGTACCGGGGACATGGAGTGATGCAATCATGACCTTATTGGCTGAAAAAGCAGCACCGAGCGGCGATGCCCGAATGGTAATCGAGCTCCTTAGCAATGCTGTGGAACGATGTGAATACCGTCAAGATGAACACTCTGGGCGTAAAATCAGCATTGAAGACGTCCATGCATTCAACAACAATCTAGCGCTGGACACCTCCGCTCATCTTGAGCAGGTGGACGAACTACCTCCCTCAGTCATGCTTGCGCTCTTGGCCATGTGCAGACGATTGAAGACGCAAGAGACCATGACCATGGGTGATGTTGAGGGGCTCTACGCCGTGGTCTGTGAAGAGTACGAACAAAAGGCAAAGAGTCACACCACGCTGTGGAAATATGTCAAGACCATCGAAGGTGTTGGACTCATTGAATCCCGCGTTGCAACCGTGCCCGGTGGTCGGGGACGTACCACGCATCTGAGCATGCCTCACTACCTCCCTGCTGACCTCGCAAGCCGGCTTGAATTGCTCCTTCCCAAGCGTTTACGATGAAATCGAAGCCAATGCACCATACGATGGGGCTAAATACGGGTCGTTAGTCGGAACATCTCGTAGAGGTGCTCGTATGTCCGGCAAAAACCAATCCGAATTCGTCGCAGTAGTCAATGATACAAACCCCGACAACGGTGGAAAATCGTACTCATTGAAGATTACAGGCAACAACCACGCACAAATTCTAGGAAAGCGAATCGGCGATGTTGTCGACGGAATCTTCGTTGGAGAAGGCGAACAAACACTCTCCGGCTACAAACTCGAGATCACCGGCGGCTCCGACAAAACTGGAACACCCCTTCGTAAGGATTTGGAAGGCGGGTCCCGTCAATCGATCCTCGTCACCCAATCCACCGGTTACAAGGGACAAGTTATCGTTCACAAGAAGAAGGGCGGCGACAAGAAGCGATTCCGTTACAAGCCTGATGGACTACGCCGACGTCGCACCTTCCGCGGGAATACCATTACCCAAGACACCCGTCAAATCAACCTAAAGGTTGTAGAAACCGGCAAGAAGTCGCTCAGCGCAATTCTTTCCACCGAAGCAGAGGAAGCATCGGAGTGAACCCCGAGAGGGACGTCGTAACAACTGGGTGAGGAAGCATGGCAAGAGAGCTTCCCGCACAACCTGAAGTCAACATCGGTCTTGTCGGCCACGTTGACCACGGCAAAACTACCCTAACACAAGCCCTTTCTGGGATTTGGACCGATACACACTCCGAAGAACGAAAGCGCGGTATTTCGATTAAACTCGGCTACGCTGATACTGCGTTTTACAAAGACGACAACGGTCAATATTACGCCACTGGAAAGCGTCCCGATGGTTCGAAAGACGTTGCAGATGAATTGGAACGTGTCGTTTCCTTTGTTGACGCACCTGGTCACGAGACGTTGATGGCCATCATGATTACGGGTGCTTCCATTATGGACGGCGCCATGCTCATGGTCGCAGCCAACGAAACCTGCCCACAACCTCAGACTCGAGAACACCTGATGGCTCTTGAAATCGCTGGAATCGAAAACATCGTGATTGTCCAGAATAAAATTGATCTCGTATCACGGGAACGTGCTCTTGAATCACATCAAGAGATCATGACCTTCCTGAAAGGTACCATCGCCGAATCCGCACCTGTGATTCCCGTATCTGCTCACCACGATGTCAATCTTGACATTCTTATCGACGCAATCGAAGCCACCATCCCAACCCCTGACCGTTCAAGTGACAAGCGCTCAATTATGCATGTAGCGCGCTCTTTTGACATCAATCGCCCTGGAACACGCCCCGGCAAATTGCGTGGCGGCGTCATCGGAGGAAGTATCGTTGAAGGCGAGTTTAAGGAAGGGGACGAAGTGATTATCGGACCTGGACGGAAAATTGAGAACGGTAACAAATCAACATGGGAACCCATTGAAGCAGTTGTGAGCACCATGCAAGGTGGTGGAAAGTCACTTGAATCCATGCATGCAGGTGGGCTGTGTGGAATGGCAACACTTCTCGACCCGTCCATCACCACAGCAGACAACCTCTCCGGTCAAGTTGTTGCCCGAAAGGGAGACCTCCCTGAGGTTCACACTTCGGTAAGCATCAGTGTCAATTTGATGTCCCACATGGTTGCGGGCGATGGGGAAACACCTGAAAAAATTCAACCGTTGCGTAACAACGAGATGCTGATGCTCAACGTTGCTACCGCAACATCGGTCGGTGTGACTCGGAATGCCGAGAAACTTCGAACAAACCTGGACCTAAGACTTCCAATTTGTGCCGATAAGGGACAGCGTATTTCGCTATCACGACGCATTGGCTCACGATGGCGTTTGATTGGCTACGGCACCATAGAATGAGGTCACTGAAATGCAGCAGGTGCTCATTGACGCCTGCGGGTGGGTCGCTTGTGTTGATGCTAAACTCAACATTGAGCGTGAAATGGAACGGCTCATCGGACCATGTCAATGGATCCTCATTCCCGAGGTTCTCACCGAACTAAACGCCCTGGAAGCTGAACGTTCACCTGCAAAACGTCTTCTTCTTTCATTATTAGAGGCAAAATCAGTCTTACAAATCAACGAGAACGAAGAATTACGCCATACCGACGACATACTGTTTCAGATGGCTTGTGAACTTCAATGTGCAACCCTCACGGTCGACACTGGATTAAAACGACGCCTTTATGAAAAGAACTTGACGGTACTCGAGGTCCGCAAGGGCACCAGAATGCACGTCCTTGAATCGCTATAGAGCGAATCACGGGAGGGTGAAAAGTACGTCGTCTCCGTGTCCGTCAAGCCAGCATAATTTAACACCTGCATCGATCCAAGCATGTGCATAATTGATGGCCCCAAAAGCACGAATGAGATCTCCGATTTCAAGGAAATGGCGGGCATCTGATGCATAATCGTCGGCCATTCGCAGCATCGTATTGAGTTTCTGACCTTCAACAGAAGAGGGTTCAACCAAAGGCGTAGCCTTAGCCCTGGCACGTTTGGTAATGTCAAGGTATTTTTCTACCCGGCCCACGGTGATGGTGTCTGGCGATTCCTTCACTCGCCTCCCTCCTTTTGGCGACCCAGCAAACGACGGGCATCTTCAGTCCTACCAAGCGACTCGTAGAGTTCGATAGCCAGTGAGAGTTTACCCAAATCTTCCGCCTCTTGTGCACGCAGGAACAGTTGACGTCGCTCGTCCCAATTCCTTGCAAGGGCGGCTTCAGCTGCCGCCTTATACCGCCCTTGGCGCTCTGCCTCTGACAGGTGTGGAGCCGACCATCTGCGCACAAGACCGTTTCGAGTTGCCGTCGCCATGGCATCCGGCGTACACAAAACCAGCAGATCACCCAGGTCCATATGAAGCCCAAGAGGTTCAGACTCCTGCCCAGAGCCTTCTGAAGGCAAACTGAGAGCGTGTAGATTGCCCTCGATGCTCAGGACCCACCATCCATCTCCACTGCGAACTGCCTCCATAGGCTCAATGGATTCATGCTCAAGGCGTTCAAGTTGATCCCATCCAAATGGATGGGGGACGCCTTCCCAGATGCCCCCGTCCCCACTTTGAAGCAACAGACGACCTTCAACAAGGCGAGAGCACCAACTCCAGGCACGATCTTCCAATTTCCGCTTTCTGTCCTCACCCGTTAACCGGCCGCACCAAAGCGTCCCGCTTGGGTCCTGCCAGAGAAGATGCTCACGGTCAAGCCACCCAACCAGTCTACGAATTGGCCCTGTTTCGACGCGGCGAATTCCTCGTCCTTCTTGGGAAAAGAGATGCAATTGCCCTTGGCGTCCTGCCAGAACCCATCCCCCTCCGGGTCGGTGAGCAAGGTCACTGAAGCCACCAGGTGTGCTACGGCCTTCGTTGACCATGCCCCCTGTAGTGGTATCCATGAGATAGAAACCATGAGCAGCCAACAAACCCAGCATTCCTTGCGACCCTTGTGCTGCATGTACTTTGAACGGAACTTCTACGCTCCACCGTTCTTCGCCGCCCGCCTCCAACATTGTAAGTTGAAGGCCGGCACTCACCAATAAACCACCTTCAAGAGGGGCCATTGCTGCGATTCTTCCTTCGGACTGCCACGACCATGCGATATTCCAACTCATAGTGATGCACTCCTTTGGAAACTTCCCCATGCTTCTAACTGAGCCCTAGCAGATTGAGTAAGGGCATACTTACGATGCCGCCCTTCCTTCCTCGCCTGCAAAATACCACCTCTCAGCAATCGGTTGCAGATTTGAGATAATCGGGCACGCTTAATCGATAAGAAGGTCAACATTTCTTCATCAGAAGGCGAAACATTACGATCGTTTGCTTGTCCAACCACATAGGCCTCTGAACGTGAGAGAGATGAAAGCAAATGTTTGTCCAGTGGATGACTTTCTTTAGGGCCAACAATGTCCCTTCGTTTTGATTCGAAAAAAGCCATGATGCTATCGCTTGAAGTGGAGTTCGTTTGCTTTGGGGACTGGATGGACTCCAGAAGTCTCGCTAAGAGGTTCATGACATCCTGTTCTCCCAGCGCAGATGGTGGGTTTGATTCATTCAACTCAAGTTCAGTTTGGACCTCATCCACCTCAACATTCATTTCTCCGTCACCCACTAAGGCTTCGTCGACAAAACCGACTTCATCATGGATGAGCGCTGCGGATTCGTCCTCGTTGAATTCCTCTGCTAGCTTCACTGGGGGGCTTTCATCTGCAATCCAGTATTCATTTCCCTCATTGGTTTCCACTTTGTGTTGTTGAACGGAATGTGCTTGTTCATGAGCAGATTCTTCCTTGCCTGCAGAAAGACCTCCCTTATTTCTGCGTATAAGGCCGCCGAAATTCCCTGCTGGAGGAGGGAGGTAAGGTGTTTCTTGTGACGCTGATGCATCAATAATCGGCGTATCAAACGGCGTCACATGAAGAGGTTCATCAAGCTCTTGTGCTTCATCAAGAGCACCAATATCCAAATCAAAAAGGCTACCAAATGCGGATTCGTCATCTTCTTCAACCGCTGTGCGCTCATCCCAAGGTATGGATGCATCAATAATCTCAGCGTTCTCCTCCAACGACTGGACTTCAACGGGTTCCTCAACCGTCGGAAGTGATGGTTCAAAGAGAGGCCCCTCTCCATCATGTGGCGTCATCAGTTGATCAAGTGTAGAAGGACCGTCCCTTACCTCTAATCGGGCTGAAGTATCAAACGATTGCTCGGCAACGCCCATATCTCTGCCCATCCTGATCACGTCCACTGCATTCCTCAACTCCTTGATGACTAAGGCTGGATAGCCATCCGTCTGTTCGAGGATGCGAGTTGCATCCTGCATGGTAAAATCAGAATCCATACAACCAACCGATGCAAGGCGCTTTTTGACCAAGGACAAGACATCAGATGGTGTAAAAGGCGAGAGGCGGTGTTCTTCAAACGCCATAGAGAGTTCCTGTGGGAGTTGTTGACGCTGTCGTTGGTCGCACACCAGGATGACGAGAGCATTGAGGCGTTCAAGGACCGTTAGCGTATCTCGCAGGGCAACATTCAGGACAGACATATCGCTTGCAGGGACATCGATAACGATGAGCGGTAATTTTTCACCAAAACCATACATGCCATCAACCAGGCCTTTGACGACCTCATCGCGACGAGATGGAGCCTGAATGCCCATAATTCCTTGATACATCATCTCTAGGAGGCTTTTTGCTGGTGCATTTGCTGAAAGATGGCCAATGTAGGCTGATTCTCCCGAGTAGGGGGTGAGGCACCTTAGAAGTGACGTCCTGCCCGAGCCCAAGGGCCCTACGAGCAAGATTCGCCTTGAAGAGCGAAGGGTCACGTAATTCTTCAGCATGGTGAAGAGCGTATCTCGCCCGACCAATTTTCCGAGCTCCCCCGCCTCCAGCGGGCGCGTTGAAAACGGGTTCTCAGATAACAGAGGCAAGCCGTAAAGATTGCTTTCCTTGACCATGCCTTGGCAACGAACCTCAAGTATATCATCTTTGACGGCAAGAGGGTGCACTACAAGCCCGTTAGGATATGTTAGTTCGCTGACGGAAAAGCATTTGACGCCCCTAATAACGCTCAATTAACGGGCAATTAACGCGTTAGGCTATGCGTTAAAAGCGTTAAAAAAGAACTGGACTGGCACATGCTTCCAACGATTCATTCAAGGAAGAGCGCCCTTAGGAGCAATTGAGGGAAAGGCCATGCCAGTGGAAAACAGTCGGTTCAAAGGGTTCTTTCGCAAGTCTGTAGAAGAGCGTCGCTTAGCGGTAGCAGAAGCAGCCGATCTCGATCCAAAACATGTTGAATCCCTAGCGAATTACGGCGAGTTGAATGAAGAGGCTGCAAACCGCATGATTGAGAATGTTATCGGGACAATGTCCCTTCCAGTGGGAGTGGCTACGAACTTTGTCATCGATGGAGCGCATTACATCATTCCATTTTGCCTAGAAGAGTCGAGTGTCGTTGCCGCAGCATCCAACATGGCCAAACGGTGCCTTGTCAAGGGAGGGTTCCACACCAACAGCGACAAACCGGTCATGATTGGGCAACTTCAAGTTCTCGAAGTAACCGATTTGGAAGGCGCTGAACAGGCGATTGCTGAGGCGAAAAACGACTTGATGGCTTTTTGCAATGACATACCGTCGAGAATGATTGCACTTGGAGGCGGTTGCAAGGACATAGAAACAAGGCAACTTCAAACCCCAATGGGAACCATGCTCATCATCCACCTTTTGGTGGATTGCAGAGACGCCATGGGGGCAAATGCTGTAAACACGATGGCTGAGCGCATTTCTCCTCAAATTGAAGCCCTCACCGGAGGAAGAGTGCACCTGCGAATCCTATCCAATCTGGCAGCACACCGCCTGGCCAGGGTTGAAGCCACATTCACGCCCGAAGAATTGTCAAATGACGGAACAAGAGAAGATGGACTCGACATCATTGAAGGCATCCTAGAAGCGCATGTCTTCGCAGAAGAAGACCCGTTCAGAGCCGCTACGCACAACAAGGGCATCATGAATGCCATAAGCAGTGTTGCTGTTGCCTGTGGGCAAGATTGGAGAGCCATTGAAGCCGGAAGCCACGCTTGGACATCCCTTGAACATGGACGATACACATCAATGTCCACATGGTCCAAAGACGACGAAGGGAATCTGGTAGGGGCAATGGAACTCCCTATGGCCGTCGGTATTGTAGGAGGTGCTTCGAAAGTTCACCCCGTTGCTCAAGCCAATCTTTCAATTCTCGGCGTCGAGAGTGCTCAAGAATTAGCAGGAATCATGGTTTGTGCCGGACTTGCACAGAATTTAGGCGCTTTACGTGCACTTTCAACCAATGGAATTCAAGCAGGTCACATGAAACTCCATTCAAAGAACATGGCTGTTAGCGCTGGAGCGATAGGAGAGGAGATTGAACTCCTCTCTCAACGGATTCAGCAACATGAAGGTGCTCGCACTCAAACCATGGCGGAAGAATGGCTCAACGAACTGCGCCAAGGATGAACTCATTCACTTTCAGACACCGGTAATGATGATTGCACCGTGCCTTCTTCCTCGGTGGTTTCTTTCAAAATTTCCTTGTTTTCCGCGAGTTCATCCAGAAGACCAGAAGACTGGACTTGCTCCCTAAACCAAGCCTTGACCTTCTTGCGATCGGTATGTGGGCACCCAAATGCTTCTGAAAAACGGCGCGTTGTAGAAAGCCTCCTCGTGTTGCCGTCCTTCCTGCGATCAACCATTCCGAGTTGAGCCAATTCCCGAACGTAATCGTAGGCTTTCTGCCCAAGCAATTCCACAAGTCTCGACTGTGGCATGGGTTGATGATAAGCAATAAGGGCGGCTGCCTTCAAGAGTTTTGGAGGCATATCGGTTTTGGTTTCCTTAGGAAGATGTGATGCAATCGATGGCTTGACCTCGAGAGCCCAACGTATACCCACCTCGGCCAATTGAAGGGAAGTCCCTCTCCTTCGCCGCAAGGTAGCTTGGAGCGAATACAAACAATCCAACATCTCGTCTTCATCGTATCCAAGAACCGCTGAAAGTTCGGCCACAGACATCGATTTACCTGAACTGAAAAGTGTTGCTTCAATAAGGGTCTCAATCGGCAATTCTGTCATGTAAGCACCCCCCTACTCAACCAACCAGTCGTGTTCCCCAAGGAAATCATCCTCAACCTTCGGATGGGCTTTTTCCGCTTTAGATTCCAATCTTGCCTGACGCCGAGCAGCTTTCTCTTCTGCAACCCTAGCCCGCTCAGCTATGGCGTTCATTCGATTCTCCGAACCAGTTGATTCCTCTTCAAGGCCGTCTGAATCTTCTTGCATGACCCTCTCAATTTGCTCTAAGACTTCATCAAAAGAGTTCAAATTTGGCCACATATCTTCAACCATGATCATGTTAAGTTCTTCACCTTCTTGTGAGATGCTTGCAATTCTCCTGTGAGTCAAAAACAAACCAGCGATAAAGGATGCAACAAATGCTTCAGAATCGGCGTCCCCAAGCTGCTCCCCGAATGTGGTTTGGAGAATGGGCTTGAGGTGGTGGATGACATCGAGCAAGGGCACCGTGTGCGAGTTTGCCTCTGCACATGCTTTTCTCATAGCCATCCAGCAACGTTCAATGTCGCCCTCAAGGTCCTCGTTGTGCATGCGACCCCCAACATCAGCCAGATACTCCTCAAGTTCCCTCTGATGTTCCAATCGATTGACCTCTCGTACCTTCAAAGCTTCAGCATCATCCGCAGCATCCTTGAACGCTGAAAGCAATTCACCCAATGTGACCGGCCGACCTTCGTCACGACGAACGCGGCCATCGAACAGAGAAGGCAATACCTCGTCAGCATTGCCTTCAAGGACGGATTGTGTGAAGAAATAAGCCTCATCGTCGTACTCAGCCTCCCATCCAAAGGACAGGTCATCGTCCCAATCCTCTTCAACATCCTGGGCCTGAATACGCTCAAACAATGTTGCAGATTGGTGATGAAGTACTTCCCACGAAAGTCGGATCAACCGCCCACAGGCTGGAAGGTCGAGGTCGTCATCTTCCTTGACTCGCTGAGTAAAAACCTTCAGGAAGGCGGACAAATCCACATCCCACGGGTTGAATTCTTCTTCGCGAACCAAGGACATGACCAAGGCCACAGAACGGTCAAACGGGTCATGAAGACTCTGATGTTCGGCTTCTTCAGTTTCAGCAATCAACATAATGCGTTGACTGAACTGTTCTGCATCATCTCGGTCTTCACCCGAAGCAAGCAACTGGTCAATGATGTCCTGCTGGAGGAACCATCGGTCAAGGATTGCTTGTTGCTCCGCCATGACATCACCTCAAACTTCGTCTTCAACTTGAGCAGATACTTCGCCCTGCTCTTCTGCTTCTTCCGCATCCTCTGCAAGAATTTTATGAGCGACTTCCGAACGCTCTGCGATATCTTCAGTCAACTCGGCCGCACGTTCAGCAAGTCCACTCATGGTCGGCTCAACGGCTGGAGCGGGCGCTGCCGCCATGTGTGGGACCAAACCACCAAGACTCTGAGGAACTTCTGGCTCACCTGGAACGAGAGGCATGCCCTCAACCGCCGCTTTTGCATTGAGAAGTCTGGTTTCATTCTTCTTGGCTGCTTTTTGGGCTTCTTTCAAGGCTGCATCGCCCAAAGCCATGGCTCGTTCCCTATCAAAGTCCAAAATACGACGGCTGCATCCATCTCCGCCGTGAGTAATTCCGATGTGGTGGTCAGCAAGTTTCAATGAGACCTTGCGCAGTGTAACCATGATGAATTGTGCCCGTTGACTTCGCTCTCGGCACATCTTTGCGATCCGTTCCGCATTGTACGCATCAAGGTTTTGATCGACTTCATCAAAGTAGTAAAACGGACTTGGATCATAGTCTTGAATTGCGAAAATCAAAGCCAGTGCCGCCATGGATTGTTCACCACCGGAGAGTTGCTGGCGGTTGACCTTAGAGGACTTTCCACGAGGTTGGGCCCACAATTCCAAGCCGCCCTTGAACGGTTCATCCGGATTTTCGAGGAACAATTCGCCGCGTCCACCATCCGACAATGCATGATAGGATTTTTGGAAATTCAAATTGACCTTTTCAAGGACATCCACTAATCGTTCCTTACGTTGAGATTCAAGTTGTTCTGTCACCTCAATCAATTCCTTCCGATGCTTTTGGAGCATTGAAAATTCGTCTTTCATCAAATTTAATCGCTCTTGACAGGCATCATATTGTTCAATGGCCATCATGTTGACGTTTCCAAAGCCTTCAAGGCGGCGTTGGAGGACACGGAGTTTACGCTCCAAGTCCCCAACATTGGCAAGGTCTTGAGGGAGTTCGTTTGGTGAGAGGCCCGCCTCAATGAGTTCTTGCGCCATCAATTGGACTTCATGCTCCCGTTCAGCGATGGTCCGAAGTAATTCTTCAGCCAAACGACGGTGGTTTTGAGCCTTTGTTAGGCGTTCTTCATTCCGAACCCGTAGCGTTGCTCGCTCATCTGTTAATTCTTGACGCTCCTGTTCAAGACCGAGGTTTTCTTCAAGGAAGACCGCTTGTTCGTCCTTCTTTTCCTTGAGTGTAATCAGGTCACTGGCGCGTTCAGCAGAGAGTGTATCGATTCGTTCACTCCGAGAGATTCGGTTTGATTCGAGGCGGTTAATCCTTCCTTTTGACTCGGCAACACGGCGTTGAAGGAGAGTTAGACTGGCTGAACCGCTTGCAAGAGAACCTTCTGCTCGCTCTTTCACACCTGTCGCTTCAACACGCTTGAGTTTTGCAGCGTTCATTCGTTCGCGCAAATGCTCTGGGCTTGCCGCCTCCAGAGCCGCTTGAGCAAGTTGCCCCTCATCCTCCGCAGCAGCATGCTGACGTTGTGCTTCATCCAAAGATTTCAAGGAACCTTGAGCTCTTGTTTGCAGCGAGGCAAGTTTCTCTTCAAGCCCCTTCACAACACCCAATCCTTTGGAGTAAGTAGCCTGCAGTTGCTTTCGCTCTGCCTTCAATTCACGAACTGAGGTTGCGTGACTGTCATCAACAAGGGCATTAATCTGGGTTCTCAGTTCTTGTTGCTTTATTCGAGCTTCGCGCAGAGCCGCTGAGACGGTTTCTGACATCAAACGGTATTTATCGACCTCTGCGATGCATTTTTCCACTTCGCTGGCTCCTTGAATCCGGCCCCCAAAGGTGATGCTGAGTTTTCGTCGTGAACCTCCCACCATGGCGCCACCTGCTTCAGTGAGGTTCCCGCCCAGAGTCACCAAGCGAATTCCACCCATATGGCGCCGTGCGGTGGCCATTGAATCCACCAGAAGCGTATTCCTCAGTACAAATCGAACGGCGATATCGATCCGGGGGTCATAATCCAGCATTTCATGAGCAAAACCAATGACGCCTTCTTTTCGAGCAACCATGACTGATTTTCCAGCGGGTCTTGAATTGGCCAGTTTGTTGAGAGGAAGGAATGTTGCTCGTCCAGAGCGATTTTCGGACAGCCAACGGATGGCGCGTGCTGCATCTTCATCCGTATCGACCACAACCGAGGCCATTCCTGCTCCGATTGCTGTTGCCAAGGCCGTTTCATGAGCATTGTCTTTTGGAGCACACAATTCAGCAATGGTGCCGATGATTCCGGTGAGTTCTCCACGGTCACGCGCTGCGATGACGGCGCTTGCACCTCCAGCAAGACCCTTGGCTCCAGATTTCTCTTCCATTTCGGCCTTGGCTCTCGAAAGACGTCGTTCAGCATCTCTGAATTTGTTTTCGATACGCCCTGTGTCTTCTGTCAACTGTTGCTCGGTACGTTGAGATTGATTCAAAGCTGCTGCGAGTGCTTCCCGGTCATATTCAGGCGCTTCATCTTTGAGTTCTTCCTTTCGGAGGTCACACTCGCCAAGAGCGAGGCGCATTTCTTCTGCTTCATCCTGCGCAGTTGCAAGTTGTTCTCCGATAAGTTGGGCTTCAAGCGCAAGCCTGTCCACATCCGACTGGGCACTGTCCAATGCGGCTTTCTTAGCCCCCGTGTTTTCATTGGCTTTGGACAAGGCTCGTGAAAGGTCAAGGTTCTTTTCTCCTGCGGATTCCAATGCGAGTTTGATAGCATCTTCTTCTTTCTCAGCATCTGCGAGGTCACCCAAGGCAGCAGCCAGGTCCTCATTTGCCGTTTTGAGTTCAGTTTGGAAAGACGATAGTTCGTCCTTCGCCTCGCCCCATTGAGCGTTCATTGCTTCAAATTCAACGGCCTCTTCTGTCTCTTCCCGTTCCGCTTCCGAAATACGGTCGTTGTTCAATTCAATACTGACTTGAAGGTCACGAATAGCACGGCCAAGTTCGGAGGTATCTCCACCGGTCAATGCATTGATTTCTTTTTGTAATTCGGCAATCCTATCATCGAGTTGAAGCAATGTCTTTTCGTTTTCCTTGTGCTCGTCCATGAGCGTTTGGCTTGCAGCAAGCGATTGGTCACGTTGACCGGTATGGAATTCCAATTCGTTTCTCATGCTCGCGTAACGTGATTGCAACAGCAATTCATTTGAACGCTGAATCTCTTCAGTTACTTCCCTTGCTTTTTCCGCTAGAGCCTTCTCTTTTTCCAATGTGGCCAGACGATCGAGTTGTTCTTTTTCCAGGAGACCAATCCGTTCAATGTAACCTTCAACCTTTTCTTGTTGCTTGGTAGCTTTGCGTATCTCATCATCGTACGAGGTCACGCCTGCGACATTATCGAGAACTTTACGACGCTCATTAGCCGTCATTTTTGCCAGACTCGTGACGTCTCCTTGAAGGACGATATTGTATCCATCCGGTCGAGCGTTTGCTGCCCCGAGTAAGCGGTGAAAGGCTTTCTGTGTGCTGTCTTCCCCGTTCAGCAAATAGGACGTTGAAACGTTGTTGGAAGCGGTCAGTCGAACTTTCCGTGACATCCGAATTTCTTCTTTATCGAGGGGGAGGCGACGGCGTCCGTTCCCCATTAGAGGGTTGGCAAACACCAGAGTAACGGCGCATTCTCGGGCTGGTTTGGAATTTTTACCGCCGTTGAAAATGAGGTCTGTAGAGTTTTGAGCACGTATGACCCGGTTCGATTTTGGGCCCAACACAAATTGAATTGCGTCCCCACAATTTGACTTGCCCGAACCGTTTGGCCCGGTGATTGCGGTGAACCCGCGGTCAAGTGGGATGGTTACCTCGCCCTTGAACGATTTGAAATTGGACACTTCAAGTGACTTTAGATACATCCCTATCCCTCTTGGTAAGAAAACAAATCCCTACCTTATTTCTCACACCCGTTGCTTACAGGTTTTAAAGAATACTAAGAAACGAGGCTCAGTGATACGGTTTTCAGGAGGCAAAAAGAATCGCCGAGAGGGTGTCAAAATACGCCCAATTCTTTGCATTTCTTACATCCGCCGCCCTGACAGTAAGGGCAGGTCGCCATCACGAGAAGATTGCTTCTTCTTCGAGACATTGAGAGGTTTTTGTCGTTGCTCAAGAGACGGCTTCGGTCATGACGATCGTGTGTCTTCTGGTCGTGCTTTTCTTTATTTTGGAAGGACCCGCGGAATTTTCCGGCTTTTTCCCTTCGGTTTTCGAGCTTTTCACGCGTCTGAGCCACGGCCTCAGCCTCCCAATACTTCGGCCCTCGCATCAACAATGTACCGGCTACAGCAAATCCGATCTGCACCATCCAGGGCGACACATCCAGAGGGAATAAATCCGCCAATCCTTGTGAATTCGCAGAACTGGGCAGCCATTCAAGACGGTCGAGTATGGCTAAACTGAAGAGCGTACATCCAGTGATGAAGCCCACTTTTCTAACGCGCCGAGCCCAGGCTTTGTTTTGTGGCAGTTCCAAGCGACCGGCGAGGATGATGATGATTCCCTCAACAAGCATGAGAATGTCTGCACCGGACCATTGCCCTTTTTCTCCAAGACAATATGAAGTGCCCATGGCTTCGATTTCCGCCTCTATGGCATCAAAGCCACAACTGGGGTCTGAAAGCATAAAGACGTCCAATTTGGCTTCATCCACTCCGTTGACGGCGAGAGGAGCTACCGCTCCGAATTGGACATTTGCAATTACAAACACCACAATTGCTCCACCAACAATCGTTCCAAGCATCCGGCGCATGAGTCTCCCCTTTACAAAGGAGGCAAGCCCACTTCATAGTGATATCGTGAAGGGAGGGACCGTACGGGCTCCATCACCATCAAGAAGGAGAAGGCTCAGCAACCATCATCACGAGGGCATATCATGGCTCATATCGTCATTGTAGGAAGCGGAATTGCAGGCTTATTTGCTGCCGCAAAACTTGCCGATGCAAATCACAACGTTACGGTGATTACCAAACAAAGGACAAAGGATTCATCCACCAATTGGGCGCAGGGGGGAATCGCTGCAATCCTTGACAAGACCAACCACGATGGAATGGAGGCTCACGTTCAAGATACGCTTCGTTCTGGCGATGGATTGTGCAATGAAGCAGTGGTAAGGTCGATCATCCAAGAAGCGGGGGAACGAATCAGTGACCTCATCGACATAGGAGTACATTTTGAACAACGAAACGACGGAAGTTTTTCACTCGCCAAGGAAGGAGGGCATTCAGAAAGCCGAATCCTGCATGCAAAAGACGCTACGGGGAAGGAGATTGAACGAGCGCTTACCCAATACGCAGAAGGTCATGCGAACATCACTCTCCTGCCCAACACGCTCGCTATTGACCTAATTCAACGCCGACATGGGGTAGATGAACATGGAATTGCAGGCGTATGGTGTTTGGACCAAATTAGCAATGAAGTCCTTACGGTAGAAGCCGACGCAATTATGCTCGCAACCGGAGGAGTAGGGCGCCTATGGAAGGCTACCACAAATCCAACCGTAGCCACAGGCGATGGTCTCGCAATGGCCTATAGAGCAGGTGCATGCGTACAAGACCTCGCCTTCATCCAGTTTCACCCAACCTCTCTTTTCGCCAAATCAAACCGCCCCTTTCTGATGTCGGAGGCACTGCGTGGCGAGGGTGCTGTCCTCCTCGACCATGAAGGATATGAGCAATGGAAGGCTGCATGTGAACGGGCGGAAAAAAGTTCAATCGAGGCTCCAAAACCAAATTCTTACTCGTTCACCCTCAAGCATTCACCGGAGGGGTCAATGGCGACACGTGACATCGTAGCAAGGGCTATTGACCAATGCTTGAAAACGACTGGAAAATCTCATGTTTTTTTAGTCACATCACACCTTGACTCAAAGGCACTGCAGCAACACTTCCCAAACATACAACGCCGATTAACTCAGGAAGGGATCACACTTGGAATGGATCCAATCCCTGTGGTACCCGCTGCTCACTACATGGTTGGCGGGATCAAAGTTGACAACATAGGGCGTGCCTTTGTTCGTGACAGTTTAGAGATCATGCCTCATTTGTACGCTATCGGGGAAGTTGCCTGCACGGGGATGCATGGGGCGAACCGGTTGGCCTCAAACAGTCTTCTTGAAGCGGTAGTTTATGCGCATCGGGCATCTGACCACCTCATCAATAACCCCCCTCCAAAATATCAAGGAAGCCATCCTCAATGGCGAGCAGAAGGATTGGCGAGCCTACGAGAACACGCTCCAATCATGCACGACCGAAACAGTCTGCTGACGACAATGGACCAGGAAGTCGGAATTGTTCGCACCAATCAGCGTTTAGAACGGGCAAGTCGTAGACTGGAATTGTTTCATGACGAGATCGACCTTTTGTGGAGAGAATGCCTCCCATCGCGAGAACTAATTGAATTACGTAATCTCTCCTTGATTGGAACTCTGGTTGTTGAAGATGCATTGTTGCAAACCTCAAACACAGGTTTGCACTTTAATCTGGACCTCAAAAAGGATGACAGGCCTCAATAAGTGATGAGAGCACCTCGTTAAGGGGTACGCTCAACCCGTGTTGCTCTGCCCTGTTGGCTATTTCACGATTAAGGGAAGAAATCTCTGTGACCCTTCCAGCCTTGATGTCTTCAAGCATACTGCATGAATTGCCAGCTGTTGCTTGAAGAACTGTACGTAACAGTTGTTCAAATTCTGCTTCATCCAGAAGATTGACGCGTTCCATTTCTGCAACTTGCTTCGCTTCCCGATACAGCATGAGACAACCATCAAGCACGTTGGACTCCAACAATTCTCCATTTTTCAATCCTGCAAGAGCTGCGAGTGGATTGATGGTGATGTTCAAGAGAACCTTTTCCCAAATCATCTGCATCGCATCGGGGCACAAAACAGGGTCAAGTCCACTTAATTCAAACAATCGCACCAATTCACCCATGGCTTCAGAGGCTGGACCAAGTGGAATGCTTGCTAGACTCACGACTCCTTTTCCAACCCATGTAACTGCTCCACTTTCGTCCCGGTACGCTCCATGCGTTGTCGTAGCAGCGACGGTTCGCTTGGGCCCAATGCATCGACTGAGCGTCTCAACGTGGCCCAATCCATTGGAAAGGGCTAGGACCAATCCGCCTTCCGTTACAAGACGGGAGGCCAAGGTGGCGAGGTGTGCGACTTCATGCGCCTTACAAGCTAGTATGACGAGGTCTGAGCCAAACTCAAACAATTCAGGGAGTTCAAGTTCTTCCGCTGTGAAATGAAAACGGTTTGCTGGAACGATTGCGTTCAAATGTCCCCTTACCTCCAGCCCTTGAAGCATGAGGGACGCCCCTCGTTCCCCACGAACATGGAGATGGATTTCATGGGAAGTTTGGGCCAAACTTGCCGCCATTAGAGCCCCGATTGAACCGACACCCAGTATGGAAATCCTCATGAAAATCACTACTGGTAACTGGCGAGGTGGAGGACAACCGTTCCTGCATCATGTGTAATCCACATCGTCGAGTAAGGTTCTGCGGGTGGAATCAAAGTCAAGTTTGTCTCGCCTGGACCGAGGTGTTGCCCATCCCAATTGTGGTTCCAATCCTCACCAATTCCCCCTTCTCGAGCAATACGGAAGGGCACCGATTCATTGCTCGGATTGTTAAAAGAAAGGTTGCCCATGTTTTCATTCACCATCGTTCCATTCAATGCATAAGCAAATGGAGTCGTCCAAAACCTTGTACTGGTATTCATCCAATCAACCAAAAGTTCTGGTCCTGTTTGAACATTGAATTCAAGTCGCGGATATGGGTTGAAGGGCTCACTGTTGCTGCAAACCGTAACATTCGTTCCGTCGGCCATCAAGAGATTTAGATTTTGACCGCTTTCTACATCCGGTAACGAACCCGATTTGAATACTGAAGAGTCCCAGACCCAAGGACCTTCAAGCGGTCGAGAAGGCGTGCTGATCGTGGGATTGATGGGACAGAACTTCTCGCCTGTTTGGAGTACTCCCCCTTCAATGAGTAATGCGCCCCACCCAGGTTGATCATCAGCCGCCGTTCCAATATCCCAACCCTGTTCAGGGACGATACCTTCCAAGGAACGGCGGTCTCTTGGGAGGAGGGGGTCAAAGGTATCGTTATTCAAGGTCAATTCTGTCATCGAAGGAAGGAACACCAGGGGGTCCAATCCTCTCAAACAGACGGAAGAAGGTACGGAATCATGGCTTGCATTCATTCCCGCTTCTCCTTCAAGTTGAACCAAGGTAGTTTGAAGGGAGGCAACCGTTGAATCCATCACTGAAACATTCAGTTCAGATGATTCTTCAAGAGTTCCATGAAGGTCAACACAGCGTTTGACATGATCTCCAGAAGCCATGTCATACCAATGGTCAGAAGGTGCAACCTCAAGTCCTGGGCGGAGCACGTGGTGCTCCATTGAATAGGCATCGTTGATTCCAACCACATAGGTTAGGTTTGAGACCAAGGGTTGTTCTTGTGAAGACCAGGAATAATTAATCCAAAAAGTAGCAATACGGCCAGGAAGAAGGTCCGATCCGCATCCATTACCGTTGAGTGACAAAGTGTCTTGGTCATCGCAAACCCACTCAGCATTCCAATCGTGGCCGGTCTGTTCAAAGAATACATCGATGGAATAGGGTTTTTGAAGCGAAGAAGGGTTGGTGATCTTTACCGTGTTATAGGAGTACCAAGTTCCGTCATCACCGAGAATTGCAACATTTGGCTCCCCGATTTCAAAGGTGAGTTCATCGTCCCATGCATCGTTTCTCATCACGGGCTGCTGTGCAGGTAAAATGAGGAGAAATGAAATCAACAATAGTGTTCCCATTCGACGGTGATCAGGTTCGCTCAACCCTTCATTCTCGTTCAAAATAAACGGTATCCGAATGTCGTTGCCGAAGAAGAAAAGAAGGGGCAAAAGGAGCCCAAGGACCAAGAACCAAAGTGAGAAGCCTTCAAACACTCCGAAAAGATAAGCAAACATGAGTACCGTCACCAAAAGAAGACTTTGGGTTCCTGAACTCCGTGCATCTATCATTCCCATTCTAGCAATAAGAATCCTTCCTCCGGGGAACGTTGGAATCGGTAGAATCGAGATCCAGGCAAACAATACCAGCATTCCACCAGCGTGCACCCATGGGTGAGCCCAAGCCATACGAACCATGGCATCATCATGAATGAATTGTGTAGCGATGAGGCCGAGGAAACTCGGTGCTGAGGTCAACATTGGCATGGATGACAACTCAAGGTATTGCGGAGTCAAAGCAATGCCCGCAAACAACAGAGCAATCCCTGAAAGCATCAGTACGATCGGAACGGAAAGAGCGGTATGACCCAATGAGGCTCGATTTGGCCATGGCCTTGCGTCCATACGTGGCATTGTAGGAATCAGCAAAATTCCGAACGGCCAAAAAAGCCAACTTGAAGGGAAAATCCCCAGTGCATACAAGGCGATGGTCAAGTCCGGAACCGGCATGATGTGGCCAGAACGCACACCAAATCGGCGCGCTACGCGGCGTTGCACAAGGGTAGCCACAAGGAGGACAGACATGATGGGAAGGGCGTACCCTATCACCGAGTCAACAAAGGAGGATGAGTGGAACCAACCGCCCTCGGGTCGCACGGAATCCATCCAGACATCACCAGCCAAACTGAGCGTGAGGAATGAGAGACACCAGAAGAGCAGCACGCTGTTGATACGGGGGAATTGGCGCTCTGGAAGGGGAAATACAGTGACATTCCAGCCATCATCCGATGTAAGCTTCCCCATCCAGCCAAGCCGTTCAAGATGGGAGTTGGCATCAAGAAGACATTGGTGTATTGAGGTTTCATCAGAGGCGGCAACCTTCCATGAGGGCCATCGACCGCCAGAGTGTCGAAGAATCACAAAATACGAACTCAAGGCGGAGGCCAACAACTCATGCTGGTCCCACGATTTTTTGTGATGCCCCAAGGGATTGGGAGATTCGGGCGACGATTCTTGCTCGTTCATCCTATTCCACCCAACACTCGGTAATGCCCATCCCACATGAATCCCTCGTTGGAGGAACACCGGTTAGAACGGCTCACTTGTTCTTGAATCTCTTCAATCGGAAGGTCTCTTCACGTTCCATTTCTTCGAGACGCAGTTGAATGAATACCTTGGCTTCTTCAAGTTCAGGAATGACCTTGAACTCAAGAGCGTTGACACGGCGCTTTGTTGCTTCAATTTCGGCAAGAAGACGCTTCAGTGTTGCTTCCATTTCGGCAGCGGTCACAATCTTTTCAATCAATTCACTAAAGGAATCGCTGGCTTCATCAATGTAGGGTGAAGAGCCAATGAAACCAATGCCACGTTCCTTGAAGGTGGACTTCAGATTGGTTCCACTAACACTTGGAACGACAACACCCATGATGTTTCGGCGTTCAACCTCAACTTCTGGATGTGCTGAATTAGCGATAGCAGCGGCTCGAACAGCCAAACCACCTTCGATAGCATTAGCAAGATCAATTCGGGTTTTTGCAAGGCGATATGCATTGGTCAAGTCTTTCTTTGCCTCAATCATGACGGAAAGCAGTTGTCTGAACTCGTGGAACAGTCCGTCCCTCTTCATTTTCAACAACTTGTAACCGTTCTTGGTCTGCTTGATTCGAGCCTTCAATTTGATGAGTTCGCTTCGGGTTGGTTTGATGTCCAGTGCCATAGCATTCCCCTCGTGTATCAGTTCTCGCTAGTATTCAAGCCCGGTTGTCAGGATGGTACTTGTCAATCCACTTTTGGTCAAGACGGACGAGGTACTTTGTATCGATTGCAGACATGAGGTCCCAACACAAATCGAGTGTTTCCTCAATTGAACGGTCTTCGTCACGGGTTTGGCGAAGGAACTTGTCCTCAAAGACACCAGAGAATTCAAGCAATTGCTTGTCTCGCTCGTTGAGGGCGTCTTCACCGACAATGGCGACGAGCCCACGAAGTTCACGGCCTTGTGCATATGCAGCGTACATTTGGTCAGATACGGACTTGTGGTCTTCACGGGTTGTCTTCTCACCAATACACGAACCCATCAGTCGGGAGAGAGATGGAAGAACGTTGATCGGCGGATAGATACCCTGTTGGTGCAATTCACGTGAAATAACGATTTGTCCTTCAGTAATGTAACCTGATAGGTCAGGAATCGGGTGAGTGATATCGTCACCAGGCATGGTTAGAATCGGGAATTGGGTGATTGAACCCTTCTTGTTCTTGATAATTCCTGCACGTTCGTAGAGCATAGCCAAGTCGGTGTACATGTAACCCGGATAACCACGGCGTCCTGGAACTTCTTCACGAGCAGCACCAATTTGACGAAGAGCGTCACAGTAGTTGGTCATGTCTGTGTAGATGACCAGAACGTGGTAGTCTTTCTCAAACGCAAGGTATTCTGCAGCAGTCAAAGCAAGTCGAGGGGTAATGATACGCTCAACAGCTGGGTCGTCTGCAAGGTTAACGAACAACACAGCGTTTTCGAGGGCACCCGTTCGCTCCAAGTCAGAACGGAAGAAATTGTATTCTTCAGCGGTGATTCCCATAGCACAGAACACAACAATAAATTCTTCATCGGAGTCCTTGAGTTTTGCTTGACGAGCAATTTGCAGGGCGATGTCATTGTGTGGAAGACCTGATGCCGAGAAAATTGGAAGCTTCTGTCCACGGACAAGGCTGGTACAAAGGTCGATTGCAGAGACACCGGTTTGAATGAAATCGTTTGGGCTCTGTCGGCTGTATGGGTTGATAGCAGCACCGATAATGTCTGCCTTCTCTTCAGCGACAATTTCTGGACCGCCGTCACGAGGTCGTCCAGCCCCATCCAAAATACGCCCAACAAGGTCAGTACTCACTGGGAGTTTGAAGACATCGCCCATGAAGGTGACACCGGATTCACGGTCAATCTTTGCAGTTCCTTCAAACACTTGGACAATCACAAGGTCGTCAGAAGTGTCGAGAACTTGTCCGTTCTTGATGGTACCATTAGAGAGTCGTAGGGTAACGATTTCACCAAAGGCAACAGGTTCAGTTTTGTTCAAAAAGACCAGAGGCCCTTTCACGTCAGTAATGGTTCGGTATTCTTTTCCAGTCATGATATTCCTCTCCTCAGTTTTCCTCCACCGTATCGGCGATTTCGTCGGTCATTTTCTTGACCATGTCAGCAATGACGTCAATGTAACCTTTCTCAAATCGACCTCGCATGAGGTCAGAGCGAGCTGGGACGTTCACAACATCGTTGAGAACTGCTCCACCGGCCATTGCAGACTTTGCTGCATCTTGGAAGGATAGAATGGCTTTAGCCATCTGGTACTGCAGGTGAATGTCACAGTATGCATCAACATCGTGGAATCCATTCTGTTGAAGGAAGTATTCACGAATCATTCGAGCGACTTCAAGGGTTAATTGTTGGTCGGTTGGTAGAGCATCGGATCCAACCAGTTGAACAATTTCCTGCAATTCGGATTCAATTTGCAGCAAACCACTGATCTGAGTTCGGACTTCTGGGAAGTCTTGTGAGATGTTATCACGGAACCATTGGTCAAGGCTTTGCGGGTAGAGAGAGTACGAGTTGAGCCAGTTAATTGCGGGGAAGTGCCGTTGTCGGGCAAGACCTGCATCAAGACCCCAGAACACCTTAACGATACGAAGGGTACCTTGGGATACCGGCTCGGAAATATCTCCACCAGGTGGGGAAACCGCACCAATTACGGTGACAGACCCGTCATCGCCGTTGAGTGTTTCAACACGGCCAGCTCGTTCGTAGAATTCTGCAATTCGGGATGAGAGGTAAGCAGGATATCCTTCTTCTCCGGGCATCTCTTCAAGACGAGAGGAAATCTCACGCATTGCTTCAGCCCATCGTGAGGTAGAATCCGCCATCAAAGCGACGTCGTAGCCCATGTCACGGAAGTATTCAGCAATGGTAATTCCAGTGTAAACAGATGCTTCTCGAGCAGCAACCGGCATGTTCGAGGTGTTTGCGATCATGACGGTTCGCTCCATGAGGGGCTTACCGGTGTTTGGATCAATCAAGTGAGGGAACTCGTCCAACACTTCAGTCATCTCGTTTCCACGCTCACCGCATCCGATGTAGACAACAAGTTGTGCATCGGAATACTTTGCAAGGGATTGCTGAGTCACGGTCTTTCCAGAACCAAACGGTCCGGGGATTCCTGCCGCTCCACCCTTGGCGAGTGGGAACAAGAAGTCCAGAATTCGCATGCCTGTAATCAGCGGAGTTTCTGGTGCGTACTTCTGCTGGAAAGGTCGAGGAGTTCGGACAGGCCACTTTTGCATCATCTGCATTTCAGTGCCGTTGTCAAGTACACAGATGGTTTGTGTAACATTGAAGTCTCCGGATTCAATCGATTTCACAACACCACTAACTGAAGGCGGGACCATGATTTTGTGAACGATGGTTTCAGTTTCTTGGACGTGTCCAATCACTTGCCCTGCAACCACTTCATCGCCAACAGCGACTTGAGGTTCAAAGGTCCAAATCTTTTCGAGGTCAAATGCATCAGCATCAACACCACGGGTGATGAAAACACCCATTTCTTCTTCCAGTGTTGGAAGAGGTCGTTGAATTCCATCGTAAATTTGTGTCAACAAACCTGGTCCAAGAGAGACCGAGAGTGTTTCTTGTGTGTTCAACACAGGTTCTCCAGGACGGATACCGGATGTGTCTTCGTAAACTTGAATCACCGCTTTTTCGCCGTGCAATTCAATCACTTCGCCCATTAGTCCTTCATGCCCGACACGTACAACGTCATACATTGCAGCGTTCATGCCGGTAGCGGTCACGACAGGCCCAGATATTCTGTAAATTACTCCTTCATTGTTCATTTTTTATTCCTCCAGATTTTATTTGGAACTTCACTTCCAAAGATCGACTCCTATAGCCTTGCGAATGGTATCACGCAAGGTGGTGTCTTCCTCCGTACCGATACCAAGAACGGTTGGGGAGACGGACGCCGAAAGCTGGTCACGCAGACGATCGGGCAATGTCGGTAGCATGGTGGAGTCGACGACCATGAGACCAACAGATTTGTTGTTGAGTAAAGAACGAAGGATGGAATGCAAATCTTCCTCTCCTTCGGGATTGTATAGGTTTGACACGCCTGCGAGCTGGAAGCCCAGGGTGAATTCTGGTGAACCGACAACTGCAATCTCCATCATATCACCTCACAAAACGTGTGCTTCAAGCACTTCGGCGCTAAGGCCAGCCAGTCGTCCACGGACGATAAGGCGTAAATCATTGACTTCTTGCACCTTCATTGCAACATAATGAATGATCGGGAGCGCAGATACTGGATGGAGGTAGCTCATCCGTTGCATCATAGCATATTCCCGTGCTTTCATCCAAGTGATGACAGGGTCAAGACTTCGAGTTGATTCCGATTCATTGAGAACAACTTCAAAGGCAGACATATCAAAACGGTCTCCTGCTCGGAGCAAATCCAACATAGCGCCTCTCCCACCGCTAGCGATGGTCGAGAATGAACGCTTTGGAAGCAGGCGCCCGCCAGGAATAAGCAGCGAAACCAATTGGTCGCTGGGAATTCCAACAGCACTTGCTTCAAGGATGTTGACGATGTTTCGATGGTCGATCTCACTGGCAAACAGACGGCTTAGGAAACGAGCAGGTGCGCCTTTGGCCGTTCGCATGGCCTTAACGGCAGTATCGAAGTAATGGCGGTCAAGTGCATCCTCATACGCAGACAGCGACCCATCTTCAGGGACACGGGCTAGGGCAGAGCCGAATGATTTGCGGCGCATCAAGAGCGCTGCTGATTTCAAGTCATCAGAACTTTCGACGACCTTAAGCCATGGCGTGTTGATATCGTTTACTTCAGGGAGGATGCTGTTTCCAACTTCTTCAATTGAGATCTCGTTGTGAACTGCCCTCAATACGGCCTTAGCGTTTTGATACTCAAAGCGAAGGGTATAGATTTCAATCAGCGGGCGAATGGCTCGGTTGCTCATGTCCACAATTTCCTGAAGTTCAACCTCAAGATTGTGAGTTAGGGCGGCTTCTACCAAATCTCCGCCGGTTAGTTTTCCAGCGTAGAGGTCAATTTCCGTACGGTAGCCGAGATCTCCGACCGCAACGGTCAGTTGGTCTACGGATTGATTGATCAATTGTCGTAGACGAGCTCGGTCGGCCAACTTTTGCCGTCGCGACTTAGCACGAGCGGCAATGTAAGGGGTGTTTCCGAGCATCATATGTTCACCTTCATTCAATTGAAAAGAGTCTTGTTCACTGCAGAGAGTTGGTCCGACCAAGCATTGTGGAGCAGTACGTCAAAGCGCATGTCAAACGATACAGAACCATCCTCAGCCTCGAGGATAAATCCGCCGAGGCCGTCCACGCTTTCGCCAACCTTTCGGTCGCCGGCTGCTTTGGTGATGGCGGCACGGTCAAGTTCAACGGGGCGAATGACGAATTTGCCTTTCGCGAGTTTCTTTGAATTGGCCAACAACGACTTCAATACTGCATCTCGGCCCTTCATCCCAGCATTTGAGATGTGGTCTCGGGCGGCGTCAAGCGTCGTGTCAAGGGCTTTTCGTCGTGCGATCAGAATGTCCTTCTGGTTCGATTGACGTGCGCTTGCAACCAATTCGCTTGCGATCTGGCCTGCTTCTTTTTCGGCACGCTGCTTGGCTTGTTCGCGGATTTCATTTGACCGGGTTTCTGCCTCGGCCAAAATGGCCTTGGCTTCAGATTTGGCTTCCTTAATCAGCGCTTTAGCTTCGCTATCTGCAGATGCAGCGATGTCTTTTGCTAGTGTATCTAATGTCATTGTATCATCTCTGTGTGAGTGTTCCAGTTGGGTCAAGCCCAATGGAACCGCTTCAGTTTCCGCCAAGGAACAATGGAAGAGCTCCAAGAATCACGATGGATTCTGGAAGAGCGGTAAAGATCAGTGCAACACCGAACTTGCTTCCGTCTTCTGCAAGCATACCGACAGCAGCGCTACCGATAGCGGCTTGGGAAAATCCAGCACCAATGGCTGCAAGGCCAAGGGCTAGACCAACACCGACGTCGCCGGTCATTCCATCAGTTGCACCCGAATCTTCTGTAACAGGGTCTTCTGCTGCAACACCTTGGGCGACCAAGGCGAGGGTTAGCAGGACAATCAGTGTGCGTAGGCTCGTTTTTAGGGTATTCTTGTTCATTTTTCTACCTCCTATTTTATGTCCAGGGGACTATGATTGCCCCTCCGTATGGAGGGCGCGGCCACCAAGCGGGGTAAATACCCGGCCCGAGCCATCGTAAAATTTGCCCATCCACTCTACAAAGTGTAGGCGGGCAGCGTGAATACTGGGTGAAAGAAGGCCAAGGGCGAGAGCAAAGGCCTGGATGAAAAGGAAGAGAATTGCGCCTAGGAAGATTTCCACCACTCCGGCGCCGGATGCCGTCATCATTTCCCAACCCATGGTGATGGAAACTTCTGCGATTTTAACTCCTGCAACACCGACGCCCATTACACGAAGGTAGGAGAGGGTGTTGGCAAGTAGGCCAAAGGTTTCGATTGGGCCCATGATGAGTCCGCCGGCCCAACCAAACTTCTCGAAGATTGCAAGGCCGATGATGAGGCATACGACGCCAACAAGTACTGCGAATCCTGGGGTGGTTGCAGCGAAGACTTCGTGTTCGCCAGTAAGGAATCCGTAGATGTGGAAGAATCCGCCGGTGAGGATGATCATCCAGCTGCCCTTTTCAAAGAAGGCTGGTACGATTCCGTGTGCTCGGGCCACGTTCACAAATCCGATGATGAAGCCAAGCATAATGTGGACAACGCCGAGGTATACAGAGAGCAGAACATAATCTTGAAGGGCGCCGGTTGCACGATGGAATGGAATGTGCGTATTTGCCATGTTAAGCGTCTCAGCAACAAAGGCGGGGAAGTGAATGTTGTCGTACGTCCAAACGTAAAGACCGTCCAATGGCGACCAAGCCTCATCCCATACGAATCCGAATCCTTCGGCAAAGAGAAGCCCCCAGATAATACACCAGACCCCCATCCACTTCAGAATGGTAATGCCGTTCTTAGCGACCGGGTCGGCTGCAAAGGGCTTGGTTCCAAGCCACATTCCCAGCAAGAGAATGATGAGTCCGTATCCGAAGTCTCCAAGGATAAGCCCGTAAATCATGGGGAAGGTGATCATCATCAACATTGTTGGGTCAAAAGTACCGTAGGTGGGGCGGCCAACAAGGTCAACCATCAATTCAAACGGCTTGGACACCGCTCCGTTTTCGAGTGCAACTGGTGGCGTAGGCTCGTGGTGGCCGTCATCGTGACCGTGATGGTCATCGACAAAGGCTTCGACTTCCACGTGTGATGCAATGCCTTTGAGTGCATCTTTGATTTGACTCTCTTTGTCCGTAGGAACCCACGCATCAAGCGCAAACGCTTGGTTCGTAACTGCGATTTGAGTTGGTGCGGTGAAAATCTCATCTTCTCGAGCAAGGTGTTCGTGGACGGCCAGAAGGTTTCGCCCATTCACATCAACCCACTTCTTTGCATCTGCTTCTGCAGTTTGTAGGGTATTCTCTGCTTTCTTGAGCCGGGCCCTAAGACTTGCAATAGCCTCACCAGGAGAGCCTTCAATCGTAGGTATTTGTACTGCTTTACCACCAAGTTCTCCGAGGGCCATTTGTACCTCAGCAGAATCGCTGGGAAGGCATGCAACGGCAACAATTCGCGCTGCGGACATCAGTTCAACCTTCTGAAGAAGGTCCCCGAACACTGAACGGGCTTTTGACGCCCTGGGTGTTTCGGACACGTAGACTTCAACATGGCCGGAGCCTTTGAGCAAATCAAGTTCCATGCCCAATGGCAGGAGGCGTCCAAGCAAGTGCAACTGCTCTTCGATGTGATCGATTTCAGCCTCGGTATCTCGTTGCACATCCAGGGTGTCAAGGCCCTTTTGGAGTGTCTCTGGGAACGCTCCATTGAGCAATTCTTCAACTCGCTTGGTGTTGAGTGGCCCTTCTCCATTGACTGGATTGAATGCAGAAACGGCCGCACGGACTTTGGAGAGCATAGCACTCACTTCATTGGCGGCGTCGGTTGAGATTGCGGAACCGACATTGATTCCATCCTCAAAATTTGAGTATGTTTCGACGTGAACGCAGCCTGCTATCATGCAACTGCGGAGAACTTCTTCCATACGATCAACAGGAGCAGCCACGGCAAGGCGAGACATAGCAACTGTGTCGAACATGGAATCACCTCATTCAGACATTAATGCATCGACGACCATCTGGACGGCTTCGTCCTGGTTTTTTGCGGAGTTGGTATCGATGGCGGCGATATCTTTGCTACCATCGGATTTGACCGAATCGGCCTCGCCTTGACCCTTTGAGCGGGCTGCATCGAGGATCGTTTGAGTCATGGCCACAGATTCCTCGGCTGCGCTTTGAATCATCTCAGAGGATTTCTTCCTCGCGTCAGAGAGGACCTTGGACGCCTCGTCTTGTGCTTCAAGCAAACGCTTTTCGGCACCTTGTTCGGCTTTTTTGATGCTGCGTAAGACTTCACCCATACTCATACCAAGCACCTATTGAATCCGCTCAACGAAAGGGGGTTTATCAGTCTAACGGGGCGGGTTCCACGCCTCCAGTTTGAGGCTTGCGGCCCTTGAACCGACTTGACATGCCAAACGGATAGAGCAGCCGTCCCTTGACTTCTTCAAAACCTACTGAACGCATCATGTTCCTGTAGTAGCCGTTCGTGCCGTAGTGAGTGTAGCTTTTCGCAAGCCCTTTCCAAGGATGATTTTTTTCTTTGGTGATGATTCGGGCCATGATTTGGACCACCGAATTCATCCAGAGCACACCGAAGAACCCATGCAGCTTGTTTGCTTTCCCAGCATCACAAATCACCAATTGGCCGCCTGGCTTCAAGACCCGATAAATTTCAGAAAGCCCTTTCGCTTTATCTCTAAAATCTCGGAATGAAAACAAACAGAAGACCATGTCGTAGGTATTGTCGGGGAGTGGGATCTCTTCGGCGATGGCTTCTACATACACGGCCGGCTCCTCGCCTCGCTCCTTTCGAGCGCCGTCAACTCGCCTTTTAGCTGTGGCAAGCATTTCCGGAGAGGGGTCGAGACAGGTCACATCCAATCCCACCAAATCTTCAGCAAATGAGCCAGGCCCGCACCCGACTTCCAAGACTTTCATCCCTGGTGAGGCGTGGTTGCGGACGTTTCTTCGCCAGCGTTTATCCTGGCCAAAGGTCATCCACTTGTTGACCCGATCGTAATTAGGAATCGTCGCTTCAAGTTGTCCTTCAAGCGTTTCCCACGCCTCCGCATCAATGCCGGAGGGGTCAAATCCGCCCGTTGCTGCACGCTTGCCCATGGTGTTGCCGGGCCCCCGACTGTTTTGGACATGTCGTTTCGCCCAGGCCCCCAATGCACCCTCAAGCGATACGCTCGACGGTCTCTGGAGTGATTCCTTCTTCGGGAGTCACACGGAACACCAAAATCTTGAGATTTTCAGGGGCGTTTCGGAATTTAGAAACGATCATTGAGTTTTCAAAATCAGTACCAATCGTTCGTACCTTGAACGATAGAACCATGTCTGCGATCGAGGACAATTCTTGTTTAATTGTAGGATCCAAACCATCGGTGGATACCGAAATCAAGAGCAGTCCACGAACCAGTTGCGCATGTGCTTGAAGCATACGGACCATGGATAAAACACGAGCTGGGTCGTCACGTTGTAAGAAGAAATCCAAGTTATCCACAACGGCTCTGAAATATGGACCAAGGCCCATGATTTCATTCGTCACCTCAGTCAAATAGTCCTGATTGTTATCTTCTACGAATCGGGTTTGGGCCAGACGTTGGATATCATCCAACTGAAATCCCTCGAGGCGATACCTGCTGGCCAATAGTTCGCGCTCCAGGACATTAGCATTGTATTCCTCGCCAATGGTACGCACATTGATGTCCAACGGCCAACCGTATTTCTTGAAAATACGAACAATTTCTTGTTGCCCTTCGTCGGTAGCAACATACAGCGTATTGTCGGGTTCTTCAGCAGGCGAAGTGAATTGTTTTGCAAACAACTCGCTTCCAGAACCGGTCTCGGTGAACGCAATCATTGTGAAACCACGAGGTACGCCACCACGCATTTCGTTGTCGAATTTAGGAACGCCAAACGAGCCCACGGTGCTAAAAAACTCTTCATCTTCTGAGTCGAATGTCATCTTTTTTGCCATGATTCACACCTCAAAGGATAACGACCTGCCCTCGGTCAACGACATCTGTACAGTACGTGTCTAAATTAGACAAGACGAGCGGAGGGGTTTGGTCGGGGACATTGAGGATGACGGTAAGCACCTCACGTTGACGGAAGGTGTTGATGAAGGTGTGCAGGTACTCTGCAAGCATACGGTCATCGTTGTAAATCGCTAGTGCATTAACGCTGTCAAGGAAAACGAAATTACGCTGAGATTCCATGGTGCGCAACACATAGAGCGTGCGAAGTAGAATACTCTCAAGCATGATTGGGCTGTCCACGAAGTGCACATTGGGGTACTTGACATCGGTCCCTCCGAGAATACCGGACGACACCAAATCGATGAATTGAATGTGTGAAACATCAACGCCTATCGCCTCAAACGCTTGGATGATTTCAACGGCTCCACGACTCGCCGAGATGTAAACTCCACCCATCTCAAACATTTGCATGAGCGGAATCATTGTACTCGCTGTGACCATAAATGAGTTTGCAGTTCCTACGCGTACTTGGACGGCGCTGTTAAGCGCTACTTGTGTCAACTGCTCAGAAATCCTTTGGTCCAATTCAAACATATTTATTGCCCCCATCTGCTGGTTTTATCGGCCGAAGCGCCCCATTTGAGCATTGGCGTTAGCATGACTCCAAGCGGTGTTAGTTCAATGGCATGTTTGGCACGACTGTGGGAAGTACCTCGCATCTTTACAACTTGCAGGAACCTCAAAAGATGACCCATCCGTTCGGAGTCCCCCATCACAATGATTCCATCCGCTATCGCTTCTTCAACACCAAAGGAAGACCAGTGGGCGTTTTCAGTGGCGGAGGTGATCTCAGAGATGAGAATGGTGGTGCATCCCAAAGTCGCCAGTTTCTTTCCAAGCGTGAACAAGAAATCGCGGATGAGTTGTTCGGATTTGATCTTGTAACACAGCGTGGTGACCGAGTCGATGACAAGGCGAGTCACACCGATGGTGTTGACGATGTCTACAATTGCTTTAATCAAAGCATGTACGTCATCAAGTTCGAACGAGGCTTTGTCAAGACCGAGCCAGGAATACAATACGTCCATGTCGAATACGTTGATGAGCCCCGAATCGACCATGTTCATGTCAAAAAATGCATACTGGCGAATGTTTTCCAGAAGTTTTACAGAAGGTTCGGTTGCAGTAAAGTGAGCACACGCCTCACCTGCGAGAGCACCACGAACAAGGAACTCCATGCCGAGCGTCGTTTTTCCAGAACCGCATGTTCCAGCAGCAAGAACTGTGGAGCCGTAGGGAATGCCTCCACGAAGAATCTCATCCAATCCGTGGATACCGGTTACGCACCGGTCTCGGGTGTAAACGGTTGTAGGTTGCATGGGAACGAACCGTTGGTGCAGACGGTGGTTGATGAAGTGTGCGCAATAATGCACCCAAAACGGCGCCTCATTCGTGAAAGTATCAGCCTTCACCAGGCGTGGGAGTTTCAGCAATACTCCAGGCACTCGAAGCGGTCATGCTGGTGCCATCCCACTGAAGCGATTGGCCTGTGACGAGGAAGAGACCCGTATCACCGCCCCATTCAACTCGGGCAATCTCCACGGCCCTTGTTTCGTCGAGTTGCGTGTAACGCAGCGACAGAATACCTCGGCCATCGGCAAGGCCGTCAACCTGCCCAACCCCCAAAAAGGCGTATTGGCCCAAATCAATAACTTGTGAAGCGTTACCCGCAGATTGACTGGCGGGGTCACCTGTAAAGAGAGCCAGGGATTTCCCAGAAAGGACTCCTGACTGAATGAGAAGGTTTGTTGATGAGGAGCCTGATGTGTGATTCAGTGACCAACCTCGAAGACCAATTGCAAAATCATTTGGATTGGAAACTTCAATCCACTCCGGGCCGTTTGAGGACGGGCGTGCTACGACCTCATTGAGGTGCAAAGGATTGTTTTTTCTGCCCCCGTCGTGAACTTCAAGTACGATTTGAATCAGTTCCCCATCTTGTTGAAAACTACGGTAGGCTGTTGATGAAGAGGAGGCAGTTCCTCGTTCAGTCCCTCCGCTAAAGAGATACGAGTCCTGTCGGGTTTCATTTTGGCTTTCAGTGACCTTAATTGAAAGGAAGAGGCTCATTTCATCGCCCAATCCAATGCCTGCAGCCATGCCGTCTTCTGTGATTTCATGAAGTGCAAGTATTTTGGCGGCGTCCAAGCGATGATTGGTAAGCAATCCGGGTTGGACGCGCCCCTGATAGAGGGTTGAAGCGTCTTGCAAATGCCAGTCCGAAGTCGAATTTGCATAATCGAGGCCGCCATCGCCTCCTGGAACAAACCAACCTTCACCGGAGGTAAGGCGGTCAAGGCCCATCGCTGCAGCCCTGTCAAGACGGTCGGTTGCTGGGTCGTTTGAACCCATTTGGAGTTGGGCTAGGGAAAGAAAGGCCGTGAGGATCATCAGGAAAAGCGTGAAGGCTGATAGAAATTCAATCACGGCAGTAAGGCCACGTTCGTCTCGAACGAGGTTTGCCTCACCTGCCTGTCGCATGAGAGATGGCTCGGAGGGCGCAATTCATGAGGTTGCCGCATTTAGAATGCAGTTGAGGATTTAATTCGCAAGCCTCGGACCAAGCCGAACAACCCAAAGCAGGCAAAAGATGCATGATTTTGTTAGAATGAAGCGATGAGTCTTTGAAGCCCCACTGCGAGGAACATACGATGACAGAGCGTAAGCAATGTGCGAGACCTAACTCAAAAGCAGGCCTAGGCCTTGTTTTTCTGCTCCTCTTCTCTACGCTCGGCACGTTGGCCGTCGCCCCTTCCGCGTCAGCCAACAGCAGCCAATCACTCGGCATTGCCAGTGCCAGTCAGCCCGATGAAACAAAATGGTATTCATCGTTTGGAAACATAGAATTTACGGTTGAGATTTACAATTATGCAGGTGCTCCTGCAGGACTCAATCGCGGCATGGCGTGGTATGTATGCGAGGGCGACGTCACCTCATCGGCGTGCAAATCCAACTATGAAGAAAAGGGAATCATCAACATTGGAAACATCAATCCATCCACTAGCAACAATTTCACATCGCTTGAACAATGGACACCTGGTCAAAATTCCGAGGGCGTTTTTACCGTTTTATTTGCCTTTGACATCCCGGATTCCAACCCGTCCGACGACGAACTCCGCTATCTCATCAACGTGACCGCTTATTATTCAGACGTGATCATCAACGAGGCCCACAACCCGCTTGAAAATGTAGACGGCCTCGCCGTATACCAAGGCCATGAAGTGATCAACACCGACACAGACTACATCCTCAATTCTCGTGGCCAAGCAACGATATGTGGCGGATGCAACCTTGATGCAACATTCGGCTGGCAGTTGTGGTCAATCGACGATACAATTCTGCTCAAAGAGGCCTACCAAAATGTCACCGACCTACCTGCGTGGGGTGGATTCACCTCGTTCAATAAGAATCTGCCCGCAATGAGTTATTCACAAGAAGGGGAATTCATACTCAAGTGGGGGGTCTTCGAAAGCGTAGGCACACCCTATGCCGACATGAACACGCACGACAATGTCGCTCAGATGACATTGATCGTTGACGACAGCATCGACCTTCAAGTGAGCGACCTTTACCCCAGTCATGACAATCAAGGCACATCGTTTTACTACGGCATTGACCGAGTTCATTCGGTCATTAGCAATCAAGGCAACATGTCCGTCTATAACGTCACTGCCGAATTTGAAGTCTACAGCCCTCAATTCGACTTGGAAGTGGAACTGGATTGTGAAATTGAGGAACTGTTGCCGGGCGAATCCACTACATGTATGTTCAACATGACTACAACAGGACCGAACAGATTGCTGCGTGTTCGACTTCCTAACATCTTCCAGAATGGAGAGGATGTACGCACCTCCGACAATGTCCTCACCGTCACAACAAACGTTGAATCGGGTAAAATCAACCCTAACATTCAACAAAACATCCAGAACGGTATCTATCGGACCTCCGACACCATTGAACTGGTTGCAAGGTTCAGTGAAATCGCATCCCAACCTCTCAATTTCACCTGGAGGCAAGGCTTCTATGTATGGGGGCAGGGCCAGGTATTGAATAAAACAGGAGCAGATTTTGGCCTTGGGCACCACAACATTTCGCTTGAGGCTCGAGACCCCTTCGGGAACATTGAGTACAACTACATTGAATTCGACGTACTCAATGCAATCAGCATCGAGGCAGAGCCTTACTTCAGAGGGGAGGCCGTTACTGAAACTGCTGCCTATGCGAATCATGAAATCGCACTCCCTTACTTAGGAACGAACTACGCCATCGGCGGAGGTAAATCACCACTTATGCTCGTTGGAGTAGAGATCTTGGCCAATGATGAAGAAAGCGAACCGGGATTGCGTGGAATTGAACTTTCCATGAACCTCACTGAACTTCTCCCCGAAAGCGTTGACCTCTCAACGGTTGACCTCAGAATTCTGCCAACAATGGACTCAAGTCAGTGGAATTACATCGAAGTACCAAACCTTTACGAAATCGATGATGATTACAACGTCGACATTGAATTAACCGCAAGCGGGGCCATCCTCCTGATCGGAATCCTGCCCTCCACAAATGCTAGCGTAGAAGAACTCAACTGGACGCCGTTAGAAGCTGGAAAGATTCAACTCGACTGGATTCCGGCCGGAGACATATCCAACCCATATGTTGGAGGGTGGAACATTTACAAATTCCAAGGCATCCAAGGATCTGTCTACTTCCCCGAACCAAATAATGGCGTGAACGACGGCTTGTGGGAAGAATTAACGCTCGACTCATTTGCTGTTGGACTTTCCATTGAAGCAACGCAATGGGTGGACCCTGAGCCCCTTGAAACTGGTATTTGCGCCTCATACGCCGTTATACCTGTTGACCGTGAAGGCAACCCGAATTACCAGATGGTCAACGTTACCCGCGTGAATGGAGAGGCAGGGCTTCTTTGTGGTGACGCCATCCCACCCACTACCTCCGTCATACAGTTTGACCATTCATGGTCATTCACAAACGATACCGATTGTTTCGACCGGAGATCAGACTGGTCGATTTGTTATGTAGTCAACCTCACATGGACTTGGCCCGACCATGAAGCCCAGGGCGACTTAAACTGGAACCTTTACCGCATTGAAAGTCAACCGTCGAATGTGAATCTCAAGTACATCTACCCCATTGCTGCTAGCCTCACAGGGGTCCCTGGCGAACAAGGCACCTTCAACCAAAGCGGCATTGAGATTGATGGCATCAGAGCCTACCGAACATACTACTACATCCTGGCCCCAGTGGATTATGTCGGTAACGAGCAACAAATCGCCTCATACCCCTCGCCCAACATCGAGCGAGTAAACATCGACGATGATTGGTGGTCGTACAATCAACACCTCATCCCAGAACCCGAACCCGAACCCGAGCCCCCACTCGGAATCCCCTGGCTAAAAACGTTCAACGAATACATGCTGGAAGAAGAATTCCAATACGCTGGAGGCGCGCTGTTGGGCGTCCTGCTTCTGAATTTCATCCTCTTGCCCGTGATCATCAAAAAGCGAAAGCGACTCAAGCGTATCGTAGATGCCCGGAAGCGAAACAGCAATTCCAAGCGTTATGAAGATGAATTCGATGAATTCTTCGAATGATGTACATCATTGAATGGCGCGGCAGGGGAGATTCGAACTCCCGAGGTGAGACACCACTGGATTAGCAATCCAGCGCAATGGCCAGGCTATGCGACTGCCGCTCGCTGTCCCTGCGACCTGCGGTTCTCACATGAACATGACGGTTGAGGCGACTCCCCGATAACAGGGCTATGTTTTGTCACAAAGGCCCCAGGAAACCCAACCACGAAGGCGGAATGAGACAAATCAAGACCAAACTGAGGAACATCCAGCCCAGATAAAACAAGCTGCGGAAGAAGGATTTTGCAGCTTTGGGCATTCGTCCGTTTTCATCAAAGGGTTCAGCAGGGTCGATGTCCCAGACCGACTTCCCATACCACAAGGTAAGGCCTACAGAGACAAATGCCCACAAGAGAGGCAGACCCGATTCCGGCCAGAACAGTGGCACCGCCCCTAAAGCCAACAGCAAAAAGCAGTATATTTTTGATTGGAGAAGGGTATGTTCTGCCCCTTTAACTTCGTTCAACATCGGAATGTTGACCTTTCCATATTCACCTGAGCGATACAAAGCCAGAGCCCAAAAATGAGGTGGTGTCCACAGGAAGATAAGGAAAAACAGCATCCATGGAATGGGCGAACCCAAATCGAAAGGATTGAGGCTGGAGATGGAGTCTCCCGCTGCGGCTGCCCAGCCAATGAGTGGAGGTGTTGCACCTGCGATCCCTCCAATGACGATGTTTTGTGGTGTTCTTCGCTTAAGCCAAATGGAGTAAATGAAAACATAAAACAAGACGGAGAAAAACGACCAAAACGCAGCTTTCCAACTCAGGATGAAGAAGATACTTGAGCCGAGTATTGCAATGGAGGTTCCAAAAATGAGAGCAAAACGTGGCGTCGTATGCCCTTGAGGAATCGGGCGGTTTTGAGTTCGCCGCATGTGCGGGTCAATGTCCGCATCGTACCACATGTTAATCGAATTTGAACCGCCTGCTGACAACGTCCCTCCAACGACAGTGACAATGCAAGCGATGATCGTATCTGCCCACGTTCGTTCTGACAAGATCAAATCATAGCGAGCAAGAGCGTCATGGACCAATATTGCGCAAATTGCAGTGACCTGCAAGAGCACAATCACTCGGAGTTTCATGAGTTGTATCATGACCTTGAGCATGCCAGGATGAGGGGTGGGTTCTCGTCCGACTTCTTCCTCGCCCGTCATTCCTGTTCAACTCCAATTTCATGGTCATGAACCGTTGAATGTGCGAAGCGGAATGCAAATACGGCCAACATGGCGGAGAGGAAGGCGGCAACTCCGACCACCAGGTGCAGCAACGAGAGCCATTCAGGAAAGTCACCAATTTTGGCGAAAACGATGTAAGAACCACCGACCATGACATTCAGCATCCATATGCCGGCAGTGATTTCTCCAAACCGAGTTAGATCATTGGCTCCAGCGAGTCCCTGGCCCGAAACACGGAGATTTGAAACGCCCAAAATGAGAATCAAACCAACAACAACGGCTCCTGTGCGGTGAATCATTTGGATGAAGATGCCGGGTTCATTCAGTGAGGGAAGGAATGAGCCTTGGCATTTCGGCCATCCGTTAGGTAAACCAACCGAGCAACTTTGATTGTAGTTTCCTCCCGCAGAAGAAGAAACCCAGGCGCCGAGTACAAGAAGAACACCCACTGCTCCCGCCATTGTACTCATTCGTTTGAAGTGCTTCTCCGTATATGTTTTTGGTGATTTCAAGAAGTTCCAAGATGCACCTTCAGTGATTTTCATCGACATGAACTGCCAGAGCAATCCAGCGGCAAAGATGCTTGCAAGCGAAAGATGCAGGGCAACGGTCCAATCTGCATTATCAAACCGAACGGTAACATAACCCGCAGTAGCCTGTACTGCTAACAATACCAGCGAAAACCAAGAGACTTTGTGAACCGATTCACCGTACTCTGCGACTCGCTTTTTTGCAAGGAATGCATTGAGTATGATTGGGATTGCAATGATTCCAACCAGCAAACGATGGAACCATTCCACAAAGATTTGGAAGGTCGTATAACGATGGTCTTCTCCACGGGAATCAATTTGATCTGGATTCGCATCCCAATAGGCCGATTGCTCTGCTTCAGAAATATCAAAATGCCATGAGCCAAAGCACGTTGGCCATTCTGGACAGGATTCGCCAGCATCATTGATGCGTATGCTTCCCCCTACCACAATAATGAGGAGCGCCATGATGAACAACATCAACGGCAGGGTGGACGGGCGACGCCACCAAGGCAGTTCCATGGTTGGGTGTGGTAGCAGACCCCTTTTGAACAAATGCCTCCACCCCCATGCATGCGTTGGCGGTTTTCTCTCCCATTTCTGCTTGCGACCCTGATGATTTTACCTGTGACTCCAGCCCATGGATTTCAGGATGAAACTGATGTGGACCTGCCTGGTGCTCTCCTTGACATCCGGGTATTTTCCGCTGATTGTTTGACCAACTCCTCATGTGACCTTCATCAACCCGCACACCTTCTGGAATACTTCAGTGCAGACTGGTGCGAACCGTGTGAACAAGTTTCGCAGCAAGTGAATGCCCTCAATGAAACTGAGGCTCTCATCATCCAACATCACCCATCCAATCAAGACCTGACCTTCTTATCTGAATCAAAACTACGATTCGACCAAGAATATCGCTTGTTGCTCTATCCCTCTCTAGTCGTCAACGGGAAACATTTGCTGACAGGAACGCGTCAAGCCATGGACCTCAACTCCACATTGGAGAATTCCACAATGAATTGGTCGGGTTTGGAATCGATGACAGTTGGAAATGGGACCATTGATTGGAATGCCTCAGCGGGAGATGTACTCCGCATATGGTATATCGAACCAACCCCACACACATCGGAAAACCGAATTCACCCTCATCTTGCTCGGGAGTCATGGGAACTTAATTCGTCCACATTATCGTATAATTTAAGCCAATTTGAAACCACAAGAAACGGTTCATTCGCCGTAATGCTTGAACGGCCTGGAGTTCGGAATTTGACCGTATCTTCCGACGCTCCAACGGGCCGTGTGGAAATCGATGGTGCAATCACCGATGTTGGTTCGGAGGGCCAACGTTGGAATCCTGCATGGTTGGCTGTAGCCGCTGCAGCTGGGCTCGCCATCATGCTTCTCCCTGCCCTCTTTATGCACCGCCGCTTGATGAATAAGTCACCTCTTAAACAGTTTTTTGAGAGCGAATGAACGTCCAACGGCAGAGGTAGGTTCAAGAAGAGTCGGCCTGTCGGCGGTTTGCGACTTTGCTCGCAGGTGTACAAAAATGGTCAAGCCCGCACGACTCCACACACGATTTGAACGAGCTAGAATTATTGGTGCAAGAGCCCTTCAAATTGGAATGGGCGCTCCACTTTACGCTACTGAAGAAGTCCTTCGCCAAGAATTCAAAGACGAACTGATTTCCCTTTACGGGCTCGAAGAAGCATCTGCTCGTTTCGTTCTCGACCCGCTCAAGATTGCTCTTTACGAATACGAGAATCATTTGATTCCTATCGACATTGACCCCCACGAGTGATTTCAATCACATCCTCTGGACCCCGTTCAAAGGTCGATTGACAAACAAACGGTTACCTCTGTCATGACGTTTGAGGCAAGATCAGTGCCTTTTGCTGCTTTGCAACAAGCAGGGCTCAAGAGGATGAGAATCCGTAAAATTCTGCATGCTCTAAACTTGGAAGTGCGTCGCGTTTGACGAGCATGGTCCTGACAGCCCAGAGGTCAACAAAGATACGATATTTGGTCGTAGCGTCCAGGTAATCTACACCGCTTGAACCACCAGTCCCCATCCTTCGCCCAATCATTCGCTCTACCATTCGTGCGTGGTGGGTTCTAAAGAGAAGCATGGATTCTTCAAGTTCTACGAAACTGTCAATGAGTTTACGAGGCCACGATAGCAAAGGTAGGTCCCGATAAGATTCAATAAACAACAAACCTGCTCGAGAACGAATGACACCCTCTTCTCCGATGAGGAAAGAGCGAGCGCCATGAACTCCAGCCTCAATCCTAGGGCGGATCGTTGCTTCATCACCGTGTCCGATCGAGATCATGTGCTTGATGACCGATTCTCCATGTTCCGACATGGAGTCAAGATGCTTGTTTACATAATCAAGAACCACGTCAGTATCGTCATTTCCATCCGGAGAGGAGCCATGTATTGGCGTTCTTCCGAGCCAGGACATCAAAGCATCATTGAGCGAAGGAAGAGAATGCGTGTTGTGGAAATCTGCGAGGGCAGAAGGTGATACTTTACCTTCTCCAGCAAGTTTTTCCATGTGAGCAAGAGGGTCCATGCCGCCCATTCGTTGCTCGTTTTCAAGTCCGAGCAGCACTTCCATTTCCCTCATCTGCCATGATTCAAATCCTGAAGAAGTACCAAGGCGGTCCCTGAATGCGAGGAAGTCTTGAGGAGTGAGTGTTTCCATGACTTTCCACTGGTTTGCAAGCAATCTGAATATTTCTGAAACTCTTTCAAGATGATGGACGATAACGGGCACTGTAGCCTCTTGGACACGCTCTGATGTCATGAGGTCTCTTGCTTCCTTCAACTCTCGCAAAATCTGTTTGAACCACAGCTCAAAGGTTTGATGGACGACGATAAAATGGAGTTCATCGTTTGATGGTGCAGGAGTATATCCTTCCGGACCGGATTGGAGGTCGAGAAGAGAATCGAGTTGCAAGTATCCTCCATAAGTCATGCGAACCGCAGGTACGTCTTGTCCCATGCTTCCTTGGAGCCCAATCCACCACATGAACCCTTCACCTCGGATGCATGCTCAGCAGAATCCATCACAAGGTCCCGGAGACGGGATATGTTGTTCCAAGATTTACAGATAGACAAAAAACCAGCATAACACTCATAGAGCGAATACGAAACCCCTCGGCATGGGCGTAGATTACGAGACTGTTCAAAGTTGGCTCGCAGGCTATGATTCCAGCCAGATTACCATCGGCGTGGTCGCCTCACACTCATCCCTTCAAATCCTGCACGGAGCCCGCCAAGAAGGGTTTCGAACACTTGGAATCGCTGTTGGTGAAAACCGTCGGCGATTTTACAAAGCCTTCCCAGGGGCTGAACCCGACGAATGGCTCATGCTCGATGACTACCGAGAAATGCTTGACCACGCAGAGTGGTTTCGCTCAAAGAATGTCATCATCATACCTCATGGTTCTCTCGTTGAATACCTTGGTGCGACGAATTTTAGAAACCTTGAAGTCCCAACATTTGGAAACCGTAACATCCTGCACTGGGAAAGCAGCAGAGCGCTCCAACGCGAGTGGCTTGAAAAAGGCGGATGTACCATGCCCAAGGTCATTGAAGACCCTCACAACATCGCCGGCCCGGTCATTGTCAAGTATGCTGGGGCAAAGGGAGGTCGTGGATATTTTATCGCCCGCGACTACCGAGATTTCAGAAGGAACGTCGATATTGAAGAAGAATTCACCATCCAAGAATACGTGCTGGGGTGCAGATATTACCTCCATTTCTTCTTTGACCCCACGGCAACCGACGGCTATCAAGTCCAAGGCCGTGGCCAACATGCAGGCAAGAACCTTGGTCGGCTTGAATTGCTCTCAATGGACCGAAGAGACGAAAGCAATGTTGATGAATTTTACAAACTTGGAAGCTTGCGAGATTTGAGAGAAATGGACCTTGAACCATCTTTTGTCGTAACTGGAAACCAACCCGTTGTCATTCGTGAGTCGTTGTTACCACGGGCTTTTGAAATGGCTGAAGGCACTGTTGCAGCATCGTTCAATCTTGAAGAAGGATCACGAGGTATGCTCGGGCCATTTTGTCTTGAGACGATCGTTACTGACCAACTCGAATTCAAGGTCTTTGAAATCAGCGCTCGTATTGTCGCCGGCTCAAATCCCTTTGTAGGTGGTTCGCCTTATTCAGACATCAATGAGCGGTTCATGTCCACAGGGCGTCGCATTGCTCGTTCGATTCGTAACGGAATCGATTCAGAAACACTGGACGATATTATTTCTTGAGGATTAATCCTCAGAATCATCATCGCCCATGAGCAAATCAAGGTCTGGAGCACCAGGTAGTTCTTGGGAGGATGAACCATCCTTGGACTCTCCTTCAACGGCAGTCGAACCTTTTTCTTCAGCCTCTTCAGGGAGTTTCTCCTCGTCGTGAGGGGCCTTGTCGGCAGTTGAGCCTCCTTTTGCATCCTGTATTTGCTTCTCAAGATCACGGCGGCGTTCTTCTCGCTCTTCGGGAGATGGAAGGACAAATTCAGTAACCATCATGATTGGGTCGCCGGTAGAAAGTTCTCCGCTGAACTCAAGCAAGTCGTTGCCCGCATTGACAATGAGTTGGAATTTCGTTGGGTCCTTGCTACGGCGCTTGTTGTGCTTCTTGTAATAGTGGACATAGACTTGGTACTTGCCTGCAGGAGCGCTCCCTTCTTGCCAGAACACGTTCTCAACGGGTTTGCGAGTTTCTGCACGGACGTTAGCATCCACATCCAGTTCACCGCCACAGTCCGAATTCTTGTTTCCACCGTGGATACGCTCACCAGAAGGACAAACGACGTGCAGATCCAAATCGTTGTAATTGTTCCACATTAACGAAACTTGAACATCGGATGATTGAGCACCCTCACGTTCCAAACGTGCTTGCAATTCAGACATGGCTCGCTGTGCTGCTTCACGGGATTCCAACATTTCTTGCTCTTTCGCCGCTTCAATTTCTTCTAAGCGTTGAGATTCAGCAGCAGCGATTTCAGCTTGTCGCTCCTCTTCTTGTTCGGAAATTTCAGTTGGAATTTCTCCACCTGCAGCAAGAAGTTCTTGTTCAAGTTCCCTTCGACGTTCTGCACGTTCTTCGAGAGAAGGGAGCACAAATTCAGCTACAAGCATGATCGGGTCGCCCATTGACAAGTCTCCATTGAATTCCATAAGGTCGCTGCCCGCATTGACAATGAGTTGGAATTTCGTTGGGTCCTTGCTACGGCGCTTGTTGTGCTTCTTGTAATAGTGGACATAGACTTGGTACTTGCCTGCAGGAGCGCTCCCTTCTTGCCAGAACACGTTCTCAACGGGTTTGCGAGTTTCTGCACGGACGTTAGCATCCACATCCAGTTCACCGCCACAGTCCGAATTCTTGTTTCCACCGTGGATACGCTCACCAGAAGGACAAACGACGTGCAGATCCAAATCGTTGTAATTGTTCCACATTAACGAAACTTGAACATCGGATGATTGAGCACCCTCACGTTCCAAACGTGCTTGCAATTCAGACATGGCTCGCTGTGCTGCTTCACGGGATTCCAGCGCCTCTTGTTCACGGGCAGCTTCTATCTCTTCCAAGCGGTCAGATTCTGCGCTAGCAAGTTCCAGTTGCCGTGCTGATTCGCGCTCAGCTGCAAGGCGATCTTCTTCTGCGGCCCTTTGTGCTGCTTTTTGCTCCATTTCTAATTCACGACGCTGGCGTTCGTCTTCCTCATCATCTTCGCGCTTTGCATCTTCGAGTTCGCGACGGCGACGAGCTTCTTCTTCTGCGATTAGCTCCTCTTCACGACGTTTTGCAAACCGCTCTTCTGCCGAACCGAGGTCCGAATGATTTTGACGGCGCAGAATATCTTGTACTGCGGCCAACTTGCGGTCTAAATTTTTCTTGGCTTTACCAAATCCCATGCCCGAATGTTGCTTCATAAGTCCTTCTGCACTCATGCCGCTTTGGACATTGACCTGCGCTTCCCTTCGCATTACAATGAAGAAGAGGCCCATCACAAAAGCCCCGCCCAACGCAAATGTAAGGAGGTAATCGGTCGGCTGCATACCTTACTCCATGTGCAGTCACCACTTGAAACATACGATGTTCAAGAATGAGTATAATTTGCCAGAAATATTGCATGAAGACATAAGAAGGCAAGACCCTACCGTTATGATATGCGAGAGGTATCGTTAAGTTGGTCTAAAACGACTCTTGCTACAACTGAATTTAGAGAACTTGGCGAAATTGTGTCAAATCTGAAAGTTATGGGCCATTTGGCCGTTGAACCTTCGGGTGTCAAACAAATAGTACTCCCCATATATCAAGAAGGAAAGACCGTCAAAGACCTTGACGGCCTTGGTTTTATTTCTGTAGAGCAAAAATTGAACGAACGGGAAAGCGACGCTGTCGTGATTTGGAACAGGCATCCTTTGGTTTGCCTTGCATCCAACACCGAGAACATTCACATTCTACCTCCATACGAATTTGATGATGGTGCAATCACCGTTAACATTCGCGGCCTCCCGGAATCGATTTCAACATTTGTCAAGTTGTGCAAGGTAGTGTTGGAGCCAGATGAAGTGCGAGTTCATAACGTGCGGAGCAACACTGATGAAATTACAGCCATTCTCACCCCGAGACAAAACGATTGTTTCGCACTTGCTTCAAAACACGGCTATTACAAAGAGCCAAAACTGGTCACCATTCAGGGATTAGCTGAGTACATGGACATCGCCCGCTCGACCTACCAAGAACATCTGCAAGGTGCCGAACAAGCCATTTTGCAGTGGTTTAGCGACCAGGTTGAATGAACTCCCACATACAAACCTTTGATGATGAGGGGCGCTTCGACACACCATGGACAAGGCAACGCGACTTGACGCCCTCCTGCCTGGTGGCCGAGGTGTTTGGATTCCAATCGACCACGGCGCCTCCGATTATCCAACAGAGGGCTTACAAGACCTCGAGGCCACCATCATCTCACTGGTAAAAGCAGGCGTCAATGCCATTGTAGCCCAAAAAGGAGTGGTGAGCAAATACGCTCACCTGTGCGAAGGAACGATGACTTCAATGGTTGTGCACTATTCAGTATCAACACGCCACGGTGGCCCAGATAGCGATAACAAAGTCATCGTTGGCCACGCCGACGAAACCATCGGCAGAGGTGGCCTGGCCGTTTCAAGCCAAGTCAATTTAGGTAGCCACCACGAAGCGGCTATGATTGAACGAATGGGAGAACTCAATCGTCAGGCGCATCATGAACAGTTGCCATCTTTTGGAATGATCTATGCTCGTGGAGAGCATCTTAATGTGATGGAAAACGACCCGACGGGCGGACAAGCACATGGTGTAAGACTCGCTTTTGAGATGGGGTGCGATGCTGCAAAATCGGTTTGGACCGGTGATCAAGAAAGCTTTTCTGTGGTTTCTTCCGCAGCACCAATTCCGGTTCTCGTCGCAGGAGGGCCCTCAACCGGTAATGCTCGGGCGATTATCACCATGGTCCATGAAGCCATGGATGCTGGTGCATCAGGGGTTTGCATGGGACGTCAAGTGTTCGCACATCCACAACGAGAAGACTTAGCGCGAGCACTCATGATGATCGTGCATGAAAATGCTGATGTTGAGCATGCATTGAGTTCAAACGGCTTGTGAGATGAGTTCATGGAAATCTGGGTTGATGTGCGCAACGGTGAACTTCCCGTCATAGCGGAAGGAATCGACCGATTGTGGGTTGAAAAACCCACGAAAGATAACGAATTTTCAGTTGATGGAGCCTTGATACATGGCCCGTCCTCTGTCCTGGGCGGATACTTTGTTGTTGCCGATGAAACATCACAAAACCGATCGAAGGCGGCCATTGGAAGTGCTGACTGGTTGCTCATTGAATGCGAAACGTGGTCGATGATTCCACTTGAGAACCTCATTGCTGCACGCCAAGGCTCGGCGACCAAAATCGCAGCAATAATTACAACACCGCAGCAGGCTCAAGGAGCCGGCTTTGCGCTAGAACAAGGCGTAGACGCTTTACTGGTCGCAAACTCACAGGAACTGATTGAAGCCGCCCTGGTCACGAAATCACAACGACTTGAAGTGGAATCCAATGCCGTTCACCACGAACGAAGGAAGCCAGAACCTATGGAATTGGAATTCTTTTCCATACAGAGTGTTGAAGATGGGGGTATTGGTGACCGCTATTGCCTTGATTTCACATCATTACTTCATGTTGGAGAGGGCGTCCTTGTTGGTTCAAGTTCATCTCAAATGCTCCTGATTCACAGCGAAACAATCCCTTCTTCATTTGTCCCAACCCGTCCTTTCCGAGTCAATGCTGGAGCGCCACATTCGTACATATTGATGGCTGACGGGAATACGAAATACATGAGCGAATTGAGCAGTGGAGACGAGGTTTTGATTCTAAGCGAAACCGGTGGAAGTCGGTCGGCAACATTGGGCCGAATCAAAATTGAACAACGGCCGATGCTGAAAATTAACTTCCATCGGATGAATCATAACATGCAAAAGCCTAATGAAGGCCATGTATTTATGCAACAAGCAGAAACTGTTCGCTTGGTCGGCCAAAACAAAACTCGCCACTCTGTAACTGAGTTACCACGACATACCATCGTCATCGGTTGGCTTGGGAGAAAGGGGCGTCACGTTGGCACCGCAATAGAGAGCAGTGTCGAGGAGAGATAAAAAATGGGAGTTTTGGGGAAGGGAACGGCACATGGTGCTTGTAGTCTTCTCCATGCTGCCGCTCTTGGTTACGGAGCAAGTATCGCTTTGGACCTCCCGATGACCGTTCGCTTGCTGGATAAAAAAAGCAAGCGTGATGTTCACGACCATGACAATCTCTTCGCCTCAATACTCCAAGTTTGGATGGATGCGGGCCTTGCACTTCCCAAAGGCTTCACGAGTGAACAATTGCATTGGGGAGTCAATTCAAAGATCCCACCACAGCAAGGATTGAAGTCATCTTCAGCACTTTGCGTTGCAGCTTTCCGTGCTCTGGGAGAGGCAACCGAAATAGAGGTCAGCGATGAATTGGCTGTCGAACTCTCCGGCCATGCTCAGATCGCCGCAGGTGTTTCGATGACCGGCTCGCTTGACGACGCTTGGGCATGCGCCACAAAAGGCTGGAAACTCATCGACCCCCAGGCTGAGGTTCAATCCGGAATATTGTTGGAAGGAAGTGGTCCAAATCCATCTGATTGGACCATTATCCTCGTCTTGAGAGGTGCAAGAAAACACCGTCCAACTTTCGAAGACTTCGTCCCCCATACAGCTGCATTTCAACAGGCCCTCTCAGCACTCCAAAACAACCAAGAGTTGGTCGCATTAACTTGGAATGGGCGTGGAATGGTTGCTGTTCTTGGCGATACTGAAGGCCGTAAAATGACCAATGATTCCTTTGTCAACAGCGCCCGGGCTGCTGGAGTGACCGGTTCAGGGCCTGCACTTGTCATCGTCGTCCCAAGCCAACAAAAACCAACAATTGAACGAATAAAATCATGGTACGGCATCCGCTACAAGGATGCTGAAATCATCGAGACCGCGTTTTTATCCTCTCAAAACGATGGGCCTGAAGAGTGAACACCTTCTTGAAGGCCCCACGGCTGGGAACATTGACCCATCATGCAAATGTCTCTTGGTGAACAGTTGCGGTTGACCCTTTATGGGTCAAGTCACGGCCCTCATGTAGGTGCAGTGCTCCATGGCTTACCAAAGGGGATTGTTCTTGATGAGGATGCCCTCAAAACCGCCATGAACATGCGCAAACCTGGTGGCCCATACAGCAGTCAACGCAAAGAAACGGATGAGGTCATGTGGTTATCGGGGCTGGAGAACGGAATCAGTACCGGAGAAACCGTTGAGTGTAGAATCAAAAACAGCGATGTTCGTTCAAAGGACTATGGATTCCTCCCCGACCATCCTCGACCAGGTCACCAAGACATGGTCATGATGCTGAAAACTGAAGGAAAGGCTGACCTACGAGGCGGAGGGACCTCAAGCGCACGGATGACCGCCCCTCTTGTTGCGATAGCGGCTCTGCTTCGCCCTTGGATGGCCGAAAAAGGAGTTGCTTTCCGCGCACATGTTGGAGCCATAGGAAGCGTTGAAGCACGCCATCTTGATGAGTGTCCCCCCACGTTGGAAAGTGAAGCCAGCCAACACATGCGTTGCTACGACCCCGTTGCCGCACAAGCCATGACAGAACTCATCAGTTCATATCGGAAACAAAGGGATTCCATCGGATCACGCGTTGATTTGGTAGTGGACGGGCTCCCATTGGGTGTCGGCGAGCCATGGTTTGATGGACTTGAACCGGCGCTTGCCCGAGCGATGTTATCAATTCCAGCTGCACGCGGAGTTGAATTTGGTCATGGATTTGGCGTTCAAACCATGACCGGAAGTGAGCATAACAGTGCGTGGGGTGGAACATCAGACGCACCCGTCATGGAAGGGGAACGGCCGGATGGAGCGTTGGCCGGTCTGTCGACAGGCTCTCCAGTCCAAGTCAGTGTGGCCTTCAAACCTCCGTCAAGCATCCCCCAAAGTCAAATGACGCTCAATATGAAAACAAATCAGCAGGAATCCTTGACCGTAAAGGGCCGCCACGACCCAGTGCTTGCCCCTCGCGCCGTTGCTGTTGTGGAAGCCATGGCAATATTGGTAGTCTCAGATTTGATGATTCGAGGAGGGTTTTTGAATGTTTGAACCCCCAGAGATTCACAAGTTCGGAGGCTCATGTCTCCGCGATGCAAGCGATATTAATCGAATCGCTGAAGTCATGCTGAACTCAACGAACCCCTGTATTATCGTTGTCTCTGCTCTATGGGGGACAACCGACCGACTGATGCGAGCAGCAAAAGAACCACGGTATGCTGGACGCTTGGTCAACGATCTAGCGAGTCAACACTTGCGTTTTGCACCGAACCTCATCAACTCCCCCTTACACGATACCTTTCAATTGGTTCTCAAGGGGATTGAGGATGCGCTCGAAATTCTCGCCACGGACCGTGATGATTCCGGTGCTTACAATCGACTGCTTGCTGCTGGGGAACGACTCTCTGCACTTGTTGTCGCCTTTGCCTTAAGCGAGCACGGAATCGATGCACACCCAGTAGGAGCGGAAGACATTGGTCTTTGTTTGGATGGGACAACAACAGCCCAAACCGTGGACATGAAACAATCAACAGAACTTCTTCAACGCTCGGCACTCCATGGTACACCCGTGGTCACTGGGTGGTTTGGCCAAGGGAAGGATGGCAACATCGCCTTGCTTGGCCGGGGTGGTAGCGACCACACGGCTACAGCCCTGGCTGCGTTGCTCGATGCGCAACGTGTTGTGTTATGGAAGGACGTCCTCGGAATCTACCCTGTCAACCCTCGTTGGGGTGTTCATTCCTCCCCAATTCCTTACTTGGGATACGCAGAAGCCATAGAATTCTCACACATTGACGCCCCAATCATTCATCCAGCCACAGTTGAACCCGTTTATACACTTGGAATTCCAATAGAAATTCGTCACCTCTACAGTTACGAGAAGACTGGAATGAAAACCGTCATTGGACCTGACATTCATGAATTGAGTGCTCCTAAAGGAGTCGCATGTATACCAAAGGTGGCCTGCATTGTTGTCGAAACCAAATACATGCATCGGTCAACTTCAGCGCTTAGCGATGTGTTACAGGAATTCCATGCAGCCAACATTCGGATCTGTTCATTCGAGTCAAATAACGCTCAATGGAGGTTCATCATCCCGCAACACGAAGTCAATCGGAGCATTGGGTTGCTCAATCAACGATTTGACGAAGTTTCATTCAACTACTATGCAGCAATGATTTCGTTAATTGGGAATACCGGGAACCACAAATTGACCATTCCCTCTCTCGACAATGGATGGGTGAGCGAGCAGCTGAATTCAAGCCAACATTCTACTCATCTGCTCACGCAACGCAGTGACATCTCCAATTTGCTTGAGGAATTGATCACTCAATTGTCAATCGGTGAGCGTAACGACAATTGATTACTCTGCCTTGCTTTCACGGTAGCGTTGAAGGTGAGTTGGAAGATTCAGACCAAAGAGACCACCAACTACAATGAACACGAAGAGTGTTCCAAGGGCAACGCCGTAAACAGATGTGAGTTCAACCGATTCTTCCATTCGTAATGCCGTATCCGATGAGAAGATACGTACGATTGCGGGTAGAATCATGTTAGCAGAGAGAACAAACCAAGCGAGCAAGGTTGCAATAATTGGATTCATGATCAAAGAACGGTGGTACTTTGATACGATTTTCTTTGGGTTCATCACGTACACTTCGTTGGTGCGAATACTCGTATCGAGCATTGAATAACGAATGACACCGTTGCTCAACTCAAAGTACATGATAAGGAGGACAGAGTAAACTACGACCAGGATTGCAAGCGCCCCGGGATTGTCCTGGAAGCCGAAGAGATCGTTCGACAAAGATGTTTTCGAGGAGGCAAAACGGAGAATTGCAAGAATAAAGAGAACGTTGCTGGCGAGAGAAAAACGTGCATCACGCTTGTATGTGCCCATAAAACCTGAAACGGTTGCGCCAACGATAACCGATAACTGGAACAAGTTGGCTACACCCAGGCTGCCGGTAATGATGTACCAGATGGTGCCTTCAGGCGGTGAAATCATGAACGTCAAGAGCGCCAATGCCACCAATACACCGTAAACAGCAAATTGTAGGTTTTGGACCATCTTGTCTGGAGGTAGGAACTTCATCTTGGGGACCAACGGCCCTCCAAGTAGGCTTTCGATAAACGATGGAATCTCAACGGTTGGGATTGCATCTTTTGGAATCTCTCCAGTCGCAGATGCATTGCCTGCGAGTTTCTTTCGTGAAGGAGCTGACGAGCGAACCGTCTTTCCATCGTAGAGATGTGCAGTATCACCGGATTTCATTGCCATTCATTTCCCTCCTCAGAATCCTCGTGCCCCAGCAAGAGCGGTTGAGAGCAGCATATCAGGCTCCCAATCCATGATGTTCACGCCAAGACCTCGCAACTCCCCAATCAGGACGTCGCGCTCGGTCTTCATGACTTCGTAACCGGTTCGGTCAATCCGTCGAGCATCGAATTCAAACTCAAGCGATGATGGCGAAAGAACGGTGACATCAAAGTCTCGTGCACGGAAATCACGCAGTGCATTGACAATGGTTGGGTCATCTTCAAGATTGGAAAGGAAGATGATCGGGCTACCCTTGTTGATGTGCGGTAGAATACGGTTGACAACAACCTGGAGTGGAATGTTACCACGGGCAACTGCACCTGCAAGTTTGGTGAGAATGACGTACAATTGCTTCTTGCCGGTATCTCGGTCAACGCTGACGACTTCATCACCGTAAACAATAACCCCAACGGAGTCACGACGTCCTAGGAAGTATTTTGCAAGTGACGCAGCGGCTCGTGTAGAGTAAACCAATGCATTTCTTGATACGGGTCCTGTTTCTGAAACTGCTCTTGAGTCAACGATGATGATAATGTCGGAAACGGCGTCTCGCTCACGCTCATTGACCATGAGTTTACCCGAGCGGGCATAAGCAGACCAGTTGATCGCACGGAACGAATCTCCCTCAAAGTACTCGCGGAGGGAGTAGAACTCCGAACCCGGGCCCGGTTGACGAATGTTGACAGCACCGGTGAAAATCTTGGGTACACGAGACTTGACGAATGTTTCTTTCAGGTCTTCCATCTTAGGGAACACAAGGAAGTCGTTGTAGACATGCAACTCCTTTTCCTTATGGAACAATCCGAAAGCGTCCTGGATACGGACCGTGACCGGACCGAGACTGTAGAATCCTCGCAAAGGACACTCTACCGTATATTCGATGTATGTTTCACGGCGAGGGCCAAGTTCCATCAAAATGTAATTGGCGCCTTCTTTGATTCTCATGACTTCAGGGACACGGTCTCGTACTTCCAAAATCTTAGGCAGTGAAGATGTATTTTGCATACGCAATGTTACGCTCAATTCGCCGTCCTCAAACATCCGGGCACTGGAAAGTTTCCTCATGGCAACAACGCTACCAAGAGCAACTCCCTCTTCACCCGACCATTCTTCGGCTCTTCGGCCGCTGGATGCGACATCTGCATGATTCCCCACGAGTGCAGCCCATGTTAGGAAGACAAAGATGACAACAGCGACGGTAACAAGTTGAGAGTTACGAAGCGTAAGGCCAAGCAAATACATAGCGACAGCTAGGCTGCCGAGCATGGCTGACTTACGACTCCACATCTTCAATTCACCTCAATGATTTCGTTCAGAAATCAGACCGTTGGAACGGGGACTTCTCGTAGAATAGCTTGAATCACTTCACCGGATTCCAAGCCCTTGATTTGGTGTTCAGGCTTGAGGATAATACGGTGGGCAAGTGCAAGTTCTGAAATCGCCTTAACATCGTCGGGTGTGACGAAATCACGACCTCGAAGTGCTGCAGCAGCACGGGAGGTCTTCAACAATGCTTGGGAACCACGAGGCGATGCGCCTACGAGGACACGAGGGTCTTCACGGGTTCGGGACACGATTTCAACCATGTACATGCGCAGAGCAGGATCGACGTAAACGTCTTCACAAGCTTGTTGCATAGCGATAACTCGTTGAGGGTCGGTAATGACGTCAACATCAACGGCGTCCTTTCCACGGCTGATACGTCGGGCGAGGATTTCGTCTTCGTCTGCTCGGTCAGGATATCCAACGGACATCTTGAACATGAAACGGTCAAGTTGTGCTTCAGGAAGGGGGTATGTACCTTCTTGTTCAACAGGGTTTTGAGTAGCCATAACAATGAACGGTGCTGGCAACTTGTGAGTCACTGTACCGATGGTAACTTGCTTCTCTTGCATAGCCTCAAGCAAAGCAGCTTGAGTCTTTGGAGGTGCACGGTTAATCTCGTCAGCGAGGAGGAGATTGCAGAACAGTGGACCTGGCTTGAACGTAAACTCGCCCTTCTTGGCGTCGTAAATGTTGGTACCAGTGATGTCGGCAGGAAGCAAATCCGGCGTGAATTGAACACGCTTAAAGTCGCAACCGAGCGCATCGGCGAACGTGTTGGTCATCAACGTCTTAGCCAAACCTGGATAATCTTCGAAGAGAAGGTTTCCGTTTGACAGAATGTTGACCAATACGTTGTCGATAACGTGGGCCTTACCGATAATGACCTTTTGGACTTCGGCTGAAATCGCTGTTGCGATTGCACCGACGGCCTTGAGGCGTTCTCGGACTTCTGGTGTACTCTGGTGCTTCGGCTGGGCCGGAGCGGCCGGTGCTGCAGGTGCAACAGGTGCGGCTGGTGCAGCAGGTGCCATTGGCATTGGTGCTGCTGGGGCCGCAGGTGCTACAGGCGCTGCAGGTGCTGGCGCGGGCGGGGCTGCTGGGGGGGCTGGGGGTTGCATGTCTATTCCTCCTTGTTTCAATTACCCCAACGTCGGATGTGAGGGATCAATTCCCTCAATTCTTCGTTGGAGTATGAGCGGTTTGAACTTACAAGTTCAACCAAGCGGGGTTCCCGCACCATTTGCATTACTTCGGCGGGAGACTTGCGGGCGAATTCGTCGCGCGTCAGGTCGTTGAATTGACGAACCTTGGAGAGCAAAGCATCCCTGGTTCGTCGGTGGTATTGTGAAGGGTCCAACTTTGTTGGCCGCTCCCTGAATCGAGTCAAGTCAAAGACGTGACGCCAGTTCTCTTTCTCCGGGACGACCATGATGGCGATCGCCAGGAGTGCGAAAAGGTTGAGGATAATGAGCCACTTGAGAACGCCATCGCTCGTGAGCAAGACAATCGCCCCAATGGCTTCCGTGAACGGCATGGAAAGAGTGCTGGAAACGTGGCGGCTCTCATCAAAGACGATGTTGAACTGGGCAGGATAACGAGTAACTTGGGTTGAAATTTGTTCGTTATCGAACTCCATCATATCGTTAATCAGTGCCGTGAAGAACATGGAATTGCCGCTCCATGAGGTATCGCCCAGACCCGAATTCAATCCTGCTGAATCTGTTTCCCAGCACATGTGACCGAATTGCTGGTAAAGTTGCGAATCGCATTGTTGCTTTCCGGTTGCAGCAGCGCGGTCTTCATCCCAAAGGTGGTTTGCGAGAACGGAATGGTCCGATACAAAGACGATGCTTCCTGTCACACTCACCTCGCCGTAGTCATTGTTTGGTTGTTGGTCAAGAACCTCTTGACCGGGATAGTCAATACGAATGATGAGTCCAGTTTCACCTTCTCCGAGGGTCGGATTGTTTTCGCCCTTACCCAGATCAATTTGGGCTGAGGTAGAGGCTTGGGCGAGCACATGAATTTCTCGATTTGTATCAAGTTGCTCATCCAATACTTGGATGGCCGTTGGGCGATGGAACAAAACCGGCATTCGGCAATTCTCTACTTCTTTGTCCCGGACATTGTCGTGTGAGCATGGAATTGCCTTCTCATCGCCCATGGTATCAATACCACGAGTTACCGATGAAACAGCCCACAGTTTCTTTGTGTCTGGGCTCACACGTTCATCGTTATCGTTGGTAACCTCATAATAGCGCCCAGTTGTTGGATCGTCTCGGACTGGAGCGTCAAAGTATTTCACTCCGAATTCTTCGGCAACCAGTTGTGCGTTGGTTGAGTTCGAGGCGAGGATGACCTTACCACCGCGTTCGGTGACGAAGTCATAAATTGCAGCAGACTCAGCTGCGTCAAAAGGCTTCTCCGGTGCTGCGATAACGAGGAGCGTTCGGTGAGGCTCTTGCCAGTCGTTGACAAGCATGGGAGTGGACATGGTATTTGCGATGTTGAATTCGGTCAAGTTGGCCCTCATCAGCGTGAGTTGTTGGTCCGAAAATTCATCATCGTTCTGATATGGGGAAAAAACGGTGGTCTTACCAGCGGAAACCAAGGCGATAACAACCGTGGAGAGGAGAACAGAAACAATCAATCCTACCATGAGCCATGCTTCAAGGCTCAAACCGGATTTTTCTGCTTCTGCGATGTTAATCTCTCCTAGTGACTGACGCGCAACGCCAGATATACATCTGTCGGAACTTCGCTCCACTCATAATGATTGCTCAAGGGTGTTCAAGGAAAAACCAACAAACTCTAGAAAAATAAGTCCTCAATATTTTTGAAAAAATGCTCTAAGGCTTGAAATATTACATTTTTTGAAGCCAAAGAGGCGATTCAAAGAAATTCACGTTGACTTCGTAGGGAAAACCACGATGTAAGAAGTAACACGAAGAAAATTTCAATCAAGGACAACGCCGGCATTGATTCCGAACCTGTGGATGTCTTGTCGTCATTTGCCGTATCATCACTGGAATCGCCAGAATTATCCGTAGATTGCGGAGCTTCAACATTGACGTTCATGGTCGATGAGCGGGTTGTTCCATCACCCTCAGACAGAATGGAGATTGAGACCTCACAAGTCCGCTCCTGATGGCTGCTGGTTGCCTCAAGGCGCAACGTGAAGGATACAACTCCCGTGCCGTTTTCATCGGTCACGGCAACGACGGTCCCTTCCAAGGAGTCAAGGCCGGTCACAGAAAGGTGCGGGCAACTTCTAATGGTGGCTTCGCCGGATGTGATGGCGTCTTGATTGTTGCCGAGATTGCTCACTTCAAGGGTAAAATCAACCCAAGAACCCGAGAACAGCGTATCGGTTGGAAGTTGTACTTCTGGAAGAAGTTGATACATGCGTGGCGTACTGATGTCGCCCTCGATCTCATTGTCCCGAACGGGCGTCTCTCCAACGGTTTCTTGGGCGAGAACGGTGAGTTTAATCGAGGAAGAAGGCGAGAAAGCCCGTACGGTTTCTGCATCTGCGCCGGAAATTGAAATTGAAAACGACTTGTTTGAAGAGCCACCAACGGAAACCGAATCTGGCCCATCAAAATCAAAGGGTCCATCCTCATCGTAATCGTACGTCATATCAATGTTCAATTCCCCTGTTTGCTCGTTGTTAATGTAGAAGACAAGTTCTCCTGTGAGGTCCCAATCATCTTCCAAATCCACAAGATAGGTTGAATCCATATCGGTATCCCACCCCAATTCCCACGAGGGGGGATTGAATTCCTGGGCCGAGGAAAGCGGCAGTGTCAAGGACAGAACAAATGCCAGAAGGACCAGGTACGTGTTCCGCATGGCTTCAGTCCTCCTTCATGATGCCCTTTAAGGCCCGTTTCGTAAGGGTTTTGACCATTGAGCGGCGGTATCGAGGAGGCAGGGCGGTGTTGTTAACAGGCTTCACCGATTTTTGGATACTGGTGGCCATTGTTTTCACATCGATAAGACCATCGTTTTCTTCAAGATGTTGCGAAATTTGTTCTGAATGTTCTTTGGGAATTGACTCGAGCGCAGTGCTTGCGATTTGAAGCGTGTCGGCCTTGCCTGGAATCCATGAAGCAGCAATACCGGCCTCTGGGAAATCCCATGATTCCCTCACACGTAGTTTTTGATAACAGCCTTCTCGCTTGGAGGCGTCCTTTGGAAGCATCACTTTGAGTAAAAACTCTCCTTCTTCAAGGACGTTTTTCTTCATCCCATCCAGTTGGTAAAAAGAAGCAACATCAACCGTTCGCTCACCGTTAGGACCGACGATCAGAACCGAGGCGTTGAGGACCATGAAATTAGGAGCAAGGTCGCCTTGATAGGTCGCTACGCACAACGTGTTCTGATTCGGTATAACTCTGCAATCTGCTCCGGTGCCGCAATCTGCTTTATGACACCAATCGATTGAACGGCGCCAATCCTCGGACTGGTTGTACCAGAAACATCGGGTGTCAAGGCAAAGGTTTCCACCAACTGTTGCACTTTTTCTAATCAATGACGAGGCAACTTTTGCAGCAGCTTGTCGCAGCAGTGGGTGGGCATGCTCTGAAGCCACCAAGGTGTCCAGAGAGACCATGCATCCAATTTCGGACGGAGAGAGTGCAAACGCATCCTGGATGCTCGCGAGGGAAATCACGTGGGGCTTCGGATTAATGCGCCATTTGTAATTGGGCAAGACGTCCGTCCCTCCAGCGACCCAATCGAAGGCGTGCCCTTGTTCCATCAGAGCGGCCGCAAGGGCGCAGGCTTCCTCCACGGTTTCGGGGTGATGAAGTTCAAACGGAGGCATCAACATCAAGCATCATCCTCCATGTGTCGTTGCTCTTTTTTGAGCCAAGCACGACCGGCAAATCCGAGTTCAGCAAGTTGTTCAGGAAGCGGTTCATCTGCCTCCCTCCATCCTTCAACTTGTTCACTGAGAGGGCGGTTTGGGTCAAAACCAAACAAAACTCCGTTCACGTAGGCAGAAGTGTCCTCACTGCGTTGACGCAGACGGTCACGGACTTCGTGTTCTTTTGCACGTTCTATGAGTTGCTCCTGCAAGGGGCCGTGGGTGAGCGTGGGGGGTATGAGGTCCAACGGGTCATCGATGTCGTGCTTTTTCAGATGCTTCTCAATCCCTTTGTAGACAACATCGGGAGTGAGTGGAAGGTCTCGCATCCGGATACCTGTTGCATCGTATACTGCATTAACAACCGCTGGCAGAATCGGTAGAAGAGGTCCTTCGCCGGCTTCCTTTGCACCAAACGGCCCCTCGGGGTCGCTGGATTCAACGATAATGGGTTCTACATGAGGCATTTCATGGACCGAAGGAATCTTGTAATCCAACAAATTTGCATTTTGAAGGTGTCCAGTTCGTCCGTAAACCATCTTCTCAGAGAGAACTTGGCCCAATCCCATATGGCAGGAACCAATAATTTGTCCTCGTACGGCAAGCGGATTCAATGCTTTTCCACAATCATGAGCGGCCCAAACATTGGTGCAAGAAACCTTACCGGTTTCAACGTCAACGTCAACTTCTGCAACGTAGGCTGAAAACGAATAGGCTGGAGCCAGCCCCGCTGCTGCTCCTTTGTGAACGCCACCCATTGGCGGTGAACGGTACGCCCCTCGAGCGATGAGTGCGCCTGTATCCTCCTGTGCCTTGTGCAAGGCTTGCAAATACGACACGCCGACTGCAGGGTCGTGTTTGTAGTAGATTCTTCGGTCATTGAGAACCAATACATTGGGGTGGTATCCGAGCATTTCCCATGCTGCCTTGAGCAATTGGTCACGAATGCCGATAGCAGCACGAATGGCTGCGTTCGCATTCATGAAGGTGACGCGACTGGAGTATGAACCCAAATCAACCGGACTCGTATCGCTTTCGTGGCTTCGCACGTGGATCATTTCCACAGGAAGTGCGAGAACTTCGGCCACAACTTGGGCGATTGCTGTTGTTGATCCCTGACCGATATCGGCTGCACCGGTGTGAACGGTAACGCCTCCATCCATATCGACTTGAATGTGGACGGTAGCATGAGGGAAATTCTTTGGGTCCCAATGGATGGGGAGTCCCGAACCAGAGATGAAGAAACCGCAACCAATTCCGATTCCCTTACCGAGCGGAAGCTGTCGGAATTTATTGTCCCAATCCGAACCTTCTCTGACGCGTGTTAGTGCTTCTCGCATACCGTTTGAGGTGATGCGGAATCCACTGATGGTCCGACTGTGCGGAGGAAGCAGGTTGGCTAACCTGAGGTCGATGGGGTCAACAGCCATTTGCTCAGCCATTTCATCCAGTCCAACTTCTACAGCGCAGCGGGTGTTCACGGCTCCGTGGCCCCGCATTGCTCCAGATGCTGGTTTGTTGGTCCAAACGCGAGCACCTGTGTAATGGAAGGAGCCCAATTCGTACGGAGCAGTCGCAAGCACGCCGTTGTAGTAAGAGGTGACGTGGCCGAAGGAAGCAAAGCCACCGCCGTCAATAAGAGCGTCAATGTCAAAGCCGGAAATTCGTCCTTCCGTGTCAGCCGTCATTTTCACATCGATATGAGACGGATGGCGGCCTCTGTTAATCCAATAGACCTCTTCACGGTCAAAGGTAATTCGAATTGGAACGCCCGCCTTACGAGCCAGGATCGCAGCGCACATTTCGTGAGGGAAAGGATCGGACTTCCCTCCAAAACCGCCGCCGACAAAGGTTCTCACGACGTTGATTTGATGCATGGGGACATCGAGAACCGTTGAAAGGGCTCGATGAGTGTAGTGGGGGACTTGCTGGGGAGTGTACAGTTGCAAACGACCGTTTGGGTCCCAATGAGCCACAACAGCGTGAGGTTCAGTAAATCCATGATGGACACCGGCCATGGTCCATGAGCCGTGCGAGGCAGCATGAGGGGATTTGACCAACGAACGGTCACCGAATTCTTGGAACACTCTTTTCTGAACGTTGGTTCGTGCGAGGTGATACTTGCCCCGCCAGTGAATCGGTTCATCGTGGTCCTCTAGACCTTTCTTTGGGTCAAACACCGGTTCGAGAAGTTCCCATTCAATGTCAAATAAAGAAAGGGCCTCAATGGCGGTAGCTTCGTCAACAGCAGCCACACAGGCCACCAAATCACCGACGTGGCGAACCTTGTCAACCGCCATAGCATGCTCGTCTTTTGTGACGGGGAGGACGCCAAATCGGTTTGGAGCATCTTCTCCGGTAGCAACAGCAAGAACGCCGGGGAGGGCTTCAACTCGAGTGGTGTCAATGGACTTGATTCTCGCATAGTGGTGAGGCGAACGTAGAATTTTTCCAATGGCCTCACCTTGAAGGCGAACATCGTCACCGTACCATGCCTGACCGGTGACCTTTGCATTCGAGTCAACCAGCGCCATGGGCTTTCCAACGGCAGTACCGGTCCGGTCCCGGTCGTGTATGTGATCGCCTGCTGGTTTTGGCTCGCGTCCGCCAACAGTCTCGGGAATGAAGTCCAAGTCGCGTGGACGCATCTCGGGGTCGGAGCCACCGGAGCCGGGAGGTGGGAAAACCTGCTTTCCTGCGACGCGCTTGCCATCTTTTCGCTGGCTACCTTTGCCAGAGCCAGGTTGTTGACGATAGCTTCCCATAACAATCACTTCGCGTGCCCTGGAGGCATCGTTGGGTCTTCGGGCCCTGATGGATGTGGGTCCGGGTGAGGGTCACTGGCTGGAGAGGGCGCTTCTCCTTCGCCACGATGGAGAACCGCTGCCGCCTCGATGGAATCAATAATTTGTTGGTATCCGGTACATCGGCATAGGTTTCCTTCAATCGCTTCGGCGATTTCATCCCGAGACGGGTTGTCATTAACATTCAGCAATGCTTGAGAAGCAATCATGAAACCTGGCGTGCAAAATCCACACTGAGAGCCTCCATGTGTTGCAAAGCAGGTCTGAATTGGAGTGAGGTGTGCGCCTTCTGATAGGCCTTCGACGGTCAGGATTTCACTGTTTTTTACTTGGCCAGCAAGTGTTAAACAAGACAATTTTGGAACGCCGTCAATCATGACAGTACAGCATCCACAGGTGCCAAGATCGCATCCACGTTTCACACCCAAGGTGCCGACTTTATCTCTCAAAACATCAAGCAGTACTGCGTTCGAGGGTGCAAGAACTTCGACCGGCCGTCCGTTAACAACACCCGACCAACGTTCGCTGGTTGCAGGAGGGGTCATTGTGATGTGTTCTTTGCCAACCATGCTCGTCCCTGTCCATCCGTTGGCGTCCCACTCTTTGATAATTCGGGGCGGTATGTTTCAAAAAACCCTTTGCTTACTCTTCTTGAAGCCATTTTGAATTCGCCGTAGGGTTTCTACAATCGGACTCCGCTTCTTCCAAAGCATTTCGAAGCACTAAACCGTGGTAAACCTTGATTCTCCTTTCTTTCACGAAATTATTCACAACTTTTTCTATTACATTCAATTCCTCGATGGTCATGGCCTCTTCAATACGATTCAAGCAACGCATAAACTCGTTTCGACGAGAAAAGTAAACTCCAAAATAAACTGGAATCAACAGCAGCGGGATGACCAGTTCCTCAAACACTATTTCCATGACGCCGGAAACAGAGAACTCCATGCTGTCGGCGTGATATTCGAGACTGAACGATTCACCAGTCAAACCTCCCGCATAGAAAATGCCGGTATTGAGGCCAAAGTAAAGTGTGAAGGGCGTTTCATCCTCATCGTAAATATCTGAACCTCGGTCAAGCTCTACATCGTCAGGCCAACCATCGTTGTCGTTGTCATGGTCCAAGACATCGGGAATGGTGTCTTGATCGGAGTCCAAGGGTGTAGATTGCGCATTGTACGGGTCGTAAAGAATGGTGCCCGACGAGGCTGACCGTTCCATTTCATTGCGTATGCCATCGCCATCGGCATCATCATCGTACACGTCTGGCATGAAATCTCCATCAAGGTCTGAACATCCCTTCAAGCGAATACGACTCTTCCCGTAGATGTAAGGGCAATTGTCGGACAGCGGGTGCATGCTTTGGTCTGCATATCCATCGCCGTCGCCGTCAGACCAAATAACAGGGTCCTCAGGCCAAACATCAACCTCATCCCCAACCCCATCTCCGTCCATATCAGGGTCTGCCTCGTCACCGATGCCGTCACCGTCAAGGTCACGGTGTTCGCTTTCATTGTCGGGAAAAGCATCAGCCCCCATTGAAGCGTTCCATGAAGCATCGGGGTCAGACCATCCGTCTCCGTCTGTATCCAAGCAGCCCACTCGGTCCATGGTTGAGTCTCCTTCGGTTCCGCAAACAGGAGTTGAATCTTGTGCTCCAACGCCTGTTGGAAGGAGCAATAAAAACAAAGAGAAAATGCACACATACGTCGTGCCCCACTGTTTCATGAAGAGCGCTAAACGACCGCCCATATGGCTTTATTGCATCCAACAGCACCGGAAAGGTTTCTATAAGGAGCAGTGGCCAATACCATCTATGAAACAATTTGCCTTCATGATGCTCATGCTCTTATTCAGTAGTTCTCTTGCAGGTTGTACCTCCGAAGAAACAGAGGAATCGCAATCCTTCCCCGTATTCTCTTCTGTTGCGGATAACAATGAGATCTACGACAACACAAGAATGGAAGGTAGCGCCTACATTGTCGTGTTTTCTGCTGAATGGTGCAACAGCCCATGCTTCACCACCATGCACGCCATATGGTCTGCTCAAGCAGAACTTCCAGTCTTGGTCATGTCCACCGACCCTGCCGAAAATGCAACTGGCGTGACCCTCTCAGAATGGCATGAATCTGCTGATGCTCACGATGATGATGGGGAAGCAACCGGAGTCAGCCTGACAACATATGCCTTCATGAAAGGGCATGAGGCGGGAATCAGTCTCGGCATTGACAAGCCGGGATCTGTGGTCTTTGTCAACGCCGATGGTGAAGTCACCTACCTTCATGAAGGCAGAATGGACGATACCGCAGAGATCTTGAAACGATGGGAAGCCGCTTCTGCCTGAAGGCATCATTGAAGTTTAGCTTCTTCGACCAAGATCGCTTCAATGTCCTCGTCTGGAACTGCATCGGACCACTTGAACCGTTCAACTTCAATAGAATCTTCTGATTTGTTGAGAGCGAGCATGACCAGAGGGACCAATATCACACCGATAATCATTCCAGCAATACCGACCAGAACGATACTTCCGGAAAACATTCCATCGCTTTCTTCAATCGCTGCGTCTTTGCTAACATCCATGAGCATAATGTCTGCCGTAATGATTGGGGTTGAGGAGAAATTTGTTTCGCCAGTCTCCATGAGACCACGAATGGAGATGGTATGATTCCCTTGGAGTTCTACACCAGGTAGATGCTCAATTTCATGAACGATATCAATAACCTCTAACTCGAAAGCCTCTGTATGCTCGTATGAATGAATGTTCGTCCAATCGTCAAGCAAATGGTTGCTTCGCCATTGAATGGTTTCAACGCCCTCTGTAATGGTGAATTCAAGTGAATCGCCATTGGTCATGTGTACGCGATTATCAGGTCCAGAAGAAGTTTCCATAGCGAGAGTCACACTGTTATCAAAGGAATAATCCTGTTCTGCCGCTTCCATAACAGCATCAAGCGCACGAACTTCTCCGTGACCGTAGACGTTATTCTGACGGTTCTTTGGAATAAGATCTTCAGGGCAAGGTTCGTTTGCAAACATGTAAGAGCATAGACGGTAGGTTGCGGTTTCTTGCATGATGTTGCGAATGTCAAACGGTGATAAGTCCGGGTTGGCTTGGTACATCAACGCCGAAACACCAGCAGCACCGGGTGTTGCCATTGAGGTTCCCGACATGTCCGTATATTGGTCACCGGTGTTGAAGGCTACAGACATGACGTTGGAGCCAACATAAGCAATGTTTGGCTTTGACACGCCCTTCTTCGGTGGGCCCCTGGCTTGAATAAATTGCAATGGCTGAATTCTTGTCAAGAGCGCCAACGGTAATGACGTCTTCTGCAGAACCTGGCGTTCCAATTTGCCCCGAAGCGACTGTATTTCCAGCAGCGATGAAAAGCGCAATTCCCGAGCGCACCATTTCATTGGCGTACCGGTTAACACTGTCTTCTTCTGAGGAGGTCCACTCAATTGGGCCCGGGCCACCAAGACTCATTGAAGCAGCGCGGATGTTGAATTGGTAACGGTTGTCTACGGTCCATTTCATGCCTGCCATTACGGTTGCGAAGGAACCCGAACCCCCTGCATCAAGGACCTTAACGCCAACAAGGTTTGCTTGTGGAGCCATTCCGACGTGCTCGTAGTTAGGGGCGCCCGTTCCTGCAGTTGTACCCGCACAATGAGAGCCGTGTCCTTGGTCGTCGTATGGGAACACTTCTGTACCGTTGGTAAGGGTAGGGTTATTCACAGGGTCGTAAAATCCAATCACCTTCGGGTCATTGGTTGAGTTATCATCGTCGAGGTCGTCCAGACTTGCGTGGGCGCCGTCAATTCCGGTATCGATGATGGCGACGGTTACACCGGAGCCATCGTAACCAGTTTCTTCCCAAGCCATGTCAACGCCGTGCAGAACAGCTGCATCCCCGTTTTGAATGGTGAGAATGCTGTCAAGTTCAATCATGACGACTCCTGGAATGTTGAGGGTCTCGCGAATCAAATCAACGTGAACGCGGCCAGCCAGCGCATCAATGTGTGTCAATTCCCATTGGTGCACATAACCAACTTCCCGTTCCAACAATGCGATTTCGTCAGTGGATGGCGTGTGGTCAAAGTCAATGATCAACGGCAGAGTGTTGTCTTCATCAAGGAAAACAGGATTGTCTTTGTGAAATTCCACCATGTCTCCGATGGAGTTCTTGTTTTGGTCGACCGTGGTCTCAATCCACCATCCTTCTTCAACGGAAGATTCAGTTTCAATTTGGATGGGGGTGGCCAAGGCCAAAGTTGGAAGCAGCATCAACGTTAGACAAAATGCGCTCAGAAGTTTTTTGATTAGCATAGGCTCAACACTTAATTCCAAGCAGGTGGTCTTTTTGAACCCATTGGGAACATGTGGCACGACCTCAACGAGGTCAACCGAAGGCAATCTCTGGAGGTGTCAAATCCGTACTTTGTCCAAATCCACGGGTGAAATTTTAAGACCTATTGAAGGAAAAAAATATCGATTGACATGGCAGCACCACGCAGAGCGAATCAAGGAGCCCCAAAAAGAACGCAAGCTCCAATGGCCCAACCTACGGCTCAAGCCGCATCGCCCTATCAAGGTGGATTGTCCAGTACGACCCCCCAACCCCTAGCGCCCATTGTTACGGTTGGGCCAAATGCAGCAAAACAGAGTCAAGACATGCTGATGTTGAAACTCTCTCAGGGCGTGATGATGGGAATCGGGTTCCTCGCAATATGGGGGGGAATCTTTAGCGTTGCATTTGATGAAGAGGCGACAAACGACAATTTCCTTGTTCTTTTCATCGGAGGGTTAGCTTCGTTTTTAGTCTCCATAGGCATCATTGAACTGCAGAGTAAAAAGAACGACCACAAACTGTATGACATCCACAATTACTTCCTTGGTATTGCGTTCTTCTTCTCCACCATTGGAGTCTTGTGGGGTACACGATACATGATGGGAGTCATGACAGGAACATTTGAACTCAGTTGGTTCGGAAACCCTGACCGAATACACCGAGACGGACTGGGCCCCCAATGCGAACGGAATTTATGCCCAACTGGCAACATGTATCTTGTTGACCTTCGGTCATTTCCGCCTCCTCAAAAGATATTCCGGCGATACCGGATTTGGATGGGGTGTCGCCACCTACGCGCCGATGGCGATCCTCTTGGCGGGAGTGGGGCCTTGGATACGCTGGTCCGGGAATGTCGTTAGTTACGAACTCGGAATCAGTATCATTGCCATCTCCATTGTTTCGATGGAAATGGCTCTGCGTTCAAACAAGGCTCTCAACTTCGGAGTTGTTGCATTCGCCTCTGGGCTCGTCCCGCTTGTCTATGAATTGCTGAATGATGTCCCCGATGCCGAAAAAGGAGGAGCACTCTCACTGATGGTCTTCATCATTGCTTTGCAGGGCTATTACGCTGCTCGTAGCGATCTACGAAAAGAAGTGATGGAACGAGCCTCGTTTTTCCTCGTAGGACAGGTTGTAGTGGCGATCCTTGTCACTCGTTCAGGAGATTTGAACCTCATTCTTGGCCCGTTTAGGTCTGCTGAATATTCATCGTTGACGTCCTATGTATCCCTCCCCGTTGTTCTTTGGTGCATGATGCTCCTTGCATATTTCCCTGCGGTATTGCAACAACGCGTCCCGTGGATGCCGATTGGGCTTGCCGTCAGTTTAGTAGCACTTCCAACCGCAACCTCAACCGTCCCGTGGACGCTGAGCATCGTGATGATCCCGTACATGCTGTTCATCTCAAAGGTCGCTAGAGAATGGGTGGTTAACATCACAGTTCTTGCGTTTGGAGTGTCCTATCTACTCACAGACTTCGGAGGAGTCATTGATGAAATCACTCCAAAAGAAACGTTCGGTGGGACCATCCTTCACATCGTTTTGCCCATCTTCATCGTCATCATCTCAGAAATGGGCCGACGACAAGAAAAAATCACCATCCCAGTTTCGCTTGGTTTGCTCGGCACCGTTGTATGCTCTCGAGCGATTCTTGACCCAGAGTGGTTTATGCCGTGGTTATTCATCGGATACATGTTTTACCTCACCATCGACATCGCTCTCAAGTGCGATGAAGAAGATTTCAGTAACCGCAAAGAACTGACTCTTTCGGCTGGTTTCACTTCACTCATCATCCTTTTATTGGGATTGTTCGACAAGTTGAAATTGCCTCCTGGCGACATCTTTGATAAGATTTCACCGGACGGTCTCGAACCGCAATTCCTCATATTGGGCATAGCTCTTTATTCACTCTCACGAATCATTGCAACAAAGGAATTCGACCTTGGGTCATTGCTTGCTTGGTTGGATCAAGGGTCTTTAAACACCCCCTCATATGACTCTGAAACAAACTCTTGGGTAGCACCGGCAGAAGAAAAGGAGAAAACATTGGACAGTCTTCTTGAGAAGATGTGGACTCCGCTTGCTCGAATTTCGTTGCTCTGCTCCCTCCTTCTGTTCACGTTGAGTATTGTATCCGTTACTGCTTACGTCAACAAACCGCAGTGGATTCTCCTCATCGCCATACCCGTGGGAATCTTGGTTTGGGAAATTTATCAAATGGAACGAATTGATTCAAAGACCAGAGCTGCAGGAGTTGGCCTACTCGTAGCCATTGCGCTTCCAGTGGCCATTGAACTGCAAGATGTTGCCTACTACCACATTCCTGCTGGAAAGATGTTGATTGCAGGGATTTTACTTGACCTTCTCCTTGTTTCTGCCCCCCTCATCGTCAACGCAATTATCTCAAAGCGAGGAATTGACGAAGAAGGCTTGAATTTTTATGCTGACGCTACAGCATACGTTCTCTTGCTGATCCTGGCAACATTGGATTCATCTGGAGGGTTATTATTTGTTCCAATCCTCTTCCTTGTGATGTACCGAACGGTTCAACATCGACATTACGGAACCGCCTTATTTGCCCCATTTGCGGTCCTTATCATGGAAAACGATTGGTTCTCAAGAGTGGGAATCACCAACAAAATCCTAGAAGGGCTACCCTTAGACATTGAGAATTACCTGAGAGATATGCATCTTGGACCGTTTGCAGCGCTATCGGGAATCTTTGTTGCTGTTCACATGACCCTCATGCTCTTTACGATGTATCGTGATTCAGAACGCTCGGGTGGATATCAAGAACTCTTGGCTCTGCTTTGGCTGGGGCTCGCCTTTTTGTCGGTTCTTCCCGACGGATATTGGTTGCCGACCATCATCACCTACCTCATCATGTCCTACCTCTGGTACACGGAGAACAGCACTGCTTTGCCTTACATGTTGGGCATTCTGTTCTTTTCCCTCTTCATTGGGTTCGATAACAGTGACAGTTTTACAAACATCAATGCCGAGAATGCGTGGGCATGGAGTGGGTTCGTCGCTGCATTGAACGGTGTGGTTTTTGCAATCATGCATCAAGCCAATATCTTATTCAAGGCAGATGCAGATGATGAGAATGAACAAAAAACACAAGACACAACAGCACTCTTGAGCCAACAAATTGCAAGCATTGGTTTCCTCATCAGTTACGAAATATTCTACGGAATTGGCCCACTCATCGCTCTCATGATGATTGGATATTCTACATTCAAGAAAGGACAGACAACCAGCCTTCTGTTGTTCCCACCGCTTCTCGCCTTTGCAGCAGTGAACATCATGATTCAAGGAAACGTTGGCGATAGCGAACTTCACGCGACGATGGGAGGGGCCATCTTGGCCTTCCAAGGAATCATGTTTACCCTGTTGTCCAACAAGGATGATCTGGTCTACGATTGGGAAAACGTGGAATGGGAGTCAAATGACAGTTTCTTCCAATTCATGGACCGTCTCGGTATTGCTGGAGTCGCATACTCTGTAGTTGGCCTCTTCTTGGCCTTTGACGCCATTGACTTGGATTCATTTGCCTACATCGCCATTACGGTTTACCTCGTCATTCTGGGCATTCAGGGATTCAGCGAAGAAAACGATGCACGATGGCGTCGTGGAATCGGTGGATACGGTTCTGTGTTGACCTCGTTCCTGTTCACTACAACCATTGAAAACGATCTCTTCGGAGCCATCGGAGTTGTGTTGATGGGTATCCTAGCTCTTGGATTTGGATTCCTCTTCATGCAACGAACCAACACGGAAGGCATCTACGATCAAGCGATGTTGCCCGATGACGCGCCCGCGCCTGCACCAACCGTAGAACAAGGGGGAACACCCGCTGTTAAAGCAGTGGAAGAAGAAAAGAAGGCAGAGGAAGTCGTCGCCGAAGTTGAACAAACCAAGGAAGAAGATGAAGTTTCAGCAGATCCCATAGAAGAGGTTGCTGAAGTTCCTGACTCCGTCGTTCAAACTCCGCCAGCAGAACCAGAACCAGAACCAGAACCAGAACCAGAACCAGAACCAGCCCACTCTGGCCTTCTCATGACAAAGGAAGGGTTCGCAGTCCGATTACCTGCTGATTCGGTGAACAACATCATCAAGTCTCTTGAGAAAACACCTCACGACGGATTTTTGCCGGTGGTTGCCTTTTCCCCAAGCGGTCAAATCGTGTTGAACTTTGAATCAAAAACCTCGGATGCTTGAACTTCAATCCTGCGAACAACAAAGACCTGAGCCCACTCAGGGCAAAGCATGAGTGAAACATCTCAACGGATGGTTTGGATTGACCTCGAAATGACCGGGCTTGACCTTGAACGTGAGTCCATCATTGAGATTGCTACCGTCATTACTGACAGTGAACTGAACATCCTAGCCACTGGCCCGAATCTAGCGATTAACGTTCAACAAGAACTTCTTGACGGGATGGATGAATGGAACACAAGGCACCACCATGGGAGTGGATTGGTGCAACGTATTCATGAAGAAGGTACGGAATTGGGGGATGCGGAACGGGAAACGGTCGAATTTCTAAAAGAGTGGATTGAACCGGGAACTGCTCCTCTTTGTGGGAACAGTGTTTGGAACGACCGACAATTCCTTGCCAAAGAAATGCCGGCGATTTTAGAGATGCTTCATTATCGGATGGTGGATGTATCAACCATCAAGGAACTTGCTCGCAGATGGTATCCTAAGACTCCCTTCTACGCGAAGAAAGGGGCACATTTAGCCCTCGATGATATCCTCGAATCCATTGAAGAGTTGAAGCACTTCAGAACGAATTTGTTCGTCCCTCAATCTTGACGCCACGTTGGCTCAGTGGGATCTTTTCTCTTGAAGGCAGACATGATTTGTGCGACCACTGCTACAGCAATCTCTTCAGGTGATTCCGCACCAATGTTCAATCCAATGGGACAGATCACCTGGTCCAATAGGGTACTGGGCAAACCACGACCTTCACATTCAGCACGAAAAGCCTGCCATTTTGACCGGCTACCAATCACCCCAACACGCGGGGCAGTGGAACCATCCAATGCCACGCCATCTTGATTGAACAAACCCAACAGACCAAGAAGCCGTTCTTGGTCTTCACTCCAATCGTGCCCGAGGAGCAAGACGTCTGAAAATCGGTTCATGGACTTGAGAGATTCATTGGAAAGAAGCGCCTCAATGTCCTTGGAAGAGAGGGCCACTGCGGAAGGATACAATTCGCTAGAAGCAAATTCAGGCCGTGTATCGTGTACGGAGTACGACCAGCCAACTTGGTCAAGCAGTGTTGCAATCGCTTGGCCGCAGTGACCGCCGCCCATGAGGAATACGTGGGGCATAGGAATCATCACTTCAAGCGAGAGGGTGACTTGCCCACCGCATAACGAATCAAGGGGTTGCACTTCATAGCCCTTCGCCCCTTTATTCAGGCCGTAGGTCACCACTTCTGCGACGGGTATTGTCGACTGCTCGAGCAAGATTTTGCAACGATTGAGGACCTTTAGTTCCAAGCCAGCCCCCCCAACGGTTCCTTCCCAACTCAAATCAGGAGCGGTCATCGCTAGACGAGCACCCGTTTTTCCCGGAACGCTACCTGAAGTATTCAACACCGTTGCAAGTACAACCTTGTGTTGTGCATTCAATCGGCTCAAGGCCCATTGGAGTACACGAGCCGTCATGCACAACCCTCTCGGCTTGCCCTCATATCCCTTGTCATCGCAAAAAATAGGCGTGCAGTTCTGCCGCATCTTCTTGCAAGTTGCTAAGTGATTCTGGCGTATCGATGTTCAGATGGAGCCATGGTCCATGGACCGTTACTTCCTTGAACGAAACGATGTCACGCAATGGCGTAGCGCTGGAAACAGACAATATGCGCTCAAGGTCATCGCCATTAAGAACCACTGGGTGGCCCTTTCTTCCTTGATGGATTGGGCACACCGACTCGTCATGGCCCGTCAAGGCCTTCACTAAACTTGCATTCCAGCCGGGGCGGTCAACGGGCGCCATGACCACCTTCCGAGGCAACCTTCCCAGTTCGGAATGAAGCGAAGAAATACCGTTCTGAAGGCTACCGGTGCGTCCCGCTTCGGGGTGAGGGTTGATGCTCACAATCGCATCGGGGACCGCCAAGAGCACATCAACAGATAACTCAGCCCGCGTAACCACAATGATGGGTTCGCAGCCAGCCGCCTTCAGGTTCTCATATGCCCACCGGACCAATGGGGTACCTCCAACGTTAACCAACAATTTCGGTTCGCCGAGTCGGGAACTTGCCCCTGCTGCAAGGATAATGCCAGGTACAGAGCGAGCCATGTTCGCTCCAACCGTTGCCGACCAATTGCTTTTCCTCTTTTCCTTCAAATAGAGTCAACCGCAAAACCTGACATGAAGGTATGGAAAATACCCCAATCATGGACCGTCCAAAAGCGGGCTGCTCATGACCGTGGACTTGAATTCCTCAAGTCCATTTGCGATTCATCGCAACACTTGGAGACTTATGCGCTCCCAAACGGACTTCCATCGGTCCGGATAAAAGGTAGTTCAAGGCGTTGGTATTCACTTCAGGCGGTGCCTGAAAAAACAATTAATCAAAACTTGATCGGTGAAATGGAAGATGGAGTCGTCTGGGGTTTTGACGTTCGCGCAGCCCCTCGAAAAACCGACCTTTTGACCCTAAACGATTATTCTGTACGCCTTTGCATTTACCCTGAACATGGAGGCAAAGACCTCCCCATTGGAGACCAACTTGCAACCCTTGCACTCGGACTGAGAGACGACCGCAGAACAGCAGTACGTATCGGTTTGCTCGCACAATTTGTCATTGCTCCACGAGAAGCTCTCCTCGACGTGTACAAGTTTACTGCGGAAGGTGCCATGTACAACGATGAATTGTTTTATGATGATGATGAATTTGAGTACGAACCCAATCCACGTCGGCAAGCTCAACAGCGTCTGATTGACCTTACTTGTGAAGCAGACCAAATCAGTGAAACGTTTGCTGACGATGACCAAGCCTCTGCAAATGAACATGAGTACATGAACTTCCAAGAATGGTTTGACCGAAAGGAAGAAGTGGCATACACAAAGGAAGAGGTCCCCTGGCATCACGATGAAAATCAGATTTGGGACATCGAAGAAGCGCTTATTCGGGGTTTGGATTGATCAGAAATCCTTGGTGATTTCACGGCCGATAATCATCCGTTGAACTTGAGATGAGCCTTCGTAGATTTGCATGACCTTCGCTCCCCGCATCAAGCGGGCAACGGGATACTCCTCTGAGTAACCGTAGCCGCCATACACCTGAACCGCATCGGTCGTTACTTTCATGGCCATGTCTGCCGCAAAGCGTTTTGCGTGGGCAGCAGACTCAGTGTTGCGGATTCCATTGTCAAATTCGGATGCAGATTTCCATGTAAGCATTCTCGATGCCTCAATGCTTGTTTTCATATCTGCAAGCATAAATTGGACGGCTTGATGTTGGTGAAGAGGTTTACCGAATGTTTTGCGCTCGTTTGAATAATTGAGAGCGTGTTCGTAAGCAGCCCTTCCCAGACCCGTTGCATGTGCAGCGATGTTGGGGCGACTCATGTCAAATGCTTTCATAGCGTTCATCCATCCACCGGATTCAGAGCCTCCAATCAGATGACTTGCAGGGATTCTCACGTTGTCAAACGAAAGAGATCGGGTGTCTGAGCATCGCTGACCCATGTTGGTTTCTTTCTTTCCAAGAGTGAACCCTGGTGTGTCTTTTTCCACAATAAAGCCAGACATACCTCGGTAGCCAGCGTTAGGGTCTGTTTTGGCCAAAACGAAAAAGAAATCCGCATATCCCGCTCCAGTAATCCACATCTTTGAACCGTTCAAAACGTATTCATCACCGTCACTGATGGCGGTAGTTTTGAGTGCTGCAACATCAGAACCTGCTCCTGGTTCAGTGATGGCGTAGGAGGCAAGGGCCCCTTCTTCAGTGACTTTACGAAGCCAGATGTTCTTTTGCTCCTCTGTTGCTCCTGTGATAATTGGAGCACAGGCAAGAGCGGTCGCGTAGGCTGCAGTTGCAAAACCAGGGTCGCCCCATGCCAGTTCCTCGTTAACGAGGACTTCCTCGAGCGAGCCAAGGCCTGCGCCGCCATATGCTTCAGGAATGTGAAGGTTAAGCAACCCCATCTCATGGGCTTGACGAATGGTCTCAATCGGATAAACTGACTCTTCATCCCAATGTTCTGCCTTTGGACGAATTTCATCCACTGCGAACTCATGAGCGAGTTCTTTGAGCATGGTTTGCATCTCATCGAGTTGGAAGTCGACCATGATGTTCCCAAGAGCCGCTCCCTTAAGGCGATTAGGATTCATTCTCCGAGGTTGTTTCCGTCAAAGAACAAGAATGCCCTGCCGGTGTGCGACAAGTAACCCCAAAAAGATAAGATAAAAGAAAATTAGGGCAATGCCTTCCCAGCGCTTGAATTCGTATTGCGAACGCATCATTCCTAAGGCAACCATGGTTCCAAGAACGGTTGCTGGGATAATGAGGTGCATGGTCAATGGATAACCTTCGGCGGTCAATGACAATGGGAAGACCATGGCGGCAAGGCCAACAGAAAGGAGCGGGTCGGTAATGTTGGACCCAATGAGGGCTCCGATGGCAACGCCTTCACTCCGTTTTGCGGCCATAAAGGCGATGGTCAGTTCGGGCAAAGAGGTTCCTAATCCTGAAACAGTCGTTCCGACAACTGCATGCGGGACGTTGAGTTCATAAGCCATGTCACTGGCGATTTCTACGAGGTGGTGAGCTGCAAATAGGGCTAAAACAAGGCCGAGTGTGACCATGACGATATATGACGCAGTGGTCCAGTTTGACACCCGTTCAACGGGACTCTCTTCGGTCATCTCTTCTCGCATGATCTCCTCACGATTCGACAACAACCAATAGATGTAAATTCCGTAAAGGCTCACAAGAATCAATCCTTCAAGACTGCTCAGCACCCCTCCAGTGTTCAAAAAGAAGGTGAGGAGGAGAATCGAACCGAGCATGATCAAACCGTCTCTTTTGAGCCAAGAGGGGCGGATTTTTACACCACGAAACGTCACAACTACGCCAAGAATAAACGTGATTTGGACGAGAATTGAGCCGAAAATCCCCCCAAGGGCGAAGTCTGCAAATTGAGCATCTGCTCCTCGGAAGCGCATGTCTGCAGCCGAGGTAGTCGTAACTAAAATTTCTGGAAGTGAGGTGCCTATAGAGACAATGGTAAGGCCAATAACAACCTCTGGAAGTCCTGCCCGATAAGCCAGGCCCTTTGCCCCTTCAATGAAAAAGTCTGCAGATTTAATCAGCAATGCCATGGCCAATATGAGAAGTGTAATGGATACCGGGATGCTGTCCAAATAGACCTCATCGATGCCTGTATGAATCCCAACGAGGCCTAAAAACAAGGCTCCATTGATGAGAAGAGTATTGCTGAGGACCAACTGCGGAATGCCCATGACATTCTTTTCATCCCCCATGGTTCTTCCAAGGGAATACCCTTCTTGACCGTTCGCATGGTTGTCCTCGTAGTAATGGTGCAAAATGGTTTCAAGACGAGGACAACTCGCCCACACCATGAGCCGCCAAGCGTTCTTTGAATTTCTTGGCACAGCACTGATGGTTGGGCTTGGTTGTGGAAGCATATTCTACGGCGCAAGCCATGCTTGGATTTCATTGACTTTTGCATTCGCGGTCATGCTCGCTATTCTTTTGTTTGGCAACCTGAGCGGAGCCCACATCAATCCCGCAGTTTCCATCGCTTTTTGGAGGGAAGGAGAACTTGAAAACAGCCAACTGCTGCTGTACATTGCTGGACAGATGACAGGAGCACTTGTTGCTGCAATTGCACTTGGTGGCGCAGGACCAACGGTGGTAGCCTCTCACCTTACCCTCATTGAGGCGTTCGCGATTGAAGTGTCCATCTCCTTGCTTTTGATGTTGAGTATCTTTGCCGTTGTACGGACTGAACCTTCCATCGTCCTCCTTGCCGTGTGGGTTGGGGCCACCGTTGGAATTCTTGCATTCCTCACCGGACCAGCGACTGGAGCGAGTATGAATCCAGCACGAACCTTTGGTCCAAATGCCGTTTCAGGATTGTGGGCAAGCCTGCTCTTTTACGGAACATCTACGGTGCTTGGCGCCTGGTTTGCATGCGACATCAAGCGGATTACCTTTCCAAAGAAGCAACGTCAAGATTGAACCGATGCACGAAGCATTGTGATCACGTACTCAAGCGATGGAACGGTATGGTTTTCCAATGGTGGAGAAAACGGCACGGGTGTATCCAATGCGCCAATGACGCAAGGAGCAGATTCAAGTTCGTAAAAGCACTCTTCCATGATTCGTGACTGCACCGTGTGGCCAAGTCCACCCGACCATTGACCCTCTTGGAGAATCACCAGTCGGTTTGTTCGCTGAACCGATTGTATGCATGTTGCTGCATCAAATGGAATGAGTGTCCTCAAATCAATGATTTCGACTTCAATGTCTTCCTCTGCAAGCTTTTCAGCCGCCTGCAATGCAACGTGAACCATAGCGCCCCATGTAACGAGCGTCACATCACGGCCACCTCTGATGATATTGGCTTGACCAATGGCCAAGTTCTCTCCGGCCTCAATACGTTTCTTCACGGATTCTGTGTCCACATGTTGATTGATGTTCATGCCCCAACCGGTCAATCCTCCTCGCAGACCGTAAAGGCCAATGTGCTCGAGCATCAATACCGGGTCGGGGAGGTGAGAGGCTTCAACGAGAAGGTCATAAGCATCTTGAGGGGTTCCTGGAGCAAGAACGATGAGACCCGGATCATTTGCAAACCAGGATTCAATCATGTTTGCATGGAATGGCCCAGAGCGCGTTCGGGCTCCGAGTGGAATGCGGACGGTCATGGGACAATCTGCACCCCAGCGCCAGCGAAGCATTGAGGCGTTATTGATGAGGGCATTGAAGCCCAATGCGGCGAATCCACCAAATTGGATTTCAACCATTGGACGCATACCCGATAATGCAGCACCAATTCCGGTATGAACGATTACCGCTTCGCAAAGCGGCATGTCAACCAACTTGTCTTCATGCCCTGCATTTTTTAGAGCCATATTCATTCCAAACGCACCGGCAACTTCCATGTCTTCTCCGATGAAGACGCAGTCTTCACCGAATGTTGTTGCGATATCAGCCATGGCTTGCTGGATGGCTCGTGCATAGGTCCAGCCTCCTTTTTCCGCATAGACGAGCTGGGTTTCACCGAGGGCCAAAGGACCTGCAGTTGAGGGTTGGCGTATCGTGCCCTGATAGCGGTGTTGACGGTCCAAGTGAGTGTCTGCATCATGAAGAGATGTTACGCCTTTGGTTACAGTTTCCGGCAGAGGCCATTCCATTGCATCAAGATCGGTCCGTGCAGTATTGACGCGTTCCTGTTCCTCCTGTTCCATGGTAGTGAGGTCGTGTTCGTGAACCCCCAAATCCAAAAGCAAGTTGCGATGGTTCGGTAGCGGGTCTTTTGCCTCCCAATAGGCGAGGAGGTCGCGGTCAACGTATCCCGGAGGGGTTCCGCTGGGATTGCCGAGATACAAATCATCGTGGTGATGAGCATGACCGCACCCCCGCATGGTTTCGACATGGATGAGCGTCGGACCGCCTCCTGCAAGAGAGAATTCGCGTGCTACTGCTGTTGAGGCATGCCAGGCGGCTGGGTCTGAGCCGTCAATGGTCCAAGATGGAAAGCCCATTGCTTCGGCTTTATCCGCCCATAATTCAACACCAGATTGTTTCGCAGGCGGGGTATCAAGAGCGATCTGATTGTTCTGAAGAATGTAAGTGATGGGTAGACCGCGTGCTCCTGCAAGATTCATCGCCTCCCAGAACTCCCCACTGGAAGAGGAACCTTCCCCGATACAGGCGACGTGGAACCTTTCTAGCCCCTTGCGCCATGCTGCAAAAGCCAGTCCAGTCATCGTGACGCTGGCGATTGGAAGCGGTGCGGTAGGTGGTAGAACGCCCACATGCCATGCACCGACGTGAAGGTCACGTCCTCCTGCATTCTCCCATCCACCGTTTTGGTTTGAGCCCGCTTTACCAAGGTTCGCAGCCATCACGTCAAGGGCAGTATCGCCCATTGCTAGGCCGAGACCAATATCTCGAATCATTGGAGCAACCAAGTCACCGTCGTATCCTTGCCCAGGCCGAGCGTCGCGAGGAGCATCGGGCTGTCGCTTGAGAGCAGTAGCAACAGCGACGACGCCTTCCTGCCATGTTGACCGGAACCCTTTGCCCCCAAAGGTCCCTCCATCTGGTGTTTCAACACCTTCGGTAAACAGGTCCTTGAGTGAGGTATCGAGGTAGCGTGTGCGGGTCATGTAGCGCTGCCATTCCATACGATGATCAACCGTGATGGCCATGTAGTGTGCGAGACGGCGAAGCATCAAACGCATGTCAATGAGGAAATGTGTTCGACGACGCTCAAGCATGAGTTCCATGCTACGTCGAGGGATGACTTCTCGCTCAAGTTCCTCCTTCAGAGAGGTTGTAGCTTGCTTCTTCATGCCTCGTTCAAGACCGTTCAAGAACCGTTTCGAGAAGGTATGCCATGACGGCCCTTCGAACTGATTTGGTTCGTTGCTAACCACATGGTCCCAAACGTTAGCAACGAGGAAAAGATGAGCGTCATGCCGTTGAGCGACAAAGGAGAGAACTTCTGAACGGGCGGCCTCCTGAACGAGTGGCTGAACGAAATTAAGTGGTTCTTTTGGAGTCCAAACCGAACCGAAAATTTGTGGTAGTTCACCCTGAGTCATAACGCCACCTCAACCCTGCCATGAAGCGGTTCGTTTCAATACTATGTTTGTGCAACCTATGAACAAATAGGGAAATCAATCGGCCCCTAAACGGCGCTGCATCTCTGAATCGTAACATTCGTGAAGCATTTCTCTGTTCTTGAGCGTAATGAATAATGCAACACTGGCCGGCAGGGCAAGCACACCAAGGGCCAATGCCCAAGATTGGAAGATGTCAAACACTGGACCGACCATGAGAGGTCCGAGAATGGTCCCCGCAGCCCAAGCGGTCCCAAACGCTCCGAAAGCCAAACCCGGGTTTCCGTCCCCCAGTGCTCGGTTTGTTGCAGTATCAATGATGGGGAGCATGGGGATTTGGGCAGCAGCAATTGAAAATTGGAACGCTCCGAGGAGTACAATCATTCCGAAAACAGCATTGTTTCCAGAAAACTTCCATCCCACAAAACCAACTCCAAGGAGTGAAGCAACAACGACGGCCCACCCGAGAATCATGTACCGTGTAGGTCCGTTGCGGTCAACGAGTTTGCCCCAAATAAGCGAGCCAAGACCTTGCATCAAGACCATGACCAAAAGGACACCTCCAATTTCGGCTGAACTCAACCCCAGCGTATCATCCAAAAACAAAGGAACACCAGCCTCGAGAGCCCCCGTTGCAACGGTCGTGATGGCCAGTAATATTCCAACCCGAAGCAAGACTGGATCGGTGAAAAATACCTTTACAGATGCACCTCCGAGAGACGGTTCCTGTGCTTTCCCGAGGGATGGACCAGCAGAGATGATGAACGGAATTACCGAAAACGTCACCAGGCCAAGGAAGCCAAATGCTGATGCTTCGCCCCAAGCAAAAAGTATTCCTCCAAATACGGGACCTAGCAGTCCACCTATTGCGGCAATACCAAGCAATTTCCCTGCCTGTTCTCCAAATCGTGTTGGCCAAAGTTGAGACGCTGCGGCTAAACCTGCGGTCATGATGGTCGCTCCTGATGCCCCGTGAAGCAACCGAGCAAAACAGAGGGCGAGGAACGGGTGAGGCAACCATTCGTTGGTAGCCAGCAGGTAGACTCCGCTCGAGATGGTCAGCAAAATAAGACTGGTCAGAATCGTAGTCCCTGCTCCAAATCGGTCCGTTATTCTCCCGGACATAGGCCCCATCAAAAACATAGGTACCGCCCATAGCGAAACGAGAAGTGTTGCTTGTGTAGCATTGATGTCAAACTGTGTTTGCCATGAAGGAAGAATGGGTACGATGAAGGCATATCCGAGAAAATTGACAAAGAATGCAGCAATTAAAGCACGGAAAGCGACCGCTTGCCTTTGCTCTATAGAAACTTTCATTCTTCTTCCTCCTTCGCAGGAAGGGCCTCCAATACATCACCGGTCAAAACGAGGGCATCCTCAATTTGCGTGAGGAGGGTGATGTCTGAAACAGCACCAGGGCGTTTGAGGAGTTTGAGTAAGTCATGAACCACCTCGGTCGTGAGTTGAGTCATGACAAGAGCCTCAGGATCGATGTAAGATTGGGAATCGGGCATCAACAGAGAAATATATTCTGGCTCCTCATCAAGAATTTCGTCCATTTTCCCCTCGACCTCTGCTGCAAGTTCTTCTGCTTGCTTTTCGAGAATATCTTCCATTGAACCGCCAAGACCTCCTTGAGGGGCGAGGTTCGGCTTTGCCCCGTCAGAGAGACTTGCCCCCTTGCTAATTGAACGAAACGACGGGCCTTTACCTACTTCTTGAGATGCTTGGTCGTCTAAATCTTCAGAGCCAACAAGACGGTTAAGCGCAAGACGTACCATCGTCGTCAATTCTTCTGAAGAAAGAAGTGGCTCGTCTTCCTCGTCCTCTACCTTTCCCATTTCAGTTTGGAGGTCACGAACAAACTCATCATCAATGTTCCCTGCCTCGACCAGTCTACGCAGCATAGGAAGCGCCCATTGACTGTCATTCATGGTCATGGATACGTCAAACCGTTGACCGCCAAGTCCACCTCCTTGAGTAGGGGCTATTTCGGCCGGTGGTGCAACGAATTGCTTTGATGCGTGACGTTGCATTTGATTGATGAGTTGGTTCATGTCAATGGGTTTGCCAATGACTTCCGCAACTCCAGCCATTGCCGCGGAGGAAAGAAAATCAGGCGTGATGGTTCTTGATAGAACGACAATACGGGTGTTGTTACGGAATTGTGGGCTGTTGTTCATCTTTTGACAAACATCGAGGACGCTCCCTTGACTCCATTCACTCTCAAGCAAAAGAACATCGGGGAAAGTGACGAGCGCTGTCGCTTCTGTTTGCCTCAATGTCGGAGTTCTCGTTACATCAAAACCTTCTCTCTGAAAGGTGTTGGCGAGGAGGTCCCGACGGCCTTGATTTTCATCGGCAACCATGATTTTTACTATCGTTACCCCCTCCTCAATTTGAGGAAGGGAGCCGCGCCTTTCAATATCACCCTCCAAATTCGAAAAGCGGCCCGTATTTTGGTAAGTTGCCCGAAAACTCGCCAATGGGTTGCACTTGAGCGAAATCTTCCTTAAACCACTTGGGAAGTCCCGCATTATGGCCGAGGCTGAATCTGTCGTAAAGGTCTCTAGAAAAGAGCGAATCCAACAAATCATTTTTGAGGCTGACACGCCCTCAGGGAAATTTTTTGACATCGCGTTGTTGATAGCGATTTTAACATCAATCCTCACCGTTTCCTTGGAAAGCGTTGACTCGATTGACAAGGCATATCACACTGAATTGCGACTGATTGAATGGGCCATTACCATCCTCTTTACCTTGGAATACCTCCTTCGCCTCTACTCGACCAAGAAATCCCAGCAATATGCCACTTCATTTTTCGGAATCGTTGACTTGATTGCGATAATACCCACCTACCTGAGTTTGATTGTACCTGGAGCACAAAGCCTCCTCATTGTTCGAGCATTGCGCTTGCTCAGGATGTTCCGAGTTCTGAAATTGAGCCGCTATATCGGAGAAGGTGAGGTGCTGTTCGAGGCCCTTTTACAATCAAAAACCCGAATCATCATATTCCTGTTCACTGTGACAATTCTTGGGTTCATTTCTGGAGCGATGATGTACCTTTTGGAAGGCCCAGCAAACGGCTTCACATCAATACCACAAAGCGTGTATTGGTCGCTGACTACCATCACTGGGACGGGGTATGGAGATGCGGTCCCCTTAACGCCATTGGGTAAGTTGCTGGCTGTTGTGATTATGGTGCTTGGATACAGCCTTATCATTGTCCCAACAGGAATCGTGTCATCGGAGCTGATGAAACTGGGAGAGGTTGACACCCGTGCTTGCAGCTCATGTTCCAGAGAGGGACATGATCGGAATGCAAAGCATTGCAAGCACTGTGGAGAAGCACTCCGAATCAATTAATGATTTCATCAGGCGCTGCTGCCTTCCACGCGGTGATTCCACCGTCAAGGTTGTACACGCGTGTCGCATCGTATCCTGCTTGAATCATGCTCATCGCTGCGATTTGAGAACGCATTCCACTTCGACAATAAACCAGAATATCGCGGTCGGAGGGAATTTGATCAAGGGCAGAACCAACTTGGTCATGGGGGACTTGCAAGTCGCATGAAGCCGCATGTGCTTGATGGTATTCACCATCTGAGCGAACATCAAGAATAAACGGTGACCATCCACTGGAACGTCGCTGCAAAGCATCGGAGATGGAAATGTGGTTGAACATGTTCTCGCCCTGGTGGGCTTCCTGTTTTTTAATGCCTCCATGTATTGTACCGGTTTCGAGAGAACACCATTCAGAAGCGTTAAACATGGCTGAGGATAAACTCAAATCCAAAATTTTTGTACGCTCTTCATCCCGTTCGAACGATAACTGAGTGAAGGACATCGCCGTTGCATCGTAAATGAGTAACCGTCCTGAAAGAGCCACGTTGAGTCCGAGCAAGAGTTTTATCGCCTCTGTTGCTTGAAGCAATCCAATCACTCCAGGAAGGACTCCGAACACACCAGCTTCTTCGCAACTCGGAACTGCATTTGGAGGTGGGGGTTCAGGGAAAAGGTCCCGATACGAAGGGCCTCCTTGATATCCAAATACAGAAACTTGTCCTTCGAATTGGAAGATTGAACCGTAGACCCAAGGTATCCCCTTCAATGCGCAGGCATCGTCAATGAGGTATCGCGTCGGAATGTTATCCGTGCCGTCGATGACGAGATCCCATCCCATCTCAAGCAATTGCATGGCATTCCCTGGGTTGAAACGGGTTTGGAATGATGTGACCTTAATGCCTTCATCCAATGCATGGAGGCGCTTCTTAGCGGATTCAACTTTGGGCGTCCCTACGCTTTCTGAAGTATGAAGAATTTGACGTTGAAGATTTGAAAGGTCCACGACATCATCATCAATCAAGCCAAGATGGCCAACGCCTGCAGCAGCGAGGTAAAGGGCTGCTGGAGAGCCTAATCCACCGGCACCAATGATGAGAATGCTGGCATCAACCAAGCGCTGTTGACCCTTAATCCCAACATTGGGGAGGGAAAGGTGACGCGCATGACGTTCAAGGTCAACCATGAACTGGCCAGCGGAGCCACTTTGATGAATGCACCGCCCTCAGTGGACGTTCTCTTCAAGCCACTTTTCAACATCAATTGCAGCAGAGCATCCCATTCCAGCAGCGGTAATCGCTTGCTTGTAACGGGTATCAACGACGTCACCTGCGGCAAAAATGCCCGGGACAGAGGTCATAGTGTATTCTTTGTTGACGATGTAACCGTTTTCATCGGTTTCAACTTGACCGCTCAAAAATCCAGTAATCGGTTTGTGACCGATTGCGATGAAAGCCCCAGTTGCATTGATGGTCTCTGTCGTTCCGTCTTGTATGTTTTCAAGCACTGCACCGGTGAGGCCTTTTTCATCAGACAACCATTCTTTGACCTGACGGAAGGTACGAATCTCAATTTTATCGTGATTTGCAGCGCGTTCGTACATAATGGTTGATGCTTTGAACACATCTCTTCGGTGAATGAGCGTGACCTTACTCGCAAAACGCGTGAGGAAGGTAGCCTCCTCACAAGCAGAATCTCCGCCGCCAATGACCAGGACTTCTTCATCGCGGAAAAAGGCACCGTCGCAGGTGGCGCACGTGGAAATACCTCGGCCTTTTTGGGCTTCTTCCCCGGGGGCGTTCAACCAAATGGATTCGGCCCCTGTACAGACAATAATGGAGTGAGTAAGGAACGTCTCACCTTCCACTTCAACCTTGAATGGGCGCTCTGATGTATCGACTGAATCGACATTACGGTCTTGAACTTCCAGGCCAAACCGTTCCGCTTGTTCGCGCAGTTCCGTCATCATTTCAGGCCCTCCAATCCCCTTGGGATATCCGGGGAAATTTTCAATGTCGCTGGTCAACATCAGTTGTCCACCTGACATGTAACCGGCAAACATGAGGGGGTTCAGCATGGCTCGCCCAGTGTACAATCCTGCGGTGTATCCTGCAGGACCTGAACCGATAATTATGACATTGCGCACTTCTGACATGTTGTTCTCCATCCAGCGTTTGGACGGAGGGGGTGTTTGAAGGTTCGCACGTTCTATTCCGCGCCAAAGAAGGGCAGTGAGTGGTCCATTTCCGCCCAACTCCACCGGGGTTTGTTAAGCCTAAGCCCTTCCATCAAATGAGAGCCAGCACTGCTGCACGTGCGTGGGGTTCCAACCTTGGTTCAATGTGGTGCTGTTCTGCACCTGGACCGATGATCCCCAAGCCAATCGGTTTGTTATGCTTGAGTTGCAATTCAAGAATCGTTTTGATGACCGCTTGGCCCATTGCAAGGCCGTGTTGGGTCTCTCCTTTCTCGATGATTCCCAAACATGCTGCAGCATCGCAAGCGCTCAGCATGCGGTCGAGTGCAAGCGGAACTTCCATCGAACCAGGTACCCATTCAACGTGAGTGATTTCTAAATCGTTCGCGTCGGCTTCTTCTCTTGCCCATGCGAGCATGCGTTCAACTTCTTCACGGTGGAAGGAACCACAAACGATACCGATGTTCTTGACCATGTTACGCCACCTCATATCTCCTGTTTCATCATTCGCTCCACCGTAGCGACGATGGTTTGCGTCATGGAGTCAATTTCGACGTTGATTTGATCGTCCAATGAAAGCGATGCAAATGTGGTCAGCCTCAGTGTCTCGGGAATCAAATGGATGGAAAAAGTGTCATCCTCAACTCGTCCAACAGTAAGGGACGCACCGTTAAGGCCGATGTATCCTTTCTCGTGGATAAACTTCATGAGCGTGACAGGTGCTTTTAATTTGAAGTCCATGCCTTCTCCTTTCTCTGTCAAATGGACCACGGTGGCCTTGGCCATGATGTGCCCGGAGAGCAAGTGGCCCCCCAGTTCATCTCCCATTTTGAGAGAGCGCTCTACGTTCATCTCATCCCCGACCTTGAGGCGCCCTAAGGTCGTCCGCTCAAGCGTCTCGGGAATGACGTCGAAGGCGACCTGGTTTCCGACAATGTCCGTTGCCGTCAAACAAACCCCGTTGAGAGCAACGCTTGCCCCTCGCTCCAAGCCAACTGCATCGGGCAGTTGAACGGTGAGGGTTTGTACCTGCTCTCCCTTTTGGAGGCCGACCAGTTGGCCTTTTCCTTGAACGATTCCGGTAAACATGTTCATGCCTCCTGGTTGGCTGCACGTTCAAGTATTCGGGCAATGATTTTTCGGGTACCGTCTAAATCGTCGGTTAGGCCTTCTACACGAACAACTTCAATGGTGCCGTATCCGCGTGATTTTAACGCAGATCGGATGTTTTCCTCTGCGTGTTCTTGGTCGTAGCCGAGGGCGATAATATCCGGTTTAACCTGGGGCAGGATATCGAAAATCGGGACTTCAGGGGGGTTTCCGATGAACACATCGTCCACTGGCTTGAGGCCCTCTACCATGCGTTTCCGGAGGTCATGGCTGGTAATGGGATTGTGTTTTCTTTTGCGAACCGTATCGTCGTGTGCGACCACCACGGTAAGGTGGCTACCGAGTGCTTTTGCTTGCTCAAGATAGTGGAGATGTCCTGCATGAAGCAGGTCGAAAACTCCAACAGCCATGATTCGCTTCACGGTATCACCTTTGGTAACGGAGGGTTTGTTCTTCAAGAGGATGACGGTGTTTCATCAGCAAACGCTCGCAGTAAGTCTGCACCTTCAAGGAACGGAATCCCACGCAACTCCGCCCATTCCCTTGCGTCATCAACCGACAAAGCAAAATCCCCGTTGGGTTGAAGCATTTCGGCGCCGATGACGACAGGCGTCATGCCTGCAAGACGAGCAAGTCCAACGGCCAATTCCGTGTGACCTTGACGTCGGGCCAATCCACCCTCTGCCTCTCGACAAACTGGGATGTGGCCAGGCGTTCGGAACTCTGCTCCTAGTGTTTCAATAGCAACCTCCAATGAATCACCTGAATCCATGACTGACTTCGCCAACTCTGCAAATCTGCGGGTCGTAAGCGAGCGGTCATGGTCGGTAATTCCCGTGTAGGTATCTCTGTGATTGATGGAGAGCGTAAAGGCTGAGCGGGCATCATAGCGAAGGTCGTTGGTGACCAAATGGCCTAGAACAGGGAAGTTCGACACAGCAGATGCATCGGTGTGGAGGTCCTGCAGGAACGGGAGGCCAAAACATGCTCCGACGTCATCGCCGATGGCGAGAAACAGCAACCCTCCACAATCGTGTCGAAGTTGACGCATCGTTTCCGGCTTCGCATGCTCTGCGGGAAACAACAAGTCGGTTTCTCCTTCTCGTTTCTCAGAGTCGAAAAGACAGACTGGGTCTCCGTTTTTGAAGGCGTCAACCGCCTTTTTTAATCGAGCGTCCATGGGGGTGGCTGTAGCCCCACCTTCATGAAGAGTCGTATGCAATCACCATTGAAACCACAACAGCGACCCAATGATAGCGGACAGCCAACAGAAAGAGGTTATCATAGGGCGGACCTTGGCTTGGTTTCGCGGGGGGAAAAATATGCCAGTTAAACTCGGACCAGCAGGCGTTCCATTGTCATGCAAGGGACGCACAATTGTTGAAGGAATGGACGACATTATTTCCCTCGGTCTTGAGACCATGGAAGTTCAAACCGTGCGCATGGTTGCCCCACAGCACTTTGAACAATACTGGCAGGCCGGCGTGCTTGCAAACAAGACGGATTTTGAGATGAACATCCACGGCCCGTACTATTCCGAGTTGTTGGGCAACAAAATTGAGCGTGGTCGCTCTCTTGCGAAAATAGAAGCAACCCTCCAAGCTGCTCGAACCATCAATGCTCGCCACATTACCCTCCATGCAGGAAATTACGGCGAATTTGGCCGAGGCCATGAAGCAAACGAACAAGTCGCCAATGTGTTTTCTGGAATTGTAGACCGTATCCATGAAATCTGGGAAGATGAAGAGGATGAATTTCCCGTGTTCCCGTGGATTAAAGACGGCACTCCGTCAAAGATTGGAGTTGAAACATCCGGTCGACAAGAACTCTGGGGCAGTCTCGAAGAAGTCCTTGAAGTCGTGAACCATGTTGAAGGAACCATCCCTGTCCTCAACATTGCTCACATCCACGCCCGGGGGCATGGACGAATGCGTACCTCTGAGGATTACGGAGAGTTGTTTGACATGGTTCGTGAATCCATCGGAACAAAAGAATTCTACTGCCACTTCTCTGGTGTGGAGCACCGTACGGGCAACGCCATGCATTACACACAGATCAAGAAATCCGATCTTAACTTTGAACCGCTTGCTGAATTTATCGTTGAAGATGGAGGATGGCTGGACATCACCCTTATCTCCGATTCCCCGTTGCTAGAACACGACGCCATGTACATGATGCAAAACATCGAGAAGTCACGCCACAGGCAACTCGAGCGTAAGGCCCGAGAAGACCGCAGGAGAGCACTCGCCCTTCAAACCGGTAAGACTGAAGACGAACTCAAGACCAATGAGACCAAGCAAGCGCAAGCACGAGAAGATGCGACTGAAGTCAAGGAGGAGGTGCCCACACCCGAGCCCGAAACAAAGAAAGAGGAAGCAGCTCCGAAAACCAAAGAAGGAGCAGCTCCGAAAACCAAGGGGACCAAGGAAGACGTCTTCGACTTTGAAGAAGACGATGATGACTTGTTCTGATGGCGCCGTACTCAGGCTCATGAAAACCGCACCAAGCCGGTGTTTTCATCGGGAAATGGTATAAACCAAAGAAGGTGCGAAGCAGATGATTGCTATGGCACACATCTCTGTATTGGGTCTCGGAAACTGGGGAACAGCCATTGCTCGTTTGTGGCTTTTGGAAGGCCACAAGGTCAAGGGTTGGACCATTGAAGAAGAGGTATATCAGTCAATTACCCTTGATGGAGTCAATTCAAAATATCTCCCTGACCATCCGGTTCAGGGATTGGATGCAACCATGCACCTTTCAGAAGCGCTTGAAGGAAGCGAAATCATTGTTCTTGCCGTACCCTCATCCGTCATTCTTGATGTGGTGGAAGACATCATCCCCCACCTTCAGCCGCGCCACGTTCTCCTCGACTTGGCGAAGGGTCTTGCACCTGGAAAACGACTTATTTCTCAAGCGATTCATGGAATGCTCAAAGAAGCTGGAAAAACGAATCCCCTTGCAGTACTTACAGGCCCAACCATTGCTCCAGAAGCAGCAGCAGGCGTTATGACCACTGCTTTAGTTGCGAGTGAGGATGACGCTGTTGCCAATCGCTTGGCGAGCACACTAGGGACGCCCAGTTTCATTCTTCACCCTGCAAGTGACCCTGTCGGAGCGGAACTATGGGGCGCCTACAAAAATGTGGTCGCCCTTGCTTGCGGACTTGTTGACGGACTCAAACAAGTAGGCGATCTCGGTGGAGACAATCTCAAAGCTGCAATATTCATGTCCGGATTCAAGGAAGGTTGTCTTCTTCTTGCGGAACTTGGAGCGCGAGCAGAGGTTGCTTTTGGACCAGCAGGACTTGGAGACATGTACGTCACCGCCACTTCACCGCATGGAAGAAACCGCAGCATGGGGGAAAAACTTGGGACTGGACTCACTCTTGAGCAAGCTCTGGATGAAATGCATATGGTTGCAGAAGGTGTCCGAGCCACTCGAATGTTTATTGAACGCGCAGAGGACAGTGGACTCAAGGTCCCCTTCACGAAAGCGCTCAATACCCTCCTTGATGGGGACATTGACGCTGAAGAATGTTGCAGGCGCATGGTTGCACTTGGTTGAAGGAAGCCATCGGTGCTGTTTTGAGGGAAGGCTTCGTGAGCGTAGTATGTCCGATGAACTCTCTGAGTTTGAAGTCAAATTATTGACGTGGCTGGCTAAGAGTGAATTCCACATTGTACCGTGGTCAACTAAAGACGCGGCGAAGACGTTCAAAGTATCTGAAGACGAAATTTACGAAGCGATCTCAGCCTTGAGCAAGAAGGCATCCGACCGCATCCAGGTGTTTTACAAGGACGGGTCTTTGCATATTGCTGCTGATTGATTATGCCTCATCCTCGGAAGTATCTTTTTGCTTCCTAGCCTTCATGAGAACGGTTAACCATGTTGGTTTTCTCACATCCCCTTCTTCGTTGACAAAGGAACGAACCATCAACGAGAACAGGTCGATCAAGACGACGACGATGAAGATGAGAATCAACAAAGCGAAGACTTTGTCGTATTGAAGAAATTTGAGATAGGTGCTGATGTAATAACCGATACCACCAGCACCAACAATTCCAATCACGGTACCGTGCCGCACATTGTACTCGAACATGAACATCAGTTGACTGAGCAAATGATTTCCGTTTTCTGGGATGACGATGTTAAAGAAAATGCTCGGACGACTCAGCCCCATGGCCCGACCTGCTTCCAAGGGGTCGCTTGGCATCCCCTCAAACACTTCATACTGCAATTTACCAAGATATCCGACCGTGTAGAATGTCATCGCTAATACGCCCGAAAGGGGCCCAAAGCCAATCACAATCACAAATAGAATCGCCCAAATCAAACTGGGAAGGCTCCGAACAGCAGAAAGAAAGACTCGGACGGGAATTGAAATGGAGAGGGGTGTCAAATTCCTCGCTGCTAGAGATGAAAGACAAATTGCACCAATGAACCCTAGAACTGTAGAAACAAAGGCGATTTTCAGAGTCTCCATCATGCCCAAGTAGCCCACAGAGCAAAAGAATTCAATGTCTTTTTCACACACTGGGTAGGAACGGGCCTCAAGAACACTCCAATTCGGAGGCCACATGCTTTCCTTGAAAAACACTACAAGGTTAGACAATCCTCCTTCAAGCCTGCCCCAATCGCCCTCAACGAGTCCATCAAGCGTTCGCCAAGCCAAGAAGAGGAGAAACAAGAGGATACCAAATAAGCGGTACTTCATTCCACTTCCTCCATTGAGTTTTGCTTGACCCACTCCCCGATGGGAAGGTCCAAGAAACGCTGACCCTTAATTTCCCAAATGCGCGTGGCAAAATTTAGGACGTTGTCTTCATGGTGTTCGACCATGATCACCGCCGTTCCACTCTCGACTAAATCTAGGACCGCTCCTAAGACAATGTCAACGTTCGCCTGGTCCAACTCACCTAGAAACTCATCAGCGAGCATTATTTCTGGCCGTTGAGCCAGCGTTCGCGCAGTTGCTACTCTCCGCTGTTGACCTCCTGAGAGACGCCGAACGGGTTCAGAGGCTTTGTTCTCAATTCCAAGCGTTCGAAGAGCCTCAAACGTGCGTTCCTTGCGCTCCTTGAACATTTCAAGTGACCACTTCACACGCATTCGGGCCCCCAACGAGACATTGTGGGCAACGGTTGCATGCCGAACGAGACCAAGACGCTGAGGAATGTATCCAAGACCTCCTCGGCGTTCAACGTTCAATTCAAAAGAGCCGTCAAGGGGCCGAACGAGACCTGCAACAGTGCGTATCAATGTGGTCTTCCCGATGCCTGATGGACCGAGAATGGCGATAATTTCACCTGGTTTCACTTCAAGTGTAATTGGTTCCACCAGCGGATCATCATAACCGATGGAAAGTTGGTCAAGAGATAGGATGGCTGTGTCGCTCATAATATCCCCTCATTCACTCCTGCGAGCAGGTCTTATTCAAGCGGTTGGACATGGCGACATCAACATCTCCAAGTCTAGAATCGGTTGTGGCGGTCATGTTAGCTCCGGGGTGCTAACGGAGTGACCCTTCTATGGGTGCGGTGATTGAATCACTCCGCCAGCGGTTTAAGGTGAGGAAAGGGTTGTGAAGATCACTCCGTAATGTCGTATTTAGAATCAAAGTAGGCCGAGATTCCTGGAATTGCACCGATAAGGCTGCTGTAACTGCCCAGATGTTCCTGAGAATTCACTTCGACCAAGCCAGGGGTGTTGAGTACATTTGCCAGGATTTGGTCGCCACATGCAGATTGAGGTGAGGTTGAATCCACTTGATGAGAAACCATTGAGTAGCAACCGGTGTAATTCTGTCCCTGCATTGGATAATCCTGAACGTACATCTCATTGTTCAATGCCAGCATAGCGTTGAGGATGGCCGTGCGAGTTTGGACATCAAGTGTTTCTGGATTGTACATCACCGGATGCGATGGTGCAGAACCGTAGGACGGCAGAAGAATGTATTCCGATTCAGGAAGGCACCATTCTGCGTTATCGCTGACCTCTTCATTACCGCAATATGAAGCAACGGTGGAATCCTTTGCAAAGGCAACATCGCCAACGCCTTCTGTCAAACACTTCACTGCTCCAGAATAGGAGTAGTAAGGCGTTCCAGATTCAGGGATGCTCGCATTCTCGTTAAAGAACGACGTGATGGTGTTGCGGAGGGATTCTATGTCCTCTTGGGGCCCCACAACAGGAGCATAGCCCTGTGAAATCAGATGACCCATTGGAAGGAGCATGCCGGCAGATTTGAGCCATCCCGTGTGACATGAGGTGGTTCCTTCCATGAGAGCAAAAGGATCGGTCGAAGCATCGTCGTCTAAGTAAGCGTTGGCGATGTCGGAGCCGTTGAGGACAACAGCATGAGCATCGTAATGAGTGCGCCCATCGGATTTTAGGTCAGCAGCCATTGCTGCTAGGCCATATTCTTTCCATCCAACCCAAGCAGCCCCACCGTCCATGAAAGCGATGTCAGCATTACCGAATCGCAGGGCCTCAATAATTGCCCCTTCGGAGGTCACAGGGTAAAGCGTCACAGTAACTCCTGTTTGTTCGGAGATGAAATCAGCCAAAACTTGGGGGTTCTCCGCGGGGTTCTCGTAATCGTCCTTCATTTCAAAGGCGATCCGGATATTGGAGATCGTTGGTTCAACTGAATCGTTAATGGCGAATTTCGTGTCGTAATATGCTGAAATTCCAGGGACATCTTCGATTAAATTACCGTAAGAGGCAAGGTGTTGTGACGCATTTGTTGGAGAGATTGCTGGCGTATTGAGAACATCCGTGAGAATGGATTGCCCTTCTACCGTATCTTTCATGGCCACAAGTGCATCTTGAACAAGGGTCATTGTGGCTGCATCGCTGGTTGAAGGGTTGTACATAACGGGGTGTGAAGGCGCATTTCCGTATGAGGGCAGCAATATGTAATCAGATTCTGGCAAACACCATGCTTCGTTCGTGCTTGCATCCTCGTTCCCACAGTATGAAGCAATGGTCGAGTCCTTGGCAAAGGCAACGTCGCCTGCACCTTCAGTGAGGCACTTGACTGCTCCACTGTAAGAATAGTAAGGAGTTCCCGAATCTGGAATACTTGCATCTTCGCTGAAGAAGTTGGTAATGGTCGAGCGCAGAGATTCAACATCGTTTGCATCCCCAATCACGTTGGCGTAACCGTTTCCAATGAGGAAGCCCATTGGAAGAAGCATGCCTGCGGATTTGAGCCATCCAGTATGGCACGAAGTCTTACCTGCCATCAGAGAGAACGGGTCGGTGGAAGGGTCATCGTCAAGATGTGCTGCTGCAATATCCGAGTCCTTTAGAACCACAGCATGAGCGCTGTAGTACGTTCTGCCGTCAGATTTTTGATCTGCTGCAAGAGCCTCGAGCCCGTATTGTTGCCAACCAACCCATGCTGCACCGCCGTCCATGAAGGCGATGTCTGCATTTCCAAAGCGAAGGGCTTGGAGAGCAGCACCCTCTGAATCAATTGGATAAAGCGAAACATCCATGTCGAGTTTTTCACTCAAATAATCTGAGAGACGTTGAGGATTTTCATCGACATTCGTGTAATCATCCTTGATACTGTAAGCGATAACGAGTTCATCTAATTCAGTCTGGGTTTCTGATTCACCACCGAGACATCCAGCGAGTGAAGCTGTGGCAAAGAGGAAGATAAGCAATGTTGATTTTAGTTTTCGTGTTTTCATGTTAAGCCCTACGGGTTTAGGCCGCCCTAAAAGTGCCCCACTTATAGTATTTCGTATGCCCTAAAAATTATGCTTGGCGGCCGTACGAGACTGAAGCGAGATTTGCGGATAGTCCCTCTCGGATTTGAACCGAGGTCGGAGGAACCAGAATCCTCCATGATGGACCGCTACACTAAGGGACTGTATCCTTGGCGAAGAACGAGTCCTTCTTGAAATAAACGGTGAGAAGGTTCTCAACTCAAACAAAGCGAAAGAGAACTTTCGAAACCCAAGAGAGCATCATGATGGTCATGAATGACGCCAACGCATATTTCGCCCACGGGCGTGAAGGTTTGGTTTCTGGCCAAAGGTCAATCCCCATCGCTTCTGCTTGCTCGATCAGATCGGCCATTTCGGCCAGATGCTCCTCCACCGATTCATGACTCACATCCCATCGGTACCATCGGCCCTATTTTTACCCTCGGAGCCCAATTTGAATGGATGATGATGCTGAAAATGGCCAAAACCTCTTTTTTGGATGCCGATGAATCAGGAACACTTTCAGATGGCGACATGGTCTACATCAACAACAACGGCGGTGTTGAAGAAGCATGGAACACTGTTCGGCTTTACTCTGCCTCTGCTGAAGCGTACAGCGACGAGAATCCAACCCTCCCAGGTTTCACCGGGATGCTCGCCACGCTGTCCTTGCTAGGCGCAGCTTTTGTCCGCCGTCAAGCCTGAAGGAAACGCAAGCCTTGAAGGTAAGTCGCTCAAGGCCCTTTCATGAGTGAAGTACCCAAGGGTGTCAACTTCGCTCCTGCCCCGCGCCGATCAGCGCGCCCAACTGCGACCATGACGCTCACACGTGACGGTCCAGAAGGCGTCGAAGTACTCCTCGGTAAGCGTTCTCGAACCATGCGAGCGTTTCCAAATTACTGGGCTTTTCCAGGTGGAGGAGTATCTTCGGTAGATACAGCGGCAGTAGAGTGCTTCCCCCAGCTTGAAGGGGAAGAGGCCAAGACCATCGCTTGCATTTTGAGAGAGATGAGTGAGGAACTCGGCCTTGTTCCTGCACCGACCGGCCTAATAGCAATACCTTCAGAAGCCAGATTGGCCATCGTTAGCGACAAAAAGAACTGGCTTCCAATGGCTCAAAACAACGCTTTCCCAGTGTCAAGAGAGAACATTAAGGTCTTCAGTCACCGAATTACGCCCCCCTTTGGCCCCGTACAGTTTGATAATGCATTCCTCCATTACCACGCAGGTTCATCCCAAGATGTACCTGAAATTGATTTGGAACCTCAAACTGAATTTACAGAGATCATGTGGGCAAAGCCCGTGGAAATTCTCTCAAAATGGCGTTCTTACGAGATGAAAGTGGCTCCACCCGTAGTCACGCTTCTCATGGAAATTGAACGGACACTTGACCAATTTGACCGGAACATGGAAAAGGCTGCAGATGACATCGCTTCAAGACTTCCAGGACGGCGCTCAATCCTTTTTGCTCACGGTGTTGAAGTCGTGCCGATTAAGACGGCTACATTACCGCCTGCGGACCACACGAACGCCTACATGGTGGGAGACCCTCAAGGGGACTATGTTTTGGTTGACCCTGCCGTGAGAATGCGAGAGGACATGGAATCTCTGGCAACTGCCATTGACCGACATAAGGGCACCCTTGTGGCCGTTGTGTTTACTCACAGCCACGGTGACCATCTTGCCGATATCGGGCTGCTCCGAGAAGCAATTGACGCTCCCATTTGGGGCAGTGAATATACTTCACAAAGCGTCCGATGCGACCGTATTCTCGTTGATGGAGATGTACTTCAACTCGGGAACCAGTCTTGGAATGTCCTGATAACCCCTGGCCATCATCCTGGCCATGTTTGTCTTCTTGGAGATGCGGGGCTGATCGCGGGTGATATGGTTGCAGGAATCGGAACCATACTCATTCCCCCTCAAACCGGCAACATGAACCAATACATGGCGCAGTTGAAGCGACTAAAAGATGCAAAGCCGCATCTGATTTTTCCCAGCCATGGGCCCGTTATCGCTCTGCCGGAGCAAACCATTCAACGCTACATCGACCATAGAATCGCTCGGCACCAACGAGTATTGGCTGCTGTTGTCGCTGGAGATTCTGTCGTGGAAGATATCGCAAAAAGGGCCTATGAAGACACGCCAGACGCACACCCTGGTCTTGCAATTGACCAAACATTATCTCATCTGCTCGCTCATCAAGAGGAAGGAAACCTAACTCATAACAACAGGATTTGGTCTGTGAACCAATAAGGAGGAGACACCATGCCGAGAAGAGTCGTCATCAACAAAGCAGGAGGCGTTTCCGCCATTACCGTCCAATCCATGGACATGCCCGAACCCGGAGAGGGTGAAGTCCGAATCAGAGTCGTCTTTGCCGGCATCAACTTCGCTGATTTATTGATGCGAATGGGATTTTACAATCCACGACCGCCCTACCCGTTCACTCCAGGATACGAAGTCAGCGGCTACGTTGATGCCCTAGGCCCTGGAGTCACTTCATTCACCATTGGACAACGCGTCGTGGCTGCAATGCGTAATGGAGGGCAAGCAAGCCACGTGACGTGTGAAGCCTCCAGGGTTCTTGCTCTTCCTGACAAAATATCACTTGAATCTGCTGCTGCAATTCCGGTAATCTATCTCACCGCTCATCATATGCTCCACCATTTGGGTCATATGAAAAAAGACCATTCCGTACTCATCCACGGAGGTGCAGGAGGCGTTGGAATTGCAGCGCTCCAACTGTGCAAGTGGGCTGGAGTTGACAAGGTCTGGGCCACTTCATCCGCACCTAAACACGACGTCATCAAACAGTATGGGGCACGGGCGATTGACCGCCATAACGAAAATTTCGTTGACATTGTTCGAAAGGAAACCGATGGAAGAGGAGTCGATCACGTTCTTGACCCCATCGGAGGAGAGCACCTCAAGCGAAGTCTTTCGGTTGTTGCAGAAGGTGGTCGGTTGTACACCTACGGCCTTTCTGCTGCAGCTCCCACATCAAAACGTTCCCTTCTCAAGGCTCTCTTTGCAATGAGGAAAACGCCTAAATTCGACCCTCTTAGACTGATGACGCGAAATCGTTCAGTGTTTGGCGTCCACATGGGCACATGGAGTGATGAGGCCGTCATGCAAACCCAGCTTAATCGAATTTTAATTGGAATTGAAGACGGCCATCTCAACCCAACCGTTGACAGTATATTTCCCGCAGAGCAGGTTCAAGATGCTCACCAGTACATCCATGACGCCAAGAATATCGGAAAAGTTCTGTTACAATTCTCACATGATGACGGAGGGGGATTGAACTGATGTTCAAGGCAAGAATTCTGCAACATGCAATGCTTGTGTTGCTTGTGCTACCGATCGCAAGTTTGGCGGGATGCACTTCGGAAACCGACAATTGGGTTCGGCTCGGTGCTGATGAATTCGCTGTGGCGATTGATGATGAAGAAGGTGCGTTCCTCCTTGACACTCGCACTCAAGATGAGTGGGAGGCAGATGGCCATTTGGAAAACGCGACCCTTATCCCGCACGATGAAATATCGGAACGGACCGATGAGTTGCCCGATGACAAATCCACGACCATTCTTCTGTATTGCCGCAGTGGAAACCGATCCCAAGCCGCTGCTGAAACGCTTCTGGACCTCGGATACACCGACGTTCGCGACCTTGAACCTGGAATCAATGGGTGGAAGAGTGCTGGATACCCCGTCACCTACGGAGCATGAAGAACCTTCAATAAACCTCAACTTCACAAGAACAACAAGGGGGTAGCAGAATGAAGAAAGCAATGTCAGGTTTTGATTTACGAGCGATCGCCCGTGAACTGAACGACCTGGCTGGTGCCTATGTCAAGAAAGCATACATGCCCCACTATGAGCAAGTCGTCCTTCGCCTTAATCCGAAAGGAGCAGACCAATCTGACCTCGTCTTGGTACGTGGAGAACGGATATACACCTCTCAACGAGACCGACCGATGCCGATGACTCCACCACCGTTCGCCATGGTCCTCCGAAAGCATCTCCGCAATGCTCGCCTCACCGCTGTGAATCAAGTTGGTTTTGACCGAGTGTTGTCCTTCCATTTTGACACGAAAGGAGGGGAACGTACGCTGTATGTCGAAGTCTTCAGAGACGGGAACATCATCCTAGTAGATGAACATGGAATTATTGTTCAACCCTTAACTCACGCCTCCTATGCTGGAAGGACACTGAAAAAGGGTGTTGAATACGTTGCGCCTCCCGCTGCATTGGACCCTTACTCTTTGGACTTGAAAGCGGTAACATCACTCCTGCAAGAATCAGACCGTGACCTTGTTTCCACACTTGGAGGGAAAGCGAACCTCGGAGGAACACACGCTAACGCCGTTTGTGAACTTGCTCAGCATGAACCAAATATGGAGCCTGCTGAAGCCGATGCTGAAGCAATATACAACGCACTCAACTCCTTGTTAGAAGACCTGGATTCGACGGATAGCGGCCATCTTATCGTTCAACTTAACGAAGGAGATGGAGACAAATGGCTGTCTGGCTACGAGGCTTTGGCTTTGGTTGAACAGCATCAATGGCTTGAGAAGCGGACCAAGGAAGCCACCCCCATCCTCTTGCCAGCTCACAAAGGAAAGCCCGTTGTAAGTTTCCCCTCACTTAGGATGGCTGTCGATGCATGGAAGGGAAACCATGACGCCCATGCATTGCAACGAAGGGAAGAAGAGCGCTTTGAACAGGCCGGACCAGGCCGTGGACAATCAACCGACGCCGACCGTCTAGGTCGGCGAAAGGCTCAGCAAGAAAAAGCGCTATCCGGTTTTGGAGTGAAGATCGAGAAGCAGCAACGTCTGGGCCATTTGATTCAAGAACACTGGACTCATGTTGAAAGCCTGCTCAACCAAACCAAAGAAGCCGTCGAAGCCAACGGGTGGGATGCTGTAAAAAAGGCCTCAAAATCGATCCCTTGGATTACTTCGCTTAATCCTTCAAAGAGGGAAATTAATGTTATTTTACCCGATGAGAACAACGAACCGAAAGGGCCTCAGGTTTTACTTGAACTCGACGGTACGGTCTATCAGAATGCACAACGTTATTTTGATTCTGCGAGAAAGCAAAAAAACAAAACAAGTGGTGCTGTTGAGGCTTTAGAGGAAACTGAGCGCCAACTGAAACGAGCAAAGAAGAAAGAAGAGAAACAGAAAGCAAGTGGTAAACTCAATCGTTTGAAACGTAGCAAACGCATGTGGTTTGAGCAACACCGATGGGGGGCGGTCAGCGGAGGCCACCTCTTGGTTGGGGGCAAGGACGCCAAAGGGAACGACTCCGTTGTCAAAAAGCATCTGTCTGGCTCAGACATGTACCTTCACGCAGACCTTCACGGGGCCCCCTCTTGCAGCCTAAGGGCGACACAGGGATTTGCTCTAGAAGAGCGAAGGCCAACTCATCTACCCGCAGATATACCGGCTTACCGACTGGTTGACAAGCTTGGAGATGAACGCATCAACGAAGAAAAATTGAATCAAGCTGCTATGCTCGCACTTTCTTGGAGCAGAGCGTGGAACAGCGGGGGCTCTCATGGAACGGTCTATAGCGTAAAACCTGCTCAAGTTTCAAAGACTGCACAAACAGGGGAATATGTGGGAAAGGGTGCCTTCATCGTTCGCGGTCAACGCACATGGTACAAGGATTTGAATGTTGAAATCGGTATCGGAATCGTCGCCATCAATGGAGTCCCCCTCATGATAACCGCTGCACCTGATGAAATTCGGTCGATGTGTCCCCGTTATGCGGTTTTAAGACCTGGCCTGACCAAGAAGGAACGAATAGCAAACCAAATCTACAAGGTAACAGGGCTGTCTACCGATGACTTGCTCGGAGTCCTTCCGGGTGCGTGCGAAGTCGTTGAGGAGCACGGAATATTTTCACACCCACGTCCAGTCGGGGAGGAAGAATGATGGATGAGAATACACGCTCCAGTGCAGAGATGTGGGACCGTAGATTTGGCTTGGACGCGTTCGCATACGGCAAAGAGCCAAACGTATGGCTCAAGAATAGAATCGATTTGATGGAACCGGAATCGAACTCCAGGGCGCTGTTTCCTGCCGATGGCGAAGGAAGAAACGCAGTATGGGCTGCTAGAAAAGGGTGGTCAGCAGAGGTCTTTGACCTCTCCGAAGAAGGGGAAAAGAAGTGCATGCAACTCGCTAAAGAATTTGATGTCAATGTAGAATATCATGTTGATGACTTGGTGCTACGTCCATTTGAGAGCGAAGATTATGACCTCATTGCTTGCTCTTGGTTTCATACACCCACTCCGATTCGTGAACGGCATATGCCCCGTATGCTTCACGCACTGAAATCCGGTGGGCGCTTCGTCATGGAAGGCTATCATCAAAGCCAACTTCCTTTGTCCAGCGGGGGGCCAAAATCGTTAGATCTGCTGTTTGACCTCGATACTGTTCTTGCTGAGCTAACCGGCCAACATGCCCCTGAAATGAAAATTGTTCATGCGTCGGTTGAAACCACGGTGCTCAATGAGTCCGATTTGCATCGTGGAAAAGCAAGGGTTGTTCGGTTGGATTTAATGAAAGTTTAGTCGCTTTGCAGGCATCAAAATGAAGTAGAAGTAGAATTAGGACTTCAACATGCGGCTCATATGGCTCGTTTTCTTTTGATGACATCAAGCCTTGCATCACCTTTGGTTGACAATTCAGCCGCACAGAATGTAGTGGCCGCAGTAGAACTAAGCTGCACTGCACCATACTCGAGCGGGAGCGTGGAACTCGAAGTCCATCCCGGAGCAGCATTGACTGGATATGCAGATTGTACGGTGAGCAATCCTTCGGCTCACACTGAGAAAATCGCAATTGAGGTCACCGCAGATGGATTGGCAACCGCTGCGCCTGGCTCAATCTACCTTGCTGCCGGTGATGAGTCGGACTTCCAAGTTACCATAAGGGCTGATGGTCAAATGGCCGTACAGTCAAAGTCAATTACCATCACGGCTACTGTTCAAGAGACAAGTGGTCTGCCGCCCCCCAATGTCGCTGAGAGTTCTGTAAACATGATGGCAGCCATCATGCAGTATGCTGGACTTAACCTCGAAATGAAAAATCCTATTGTGTCAATTGAGGCGGGTTCGATTGAAAGTTTAGAGTATAAAGTCTACAACCAAGGCAATGGCTTAGACCAATTCACCATTTCTACAAACGGTGACATTGTCGATGGAATGCGTGCATTTTCCCTCCCATTCACAGGGATAGAAGTCGAAGCTTACGGGCCTCCAGCAATCTTTAGAATCACAGTAAACACGCCAGCAGAAGGTTCCGATTGGCCGTTAAACGCAGATGGGATCCACACTCTGACGGTAGATGTTGATGTGATTATCAAGAGTCAATTCAGCTGCGAATACACCAGTGAATGCATGTCGGTGAGTTTGACTCAAAAGGTTATTTTCTTTCAAAACCAAACGCTAGAAGAACAGGCTGAAGCAAATGATTTAGCGAGTTCTTCCGAGCAACAAATGTTGATTTATGGGGGGACAGGAGCAACGTTACTTCTTTTGCTGTTCGTGTTCTTTGCAATGAGAAAAAGACAATCTTGAGTGTAGAACGACCTAGGTCCAATACTTTTGAATCAAATCAACGAAGTCTATCAGACGAGAACGAGACGTTGTTCATGAAAGGACTGCTGTCCTTAGATGAGGCTCACTTCTTTCGCTTAAATGAACGTGGAGGAGAGCCTCTGCGTCGGGCAAAGTTCGCTCTTGAAGGGCGTGGGCCGGAACGTGGACGTGGGGGGGGTGCTCTTTTGCCCTTGTGTTCCTTGTTCTCTCCACTGTCGTCACTTCGAGAATTGTTCTCTCGCTTTGGAGCTGAGCGCCCATGGTATCCACTGTCTTCACGAGGTTCACCACGGCGCCCACCGTCACGGCCTCCTCGGTTCTCTCGCCGGTCGTTGCCTCCCTGGTTGTAGCCTCGGCCACCGTCTCGGCCACCGTCCCGGCCACCTTGGCGTTCGCCACGAGAATCACTTCGGTCATTTCCACGCTGATTGTCGTTGCGTTGGTTGCCACCTTGGCGGTCATCACGATTATCTCGGCGGTCATTTCTCGACCCACCATCGTTTTCACGGTCATTGCCTCTGCGATATCCACCGTCACGTTGGTTGCGTTCATTGCGATTGTAATCAGGCCTTCCACCGTCTCGGCGTCCGTAGCCACCGCCACCTCCACCGTCTCGGCGTCCACCATCTCGGCGTCCGTAGCCACCGCCACCGCCACCGTCTCTGCGACCACCGTCTCGTCGACCACCATCTCGGCGTCCGTAGCCACCGCCACCGCCACCGTCTCGGCGTCCACCATCTCGGCGTCCACCATCTCGGCGTCCGTAGCCACCGCCACCTCCACCATCTCGGCGACCACCGTCTCGACGACCACCATCTCGGCGTCCACGAGAACGTGGCTCGGCAGGAATGTATTCCACTTCAAAGGTTGGGAGGGAGCCAAAATCGGGAGGAGTAAAATCAACATTCACACCTACATTTTTCTGGAGACGATGGTACATCTTCTTCTGAGGCCGTTGGACAAGAGACACAACGACTCCGCTTGCTCCACCCCGGGCTGTACGACCGCTACGATGCTTGTACGCCTTACCGTTTTCTGGAGGGTCGTAATGAATCACACAGTTGACGCCTTCAACATCCAGACCTCGTGCAGCAACGTCAGTAGCAACAAGAGCCATGCATTCTCCATGCTTGAAAGCCTGCATAGCGCGGTCGCGTTGTCGTTGGGACAAACCACCGTGCAGTCCCCGAACACCGAGGCCGTCATCGAGCAATTCGTCGTTCACCCGCTCAACACCAAGTCGGGTGCGGCAGAATATTATCGTTCGGCCACAATTACGAATCAATTCAGCCGAAATTGGAGATTTTTTAGAATGAGGCATGAGCCAAAAATGATGTTCCATATCTGTAATGGAAACTTCTTCTGCACCAACCTCAAGGCGGACCGGTTCTCGTTGGTAACGCTTGATCAAATCCCCAACTTCGTCATCGAGTGTGGCACTGAAAAGGACGGTTTGTCGGTCCGGTAGGCATCGGTCGAGGATATCACAAACGGGTTCCATGAATCCCATATCGGCCATTCTATCGGCTTCGTCAATGACAACGACTTCAACATCTTTGAGAACGACTGCACCTCGCTCCATCAAATCAAGTAGACGGCCCGGGCAAGCGACGACAACATCCAATCCACGCTCAAGAGCACGGTACTGATTCTTGTATGAAACACCACCATAGATGGTCCCCACAGTTCGGTCAATGACACGAGCAAGAGGCTTTAGAACGCCATAAATTTGTTCAGCTAACTCTCGAGTTGGAGTTAGAATGAGGGCACGTGGACGGTTTGGTTCAGCATAGGATACCTTTTCCAGCATAGGGAGTCCAAACGCAAGGGTTTTTCCCGAACCAGTAGGGGCTCTGCATGAAACATCTTTTCCTTCCATTGCAGGAGGGATAGATTCTACTTGAACTTCGAACGGCTCGTTAATACCTTGCGAAGACAATACTTCCGCAAGTGCATCGCTTATGCCGAGGTCTTGAAAGGAACCCATTGGTACACCCAATGTGAAGCCCCCGCCGCTCCCTATTTAGCATGAACCGTTCAAAGCAGGAAAAATCGGGCCTTGGATTCAAACCTTGCGGGTCACATACATAGCCACGGCATTGCCGCCGCCAAGGCAAAGAGTTACGATGCCTGAAGCCGCTTCAATGCGTCGCATGACCCCTAATAGGGTGATGAGACAACGCGTTCCACTCGCACCCAAAGGGTGGCCTAAACTGACTGCACCACCGTGAAGATTGAACCGATCATCTGGGATTCCTACTTCCTGAGCCACAGCACACGATGCTGAGGCGAACGCTTCGTTATGCTCGTATACATCCACATCCATCACTTCGAGTTCATTTCTCTCGAGCAGCATCTTCACTGCGGGAATGGGTGCGCTCATGACACGCGCCGGCTCAACACCGGATGTGCAATAGTCTCGGATGTAAGCAATGATTTCCCATCCTTGTTCCAGTGCAAAGGATTCTTCTGCGACCAAAATCGCACTCGCTCCGTCGTTTAGGGTACTTGCATTCCCAGCAGTCACCATGCCTTCTCGGTCAAATGCTGGGCGCAATTTACCAAGAGAATCAAGGGTTGTTTGGCCGCGAACTCCCTCGTCTGAAGTGAACGAAAGGGGGTCTGCTCTTCGTTGTGGGACTTCGATTGAGAACGTCTCCCAATCAAACCAGCCTTGTTCCCAGGCATTGGCTGCCCGTTGTTGACTGCGTAGTGCAAATTGATCGGCATCGTCGCGACTGATGTTGCATTCCTTCGCAACCGTTTCACCGGTGAGTCCCATGTGAACGTCGTTGTAAACATCCCAGAGACCGTCATGAATCATTGAATCAATCAGTGTAGAGGAACCCATTTTTGCTCCTTTTCGCTGACCCATGAGCAGTTGAGGGGCATTGCTCATGCTTTCCATGCCACCTGCAACGATGGCTTTGTATTCTCCTGCACGAATGCTGTTTGCAGCCATCATCGCTGCCTTAAGAGAAGAACCGCATACTTTGTTGATGGTTGTACACGGAATTGAAACCGGGAGCCCAGCACCTAAAGCAACTTGCCGTGCTGGATTTTGCCCCGCTCCGGCTTGGAGTACTTGGCCAAAGAGAACTTCATCGATCACACCGGACTGAGGGTCAATGTTGACACGATTCAACAGTTCCTTAACCGAAAAGATACCAAGTTCAACCGCTGTGAACGAGGATAACGAGCCGAGGAATTTTCCAATGGGTGTGCGGGCAACGCCGCAAATAACTGCTTGTGGCTGGGACATGATTCTTCCAGCCACTGAAACGCTTTGAAGGTGCGCGTTCGCCAACTTGGCGGGTGAGAAGGCTTGATGAAGCGAACCCGCTGGGAGATGCATGGCCAAATTCAAGACCAACTTGGAACTTTCAAGAAAAGCAGATGAAATGAGAGACGTCGAAGTGCAACTGGATTTCACCCCTAATGCCCTTGCGTCGGTCCTTTACCGACAAGGCGACACCGTTGTCTTGGCTTGCTGTACAAAAGAATCTAAACTTCCACGTTGGTTTCCACGAGACGCAACAAAGGGCTGGGTTCATGCAGAATACTCACTCCTCCCAGGTTCTACCGATTCCAGGTTCCGTCGCGAACGAAACGGAGCAAAGGGTCGCACGCAGGAAATTGAGCGCCTTATTGCTCGATCGCTCCGCGCAGCAGTCGACCTGGAAGCCCTTGGACCTGTGGCGTTGAACATCGATTGTGATGTGCTGAATGCAGACGGGGGCACCCGATGCGCCTCCATTACTGCGGCCAACATCGCCCTTCGTTTGGCTGTCCGTCGCTTGATTGCGAGCGGCGATTGCTTGCCTTCCGACCTCCGGCCAACCTTCGAACAACGCAAAGAGGGCTGGACTGCTCCATCGCTCTCTGCGGTTGAACAGAAGAATCACGAGATGGACGTTATACCTCACGACCTTGCCGCTGTTTCAGTGGGATTGATTGATGGTGATGTCTATCTTGACCTGGATTATATCCTTGATTCAAATGCAGATGTCGACATGAACGTGATCAAGACAAGCGACGGTAAATACGTTGAAATTCAAGGCACTGGAGAGGAATCCACCTTCTCCGCCGAGGAACTAAGCGCTCTTTTGGCGCAAGCCGACGGTGGAATGGCGACGCTGTTCAAGATGCAAACCGATGTACTGAACAAAGCCGTTTGAGAGACAAGAGCGACTTCTTTTGAACGGGCCAGTGAAGCCGCTGCATCGGAAGGCTTGATATGGCGAGGGCACTCGCAAAGAATGAACGGGTTAGTAGCTTAGTTGGGAGAGCGCGGCACTGAAGATGCCGAGGTCGCTGGTTCAAGTCCGGCCTAACCCACCAACATTCATTGCCTTGAGGGTTGTCATGGACTACGAAAACGAGGACAAAGGCTTCCATTCCGCCCAGGAACGGGTGGGTGCCGCCCTATCTGGCGTGTTCCTTTTTTTCTTTGGATTTCCGTTTACATTGGTCCCGTTCATGATATTGCCTGAGGTTTATGGGGAAAGCATGATGTTGAATATCTTCGTATTATGCTTCTCATTGCCGTTTCTATGTGCTGGCCTTCTCGTCCAGACCGCAGGATGTATTTCGCTGATTATGGCACTCTTTCCAGAAAGTAAGTTCACGGTCAAGCAACTTCTAAAACGTCGAGAGGCCTCAACCTCAAGAGAACATTACAGCGACCATCATCCATCTCCGTCATACGCTGAAGAATATGGAGTGGCCCACCAAGAAAAACCCATTGAAAGCGGCAATTTCTGGGACAATGTGGCCGAAAAATGACGGGAAGTTATTCTCGATGTCTTCCTTTTGAACCACAATAATGCTCGCCTTCAATTCTATAGAGTCGTACTCTTTGGACGAACTCTCAATCATATATGAGAAAAGGGTTCATGAGGAAGTTCCGACTTGCCCTCACTATGGGCAAAGAGGGATTAGACCAAGAGGGCTCCCCCGACGCTCAGGAAGAGCATACAAAATCTCGAAATAAAGAGGCTAAGGAACTCCAAGAAATCCGTCAACGCCGTATGGGAGGAGGGAAACTCTTCCTCTCAAAGATAGAGGATTTCGTGTTGATGGGCGGGCTCGTTTACGGCATGCTATTTGCTCTGCTTCTGTTCTCTATGTCTTCGGGAGTGTTTGGAAACACAACCGCTCTCGACCATCAAGCATCGACTACATTTTTGGACATTGGTGATGAATGCGAAGAGGTATCGGATGAACCGTGGCTCAACATATTCCCCGCCCCCGAGCAAGAATTGTTTTCAATCGCAGGCCACAATCTACCCAACGGGGTGGCTTTCCTCAACTACTCAATTGAGGAGAACGGTGGAGCAAATGAGGTTGCATTGACCGATGAAACCACCCGTATTGTTGACGAGGATGAAGACAATTCGGGCAGGGCATATTTCAAAGCGCCTTTTTCTGACCTAGCGGAAGGCGAATACACCCTCAAATTCAGGCTAACCGTCCATGAAGAGAACAACATCAGTTCTCCGTTCGTCATGCAATCGATGACCAAAACCATAGCGTTTGAACTGAGCATCTCCAGCGAAGCGCTGTCCTTCCTTCCGTTTGTCGATGATACAGAACATTCGGATGTTCGTATTGCCGACTCGGGCTTACGGTCCTGCTGGACGGTTCAAGATCTCGGAGATTGGGGCTACCTCCTCATGGGAGCAGAATTGGGTGGTGGACGTGAAACCGCCATGCTAACCGGAGGGGCAGCCGGAATCCCTGCTTGGTGGATGGCCTTCATTTCACTCTCTCTATCCCTCATCTCACTGCTCGTGCTCTACCCGCTGATGTACAAGGTCTACCACCAAGATACCGACGACATCCTTTCCCGCAACCACATTGCACGACTGGTGGAAGATACCGTCACCGACATTGCAAATCGGCTTAATGTGGAAGTGGACCATGACCTGTTCAAAGTTGAAACAAGGGACCTGTCCATTGACATTATGGTAGCGTATAAAAACACTGAAAACACGCTTTCTGACGCCAAAGAAATACGTGCAGAAATCCTTCGCAATCTTCTTGAAGAGTTTGCGATCTTCCGAGTCTTCAAACCGGTACAACTCAACGTTCGCATCATTGGAGCTGGCCAATCGATTGATTTCGACTCCGGCGTTGGAATTGGAACCCGTGTGGTCAGCGGGGATGAAGCCGAAGAGCGACAAGATTACTCGTCCTTCTTTTCCGAATTGCATTCATTGTCAAGAGTTGAAGACGATGTTAGAGACAGTTTGGACCTCTTCTTCACCCGTAGGAACGACGTCGAAATGAACGGGGCCGTTGTAACAAGTGACGACCGCGTGGTCTTCGTCTCCGTCATTTACCGGCCAACACAAAGGTTTGCGTTTTTCCGCTTTGACAAAACCTCGACTCAAATCAAGGACGAATTGTTCACCTTCATTTCCGAGCGTAATGAAGAACTACTCGGCACTCAGGAATTGGTTGTCAAAACACGAAACGAAGTTTCAACGCTCGCAGACCGTTCAGGTGCCGGTCGTGTGGAACGAAAATCCGCTGATGACGATCGAATCGTTGCAATTGCACGACAAGATGGCCTAGGTGGCCGAATGCTGCAAACAAAATTCCTCGGCGATACGCTTTCAACGGTCGAATACATGGCCAATGAAAAGCGCGAGATGATCAACAAATGGGGCTTTTGGGGCTTAATCGTCTTCGTTTGGATTCCGTTCATGGCCTCCGGAGTTCTTGTTGGGGCCATGCTTGGATTGCTTTCACGTATGCAATTCATGCGCGTGCTCATTGCGACATTTATCGGTGGATCAATCGCATCCATCACCTGGGCTTACACCGCAGAAGGGATTGTCAAATTCATGCACCAGTACAAACTTGAGGTATTCATTCCAATGATTATCATTGTCTTTATCCTCATGGCTGTGCTTCACATCCGCTCAACTAAGATGCGACGACAGACTGAATTGTTTGAAGACACGCTCCTCGATAACTTCCACGCAGACATTGTTGCAAAATACGGCGATCAGTGAGGCGGTTCAATGGACCAACAAACATCAAGAGAGGGTCGGGACGGCCACGTTGGAGATTCTGTTTGTCTCGGAATAGTGACGGTGAGTGACCGTGCAAGTGAAGGTGTGTATGTTGACGAAGGAGGTCCTGCAATCCTCTCCTTCTTTGATGAAGCCATCAAGAGTCCTTGGACAACGCATTACCGGTGTGTTCGTGATGAAATAGAAGTTATTGAGAGCACACTCAAATCCTTGGTGGATGAATTCGGCTGCGATGTCATTGTGACAACTGGCGGTACCGGGCCTGCTTCAAGAGACGTCACACCCGAGGCTACGATTGCTGTTTGCGACCGAATGATGCCTGGTTTTGGTGAGCAAATGCGAAGTATATCGCTTGCTTATGTCCCAACTGCAATCCTCTCCCGTCAAGTTGGAGGACTCAGGGGTTCAAGCCTTATTTTCAACCTCCCAGGGCGACCAAAGGCCATTCGAGAAACCATTGATGAGATTTGGAGGTCCGTCCCGTATTGTGTTGATTTGATGAACGGCCCATACATGGACATGGAAACTGAAGTTTGCAACGCATTCCGGCCCAAAGGCGCTTCTCGTTGAGGGCGCCCCAGCGCGATATTGATGTGCTGACCGCATTAGCATCGATTGGAGACTGAACATGAGGGGAAATATGCTAATTCGCGGGGCGACGATGGTCCTCCCAGGCCAAACCATTATTGGGGATTTGAGGATAAAAACTGGAGTCATTGAAACCATTGACCCCACAGGTACCCTAATCCCACACGAAGATGAACTGTTGGTGGATGCAGAAGGCCTCCACCTCCTCCCGGGAATGATTGACCCTCAATGCCATTTCCGCGACCCTGGTCAACCGGAAAAGGAAGATTTGGGTTCCGGGTCAGCCGCAGCCGTTAGCGGTGGTGTGACATCATTCCTTGACATGCCCAACAACAAACCGTCCATTACGACGATGGACGGAATGAACATGAAGTTGGGCACTGCATCCCAAAAGTGCGTGAACAATTATGGCTTTTTCATTGGAGCAACTCCAGAAAACGTTGCTGACCTTCAAGAAGCGGTGGGCACACCAGATGCGCCGATTGCGATTCCCGGGATTTGTGGCATCAAGGTCTTTATGGGGTCTTCGACGGGTACGCTCTTGGTTAACGAACGAAAGGCCTTGGAAACTATTTTTGAAAATACCGCGGGACTCATCGCCGTGCATGCTGAGGATGAACAACGACTTATCGAGCGATTTGAGGAATTCAAATCACGAACCGATATCGCTGCACATGCAGAATGGAGGGATGATGTCACCGCCCTCTTAGCCACAAAACTCGCTGTTGAACTGGCCGAATCAACCGGGCATCGCTTGCACGTTCTTCACCTGACAAGTGGCTTGGAAGCTGACTGGCTTGAGGGCAAAACAACGCTTCCAAGTCAAGCCGAAGGTTCTGGAGCGATCATCACAACCGAAACGCTACCTCAACACTTGACGTTTGATGAAGACGATGTGAAGCGAGAAGGGACTCGGCTGAAAATGAATCCTCCCATTCGTTACAAGAAGGACCGTGAACTGCTCTGGAATCACATGCAAAAAGGTACCATTCAATGCATCGCAACCGACCATGCACCCCACACATTGGAAGCCAAGGATCTCGGCTTTCCAAAGGCTCCCAGCGGAATGCCTGGCGTTGATACCTCACTCGCCGTCATGCTCACCCACGCAAAGGATGGTAAATGCTCCATTGAAGATGTTGTACGTTGGATGTCAACGAATGTAGCAGATTGCTACAACATGTCAGGAAAGGGGCTCTTAGAAGAAGGAAACGACGGAGATGTCGTCCTTGTTGATATGGTGAATGAAGCGGTTGTCGAAGACAAAAATTCGTGGAGTCGGGTTGGCTGGAGTCCCTTTAGAGGTCATGCCCTTGTTGGATGGGCTCAAGTGACGGTTGTTGCAGGGGTTCCTGTGTTTGAACGAACGACTGCAACTGGACAGAAAGGAAAAATCTTGGTTGAACCCGGTGAAGTGGGTGAAGCAATCATCATGACTCCTTGGGAATAATCACTCACCAAGTTGATACAGTGCTCGGTATTTTTGTTCGAGGTAATTGAGGAAAGGTTCGGGCGTAGGGGCTCTTCCGGTAGCATCCTCAATCAGTTTACTCGGAGTCACCTGACTACCACGCTCATGAATCCTAGGCCGTAGCCAATCCAACATCGGACTCCAATCACCAGAGGAAATCATCGCATCAATGTCGCCGAGGTCACGGCGCATTGCTTCCAGGAGTTGCGCTGCGTAGAGGTTACCAAGGGTGTAGGTCGGGAAGTACCCAAACGCCCCCATCGACCAGTGAATGTCCTGAAGGCATCCGAGTCGGTCTTCAGGAACTTCAACTCCGAACCACTCGCTGAACATTGTATTCCAAGCGTGAGGCAGGTCTTCAACCGAAAGGTCACCATTGAATAATTTCTTTTCAATCTCATAACGAAGCATCACATGTAGGTTGTAAGTGACTTCATCTGCTTCAACCCGCACAAAGCCTTTTTCGACCTTGTTAGCAATCCGATTCATTGTTTGTGAATCCCATTGAGGGGCTTCGGGAAACTCCTCATAAAAGAGCGGCAAGGCAACATCCCAGAATGCGGCCGTACGTCCAATTTGATTTTCCCAGAAACGGCTTTGGGATTCGTGAACACCCAACGAAACTGCTGCACCACGTGGAGTGAAGCGGTGAGTGTGGTCAAGACCTTGCTCGTAAAGTGCATGGCCCGTTTCATGCATCACGGCATACAAGCAGGAAAAAGGGTCTTTGTCATCAAATCGTGTTGTGAAGCGCGTGTCACCAGGCCATAGCCCTGCTGAGAATGGATGGGTCGAAGAATCCATACGCCCCGCTTCAAAATCAAAGCCCATGCGAGAAGATATGGCCTCGCAGAACCTTTCTTGGGCTGGAATCGAAAACCGGAGACGATCGGGGAGTTGAGGAGCGGTCTGATGTTGCTGTGCATTGGTAATTGATTGAAGCAAAGGCACCAAGCGTTCCTTGAGGCCTTGGAAGAGGGGGTCGTAATCGGCAACGGTCATTCCAACCTCATACTCGTCCAACAGCACGTCGTAAGGTGTACTTGTTACGCCGAGATAAGCGATCTTTGTTCGTGTCATTTCAATCAACGCTTCGAGCGTTTCTTTGAACATTGAGAAGTCAGAAGCCGCTCTCGCTTCCTGCCATGCAACAAGAGATGCGGAGCGTGCCTTAGCAAACGCCTCAACAAATTCTTTTGGGAGTTTCACTGCTTGGTCGTACGCCCGACGCATTTCTCGGACGTTAGCAGATTGGTCAACATCCAGTTCTTCAGACTCCAGACGTAAGAGCAAGGATCCCATTTCGGGTTCAGTAAGAAGTTCATGCCGCTTCCCTGCCAACCATGCAAGGATTTCGCCACGGGATTCGCCGCCCTTTGGAGGCATCAGTACCTCTTGGTCCCAACCAAGATGGCCCTGTAAAGAACTGAATCTGTGGATGTCTTGAACGCGAAGTAAGAAGTCATCATAGGCTTGCATGGCATTACGAATTCTCGGGTGTTCTTGAACACTCCCTTCAAATTGAACGAAGATGAAATTCTCTTCAGCCTAAAGAACAAACCACACATTGAAGAAGAATAGAATTCTACGCTTATCATGGTGTCCCCTTTCCGGCGAAAAGGTAAGGACGGGATTCCCAAAACTTCCGAAGATCCTGACTTGGATGAAGCCGTCAATGAAAGCGAGATTATCGCACTTGATGATAGTCAACCAGCACCACCCGAAGCCCTTCAACCGGTTGAAGTTGAGGAAGACGAATCGGAAGATAAAATGGATGAATTGATGGAAAAAAGTGCTGTTACCGTCGTTGATATTTGCATGGATTTGCGCCGTGGAGAAAATATCCTCATTGTATGCGACTCCACAACAACAGGTATTGGACAAGCATTGCACGATGCTGCGAGCAAGCGCTCGGACAGGGTATTGCTGGTTGTGATGCCAAAAGGGCGCCACCACGGAGAAGAGCCACCTGCCCCGGTTGTCAATTTAATGCGGCAACAACAGGTAGTGATCGCTCCGACTCGATATTCCCTAACCCACACAAGAGCTGTACGCCAAGCGATCAAAGACGGTGCTCGAGTAGCGACCATGCCCGGAATGACCAATGAAATGTTCACCAGCGGTGGAATGTCTGCGGACTTTGCATTGATTAAGAAAAACATGGGAGAAATGGCTCCTGTTCTGAGGCGTAAACGTATTGTTAATGTAAAGTCCGAAGCAGGGACCAATGTCACCTTTGAAGTCAATTGGAGAGAATGGAAATTGGACGATAATGGAATTTGCAATCGACCAAGAATGTTGACAAATCTCCCCGCTGGGAAAATTTTTACCCTTCCGAGAGAAGGAACCATGAACGGAACAATTGTGATTGATGGGTCCTGGGATTCAGCCTTGGTTGACGAGCCTATTGTTCTGCAGATTGAGGATGGATTGGTCGTTGATGTCAAAGGAGGAACTGCCGCTGCTCAAATTCGGCAAGCCTTTGGAGAAGCAGCTAAACGATTACGAAGCAAAGAACAAGAGAATGTTTGGACGGTCGCAGAATTTGGCTTTGGCATGAATCCAGAAGCGAGACTCATTGGAAGTGTTCTCGAAGATGAAAAGCGGTTGGGGACAGCTTACTTCTCAATTGGAGACAATACGACGCTTGGTGGTGCTTCTGCTGTTGGGATTCACGTTTCAGGTGTCATGAACTCACCAAGCATTTGGCTGGATGAAACAGAATTGGTCAAAGAAGGGCAATTCCTGCTCAAATAAGGTCAATAGCCCATATTTTGCTGGCCACAAACCGGGCAAAAACGCCAATATGGGTCCAAACCAATACCGCAATTTCTACAGTGTACGCCAGAACGAATGGTTGGTTGAACCACCGGTGCCTGTGGTTGAGGCCATCCTGGCTGAGGTTGTTGTTGCCAATTTTGCTGGGGTTGCTGAGGTTGTTGCTGCCAATTTTGCTGTGGTTGCTGAGGTTGCTGCTGCCAGTTTTGCTGTGGTTGCTGAGGTTGCTGAGGGAGAGGAGGGGGTCGCTGTGTCACGGGTTGAGGGGCCTGAGCTGCTTGTTGTTGCCCGCCACCCAACGGTTTTCGAACTGGAGCTACGGGTTTCGGCAGTGCTGCCGAACGATCGCCCGCCGGAGATGAAATAAATTCTGAAAGCGTAACAACCCCATCTCCGTCCGTATCTGCCTCTGCGTGTAATTCGGTGGCCTCTTTGATGGTTGCCCCGGTGGCTGATGCGAGTTCTTCAACAGATAATGCCCCGCTGCTGTCCTCATCTGCAGCGATGAAATGCTCTGCCGCACTAACGAATTCTTCTTCCTCGGGTTCCTCTTGAGGAGGTTCTTCTTGTAAAATAGGCACTGTTGAAGGAATCGTTTCTTCAGCCTGTGGTTCTGCAACTGGAGGTGTTTGCTCTTCACTTCCGATTCCGATATCAAACGCTCCAGCAAATGCATTTTGGGTCGCTCGAGCCACTTGTTTTTCACTTTCAACGTTCACCACTGTTTCCTCAGGTACGGATTCCGCCTCAATCACGGGCAGTTGAACCGATTCACTCGGAAGTGGAACAGCAGTAGGGGCATCACTGGGTTCAGAAATGGTAGTTGATGGAACCGGTACCGATGGCGTTTCAATGCTTGGTAGCGGAACGACGGTCTTCGGAGTTGATGCGACTGGAAGTGAGGGCGCCGGCAGGGTTACTTCCGCTGGTGCAGCAGATCCACTTGCAAGGGATGGCATGGGAAGTACGTGACCACTTACATCAAGCGCTGCATCCAATTCCTTGTTGATATTGACCAGTATTTCGACCGATTGTTCTATGGAATTCAAGTGGCCTTGAAGTGTATTCATGTACTTCATGAGTTCATTTGCTTGGCCGGTTTGATGCGCGACTGCAAAGATTTTCATCATCCGCATAGGGTCGGCAAGTTGAGTTAGAGGCCCTTCTTGCTCTGGTGCAATTGATGCGAGGCGAGCCCCCATGGTCTCTCCTGCTGAATTTGGAAGGCCCAGTGCATCCAATAGCGGATCGGGCATGCTCATCAACCCAAGGTGGCCTGCGACGAGGTAGTAGATTTCACCGCCCTCGCATTGCATACGCTCGCTGGCTGCTTCAAAATCAAAGTCACCAGGGCTAAGAACGATATCCGAGAGGATGTCAAAGAACTGAGCCATTGCTTGTTCTCGAGGCATTGACATGAGGGTATGGAGCATGTCCGAAGAAGTCGTGGCTCCAAAGTAAGCCGCGGCATCATCAACTTCTATGGTTTGTTGATTCGAAGAACTTGTGTCGTCAGCCATTTTACCCCTCCCTACCGTTGCGACTTCGGTCCTGCATTTAAGACCTCACGGATGTTGATATCTTACCAAGGTTACCTCATCGATTTCGTGCAAGATTGAAAATGGCTCGGGACTGTTCAGCAGACCACCCTGTTTCTTGAAGTTGCATGAGTATAGTCCGCTCAAGTTCACCATCCCCAGATGCCTCAACCACCCAGTCAACAGCCGATTCACGATCGTCGGTCTGCCAGTCTTCAAAGATGCTTAAATCAACGCTGATTTTTGCTTTTCGAACTTTTGCAGATGGTTCATCTTGAGCCGGAACAGACTTTTTCTTAGCGACTTTCTGAACTTCCTTCTTCGCACCTGGAGGTCCACGGGAAGGTGGCGAACGTCCGGGTGGCCCTGAAGACGCCTTCTGTTGCGGTGGTGTTGAACGTTGCTTTGGAGAAGATGTAGGTCCCTTTCGTTCGGTTTGCTTCGTGCGGGAAGGACCAACAGCAGCCGTACTTGAAGACGCTACGGTAGATTTGCGGTCCAGTGACTTGAACACGTCGTCATCGTCATCGTCATCCATAAAGTCGTCATAATCATCATCGTCTTCATCGTCCTCATCTTCTCTATTTGAGGAGCGAAGAACAACGAGGAAGACGACAATCACCAGCACACCGATTCCAGAAAGAGCAATCATCAGCGTCCCTCCGCTCATCCCTAACAATCCATCATCACCATCGCCGTTTGAGAGCGGTACATAGGGGCAGCCGTCTGAATAGCCATCAGAGCCTTTGGGTTCATCAACACAGATGTCTTCGTTATCAAAGACACCGTCCCCGTCTGAATCTCGTTCGGTGAGATGGCATCCATCGCTGTCAACTTGGTCTTTCAATTGATACAGTGTCTTTGGACACAAGTCCGCATTGGTCGCACCTTCAATGAAAACCCCCGGCCAGGTAGGGTTGCGTGTCGAATTCCAAGAAGGGTCACCCCAGTTATCGCCGTATCCATCGAAATCAGTATCCTGCCACTGGGTAGAATCGTTTCGTAGATTGGCTGGTTCAAATTCATCTCGCCACCCGTCGCCATCATCAGCGCATCCGAGGTAATCAATAAACGAAGTCCCTTTTTCCTCAGGGCAATCATCTCCATTGGTACCTGAATTGTTATCGCCGTAGCCGTCGCCGTCTCGGTCAAACCATTGCGTGCCATCCGTGGGATAAGCATCTCCCTGTTCATCGTACCGAAGTCCAGTTTCGGCATCGATATTGTAACTGTAGGCACCCGAATAACCGTCACCATCCAAGTCTGTATCCAGCGCATCTTCATCGGTACATCCATTTTCAAGGATCGGGAAGCCAAGTGGCGTATCGTCGCAAACATCGTCAAGGTCAGAGATTCCATCACCGTCAGAATCCCGCTGTTCTTCCGAACATCCATTTGCATCAATGGACGCTCCAATAGGGGTTCCCGGGCAGGAATCCTCAGGGTCGTTAAGCCCATCACCATCGGAATCCGACTCTCGTTGGAGTTCACTGCAGCCATCACTGTCGACGGTTGCACTTGCGGCGGTATCTGCACAGAGGTCAACATCATTGGTGACTCCGTCGTTGTCATCATCAAGTTGGGATTCTGCACAGCCTTGTGCATTCACAGGCTGACCCGATGGCGTTTCGGGGCAATCATCATCTTGGTTGATGACACCATCAATGTCTTGGTCTGAGGAATCTATAAATCGGCATCCTATGCCTGCAGTTCCATCAAGTACACCCACTTCAGCAGGACATACGTCTCCCTGGAATCCATTGACTTGGTCCCCGAAACCGTCCCCATCAAGGTCAGTCCATTGGGTGGGCTCGAGAGGAAAGGCATCGATGTTATCGCTCCATGAGTCTCCGTCTGAGTCAAGACAGCCACCTGCGGGTTTGGTTGAATTGCCCCATTCACCTGGGCATCCATCGAGCGTGAGACCTTTGTTGTTCAAACTGGGAGGGGCTCGTGGTATGGGTCTTGAATCAAAATCATTGCAGCCTTCTGCGTCGACCTGTTCTGTAGAATTTGTAATGGACCCTCCGCACCAATCGAAAGCGTTCTCAATTCCATCATCGTCATCGTCCATGGTGGCATTGTAAAATTCCGTCCACGTGTCGGGATATCCGTCTTGGTCCGAATCGTTTGCAACAGCGATGTTGTTCGGGAAGCTGTCGGGGTTGGTTGCATTCATTGAACCGTTATCGCCGAAGCCGTCACCGTCACTGTCCGCCCATTGTGTTGGGTCAGTAGGCCACATGTCGGCCCCCATGGATTCATTCCATTCCAATGAGGTGCCTGTATCGGAAGGGTCGCTTGCACCATCTCCATCCGTGTCAAGACATCCATTTCGGTCAAGGTAAGAGCTGCCCCAATCAAAGGGGCAAAAATCTCCGTATACCGAATCGGAATCGTTGTCGCCGTACCCGTCTCCATCCCTGTCTTTGTATTGACTTGATATGTAGGGAAATTCATCGCCAACGGCAGGATCAAATTCACTATCGCAGCAATCAGGGCCGTGGTTATCCCCGTAGGTATCCCCATCGCTGTCAAGGGAAATTTTCCAATTGTCAGGATATCGGTCACCGTCGATGTAACCTTGTCCGTTGTCAGACCAGCCGTCTTGATCGGCATCTTCACATCCAAAGCGGTCAATCCAAGATGTACCGCCGTCATCAGGACATGCGTCAATTTGGTCTGCAAACCCGTCCACATCAAAGTCCGGGCATCCATGAAGTACATATCCGGAGGAGCCTGTTGTGTTCGGACAATCGTCACCCAATGGACCAAGTGGATTGTCCCCGTAACCATCAGAGTCGCTGTTCATCCATTGATTTCCAACCGTCGGCAAAGCATCAACGAGGTCAAACACGAGGTCTCTATCTTGGTCGGCGTACAACCTCAAGACCACGACGTCATCGGACGACGTATCCCAATAAGAAAGGTGTACGGTGCCGTTCGTGTCAACCATTGCGTTCATTGGACCTGATGATTCGATATCACCAAACGAAGCGCTGATCCAGGAAGGAGAAGCATTCGCAATGCTGTTGAGGTCAAGTGTGTTGACCGTTACGCGCTGAGTAGAAGGTTCACTTGTCAAGAGGAGCAAGTGGCTGCCCATATGCACAACATCCCAGGCACCATCAACCGCTGCTGCAGGTCGTTCTGCAATCGAGGTCCAGTTTCCATCTCCATTCACACTGTAAAGAGCGGAAATGGAATTTGCACGGACAGCTAAAACCGGATTCTGGCCGCCATAGAGGTCCAAGCGGTATTCATTGTCAGTACCGCTCGGTTGAGCGATGGAATGATTCTCCCATACGCTTGAACCTGGGTATTGTTCAAACAAAGACAATTCACCTGTTGAAGTGAGGGTAGCGACCAACAAGGAACCGTTGGAGAGCAAAGCAGTTGAGATCTGGACGTCCAAATCAGATTGATTCGCAATCCATGAGGATTCCAATTGCTGGCCGTCATACGTCCAAAGAGAGAGGTTTGTTGCGTTACCATCTGAGGTAACCAGTGCAACCGCAAGGTTTCCATCCGGCATGATGAGGGATGGATGCTGCGTTGAGACGGCTTCACCTTCGTTTCCAAGAGAAGTAAGAGCCCATCCGCTCGGTCGTTGTGCGAGTTCAAGTTGGTTGTTTGTGAGCCTGTAGACCAGATGTGGCGCCCCTGCCCCGTCAACTGAAACTGAGATCGATCCGCCAAGAACTGCAGCAGAACGTACCATTTCGTGGGTCCAACCTGATGTTGATTCTTGGCTAAGGAAAATTTGTTGACCCGTCCCTGAAGTATACGCAAGCACTTGTTGACCGTCAGCATCCAATGACGCTCCAAGGTATTGCCCCATGGTTCCAGTGGTTGCCACTTCCATTTCGACTGCCGTCATTGACGACACTGTATGGAGAACCATATGCACATTGTCTTCGGTAACGATAATCGGCATTCCCGATGAGCGAACGTCGAAAATGAATTGGGTTGATGGGTCAATCGAGGAAACAATGCATTGCTCTAACCATTGCCCGATAGGAGTTCCGTCCTTCATGTGTTCAAGTTTCATCAGTTGATGTCCGTCGTTATTGGCCAGCGTGAAGACGATTGAAGTTTCTCCACGTGTAGCCGTACCGAGGTCCAAGCCGGTGAGCACACCGTTGTAGGTAAACGTGAGTGATTCCCAATCGCGTTCGGTAAGAACGGGATAATTCAAACTGAAATCGGTCCCACCTGATGTGTTCCTCATTGAATAGACGATTTCATTCAGTCCATCTCCATCAATGTCCCCGTATCCTGCGATGATAGCGCCAAGAGATTCACCGCTAAGTCCTTGAGCAAGCAATTGAGATTCCGTCTGTAATCCGCTTGATGAGCCCAGGAAAATCTCGATACTGCCCCCGCTATCTCCTCCGACTTTACTGATGAGGACATCATCAAAACCATCGTCGTTGAGGTCCCCGACCGATTCAACTGCTGCGCCAATTCGAGCGTTTGCCTCGGACGAGAGGAGGACCCAATCCGGTTCAACAGACATGGAACCTGTCGTTCCATTGTACAACCATAGTTTTCCTGCACTAAAGCCGCCTCCTGAACTGTTAAACGGTTCTGTAATGATGTGATCCTCAAGACCATCACCGGTAACATCGCCCAAACAGGCGAGATTATGCCCAAATAACCTTCCTTGTTGGTTGGACTCAATAACGTGGATTGGAGAGCCATCGTATCCGTTTGAAGAACCTTCAAAGTATTCAACAGATGAATACGACAAAGCATTAGAGAAAGTCCCCGTGTTCGCAATGACCAATTCATCAAAACCATCTCCGTTAATGTCACAGGCTTCCATCGTTCGTCCAAACATTTTCCCGAATGAGGTTTGAGTCAAATTACGTTGTAACGTCATGCTCCCGTTTTCAAAATCAAAGAGAAGGACTTTTCCAGATTTATTCTCCGCGCCTTCAAGACCGTTACTCCACCCCTGTGCAGAGACCGCCAATGCGGGAGAACCATCGTTCTGTTCAAGCGAGTTCACAAGATTTCCAAGGCGCTCATTTCCTGATCCTGACATCGAGTACATGGGTTGGGAGGTCAGTCCATCGGTGTGACCAGCAAAAATTTGAACCTGTCCTTGCTGACCTTCGCTTTGAGTAAGATTGTGCCAGCCTGGAACGCCAACAGCAAGGTCTTGAATCCCATCTCCGTTAAAGTCACCAAGATCAATGCCCATCCCAAAGTGGAAATCATCATCTTCACCGGCAAGGATGACATCTGGAACCGATGAAAGGCCTGCGGTTGAACCGTGATAGACATTGACCCTACCGTTATGAGTGTGGCCGAGCAGGTTTGCTGTTGGGGTTGCAATAATCAAATCCACGAAGCCATCAGCGTTCAAGTCCCCCATCGCCATGGAGCCTTCCGAGGCGTCATCTTGTCCGGAAACAGTGTAGGACGGCGTCGGGTTAATTCTTCCTGAATCTTGTCCATCAAGGGAACGAATCAACTGGATGGAAAAACTGGACGGCCCTTGTACGACCGTTGCTACTTGCTCAACGTTATTGTTGTCCAGCCCCATCCCGAGTGCTGAACTTGTGGCCGTATCTTGGGAAAGGATCTGAGTTTCATGCTCCCAACCGTCAATGCGTAGCAAGACAACTGAACCCGTAGTATTGCGAGTGTAGAGAATATGGGCAACACCGGTTGGATCAACCTCTAACTCAAGGTCGGTTCCGACAGGCCCGGCATCCAGGAGGAATTTTGTCCAATAGTTACCGCTGAAGTTCACCTGATGCAAGGCGCCATCTTGTGTCCTCATGAGCCCCCATTCCAGTCCTTCAGGGGTAATGTCCATTTCCAAATGAGTGGGGTTGACGTCTTCAAAAATTGTGCGTGTATGCCATCTTGCACGATCCCAGTAATTTTGACTCAAAGCGGCGTAACGGCCCATTTTCAAATCCGGTCCGTCGGCGTAAAGAACACGTGGGCGTTCGTTCTCCGTCACCGAAATAGCACAGTCAACAAGTGCTGTTGAATTGGATGAAGACACGTTATCCACGAGCATCGAAGTCCATGAACCACTGGGACGATGAATGGCGGTTCGGACCGGGCCTTCTTCTGTACTCCAGCAGAAATGTTCGTTGTCGGAGCGGGTGAGTTTCATATCAGGCGTGCCGTGATGTTCAACTGAGGAATTGTTTAATTCAACATTTGACCAAAAATCCAAAGCCGATTCCTCCCGAACAGTACCGCTTTCAAGGCCATCGAATGAAATTACAGTACCCGCAAAGTCATGTCCATCACCACTTGAGAGGGTGAATGGAGACGTGGATTGAGGGTTTTCTGTGGACTCATCAAAGATTTCCACCCCCTTGTAATTCACCATCGGGGAAAAAGAAGTGAGTAAAAAAAGCAGGAAAATCATCACGCTTTTTTGCATTGGAGTTCCAAAACGAGCGCCCGACATGTTACACTCACACACCCCGACCTTGAAAATCATTGTTCACTTATTTCTTGACCCCCCATAGGGGGTCAATTGAGAAAAGGTCAATGATGAGGACCGTTTGGTTGAGAAGGGGAAACCGATTCGTCGCATCGTGGAGGAAGCCTACAGCCTCATTTTAGCAAACGGCCCGTGGCCGAGTATTGCTGTTCTTCAGGCTCAGTGCGAACAAGCTGTTCACGTCATTGCTTGTGATGGCGCCCTTGACCGAGCACTGGAAGTTGACCTGGTGGTCAACACCGTTATTGGAGACATGGACAGTGTTCTCGAAAGGACGTTGATGCGATTTATCAAACAAGGTGGTGAGGTTGTTGAAAACAACGACCAAGAATCGAACGATTTTTCAAAGGCCGTCACCTATTGTGCCGAAAAAGGACACACAAGGTTGGTGGTCTTTGGTGGATTAGGTCATGACCTTGGCCATGAGTGGGGAAACATCCTGACAAGTGTGGCCTCCCAACTTCAGATTGAAATGATCCATGAAAAGAAGAGTATACAGACCCTTATCAAAGGCAAAAACTATTCTATAGAAGTTGGCCCTGAGGGTGAGTTTTCATTGTTTGCGATTCCCTTTTGCGACGGCCTTAACCTCACCGGCTGCGCCTATGAATTGCATCAACACCGATTGGAGATGGGAAGCCAGGGCGTCCATAATATCGCCAAGAACAATCGCATTCAACTTTCATTTGAAGAAGGTGCTCTTGTGATCATCAAATCTCTTCTGTGATTGGACCTTTAGGCAGATGGTTTCTCAGCATGGCCGAATAATCCTCGACACCATCCCACTGTTGGGCCACCTCATCAATCCGGGCTCGCTCGAGTGTAGGCTCGTAACCACCCCAATCTTCGATCAGTTTGAGTTTAAATGCGGCCCGAGGTGTGTGGCCTGGCAGGAAATTCCTCCATAAGAACGGAATTCTTCCGGGAGTGACGCGATTAACGATTTGAACGATGGAGGTATTGCAGGTCGTCAGCAAAGAATGGTACCACTCTGGGCTCACTGAAAGCTGATTTAATTTTTGAATCATACCAAGAAGAAGCATCTTGTCTTTCCCAGGAGGCGTGATTGCCCTGAACATGTAATCCTTATTGTTGCGAGCATGGGTTCGTAGCCCCGTTACGTCGCGTTCAAAGCCAACCAAGAGATAGAGTTCATACGCACGCCATAGGCCGTCCCAAGGATGGTAACGCTCACCTTTTTCTCGGCGGGTTTCAAAAGAAAAGGAGAGGCATGTTCCGCATTCAAATTCAAAGGTGAGATAGGTATGAGCCATTCCTTTTATCGCATGAAAATGGTCCACCATAAACCAAACATCCTTGAGTTCATCCAAACGGACCTTGACCTCTTCTTCCCAGCGCTCGTCGCGGTCTCGAGTGGTTCGCCAGTGAAAGTCTCGAACCATTTTGAACGTGATATCGTTTCCATCGACTTCAGCGGTAGTGAGGTGTTCACAATCAGCCGCCCATATGAGGTCCAATTTTGGGCGAAGTGGGCGGACGCGAGTCCACCAAACATAGGCGAGGCGTAGAACAAATAATCCTGCGAGGCTTAACACGACCGCCCATATTGCTTCTGAAACATCCATACAATCACCACTTATGCCAGATTCTCCAGTCTTGGTCCCACCAATCTACAGAGCCATCGGGATGTTGCCGCCACAACATGCCTTGGTCGTCGACCGTTGTGGGGAGTCCCTGTGAATCTGGAGAGCCGTCGGCTAAAATTTGAGGCTCAGGCCCTAAGTTGGGCAGTTCAAGAGGTTCGGGTTCACGAACCCTAACCAGCATCAGGAAGACAAGAACCGTCACGACAAGAGCCAAGATGCCCATTGAAACCCAGCCCACCGACGTTGTTTTTGTTTCAGGGCCGAGTGAGGTTGACGGGAGAGATGCACTCTCATTTTCCATCAGTTCCAACGAGGGAAGACGGATCATATTGGTCCCTTGAGTTGATGAGATCATTTTTCCAGTGATGATTTCTAGCGTCACAAGATGGGCTCCTGGGCCCAAATATGAACAATCCAGAGTGGTGCTGTTGATGCCTGAAACAACCGTGCCCTGGACCGACCATACCTTGGCCATAGAGGAATAGTCCATGGTTTGCTCGGATTCGATCATTACAGAACACGGCGTATCCGTTGTATTTTGATGGCCCATTACCCTCAGTGTGAAATCAGGAGGGGGGCGATTGAAAATGGTGAAGTTCAATGTTGATTCTGTTGTTTGACCCAGCCCGTTGCGATAGGTTTCTTTCAGTTCGTAATCGCCTGCAGGCCAAGATGAACAATCAAGAGATTGCTGGGTTTCAAGAACACTGAACGGCGCACCCGTGAAGGTACGCACTCCAGTTTCACCGTAGCGCGGTCCGGTTTCATCGGAAAAGTCTCTGTTGACGGTGCAGACTTCTCCCGTTTGGATGCTTTGTCCAGCATCAAGGTCAAGACGAACAAGTGGGACTTGCAGAGCAGGCCTAAGGAGGAACGTTGGAAGAGGATAAGTTGCGATGAAATCACCGTCACGGTCAAAGAAGTCCAGCCGTAAATCATGTTCTCCGGCGGACCATGAATCGTACACTAGACTGATGTTGGTTTGAGATTCAAATGCTAATTCTTGAATCACCATGACCTCGCGTTCTTTGTGCAACCCGCGTAACTTGATGATCATCTCGTTCTGAGATTGCGTCGAATTGAGAACAACCACAACTCTGACGGCGTCAATGTCTCCATCTTGATTGGTATCGATCGTGTCATTACGCAAGGCAAGCAGAGTCAAACCTTGTTCTGCAAGACGCTCGTCAGGCGTAAGTTCAGCCGACCCGTTCATTGTGGGGATGCAGCAAAGGAACAGAAGCACCGTGAATGCAACAGCCGTGGTTTTGGAGGCCTCATTCATGTTGCTCACCTCCGGGGGCCATGGGGAGAGGAGGGAGTTCATCGATTGGGATAATCCGTGGTTCAACGGGGGCTTGAAGCAAATCGGTCTGGTCGGTCTCCAATTCCTTATCAAAGGCCAATTGCTCCATCAAGATCGAACGTTCTCTCGAAGTACGTACGATAAGAGCTGCAACCGCACCAAAGATGAATCCGAGGCCGACGACAAGATAGGTCAGCCAAGAGGCCGCAGGGTCTTCTCCCATGATGGCGATGGCTGCGGCAAATCCACCGTAATCGTTGGACCAACCGTCACCGTTGTTGTCAACACAGCCTTGTAAATCTCGCTTAGAAGTACCAAATTCTTCGGGGCAGTCGTCTCGTAGTGCCCCAAGGGGGAGGTCTCCGAAACCGTCTTGATCAGAATCTTTCCATTGCAAAGATTCCGTAGGGAATGCATCTCCTGTCCCGAATGGATGAGCAGGCCATGAATCACTCGGGTCCGACCATCCGTCTCCATCGGTATCCCTGCACCCGAGCCGGTCAAGAATCGATGTTCCTCGGGTTTCGGGGCAAGCATCTCCTTGATGGCCGTCAATTCGGTCTCCAAATGCGTCACCATCACTGTCTCGCCATTGGGTCGGTTCGTGAATAAAAGCGTCCCCAAGGTCTGACCATCCATCACCGTCAGTGTCCTGGCAACCCCATCGGTCTCCACCGGAAGAAGGCCCGACGGAAGTTCCAGCAACGTCTGGACAAACATCTGCGGTAGTGCCCATTGGATTATCGCCTCTGCCATCACCGTCAATATCGTGCCACTGAGTGGGATCTTCTGGCCAAGCATCGCCCATTCCACCCGGGCTTGCCAACCAGTAGGACGTTGCGTCTGACCATCCATCACCATCCTGGTCTGGACAGCCCCACCGGTCAAAAGTAGAATCGCCCAATGTCGTTCGGCAGCCATCGGGCCGGTAAGAAGGACGCCAAGCTTGCCCGTCAAAGAATTCGAGGTTGTCACCATAGCCGTCATCATCGGTATCGTGCCATTGACTCGCATCGTTGGGGAACGCATCGGCAAAGCCAGACGGATGGGCGATCCAATCTTCTGTCGGGTCAGAGTAACCGTCACGGTCAACATCTCGGCAACCGAGACGGTCAAAGCGTGAAATCCATCCCGAATCAACCTCTTCGGGGGTGGAAGATACGCAAACATCACCCTCGAATCCAGCAAGGTTGTCACCGTAACCATCGCCGTCTGTATCTTGATATTGAGTCGGAACAAATGGGAAGGCGTCGACTTGAGTGGCGCCGTAGGTTTGGTTATCACCCCACCCGTCTCCATCCGTATCACGCCATTGACTCGGGTTGAAAGGGAAATCATCGATGAAGAGCGCTCCCTCTGATTGGTTATCGCCCCAACCATCACGGTCGGTATCTTCCCATTGGGTTGGTTCTGCTGGGAAAGCGTCGGAGCCGTTGGCAAGCGTCCAGTTTTCATCACCATCCGAAAACGAATCACCGTCTCCGTCGGGACATCCATACCGGTCCGATGAGGAAGTGCCTGTTACAAACGGGCACGCGTCCGGTTGAGTTGCGTTGAAGAAATATTGTCCGATCTCCCAAACGGCTCTTGTGCTGTTCAATGCCCCATCTGCCCAGTTGTCTCCGTAACCATCGAAATCCGTATCGTTCCATTGAGAACCGTCATTCAAGAAGGCGTCGGCAGTCCCGGTAGGGTGAGAAAACCATGGCTCGTAGCCATTGAGCCCACCGGGGTCAGGGTCAGAATAGGAATCACCATCGGAGTCAATGCAACCGAATCGGTCGGAAGAAGAGTATCCACGACTGAACTGACAATGGTCACCCATGTATCCTTCTCGGTTATCGCCGTAACCGTCGTTATCCGAGTCCAGCCATTGCGTGACTTCACTTGGAAAGGCATCCGCTCCGTTCTGAGCGCCCCAGCCGGAATCGGGGTCTGACCATCCGTCACCATCAGAATCTGTACAGCCGTTGCGGTCGTTGGTTGAGGCGCCGACGAGGTCAACACAGTCATCGTCGGTATCAACAAATCCGTCCTCATCCGAGTCTCGGTTGGTCTTATCGATGCTCGGAGTCAGGGTATAATCAAAGCCGTCATTGCACCAGGAATCCTTTCCTTCAACCTTGAGGCTTATTTCGCCTGCAGTGGAGAGGGTTGTTGAAAGCGAACGGCTTGGATTGCCGTCGTCAACATTTGCAGACGTAGAACCCATCGTAAAGGTCCCTTCCCACCCATCATTGAAACACAACCAGTTCGGATTGCTCATGCTTCCGGAGAAGGTAACTTGGACGATGTCTCCCTTTTTCCCTTGGATTTTCCAGTAGTCTTTTGCATCTTGCGGAGAGCATCCGTCGTTTGAACAAACATACCCGCTTGAACTCACTCCATCGGTGAGTCCATTTGCGCTCGCAGCACTGTCATCTGCTGAAGCAAACGGGAGTTGAAGCAGCGCGACGCAGACGAAAATCGCCATCACAGCTTTGCCGCGCATGATAGGGGGATGTAGAATTGGATTATCAAAACCTCTCCTGCGAGGCATGCGCACATTTCAGCGACTTAGAGGGCTGAAAGATACCTCAGCGACCCGTAAACGTGCTTTTTTACACCAAGTTGTGAATTGAGAACCCATTTCACCGTACCATGTGGGTCGACCACAAACGTCACTCTTTGAGGAATGATTCCAAGGGTACGGCCCAATCGCAATTTTTTGCGAAGTTGGGATTTTTCGTCGCTCAATAAAACAAGGTTCCCACCAATATCGCACTTGAACTCTGCATGGGATTGAATGGAGTCACTCGAGACACCGAACAGACGAGCCCCATAAGCTGCGAATTGTTCTTCTTCCTTAGCAAAGGTTTGAGCTTGGACACTGCAGCCAGGCGATCTGTCTTTTGGATAGAAAAAAAACACGCTCCATGATCCATGAAGCCGTTCGTTATCCCATTGCTGGCCGTCATCCGCTCGCATATTGAACGTTGGAAAAGGCTGGCCAACCCAAGAAGTCGCTGCGCTCACATGTTCACCTTGTGAGTTTCTGTTTACCAAGGCATTGGCGCAAACAGGCTTCCAAGTTCTGATGTTGAAACGAATAACCGCTTTCCACCAAGCGATTAGGTAGAACCCGTTGACCGTCCAGGACTAAAGATTGCGCCATTTCGCCTAAAAGAATCTTGAGGACAAAGCCGGGCAGCGGTGCGAAGGCTGGGCGACGCATGACTTTCCCCATTGCTTTTGCAAACTGTTTCTGGGTAAGGGGGTTCGGTGCTGTCAAATTGAATCGACCTTCGCATTCCGGCGTCATCATCAGATGATGGATGGCATAGATTTGATCGTCAAGAGAAACCCAGGAGTAGTATTGTTTGCCGCCACCAACCGGGCCACCGGCTCCCAAATTTGCAGGAAGAAGGAGTTTCTTCAACGCCCCGCCCATGGGCGTGACTACGATTCCAGTTCGCATCCATGCAGTGCGTATTCCGGCATCTGCTGCTGGTTGTGCGGATTCTTCCCACCGGCGCACGGTGCCTGCGAGGAAATTATCGCCACCTTCTGAAGTTTCATCGAGCACTTCATCGCCCCGGTCCCCATAAAACCCGATAGCAGAACCGGAGAGGAATGTCTTCGGCGGCTGATTCAAGTTTGCGAGGAGGGTTGCTAAATTCCTCGTTGGGACGGTTCTGCTCGTTTCAATAAGTTCCTTGCGTTTTTTGTTCCAACGCTTATCTCCAATTCCGGCTCCTGCAAGGTGTATTACCGTATCAAAGCCGTTCAAATCCCCTTCAAGGACGGTTCCTTTGACATCATCCCATACAATGACCGAATCGTTGGAAGCATCTGGGGGGAGCCGAGTTGTTGGTCGTACCAGCCGTGTGATGTTGTGACCAGCCGCTGCCAAAAAGGCGCAGAGTTGCATTCCGATCAGTCCTGTTGAACCGGTGACCAACACCTTTTGGCGAGGCATGTGGTCAAACATAGCGATTCGCGACAAATCCGATTGAACACGTTGTGTCCGGTAGGCGAACATTTGGTCCATTCGACCTTTAACGGTGAACGGGGCGGTCCACCATGTCAGCATGTGGAAAGGAAGTTTCCACTGAACCGTATCGTGAATTTTAGAAGAAGTTCCGTCGACCGGAAGAAATCGATGTTCATGGTCCCAGGCACCGAAGGGGCCTTTGACCATCCTGTCGTGAAAGACTTCCCCCTCAACCACATCGTGATGACGGGCGATCCATTTCTGCTTGATTGGACCGAGGCTGACCTTGAACTTGGTTTCCTCACCGTTTTTGAGGGCCCCTGCTTGGATTGGGGTGATTCCTTCCCACTCAGGCATGATTCTTCGGAACGCCCCCGGGCTGTCGTACCACTGCCATACTCGGTCAACGGGCATCTCAAAATCGCCAATGTGTTCGTAGGTCGGCATCTGCAATCGTCTCTCATTGGTGAGCGGTGTAAAGTGAAGGGCCCGAACCCAACACGGTTTGTTGGGTGTGCCCTTGACTGTATTTTTCAATGTAGGCTTTGGTTTTGAATTTACGCATGGTTGAAGCGCTGGTCATGCACCTTATTTTTCCGAAGACATCGCGTTCAGTCCAACCACGGTCAAACTTGCCCAATACCCATCCGATACCGGTGTATGAATTTGGATCTCGCCCGTCGAGGGCCCATCGGTCATTGAGGGCAATCATCCATTCCATCGCTGTTTGGGGGTCGGGTGACCATTCCAGTATTTTCTTGCCCCAAAGCATTCGCAAATAATTGTGAATAATGCCTTCTTGCCTCAATTGTTGTTGAGCAGCATTCCAAAGTGGGTCGTGGGTTTGGGCCTTTTCAAACTGTTCAAAGGTGTAGATGTAAGGGCGTTCGTCGTTTGAATGCTCAGCCAAGGTGGTTTGGGCCCATTGCGGGAGCGAGGAGAATTCCGTGTGGTCGGGGTTCATCGCGCAATGAATGAATCCAATGTCCCTCCAAGTGATGATTTGGTCAAGGAAAGCCTCAACGGGTTCGGGAAGGCCCCACCAACCGCTTCTTCGTCCATCGTTAGGGGGAGTGACCATTGAGACGTCCCACCTGTAAGCGGTAAAAATCTCGTTGATGATTTGATGAATACCAATGTGGCCAAAATGAAGCCAGGGTGAAATTCCACTCGCACCCTTTTCTTGGGGTTGGTTGCGCATCTCGTTGTAGTTGACAAGTCGTTTGCTCAAGAATTCTTTCCATCGCCGACGGGCTTCAACGCTCCCTCCTTTTTTGGTGAGAACAGGAGGGACCGTGTGGTCGATTTTAAGCTTGGAGAGCGCGTTTTTCCCGACATCCCCTCCTTCGGCAACCCGCCATAGGTATTCGTATGGAGTAAGGGGGGTGTTGCTTTTTGCGAAAATGTCCTCGATCAGTGTTGCATCGATCATAGGGAGGTTTCTGGCGTTGTCCAGCGGGTTGGCGAGCGGAAATTCATACATGTGTTCGAGAATGGTTTTGTGCAGGTGACGGCGAAGCGAGTAGGCAGTAGTAAAGTCACGGCCTTGAGCCCGCATAGCCATGAAGCCGTTTGAATCGACGACGTGAAGTTCGCAGGTATTGAACTGCAATGCGGTGTCGAGAACATGGCGAGGATAATACGTTGGAAAGTCATCAATCACGCATGCTGTTGCTTCTTTTAGCCAAACTTCGAGGAGACCTGAAGCCTCCTTAGGCCGAGTTTCGACATACGGGATATAAGTGACTCCGGTCTGAGCGAAGGCGGCCCGATTGTCAATCATTCCTTGGAGGACAAACGTTGAGATGCGGTCGTTGGCCCACCGGTGGTTGAGAGCAAGACATTCGATCACAACGAGCGGTTGTTGGTGTTGGTTGGCCAAATCTACTGCGTGTTCTAGCGCGTGATTCCAGTGGGCTCGGCGTGCTGATGTCATCCAATAGACAACGAAATTGCCCTTGGTATTGAGCGCTCCGTGAACGTTGAGTCTTCCAGGTGGAATCACAGCGAGACCCCCGTGTTGGTCATGAGGTTTCGATTCGTTCTGTAAACAGCATATGGGGTGTCTCGTGGGGTCAAACCATTGGTGGCCTCCATTGTTTGTCGTTGGCTCAAACCATCAATAGCGAGTTGTTGCATGGTCTCAGAAACCCAAGTCAGTTGGTTTAATTGCATGAGGGAATACCAGCCCGCTGCAGAGATCTCGTCGGATTGGTCGATGATCGAAGAGGTTCTACTGGCCACATCGTAGCACAAGAAAACCGCTGGGTCATCGCTCTTGAGAGCGGTGCGGACTGCAGCTAGGCCGAGAACGACACCTCTGAGTTCGGTTTCTTCAACCAACTCTCGTAGTACAGCCTGTTCCGGACTTTCACCTGCCTCAACGTGCCCTTTCGGCAAACCCCAGCAACCAGAGAACCTTCCTCTGGCTTCTTGGACGAGTAAAATTTTGTTGTTTTGGACGACCCGTGCTGCAACCCCTAAATCGCACATCAGTCTGCCCATAACACTAAAATTTCATCACTCACTATATGAAGAACCGTTTAGCCCTTTGGCCGGATGTGAACAGCAGTTTATATGTAAAAATGTATAATTTTTTTAACATGCAAGCACCAAGCGCACTACCAGTGACACCCAAACCCCAGGCGGACGCCATCCTCCCTACCGAGCACGGAGAATTTCGAATTCGTGCGTTCAGAGACCCTAGCGACGGCAAGGAGCACTCCATCCTCTATGTAGGAGACATCTCTCAAGGAACACCGCTCGTTCGCATGCACTCGGAATGTCTAACCGGAGACGCATTTGGATCGCTCCGCTGTGATTGCGGCCCGCAACTCCAAGCCTCGATGAAAGCCGTTCAAGAAGCAGGAAGCGGAGCCATTGTCTACCTGCGGCAAGAAGGGAGAGGGATTGGCCTGTATTCAAAAATGCAAGCCTACGCCCTTCAAGACATCGGATACGACACACTGGATGCAAACCTAGCGCTTGGCCTTCCTGCAGACGGGCGCACCTATGATTTCGCTGCGGAAATGCTCTATTCAATGGGCGTCACCTCTGTAGAATTGATTACCAACAACCCCGACAAGAAGGCTCAACTCATGGACTACGGCATCGAGGTCAAGTCGCGAGTGCCCATTATCGTAGGGCATTGCGCACAGAACCGTTCATATCTACAGACCAAGGCCGATAGAATGGGCCATATACTACCGGTCTGAGGAATTCACATGAAAATAAATCTCGTCGGCCAACCGGCCCCCCAATTTAAACTTGAAACCGATACAGGAGATGTCTTTGATAGCGCCTCACTCAACGGCACATGGCGCGTCGTTTTCTTCTACTCAAGACACAACTCTCCCACGTGCAAACGAGGGTGCCTGACCTTCAAACAACAACACGACCTGTTCCAGTCCGCTGGGTGCTCAATTGTTGGAATCGGCCCAGGCACGGTTGAAGAACAAGCATCGTTCAAACTTGAACTCGGAGATTTGCCCTTCCCTTTACTCGCTGACCCCGAACGAATTGTGGGCACGATGTACAATGTGCCGATGCACCTCGGCCAGTTTCCCGCCAAGTCATCGTTCCTCATAGGACCCGACAATACCATTCAATACGTGTACGACTGGTTGTTCAGGCCACGCCGCCACGTCGCAAAGATTCTCGGAGACATATCCACGGTCGCCGGAGGTGAGTGAAATGTGGGAAGAACTCCTCCTCGAGGCAGGCCTCAATGAGCGCGAGGTGCGCTCCATCCTCATCCTCGGGTCTCGTCCAAGAATGAAGGCATCCGAACTTGCTAAGGAGCTCAACACCACACGCTTGGACGCCTACAACAGTCTCTCTCGACTGCAAGAGATGGGGATCGTTACGGCTACAGCTGACCGCCCAATGCTCTTTTCCAGCCTCCGTGTCAATGAAGCCATGGAACACATCATCCAATCACGAAAGCAGCAACTCGACCGATTGGTTGGTGGTTTTGAAGACCTTTCCCAGGGCATTACAGAGAGCGATGCGTCGTACGAGAAGCAACGACGTGACATTGACGACCCACGGTTCGCTGTACTCAAAGAACGCACCCACATCTACAACAGGCTTCAAAAGATGGCTAACGAATCGGAAGAGCGATTGATTCTCCTTCTCGGTCAATTTGGAATTCTTCACCTCTGCCGCAACCCAGATGCTTTGGAGGCAGTTAACACAGCAGCGGTACGCGGCGTAGTCGTGCAAATCATTACACATCTTGATGGACGCACACTCCGGTTCTTTGACCAACTCAACTCAAGTATCGAGGTGCGTCATTCTGACGAATTGGATTCGCTTGGATTCGTCCAAGACCAGTCTGAAGTCATTCAATACTTGAACATCGAAGACAACCCCGTCGGACGTGGAAAAGAAGATGCTGCGCTCATCATTGAGTCGTCACCCTTCTCACAAGCACACCTCCATCTCATCGATGCAATTTGGGAGGCCGCAGTTCCTTTGGAAACTGCCCGAGCTCGATTTACTGAGAACCAAATCAATGACCCGCTACGCCTGACAATCGGTGAAGGTTCGTTCTTGAAAAATGTCTCAGTGGCGCTTGGCTTTGACGGTGAGTTTCCAGAAGGAGACACGCCGTTTGACCCGGAGGCTTTCTTTGCTGCCGGACAGGAAGTCAATGAAGCTCGAAAGCAACTTACCGAAGGGAAACTTTCGAACCTGAAAGTGTTGGGGATTGACTTGGGGCGGATGCTTCGTCAAATCGGAAACCGTGTTGGCCGTGAAATCGCCTTCTCCCTCCGCTCTATAGAAAATGATATCGAATTTCTCGATGAGATGATGGACTGGTGGGAGCATGCTGGATTGGGCATGTTGCAATACGATGTTGACCCTCAGTTTCATGTTATTGTCGGCCTCAACCACCCGCCTGTATCTGACCCGGATGCATTACCCATGTGGGAAATGGACGATGGGATCATCGAAGGTGCTCTCTCGACTCGGTTCACGAAAGATGCTAACGTCGTCATTCAACGCACCGAAGGAAAAGGAACATCGGACAACCTGTGGCACTACCTCATTCATCGTCACGAACCAAAAGCCATGGAATTGGTTGACTGAACCAAAGGTGAACGGCCATGAAACTCTTAACCTTCCTTCGCTTCTTCCGGCAACTGAAGGGAAAAAAACCAATCGATGTTGATGCCATACAATCCATGGGCTTGTTGGCGGTCAAGCTTGGCCAAATCTTTGCCCTTCGGCCCGACCTTATTGACCCCGACCGCTGCATAGAGCTCCAGCAGTTGTACAGCAGAGGAGCAACCATTCCAACGGAAGATTCGCAAAATCTACTCCAACGGTTCGCCCCTTCGGGGTTCATGGACCATTTCAAAAGTCTGGACAAGGACCCCTTTGCTGCCGCTAGCATCGGGCAAATTCATCGCGGTGTTCTCAACGATGGGAGTAAGGTCGTCGTCAAAATCATCAAAGCCGATTTTGAAGTCTCGTTCAAACGAGACGTACGACGCATGAAGCGATGGATAACGATTGGGCTGTTCTTTCGTCGTAAACTGAGAAAGGTGGGCAACCCGATTGGACTTTTGGCTCACATCGAAGATTACACACTTCGTGAGTTAAACCTTACAAATGAGATATCGGGGCGGAACGACTTGATCTCCAAGGCGGACGAAATCGAGAAGAACTTCCCTATGCCTAAGCTTCGTTTCCCAAAAATGTGGGATGAACTCTCGAACCGCCACGTACTCGTTATGGAAGAAATCGTTCACCCTACCCTTGAGCAACACCTGGAAGAGGGAACGCTCAGTTGGCCCGACATGCTTGAATTGTTTCGCATCCATGGAGCGTTTATGTTCGGAATCGGCACATTCCATGGCGACCTTCATCCCGGTAACGCGATGATGGACGACAAAGGCAACTTCATCTTTATTGATACTGGAGCGATTTGCAACGCTCCGGATCATGTCCGGAATGCTTTGTTTGGATTCTTCTACTTCCTCGCCAAAGGGGAACTGCGTCACGCTTACGATGCCATGCTTACGATGGCGGACGTTCAACCCACTGGGAAAACACTTCAGACATATTACGATTCCATGAACAGCCTCTACGACGGGTTCGTTGGTACTTCCGTGAGTGAAGTCTCCCTCACCGAGCAGATGATGAAGACGGTCAAGGCTGCTGTACTGGCGGGATGTTCCTTCGGCGAAGAAGCATTTCCAATTATTCGTTCCCTCATGTACATGGATGGAATGGTGCTCAAAGGCCACCCTGAAGTTGACCTTATCAGCTCAATGGGGCCGTATCTTGATGAATTCTCGGTTTTGATTGACCCTCATTCAATTATCAAGTGACCTCTTTGGCGCGCAATAATGATATTTTTCGGCTTCATAAATTTGCGGCTAAAAACCTGCCTTTATATGTCCAATCGAATCCACATAAACTATGAGCACGACTGCACGACCAAAAGTGGCTATAATCGGGGCGGGACCTGGAGGTCTTGCATCCTCCCTCTTGCTTGCAAAATCCGGCGTAGACGTTACCGTTTTTGAGCGTTCTAAGGCTGTTGGTGGCCGGAATAAGGTGTTTGAGCGAGATGGCTATAAGTTCGACCTTGGCCCAACATTTTTCCACTATCCTGAAGTGATTGAAGACATCTTCAAAGCCATTGGAATGGATGCCCATGAAGAACTGAAACTCAACAAACTTGACATGAACTACCGCCTCATTTTCGGACAAGGAGGTCAACTTGATTGCACAAGCGACCTCACTGAGATGACCGAGCGAATTCGAACCCTTTCTGGTGACAGCAATGCTGAGGCATTCAAGCGCTACGTTGAGGACAACAGCAACAAACTCAACAAATCCAAAGCATGCCTCCAAGAGCCTTGGTACGGCCCAACCGACCTGCTCTCAAAGCGAGCCTTCCGCGTGGCGAGTGTGCTCCGCCCACAACGAAGTGTGGCTGGTGACCTGATGAAACTCTTCGATGATGACCGCCTCATGCTTGCTATGTCGTTCCAAACCAAGTATTTGGGAATGTCACCCTTCAATTGCCCCAGCCTGTTTACCATGCTTGCTTATCTTGAATACGAATACGGAATCTTCCATCCCATGGGTGGACTCGGCAGCGTTAGTGAACGCATGGCGGGCATAGCACGTGACCTTGGCGTTACCTTCCGCATGGAAGAAGAAGTCGAGAAGGTGATCATGGATGGAAAAGCGATCAAGGGAGTGACCACAAAAGAGGGCGATTTCCTCGCTGACCGAGTCATCATGAACGCCGACTTTGCTAACGGAATGACACAACTGTTCCCTGACAAGTCTCGAAAGAAGTGGAACAATAAAAAATTGGACAAGAAAAAGTACTCTTGTTCCACCTTCATGCTCTATCTCGGCGTTAACAAAACATTTGACAACCTTCCGCATCACCAAATCTATGCCTCAGAAAATTACGAATCCAATCTTGAAGACATTGAGGAACATCACAGAATCACATGGGACGACCCCTCGGTCTATGTCCAGAACGCATGTGTTACCGACCCCGGTCTGGCCCCTGAAGGGTGTTCGACCATCTATGCCCTCGTCCCAGTATCGCACATTCACGAAAACATCAACTGGGAAGAAGAAAAGGACGCATACCGAGACCGAATCATTGACCAAATTGAAGCCAAACTCGGCTTTGAAAACATTCGCGAGCACATCCAAACCGAACTCGTCATCACTCCAGAAGATTGGGGCGACCACTGCTATCGTGGAGCGGTATTCAACCTCGCTCACGGCCTCGACCAAATGCTGTGGCGCCGACCAAAGAATCAATTTGACGAAATCGCAAACCTGTACCTTGTTGGTGGCGGAACACATCCTGGAAGTGGACTGCCAGTCATCTATGAGTCGGCCCGAATCAGCAGCAAATTGCTTCTTGATAGTCTAGGAATCATTCCTGACTGGAACGGAGTTGACACGTGGTTTGAGAGCCGAAAGCGCTCCAAGCAAGGGCGGAATGCACTCAAACAAAAGCGAAAAGAAAACCTTCCGGGAACACCAACGAGCGCTTGAGGGATCACCATGAGGCAGTTGCTGATAGACAATGCGTTTCGCTATTGCGAAGCGGTATGCCGTGAAGCATCCACAACCTTCTTTTCATCGTTTTCTGCTTTACAGTACGACAAGAGAAGAGCCGTTCATGCCGTCTACGCCCTCTGCCGTTGGGTGGATGACATCGTCGACGGAGATGAAGAACCTTCTATTTTGGAAACAAATTCACTCCGTGAGGCCACCGATGCACGTCAACGCATTATTAGCGAGATTCATGAGGGTAAGGAACCAACGCTCCCTGACGAGGAGCACCGCCGACGCCTGATGGCGCTGGTCGACATACGAATCAAAATCCATAAGGCCAAAGAAAATGAAATCACCTCCAGCGATCATCCAATTTTTATTGCCTTACAAGATGTATTTGGAAGGTTCCCAATCAAAATCCACGACTTTGAAACTGTCCTCGAAGGAATGGAAGACGACCTTTATCCAGTACAAAACAAAACTTGGGATGAACTGCGCTCTTACTGTTACAAGGTTGCGTCAGCTGTTGGCCTCATCTTGATTGAGATCTATGGTTATGAAGACAGAGCAGCCCAACTCCACGCCGTTGACCTTGGAATTCAAATGCAATTGATCAATGTTTTACGAGACATCAACGAAGATATGGAGCGTGGCCGAGTCTACCTTCCTCTCGACATTCTTGCATCTCATGGCATTTCGATTGACGACTTGCAACGGCCTAATGTTGCTAAATCTCCCTCATGGAAAGGTTTCATCATTGAATATGTGGAGATGATTAAACGTCATCGTGAATCCGCAAACCACCTGTTTGGATACCTTGATGCACGAGCCCGAGTACAGCCCGAAATTATGTCCGATGCTTACCAATCCATACTCGGGGAAATCGTTCGTCGGTCCGGTGATGTCTTCAGTCAACCTGTTCGACTTTCACTCTGGCGGAAGGTTCTCCTCGGTGCGAGACTAAATCTGCGGAAGGTCAAAGCACGGCTGTTTACTTCGTAAACAACACCTTCCAACGTTTGGAAGAATCTGGGCACCAACGTTTCGGTGTCCTTCAATCGATTTTCAAGCGCCTACCCAGCCAGAACCCAACCGTGTTCACAACAAGGTCTGATAGTTTGTTCTCCAGCGGTTCTACAGCGAACGAAGCCCACGGTTGACCGTCAATGACCCATTCAAAGCATTCCCAAGAAATGGAGAGCACGAAAAACACGGTCCAGTTGAGGTTCGTCCAACGGCCAGCAGTGGACCATATCGCAAAATGAGACAATGACCAAAGGTTCAGCAGTGCCATTCACTCACAACGTTGAGGGGCCACCGGCAGTAATCTCAGGAAGCAACATCAAGTCACCGTACAATGCTGGCCCGTAAACATAGGTCCCTACGATTCCAAGTTCGCCGTTGACGTTGTGGGCGAGCGCAATCCACGGGCGGCCCTCATCGTCCAATTCAACATCGATGAAATCTCCAAACCCGCCACAGCGAACGTTTCCACAATCATCTGTAGAGTCCAACGGGTCATCTGGGGCATTGACCGCTACTGAGGTAATGAGCGGATTATCTGCGAACGCATCGGTCATGACCGACATGTAGCCGGACCATCCGCCGTTATCGACGTTCTCCCCAATGTACCCGACAACAACACGCCCTTCGTCTCCGGCGAAAATCGTAGGGAATCCCGTTTCCGTCACTTCCGGTGGTGCAACCATCATGGGTTCAGACCAGGTTTCGCCTTGGTCCCTTGAATAAGCCATCCAGGGCATTTGGTCTACACTGATCCAAGATGCGAAGAGATTTCCAGCTTCATCGGTTGCAACAGCAACTTCGTGGCTGTGCCATCCGTCCTGCATTGGAACCTCGGTGGTAATGGTGTGCTCAGTCCATGAATAGCCACCGTCAATACTTCGGTACACAGCAGGCCCATCGCACGATGGGTTGCCGCGATAAATTGCTCCATCGTTGGAACCTGCAAGGTGACCGTGCAAGCCTGAACACTGAGCGGTCCCTGTCGGGTACCCTGGACGTTGAATGTCCCATGTATGCGCCCCGTCAAGCGAGCGGGAGCATTGCGGCCCAGCAGCCGAACTTCCAGTGTTGATGCAGAACACAAAGATCGTATCGTAGAGCCCTATACCGTCAACGTCGGGCATAGAAGCAATTGATTGGTGGTCTTGTGGGCTGTAGTACCCTTCTGCAGAGAAAGGAATGGACCATGTTTCGCCGTCATCATCGGAGTATTCTACAAACATAGCGGTGAGCGCGTGCATGTCGAATTTGACGATTCGATCGGTCCACTTGTCAACGTAAATGTAAGGGTCGTTGGATGAAGGGACTTGCCCAACTTCAATCGGCAAGATTGGATTAAAGGGCCCCATATTGTTCCATGTTTGCCCTTGGTCCATTGAACTATAGACCATGGTCCCAGAGCCTGCACCTCCAAAAGATGCGAAATGAATGCCCCCCGTAGAAGTCACTCCAATGGTTGGCTCAAAGGTCGTGTCGCCAATTCCATAGTAAGTACCTAGGGCGGGATAAGGAGTCGAATTACCGGTTAAATTTTCAAAGCCAATTGATGCATTGGTTGCGTTAATTCCACCGGGGTAGTGATACCAGGTGGTTGTACTTGGAAGCGAGTCAAAGGGAGTAGGCTCCTCGGTTGATTTACTTGCCTCATTCTCACCAAAGCAACCCGATAAAGAGAGGGTTACAACCATGAAAGAGAGAAACAAAGCTCTTGCTTGCATAGTAAAGCCGAATCGTCATTGGGATAATGACCTTCCGCATGAACTGATATCAAACCAATGGCGAAAGTTCACCCTTTTCCAGGAGGAGACTCGGTCCCTTGGCGAGGTAATACATTCCACCCATGCTGGTTCGTGAATCGGCTGGAGTAGGTGTGTCCATCGATGCACATTCAGCGATGCAACCGTCTGCAAAGGCAACATAAACCCGACCTTCAAGGTCAATATGCAGGTCGTTAAAATCAAGAAGGTTACGATTAGAACCACCTTGATCGCTGCGGCAATCTCCGCTGTTGAGGCACATAGCCCCAACCTGAACGGGGTCTTGAGTGACTCGCATGGTGTGGAAGGTTGGATTTTCATCCAGAGCGTTGAGGCTGTAGGTGATGTAGAGGTGGTAATGGACGCCATTTGGAGCATAATGTCCATTTCCAGTCCAATTGTTCCCATCGATGTCGGTTGTGCCGAGAAGCGATGTATTTTCACTGCCGAGATAGGTGACTGCGATTCGCCCTGGGTCACCAGCGTCAATTTGAGGGAAGGTGGTTGAAATGACTTCAATTGGACTGATGCGCATGCTATCTTGAGCCCAAGATTCTCCTGAGTCAACACTTGTTGACATGTAGATCCCTTGGTCTTCGCCGGTCCAAACGTGATACGCATTTGATTCTGAGTCAGTACCCACTTCCGAATTCTTACGAGGGTTGGGGGTTCCTGCATCGGCTCCCATGGTTCTCTCTTCCCAATTCAAACCGTTGTCTTTGGACATCAATATCGTCGGAGTCGGAACCCGGGGGGTGAGGTAAACCGTACCATCTGGAGATGTTGTAATCGCTCCATGCAACCCGCCGTTGGTTGAAGCCAAACCAACAATATCTCCGCCTACCTCGAAAGAAGCGCCTCCATCAAAACTGGTAAAGCAAGAAATACCAACCAATTTATTGAAGCAGAAATACACTGCTGTCTCGTAGGTTGGATTCAGTTGGCCAATCGCTCCATAGGCACTGTCAATCCAAGGACCGGAAGCCAACTTAATGTGGTCATTAAGGGGTGTTGTTCCTGAGTCATGAGGATTACCGAGCCACGATTCACCATCGTTATCTGACCATCCAATCCAAGTGGATTCAAGCCCCATCATGTGGATGTTGAAGACTCGATCCGTTACAGGGTCAACCCAGCCGTAAGGATCACTGGTAAACGGGGCTTGTGTGATATCCGCCATGTTTTCCCATGTCTGACCACCATCACAGGAACGCATTGGTTTTTCCATAGCGATGAAGAAGATACAGCCACTGGAAGTAATACCAAGACTTGGTTCGGGGCCGTCTTCTCCAACATCGCTGAAGAAGAATTCCATATCCAATAGGGGTTCATTAACGGCCATTCCCGACTTATCGGTCACGAAGGTGCCGTCGTTGTTTGGTTCAACCTCTGGAACAACGACTTCATCGGTTTGGTCACCAAAACAACCTGATAAAGAAACCGTTGCGATGATGAGAGCCAGGAACACTGCCTTTGCCTGCATGTTCCTCGCGAACCCCTCGGGGAATAATGACCTTCCGCTTCAATGTCAAGGCAATTCAAGGCGCTGAGATGTGATTCAATACTCAATGGCACGCAAGTAAATGGCCTCGTATGCCTCTGCGTTGTGCTCGTAAGTGTACTTCCCCAGCACACGGTCTCGTCCGAGTTGTGCTTGTTGTGTTCGGGCATCCGGTTGATTGAGAGATTCAATGACGCTTCGCGCCAAATCAGCAGGGTCGCCACGGTTGAACAGGCCTCCAACCGTCGAGTCAATCATCTCCGTCAAGGGCGCTTGGTTCACCGTGATCACCGGCGTTCCGCTCGCTAGTGCTTCGAGGGGGATAAGGCCTTGACCTTCGTAATATGAGGGATAAATGGCCAAATCTGCTGAACGGAAATGCAAGGCAAGACGGTCAAAGTTCATGCCCGGTTGAATCGATACCGCATGGCCAATTCCCAAGCGTTTGGCTTGTCGAATCAATGTCTTGCGCATGTGGCCCCTGCCGATGATGACCAATTTGGCACCAGGGTGGGACTTGAGGATTTCAGGCATGGCCCGCAAAAGGGTTCGGTGGCCTTTGCGAGCGACCAATCTCCCAACTGCAAGCAAGAGAGGGGTTTCTGTATCTGCCTTCCCAATAAGAGCAGCTTCATCGGCAGCGTCATACGTGGTTCGAATAGCCTCGTAGGCCAGTTGATCTTCTTCATCATCATGATTGACTGGCCGATACACTTTGTGGTCAACACCGTAGAGAACTGTCTCACAATTCCAATCCTGGGGAGGCTTATACCATCGTTCGAATTCATGTTTGGTTGACTGCGAAATCGCCACACTCACGGTTGAACCCGTAAGGCCTGCCTGTTCGTACTTTGCATAATGCTTCGCAGTGAGAAGAATGGCCAAATCATTGAGCGTCTTCCAAGTTGCTGATTCGTTATGACGTGCTGCAAGTTTCATCCCTTCTCGCTCACCAATCCAACTCCTATTGAATGCTGACACAACGGGAGCTATGTTCTCCTCGACCCATTCATACTCCCGTTCGTTCCAACTCACCAACGGAAGAAGCGTATGGACAATATCTACCGGCTTTTCGAGGTGAAGTCGGCGAAGAGAGGTCAAAGCATGTGTTCCATATGAGCGGGTAAACGCCATGGGTGCCTTGAGCCAGGGGACATGGAGTACACTGACTCCGGGTTGCCGAGGTGTTCGTTTTTGATGCGTTCTCGTGATGACTGTAACGTCATGACCTCGCTCAGCGAGATGCCCCGCCAGGTGAAATACAACCGAGCCAATACCGCCCCAACGAGGAGGATATTCGGCTGATATCATGGCGATGTGCATCATGATAACCAAGGTCAACGGGCATTTGAATGTCATTGAAGATGTGCCTGCTTCTGTTGAGAATAAAGCCAAACCTTTCAAGTCCACCCAAACGGTGGAGGCGTCATGGCCGATGTGTTGCCCGTGACCGTGACGGTTATCCTACCTACTCGTAACGAGGAAGAAGCCCTAGGACCTACCATTGATGCCATCCCTCGTGGATGGTGTAAAGATTTAGAGATCATGATCGTGGATGGGAACTCATCCGACCGAACACGTGAAATTGCCTTAGAAAAAGGAATCCGTGTTCATCTTGAAGACCGGAAAGGATACGGACGCGCTTACAGAACTGGGTTTGATGTTGCATCAAACGACATCATTGTCACCATGGACGCAGACTGTACGTACCCTGCTGAACTCGTTCCGGAGCTGGTCAAGCGACTCATTGATGATGAGTTGGAATTCATCACCTGTGACCGGCTATCCATGGCGGAGGACGGCTCTATGTCCGGACTTCACGGATTTGGGAATTGGGTGCTATCGTTCACTGCGCGTCTCTTGTTTGGATACGGCGTTAAAGACTCCCAATCCGGAATGTGGGTTTTTAAGAAATCCATTTTCGAAGATGAAAAACTTCGCCCAACCAATGATGGCATGCCTCTAAGTGAGGAAATGAAAATCATCACACGCCGACATCTTGGAAAGAAGAAAGCTGTTGAAATCTCAGTCCCATACCGCCCACGTGTCGGTGATGCTGAAATCCACACCTGGGGAGACGGATGGAAGAACTTGAAGTTCCTCTTTTCTCGCAGATTTGGTCTCAACAAGACCTTGACTCCATGGGGTGGCCGTGATGAAAACCCAGATTCAACCAAAGGCGACATTCCTGAACAGAAGAAGTGAACTTCAAAGCAGACCGTCGAGTTCGGTTTGAACTTCTTCAGTACCGTCCATGATGTTGTCTTCCAAGGGACGTTGTTCAACTTCAGCAGTTTTTTCCGGCGCTCTAAACGCATCCCAAGAAGCGATGAGGTCAATATCTGATAAGGCCCGACGTCGGCGCATAGCGATGAATGCCAGGAGGGAGAATCCACCAAAGAGGCCAGCGGCTCCAAGGGCGAAGAAGAGGACTCGTTGGTCATCTTCAAACGCCTCTACAGTTAATGTTCTCGTGAAGACGTCAATGTTGGCGTTTTGCCCTTCGCCGTCTCGGGCAACCAATTTCAAACTGGGGCTTCCTGTTTCTTCAGGTCGCCATTGGAGAATCCCTTCCCAGATTCCGTCGCCATTAACATCGGTAAGATTGATTTCCCATTGCTGGATGTTGTGCGTCAAATTGGCTCGTACATCCTTTGTGGTACCGTCGGCATCATCAAGGCGGATTGAGATGTTCAGTTGGGAGAGTTCCCCCGCCACAAAGGTCGTTTCGGATAGGGTCAAGGAATCACGGTCAAAAGACGGAAGACTGGATTGAATCGTGATGTTCACGTGTTCTTCAACCCAATTTTCTTGAGAGTCCTCAATATAGAGGGAGAGGTGGTATTCTCCGGGGGCTAAGTTGGTAATTTCATCGATTGAACTCGTTGAAATCACCTGTGGGATACTGCTTTGATCCGACCAAAGGCGCCATTCCCGGACGACCAAATCATTGTCAGCATCAAACGAGGCTTCTTCCAGTATCACAACGCCTCCGGGGGCGATGGACTGCCGATTTTCAGGCAAGATGAGGCGCATTGTTGGGCCTGATTCATTGATGGTAAGGGAGAAAGTCTCATCCCGAGATATTCCAGTATCGTCTGTCAGCGTGACCGTGAGTACGTGAGAACCTGCCCGCAGCGTCAATGCATGGCTTTCACTTGAAGAGACATCCACTAGAATTGGGTCGTCTTCAAGGGAAGTCCTGAGGGTCAAGACGAAATCATCGTTGTCGTAATCTATACTTTGAGAGGCATCAAACATCAGTATGGCTGAAGAAGAGTGGCTTGATCCATCGACAGGACTTACCAGCCCAAGTACAGGAGCAGAAGGAACGATGTCCAAGGTTAATGTTGAGGTGACGGGGTCATGTATTCCATCATCCAAACTCAACGTGATGGTATGGATTCCAATGCTCAATCGTGATTCAAACATCAACCAGTCTTCACCTTCAGGGGTGAGCCGGCCATCGAGGTCGCTGGTCCATGTAACCACCAAAAACTCCGAACCGCCGTACGGTGAGAACGGAGCACAATGCCATGTTCCTTCTTCGGGGAAGGTATCGCATGCAGCATCGAAGTCACCCGATCCGTTCGCCGAAAACTCGACCAACTCGGATGAGTCAAAAGTCGTCAACGACGGCAGGGCGATGGTGGCGACTGGGAGCGAGTTCTCTACAGTGACTAAAACAGATGATGATGCGCTTTGATTGACATGTTCTGCCCGGTCATCGGTGACTTCCATCGTGATGGTATGGACGCCGCGAGAAAGGTACCCTGACCAAATCGTTGAGCCGTTCGTGAGCTCCGCCAGGACCCCGTCAAGGCTGGAGCGGTACGTGATGCTCATGCCGTCGCTTTCTGGGTCAGACGTTGCACTACCGTCCAATGTCACAAGATACTCGCTCTCATTTCCTTCCCTTTGAACCTCAAATATCGGTTCAGGAAGTTCGTTGTACAGAATGACAGGAACGCTGTAGGTTGCGTTGTTGCCTACGGCATCAAAGGCCATGACCTTCAACGTGGCGGAGGCTGGCGGCTCCTCGGTTGTGTAATCGAAGGTGTACGTGAGTTCCTCGGGGCACACCCACTGGTTGCCCCAACCTGCACCTTCCCCGTTGAAATCAATGACGCATGCGAAATCATCGCCCTCGGGGTCAAACGTGCCCGTGGTGTTCACGACCACCGTGCCCGTTTGCGGCATGATGAGTTCGCTCCAAGGGTTCAACGACGGCTCGAAGTCCACGACGAGAATTGGAGCAAGGTTTACCAGTTCAATCGTCCTGCTTTGAGAGACACATTGTCCTGTATCATCGCACAACTCCAAGGTGATGTCATGGATGCCGTCTGACAGGGTACAACCCCACACTGCAGGTTCTAAATTCACGGTGAAGGCCAATCCTTGGTTTGGATGTCCTGCGGAGAGGCCGGGTCCGTTGCAGGAGGCCAGTATGTCACCATCGAGGTCACTTGTCCATGAGAATGTTAGGTCATCATCATCAAGGTCCCAAGAATCACTGGCATTGAACACCACTTCACCTTGTGAAGGGTAAATTGCTTCATCAAGTGGTGATTCCCACATCAAGAACGGTGCTTGATTGTCCAAGGGCAGTAGACAATTCACAAATCTGTTCTGATCAAGGGTAGCGCTGGTCGAATTCGTGATGCTATCGTAGGCGCACTGAACGGTGACTGAGTTATGAGGTGACGCTCCTGAAGAAGTCCACTGCTGGCCGATGAAATCGGAAAGGAACACGTAGCCTAAATCGTTGGTATACTGTTGCACAGAAGGTTCATGGTCGGTAAAACTTGCATCAACGTTCGCATTTGGAATTCCATTGGTGAAGTTGTTTACAACCCATATTGTAAGGTCCCAAGCCACATCCACGGTCGCTGCTCCAGAAAAGGAGGCCAAGTTCAGGTCGATGTTAACTGGTTGATGAAGATGAAGATCTGATGCATCATCAAGTTGAATCATTGTAGTTCCGGATTCATCTTCAAGGCCGGACCAGTTGACTTGACTGTTTTCCAGTTGAACAAAGCCCGAGCAGGAGGAAGTGATGGTGTTACCTTGCCCACCAAGGTTTGGATGATTTGTCAGCTTCAGACACGATGTTCCTGAAAAATCACTGTCGGAAATGGTGGATGGGAAATTCCCGTTGTTATCACCGCTCCATTCCAAGCCGGTATGGTTTCCAGCAAAGGACATCCCCTCAATGTGTGCAGCGGTTCGCAACAGTTCAACTGCTGGCTGTCCAGGACTTTCCGCTGTAATGTTCGCTTGGAGAATGTTGACGCGCCCAGTTGCGCCTGCGGGCATGGTATCCTCGTTATCGATGGTAAGAGCGGGAACATCCACACTGTTTCCATAGAGCGTGATTCCCTCAAGCCACAAATCCACTGAGTTTTCAGCCAAAATACCGGCTCCGGTTGAACCCGAAACCATGCAGTTCCTGCATCGGACATCCCCGGATTCAGATTCCAAGTCGTTGGATTCTTGATAATACAAGCCCGCTTGGTTTTGAGCCAGTGGATTGGTTGCTGCATCGCCACCGTTATTGGTCGCGGTGAGGTTCTCAAAGGTCACGTACCTCGAATCAAGAACCTGTGCACCGGACTGCTCGTTGTCGTTAAGTTGGAGTCCATTAACGACCACTGTGGCTCTATCGATCAACAGACCGTGCTTTGTATTGTTGTGTACATTCCAATCAAAACCTTGCATAGCACCTCCGGAGGTTGAGGAGATGCCCGGTCCAACCGAGCCTGAAATTTCCATGCCCTCAAAGTTGGGTGCGAAAAAAGACGACCTGACAGCGAGTCCAGCTTCATGTGGTCCCTCACCAGGATCGCCCGAATCTCGAATCGTGAGGTTTCGGAAGGTGGTCGTATCGTCAACGAAATACAAACGTACTCCAACGGTCGTTGAATCTTCAATGAGGGTGTTGTCAAACCATGCACCGGTTGCATTGACTTCGAGTGCAGCATATCCAATGTTAGCCGTTGTCGCTCCGCTTGTCCCGGTGCCTCTGATGGTCAAATTGGTGAAATCTGCCGTTTCATAATTGGTGTAATTGGTGTGATTGTTTTTGTCAACATAGACGCCTCGATACATTGAATTTGTAATTGTTGCATCACGGACGACTGCGCGAGTGTAACCACCGTCGTCGATGTGACGAATGACCATTCCCGTGTCTGATTTGTCAATGGAAACGTTGGTGAGAAGGGGTTGACTGTCTTCCACCCAAATTCCTGCAGCCGTAGCCCAACTTGACCCTGAGCAATTGTCTACAGTGATGCCCTGTATGAGCCCGCCCGATGCGCCCCAAATGTTCACACCACGTGTCAAAACATCAGTGAAAACTGCACGGGTGACAATGGGGGTTGAACCTGCTCCGATTGATAGACCAATACCGTAGCGCCAGTCGCCTTGGAAAGCCAAATCACGGCCAGCTTCATTGATGAATAGATCTGTGATTCTTGGGGCAGCATTGTTGAACATGTCAACGCCCACGCGGTCAGCATTGACCACGGTCAAATTCTCGATGACTGGGTTAGAACTGTAAATGGTCACCCCGTAAATGGAATCCTCAATCGTCAAATTTTGCAGAAGAGAGCCGCGTCCTGAGGAAGAGGAATTGAATTGAATGCCCTCATGGTCTGATAGTCCGCTTGCTTCAAGGGTTACGGGACAACTTTGAGTCCCCAATACAGTCAGCCGTCCATCCACAACAATTCGCACGCCCCCATCCATCTGTACGACTGTGCAAGCCTGAATCACCAATTCATCCGAAACAGGTACGGTATACGTGTTCGTGAGAACCTGTGTACCCGACCACGTGATTTGGGCTCGAGCCCCGGTATTCTGAACGATTGGGTCAACCGATTCTGATTCATTGAGAGGGTGGATGGCTGTCAACAACGGCAGAAGGAAGAGAAGTGTGACAAATATCACCCGCGAGGCTGGACGAGGGAGCACTGTCATATCCCTCAATCACCTGCTTTACCCTTTCAATGGTTCGCTGCTTTGTATCGGGAGAAGAAATGCATCAAGAGGAAGCCATAAATCCCGACTTTCATTCCAACATACATGCCTGAGGCATTTATTCTGTTCAAAACCGAACCCACGCATGAACGTGAAGTGTACCTCTCGCTCACTGGACATGAAGACGTCGCAGAAGTTCACGCACTCTACGGGGAATTTGACCTCTTGGTCCGTATTACCGCTTCAAATTCAAAACGTCTTTCCGACCTCGTCATGAATACATTTCGAAAAATCAAAGGCGTCAAGGAAACACAAACGCTGATTGCAGTTGAAGGATGAGTGATGAAATGGCTATTGGATTCGTATTGATTACCACCCTTCCTGGCGAAGAGGATAACGTCCGTAATGCACTTGATAACATCGATTTAGTGACCAACCGGTGGATGCTATTTGGCGAATACGACATCATCGCTCGCGTTCAGGCTGATGAAGAGTTTGCACTTACCCGATGCATTGTAGAAGACATTCGTTCTCTTTCCGGAATTGCTGACACCAAAACATTGATCGGAGCAGAACTCTAATCACAACAATCGATGCATTCGTTTAACGAGTGTACGGCTCGCTGAATGACAGCCTGCTGAACGGAAGCAGCGGCTTGCTTCCCGCATTGACATGAGCGACGTGTTTGGCGTGATTTTTGAGTGTAAATACCACCACCTACCTGCATAACGCTGATGAGCAACTCCTTTGGAACGGAGCACATCAGGTGATGGAACATCTTCAAACACGCCTTGTGCCTTCTTGGAATCATGCGCCCATAGGAATTCAGCGAGGGTCAGTTGTAAAGCCGCTTTGTGAAAGGCCGTAGGCTGGCGTTGGATGACCTCTTCAGCCTCGTTGATGATCAACTCAAGATTGTCGGATGAATGGAAGCGAAAGGATGCCTTTAATTTGAGCAGACGAACAAAGGGGTCATGCTCATCGCTGATTGATGCCAGTGCATCACGGAGTTCGTTAGCTCGTTGAACATCGCCTTCAAACAGAGCTGCTGCGTGTTGAATCATGGAAAGACTCACCATCATTGCCGCGCGTAATTCCTGCCGTTGAGGGAGTTTGACATCTTGAAGTAGGGATTGAACCGTTGACAATGCCGTTTCAGATGGTTCGTCAAACAAACGGTCTTCAAGATGTTGCACGGCTGCTGAGAGTAAAGTACGAGCCGCTTCCACATCGTTTGCATGGGCAAGAACGGACTGCAACAACCGTTGAGATTCCACCTCATTGCCCTCGAGAATCGCTTTTTGATAAGCCAATTCACTTCGAAGACTTTCGCTTGAGATGGCTTCAAGATGAACCCCTACTCGATCGAGTTCATGACGGTGCAAGGCAACTTTGCCCGCCCAATAATGAAGCATCTCATCTTCTGGTTTCTGTTCAACGGCTCGGTTCAGAATTACAGCGATTGCTGCTCCTTGAGCAGGAAGAAGGCGTTCAACTTGGCTCTCAATTTGCGATTTGAATTCGGGGTCATCAAGGGCAAGTTGGTGGTACAATCGAAGAATTTGTGAATCAGGAGTATCTTCACACAAAAGCCAGTGGTTCAAAGATGTTTGATGAAGTTCCTTGAGCCGGTCTTTGGAGAACATCGTTCGGCGAACGTTCCGAACAAGGTGTTGAATCTCGAGTTTCATGTTATCGTGTTCCCATCGCAAGAGGGCATGCACGTCCAAATCTGCGATTTCGTCCTGATGCGGGACGTCTTTTGCAGCAAGCGGTCGGGGGAAGAGAACATAGTGATCTAAAGCAGCCAATTCTTCATCCCCAAGGTTTTGCAGAATCGTTTGCTCTACAAAATTTTGAATGTCTTCTCCGGCTTCTGGAAGCGGTGTTCCTTCCGAGTATAATTGGAGAGCCATCGGGTGCCCACCCAGTGCGTTTGCGATTGAAAGGCGATGCTCCAAGTCCAAATGCTCCCCCAACAGTTGGGCCGCATCTTCAGGGTCAAGAGCAGACAGTTGCCGGTACTCAAATTCACCATCAAACGGCAGCGGAGTCCGGCCAACAAGAAGAAGCGTCGTAGTGCTGTCACATTGGAACGTTTCAATCATGGCTTTGACGTTGGTTGCGTGCCTCGGTGGTATCAAATGGACATCATCGATCACAAACATGCGCTTCTCATCAGCGGCCTCAAGAAGTGATTCTAATGCCTCTGTATCGTGGGGAAGTGGTTTCATGGCTGGAAACCACTGTTGAATGATATTCCTCATGTCTGAGAATTCGTTCACAATGGCTGAATGTATGGATGTACCTTCAAGCGAGGCTCGGCTCATCAATGCTTGAGCAACGGTTGTTTTTCCAATCCCTGATAGACCTCCAAGCAAAACGGGTTGTTGACGGCCAAACATGGATTCCAACTCAATAATGGCCTCCTTACGACCGATGAGTTCCACCTGTAGATGGTTCTGCTTGAGAGCATCTTGACCCTCATCAACCTCAGCGTCTTTGGGGTGTTCCAACAACCATAGGCGTCCTTTTTCGGTGGCGTGATACACCTGTCTTCGACGAGAACCTCCTCCGATGACATGAGCAACACGAACGGTGATCAATTGTTCAGACTCCAACAAATTGAGAGGACGATTTAACCCAGACCGCACAACACCCATCGCTTCAGCAAGACCGGGGAGGGAAAGGTTGCGAGGAACATCCCAGGCTTGATCCAAGGCCTCGGGAAAGGTACCGAGGTATCGGAGTAACTTTTCCTGTGGACGACTAAGCATATCTCTTCCATAATGCACTTCTTGCTCCTCCTTCATCAATCATCCCATTGGTTGCATGAACCCTTCTCTTCACAGGGTTGCCCTTTTGAGCCACCGTCTACAAGAGGGTTTCATGCCCGTCGACCTCAGTTCGGCTAACCTCCCCAAGGAGGCGGGTGTTTATCTTTTCAAAACCAGAGAGGGGCGGGTCCTCTATGTGGGGAAAGCAACGCGCCTTAACGAGCGAATCCGTTCCTATTTTGCATCCACCCCTGATCGACAAATGATTCCGGAACTTGTCGCAAAAGCGGATGATATCGAATGCATCGTAACCCAGACGCCTCAAGCGGCACTCGTTCTCGAACGGCAATTGATTCGAGAGCACATGCCGCGCTACAATTCAATGCTCAAGGATGGGAAATCCTTTCCCTATCTTGTTTTGACAGACCATGAGTTTCCTCGAATCATGTACACGCGTTATCCACCTAAACATTCCGAGCAGTGGGGTCCATTTCCCAATGCTGGTGCTGCAAAACAGGTCATGCAGTTGCTACGACGGCAATTTGGGATTCGTGATTGTAAAGAATTGCTTCCGCAGGGATGCCTTTCCATGCACATTGGTTTGTGTACTGGCCCTTGCGTCTCACCAGAAGGCTACAATGAGAATGTCAAGAACGTCCGCCAAATTTTGAACGGAAACGCAGCAGCCCTCACGGACGAATTGGTTGCTTCCATGGAAAGCGCTTCTGCTCGTGAAGCCTTCGAAGAAGCGGCAAGATACAGAGACACCATTCGGGCTGTGCGGGCTACGACCAGCCAACATGTCGTATCGAGCAAAGTCTACCGCGACTGTGACGCCATAGGTCTCGCCACTCAAGGGGAACTGGCTGCTGTTGTTGTATTGCATGCTGACGAAGGTATGGTTCAGGGCCAAGAAGCGTGGCCTGTGGTCTATGGAGGCGACATTGGTGAAACCATTTCCATGTTCATTTCAGAACATTATGCTCACCGAAGGCCACCTCGACTTCTTCTAAGCCCTGTGCCCATTTTCGATGGACTTCAATCGTGGTTAAATCAACGAAGAGGAGGTTCGGTGGAAGTGCGGACACCTCAGCGAGGCGACCTCGAAAATTTGGCGACACTGGCTCGCCAAAATGCTGAGATTCAACTGCAACGGATGGCCACAAAAACAAGCGGCTCCCTTGAACAAAGAGCCGCAGATGACGGGGCGGCAGTCTTGGGATTGGACCAACTGAATCACCTGGTTTGTTTTGACATGGCTCAACTCCTTGGAAGTGAACGAGTCGGTGCGAGCGTGGTCATGAGAAACGGACGGCCTGCCAAGGATGAGTATCGAAAATACGTGGTAAAAGGAGACGCTATCGATGATTTACGAATGATGAAAGAGGTGGTCGTGAGGTGGGCGAAGCGGCAAGAAGAATGGCCTGACCTGTTGCTCATCGACGGTGGAGAAACTCACCTCAGTACCATCACAACGGCATTGGAAGAGCACGGTTGGGCCGGGCGATTTCCTCTGGCTGCCTTGGCCAAACGCGAAGAAACCGTTTATCGAGACGGTCACGAGCCACTGATTCTTGACCGGCAGGGAAGGGTGATGGTTCACGCAAGAGACGAAGCCCATCGCTTTGTCAACACCTTCCATCGCAAACGGCGAAGTCGGAACCGCCTGGCAGATCCACTGGAAGCCGTTGAGGGATTAGGGGCCAAAAAACTGCAAACACTTCTTCGCCATTTTGGCGGAAGAAAAGGCATTGAACACGCTGCGGTCAATGAATTGTTAACCGTCCCAGGCATTGGTCCATCCTTGGCCCAACGAATCTATGATTCAATGCACTGAGGGTCAGTAATCATCGATTGAAGCCATGTCTTCAATGGACTCCCCGCGCCGTAATCCTGGGCTTGAAAACCCTACCAAGTCCGAGAACTCATGGTCCCCAAGTTGAGCCTTGTTGATGTTGCTTTCCCGCCGCTTCAAACGTTCCTTCTTGGCCTTCTTCTTCCTACGACGGCGTCGAATAAAGAGGACCAAAAGGAGGATCACGATGGTCGGGTAAATCCAGAATTGAAGCAAGAAATACATCCAACTGACATGGATACTGAATGAAATGTCATCGTTGAATTCGCCTGGTGGAATCACGTAAGTTATGGTTTGTCGACCTCCATCTTCAGTGACCCTGAGGTTGCCTGATGTTGAATCCCAATCCTGAATTTCTACGCCCCAAGGGAGCGAAAAAGAAATCGGACCGGCGATATTGAGGTCGTAATCATCTTCAACGGTTGTATTCACATCCCCTGTGCTGAATTCGTAAGGATAGGTAATGCCCTTCATGTTTGCAATTGAATTGGTCAACCCGGTGGTCAGAGCATTAGCTGCCCGTTCCATAGGTTGAATAAACGAGGTCGTAAGGGCATCTGCAACAACGCTAAGGCCAAGTCCAGCAGGGTCTTGGTTCTGTATTTTTTCCGTATCAAGGTCCAAGCCAATAGTAAACGTAACCCTTGGTATGCTAACCTTCAACGTAATGGGCTCCTCATCTGATATGGTCTCATCCGGAGCATCTATGCCTGAAATCTGCGTTTTAAGTTCAAAACCACTCAGGTCCATTTTTTCAACACCTTCTTCAGATTCAAGGTCTGTTCCAGCCTGATGCATGAGTTTGGTTACGGTTTCTCCGAACTGTACGGTAAAGTCCTTCATTCCCTGCCGCGTGGCCACCATCTCGATTTCATCCCCATCCAAATCCACTGTATGGTTCAAGGGCTCTTCCATTCTGCTGGACAAGTCAATAATGAGACGAATGAGGTCTGAAGGGATTGCTTCCATGGTGACTTTTGTATCTCCGTCTTGCGGAAGGTCCTCTGTTGGGATTCCAATTCGGTAAATGCTAAGTTCCGCATCTAAAGCAAAAGTGAAACTGACGGATTGGCTCCATTCATTCAAATTAAACTTCTCCCAATCCAGGGTAATTTGACTGTTGATGCATGTGGACTGGTTTGCATAGCAGATTACGTCATCTTGTTCGTTCTTAATTTCGCTCTCCCATGAATAGGAAGGGCCCGTTCCTGTGAAGGAAATATCCGTTTCTTGTGAGCCTTCAATGGTCTTTGTTAAGATGATTTTTGAACTTCCATCAAGGGTAGTAATCCAAGAGGGAACGAGAATTTCAACGGTGAGTTCAGATGGAGGAAGATTGCTTGGAATGATGTCGTCAAGGTAACTTGAATCAAGCACTGTCTCAAGCGTTATTCCGGAATTCATCAACCGTTCCAAATCGTTTTGCTGCACTCCATCAAGGAAGTCATCCACCATGTCATTGGTATTGTATTCCTTGAGAATACTGATGAGATTCATGTTTTCAATAGGTGCACTCGTTGTTTGGAGGTAAACCGGATATGTGGCATCCATTGCAACCGCCCCCTCAAGACAATAATTCAATTCTTGGCCCGATAGTATGGGTTCGGAACATCCTGTAGAATGGCTGTAATTAAGCCCTCCAGGCTGTTCAAAGTTCCCTGTTCCGTCGGATTCTGAAACCCATTCTAAGTCGCTCATGGTGATCTCTCCAACGCCTGCTACCGTAGAGCCAATTCCTTCCACGATATCTCCAATCGGGAATTGATCGGTAAACTGCGTTAGGTCAACGATGCCGTTATGGTATGCAAGACGTATTCCATCGGAGGTAATGAGCGGAATACTAGCATCTGAAGAGACTTCAAACATGTTGACTCCCCAGTCTGAGAGCGTAGCCTCATCCAGATAATACAAGCCTGCAACAAAGTCAATCGTGGCTGCATCTTCATCGCGTAAATCCAAAACGAGATTTAAGTCAAGGGCTTTTGTTCCTTCATCCACCCACACCGTAGGGGTTCCTGATGAGTTGCGGTGTCCCATCTTCAAGTCGACGCTTTGAAGCAGATCCGTGTCGACTTCTTGAGCGGTTAGGTGGTCCATGGACCATTCTGCAGCCCAGTAACTTGGAGGGCCGTTACGGGCAACGAGCGACCCGTTATCATCCACTGACAAGACCGTAGAGTATGCTGGAGGGTTGATGACGAAGTCGGCTTTGTGCCCGGGTTGGGTCGTTAACTCAAATCCAGTGTTGATGTCTGCGCCCATCGTCAAAAGCCCCTTGTAGGTACGCTCAAGGTCTAAATTTTCATTTCCAGCGAGATTGAAATTTGAGGACATCAATTCGACGGAAGCCACTGCAGTAAAACACAATGGAGGTTCAAACACGTTGTCTTGACTGGCCCCTTCTGCAGCTGAATCGGTTGTTTCATCGGTGGAGCATTGCGTGACTGTGCCTGCATTGGTATATTGATTGACATAATTTGTACTGAGGCTTGTTACCGTTCCAAATCCACTTGTAAGGGCGTCTTCGATAGCATCATTCACTTCGTTTTTCAGTTTTTGACCCACCGTTGGAGTTCCACTTCCACCGGTTTCTGTGTTGAACATTTGACGGATTAAATCAGCAGGGGCTCCGTCGTTAGAATCGAGTCCATCGGTATTTTCAAGTGTGTTTCCTACAATCGTTCCGGAACCAAGCCCGAGAGAATCTCGCTCGAATTCACGAACGGCCCAAGTCAGTTCAAGTTCGATACTCGAGGTTGAAACCAAGTCGAAAACGTACATTCCTTCGACCCAATCCTGACGATTCGGAGTCATGTCTTCGGCGTGGTCGTATTCGTCACACTCACCTCCCAGAGAACTGCAGGATTGCATGCCCGCAGCACTTGCAAGAGGCGCCCAAACCTGGAGGAAAAGGAATCCAACAATGAGGGTTGGAATGAGCGGATTGGACCGATTCTTATTCAAACATAGTGCCGACATCGTACGGGCTATGAACGGGAACTTGAAAGCAGTTCCCCTCATGCCCTTACCATGAACCATGAGGAAAGCGTACACCCTTTCCTTGCAGTTCATCGCCTTCAAGGAGCGCGCGTCCATGCGCTGCTCAAATCCCAAAAAATCTTGCATTTACACATCGCACCGGTTGAACATGAAGATGATTTCATCGCGTTCCCCCTCCTTTCTATCGACCTCTCTGCATCGTTGAAAAACGACATTTCTGCAATCACCAATCGCCCCGTGCAATTGATTTTGCGCACTCCTCATGTGATGGAAACTGTGGACCCACACAATCGGCTTCGAAACGTGGTGGAGGGAGTGGTTAACCCGCTTGGCCTCCAAACAACAGATAGCCAACCTCCAGCCCTTCCTTGATACACTTCCTAAGAAGTGGGAACGTCTTGGAGAACTCGTGCTCTTTCCATCAGGCAGTTTCAGTCAAGAGATTTGGGCGGGATGTTCTCCCGAAGACCAAAGTGAACTTTGGCGTGCCGTCGCCTCCGCTCTTAACGTCACAAGTGTAGGCATTCAATCACCGATTGCGAACGATGCTGTTCGTTCATCTCAAGCCACCGTTCTTCTCGGCACCTCGCTCGTGAAGTTCATTGACCACGGTATTCACTATGAGTTTGATGCCGCTCAAGTTATGTTTTCCTCCGGCAACGTCACCGAACGTCGTCGTATCGGGGCGATGGACATGAGGGGTGAAACAATTGTAGATGCTTTTGCTGGAGTCGGTTACTATTCGTTTCCCATGCTCCTCAATGCAGGGGCTGCTCACGTTCATGCGTGCGAAATGAACCCACCATCCATTGATGGACTTGTTCGAGGAGCGGAAGCAAACGGCATTACCAACAGGATAACCGTTTATCGCGGAAACAATCAGAAGTCGCTTCCCCAACTCAAAGGAATCGCTGACCGATGCCATCTTGGCTTGCTTCCATCGTCAGAAGCCGTGTGGGGTCTGTGTTTACAAGCTCTGAAACCCCAGGGAGGTTGGTTGCACGTCCACATGAATGTAAAAGAGGAAGAGATCAGCGATTGGAAACGCAGTACGATTGAACAATTTCAATCCCTGAGTGACAGTATGAAACTTGGATTTACCATTCGAGGTGACCATCTTGAGCGGGTCAAATGGTATGCCCCATATGTCCGCCATGTGGTCTATGACGTTGAATGCCGACCCTAGGGTCATGACCATCCGGTTGTTTCATTGAAGCTCGCAATCAACGTCGCATTCCAAATCTCTCCAATCGTGGTTTGATTGGTTCGTTTTCCGACCTCTGTTTGGAACACGTACCCTTGTTCGTTGACAAAAGCGACATGGGGAATTGACTTCACACCCAATTCGCTTGAAAATTCCGGCATGAGCATGAACGGCCGGTTAATGGAACGATTGAGGTTGGATTCCGTGGTTTCGTGCCAGGTGCTCATGTTGGAAAAATCAGGGTTATCATCTTGGGAAAAAACCATCATTCTACCTTCTGGAATCACGCTGTCGTAAGCATCAAGGGTGGTTTCACAATGCGAACACCAAGGTGCTGAAAAGTAAGCGATGTAAGCACCTTGGGCCATTATGGTTCGGTTAAATTCAGTACCGTTATTGGAAATTGCGGTCCATTCCGGAACATGTTGTGCTTCTACAACAGAGGGTTCATCAACGGCACTTTCAGGTTCCTCTATCGCTGAATCGGAGGAGATACAACCTGAGAGAAACAAGCAAAGTACCAAGCAGACTGTGAACCGGTTTGAACATCCCATAGCATCACAACCCATCATCAACAAGTTCAGCATCAATTATAATGGCTTCCTTGTACATTCCCAATGGCTCTTCACTCCGCCCTCGATAAACAATGACGGGGATGGCTGCGAGCAGAAGAAGAACAAGTGAGATGGTCATGATCTTCACGACGGTCTCACCAAATGAACTGCTCTCAATAACATCGGCAGGGGGATTGCGGATTGTACCGTCCGGGTCCGCCACTCCAATCATTTCCATCGAGATGATTTTCGCTTGATAAAGGGGCCTTCCCCCCGAAGCAAACGGGTTGTCCAAATCGGTCCCTGTAGGCTCATCGGACGTTGGCGTTTCGGCAATTGCACGGATGTGCGACATTCCATCTCGAACAATTCCAAAGGTAGCATAGCCCTCATCGTCTCGGCTTTCCGGGTCCAAATTGTGAGCTTCTGTTTCAGCGATGTACCACTGCGCGTCTGCGGAGTCAGGGTCTTGACCTCGGGCCATTCCAAGGGCGCCATCCACATGCGAAAGGTTGCCATTGAGTTCGAGAGGTATGGTCTCGCCCGTACCACCGCTTCCACAGGATGGTGCAGTTGCAGGATAAACCCCAAGAGTTTTGCATGTCGGGTCACCAGATTGTGTCACGAAATCATTGATTACACGGTGGAAAAAGATGCCGTCATACAACCCTGATTCAACGTGTGAGATCATGTTGTCCGTTGTAATAGGGGCCCATTCTTCAAAGAGTTCAATGATGATGATACCATCCGATTGCCCTGCAAGATGCCCTTCTTGATAGGTCACTTGAACTTCAATGATAGCATTTCCTTTGTACGACTCCATCATCGGCGAATCTTCTGTTTCAGGGCGGTCATCCCACAGCGTCGGGTCAAGACCGTTGCTGCGCCACAAGGGTTCAGCTTGTTGTGCCCCAATTGTTGAGGGCAGCAAGACGGTTAGAAACAGGCCGACCATAAGCAGCGACCGTATCACCATCGGGCGAGTCATGGTTGTCGCAGGAGCATCTCCCCCATGAATCGTGCGGATGATGTTAGAAATGACCGCTAGACAGAAAAAGCAGAGGTTCTATTCCCCCACCATGGAAGGAAACTCGACCAATGAAAACATGCTCAAATACGCTCGATGGACGGTTGTCATTGTCATCATAACAACGCTCAGTCAAGCCTCAACCGGCTTGTCATCACTGTACGATTACAATACTGCACCAAGTCATGCTTGGACCGCTCAAATCGGATTGCTTGCCTGTATCGGATTGGTTGTCTTTGTCGTGATGTCCAAGACTGACGACTCCAAAGTCAAGGGTATGTCATTCGGTTTGCTGTCTGCATGGGTTCTGCAGTACGGCTTGGGTGAAATGTTTGCTAAGATGCATTGGGTCTCGCTTGTCCATGGCGTCATCGCCATGGGGATTTTACTCCACGCAATGGGGCTGCTGCGAGCATTGCCGAGCCCCAATGCAGAGCCTGCCGTCTGAACACGTCAAAGCGTCAGCCTCTTGAGACTGAACTCGGTCGTCATGGTATGAGCGCCGTCCCGCAGACCGTAAGTGTCAGCCTGGCACTCGATGCTGCCCTTGTTGATGCGCCAACCGATGAAGGTGCTCCTTTTGAGCCCGTGGAAGGCAAAGGGCGTCGCCAGTTGAACCTCTCAGCCGGAGCGACCATCGCCGTTTCCATCGCCGTCCTCATGCTCGCAATGACGCTTGGAACTAACCTCACACAATCGGCCAAAGAAAACGGTGCTTTCTCTGGGGAATGGTGGGAGACTCCCCTTGAACTTCGTCACACAATGGACCTCCCAATGGATACGTTGCGAGCTCAACTCCCCGTGAATGGAACCTACGAGGCACTCCCTTACGAAGAACATTTCATCGAAGTTGACTTGCCTGCGAGTGAACAAGACGCGGGCTTCCCTGGAGATGCACTGATGCATGTTTCCCTGTGGCTGCCTGATGTTCCCGAAGGAGAGAAAATTCCAGTGATCATGACCATTCATCCGTACTATGATTTTGGTGGAGAGGGCGTGGCTGGCGATGACTCCTCCCCCAACACCGTACCTGATGGCGGCGTTGGAAAATGGGTTTACGATACGTTTGTACCGCACGGGTATGCGCTCGCCCAAGCCTCAACGTTTGGAACGGGTCAATCCACACACTGCCAAGACGTGAAGGGGCTGGGGGAACAGACTGGAATTCAAGCCGTTGTCGACTGGCTCGGCGAACAGGAATGGTCCAACGGTAACGTTGGCCTCATGGGTAAATCCTACGCTGGAACGACCAATTGGGAGGCAGCACAGCAACCTTCTGAACATCTGAAGACCATCGTACCCATTTCAGGGTCAATCGGCGTTCAAGAAATGTTCTACCGCAACGGCTCTTCAGAGGCAAGAGCCATGCTTTACGACGCTCTCTACGAAGGTGCAACAACCGACGGTACAACCGACGACATGCGCATGTGCAGTGACGACCTCATCGGGCCTCTCAACCCGTTTTCTACTTGGGCCGGAGCGGAATTTGGTGGCGCAGAATGGAACGACTATTGGGACGAGCGACGCCACCTGCCTGATGTTCTCGAGAATTATCAAGGAAGTGTGTATTTGGTTTGGGGGCTTCAAGATTGGAACGTTGACCCTTACCATGCCTTCCCAACGTACCAGCTCCTTCGGGATGCAGGCATCAATGCTCGAGCAATTTCAGGCCAGTGGGCACACAATTACCCCGACCAACCTGACCGACACAGTGAATTGTCGTCCGGCTACGGGCGAGAGGCATATCCGAACATGAGCAGAATGGATTGGGCCGTGGAACTCTTTGCTTGGTTCAACTACTATCTCAAGGATATCGGAGAAGAACCTGAACCCATGGTACAAATTCAAACCAACGACGGAAAATGGCATGTTGAGGAAACCTGGCCCCCTGAAGACATGACATGGTGGCCGGTAACGCTGGACGCCGCCGAAGGTTCAGGGGGAACGGTCAACGCCAACAATCAACGTTCGTTCCAACTCGAACCCCTTGAGGAACCGATTCACATCTCAGGTATGCCTACGCTTCATCTCTCCGTAGATACACTAGCCTGCCAAGGGGGCCAAATATTCGCCACAATGTACGGGGACGGTCTTCGATTGGGTCATGCAACGATGGATGTGCGTTACCGTGATGGAGGCTATGAAGCCAAAACTGCACTGCCGTTCCAATCGTATATCATGCTCATGGAATTCAATCCACTGGACGTCATGCTGACGGAGGGAACACAAATTGAAATCGTTCTAACGGAGAGCGGAGAAGACTACCTCCCCAGCCCGTGTGCTGCCATCGGCCTTAACGTCAATTTTGACGAATCGTCAACCCTTAGCCTGCCGCTGATCGATCGACCTGTGGGTGACGAACGGTGGTTCCTTGCACCACCGTGGTGGGAACAACAGCCGATTCCAGAATGAGGGTCATCCATGCGAGTCCTCGCCTTTGAAGACATGTACGACATTGAAACCATGCTTGTTTCATCAGGCATTGACGTCAGTGATTTAACATTTCAACAGCGATGGAATTCCAGTGATGCTCTCGCACACATTGAATCCTTCAACCCAGATGTGTTGCTGCTTGACCACTTCATGCCCCCAACCAGTGGATACGATGTTTTGAAAGAACTTCTTGCATCTGAAGTGCCGAGGCCTCATACCATCGTTGCAATGTCAAGTGAACCGTCCAAAAACCAAGCCATGCTTGAACTCGGAGCAGATTATGGAATGATCAAGTTCACTGTGACAGAACTGGACATTTGGTCCAATCACTCTTCGTCGTAAGGTTGCCAGTCGGCTTGGCCTTCCTCTCGGTACCACCAGTAGCCATCTTCGTCCTCAAACCATTCAACACCGTTTTCATCAATGGAATAATTATCATCGCCTTCGTCCTCTTCTTCTTCAAGAACTTCTTCAACTTCTTCGGCAGCACTGGGATTGGCCATTCCAGATTCCTCGGAAATGCGGCGCTTTGCATCGTCAACATCCGATTCGGCTCCTCCAAAGACGCGGTTTGTTGTTCGAATCTCTGCTTGGTGGTCACCTTGACGAATTGCATTGTCCGACTCTTGATAGAAATCATCGGTCATCTTTTCACGGAATTCATCGAACTCTTCTTTTCCAAAACTTCCGGTGAATTCATCACCCTTGGATTTCATGAGGTCGTCTAAGTTGATCCGCTTGCCCGTGTTAAGGTCAGGCGCATTGGGAACATCACCTGCATAGAATGCGTCTTCTTCCGTCCCTAATTTACCGAATACACGACCTTCTGGGTCGGCTTCTTCAATGGCTTCGACAAGGAGGTCATGTTCTTCTTCATCGATGTCTTCGGCCTCGAACAAATCTCCTGCCTGGTCAACCAGCGCTTCGAGTTGTGAAGCGAGTTCTGCTTCTTCTTCGCCGTATTGGTCAACCAGTTTGTCAACCTGTTTCAACATCTTTTCGTAAGGGCTACCGGTGATGGCCCCGAGAAACCTACCGAATCCGCCCTTCTTCTTCGCCATGGTTTACCCTTGCCATTACCCTTCTTCAAAGATTGTCCTCGTCGGACCCTTGATGGTGAACTTCTCCTTGGGTGGTTCATGGTGGAGGATTGGTTGGAGACATTGATGGTGTCCTATAACCGCGATTCTTACGAGCAGCGTAGCGGTTACATGGCTCAGATACACCTGCCTGGGCCGGTGTTTCAGTCGCTCGTATGGTGGGCTTTACAGGCGCTTCCAGACGAAATATTGGTTGGGATTGACATCGACCCAAAGCAACCCCACAAACCTCAGGTTGATGCCTATTTTTCCGGTGATGAAGTCCATGGGAATTTGTTCCAAGGCCAGGGCTACACCATCAGTGAGGCTCACATCGTAAATCGCGGCGATTCCTACTCCGTCCACCACCTCCCGGAGGATTGGACCGATGACATGTTTTCGAGCCAGCGCGGCTCAAGAGCGGGCCGATTTACGCATTGGCTCCATACACATCCAAACGCTCCCGCAATCCCCAGTGGACCCGATGCTGATGCTGCACAAGAGACCACTGGAATTGACATGATTTTGGGCCTGAGGTTTTCTCCCGAGGGGCCGCTACCGTGGTTTGATGATGTTGAGGGGACGCGTCGCTCAATGAAAGGGGTAGGCGAAAAAAACGCACCGAGAAAGCGGTCATTCTTCGCTCGCCATCGCCTTCCGGTTCTAGGGAAGGCCCCAAGTGGTCACAGCATCCATGAAATTCAGTTGATTGGCTTTCATAAATCCGGGCATGGCGTCAATATTGTATTTGTAGATGAAAACGGATGGCCCTATGGTTGGGACGGGGAAGCAGAGGGATTGCAACCTGTTCAGAAGTGAAACCACCTAAGCGTCTTCCAAAAGTGAGTGAAGTTCAAGCAAACGGTCAGGATTAACCCCAATGTCACTCTGACCGAGCCGTGATTGGGAGTGAAGTTCGAACTCAGTGCCGCCGGTACTCAATTGTCGTAATTGAACAACCACGTCGTCGGGAAATCTCCAAAACGGAGTGATTGCGACCGCGTGAATGTAGTACTCCTCGCCTTCAACTGATTCTTCCACGAGTATTTGGAAGTTGTTTTCCACAACCCAATTTGTGAGAGCGGCAAGAGATGTATTCAGTTCAACACCGTTGGTCGTGTTGAGTTCCAGGTCCATCCGAAACGTACTTCCACCACCCAAATGAGCGCAATTTTGGCTGTTGGATTCACAAGAAGGCATGGTTGTAAAGGGGACATCAGGCGCAGCCCCGAAAATCCATGCTTGCACCAAGAGAAGAGGGGAAAGTAGAGCGAACACAATCAACGCATTTCGTTTGATCTTTGAAGGTGATTCAACGTCTTCCTCAGATTCCAATTGGCAACCCCCCAGGACTCCAGTTTCGATACTCGTAATAAGCGGCCATGCACGCTTCTTCATCGGATTCATCGACGAAGGATACCATTCCAGAAGCAACGCCACTCGTTACGGGTTCGTTTCGTAGTCGCCACGAAAGCAGATCCTCATCCCTGGCATCTTTTCCTTGTCGCACCCAATGGTCCACATTCCATTGGCGAGCAGTGTCCCACTGAACTTGGGCTCGTTCCATGAGGTCGCTCCATGTACAGCCCTCACCGGTAATTGCATTCCATGCATCGAGCATGATGTGGTCGGGTGTGGCCCCTTTTGCAAAGGCACACAAAATCATTGAGTCGCGGATTACGATGCTGTGCTGACTGGTGACAAGTTCACCCATGAGGTCAACTGCTGAACGGTTTGGAAGACCTGTTGGGTCCTTGTAGTTCGCACGCATATGGTTGGCTCCAACGTTTGACGTCATGTAGGCCATGGCGTTTCCACGCTTTCCACGTGGGTCCCATGCTGGTAGATCAAGGCCTTTGCAGTGAGCGGTTAGCCGTGTTGTCGGGTGTCCCGTTTCGTTCTCTATCCATTCACTCATGCCGACTGCTCCCGCCGTAAGCGTCCCGAAGAGCGTGCCGTCCCCTGGGGTTGCATGGGCCAAGAGATGAAGGGCCAATGGCGGCAATTCTGGAATTCCAAACCGCCACGGGACAACATCTCCCTCCCTGAACGAACCAAAATCAAAGGGTGCGTGGAAATGGTCCGACCAAGATTCGGGCAACCATCCTCTCTCCGCTGCTTCACAGACAAATGAGAGCGCAGCTCCAGAGGAAATCGTATCCATTCCCAGTCGGTTGCATGCATCGTTTCCATCCATCACATCGAGACTTGAGCCGATGCCAAGGTTGGACCCCAACATCGCGAGGGTCTCGTATTCAGGACGGTCAACGCGATTCATGTGAACTGGCCGGCCGCGAGTCTTCGTTCCATCAATCACCGGGCGGTCAGCGGCCTCACATGCAATCGGGCATGGAGCACAGCACCCCGACTGTTTGGCGTCTGGGAGCGATTCATGCCAGTGTTCTCCTGAAAGTTCATGCGTTGAAAGTTTGACTTGAACGGGAACAGGAGTTGCTCCTTTTCGAACTGCTTCCGCAGTTTGGCCACCCTTGCCGCCTCCTGCTTTGAGCGTTGAGAGGTCCGGCATCTGGGCGTCTGTTGATGCGTAATTTGCCGTCGGCATCCGCCCGTTTTCAGCAGCATAGAGTGGCCCCCGACTTGTTCCAAAACTGTAGAAGGGGTCCCCGGATTTCCTTCGTAAGCCCATTTCACTCCGCTGCTTTTTGACAGCATCACCGAGGGAGAATTCGTTTGCATAACGGACCATGGAAGACGAATCCGAACTCGCCTTGACGGTGACTGCTTTGAGGCGCTTGAACCCGAATGAGGCTCCCGTCCCCCCACGCCCCGCAGCCCGTCTTCCAGCCGTCAATGGCGAAGCAATACGAATTCCGTTTTCACCCGCAGGGCCGATTGAAAGGCACTCTCCGAGTTCGTCAAGGTGTTGCTCAACCTCCCAAGTGGTGAGGCCTAGCAGCGGTTCTGCATCATGGAGAGTCGCGCATTGGTCGTTGATTTCAAGACGCACCCAACGCTCGCTTGCGCCCGTGATAAAGAGGCCGTCCCAGCCAGCTTTCCTAAGATCATGTCCGATGTTTCCACCGATGTAAGTGTCGATATAACACTCGGTCAAGGGAGACCGAGTGACGACGACGGCGCGACCTGATGATCCGATCTTGGAAGCCTGATAGGGGCCTGTCATGAACAACAGTGGGGTCGTCGGATGTGATGCTGCATCCATTCTCCCCGTCACGGGGTGCAGTTGTGCGGTCGCTGAATCGTAATCCGTTGTATCCCATTCAACGAGCAGTTTGGTGGCGAGAGCTTTACCGCCCATTGATGAAATGCACCATTCGTATGGAATGTCTCGCTCCTCGCAAGTTCCTTTGGATAAATCAACCCAAAGGACGCGGCCTGGAAAACCATCAAACCTCCATGGGTGTGCCATGGTGAGAACTTATCTCGGACTCCTAAAAAGACTCCACTTCATTTCGTGGAAATCGAAGGCCGTCACGCTTCGTTTTCAACCGCAATGGTCCCGAGCGCGAAATAGCCAGAACGCCGCAAAGCGAGGGAATCCTCGCTCTTGTCCTCAAGGGCAGGTGGAAACAAAAGGAATCTCAATCCAACGCTGAAACAAACTAAACACGCTGCTAAGATCATGCATAAGAGCAACATTGAGTTGTATTAGGGGTCGGCGCCAGCTGCGACGGCCGAGCGGTCAATGTAGGTGCACAGAATGACGACCAGTCCTAGTGCTCCGATCTGCCAACCGTTTCTCAAAAATGGAATCGGAACCAGAAGCATCAAAAAAAGGTGAACATAATAGAAGTTCATCGATGAAAGATAAGCAGTTAGTTCAACAACCACCCCGCTCACATCCGGATTGTCAATACCCACTGCAGGGACCAATTCTTGTAACCTGCGGAGAATAAAATACAACAGCAGCCAAATGACCAATGACGCTCCCATTTTACGATCCCATGTTCGTTCATCTTTGCGGTCGGGACGAAGATGGAAATACGAAATGAAGAGAAGAATGAATACGCTCAAAATTTATCCAATGTCGTCGAGCAGGTCAAGACCTTCCGCCATAAGATGGAATGATTCCAACGAGTTATAATATTTTTAACGACAAAGCAACAATTCAGTGCTATTCTCAATCATTTACACGATGATGGGTTGGAGTTAATCCCCTTTCCATTCTACTGGATTAATACATCTAGAACTTCTTATCCGTTGTCTCATCTTAAGCGATGAAATGAAAGCGGCGGTTGTTCTCTCACTCGGGAGGGATTGGAGGGGCATATCCACCAGCAACTGCTTCTTTGACGATGGTCATGTCTGAATCAACCATCATTTGAACCAATTCTTCAAATGAAGTACCAGGTACCCAGCCGAGTTCTTTTTCTGCAAGAGAAGGGTCACCGATCAACAAATCAACTTCAGCCGGGCGGAAGAACTTGGGGTTTGTTCGAACACGAACATTGCCGTCTTGGTCAGTAGCGATGGTATCAACACCATCTCCGGACCATATTAGATTCATTCCGACGTGTGAAAAGGCAAGCGTGATCATGTCACGAACACTGTGTGTACGACCGGTGGCAACGACATAATCGCCTGGCTTGTCCTGTTGGAGCATCCGCCATTGCATCTCGACGTAATCGCCGGCGAAACCCCAGTCACGCTTTGCATCAACGTTTCCAATCCACAGGCACTCATCAAAGCCTTGAGCGATTCTGGCTGCGGTCATGGTTACTTTCCGAGTCACGAATTCCAGTCCACGCCGTGGGCTTTCGTGATTGAAAAGGATTCCAGTACAAGCGAACATATCGTAAGATTCACGGTAGTTGCGAGTGATTTCAAAGGCGAATACCTTGGCGCATCCATACGGAGAACGTGGATGAAATGGAGTCATCTCCGTTTGAGGTACATCACGGACCTTACCGTATTGTTCAGACGAACCTGCTTGATAAAATCGGCAATTCGGGGCATGCTTCCTAATGGCTTCAAGACAACGGAGTGCCCCTAGACCGGTAATGTCAGCGGTCATCATTGGAGAGCGCCATGATTCGGGAACGAAAGACATGGCTCCGAGGTTGTAAAATTCATCGGGTTGGGTTTGAGCAACCGCGTTGTCAATTGAATTCTGGTCGGCCAAGTCTCCGTTCAACAAATGAAAGTTTTCGTGTTCCATCAAGTGATTGATGAGGCTTCGCCCGGAGGTGGGTTGAGAGACTCGGCGGACCAAACCATGGACGGTGTATCCTTTTTCAAGAAGCAATTCAGCCAGATAAGACCCGTCTTGTCCTGTGAGACCTGTAATCATAGCCGTCTTTCCGCTCATAACCTCCCGTTAGCGGCTCCCTTTTTCAATCGTCGCGTCCCCGGGAAGACCGAAACAAGGGCTAACCCACTAAGAGTGGGAGGGTTTCAAACGGGAGGTAAGGGACTTAAGTTCGATCTGTTTGACGGGTTCATATGGCTTCTTGAACCGATGGAGCAACAACCAAAGACAACGGTACCAGTTTATGTTCTGCACAAAGATTGGAAGGGAAAGCAATCACAGGTAGTAACCCAACTGAGGGTTATTGTTTGAGTCGGTATTCTTGTAAAAATTTGCCTCAGGGAACGACCATCATGACCTGTTTAGCCATAATTCCAAATAGCAGACCATAACAAAGAATTGCATGAGAGTTCATTGGAGTGTCCGCAATATCCCTCGTTTAGAAAAACAAAAGGATGATGGAGATGAAGGATGGTTCACTGGTGAACAATCTCACTCCGCAGGAGTAGCCGATGGCGTTAGTGTCTTTTTGTGCATGAGGATTCGACATGCTTAAGGCGTTTTATTGGCGCCTTAATCTTGGGTTTAAGAAAATCAAATCAAAGCGACTTAGAAAGAAACTCGGCAATAATATCAAAGCCATCATCACGAACAGTGAAAACGGTTTATTCGCAGTTGACCCAGAGGACCTTGAAGTAGGCCAAAAGTTACGTTCAGGTGGATTTGGTATTGAAGAAGTGCAACGACTGAAGAAGTTCATCAACAATAATTCAAAGGTTTTGATTGTTGGAACGCACATTGGCTCTTTAGCAATTCCACTTTCAAAACATTGTAAGGAAGTAACGGCGATTGAAGCGAATCCAAACACCTTCGAATTACTGGAAATAAATCTTCAACTTAACAATGCTAAAAACATAACACCGCACAACATTTTTGCTAATGATTCTCATGAAAAAGTAGAATTTCTACTCAATACAGTAAACTCAGGTGGAAGCAAGAGGAAACCAAAAAAGAGCAGTTTCATGTATGATTATGACAACCCAGAAATTATTGAATTGGAATCTCACAGACTTGACGATTATTTGCCTGAGCATGATTATGACCTCGTTCTGCTGGATATAGAGGGGTCAGAGTACTTTGCAATGAAAGGTATGGAAGACATTCTATCCCATTGTAAAACATTAGTTGTTGAATTTCTGCCACATCACCTAAAGAATGTTGCAGATATCAACGTTGAAACATTTCTCTCAGTATTACCAGGTCATTTTACCAAATTTAAATTACCAGATCATAACCAAGAACACAACATTTCAGAAGTCAAGGCAGTGCTGCAGAACATGTATGATTCAAACATCGGCGAGGATGGAATAATATTCACTTCTAACTAGAAATTAATTCTACGCTAACGGCTCAACATTATAGCAACCACCCCTCTCACATAACACATGGCTAACCTTCAAAGAAAGCGCCTTTTGCTTGTGAAAGGCTCTTTTGAGCACTTCGGTGGAGGGGAAAGAGATTTGATCAATAATCTCGAAGCCTGGTCAAAATATTTTGACTTGAGTGTTGCAACATTACATCCCAATAAAGAACTCATAGAGAAATCAAATGAATTGAACATACCGCTCTTTTCTCCGGTAAGTAATTGGTCTTATTCGCGCGGAATATTTTCAGAAATATTTGCAAGGTCATCTCGAAATGCATCTAAAAAATGGTACTCTATGCTTTCTTTAACAAAACAAGGAGTTGGCTTGAATACATTGTTTTCTAACATTGATGCAGTCAACATAACAACTGGAATGGCCTCATTAGAACTCCTTCCACTGATACCTAACAACATCCCCATTCATACACTCATGCATGAACCAAACCGCGGTTTACACAGCAACGACCTCCACTTTGACGTCGATGGAACACCCAAACAAAATCTCAAATTGACAAATTTCCTGTTGTCAAAACAGAGAAAGATCGATGAAAAATTAGTAACACTCGCTTCCAAGAGAGGGAAGATTAGTGGTAATTCGAAAAACACATGCGATCGGATCAAACAAGTTTATGATGTCGAATCTAACTTTATTTATCCCAGTATAAATCCAAATCTTTGGCCGATTAAACCAACCAAAGACGAAGACTGGGGGTCTGTTAAAAAAGAATTTGGTCTTATCAAAAACAAGTATGTCATCACCATTGGCCATGCTATTTTTGCGAAAGGCCTATGGGAAACCATCACAAAACTAGGCAGTTCTAATTTACAAATTGTTCAAATCGGCGGTGGGGTTAATGAAAAACACAAGGAGCACGCCAGAAAAAATAACGTCGAATTAAAAGCTCTGCCCAGAGTATCACAAGCGACCATTAGAGCATTGATGAGAAACGCTAAGGCAATGGTGAGTCATGCTATCAACGAACCGTTTGGTTTAACTCCACCAGAGGCATATTTTGTCGATTGCCCAGTTATCGTTTCGAATCAAGGAGGATTTAGAGAAACTGTTGTTGATGGAAAAACAGGACGCTTAATGGATGAAGGAGATGATTGGATTGCAGCAATCGATGAAGGGCATAAAAACAGAAAGGAATGGTCTAAGGCTGGCCGAGAACACATTCAAAAAATCGATCTAACGCCTGAAACGCAGGCAAGAAAAGTATTCGAATCCTTCACTTGGCATTTTGAAGAGGAATAATCACAACATGTTTTGAACCATGCTCTTCAATCCAGAGTAAATCAACACAACTGGCAACAGTGGTTTTATTGCTCTTTCATTAACGATTTAAACACCATCATTCAAACCGATGAGTCCACCAAGCAAGACAACAAACACAAAGTATGTCAAAACCCTCAAATTGAAGCCATGGCCGTAGAGTACTCGCGTTAATGGTTGGTGAAGATGGCTTCCAATGCACGATGACGCCCGTTGAACCTGTTGGGCTTTTCAGAAGAGATGATGGAGGGGCTTCGAAGTGTGCGAAGACTTCACTGGAGGATGGAACCTTGCGCGAGCGTTGCGCAAAGGCTGGGGGGTTATATGTGGAGGAGAACTTTGTACTGCCCGTTCAAATCACAGCATTGGAACGTCTGTTATCCGATTCGTGATTTATTCATAAAGTGTGACGGGATTAAAAGTTCATGAACCTCGAAACCCCAGACAAAAAGCTGCTTGTTGTCGGAGCCGGTGGCATTGGTGCAAGCCTCTTGGAAAACTTGATTCCAGCCCTAATCAGAGTCGCTCTTCCGTGCTCTGTGACCGTCATGGATGCAGACACTGTAGAACCCACCAACCTCGGCCATCAACGCTACAGTTTGACCGATGTAGGTCATCATAAAGTCACTCAGTTGGCTCAGCGCCTGGATTCAGAGCATGTGAGCGTTGTCGGACTTCCGGAGAATTTGCGGCAGTCCAAGCAACTCGAAGGTTATGATTTGGTCGTGGTTTGTGTTGACAGGCCAGAACCTCGTCGCTTGGTCCACAGTCTTGACATTCCTTGGATTGATTTGCGTTGTTCTGGAGACGGATGGGTAGCTCTCACATCCCAAAGTTCACGAGGATTGGTCCAAGAAATGACACCGGACCACGAACCAAAGAGTTGCCAGGTCGATGGTGCATTGGAATCTGGGAACCTTGAATTCGGATTTGCAGTTGCTGCCGCCATTGGTTCTCAATGGGCCATTCAAGAATTGCGAGGAAGACCATCGCCCACCCAAACCATGGGCAGCATCACTTACGGTGCTCTTTCTTTCCCGGAGGTGAAGGCATGATGGTCGAACTTCCGGAATTCGCCCAAACGGGTTTGGATGAAGCGACATGGGATGAAGCCTGCCTCGCGGCGAGTGAACGACAGGTCGAAAACTCTCAACTTCTCTTGGCTCAAGAGACCTTAGCTGCTCACAGTCGTTGGGACGGAGTGTACATCTTGTCTGTTCTTGCAGGCTTGGAAACCTCCGTTCTCATCGACGCTGAAAACAACATATACATCGATTGGGGAACGGCTGGACAAGTCACCCTTCAACCACCAGTTGGGGCGAAAAGTCCGTTCAAATTGTGGGTTCACACCCATCCTGATTTCGCCGCATATTGGAGCACGACCGACACCAACAGCCTTTCTCTGGGCACCATGATTTTGGAAACCGCCATGGTATTGGGTGAACCTGGCCCTAAGTTCACAAGCAATTCTACCTTCAATAAGCAACTGAAGGCTCCCTTCATTTCCGCCGAAGGTCCTCTTTCAAATTGGACCAATGAAGAACCAACTCCCTGGCATTCATGGTACCAAAGCAACAACATTGCGGTGGAGGTGGATGCATGAGTGCTCGGCGACCAAAAGACGAAGAAGAATTTGTAAAAGCGCTTCTTGCTATTGAGGAAGGTCGAGGGAAAAGCATCGCCGAAGTCATCGAAGAAATCAGTGGTTCTGCGCCATCCGGCGAAACCATAGAAGCCGTTCGTAATCGGTTGCAACTCGCTCAGGAAAATGGTGAATCCGTTGACATCGCAGCGATCGTTGAGTCCCTCAACAGTCTGATGTCAAAGTGGGTTTAGTTTCACTCGTTGTTGTACGTCGCTCTACGGTTCTCGATAAGCGCAGACAAGCCTTCTAGCGCATCTTTCGTCGAGAAAATCGTGTCCAACCCGTCCAGTTCCATCTGCAAACCGTCACCCAGAGAGGTTGATGCTGTAGCATTGATGAGTTCGCTGGCCATCCTCAACCCAATGGGAGCTGTAAAGGACAAACTCTTGATTTGACGCAAAACCGTCTTGTCTTCTGCCTCGAACCCTTCCGGGCAAGCTCCATTCATGAGAGCAGCCATGTTGGCATCTGAGTAAAACGAAGATGCAAATTGAGCGACCTTAGAGTCAGGGTTTGACGGTTGCCCGGGATATTTGTTGGCTGGCTTTCCTTCCGATGCGATGGTTGCTACGCAAGAGTCAACGCTGGCAACGTCCACGAGGTGGGTAATCAAGCCGAGATCTTTTGCCGTTTGAGCGTTCATGAAGTTTCCAGCCAATACAGCCCAGCGGGCTGCAGGGATTCCACAGATTCGTGCCGGTCGTTGTGAACCGCCGAGTCCAGGGTAGATTCCAATCGAAGTTTCAGGGAAGCGGAATTGCGTCCTACGTGTACCGATCCGGTAATCGCAAGCAAGCGCAAGTTCCAATCCTCCGCCAAGAGCGAGGCCGGTCGTGAGGGCTACCGTTGTCTTGGATGAGGTCTCAAGCATGTCAAGCATGGTGTGGCCATCTGCAGTGAAATCGTAAATTTCTGGGATTGCATCTGCACGGATTTTGTCAACAAAGAATTTGACATCAGCTCCCGCAACAAATGCCTTTCCGGCTCCATCGAGGACAACGGTATGAACGGAATCGTCGGAGTTTGCCGCAGATACCGCGGCGGTGAGTTGCTCAACAACAGTGACATTGAGTGCGTTCATGGCTTCGGGCCGGTTGATGGTGATGGTTGCGACACCGTCTGAAACGATGGAATCCACGTAGGAGAAATCCCAGTCGTTCCCGCCTTGTTGAGTGAAGAACGCAGGAACGCTCCAGCCCTCTCCAGCCATGTCAGCGTACTTGACTGCCATCCGATGTGCTTCAGCGACCCCGATTTTATTCATCAATTCAAAAGGCCCACGAGCCCAGCGCAGTCCAACCTTTGCGCCGCGGTCTACGTCTTCCATGCTGCAAATATCTTCGTCCACGATTTGTGCCGCGACACCAAATACAACGCCGAGCAGGCGTTCTGAAACTGCAGTGTATTGATCTTCCGAATGTTCATCATCACCGGACACGTCCCAGTGCGCATTTGCTTCAATCAAGTCTCGAAGGTTTTGAGCACCGGTGTAACGAGGGGTTTTGAGTTGCTCAGCGAGATAGTCCGTAGAGTGCAGTGCAATTGGGGGGCCTGTGAGGTTCATCAGACCGAAGGGGCCAAGCCCGATTCGGAATGCTTTGCAAGCGATGGCATCAATTTGAGCCGCAGTTGCTGCGCCTTCTTCCAATAACAAACATGCTTCATTCAGCCATGGGACGAAAAATCGGTTGACGACGAATCCGGGTCGGTCTGCACAAACGATGACGACCTTGCCCAGCATTTTGCAATACTGTACGACTTTGTCAATGGTCTCTTGGCTTGATGATTGAGCCGGGATCACTTCAACCAAACGATTCTTGGCGGGGTGATAGAAGAAATGAAGGCCAACAAAGCGGTCAGGGCGTCCGGTCGCTTGTGCAAGAGCATTGACTGATAGGGAAGACGTGTTGGATGCGAGGATGGTGTCTGGTCCGCAGACTTCGTCAAGTGTGGAAAACACTGCTGTCTTCACGTCAAAATCTTCGAACACTGCCTCGATCACCAAGTCGGTATTGGCTGCCGTTTCCTCAACTCCGATAACACCGGTTATGCGGCCCTGAATATCTTCAACTTGTTGCGGTGAGAAGATTCTTCGTTCAACCGCCTCCGAGAGGAAATTCGTTATGATGGACTGCCCCCGTTCAACCCATTGTGCTTCGCGGTCCACCATTTGAACATCAAATTCTTCTTGAGCACTTTTCTGGGCAATTCCCGACCCCATGTTTCCTGCGCCGACGACGGCTACGCGCTGAATAGGTTGCATGTTACTGCGCAATCAAACGATGCTCATGAAGCATACGGATGGTTCACGATGACGAAATCTCAGTCCAAGCATGGCTCATATCGCTGTGGAAACGCTCTGGAGACAGAAATTCAACGTGTTTGATAAGAGCCTGGACAGGTTCCCGATCTGCCCCGTTTCGAGCCGACCAGCTTGAATGAACCTCTTGAATTGCTTGACGCCAAGCGTCTTCGTCTTCAGCACCAAGGCAGTGTCCGTCCGGCATCAATTCATTGTGTGCAGGTCGGTCAGATGCAAGAACAGGTTGGCCTGCCGCCATTGATTCAACGGGAGGGTAGCCAAATCCTTCAGCTCCCGAGGGAAACAGTAGAGCCTCGGTATGCCAACGGTAATGATTGAGGATACCGTCGCTTATCTCGCCGCCAACATGAGTCCAAGGAACTCCGTGCTGAGTTGCATATTCACTGGCGGTGACACCCCCATAAGGGCATGAATCGCCTCCAATATGGTGAATCATCAACGATTGAAGAAGTTCTTCAGGCAGTTGACTGAGCATCCTGATGAGGAATTTCAAACGCTTTCTAGGGGCGTGACTTCCCACAACCAAGAGGTTGCAGGTTGTTGATGAAAGACCACTTGGGGCTGGAGGGAGTGGAAGCGTTGGCGCAAATTTAGCTGTGTCCAATCCATAGGGGATGCGGTAAAGGGGTATGTTGGGGAAGTGCTTTCGACACAACGATTCGGTTGCTTGCGTGTTACAGATGATGCCGTTCGCTCGGCTTATTCCTTTCATCAGGCGCTTCAAATCCGAGCGGCGGTACCAGGGTGGACGTTGTTCACCCACCTCAATACGTTCTCCATTGAGGGCAATCGTCTCTGGAAAGAGATGGAAGAAATCATGGATATAAACGACAACTGGCGCAGGTGATCGCTTCGGAATAAGATGCGCCTGTTCTTGGTCTGCGACATGAATCAAGTCGACTGAACTGGCTTTGTGCAAGCGGCGGATTGTTTGCAGCACCTGCTTTGGATGGCCAAACCAGCGTTTCAAAAGACGCCGCAATCCAGAAGCCCCTACAGGCAAAGTGTACTCTTCAATACCTGCGCTTTCCCACCCTGTAATTTGTTCGGCTTCCAACGAGGTTCTCAGGTCGTGAAAGGCTCCTCCGAGTCCGGAATACCGTGAGAGGGTTCCTCCGCGAACAAGCAACACGCGCCGCCGAGGGTGCGCGTTCTTGTCTTGAGCCATGAACTGCGGAAGACGCTGGACTTCTTCAAAGAACCACCTTGAGGGCTCCTTGGGGTTTGCTTCTTGGGAGAAGAATGTACATTGGGTGTGGAAAAGAAACCAAGTAGTGGTGACGCTCGCGAACGGTTGAAGCCCATGCCGACCCCACCAATGAAAATTCCAGCTGATGCGTTTGAAGCCCTTCAAAACAACATTGAGGGCACGCTCAACAACGGTAAAATCATCCGTTCAACCCTGGCGAATTACTCCAACCAAGGGCCCTATAACGCAGACTGGGAAGTGGAGGCAGCAGTTGAAGCACTCCATGTCTTCGGCTCCCGTTGGACCATTGAAATTCTCGCAACATTGTACATTACGGGCCCTCGCCGCTTCAATGAAATGAAGAACATGCTCAGCGGAATTTCTAGCCGAACTCTCTCCGATAAGTTGCGGTTCCTTGCAGAGGAAGGCTTGGTCTTACGCCTGGTCACCGAAGGTCCGCCTGTCAAAGTCAATTACGAACTCAGTCAGCACGGCTTGACCTGCGGCAGACTTCTTTCACCTATGGTGGCCCACTTGAAAGTAAAGATGGGCTCTGTCCAATCTGAATGACGTCAGGGCTCAACACGGTTTTGCTGTACAACACGCCCGTCTTGAAGATTAAACGCTGTAAGGACTGCAGGCATTCCTTGCTTTGCGTGATACAAACACGTATCGAGGCCGATGGCCGCGGGTCGGGCATTGTTCAAGCAAACTTCACTCCGCCAAACCTTGCCCCATGATTGCTCATCGTGTCCTGGAAGACTTGCCGTTGGAGTATGACCAAACACCACGGTTCGCTGATGGTCAACAGGTTCCGAGACCTCATGAAATTCCTTTCGTATCCACAAATATTCATCTTCTGTTTGCTCATCAAGCGGGAGATTTGGCTTATACCCCGCATGAACCAGTCGCCATTCCTTCAGGACAATATGGAGAGGGAGGGTTTCAATCCATTCGTTATCATCCTTGATTTGCTTCTTCATTGCTTGATGGTCAGGTTGGGTTAATACATTGTTAAATGCATTAAGATACGAACGAACGGTTGTGTCTCCGCCGTTCTTGATCCAAACCAACAGGTCTATGTTCGGGTCTTGGAGTCCCTCAAGAGAGAAGTTTTCAGCCATCATGGCCTCATGATTTCCTTTGACGCAGAAGATTTGTTCATTCGTTCGTGCAGTGTGGACAACTCCGTATGAGTTTGGACCTCGGTCAATAAGGTCGCCGAGTAAAACCACTCGGTCGTTTTCCCCAAGATTCAACTCGTCAATGAGAGAAATAAAACTTTGATAGAATCCATGAATATCTCCGATGACCCACACGTTTGCGCCATCGTCCAATGCTGTTTGCAACTGCATTTCAATCGCTTCATTCCTCTTGTAATCCATCATAAAAACCCACCATAATATCACTCCTTCAAGAGTATATTAACACCTTAATCGTCGGTTGCAATTGCGACTCAAATCAGCGATGGTTTAAGGAAGGAGAAGACAAACCTCACCTCATGCCTCTTCTCTCCCAATGGGTACGGCAGCGACCATGGTTGGCTGCTGGCTTGGCCGGAGCAGCCAGCAGTGTTGCTGGACTTGCTGGAGGGGTAGCGGCTGCTGCCGGCGCAGTTGGAGCCATGACAATGGGAGGCATCCGAACCAAAGCAACCCACCACGAACACCCCTTGCGGCGAAGAATTTTGTCCACCTTGGAGGCGCACCCCGGCTTGTGCTATCGTGAATTGCAAACTGCAATGAGTACCGCCAATGGAACCCTGAGGCATCATCTTGATGTTCTGCAAACCCGCAAGTCGGTCACGATTCTCCCAGTGAACGGACGAACATGCTATTTTGCAGGAGCACCAAGTCAGATTGAAGTTCTCCGTAGCACAGTGATCGGGGAAGAGAGAATGGCACAAAGTCTCCCGATTGGCCTTTCCCTTGTACAACGCTTAATTCTAGAGAACATCGAACGGGAGGGCGTTCCTCGGTCGCAAGCCGAGCTTGCTCGGCGCCTTGGAAGAACTCGAGCTACCGTGCACAGCGCTGTAAAGGTACTACGACGCCGGGGGATTTTACGTGATGACAAAATTGAACTCATGCCCCATATTGACCTAGACATGTGCTGGCAGCCGCACGGTAGCGTGGATTACGAATGGAAGGACGAACGAAGGACGGCGTGACCGCTGCTTTGAATTTCTTTTGAAATCTATCGCTTGAGCGGCATTTACTGCATAGACTTCAAAGGCTCTCGCCATTGGCTTCCCTTCGGTTGTCAACATGTTCTCGGTACGAATGGTCGAACTTCCCCTACCCTCGACCGACCGCGAAGTTGATGCGCTCGTTGAATGGATTACCGACACGCTTTGTCTGGTCCGAAAACGAGGCGATGCAATGGCTGACAACGGCAGAGCTGGGCCGGTCCACCGACTGTTGCGAGACCATTTGTTTGGTCAACCCAACACCGCTTGGGACGCTCAAATGTTGGCTGATGAACTCGCCTTGATGCCGGCATCGCTCAACCATCACCTCACACGGCTTGTAGAGAGTGGAATCGTAGGCTATACCAACGAAGGGAAAGGATGGCGTCGTTATTTCTTAAGAGGTGGTTCATTGAGCAATGCAGTGGCCTTTTTCCAACAAAATTGTTCGCTTGTCCTCCATCAACGAATGGCCGCTTTGGAACCGTATTGGAAGCGAGCAGGTGAACCGATGGAAGTGGAGCTTCCCGAACCTGAACATGCTTCATTCATGCTTGGTCTAACCGACCATCGACCAATACCGAACGATTCCAATGGAACCGTACTTTCACATTGGATGAGTGACTTTGGGATGCTCGGTGAGCGTCCAGGCCAAGAGATCGTAGCGGACTCGTTATCCGTTCGCTTGATGACAACGCTGTTGGAACGAGATCTCCCCCTCTCTCTTGACGAAGCCGTTGAATCCCATGGAGGACAAAAGGCTCGCATAGGACGGATTTTAGACCGTTTCAGAGCGTCGGGCATGGTAGAGAGGGTTGCCCGAACCGACCGGTTAAGCGTCGCATTATGGACGGCAATGACCACACAATATCAACGCCGAGGAGAGGATTGGATGTTGAGAAAAGGCGGATTCCAACGTTTGCTTAACAACAAACAGCAGAACAACCTACTGGATTCATTGAAGAAAGGAAACCTCAATGTTGATGACGTTGGAACGCATTTAAACACCATGGAGGCACGAGACCAAATGCTTCTTCTGAACCTACTCGGCGGTCGTCTTCCGATGGGATACCGACTCTCAGGGCCCTCCCCCCAAGCCATACAACGACGCGTTCAGGAACGCATGGACCGGGTGCTTCGGAGAATGGTTCGAGTCGCCAACTTACTCGATGAAGCCCTTGAAACCTCAAGAGTTGAGGGGAATCCATGACCGAGCACATCCAACCCGCCCCTGGGCCTTGGGACGGTGACGCTCGTCCACTTTTTCTGGCACCGATGTCAGGAGTTTCAGATCTACCGTTCCGGTTGCTGTCAAAGGAATGCGGTGCGGACGTGACCATCACGGAGTTTACAAATTCCACGGCACTCACCCGAGAAGCCGCCACATCATGGCGTCGCATGGAAACCCACGATACCGAAGTCCCCTTTATTCCTCAAATCTTTGGAGGCGACCCCGGAGACATGGCGACTGCGGCTGAAATGCTTGCACCAAGTGCTGACATCATCGACCTCAACTTTGGTTGCCCTGCTCCAAAGGTAACCAATATTTGTGCGGGGGCCGCCCTCATGGGCGAACCAGAACGGTTGGTTGGGATGGTGGATAATATCGTTGAACGTGTAGATACTCCGGTGACGGCTAAAATGCGTCTTGGAACCGGCAGCGGTCATAACAACGCGACGGAACTGTGCAAGCGTTTGGAGGAGGTAGGAACTCAGCGCCTCTGCATCCACGGACGAACCCTTCGCCAGAGGTATACAGGTGTTGCAGACTGGACTTCAATCAAACAAGCAGTGGAGGCAGTGGAGGTCCCGGTCATTGCGAACGGTGACGTTGTAGATGCCGCTTCGGCTGCAGCATGCCTGGAGCAAACGGGCGCTGCAGGACTCATGGTTGGCCGAGGTGCAATCGGACGCCCGTCTGTATTTGCCGACATCAAAGTGGGACTCGGATGGATGAAGGAGGAGGATTTGCCTTGGATTGCCTCCAATGAGGGATGGTATGAATTGGATGATGTCCAGCAATCGTTTGCATCACGAAGATGGTGCTGGGACCGCTACATCGATTTGTGTGAGGAAACCGTCGGCATTCAAGCTCGTTGGATGAAGCGTCATGCGATTGCTTTCACCAAAGGGTTGCCCAATGCAAAGAAGGTCAGGAACATCATGCACGAACAAAATACGCCCAAAGCAATGGCTGATGCGATAAGCACGTACTTGGCTAACGGAGTGTAACACTCAGAAGGTGGATTCCCAGTCTTCAAGGTCGTTGGCTTCTGCCCACGCCTCATCGGTGGTTTCTCCACGAACCTTGAGGACTTCACGGGCGAGGAGCCAGTAAATCAAAGCGAGTGAGCGACGACCCTTGTTGTTCGCTGGAAGAGCGATATCAACGTTTCGAAGGTGGTTGTTTGCATCAACAATACCGACGATTGGAAGGCCGGTAGCAACTGCTTCACGAAGTGCTTGCTGGTCTGCAGCAGGGTCAGTAACGAACAAGACATCCGGTTCAAGGTAGGAGCGGAGAGCAGGGTTGGTCAAGGATCCTGGAATAAAACGGCCAACGGCTGAGTGGGCGCCGACTGCCTCTGCAAATTTACGAGCAGGGCGTTGTCCGTATTGGCGGGCGCTGACAATCATAATCGAAGGGGCATCAAAGGTGTTGAGGAAGGCTGCAATGGACCGGATACGTGCGTCGGTGATGTGAATATCAAGAAGGTAAAGACCGTCTTCACGGACTCGGTCGATGAAGCGACCCATATCGGCACTCTTCTGTTGAGTTCCGATGTTGACGGCGCTCTCCTCATAGGCTTCGGCGGAGACTAGCAAACTTCCTTCATCGGACATAATAGACCACAGTAAGCCGCCCACAGACCCCCTGTATTAAACCGCTTCGTCCCAAAAGTGTTCACCGACCTTAGGGTTTTTGAAGGAATCAAGGAGGGAAAAGGTATCAAAAAGAGAACACAGCACGGCATCGTATGGGGGACGAGGGCAAGGAAATGTCAGCGGCTCACGAACCCACAGACCCGAACGCCACCGTTGACGCTGAAGGCTACTGGAAAAGGGAGAATGGAGATTGTTTGCCGGTCAGTGCGAGCGACCTGGAACGTTACACCTATTGCCCACTGTCTTGGTCTCTAGCAGCACATGGCCATGCTGGCCAAGGTGAAGAAATTATCAAGGGACAGGAACGTCACAAAGCGATTCACCACATCTACTCAGAATACCAACACCTGCGAATTCAAACAAAACGCAACTTGCTCATATGGCAGTGGTGGTACGCCATCGTACTCTTATTGGTTGTTGATGCTGTCTTGTTTCGAGGATTCAGCAGCTCAAATTTTGATACCGATGAATTTTCTAAATTGCTCGCGACTTGGGCGTTGTCTTGTCTTGTGGTAGGAATCAGTGCACTGCTCCTCCCTTGGCGGAAGTTCATTGGGATGGAGATTTATCAAGATTCAACCATTCACTTCAGTACCGAGAATAAAGCTGTGGTTGAACCTTATTTTGAACCAAGAGACTTCAAAGGTGGATGGTTCGAAGGTGGGCGTATTGAAGTGGCCTTCTTTATGGCGGCTATCGTCATGGCGCTTCACTCCATTGCACTTCGCTTTGCAAGCGATAAAGAGCAGGCTGCCTATGTTTTTGCCTTCATCGCCATCTGTTGGACGCTCATAGCCTCTATCCAACTGCAGAGAGCCTTAGTAGCCAACAGTAAATCCTTGGACTTAGCAGACGAAAACAACATCGCCATCGGGACCGAGGTCGCATATTCTGACGATGAATCAACCAGTGATTTGCTTGTTGATGGGAAGACTGGACTTAGAGGCCGGCCCGACCAAATCGTCATTATTGATGGCGAATTTATTCCTGTAGAGCAAAAAACCGGAAAGGTACCTAAGCGCCCCCATGATTCTCATTCAATGCAAGTACTGGCCTATGCCCATCTCATTGAGACCACGACGGGACGGGCCCCTCCCTACGGCATCCTTAGATACGGAGAAGAGGATTTGCATGTTATCGATTGGAATGCAAAAACAAAGGTTTCTCTCTTTGAGCGGATCAAGACCATCCAACAAGTTATGGCCCAAGGTGGGGCTGCTCGAAATCATAATCGGCCCGGAAAATGTAAGAATTGTTCGCGCCGCTATGCGTGTCCCGACCCGTTGGACCCGTGATGAACAGCGCCCTGAATTGTCCCTTAGGATTGATAATTGTTGACACAATTGAACAGTTCCCTGAGTGCCGGCCCTAAGGATTGACCTTTTTCGGAGAGTGAATATTCGACGCGTGCTGGGACTTCAGCGAACACTTTTCGCACTAATAAGCCCCTTTGGCTGAATTCATCCAATCTGCGGCTAAGCGTTGTTGCGGTGATGGATAATTCACGTTTGAGTTCGTTAAAGCGGACTGGCTTTTGGTGGGTGTTCATAAAATAAAGCATCTCGAGAACATAGGACTTGCCAAGTAAGGCAATCAGGTATTTTCCTGCAGACTGCAGACAGACTGGCTTAATTTCCAGATGTGGTTCCATAACATTACCAAGTACAATTGGTATATCAATCTGCGAGTATCTGCTGAGATACTATCAAGATTCAAGGCATCATCGTAACAACGCACTTCCCTTTGGCTCTGCCCGAAAATGAGCGAGTAAAGGCCCCCTGCCAGCCGGATTGAATGTCTTCTGAATGAAACTCCCATGTGCCGTCAAGAACAGGTTTGATGGTGCCGGCTTGAAGATGGTCTGCAAGGACCCGTAAATCATCTCCACTCGGTGATAAAAAGAGATAGGTCCAAGATGCATTAGCGGCCTGTGCAGCCTTGAATTCCTTTCTCTTTTGTTTCCGCTTCAAAAACAACTTGAGAATCCATGCAGACCCACCAATCCGCCGAATTTCCTCAAGGGTCGGCATCCCTGCAATCGTGACGATGCTTCCTCCTTCTTTGACGATCTCTGCCATGTCCAAGCTTTCAGCAGTAGTGTCAAAGCAGACGTCAAATTTATTGCTGACATCCTTTGAATAGAGGTCTACAAACTTTTGAGATTTGTAATCTACGACTTCATCTGCACCCAAGGATTTGCACATCTCGGCTTTCTCGCCTTTTGATGCAGTGGTCACCACGCGACCTGCTTTGAATACATGCTTTGCAAGTTGGATGGCCAAGGTACCTACTCCTCCTGCGCCCCCAGAGATGAAGATGGAATCACCTTCCTTGAGGCCTGAGGTCTTGAGAACTTGAAGAGCGGTCATACCAACAAGCGGGATTGAAGCGGCTTCTTCGAAACTAATATGTTCTGGCTTCGACACTGCATTCGAGATGTGGGCCACGCAGTATTCAGCCATTGCACCACGGAACCATGGTGTTTTGTTTCCATCGCTTGAATCACCGAAGAGTCGGGCAAATACGGGCTCACCAACTGTGAATGTTCCATCCTCATCGGCTTGTTCAACAACCCCTGCAACATCGTAAGAGATGACGTGAGGGAATGAAGCGACTGGACGAACCATCTTCAAATCTCCACCAAGGAGGGCTTTGTCAACGGGATTTATTGAAGAGGCATGCACTTTGATGACGATGTTTGTTTTTGGGTCAAAGCCGTGCGGGAACGGGACATCTATTTTCTTCAAATTGGCCGGTTTACCGTATTTTGAAAATCCAACGGCTTTCATTGTTCTCTGATTCGGATGATTGCTCATGAAGCGAACGGACTGGCTTCCATTGATAAGGGGATGAGTGGCGCATGTGTCATCTTGTAACAAAGTTGTAACCTGTGTGCTAATAACAATCTGGTACTTAGAAGAGAACATGACCCAAGAACAGAACCTTCGGTTGCAATCGATGTGCGATTCAGGAAAGGCCCATGTCAACGATTTGTTCGTCTTACTGTCGAAGTCGAAGATGCTAAACATCCTGTATGTTCTCAATTGCAATCCAGAACCCTTGCGATTTTCGGAGGTCAAAACAAGGGTGAATTCTTCCTCCACAACGGTGGCCCGCAGGCTCAGTGAGTTGGAAGCCCATGGGTTGGTCACGCGAACTGTTTTTCCCACGGTTCCGACCACGGTTCAATACGCACTCACCAGCGACGCAGTGGCCTTGAAGCCCTGCCTTGAATCACTCTTTGACTGGGTGCTTAATCGGGCTGATGGACTACCGGCTGTGCAGGAAAAAATCTCCTGATTGATCCGACCAGCAGCCTTTCGGGCAAAAGAAGCAATATAGTTCAATCTTGAGCCTTTCGTATGGAAATTGTACCGTTGGGGAAAAAAGACATCTCGGCGGTGTGGGAAATCAATCAACAAGGCCTACCAGGGACCGGAGAGGTCACCCATCAAGAAGTGGAAGCTTTGCTTGAATTGGCTTCATTTGCAGTCGGTATCTTTGATTTGGAAGAACTGCTTGGTTTTGTGATTTGCATGCCCCCAGGAACACAATATGCAAGTTTGAATTATTCTTGGTTCAACGAACGTTACGATTCGTTCGTTTATGTGGACCGTATTGCAGTCTCAGAGCAGCACAGAAACAAGAGCATAGGGGCACATCTGTACGACTTCGTTGTAGAGGCTGCCATGAACATCAATGCCCCAGTCGCAGCAGAAGTGAGCCTAAAGCCTCCTAACCCTGGTTCAATGCGATTTCATTCAAGGTTTCAGTTTGAAGAGGTTGGAGTACTTCATCACGATTCCAAATCGGTTACCATGTTAATGCGACCAGCTGATTCGTGAGACCTTCACCAAGCCGAATCACGAGCACTCTTCGACAAGAGGGTATTGCATGCAGGTGTTGGTCACGGTGACAAGAATGTTGAAGTTATCTTGAATCGTTCCAAAGGTGCTTTCTCCCCATCCACGGGCTTTGACGTCAAGCTCCCATTCTCCGTATGCAAACCTCGGGTTTGGCGAGAGCCGCTCTTCAAGTGGAGAGGAGTCTTCACTCACGTCTTGTTCCCATACAATGTTTCCATCAGCATCAGTTAGAGTCGCACGGACATAGCGGGTGGTATTGTCCGATGGAAGGGTATCGGAAAACGAAAAACTCGCCTTGAAGTAAATACGAACCTCTGTCGTAGAGCCATCAACGAGGAATGTGGAACGGTTGGTGAATTCCTCAAAACTCACGACGTTGAAGGTATGGGCTACCTCAACCTTGGTATAATCCAGACTTTCATACGCCTCAGGCCTCAAATTCTCCACGGTTTCTCTTGCCGCAATCAGACTCAAGCATCCGGACATTGAACAAAGCAGGGCTGTTAACAACAACGCCATTACCCTACCTTGCTGCCTCATCATGCCTACCGAAGATGATGGCCCCTATCAAATCCGCGACCGAGTGTTTCCGCTGAGTTCAAGTGGATGAAGGCCAAGCGCCCGATGTCTGAATGAAGCGAGCACAAGGCCGAGCTACGGCGATGACGAACCCTATGAACGCTGACAGACGCTCAACCAAACCGTGCTCCACAGGTCCCACATTCATCGGCTTCCGGAGGTAGGTCTGCGCCACAAGCACCGCATTCGGCAGACGGGTCAGAAACCTCTTTTTCAGTTTCATCCTTCTTGCGTTGACGTGCACTTCGGCGACGAACAGGTTTGCGTGCTTTCGCATCTTCTCGCCGTTCCTCAGCGGTCTTGGTCGATCCGGATAGAGGGAGATCATCATCATCAAAGGAGAAGTTAGCCGTAGCTTCAACCACTTCATTCCCTGCAAGGGCGGAATCGGTGAGCGTCATGCCGACCGTAACCTTCTCACCAGGCAGAACGCCTTCTTCTCCGGTGATTTCGAACAAGCGCTCGCGGATGCTAGCATCCGACGCACTCAATTCCCCATCGTCCGCGTCCAATGAACGCAATTCACCCTTGGAAGCAAGGATGGCCTCGAGGTCGTGGTCAGGCGATTCGTCCCGAGACGATTTGAGTGTTGTGACGACTTGAGATTTGTACTCTTCAACCTCCTCGTCTGTCATTTCTTCGAGAGCAACTTCGTCCGCATGGCGACGGTCATATGCCGCCTCAACCTCAGCCTCGGCAGCCTCAATATTAGCATCCCATTCTTCCTCGAGGTGTTCTTCATCAAATCCGAATTCCTTGACCGTCTCAGCAAAGTTCTGAGTTCCAGTAACGATCCTGTCTTCATCTTCTTCCTCAGGTAGGGCAACGGTTTCCTTGACGGTTTCCTTTCGCTCTTTGCGTTGCCGTTGTTCAAAGAAGGACGAAACATCTTGTTCTGCACCACAGTATGCACAATTGTCCAGCAAGTCAGGAATTGATTCGCCGCATTCATGACAGTCGTGGAACTGGCTTCGAGCCTTCTTGAGATTAAAGGAGCAGTGTGGACAGCGATCTTCTGTTCCTTCCAGCTCTCCGTCACAGGCAGGGCAGTAATCAAAGATGTCGCGCTCAACTTCTTCTTCACGCTCTCGGGTAAGAAGTACGGCAGCAACCAAAACTCCAACGAGAATGAGCGCTCCAATTCCAAACAGCGTCATGGTTCCTGCATCTGAGGAGGACGAATCGTCTGCGGTGTCGGCTGCAGCCATGGTTGCAAAGGACATGGTGAAGAGGTCAGCAATACTGGTTTCTTCTGGAATAAAGCGAACGGTAGTCATCGCTGCTGTTGCTGTGAATGTACACGAAAGCGACACGCGATCTCCTCGCACAGCAACCGTCGTCGCCACCGTGGAGAGGATGTTTCCTGACCCATCATCACATGAGAAATTAGCGCTACCTGTTTCTTTGCTCGTCATGTTGATGGAAAGGGTATATTCGGCGCCGTCTTGAAGTGGGCTTGCAGCAGGTGCATTATCAGCATCTACAACGCTCAAAGAAGCGTATTCCCAGCTCAATTTCAATTTTGATTCGACCTGTGCAGAGGTTGAAAACTTTGAATTCTGCTTGTTGTCGTCCCAACTGCCCACTGCAGCAACCCAATTGCCGCTGAACAATGCTTCGTGCTCTCCCAGGTTGGTTGGTAGACTGACGGTCCATGTGAGAATCTCTCCATCGGCGAGGGTGATTTGTGGCGATTGGCCGTTAATCCCGTCGAAGGTGTATTCGATGTACCCTCTTACCGCCTTATCGCCAGTGTTGGTCACCGTGATGCGCCATTCAACATCATCGCCCGACTGAACGGTGCACGCAGTGCATAGAGGCGGGTCGACGTTCACGTCTGGAATCGGAGAAATGGTGAGCATGCCCGAGGCTTCGTCGTTATCGGTGGACTCTTGTTCAAAACCTGATTCCCCAAATGGATTAATTCGCGCTGTGACCACGTGATCGCCATCAGGGAGTGAACCGATAGTGGACGAATTGAGTTCAGCCGAGAACGCTTGTTCCGCATAGCCAGTTCCTATGATTTGAACGGTAAACGGAGCGCCCATGACAACACCGCCAAGCGGGTTGTTGATTTCAAGAACCATTGGGATGTTTGCAGGTCCGGTGCCATTGGTACGGACGATGGTCCCGGAGACCATCCAAGGTCCTTCGAGGGCTTCAGGGTCACTTTCAACCGTCAGACCGTCTTTGAACGATAGGTCCATTCTGCTTGAGACGACCAATTGAACGGTCTCTGTTTTTCCAGTTTCGGACGCTTCATATATTGAATTGTCAATATCCGGTGTTGCCTCAATCAAGTGAATGCCGCTGCTTGGAGCGATTATTGTTGTGTTAACCCAAGCAGAGGACCCAGCGGTCAGGGCTGGGGTGGAAAGTATAACATCTGCGGATTCTGGAACGCTGAGCAACAGATTGCTGCCTGCCGCATCAACCGTACCTGAATTCAATACAAGAGCCGAAAAATCAATGACATCTCCAGAATAAACCGGTTGTGACTGGTCAACTGAAGCGGAATCAACCCGAAGATTGGGCAGACCCTGTACCGTGAACTCTTCGTTAAATTGGACCGGTGTGTCGCCTCCAGCACTGAATTCAAACCAAACCTTTTGCACGCCTTCTGTCAATCCGTTCCACGTAGCACTTACCGTTGTAAATTCTCCACCAGTAATGGTAATTTCATCTTGAAGAAGACGGTTTTGAGGGGAAATGGAGTTCTTGTAAAACGCAACCTGTACGTTGAACGCATCGCTTTGAGCACTGTTGTACAGGCCGACTTCGATGTCAACTGAACCCCCCATGACTGGGTTTTGTGGGGTCAGTGAAAGTTGAGTCGCAGACGATTGAACTCCTCCGCTATCACCGGCTTGAACGGAGAGCGGAATTAAACCGACCAATAACAAGGCTACGATGATGGCGGCCTTCGGCGTTCTCTGCATGGATAACTCTTGCACATGCAAAGCACTTGAACCCATCTCTTCTTGACCCGTTTAAGCGCAGTGCTTCTTCACAGAATATGAATGCGGGAGGGTGTATGAAAGCCGGAAAGGGTGAAGGAACGCAAAATCGGAGGGGAGGATTGAAGGACAATCGCACCTGTCGTGAATGCATGGGACGGAGTTATGTGGGCATCTTGCTTGTGCTCACCCTCCTCGCTGGGACTGTCCCATTGCCGCAGCAAGGAGAAACCATGCTCCTCAATGACGCCATTGCGCCCCTTGAAAGCGGTACATCGAGTCTTTCAATCGCCTTCTCAAACGGACCATCGCAAGACGACGAGATCACTGGGCTCCAAACGCTGACCTTCAGTTTGACTGGAACGGGTACGCTGGATTCTCTTTTGCTCGAAATTACCGATGATGATACCTCGATATCTCAACCTGATTGGAGTACTGTGATTAATTTGACCGAGACCCCTTGGATGTACCCGTTTGACAGCACCGATTACACCAACGGAAGTTACACGTTACGGGCAACGGGCTGGGACAGTGATGCAGAAGCAAATACGACCACTCTATCCGGCTCCTTCAATATCACAAATCAAGTTCCCGTGATTACCATCTTCACCGCACTCAACCCAGATGCGGGTGGCGGCACTTCGATCAGTGACCGTGCGTGGTTCAACATCCCAAGCCAGGGAACCATTGCTTTCCGTTGGGGTGCAAACGATGACGACTTGAAACAAGCAACACTCACGACCGTCCCCGGCCCTGGAACCCCTGCAACCGATGGGCCAACATCGCTTGCCTATGGATGGGATTGGGCATCGGGTAACATGCCGGAAGGCACATGGTCACCCCGACTCACCGTGTACGACCAATCCGGACTTTCCAATACCTCAACCCTTCACATCGGGATTGACCGAACAGGGCCGACCGTTGGAACCATCACCGTTGGGGACGGTTCAACGTGGCACCGCTCAGGGAGCATTACCCTAAGCAACATCATGAGTTCAGCGAACGACGGTCAAGGATCCGGGGTTGCGAGCATCCAATACATGGTCGCTGGGGCGTCATCATGGACGACCACGACGAGTGATTCAGTGACGCTCTCCTTTACCGAAGGAACCCATGAACTCATGGTTCGGGCCATTGACCGAGTGGGGAATGTTGGGGCAAACCAAACGATTGACATCAACGTTGATGAAACTGACCCTGTGCCGCTTGGATGGACGGTCGATGAACTTACAACCAGCAGAATTGGACCAGCAAACGTTTCCTTTAGCGCAGAAGACCTTGGTTCAGGGATGGATAATGTGTCATCCTACATTCAATACGGATTTGATTCCAATGGCGTAGGCCAAACTCCCGATATTTCTGGCCGATGGTTGAATTTGGGAGTCAATGGACTTGACGGCCAAATCGGCCTCTCCAGTTGGGTTACAAAATCGCGCCAGCACATCATGCTCAGGGCGTTCTTACAGGATGAGGCAGGCAATACCTACACCACAGAAGCATCATCCTTCCAGATCCTCCCTGGATTGGACCTCTATTGGAACGCAAGCCAAACAAACCTTGACCGCTTGGTTGTACGCCCGGGTGAACAAAACGGAAACATCACCATTACAAGCGTCCTTGAGTCAAATCAGGATTATCCTGGGAGCATCATCGTTCGCTTGGAGTCCGCACCTGCTGACCGCTCATCGACGGTTGAATGGACGGTCATGGAAACACGAAATTTGCCCCTTGGAACACTATCAAACAGTACCGAAACCGTAACCTGGCATTATACCGTCCCTACATCAGGCCAATTTGATTTACGACTTATCATTGACTTCGCCAACGTCATTGATGAATTTGATGAAGGCAACAATGCGAATTATCTCGTCGTTACCGGAGCGTCTCTTGATGCCCCAGGAACGGTCCCTTCATTTGCCCCTTCATTGCTCCTCCTCATCCTCGTTGGGTTTGGAATCTCCTTGCTCCAACGCAAGACAAGGGATTGAAAAGAGAAGGCAGGCAGGGTGAGCCATGCGACAGTCCCTACCACGGGTACCCAAAGACCGCATTGCGGTCATCATTGGAGCCAAGGGTGAAACAGCGAGAGCCATTAAGAAGGCTGCAGGCTGTAAAGAGTTCAACATTGATTCTGACAGCGGAGATCTGGAAGTTCTTTGGGGAGCAGCTGGCTCTTACGACCCTGTAAAGGCCATGAAACTCCCCGATGTGGTCAAAGCAATTGGCCGAGGAATGGCCCCGAATGCCGCCGTTACCCTTTTGCAAGACGACCACTTTTTCGAACTCGTTGACCTCCGAGATTTCGTCGGAAAGCGTTCCAACCAACAGCGTAGAATTCGCGCACGAATCATTGGCCGAGAGGGGAAGATTCGAAAACTCATCGAGAATCTCACCCAAACCCAAATCAGCATCTACAATTCAACGGTGGTCCTGGTTGGAGAAGAAGGTGGATTGTATTCTGCCCGCCATGCGATTGAAATGCTAGCAGGTGGCTCTGAACATGGCAGTGTCATCAGTTTCCTTGAACGAGACCGGAAGCGAGCACGCCTTGAATCAAAGTCGCTCGATGCATTTGAAGAGCGGGAAGACACGCAGCGCCCAACATCTGGCTTTGACAGCCTTGTCCCCGGCCTTGCTGAAATATCAGAGAGCAGAAATCACCGTAGAATGCGAGCAGCACAGGTTGACCCTGAGGACGGTGACGCCGTTTCCAACATGATGGAACTGGCTGAAGACGAAACCGTCAATTGGGAAGAAGAATGATCAGTTCCATTCTTCAGGGAGTTCAATTTGTTTTACATGGGATACATCCATGTTAAGCACTTCATACATAGCCTCTGCAAGGTCTACATCAAGGTTGTTTTTCTGCCCCCATTCAACCAGACGAGTCACGTCCCTCACGAGGAATTCTTGCGACTTTGGATGGCTTTCAACCACGCCTTGCCCCACATCAATCACTTTTGCACGACCGTCGTGCCAGAGAATGTTGTAGGGTGAAAAATCTCCGTGAACCAAGTTCGCTTTCTGCCAAGAAACGGCTAGAAATTCGATCAAGTCATTGTAGACAGACTGCGGGTCATCCACGAGGACATCACGTAGTTTTGGGGAAGGGGATTGTTCGGTGCCAAGATAATCCATAATGAGGACATTCTTGTGGATGCCTCGTGGAAGTGGAACGTTCAATCCCCAACGAGCCAAGCGAGTGAGGTTGCGATGTTCTTTACGAACCCATACCTCGACGAGGTCTCGATGCTTTCTTCGCAAACCTGTGAACCGTGGGTCGCCTTCTATGTATTGAACGAGGTTCTTGAAAACTGCGTTTGAAGTGTGAAAAATTTTGACGGCAACAGGCTCCCCAGAGAGACTTGTCCCGTGAAATACATGCGCTTCTTTCCCGCGTGCAACTGGGAAGTCAAGTGTGTCAATAACGCCGGTCTTCATCAATTTGTAAAGGGCCATGAGTGTCAACCGGTCAAACACTTGGTCGAACACACGACGGTCCACCCAATCAAAGGAACCCGTGCCCATAGCGCCTTGGATTTTTTCTTCGATGTCTCGGAACATTGAGCTGTAACGCTTTTCCTTCATCCAAGCGTACTTTGAAGATTTTTCTTCCAAGTCACGAACAAATTCGTTTTGCTCTTTCCGTTCAAAATCCGAGTCCAATTGTTGTTCTCTGGACCGTTTCTTATCCACCTTGAGAGGACGTCGTTTCCGCGATTGACGACGGGCGAGTTCTTCCCAATCATCGTCCTTGGCCATGCTGGCACCTCATTGAATCAAGTTCATGCGAAGAGGGCGTCAATGTCATCATCGTCATCGTCGTCGTCATCACTGCTCTCTTCCTCTGGAAATTCCTCTACTGGAGCAGCAGCAACTTCAGGCTCTGAATCTTCCTCAACGGCTTCTTCAACGGCTTCTTCATCATCAGAAAAGAGGTCGTCACTGTCATCAGCATCATCAGCAAAGAGGTCGTCACTGTCATCAGCATCATCAGCAAAGAGGTCTTCAGGTTCTTCTTCCGCGGGTTGAGCCACTTCTTCGGAGGGGGAACCTGCTGAACTGAACAAATCGTCGTGTTCGTCATCATCATCATAGCGGGTGCTCATACCAAACATATCCACATCGTCGGGCAGAACCCCTTTTCGTGAGAGATACATGGCCTGAGTTTTGGTGTAGCGGTGCTTCACATCAGCCTTTGAATCTTGGAAATCCCAAGGCCAAACGATGATGAGGTCACCTTCACGAACCCATTGACGGCGACGCATCTTTCCGGGAATCCGAGCCATACGGGTTTCACCGTCAGCACAGAGAACGGTCACACGACGACCTCCTAGGATTTGTGAAGCGAGAGCAAACATTTCGTTCACTTTCTTATTCGGCATTTTGACACGGATCTTACCGTCGCTTGAGCCTTCAGGATTCTCAAGACGTGCGAGTTCTTCGACGTCTACTTTTTCCTCATGTCTACGACCCAATCAGTCTCACCTGTCTGCGCTATCGGCCTACCCTTCTTGAAGTCATCACCCCAAGAAGGTGTTTTGGACGCCTGCGGAAGGGATTCACCAAGCCCCAACGAGGGCATTGGCTGCTGATTCACACAATGCAATAAGCTGCCCTGCGCCGACACCAAAGTAAATTGTTGAAGCAACACAGGCGACGATCGCTAAGCGGACTGAAGACCCTCTCGGAAGCGGTCCTTCACGGCCTTCCTCTGGTTCGTTGAAGAACATCACCAAGCCCACTCGGAGGTAGTAGAAGACTGATATTGCTGAATTGATAACCATGATGAGGGCAAGATACCAAACCCAGTGAATCTCGCTGAATGTAATGCTGCCTGAGGCGCCTGATTCCAAGAGGGCTGCTTTGACGATACCCATGATTACGAGCAGTTTCGAGAGGAATCCAGCAAGAGGTGGAACACCAGCCAGGGACATCATGAAGATGAACATAGCAACAGCGAGGAAGGGTTCGCGCTTGACCAAACCGCCCAACGATTCGAGGGTATGGCCACCGTTTTCGGATTCAAGTAGGGAGAGTACCAAGAAGGCTCCAAGTTTGAAACAGACCAGTACAACAAGGTGGAACATCAGTGCAGTAACGACTGCAAGTGCAGCAGTTCTGCTCGCATCGGCATGGTCGGCCTCCCAGTTCAAAGCCCCGATTGCTGTAATCGCAGCCAGCATGTAACCCGCATGGGCAACCGATGAGTAAGCGAGCATTCGCTTCGGATTGGTAGAGCCAAGGGCGGCAAGGTTCCCCCAGGTCATGGTAACGACGGACAAGACGGCCAGAGCGACAAGCCATACCGTTGTACCGTCCTCCATGCCTTCTGGGGATGCAACGACCAAGAGAATACGTAGAAGTCCTACAATTCCCATGGCTTTGCTCGCTGTGGCTAGGACACCTGCAACAGGGCCGGGTGCTCCAGCGTAGGCGTCAGGTGCAGCAAAGTGGAACGGTGCAGCACTGACCTTGAAACCAAAGCCGACGAGAAGCATTCCAAGCGCTGTGAGCGGTAGAGGGTCCATTCCTGTAGCGTTGAAGTGCGCGGTGAGTTCTTCGAATTGAAGGGAGCCAGCCCACAGGTAAAGCAGGGAAAGACCGTAGAGGCCAACACCGGATGCTACCGAGCCGACGATGAAATATTTCATTCCTGCTTCAGAGCCTTCCTTGGTTTCTTTCATGAACGCCACGAGAACATAGGTGGAGAACGACGCCAGTTCAAGACCGATGAACAACAGGAACAGATCTTGGGCTAAAGCCACGACTGACATCCCAAGACCGCAGGTCATGAGCAGGATGTAGAAGTCAACTTGGCGACGATTGTTGTAGAGGCCTGAGACACTTCGGTCCTTACGACTGGTCGCTGGAAGGCGGTCAATCGATGCGATCGAAGCCAGGGCAAGAGCGCCGTAGAAAATTAATTCAAACAAGCGACTGAATTCGTCAACTTTCAGGAGTTCATTGGTACCTGATGCGATGGTTTTGGTTTCCATTCCACCGATAAAAGAGATGGCTGCGAGGATGAACGCCATCACAAAGAACACGGATGCAAAGATTCCAGGGAGACGAGGGTCACTGTCTAACGTTCCACGCTTTCCACCAAACAACCACGGGATTCGAACTTGAGTTAGCGGGATTCGGAATTTTGCATCTCCGAGATTGGGTACAATCATCAGTGTGAACAGTCCAATGACAAGAACAAATTCTGGGGCTAAGGCCGTTACAAAACCTTCTCCAAAGGGTTCGATTACATCATCCATATCAGACACCTCCGTTCAAAATTGGAATCAACAACTGCTCAAAGAACCCAACCGTCCATCCGTTCATCATGTCCAAGGCAATCCAGGGCATGATTCCGAAAAGGATGGTAAACGCAGCCATGATGACCATGGAAATCTTCTCCGAATCTGCAATGTCTGGAACGGGCTCACCGTGAAGACTGGCAGGAGGTTGGGTGTCATCCCCGCCCTCGAAGATGGTTCGTTGCATGGACCACAGGTAGTATGCTGCAGTGATAGCAAGAACGAAGGCAGGACCAACCATCCAGAAAACACTCCAGTTCTCTGCTGCAAGGAAGTGCCACAAGGCGAGGAACATCATCAGTTCTGCGACGAACCCAGCGAGGAGCGGAAGACCGAGAGAGGCCATCCATGCGAACATCATCGAAGTTGCGAGCCAAGGTGAGTGCTTGGCCATACCTCGCATGGCCCCGATCTCCATGCTGTGATAGTGATGCTTGAAGGCACCACAAACTGCGAAGAGCATGGGGCTGATGATTCCGTGAGCGAACATCATGAAGAGCGCGGCTGCCCATCCAAGAGGTTGCATGGTCGCAATACCGATGAGAATAACACCCATGTGGGACACAGAGGAGTAGGCAACCATTTTCTTGAGGTTGGTTTGGCCTAGACAGACGACTGCTCCCCAAACGAGTGAGACCATTCCGAGTGCAAGAAGCCAGAATTGGAAGAACTCCGCTGCATGAGGGAACATGGCAAGAGGTAGACGGAACATACCGTAAGCACCCATCTTGAGCATGACACCGGCAAGCAACATCGAACCGCCAGTAGGTGCTTGAACGTGAGCGTCGGGCAGCCAAGTGTGGAATGGAACGGAAGGGAGCTTAACGAGGAAACCGATCATCAGCATGACGAAGAGAACCTTCTGCATGCTTTCACCGAGGAACCACATTCCGCCTGCGTTTTCAGCTTGTGAGTGACTGATGAGTGTTGGAATGTCAAACGTTCGACCGGTCCACGTACCTGAATAGGACAACGCAGAGTCGGGTTGCAAGAAGTACATGGTAACCAATCCAAGCAACATCACGACCGACGCGGTAAAGGTGTAGATGAAGAATTTTTGAGAAGCGTACTTGCGGTCTTTTCCACCCCATTTGAGGATGAGGAAGAACATTGGAATGAGTGTTAACTCCCAGAAGACATAGAACATGAACAAGTCCAAAGCGACAAAGACGCCAATCAATGCACCTCCCATCATGAGTATGAGTGGGAAGTACACGGATGCGTTCTTTTCATTCCACGTAGCAACGATGGTAATGGGCAACAAGAAAGTTGTCAGCCATACCATTGGGAAGGAGAGAGCGTCCATACCGACACTCCAATGGATTCCCAGTGCTTCGATCCATTCATAACGGAATTCAAAGTTAAACGAACCGAAATTCATCGTACTCCAGTCGCTCATGTTGTCCATTTGTCCGAAGAACATCATGGTGGTCACGCCGAGCATGATGAACGAGACGATGAGAGACACCATACGAATGGACGGACCCAATTTTTCACGGGCCGCATTGGAAGTGTTTCCGATGAACATGAGCAGAACGATGCTGCTGATCAGCGGGAGTCCAACAAGGGGTAGCGAGATCCAATCAATTCCTGTGTTCATGCAACCACCCCCCAGATGAGGCCAAAGAGAACGAGAGTTCCAACCGCAGCCATCAGAATGTAATCACGGGCAGAACCGGTGGTCAAAGCCCGTAGTTTCGTAGAGAGTTGTTGTGAAGTGCGCTCAATTGTCTTGATGGTTCCGTCAATCACGCCCGAATCTGCTTCTGCTGCTTTGAAAGAGAAGGCCGCCACAATCTTCAGCATGGCCATGTCGTAGTAGTGGTCGAAGTAAAGGCGGTTGCTCAATGCTGTAGCAAGTGTGGATTCGCTCAGGGCAGAGTTGTCCCAATGGTAGCGCCCTTTGACGGCGGCATTGAGTGCAAGAACAGGAGCGAACCACGGCTTGGCTGCTTCACCGTCATCCAGTTTACCGCCGTACAATGACAGAGCAAGTCCAGGGCCTACGATGGCGCCAAAGAACAAGGCAACGTAAGAGAGAATGAAGAAGAACGAATCGTGGTTTGCAAAGGCATGTTCCATTTCATAGAGGAATCCATCGAGCAGGGAATCGTGGAGCAGTTCTCCCTTGGACTCAGGAGCCCAGTGTGTGAAGCCCATGCTTGCTAGAATGATTCCTGACAGCGTGATGAAGGTAAGAAGAAACAGCGGCGTCTTGATCCAAGTATTGGTCGGCCCAACATGTGCTGCAACCTCTCCTTTGGGAGAACCTGCAAAGGTCTTGAGCCACATTCGAGACATGTAAAACCCGGTCATTCCAGCGCCGAGAAGGACGCAGAGAGCTGGATACATGAAACGGGGGTCATCAAGAGCAACTCGCCAAGTGTTAGCGATGATTCCTTCCTTGGACCAGAACCCTCCAATGAGAGGGAATCCCATGATGGAAAGTGAACCGACGAGCATGGCTGTTGCGGTAATGGGCATCTTGGAAGCCAGCCCGCCCATGTTTTCCATGGACTGCGCATCGAATTCCTCGTGGTGGTCATCGTGGCCGTGGGCTTCCTCAAGAAGGACACGGCTCAGGGTAAGGTCAAGTTCAGGAACGTTGATTTTGCCGTTGCCGTCAAGATCGATGGCGTTCATGAGTGGTTCCATTTCCCATGGCGGCAGGTCAGCGATTTCTGCGCTCTTGAGAGCTTCTTTGAATTCATAGGTGTCAATTTCACCAGAACCATCCAAGTCGATTGACGTGAAGAAATCGAAGGCAGATTGGTCTTTTTCTTTGAGGTAAGTCGCCAGCATCAACAATTCCTTGGGGCTTGAGTCGTGATGATGGTCGTCATGGTGCAAATGGTGGTGTGCGTGGTGAACTTCGTGAATCACTGCACCGCTGGCCATAAAGAGCATTCCTTTGGCCATAGCGTGGTTGAACAGGTGGAAAAGCGCAGCGCCAAAGGCAACAACAACAATGCCGTGTTCAACTTCATGCCCTGCACCGTGCCAGTGCAGCGTGTTGGCGAGATAGAGCGCAGCACCAAGTCCAGTGAAGATGTATGCTAATTGTGACATGGTCGAATAAGCGAGGACTTTCTTCAGGTCTGTCTGTACAAAGGCAATTGCTGCAGCCATGACGGCGGTTGTTCCACCGATGGCGGCGATGATGAAGGCAAGGTCGTCCAATTGCCCAAACATGTGTTCGGAGCCAAAGAACGGGAACATACGAGCAACGAGGTACAATCCTGCGTTGACCATGGTCGCTGCGTGAATAAGAGCAGAAACAGGAGTTGGCCCTTCCATAGCGTCAGGCAACCAAACGTGAAGAGGGAATTGTGCAGACTTGCCAACTGCGCCGATGAACATCAAACCAAGGGCCCAAGCCAAACTTGCTGGGTCAACCTTTGCGATGTTGTCATCGTTGAACACATAGGCATAATCGAGATGTCCGTCAAAGAGTGTCCATAGCATGGCCAAACCGACCATGAGGAACACATCACCAACACGAGTGGTGAGGAAGGCTTTCTTGGCGGCGTATGCTGCACTGGGGCGTTCATAATAGAATCCGATAAGCAGGTAGGAACAAAGGCCCATCAATTCCCAGAAGATGAACAACCAAAGGAAGGAATCGGCGAGAACCATTCCAAGCATACCCGAGCAGAACAACACGAATTCAGCATAGAAGCGATGGTTTCGGTTGTCGTTAATGGGGTCGGTATTCATGTAGCCAATAGCGAAACTGTTGATGAGAAGACACAAGAATGAAGCAACGAAAAGAAGCACGACCGTGATGTGGTCAACGTGTACTCCGAATCCAAACACAACCGTGTCGGTTTCATTACCTGAGTTCCACATACTGGATGTGAACCAGGTCCAATCGGTGAACTCGCTCATCGAATCAAAGCTGCCGATGAAGTCCTTGATGAGCCAGAGGGATAGAAGGAGGCTGGCCCCCATGATGACGAGAGCAATCAATCCACCCTCCTTGACATTGTTCTTCCAAAAGGGATTGCCGTTGAAGATTTTCCCAAGGAAGAGAATCACTGGGAAGGCCAACATGGGCAAAATGAGGATAAGAGGTGCGTATTCAATCGCACTGCTGTGAATAATTACTTCGGAACTGCTTGTACTACCCATCATATCACCTCAGTTCTTTAGGACGTTGATATCGTCCAGTGTAATCGATTCGTGTTGCCCGTACATGGCCAAGAAGATGGCCAGTCCAACCGCAACTTCACTGGCCGCAATAGCGATGGCGAAAATGGTGTAGACCCAACCCGTTGCATCGCCGTGGTGGATGGCTGCAGCGGCAAATTGCATGTTTGCTGCGTTCAGCATCAACTCAATGCACATGAGAACGATGATGGCGTTTTTACGAGTGAAAGCACCTGCAAGTCCAATGACAAACAACAGTGCTGAAAGACCTGAAACCCATGCTGGATCAATCATTCTTCTTCACCTCCAAATTCCCACAAAAGATTTTCCATTCGTTCATCACGAACAAGATAGGCAGCACCCATCATGGCCATAGCCATGAGCAAACCAAGAACGGCCAATGCCAGTCCCCACTCGTTGAGCATTGAATCGGCGAGTCCTGAGGTGGTGGGTGTGCCGGTGCTTGGATTGCTCCAAACCTCATCGTCGTTAACGATGGCGACGAGAATAAAGCCCAGAGCCACGAGGCCAAGACGGGTAAACAATGAAAGGAATTTCATTCAAAGTCCTCCTCAAGAATTTGACGGCGTGTCAGCATGATACCAAACAGCACCACTAAACCTACGCTCGCCAGATAGACAAGAATCTGAATGGCCGCCAGAAATTCTGCACCGAGCAGGATGAAGATTCCAGAGACAGCCATGAAACAGAAGATCAGCGAGAGCATCGAGTGTGCAACCCTTTGTGCGAAAATAAGGCCCAGCGCACCGCCGAGCGTAATCGCAGCAAAAAGGAAGAACACACCGGTTTCAGCAGCACTCGCTATGTCCATCTCAAGCGTCCCCCTTTGCGGCTTCCTTTGCAGCCTTCTTGGCTCGCTTGGTACGTTCCTTAGAAGCACGCTTTGCTAGTTCAGCATCCACGGCTTCTTGGTGTACGCCAGGAAGAACGCGAGTACGGGAGGCATCAAACCAAAGGTCTTGGCGAGTAAAACCGGACATGCCGTCGTACTCGTTGGTCATGAAGAAGGAAGTGAAGCCACAGGACTCCATGCACAGCCCACAGAACATACAGCGTCCAAGGTCAATGCGACCGGAGACGATTTGGTCGTCAGCAGGTCGGAGTTCGTCTTGGGAAACAATGGCCTCTTCTCCTGAATCGTTCCATCGAACCGTTGCAGTATCTCCTGAGAGGTCCAGAACTTCAGCAAAGCGCCATTCGTCAGGCGCATCAGTGTGTGCAGTAACAAGATTGAACTCTTCAAGTTCTGCCTTCACTTCTGGCTTTTCAACCGCCGCATATTTACCGACTTCAAGTTCCATACCTAAGCCACCGTCTTCACCGTCTGCGGAATCCAAAACGTCAACCCGTAGTTCCGTTGTCATGTGAAGGCAATCGTTAGGACAAATGTTGACACACATCTTGCACGCCGTACAGGTTTCCCAGATGACACCAATTCGTCCGTTGTAATTCCCTGGAACGAAGAGCCATGGCTCCATGTCTTCGAGTCGTTCGTAAGGGTATTGAACCGTTTGAGGCTTCCATAGGGTCGGCTTAAGGTCGGAAGTCACGCGGTCAGGAGCGAATTCCTGACGGGAAATATCGTTCATTACAACCGATGATGCAGCACGGCTACGGCTTCCATCGTCTAAAAATTCAGGGTGGCTGGTGTTGTGATAATCACCGAGCTTCTTTCCGAACCGCTTGCCGATGAACGGGAAGGTTCGAAGAGCTGTAATCAGAGTAATCTTAAACGGGTACCAAAATAGGTTTCTAAAATTCGGTTGTGCGTGTGGATGCATTGGCATGGTTTCACCTCACTCCTGCCCCGGGACAACGGTTCCCGCAGGCTCTACTGTTTGCACGTGGAACATTCGCTCCTGTGCAACTGATTTGTCTTCATCGTTGAGATAGATCCAGAACATTCCTATCCAGAACAAGGTTGTTGCTGCTGGTACAAAGAAGGGGATACCAAAGGCGTCCCAAGCCATACCGCCTGCGACGTCATTCTGAGCGGACATGTCATCGGGGTTGAACAGGTAAAGCCGGTACACAAGCGAGAGAACCAATTGAAGTACGGCAAGAGGGAGAAGCATACGCCATCCGAATTCCAAAATTTGGTCGGTTCGAATCCGCGCTAGAGCAAAGCGAGCCCAAACGAACACGATGAGGAAAACGAGCCACGACTTGATGAGCGTCATTATGGCGCCTGGAATCAGCAGATAGAGTCCGCCAAGTCCCAAGAATTCAATCGACCCAATGGTTCCCTGCAGCGGGAGATGCCATCCGCCGAGGAAAAAGTGAGTGAAGAGGAAACAGGCTGCATAGGTGCGTATGTATTCCGCCATAAACAGCATACCAAACCGCATACCACCGTATTCTGTCCACCAGCCTTCAACCAATTCAGCTTCGGCTTCAGGCATGTCGAACGGGACACGCTCAACTTCTGCAATCATCGTGATGAGGAACAGTGCTGCCCCAAGTGGCATCAAGAAGATGTTCCATGAACCAGCAGCATGCTGGAAATGGATGCTTTCGATGATGTTGAACGTCCCTGAGAGAATCGCAACGGATAAGAGCGTGAGAAGCAATGGAATTTCGTAAGCCGTAAGTTGGGCAGCGGAACGAATTCCGCCGATCAGAGTGTACTTGTTGTTGGAAGACCAACCAGCGAAGAAAACACCGATTGGAGCGATACCAAAGATGGCGATAGCGTAGAGAATTGAGAGGTCGGGGTTGGTAGCATAGATGCCGCTTGAAAGAGGGATCATACCCAAAATAAGCAGGGTTGATGAAACAATAAGGAACGGAGAGACTTCGAAAATCAATTTATCAGCACGTTGGGGGACCATGTGTTCCTTGACGAGAAATTTCATTCCGTCTGCGACGTTCTGGAAAAATCCTGGAACGATGGTCTTGCCCATCCAGGAACGGTTGTTTACACGGTCAACGGTTGGGAAGTTCTCATCTCGGTTCCCGTATTTCTTGTTCAACCATTTGTTGATGGCTCCTACGGGTTTGCCTGCGCCAAACGGCAGCATGTTCCACCATTCACCGGCAGTAACTCCGTTTTCACCGACCCACAGGGAACGCAGAGCAGTCGTTGCTCCGTATCGGTCTTGCATACGAGCAACAGCCTTTCGTTCAATCCATAGAATGGCGAATTGAGAGAAAAACAGCATCAAGAAGACGATGTTCACTGCTGCAAATGTACCGGCTGCAAATGAGATGCTCGAGGCACTTTCTTCAGCGGCTGTCCCATCCAAGAGCTTGATGATGTTGGAGCGGAATACACCTTCCTTATCCAAGAAGAATCCTACCAAATCGTACTTGTCATCCATCTTATCACCTCAACGGTCGGTTTCTCCAATGCACGGGTCAAAGCTCCCCATGATGGCGGGGATGTCGGCCACTTTGTAGCCAATCATGGTCTTTGCAACGTAAGGAATGGTGATGAACATCGGCGAACGGATGGACAACCGGTACGGGTTTTTACCACGTCCATCGCCACCGCCCTGAATGTAGAACTTGGATGCACCACGGGTGCACTCGTAGTTGGAAAACCCTGTGGCTCCTTCTGGAGCACGGGTTGGGGCCTTTGCGAGAATCATTTCGTCACCGTTGGAATAATTGGTGTTCTTTCCACCAGGGATTTTTTCAATGGCGTCAAGGATCATTCGGCAGGACTGTCGCATTTCTTCCATGCGGACACGGTAGCGGTCGTAACAATCTGCACCTTTGACCGAAGTTGGTTTTTCAACTGCAGGCTCCCAGTCGACTTGGTCGTATACGGAGTAGGGGTGTGCCCAACGAGCGTCGTAGTTCACACCAGCCGCACGAATGTTTGGGCCGGACACTCCGGCGTTGACCATGTCTTCGGCATTGGCGTAACCAACACCTTGGAGGCGAACGAGCCAAATGGTTGATTCGTCCAACATCATTTCGTATTCTTCAATACGCTTCTCGAAGAGCTTCACTTTGGCGACAAGGCGGTCGGCGAAGCCAACGGGAATATCTCGCTTAACGCCGCCGATTCGGGGATAGTTGTAATGCATTCGTGAACCGCCAAGTTCTTGAAGCAAATCAAGGAACATTTCGCGGTCTCTCATGCACCAGGTCATCAGTGTGAGGCTGCCGATATCGGGCCCGTAGGCACCGAGCCACATCAAGTGGGATGCGAGGCGTTGGCATTCAGCGGAGATGAGGCGAATGTATTCTGCTCGTTCTGGAACTTCAACTTCCAGCAGGTCTTCTGCTGCATAGATGTAAGAATTGGCCCAGGTCATTGCACTCACATAGCAGAGTCGGTCGCAGTAAGGGGTGATTTGGGTGAAGTCGCGGGATTCTGCGATCTTCTCGACGCCGCGGTGGATGTAGCCGAGTTCGGCTTCAGTGTCCACTACAGTTTCTCCGTCAACCTTGACGCGAAGCGTCCAAAGTCCGTGCGTCATCGGGTGTTGAGGCCCCATTGTAATCCACATTTGTGCCATGATATCACCTCACTTAACCCGACCCTCATCGGTTGGTTTACGACCGAACCCTTGGGCGTCATCGTACATTTCATTGTAATCATGATATCGCAGTTTGTGTTGCTTTTGGAGCGGATGGAATCCCTCTGGGCTGTCGTGGGGGTTCAATACGCGGTGCATGTTTTCGTGGCCTTCAAAACGAATACCTACGAGGTCCCATGTTTCCTTCTCGTTCCAATCGGCTCCGACCCAAACGCTCTGAACGCTTGGGACACTGGGTTCGTCGCCTTGAGGCAATGCAACAAGGATTTCAAACTCCAAAGGAATGTCTGAGCCGGTAAGTTCGGAAGCAACGAGCACTGTGTTGGTGAAAGGTTTCTGGTCAACAACAGGCTGGCGCATGAGGTGGTAAACAACTTCCCAGCCTCGGTCGTCGCTGCCTTCAGGGAAATGTGTCCCTGTTACCATTGAACAGTAATTTGCTCCGTGGTCAAAACGCAAGGACTTGGCAACAGCCGGCCAGTGTTGAGGCGGGCAATGGATGCGAACAAAAGCCATCTTGAAGGCGTTGGAGTGGTGTTCCACCGTTGAAACGACGTCGGACCCTCCGAAACGCTTGGAAAGAATGGCGACGCAGGATTCTGCTGCAGAATCGCTTTGTTCGTTGCTCACACGCATTCCCATGTTCAATCCTCTCCAACGATGATGGGCTTCTCGCCCTTTCGTCCACTGCTTGGAGCAGCGCCGATTCGAATGATCTTTTCACGAAGCAGTCCAAAACCGTCGATGAGGGCTTCGGGCCGCGGTGGGCAGCCAGGAATGTAAACGTCCACTGGGATGACCGTGTCAACGCCTTCCAACACGTTGTAGGATTGGAAGTAAGGGCCGCCCGAGATGGCGCATTCGCCCATAGCAATGCAGTACTTTGGCTCCGGCATTTGTTCCCAGAGGCGGACGACCTTGTCGGCGAATTTCTTCGTGATTGGGCCGTTGACAAGAAGGACGTCGGATTGACGAGGGGAAGAGCGGAACAAAACACCGAATCGGTCTCCGTCAAAACGTGGAGTTGCAGCAGCAGCCATTTCAATGGCGCAACACTTGATTCCCAAGTGGAGCGTGAACAGTGACTTTCGACCTGCCCAATTGAAGTATCGTCCTGCGAGAACACTCAAAAATTGCTTGATTTTGGTTGCTTTAAGTGCCTCATCGGTGACGTCTCCTACCATTTCAACAAGTGCACGGCTATTGAACGCCGCATAGTTTTCGTCTTGACCTGCCATATCATTCACCTCAGATGTAAATGCGACCCCGCTTGCGGAACACGTACCATACTCCAAGAGCCATGGTTGCGAAGAAGATCGCCAATGTAGAGAGTGCCTCGGTTGCGCCGGCCACCGCCGCAGTGCGGTCTGTGACGTCTGCTGCCGTAGCGTCTGCAGCGACCATTCCTCCCAAGACGAGGAACATGAAGGCTACATCGAAGACGAGGAAAATGATGGCGTACCAGTAGTACTGGAAGTGGAACTGAATCATTGCATCTCCGACGGGTTCGCTCCCACATTCAAAGGTCGTGAGGCGCCGAGGATACAGGCTGTGGTCTCGCTCGTAGCCTTCGAGCAAGTAGGAGCGCGTGATGTGAGGGCGGGCCGGGTCAACCTTGGGTCGAACGACCCACGTGATGAGGAAATTGGTCAGCGGCATGATGATGCCCAGAATGGTGAGGAAACCAATAGAAAGGTATTCACTGGGTACGGATTCAATTCCAGACATGTTGACACCCTCAGAGAACGCATACGCTCTCTGTTCTTACCGAATTGAGCCCCCTCAATAAGCGTTGTCAAAGACCATAAAGCAAAATCGGCTATCTCGATGGTTTTTTCCCGGGCATAACCGAGGTTTTCTTCAACCGAAATTATGCCGCAGTGCTCTCTTTTTAATCTCTGCGGATGAGGAAGAGGAGCAAAAGTGCAACAATTACCGTTGCGCCGATAGCTTGGAGGGTGGTATTGCCGGCCAAGTCCAAAGCGCCTCCTGCAGGTTCTCCTTGAACGATAAATTGCAGATTCTGTCGATCGAGAACTCCCGTATCGGTCGGTTCAGCCGAAAGCGTGAATTTGTAGGTATCTGAAAGTTCAGCCCCATACGGCGCTCGGATGGTGGCGTTGACGTACAAGCGCTCACCTTCTTCAACCATGCAGGTTAGTTCATTTTGTTCAAACGTACAATCACCGTCATCGCTGTTCAATACAACAGACCATCCACGGAGGTTCTCGGATGTAAAGACGCGGATTTCTGTTCGTACGTTGCCCGTGTTGACAATTGAAATCTCATGTTCAATGGCTTCTCCACCGTAGACCAAATCAAGTTCTTGTTGAGCACCTGCCTCAATAAACTCGAGGTCTTGAATCACGGAAACATCGAGCATGATGGAGACCATCCCCGTTCGGTTTGCAGCGTTTGAAACACTGGTAACAACGACCTCCAAGAGACCGCCTTGGCCTGTTTCGGCACCCGCGCTTACGCGGATCGTTAATTCGAAGTAAATCTTGTACGCCCTTGCCTCATAGCCCACCATGAGACCCTCGTTGAGTTTTATGCTCTCGACGATGCTAGGTGTATCCCCCAGTATTGGGGCTCCATCCTCAAGGACATACGTTTCATTAGCGATGTCCCAGATTCCATACCCACGAGGGATATCAACTTCTCCAGTGACCGGAAGGCCGTTGAGCGTGAGTGAACGGGTAGCGACTCCTTCAAGCCCGTTCATTGTAAAGACGGCGGCGTCACGTCCGTCGCCCATGTTCGTGACCCAAAGGCCGTAGGTGACCTCTCCGTTAGGAGGTAGGGTTTGTGACCCACTTTTGTCCGTTTCACCATCCACCAATTCCAGATTCATGGCAAAGTTTCGATCGGATAAAATTGCGAGGAAGTCCGCTTCTCTCTGGTTGTCTGGAATGCCATCGTTGTTCAGGTCTTGTGAATTTGTGTCGTCTTTGTTGCGCACACGGATGGTGAGAAGCGTGTTGTCAAGTTCTTCACCCTGCGGAATACTCACGACCAAATACACCACAGTAACCGTTTGAGGGTCGAGAATAATTTCAGTGAATTGCATTCCATTTTCATCTTCAAAAAGGGTATCCCATTCGGGGCTTTCGGATTGATCGATGACCGATAGAGCCATTCGGTCTCGAACGTTACCCAAGTTGGAGATTTCAATCGGGAAGCTCACATCGGTTAGCGAGCGCCCTGTTTGCTCGGTCGCTGGCGTTATCACTTCAAAATCATGGATTGCTCCAACCGTCACCCGCAAGACCACGCTATCGTAGGTTGCGCCACCACTTGATGGGAGAACTGAGAGTGTGATTTCAACAGCTTCGGTAGCGAGAGCGCCCTGAGGAACGCGAATCGTCAAATCGACTGAAACCGAACCTTGATTTCCATGCCGAGAACCAACCAGCACCGTTGATTGCTCCAACTGAATGGCCCAGCCAGCCGGTGCACTTGATGAGGAGATGCGCAGATTGTCCTGTCCGTTTCCTTGATTTGCAACGGTGACTACCGTAGATTTGTTGGTGCCGGGGTCAATTCCATCAAGAAGCGTAGTAGCCAGTGAAATACTTGCACCATAAGATTGCCCAACAACAACACGAAGTTGCTTTTGACAGTCCGGATCTACGCTGCTTCCATCTTTTCCAAGAATGGTAATGACCGCTTCAGAACCCGCGTCGATTGAATCGTCTGGCGCAACATCCAAGTCAACGGAAATTGTTCCTTCTCCGCCATCATAAGAAAGCAGGCGTGTCGAGGCTCCATCAACGCTAACCCATGATGCTTTACTGCCTGTCGATGCGATTGTTACGGTCCAGTCAACGTTTCCTGTGTTGGTGAAGGTAGCCGACAGTGATGCTTCTGCACCGGGATTCACCGACAATGATGTCTTGCTCAGTTCAACAGAACAGGTCTTAAGTTCGGGGACAATGAGTTTGAAATCGTCCGTGTCCTTTGCCTCATTCGTTGGATCATTGGTTACCGTCCCCGTGACGTCCCAGCAGTAATCGTTCGCAGATTGTCCATCTGGAATGACAACCGTTGCCGTAATGGTTTCAGTTTCCTCGCTGTCGAGGGAGACTGTGGTATCGCTGAGGGAGACGCTGAATTCAGAGGCACTGCCGCAACCGGGGTCGTTGTTTTCTTCAATGGCAAGAGCAATTGTTTCGTTGGTCTGCCCGGTGTTCTCGACCTCAATTCGATAGTCCAATTCGTCTTCACCGGCCCAATCTTGCTCCTTATCAACGCTGTTAACGGTAAGGTCAACACCAAACACAGCACTTCCAGAGCCATCGCCGGCTGTTGTCGTGACGGTAGCTGTTTCTTGAGCAGGAGCGCCAGCAACATCAGGTGGAGTCGCCTGTTCGTTTGCGTTGACGGTGATTGTGGTATCACAGGTTCCTTCAGCCCCTTGGGTAAGCGTCACGTTCATTGTAGCCTCTTCGTAAGCACCGGCATCGATTTGACCAGGGATTTGAGTGATGGATGACGAATATGCGTTGCATTCCTGTGTTGCTTCTTGAGTGGTGCTCAATGAAACGGACACGGGATTGGACCCCGTGTTTCGAACACGAATGACGTATTCACCTGATTCACCAGGATTCACTTCCAATGCAGCGGGGATGGGAGTGACCGTGATGGAAGCATCTCGAGCGCCGTCTGCAGAAACGGTGGGTGCGGCCAAAGGCAACACCGATAGAGACATCAAAACGACGAGAAACAGCGCCAAACGCTGGTGGGGAGCGGCCGCGGCGTCACGAGGGACCATACCATTCCCTCATGGTCATCCTATCAAAAGCCTATGCTCTTTTTGACTCAAAAGTGGCCTCTAGAAGCATCAGGCTTGAACAAAGTGTTCAGAGCTTTCTGAGCAATTTACACACTGGTCAAGTTGAGTCGCCTCACAGTTACCATGAGCCACTCCATGATACCGAGCCCCACAGGTGGGACATCCCAAAGTCGGGCCGATGACCGGCTCTCTGCAGGACCAGCAAATCGGGGCGGGTGTGGCCGCAACATCAGGTTCCGGAAGAGCGTTGACCGGGAGTTGTGGAACTCCGTAAGCAGGATGGTTTTTGATGGGGAGCATTGGCCCGTCTTGTTGACTCGGTGTTCGGCGTAGGACGACGGCTCCAAAGGCGCCAAGAACTGCGAGAAGCACAACCATACCAAAGAGAACTGAGGTACTGGTTAGTCCAGACGTCAAGGAACTACCGACGGGCTCTCCTTGAGAAACCACAGGGAAGGAAAAGGAGGCTGAAGAATCCTCACTTCCAACCAGGTTCAAGTTCACCGTAGTTTCTCCGGGCTGGTCTGCACGAAGGTCCAAACGAACCAATGTTGATTGGCCCACTTCAAGTTCAACAATATCGTTACCGTCGATTGAAGCGGTCCAATCATCTCCTGCATCAACACGTACTTGGCGCTCAAAGCGGGTGTTCCCTAAGTTGGTGATTTCAATGACAACTTGTTCGCCATCTCCTGTTTTGAATTCAGGGATACGTTCCACACTCCATCCCGCAACTTCATTCTCACCCACCAAGAGGCCTACGGTCTTTGTCAGGCTTACTCCTTCTCCTTCAAGCGTTAAGGTAAACGACGGTTCGGCAAAAGGCAAGGCTCCGTTGGCGATGAGAATGGAACATGTAATCGGTACAAATTGACCGAGTTCAACCGTTTCAGAGAAGGTACAATCACCAAACAGACCTGAATCGGTTTGCAAGCTTACGCTTGGCGACCATGGCGTGGTTGCCTCGTTGGTCACCAACCAAGTGAATTTCATGGGGTCGCCTGTCGGATGAGACCCAGAGGCTTGAGGGGTTGGAAAGGTCGTACCGTCAGAAAATTCCAACCCTGCAAAGGTGAGCGATGGTGCAGCCAGCGTTTCTACGACCAAATCGCCATCCCAAGAAAAGAGGGCGTTTTGAGCCTCTAGGTTGAATTGGATGGGGCCGGACTTAGCAGCACCGTTCCCTTGTAACGTGTAGAGAAGATTTGTGCTGCCCCCCCAAGGCAAGTTGATGGGTTCGATGACTGATGTAATGGACCAACCCGGTGGGAGCGTGAACGACGGAGTCAATTCAAGGTCAATGTTTCCATTGTGTTCCACCGAATACAACAAAGAAACGGTTGAGTTGGGGCTCAGTTTCGAGTACGAGGACTCCAAATGGATGTAAACATCACGGATGGTTTCTACTTTGATGGGGATTTCAAAGACAACCGTCTTTTGCAGTTCCGTTTGGCTGATTGCAATCAATTCAACAATGCGTTCTGCGCCGGCTGCAGTCAGCACCAATGGGGGTGTGATCACAAGTTCTACCGACCTGAAACCAGCACTGTCGATCAATCCCGTTGAGCCGGACAAGGCGCCCCCTTCACTCCCCAAATTTGAGAAGCCTGCATTCCAACCCGTCGGAGGTTCAAGGAACAAATCGTAACCAATTGCTGTGTTTCCATTGTTGAGGAAGCGGACCGTTAGATTGGTCGGGTTTGAGGGGTGTACTGGAACAATGGAATAATCAATCTCGAGGTCAGCGTTCGCCAAATCGGGTACGATGAAACTGAGTTCAAATGGATACGTCACGCTGTTGTCTACATCAAGGCCCAGCAGGTCAATCCGGTAATCGCCAGGAAGCGGAGGCGCTGGATGAACCAGTGTAACCGTGATGTATTGTGACTCTTGACCTTCAAGGCTGAAGTTTGAAGTGGTGCTTCCAATGTACCACGGTAGACTTTGCCCGTTAGCGTGATTCACAACTTGGCCAGTTTGCATTGAAGCATTTGTGGAAATAAGGGCCGTATTCGTTAGCGTAAGGTTCCATGAGGTTGTCGTGATGTTGGACTCGGTTAAGGTCATGGTCGCAGAAGGTGATTCCAATTTGACGCCGGGGGCGGTAATGTTCACCGTGATGTCGTGCCGGTTGTTGTTTTCTCGTATCTCCTCAATGGTGTCATCGGGGTCAATGATGAACGAAAGCACGCTTGTCCCTGCTGATTGTGGCGTCCATGACCATACCATCTTCTTGGTTGAACCAGCGCCCAATGCTGTCGACTGGCGGCTTATTTCAGAACCATCGACCTCAAAAACGACGGGGAAGGTATTGGCCATAACGTTCCCAAAATTGAACACCGATGTTGTCAATTGAACGGGGTCACCAACTTGTGGAATGCCGACATTCATTTCGAATTCCTCCGGCTGAACCATTGGGTCTGGTCGTAAATCATTCACGCCATGACCCAAAACAGCGACGGCATAGGGTTGAGTTTTTGAGCCACTGTGTTGACCGTCTTGGACCTTAACCGTCCATGTCCCCGTTGCTGCAGAATCTATCAAGATGACTTCCAAATTGTTCACGGTATCTCTCGAACCACCTGTTGTTGAACGGCCGTTTGCAAAATCATTGCCCAAATAGACCGTCCCATCGGGAGAGGTGACGATCAGGTCAAGGTCATTGACGAGTTGAGAGTTTGAAAACCTGGAGCCTCGCTCATCGGACCATGTCAAGACGGCTTTGAACAAACCAGAGGCTTGAGACACATTGAATGAGTACGTTTTGCTGTTGCCCGTGCCCGACAAAATTGAACGGTCGTCAACCCAGATACCTTGCCCCGTATTCGGAGCGAGCGTGTTGCGCAAGTTGATCCGCCCCCACCCCTCGTCATCGTTGGGTATATTTCTCGACCCGATATCTTCCGCTCCAAGGACCAAGAGTGCTTTCACGAGGGCACCTTGTGGGGATGGGCGTTGTGCGATTTCTTCCAAGTACTCCCGGATCATCAAGGCCATACCTGCAGCATTGGGCGTTGCCATTGAAGTCCCGGTGTATTCCAGGTAGTAGGAATTGCTCCAAGTAGAGCTGCCAACGTCGGTGGCTTCTTGGGCACGGCACGAGCGAACATAGCCGCCTGGGGCGATGAGGTCCGGCTTGATGCGACCGTCTTCAGTGGGCCCTCGTGACGAACCTTGCATGACCGTATCGGGAGCGCCATTGTAGCGGTTTTGATGATTTCCAACCGAAACAACGTTTTTCGCCGTTGCTGGAGGCGATACCGTTCCGGAGTCGGGTCCATCGTTTCCTGCCGCAAACAGAACGGTTAGGCCCTCTCTTCCAGTGTAATAGCGGTCGTAATAACTTGCTCTGTCATCAACATCTTCAGTCTCTGAATTGTACTTCCCTTGCTGGCTTGCAGAACTGGACCCCCATGAGTTGGTGTGGGTGCGGGCGTCAGCATTGTAAGCCGTGTTCAATAAATTATTGAGAGAAGGCGATTGGAAGTTTCCAGTGTTGTCATTTTCCATGGCTTGGAAATACAAATCGGCAGCACTGGCAACCCCTGAATATCCCCCCCGTGTTCCGTCCCCGAGGACGGTGCATGACACGTGAGTTCCGTGACCAGAATGCTTGTCAGCAGTAGAGCCGTCTCCAATCACATCAAAATTACCGACCACTCGAGAACCAAAATCGCCGTGGTCATCGTCCAATCCAGAATCAGCAACCGCCACAACTTGGCCGGAACCGTCCAAGTCGGTCGTGAAGTATGTCCTCATGGTGTTGGTCCCCATATGACCACGTGCGTTGTCATTGAACGCTGTAAAGGCCGGGTCAGGACGAAGGTACATGACCGAAGGCTGTTGCATGATGGAGAGGAGGTTTCCTTCCCCCACAAATCCCTCATATCGGCCGTTATCCCAAGCCATTGCATCGTCAAGTCCTGAATGGGCGACGTCGCCGAGGTGTTGGTCAATGATTCCGTTCCCGTTGTCAATCAACATGACCCGTTCCATGGGGCCTTCATCGTTGCGCCACCCCTCCAACCGTACCAGCATCGATGAGAGTGCTTCCTCGCCGCCTTCCATCAAAAGAAGGTCCATCAAGGTCGAATCTACGAGCATGCCTTTGGGAACCTCATGACTTGCAGCAATACCCTGAACCTGTTCCGAGGTGCGAAGAGCAGTAGGCGTCCCTTGCACCATCAGTCCAGACGGAGCGATGAACTCTCTGACCTCGAGTCCGTTAATGGAAGAGAGTTCGCTTCGAACTTCATTCAGGCGTACCTCGTCCGAGACAAGCAGCATCAAGAGATCAAAGCGCGGTTCCATCCATTCGGAAGGCACCGGCCGGTTCAGTTGCAACCCGTTGGTGTCAAAGGTGCCAAAGGGGCCAATTGCGAGTGTATCTCGCTGTTCGCTCTCCAATGATTCGTCTAAAATACCCACAGCGTCATGGTAGACATCTTCCTTGATGTCAAATCGAACCCACTGCGGTTCAAGAATTCGTTCTTCGTCGGGAACAGAGGTCGCGTTCAACATCGGACCGGTTGAAGCAGCAAGCAGGAGGAACAGAAAGAGGATGACCCATCTCCGGTTTTTTCCTCCTGACATGATTTCTCCTCCATCTCCTGCACTTTATCGCTTCGCTTCTGTTGGACAAACGATGCTTCAGTTAATTGGCCAATAATGACGAGGGGCCTTATCCATGAAAATTTCTTGAGACCAGTCCCCTACCGGGTGACTCAACTGATTTATTTCTCGTAATTGCCCTGAATAATCGACATAACTCAGCGAGATGACGAGTTGATAATCATCCCATACCGTGTGACCGATGATCATCATCTCCAATTCATCTCCAGCAATGGACGAATGTGCTGAAACTTGGCTGATTGAGATTTCCATATGGTCCAAGTATTCCCCATCGAACGCTTGAAATTCAACTCGAATTTCTACATCGGTGATGTCGCGACTTCCATCGTTGTGAATTTCCGACATCACGAGATGGCCGCCGCGCTGCATGTAGTGCGTCTCAAGGGATACAGAATCTCGAGGAAGAAGCCAGTACCATCCGCTAAAGGTTAGCATGATGAACAGGAAGACGACAGCGCCGGCCAATCCAACCCTCGATGGTGTGATCTCTTTACCGAGGGTTTGGAGAAGTTTAGCGGCCTCTTGGGCAGCTTCCCACGCTTCAAGGTCTTCACCTTCAAGCGTTTCACGGTCGCTGCGAAGGTCTCCGGCAGTTGGTTGACTCATGCGATCACCCAAACAAAAGTGCCAACCCACTGGCGACGGCAGAACTGATGGGTTCAACCACCATGATGTGCCGTGTTTCAACGAATTCTCCGGTTAATGAACCGACGAGAGACAGGTCCGTCACCATGCCGTTAATTCCGATTGAGGATGCCGTTGGGACAATACCAGTAAATTGTGCATCGAGTAAAACTGCTCGTCCGTCGAGGCGTAAATCACCAAGCATGGGGAGGTAATAACCGGGTTCAACAAAGGCTTGAGCACTGGCAACAAGACGCCCCTCATTGATGTCGTCGATGATAATCACTGGGAATTCCCCCGGCCCAGTGTAGATGTGAATGGTTGCACCCTTGAGGTTTTCACCAACGACTTCAACACGCTCAATGGTAACTCCAGGGGCTGCCGGAAGGTCTGTCTGCTTGATGTACACCCGTTTTACGCCGCTATCGGAGGAAACGATTCTCATGCCGTAATCATCGGTTTGCTCGAGCACAAAGCGCTTAGGAAGGTCTTCTGCAATCATCAACACGTCGCCCTTTGCATCAATTGACCTTCCCGTTGCCTCCAGATAGAGATCCATATCGTCGGTATTGGACGAATAGTCAAGCGTTCTCATCCCTTGGAAGGCTGTTTGTTGGCGAATGTCAAACCGACCATCGGGTGCTGTTGAAAGGTTCATCACACCGGGTAAATCTTGCATGAAAGCAGTCGATGGCCACCAAAATCCATCCACATAACGAAGTTGCTTAAGCATCAATGAATCTGCGGAATGGTCGTTGATACGGTAAACCTCGGGCACGAAGAGGTCAAGTTCCAAAACGTCACCAATGGTTGCAGACACGTCCGTTGATTGAGGAATGCCCATGACCAATGCCTCAACCCGTGTGAGGGCTTGATGGTCGATTAAGAGGGCATAAGCCGACTTTAACCGAACTCCAGCATCATAACGCATGTCCATTGACACACGCGGCACGGTGAGGTTTTCCTGCGTTGAAAACAAAACATTGACTTCTACATTGTTGGGTTGGGTCGTATCCAAACCGTCAATCAACAATTCAAGATCCTGGCCCTCAAGCCCTCGTGCGACGATGGATATTTGTTCGCGTTCAGGCTGCCATTGAGACATCTTCAGGTCGATCTCATAAGTTGGAACATCACCGATCATACGGAAATCATAGAGAATCTCAATCTTTCCAGCAGGCAAGGAAGGCAGCCACGCTTTGATGTGCCAAGACCGACGATCGGTCAGCGTGATGCCTTCTTCCTCAAGGAGCGTGAGGTTGACTCCGATTAATTCATCGTCGTAAATCCTGCCGTCCTCAAGAGCGTCAATGAGTTCTTCTGCAGCGGTAATGTTGGCTGCATTAGCAATGGAAAGAGCTTGGTTTCGTTCAGTTTGTGAGATTTTACCGTCTTCAAGAATTGCGGTCATGGTGACTCGGCTTGATTCTACAAAGGTCGGCATTCGAGAGAGATTGAACGTAGGAAGCGTCTGTTCAATGGATTCAACACCAATTCCATGCGACCATTCTGGTTCAACAAGCAAGTTGCTTCCTTTCTTCATGTCCACGGTCATGTTGAAGGCTTCTCCAGTGAAGAGGTCAAGGCCAAGGCTCATGTTTTCGTTTTCTCCGATCACACCACCAACGTCAACCGTGAGTGCGTGTACGAAATCGTTGACGACCGTCCCAAAGTCTACCAGATCGCCCAAGAAGAACGACAAGGCTTCAATGCCCTCGTCTTCCCCAAAGGTCGGCAACTCAAGGCCGTCAGAATCAACATCGCTCGGCAATGTGAGGGAGATGTTAGCAGGGAGAGGAGCAAAGTACACTTTGCCGTTGAGTCCGAGGAACGGGTCCTCGTAATTCGTATCGTCTTCAACCGACACGCCAAACGGAGAGGATTGAGAACGAACCAGTTCAACTACAGAATTCCCTTCCGGGCCAGACGATCCCGGAATAAGCGGGCTCAAGCGTTGAATTGAGGTCACATCCGAAATTTGAGTGCTCAAACTTGCTTCTGCCGTATCTTCATTCACCCAGAAGCGCATGTGGTCGCCGTCCATGGTCAGGGGGACCGTGGCGTTTGTCATCTGAATCTGAATGCTTTCCATTGGAACATCAGCGACATAACCCACCGTGTCTCCAAGAATCAATGAGAAGGTCGCAGGCAAACCGTCCAGGCGAATCGCATTGCGTTGGCTTCCAGATTCGCCGCCGTAGGTAATGGTCCCAATGGGCTCACTTGCGCTGTACTGGAGTGCCTCTGCTTCTTGCAAAATATTGAACATACCGGGGCGGTTTGAAACAGTGGCCGATTGTTTGACGGCATCGTCCAAGTTCCCGTCGTCGTGTCGAATGTGCCCGATGAGGAGGGAGCCTGCCGCTTCGCCATCCAGTTCCATGTTGCGTATTTCATTCACGGGGTCAAACGAATGCCGGACATGGGAGATGCCTCCGATTCGCATGCTCATGGCTACAGGAACCAGCGGGTCTTGGGGTCCTAAGCGACCGTTTACCACCTCGATATTGGTATCTTCAGAGAGCAAGATGTGGTCCATTTCAGGCAACCAAGGCTGAGGGCTGCTGGCCAATGCAAAGGCCATTTCGCCGAGGTAGGTCGCTTCTCTTTGGGACGTGGGTAAACTTTTCTTCACCTGGTTGAAACACTGAATGTCAACTTCTCCACCGGTTGAACCCGCAGTCCCAACAACCGCATTGGGCAATCCATTGAGAATCGTACCGATGTCCAATACAACCTCAATCACCGTCAGGAGAGCATTGTCAAACAATTGCGCTATTGAGTTTAAATTCGGGTTATCAAAATTGATCCGACTGGTCCCACTCGAGGGGATGAGGAAGCTCCCTTGAATGACAATAACTCGAGGCACATCTTCTACTCGGACAAGCATTGACGAACTGTCGTCTTCGTAGCCACCTCGTTTGAACGTGGAAATGAAGTCCAGAGAGGAAATCGAGCCCGTTCCAGCAATCAGCAACAAGGTATTGGGGGGTGCCGCCGGATTGACAGGCAAGGTGGGGTCGTTGATGTTGTTGGTTTGGTCTCCAGTGAAATTCTTGATGGCGATAATAAAAGACAGGCGTTCGGGGATTTCGCCCGGCAGGTTTGCTGAACCTGGTGCTTCTCCAATCATCGTGAAGATGGCATTGATTTCGTCCTCGTGCAACGAATCCGAAGGAAGGCCGCGAATCCATATGCGTGAATCCGTGATGTTCCCGAATGGACTGTCGCCTTCCGGGACGTTTGAACGGTCCTCAAAGTAGTGGAGGTACACGTCGATATCAACATCGGAGTACAATTCAACGGTATCAAAGGAGTTTTGTCCGTAGTTGTCGTTGCGTAGCGTCAAATCAACTTCGGCCGGTAGAATCGATGAACCCTTGTCGGGATGGAATCCTACGTCAAGGTAAGCCACTTCAAGAATGGGCACCGTACCATCGCCTCTTGCTTCACCAAAGTGAACGTAACCGATACCGATTCCAATGCTGCATTTGTGGGCTCGACTTTCCGCTTCACCGTCCGTAGCAGGGTCGTAATTGAACGTTTGACTGCAGTCTGTCTGCTTCTGACCTCCGTCGGCATTTGGATTTGCTAAGCGTACGGCGTAAGGGGCAGAGACACTGGTGAGCGTGAGGTCGCTCGAGTTGACTTGACCCAGGAGAAGGTCGAGGCCCAACTGACCAACCGATGCGTACAAGGCGTTGAGATTGAACGTCATCTTTTGGATGCCAACCCCGAGTGTTACGTCGTGTGGAGGTTGAGTAAATCTTGTATCGATGACAATGGCGTAAGATTCTGAATTGGACAAGGTAATATCAAAGGCGAGTCCCTTCATCAACGACACTTCAAGATGCTCAAGTTCATCCCAAAGAGGGTCGTTTTCGTTGAGGGCTTCAACGTTCCATTGGAAGGTCGGGCGAAGCCAGATTTCTTCGATGACCGGTATGATCCCATCGCTGAATTCCACGCCCCATCCTTCGTTGAGGGTGGTAAGGCCCTCGATGGTTAACGCAACGGAAAGGTCGTCAGTGCCATCCCCATCAATGTCAACGAAATTCTTGAACAGGACAAGATCGGTTCCAACAATAAGTTCTCCAGTGAAGGTCCCCGAATCCCAGGCCTCGTAAGAAGGCCCGTTGTTTCGAGATGTGAAATTGACGTAAATTGCATACGTGTTGATGCCAACGCCGAGGAGGTTGTCAATCCCGAGATTTTCAACCGAAAACAGCGTCTGCCAGAGATTGTAAGGCCAATCGTCCGGGCTCGTGGCCAGGTCGGTCAAGAAATTGTAGGGGCGTGGATGATCTTCGACCAGAGGTGAAGTATCCCGAAGTTCAACTTGGTTGAGGTACCCCTCTGCGTCAGCAAGAGCGTCTCCTGCCTGAACTGGCCGCTTGGAAGCGTCGAGAATAGCGAAGGAATTCTGCGCCCCGTTAATGGCCACCAGTTCTTCATTCGCATCAGAACGGCTTGCAAGCGTTTCTGCGAGCGCATCAAGAACCCCGAAGTCATCGCGGTCCACGCTAGAATCTGCGGAAACAGGTTGCATCATGGAAAGCATCATGATGATCACAAGGAGCAATGCTGCCTTTCTTGGGTCACCCGATTGAGGAAGGCCAGCACGAATAACACGCGTAACCTTCTCATCCATGGGTGCAGGTCGGGGGTCATCCTTTGAGAAGGATTCGCCGGTTTGCTCATACAAAGTGGTGTTCTTCATTGCACATCAAGAGGAGGTTTGGGTGATGGTTTGGTCAACACCGCAACCGGGGCAACCGACAACCGCAAGTTCAACGCCCACCGGCATATCGATTTCAAACACTGCATTGCATGCTGAACAGGTGTGACGGATGTTGACAGGCGCATCCGGCTGTTCCACTTCTTTCGGAGCGGGTTGAGGCTCGATGGCCGTGGCCGGCATCTGGATTTCCGAACGGGTCATCACAGGTTCAGCAGCAGGCGCTTCCGGTTCATGAATGGCGGCTGCTTTCTCCACTGGAACAGGAACGGGTTGAGTTACGGGCTCGGGTTCGTCGTCCATAAATGCTGCAAGTGCATCAACTGTGACTGCCGAAGTCGGGGTTGCAGTCTGCTCCATATCAAAGAGCGATGCTGCTTCTCGAGCCGCTTGACTGCTTCCTTGTGAGATCACTTCGGTTTGATATTGTGGAGGAGGAGCAAACGAAAGGTTCGGGTCAGCAGTACTGGCGGCGGTGCCGTAAATCGCTTCCATCTCTGCGGCCTTTGCATCGGCTACCAAATCGTCCTTGGATTTGATTTCTCCTTGGTCCAATCCAGCGATTTCTATGGCCTTCGCAAATAAGGGAAGTTTACGACGCTGAGCTACCATCCCAATTTGGCCATGCGCCTCGTCTTCATTGAGGCCTCGACCGGTCAACATATCGACGGCAAGACGACGTTGCCAGGAACGGAACCCAAGAACGGAAACAGCTCCGGCTATACAGAGCAGAATCAGTACCATCATGACAGGCCCAGCAAAGCCTGCGCTGGATGATGGAGGGTCCACTTCTACTTTGAATGCAAACGAAGCCGTGTTGTTTGACGCATCAAATACCGTAATGACGATGTCTTGGACTCCTTCATCGTCGAAATTAATGTTGGGTTGAAGTCCCATCAGGTCTGCATCGTCTCGAGTATCTCCGTTACCGTCCGAATCTTTTAACGGATTCAAATCCCAGTGCACTCGCAAGGCAGTGTCGCTATCGTATGCATCACTGACTTCAATTTTGAAGGTGTAACTGTCACCTGCGGAAACTTTGGCTGGGAAGTCGGCCAAGAGCGATGTGTTGAATGTAGGGATGGTCGGATCGACGGAACGAATTGTAGCCGATGTGGTCGCAGTATTCCCTGCGGCGTCCGACACGACGAGCGCGAGTTCGTAAACTCCAATCTCATCCCAGAGCAATGGAAGGGTTGTTGCGTTTCCAAAGGGTACTCCATTAAGCGTCCAATCGCATGCTGCTATTGCATCGTCGTCGCTACTGGAAAGGCAGTTCATCGAAATGCCAGCACCTCTGTCGACCTTCCAACCTCCAGAAATCGGTGTGCCGTTTGATGCAATACGAGCGGTTGGTTCTTCGGTATCAACAACGGTAACTGAGTGGTCAGAGAAGGCTTGCTCTCCGGTTGGAGAAGTGGACGTTACGGTGACCGTTTTGACACCGGGCGTGCCCCAAGAGGGAGATGCTGTGAACCCTGAGCCGTCAGCATCGTTTTTGAAATCCCCGTCGTTATCTTCGTCCACCGTATCATCAAAATCCCACTGCAACGAAGCGATTTGTCCCAGACGGTTTGCTGTTGTTGAACCGTCAAGTAGAATGGATTCCCCTATGGATACCGTTGATTCGCTTGCGTCCGTAACGACCGGAGTCAACGGAGGTGCCAGTTCAATTCGTACCGACATGCGCAGGTCATCTGTGCCATTGCCTCCACCAAGAGGGACGTCTGTATTGTCAACAACCAAAAGCAATTCTTCGCCGTCAAGGTCATTGGGAACCATCCAGGTCACTGATTTTGGAACATCAACGTTCTGAAGGGCACCGCCGTCGATGTACTGAACGCCTACTGCCCCTAATTCGTAGCGTTGATGCATCAGGCGTGTTTGCAAGTATACGTCTCCAATAAAGTCCAAGTCCCACGCTGAAACCACAACGGTTGTTCCCGCATCCAGGCGCAAATCATCACCCGATAAGAGGATGGAAAAATCGTTTTCACCTACGGCGACCAAGTCGTGGTAGGGCGTCCAGTAGGCCTGTTCAAGAGAAGCAACCGAGGCCGATACTTTGCTGCGTACGCCGCCCTGGTCACCGGCACTTGCATCACCATCATGAGCGAGATTGTCCAGGACCATGTACCAGTTTTTCGATTGGATGGAAGGAGGGACGGCCCAATGGAACTCATACCCGCCCAAAGCAGATTCTGTGGATGCTGGTTGTTCCATTGTCGAGCGGTAGGATTGTCCCAATTCATAGGGCTGAATGGTGTTCTCATTGAAGAACAGAACATCCAGTGCATCGTCAAGGATAACGAGTTCGATTTCAAAGACATCTCCGGGGGTAAGAGCGCCCAAGTCCACGATAATACAGACGCCTGGGTCAATGTCTACCGTAGAGGCAAGGTTAGCAATGCTTTGTGTCAAACAGCCAGGACTGTCTCGTCCTTCAGTTGCAGATGTTGCCATTGGAACGCAGGCCGCTGATAGCAAAAGAAGGACCAAAACGAACGAGCGCATGAAACGAGGATGAGCGTTTTCCTCTTCAACGATTTGGTGACATGTTTCGCTTTGACCAGCCTTCTTGGGTGAACGTGAGGTGACTGACTGAGCCGTCCTCACCAATACGGAGCCGGTCACCATCGTTGAGGCAGACGACATGAAGCGATGCATCTCCAATATCGATTTCATTTGATACCGTTTCAATATCTTTGATCCTGCTGCTGTAGTGGGTAAGGGCGAGGTGGTTGACCTTCATCTTTTGAGCAGTTCGTACGGCCCCGGAAACGGTCGAATGGAGGTGTTCATCCGCTTTGTCGCTTTGAGCCTCAAGGAAGGTTGCTTCGTGAACGAGCAAGGTTGGTGTTGCCGTAGTGAGGAGTCCCGGAGCTCCCTCGGCAGTATCACCGGATAGAATAACGCTCAATTCCGAGCCAGATTGGCCTCGAAATGAACTGGCATTGAGGCGATCCCCATTCTCAAGTGTGATGTCATCCCCGCGAGCAAGACTCATTCGTTGCTGTTCAGTAAGGCGAAGTTCTGCCGCGCGGAGGCGGTCAAATTTCCCCCGCTTGCCAACTTGTTTGATGGCCCATGCGCATGAGGGGACGGAGTGGCGTGTTTGCAACGCCTCGATTTTGCACGAAGACCATCCGATGGGTTGAGGCATGCTTTCCAAAGCTACGGCTTTGCCTGTTAGCGCATCGAGTTCGACCCAACGGTGCTCCGCCATGTCGCCAAGAACCCAACGGGTTGGGAACGAGAGCCCCGAGTCATTAGCACCCAGAGAATGCCAACTGCGCCATTGGCGTGCAAGTTCGGATGGCGGTGTGTCGGCCGGCAATTCGGAGCCACTGAGCAGAGCATCAAGTACCGGTTTGGAGCTCGGGCCGAGAATCAACAGAGGCGCTTCCCTGTGGTCAAGGCTCATGGTTTGCATCCAGGGAAGTGCACCCCAGGTATGGTCAAGGTGGCCGTGGGTAAAGAGCAATACGTCAACGTTTCCGGGTTTGAGCGTCGTTCCTTTTTCATGTTGTTTTAGCATCTTACGCTGATGAGAAAAACGACTTTGAAACCCTTCACCGCAATCGATAACGGCAATGCCGTCAGGGCATTTAACTGCACTTCCACTGACGTCCCGACGGTTGGTTGGGCGTGCCGAAGCAGTACCAAGAACGTGAACGTCAATACCCATCTTAACACCTCAAGAATTCATCGGTATTGGAGTCGGTGGAAACCAACGTAGCAACACCACTTCATCGATTGCACGGACCCATCGCCAAGGAACCGCAACGTGCAACTTTCCTTCCACCAAATCCTCAGGCGTATCACAAACAAAGAGATGCGTACAATGGAGGGTATTGGTGTCGATGACTGCGTCGTAAACGGTACCGAGTTTCCTTCCAGTAGGCAAGTAGACTTCAAGGCCGGCCCAACGGGACATGACCTCTTCTCCTTGCACCATGGTCATCCACTACCGGCTAGGGTCAATAAAGCAACGGCTCAAGATGGTTACAATTAACCAAACATCAGCACTGCTGAATGCTTCACTTACCGCGGTTGAGGTTTGCTTTGAGCGAAGGACGCAACTTCTCTGCACCCTTACCCTTCTTGTGCAATCCACGTCCTCGCTTACCGGCAGAAGTCTTACCTCGGTATGCACGTCCACGGTGGGCGGTCTTGCCGTTTGCACGGGAGAACACACCGAGTTGCTTGTCGTTAACGATAGCAGGGTGGTGTGTGTCGATCATGATCACTTCGAAGAACTTGTGCTTTCCGTCTTGGCCAACCCAGTACGAGTTGAGGACTTCCAGGTTAGGGAAGTGACGTGCAACACGCTCTTCTGCGATACGCTGCGTGTTCTTGGCCATGGTAATCTTGGAAATACCGGCCTTGGATGGCTTGCGCTTCATGTGAATCTTACCCTTACGAAGTCCACCTCGGCGGACACGGGTGCGGATGAGGACAACGCCTTGCTTTGCTTTGTAGCCCATTCGGCGGGCGGCGTCAAGGCGAGTTGGGCGTTCGATGCGGCAATTGACCGGCTCGCGGCGCCATTGGGCCATGCGAGTCTGCCGGTACATGTGGGGCAGTGCATCCTTTGGACGCTTCCAAGTTGAACGAACATGTTGGTACAAACCTTGAGTCATCATAACCACCTACGCTTCTCAGCATCCTGCGGACAAAACTCCCCTTTATGAGTCTGCCCACGCGATGAAGAGAACTATGCCTTCCAAACAGGTAGGCCTTCGGCTTGGATTCCACGCCATCCGCCCCACAGCGATGATACATTCGTCCATCCCATGTCCTGCAACGACTTCGCCGCTAATGCGCTCCGGTATCCCCCACCGCAATACAAGACTACACGAGCATCATCGGGGATGTCCTGTTTCTCAATATCCCGCTCAAGCACACCTTTTCCAATGTGAACCGCCCCCTCCAAGTGGCCAGCTTCGAATTCATAACGTTCCCGAACATCAACGACCAGAAGCGGCTGACCATCGGACAGCATGTGCTTCAATTCTTCAGCATTGCATTCAGGAATTGATTCTCTTGCCGCTTCCACGATGGCTAAGAAGCGAGGGGCATGTTGTTTCGCCATGTCCTCCCCAGAAGGGTTAGCCTCTTGAGCATCCCGCTCCAGCCCAAGACATGGCTGGCCAAATCACCGGATTGACCGCGGTCATGGACGCCTTGAACAGTGGAGTCGCCATCGACAGGGTCCTGGTTGACCGTGAACACGACACTACGGAACTGCGGGCCCTGTGTGAAACCTTGGACGTGCCGCTTGATGAAGGTTCAACCAACGACCTCTGGAGAATGTCGGCAGATGGAGGCCAAATCGCCCTCGCATTGACGGGCCGACCCCAGCACAACACACTGGAAGAAGTCATGAGTGCCGGTGGGTGTGTTTGGCTCTTTGACGGCGTTGAGTATTCAACAAACCTGGGATTCACCATCAGAACCGCTGAAGTTTCTGGAGCAGATGCTGTGCTGCTTAACGTCGTTAAAACGCATGAGGAACGCCGCACCATCCGCCGCGCAAGCATGCGAGCCGACCGATTTATCCCTGTCATTTACACCACGACCGAAGAACTGCTCGTCAGCGCAAAAGAGAACGGTTTTCGGATCGTTGCTGCTGAAGACATCGGCACGCACGGACCGTGGGACGAGGACTTGACTGGAAACGTGCTGCTGGTTGTGGGCGCAGAACGGCATGGCGTGAGTCAAGAGGTCTTGGACGCAAGTGATGCTGTGGTCAAACTGCCCATGGCCGGTTTCGTTCCATCTTACAACCTTCAAGTTGCAGTCAGTGTTTTAGCGGTTGAAGCCCTCCATCAGCGCCAAATTCGGGAAAACTGAATTAAAGCAAGGGCGCTTCGGAGAGTCATGGGATTCTTCGCAACCATCGGACGCGGCTGGCAAATGAGCAAATTGAGCATGAGTGTGGTCAAAAAAGACCCCGAACTCATGGTCTACATGATCATCTCCGGTGTGCTGAGCATGGCCGCATTTGTTGCTATAGCCATTCCACAAATCATGGAAATGTCTTGGGCCATCGACGCAGAAGGTGCCGCTACCCCGGCTTATCTTGGATTCACCTTTGTCGGCTACATGCTCGTCAGCATCATCGTCGTGTTTTGGAATTGTGCTATTGTCGCCAATGCCAACATTCGTCTTTCAGGCGGAGACCCTTCGTTTTCCGATGGATTCAGAGCTGCTTTGAGCCGCCTACCCATCATCATTCTATGGGGTATTATCGCCGGAACCGTTGGACTTCTGCTCAAGATGCTCGAAGGAGCCGCTCGCAGCAGTGATAATGATGCTATGAAAGTCCTTGCAACCATTGTCCACCTCATCGGCGGACTCGCATGGTTTGTGATGACCTTCTTCATGCTCCCGTACATGATCATCGAAGGCAAGAGCGTTGGAGAGAGCCTGAGTTCAAGCAAGGATATGTTCTTCAAGACATGGGGAGAGCAAATCACCTCTGGACTTGGAATCGCCTTGATCGCTTTCTTGATAGGAATCCCAATCGTCATCATCACCCTTGCATTGACGGTTGCAATAGGCCCCATTGGCCTAATTTTTGGAGCCATCTGTATCGCTCTGTTGGTCGCCGCAGTCAATGCAGCAGAACAGGTTGCAGTCGTCGCCCTTTACCACTTCGGAACGACTGGCCAAATGCCTCAACTCTACCAAGATGCAGGCATGATGACCTACACCTTTGGAAACGCTGCTACCGTTTGAGTTGAACACTCAACGGTCGAACCCTTCGTCCCGACGAAGTTGAAGTTGCCGTTGACATTCAAGGCGCACGCCCCTGTATTGAGACTCCATTCCTTTGAGGAGTACAGCTCTTGTCCGAGGATGACGCTTGAAGGATGCAATCCAGACATAGGCCCTTCGGGATACGAAGCGCAATTCATGGTTGGTTTGACTCTCGATAAGGCAAAACGCTTTGTCGGTCCCTACATTTGCTAGATGGGGCATCAACGATGTTCTTACGCTTCCTGACGATGAGTTAAACAGGTATTCCCATAGCCTGAAGTGGTCGAACGAAGGGTTCAGGATCGTGGCATTCAGCACCCCACGGTTCAGCCTGCTTCGGCCGAGTTGAAGTTGCTCAAATGCAAACGCCTCAAACCATGGGCCATAGGTTTGCACCTCCATGAGAAACGATGGGAGTTGATGGGACCCAAGTTGGTTGAGAACGGTTTGCACCCGTTCATCCATGTTGCGGTAATTTGACAACCAAGCAAGCAACCTGGATTTGAATTCAAGTTGGTCCGATCCTTCGTATATCTGCTGACAACGGTCCAACAAGCGTTCCCGTGAATCGGGATACTCCATCAAGCGGAAAATTATTTCCCAAAAGGACGGTTCACCGTCTGGCTGAAGCAAGGGTAACCATGTATCCCACGCCTCTTTTTCATCAGCGGGTTGGAATTGTTGGACCGCAAAAATAACGATTTCATCGCTCGGATGAACCATGAACCTTGGAAGGTGTTTGTTGTTGCCGTCTTGGTCGAGAAAGAGCAGCGACTCCAAGGCCCAGAGAACGTCCCTGTTGGTTGCGACAGATGCCGAGAGGATGCGCTCTGCGTGGAACTGTGTGCATTTCGGATGGTGATGCCTGTCCAAAAGGTCACGGCAATGCATCCACCGTTGGTCGTCCATATGCGTGAAGAATTCAATCGCTGCTTCGTCGTTGGTAACCTCCTCTTGAAACAAATTTTGGAGGCGAGCACGTTCGGGGTTGTGGCCCATTGCATCGAACCTTCCCCCGGGGAAGGCTTTGGGATAGAGGGCTTTTCCAAGGGTCCGAGGAAGTTTGTTTAGAGGTGGGTGTTCAACACAAAACAACTGCAAAAGAGAAGCGACTAAATCCGTGTGGAGGAGGGTGGACCTCTCTCGCTCTTTGATTCCAGAAGAAGGGACGACGCACACGGATTTGCCGTTGACCATCACCGGGAGATGATGACGTGAAAAGCCGGTTTGACCGTCTCCGAAGTCCTGCTTCGCAGCTAGAACAGGAAAAATCGTCACCAGTTCGCCATTGACCTGCCGTTCTACAGCAAGATGTTTTGAAACCTTCCTGTGTTCCCAAAATGGACTTGTTTCGGTAATGGTATTGCACCACTCAAGCGCTCGCTCGACCGCGCTTACGCGCTCTTTTGGCACACTGTGGGGAACGTGAACAGAACCGAACGGTGTAATCAGACCCATGCTCGCATAACCGTACAACCGCATATAAAGAAACGAAAAGATGAATTCAATACCGTTCCGGATGAACCTGGGTCCGCTTCGGTACGAACAACCAAGAATGAGGTCAGTGCGATGTGCAACACCCCCTCTTGTTTTAGGGGAGGGGGCGGACCGAACGCTGTTCTGGATGGACATGCTTGCCTTGCACTACCGTCCAATTGGAGAATAAAACGATGGAAAAATTCGAATCACTCGGCCTTTCAAAGGACTTGCTACGAGCCGTGGAAAAGCAAGGATATACGATCCCGACACCGGTCCAAGAGCAAGCGATACCCCCTCTACTCGATGGAAAAGACGTGCTTGGTGTTGCTCAAACAGGAACCGGAAAAACCGCAGCCTTCGCCCTACCGGTCTTGCAGGTGATGAGTCGTTCACGGCCGCAGGGGAAGCGGTACATTCGCGCCCTGGTCCTTTCCCCTACTCGAGAACTTGCAGCGCAAATTGATGAGCGCTTCTCTGCATACAGTGAGCATTTGGACATCCGCCACAAGGTCATTTTCGGTGGTGTAAAGCAAAATCCACAAGTACGCGCCCTACAGAAAGGACTGGACATCTTGGTGGCAACACCGGGCCGTTTGCTGGACCTCATCGGGCAGGGATTCATCGACCTTGGACGCGTTGAATTCTTCGTTCTTGACGAAGCCGACCAAATGCTCGATATGGGATTCATTCGCGACATTCGCAAGGTGCTCAAGTTGCTCCCAAAGCGACGGCAAAATCTGTTGTTCAGTGCAACCATGCCCAAATCCATCGCCGACCTTGCATCTTCCTTCCTCAACAAGGCCGTGATGGTTGATGTCAGTCCAGAAGAGATTACCGTTGAGCGGATTGCTCAGAAGATCATGTTTGTTCGAAAAGCAGACAAACGCCGACTCATCGCTGATATCATCAAGGAGGAGGAGGTTGCTCGAGGCATTGTCTTCACACGAACCAAGCACGGTGCGAATCGTTTGGTCAAGCAACTTGACCAGGACGGCATCAATGCTGCAGCAATCCACGGAAACAAGAGCCAAGGGGCACGAACAAAAGCTCTTGCAAACTTCAAGAGCGGTACAACTTCGATCTTGGTAGCCACGGATATCGCAAGCAGAGGCATCGACGTGGATGGAATCACCCACGTATTCAACTACGATTTACCCAACGAGCCAGAGAGTTATGTTCACCGAATTGGAAGGACTGCTCGGGCTGGGAAATCAGGAATCGCATACGGCTTTTGTGATGAATCCGAATCCGGGTATTTGGTCGGCATTGAACGACTGATTGGATTTGAAGTTCCCCGAGATGAGGAGCATCGTTACCACTACCCTGCAGCGATTCCAAAACCCGGTCAAAAGCCAGGGAAAATCAAGGACGGGAAGTCTTCAGGGGGCCGCTCAAACAATTCACGAAACCGGAGAAAGCCCAACAACTCTGGCGGAGGAGGACGGAACTCCAGACCCAACCGTGGCGGTGGAGGCAATCAAGGCTCAAACCGTTCACGAGGGCAAGGCAACCGTGGCGGTGGAGGCAATCAAGGCTCAAACCGTTCACGAGGGCAAGGCAACCGCGGCGGTGGGGGCAATCAAGGCTCAAACCGTTCACGAGGGCAAGGCAACCGTGGCAGCGGCGGCAACCAAGGCTCTGGTCGTTCAAGAGACCGCTGATTAACGCTCACTTCAAGTGCTTAAGGCGATGAGGATTCAAGCGTCATTGGCTCTTCGGTAAGTTGTCCTGCAATCAACAATGAAAGTGCGATCATGCCTGTTTGGGCAATCAAGCGTAGCACGTGCCAAAAATCGGCGTATGTGTTGCCCCCAATGGCGATGTTGTTGACCCACATGTTGAGGTTGGCCCAATAGACGACGACGAGAAACGCTGCGCTCCACAGCCCGGCTTGACGTCGAGTTTGAGGGATGATGAGTCCAATGCCAAGAGCGATTTCAATGACGCCGGTCAGGTAGACCCAAAAGGCTGCGTCACCAAGAATTGCGGGGACGATAGGCTCAAACCAAACCGTATTGGTGAAGTGCTGAACGCCGACATTGACGTACATTCCACCAAAAATGATACCCACCAGCACAATTAAGCGACCAATTATACCTCGGGAGACCATGTTTGTGGCTGGAGGCTTTTGTTATTGAACAAATGGCCTACATGACCACTTCATTGCATGAATAATATGTGAAATACCTCGGAAAGCAGAAAGTTGGGTTGCGACAGACGAATATACAAGGTCTTGTGAGTATATTCCGAGGAGATTGAATGGCGCCCCAATCCCGTAGAGTTTACCTAGCCTGGGCAGAAAAGGCGGATGATTTCATCATCCCCGAGCCATGGAGTTCATTTGCTGAACGCTACGAAGTAGATATAGAAAAATACCCGAATCCGTTTCGACTGCTCACCGATTTGTTGCAGCAGTGGCCTGAGAAAACTCTTACTGCCGAAGAAGATGATAAGATTAGAATGAAACGATTGGTTGAATCAATTGCAGGCTATCCGCTGATCAGCGTGGGAAGGCGTCCACTTGACTTCCCTTCACATCCAATGTCACCTATTGCACTCGCATTGTCATTGTACCTTGACCAAATCCCAAGCCCTGAACCAAAGTTGAATGACACCATGGGTGACCTTGGTAGTTGGTACTCTCTTCGGAACTATGTTCTCATGTGCTCCATTAATGATCAGAACGTTGAACTTGCAAAAATGACATTTAACATAATTGAAACAATTAGAAATTTCGAAAATGAGCACATGAATACGACGTGTTATCGCCCTGACAAATTGGAGGTTGATGAACGAAGGTTTCTGTCTGTACTTCATTCATCTAGCCATGACCGAATCGATTTTTGGCCTCAAAAGAACGAAAATGGGATTAATTTTGGCCCATCTATCGATTTAACTGGACATCGAAACAACTTTTTGAAAACTTACAATTATCATGAATTTAAATTCAAGAAAATACAGACATGGATTAAGAAATGGGTGGCCAATACTGAAGACTACAGCAAAAAATCTCAAAACTTTATTACGGGAACATCTGTGATTCTTGAGAGTCTCTTTGCAAGAATTCGATCCCTCCTCCTACGCGGTGGTGAGAAGACCCACATTGGCGTGGGAGGGATTTGTATTGATGGCGGAGGTCGGATTTCATACTATTCGAAGAACGCGCCAGATGAAGAACAGAATTTCATTAGAAATTTTGTCAATAATTCACTCCTCGATCTAAACGAGAATCGTGTGCATGAACACCCTTTCATGAACGTAATTTCAAAAGAGATTGGAATTTATTTTGAACAGGCTGAGAAGGATAAACTCGATTGGTTTATGAAACTTAAGAATCAAATTATTCAGCCTCAAGAATTGTATAAAGAACTGCTTGGAGATGCATCCTCGTGGTTTTATCCTGAAATTAGTTTTGTAGAGCCAAAAAAGGCGAAGAAAGAAGATGAACCTGAAGAAGCGGAATGTACGCACGGCAATTCTAAATCAACTGAAGAAAAACCGCAATCTAAATTTCCGTGCATTATCTGTGAGAAGGAACATGTAGAAGAGTTCAAATTGTCGTCAGGCAATTGCTCAAGGGTTTGCCCCCCACATTGGCTCATCTTTAACATCGCAAACTCTTCGAAACTGAGGAATTTGAGCCTTCCTCACGAATTAGGCCCCGAAGGCGGAATTCGAACAACGGAATTTGGCCGTCCCAAGGATATTATAGCCATTGATGCAAACAGTCTAGGGACAATATTCAAGAGTGATTTTGTATGGAATCCTCAAGTGAGTTTGATTCAAAAAAACGACAACCATCCATTCAAGCCGATTGAACCTGAAATCGGAAAAGAGTTCATGTCGATTTATGATGAGAACCGTGATTCTATTGAGAATTACAAAGTATCGATGGATGAGGTTTTTAAACAAATAGAACAAATCAAAGATGAAGAGTTCAATGGTGAATTCATCGTCCCAAGTGGAAGGAAAATTGAAGCAGGAAAGACCATTGAATTTGTACAAAAAGAAGTTAGAAAGACGTTGTCAAACCTTAGAATAGCCATCAATACACGAATCATTCGAAGATCGTTTAGTTTCAATGCAAATTGGTCGATATCTCTCCGCAACAAGATACTCGCCGGAAAATATAGACTTACTCCGTGGGTTGCAGCAGGGGATGACCTCATTCTAATTAATCGGATTTTATTGACGCAGGAAGAAATATCTGATGTTCTGACCGAATTTCACAAAGACCTTCAATCTAAACTGCCAAAATGCAATCTTTCTTTTGCAGGAGGATGGAGTAAGCGCACTGAGAAAGGACAGGATCGAAAACAAATTATTGAGTGCATCCATGAAGCATTGGACAATGAAAATATAGCAAAACATACTTGGAAACAACGCATGCGTAGCTCGGGCAAGGAAGATTTCAGAAACCTCATTGAAACAAAGGTTCCATGTGAAATTTGTTCTAAAAAAGGAAATGAATGGTTAACCAATGCGCGGAAAAAACTTCACTACTACGATGCTGAAAACCCCCAGCCAGCGAGCCTCACCATCAATTTAACCGCTGAAGAGTTGAAAGAACTTGCTCAAAACAAACCAACGAAGTACACGAAATGATCATTGGTACGTGTGTCATTCGCCATCCACATGCTCTGTGTTATGTTTCGTCTCGGAAGCAAGGGGTTGTTGTAGTTCATCTTTCTGTAGCCTTTCAGCACTCACATTCTCAATATCCTTAGTTTCCATTTCTTGTTCCAGTGAAACTTCAGATGTGACCTCAACTTGCGCCTCTTCAGGCTGGATCTTGTCTTTTGATTCTTCAATAGGATGTTCGCTAACCGGTTCCTCTTCGGCATCGTCAATCGACTTGGTTCCAACTTTGAACTCATCCATTTGCACGTTCAATGTGTCAAGTTCCTGACGTTGCTCATCGATTTTCTTCTTTAGAATTTCATCTCTGGAGTAGAGTGTTTGGATTTTCGACTTTTGCGAATCGATTTTGCGCTTGAGCTGAGCCACTTCTCGGTCAACCTTTGACCCTACATCACGAATGAGACTCTCCATTGCTTGAATGCGTTGGAGTGCCGTTGCAAGACGTTCGGTTTCACTGATCGAATGGAGGTTCAACTTATCGAGGGTTTGAAGTTTGGCTTCCATGATGTCGTCAACATCACCCATAGCAACACGTTGTTGGTACAAGACACCAGGCAAAATAAACGGAATCTCTGTCTTTCCCTTCTTGGTTTGTACTGCGCGTAGGCGGTTCAGGAACTTATGGTATCGAGCTTCCAGGTCTTCAGCAAGGTTGACCTCCGCATCTGCCGATGAAGCATCTCGGTTTTGAGCCTTCTTTTCGCTGATAAATACACCATGTTCCTTGCGAATAGGGTCAACGACCACTGCTACACAGCGGTTTTCGAATGAATGGGTTCGCAAACGACCAAAGGTGTCAACGTCAATTCCTGAAAGAAAAATACCAATGTCCGGATGGGTATGAATCCAACCAATAACCCTGAGGTCTGGCGTGTGTGGCCCTCCGGCCTTTTCATTGGCATAATCGCATGCTGCAGCAGCAATGGCACTAAACGAGCCATGGAATTCACAATATCCAGAGGATGCTTGGTCTTGGCGAGGGAAAAATCCGCAAACTACGACGTTGTTACCATACGAATCAACATGCCCGATCAAGAGCCCGCCCATTTCGAGGCGCCCGCGCGGCTGAGTGAAAGCGGTGGTTTGTTCAATAATCTCCTTTGGCACAATAGCAGGATGAGGATCAGGATTACGACGGAAAAACTTCGTTCGTCCCTTATTCTTGACTGAACCGCCACCAGGGAGAACCCTCATTTGGATACGGAACGACCGACCGACCATTCCTGAAGCCATTCGGCTGCTTACGACATTGCCGTCGTTGTCCATAACCTCCATTGGTGAACCGTCTCTTGGCCCACCAACCGCACGTTTGTACACCTGAATGAGCATCTCACCTTCATTCGGTTGGGCATTCTGGCGCTCTCCACTGGGAAGGATGAAAATTACTTCGCGCGGCTTAACCAATGGCTCGTCATCGTCCAAATCCCATGCGTCATCATCATCGAGGTCAAGGCCGGGATGGTTTGCCCCCCCAGCAACCTTAGCCACACCTACGTAGACGGTGCTGTCGCGATGGTTCGCAGCTTGCTGGTTGGAAATGACCTTGCCCATTTGATCGTACACGTCAAAGTCGCCTTCGGGCGAGAGCTTCTGGGCCTGAACGACCTGCTTCAAGGGTTTGATTTGGCTTGGCCTCGATGCGTTGCTTTGCAGTTTGGTTGAGTGTATTTGCTACGGTTAGGGGGATCATTGTGTTCATCATATTCTTCATCTCCAATTTTTTCTTGTTTGATTACGTGCGCTCTCACCTACAACGGGGTTCGTTGAGTTTGTTTTCTGTCATTAGTGACAGAATCACAATTCAAAGGCTTCCTCCATTCCATTGTAATGCTCTGGACGAACTGTGAGCGTCGTTCCAAAGAAAGAAGATACCTTTTGTTGTTGAGAGACTCTTCTTCGACCCTTCTTCAACACGAGACGTGTTCCGTCTCTGGGGAGATAACCCATACGTGCAAACAATTCTGTAAACGTTTCATCTTCAGTAACCTCGTCTATCAAAACTGAAGGGTTCCAGATGAAGTCGAGCGTGAGAGGCAGTGGGGTGAGGCTACTCCATTCGATGTGAACTCCTGAAATACTGGTTAGGTGAGAATCATCGTCTCTCTCAATAAGAACTTCACCCTGGATGTTTTCTTCCTCAAACAAGTGGTCCTCGATACTCTTGATGTATTGATTAAATGTGATTGAAACGCTGAGTTCTCGCTTCTTGTTAGAAATTTCAATAAACGGTTCTGAGAGGTCGCAATTGAGGACATACTTTTTACGAAATTTGACATCAATACTGTTTTTTCCAGCCTTGGCTGCTTTCTTGATCTCCTTATCAAAACGGTGAGTTTTCATCAACTTAGAAATTTTATTCTTGAGTTTGTTCTGAGCGATACTCTGTAGTTTCAAACGAGATTGTTCGCGTTTTTCTCGCTCTCTCTCGATAATATCGACCAAGCCCTTCTTTTTTAGGAGAATACTGGGGAAGGTTATCTCGTTCATAGTGACACCTCCTCATCAGGCCAAAGTGCTCGTTCCAATCGCCCAACTTGGGCTGCCCGATCCAATCTACCATCGGAATGTACGAGATGAAATTCATTCTCGAAGGCATTCCAGTAGACCGATTTAACGACAGAAGTTTGATGCTTTGATAGACGTTGTACCGCTGATAGGGCTTGGAAGGCCCCAACAAGGGCATTCGTGAGAACCATTGATGACTGCGGGACTTCACCGTCTTCTTGACACGAACTTACCTTGCGGTCTTGAGCGATTGAGGCCCCATAGAGTTCGACCAGTGATGATGTCGAAAATTCCCTAAACTCGCCAGAATAATTTGCAATTCCTCCGTTTGAGTAGGGTAGGCCTCGTTGAGCGGCGATCAAATCGGCCAACACTCGCGGACGCATAGCATCCAAGCAACCCAGCACAAGATCGGTTTTATTGAGATGTTCAAACACTTCTGAGGCGTCCAAAACATCTGCAACTTCACTGTCCGAATCAATAGGCTCATCGAAAAATTCATCCAAATCCGCTCCGTCTTCACACGCCTCAATCTCATGAGCCATCGAATCTATCAATTCATAGACAATGTTAACCTTTGAATTATCAAGCCGCTGGGCAAGCCAGCGACGGGTTGCTTCAATTTTAGGCAGCCCAATATCGGCTTCGGTGAAAATGACTTGACGGTTCAAATTATGCCGCTCGACTTCCATGTCCTTGTCAAAAATCAAGAACGAGACGTGCTGTTCCTTTGAGCGACGCAGTCCTTCAACAAGCGTGTGCAAACACCATGTGCCAAGACCTCCAGCTCCAACAATCGTCAAGTGACCCTCAAGCCTTGGAGCAACGGGAGGCAATTCAAATTCCAAACATGGATTTTTGGGATCTTGGTATTCATTGAAGGCCCGAATTTCTAGGGCATCTCGCAGTTGAATTGCAATAGGGTCTTCATCGTCCAAGCGAAGGAGGACCCTCCTGTGAGCACTACCATCATCCGTCTCACGAACATTTTGGTGAGCGAGGTGCCCCTTCAAGCCAAATTCGAGTTCCGAGATATTGGTATGCAGTGAGTTTTCATTCACCCTTACGTTCACTGAAACAGAAACCTTCGGGATCTCGACAGGCGTGTACGCCTGAGAACGACGAAGGATTTCGCTCCAAACCATGCAGGCTGCAATGGTGGCGATTGAGGGTTCGTAAACAGGGTCAACCGCTGAAGCAGAGGCTCTTCCATCCAAATAGATACCATGCGTGTCGTAGGTCACTGCAATTTTATTTGGGTTAAGCCCAACCTTAACTGCACCTTCGCCACTCCAAATCACGCTGTAAGAAGCTTCTGATGGGGTCGCAGGAAATGTAACTACGCCGAGGTGCTCTCCCAAACACATCATTGCATCCTTGAACGACTCCGGCATTGTGTTCTCATCTGGCAAGGTGGACGCGAAGTCCTTGGACTACCGATTGACGAATCAGTCCACGTTGGCGGGAAAAACGGTCACTCATGGTATCACCCAATCATCATCATCATCATCATTCCAGTCATTTGGTTCAGGAAGTTCATTTGCATAACCTGCAAACAAATGAGGGCTACTCGCAAGAGCCGCGATCATGTCTCTCTCTTCCAGAGATGCATCGAATTCTCCATGTTCAATGGAACGAGAAACCGCATAACGTTTTGCGGTGTTGATCAGGCCAAAGAGGTCTGCCCCTGTTGCCTCATCAACCATTCTGTTGATCAAAACATCCCACTGGTCTTCAGTAATCGAAGAAAGACATTCCTTTACCTCGTTCTCAAAGAAACGCTTGAATGAATTCTTTGGAAGGGGCCCAACATGAATGGCACGCTCAAAGCGACCAGGTCGCAAAAAGGCACGATCAACCAATTCAATTTGGTTCGTAGAAGCCATGAGGTAGATGTCTTCGTTGTTTCCGAGCCCATCCATTATGGACAGCAACTGAGCGACAACCGAGTTTGAATGGGAGGAGCCTTCTCCGCCGTCTCTTTGGCGTCCGAGAGCATCGAATTCATCGAAAAAGATGACAACCGGGGCTGCTTCTTGAGCAGCTTGGAACAATTCTCTGACAGCACGTTCAGATTCCCCGACCCACTTTGAAAGCAACTCGGGACCAGACACTGCCATAAATTGAACCTCGGATAGGCTTGCAGCTGCCTTGCCCAGCATCGTTTTACCAGTACCAGGTGGCCCGTGCAAAATAACACCTCCATTGCAGTTCAATCCCATTGCAGCAAACTTTTCTTTGTGGAGAATTGGCAGAACCAAATGCTCTCGCAACTCTTGCTTCGCCTGTTCATGTCCAATGACTTGGTCCATGTCATGGTATCCCATGTTTGCAGGGCGACGGTTTTCCAACTGATACGGCGTTGCTCGGACCATCGCGTCTGAAAAGTCTTCATCCATGATTTCCAACTCTGAAAGTTCCTCATCACTGAGAGGTTCTTGCTGCTTCAAACGCTCTCCAAACACGCGTCGCATGGCAACCACGGCTGCATGTCGGCAAAGGTTTGCAAGGTCGGCTCCGGTAAATCCGTTGGTCTTTCTCGCCCAATCTTCCAAAGCGAACTCAGCTTCGAGAGGCATTGAAGAGGAATGAATGGTCAAAATTTGTTCACGGCCTGAGATGTCAGGATAAGGAACGTGGATTCTTCGGTCAAAACGACCCGCTCTTAGAAGTGCTCCGTCTATGGAATCCATCATGTTTGTAGAGCCCACAACAAGAACCTGTCCGCGATCCTCAAATCCATCCAATTCGGTGAGCAATTGCGTCAAGATGCGCTTTTCAAGTTGGCCCTTTCCATCCTTACGAGACCCCGAGATAGCATCGATTTCATCAATATAAATCACTGATGGAGCCTCTTTCTTGGCTTGAGCAAACACTTCTCTGAGTTTCTTTTCAGATTCTCCATAATTTGCTGAGAACAATTCCGGCCCGTTGATTGAAATGAAATTGCACTGAGCTTCCCGAGCAAGGGCCTTAGCAAGGAGGGTTTTACCAACACCAGGTGGCCCGTACAACAAAATGCCCTTTGGTGGATCTTGCCCAGCCTTTTGATACACTTCAGGATGAACAAGCGGAACAATTGCAATTTCCTTGACTTCTTCGATGGTCTCGTCAAGACCTCCAATGTCTGAAAAGGAAACACTTGGGATGTTCTCTCCCTTACGGCGAACAGGGGTTGATTTAATCACAACACGAGTGTTTGGAACCAACCATCCATGAGCGGGCTTAATGCCTGAAGCACAGACTTCGATCGGTTCACCGTTCACAGTAGCGACAAAACGATCGCCCTTTGACACGTACACTTCTCCAAGAAGTTTGACTGCTCGCTCTAGGTCTCCTTCATCAATCCCATGCTTGAGGGGTTGAAACCTAATCCGCTGAATAACTTGAGCATCCACCGGTGCAAGGGACACAACATCTCCTTCGGCGACATCAGCGTTAATTCGCATTGTAGCTCCCATCAACATATGACCGGATTCGACCTCATCAGAGATCACCAATTGGGCAACGGTCTTCTTTGAACCGTTCAGCATTACTGGCGAGCCGGCGTGAAATCGTCCTTGCGCACTATCCTCATAACAAATAGCAATCTTGTTCTCTCCAAGTTCGGCTGTTGCTTGACATGTAAATTCCATCATTTCAATCTCCTCATCTAATACCGGTCGTTCATTCCTCTTTTTTCTGTCAAATATGACGCAAACATGGTTCGTTCAACCAAGGTGGCTTTGAATTCACTTGGATTCGCTGAACTGCGCCCTTATGCCACTGCAAGCGGGGCGCAGACTGTTCGGTCAGTTCAGATGCCTCAATGAGGCCAAAGTGCCGCCATCAACGCACCTGCCCAAGCCGTTGTGGTCGCAATGGAAGCAATGGGTCGTGCACCTTCTTCAGTACAGGAGATGACCTCAGATTCATACGCAGAATCCCGCCCGTAACGACAGACCATACAACCCTCTGAAGCATTCAACCGTTCTACAATGGCGTGAATGGATTCGCTTCCACCGTTGATCATCGTCGCCTCGAACTTCAATGCTGCTTCGTTAAGAAGCGTTCGAGCGCGCATGTTATCGAGACAACCAAAATAAAGAGAACTGGACGTAAGGGCATCGGTTAGATAACTCTCAGGACCACCTTCGTCAAGATCAAAAATCTGCTCGTCATTTTCTTCATCTTCTTCGACGTTCAAATGTCCAGGCAGAAGGTGTTCGCCGTGAGCAACGATGTTGATGTTAACATTGAGTTCTTGGAGACGCTGCTCTGCAACTACGGCTTTGGCTTGTCCAATGTGCGCTTCATGATAGAGCACTTGACGATTCAAATTATGGCGTTCAATTGAAAGGTCGCCGTCAACAACATGAAGCGTTCCTGATGGCATCTGTTGCGCCAACAATGGTGCTGCCCAGCTGCCCAGGCCCCCAACTCCCAACATCACAGCATCAACGGGCAAGATTGAGGACATTCCATCCAATTCTGTTGGACTTGAATCCCAATCCACCAATCCAACATTATGATGCAGGTTGACCTGATCTTGCTTCAATTCCTTCTTGATGTTAAGAAATTCATATGGATTCCCGGGCATTGGATGAGGGATCCTCATACGTGCAAGAATCGCTAGTCCGTCGCTTGTTGGCTGGTAAGACATTGGAAACCCATTCATCCCCGTAACATATTCTGCTGCCTTGTTGGTGTCGGTTGTTTCAATTCGGCAGGTTACCGTGAACCAAGCATCGCTAACCATGATGCCGTTTTTTGCCCCGATGGAGGTCAACATTGCTTCAACCAAAGCTGAAGCACAGGCGATGCGAAGTGATGGACTCAGCGGATGGGTGTGATGTTCGAACTGTTCCATGGCAATCGGTTCACTAGAAACCAATGCCCGAGGACCCCATGAACGTCCATACAGGTTGGCCCCAAGTTCTGAACTGCCGTTCAATGAAAGATGAATGTCCCAATCTTCAGTGTGTACGGAATCTACAACAATGTATCTGTTTCCGTACACTGTTACAAGGTCGGAAAATTCATTGCACTTCGGGAAAGCAAGGTCCCAAAACACAGATGTTGATGTCTTCTCTTCTCCACAAAGAATACCGATTTGACCATCTTGTTCCCCAATACCAAGTTGTTGAAACAGAACAAGCAAGTCTGAAATTCCTTCATGTGACCCAGAAACAAGCACATTGAGCGATTGAAGGCGCTCTTGGTCAACCAACCCAAGCTGTCGGAAAAAGCGGTTTTGCATAACTTAGACCTCCCTTGCATAATCATCAGGGTTTGGATGCTTCAATACATGAATAAGATGGTCGAGAAAGACGCCAAACTTCATGAGGCGGTCCGCAGGGGTTATCCTGCCATTCCGCTGCCCATTGCGTCTCGTGAACGAGTCGCCTGTACAAATTGCACTCAGTTCATCTGTTCGGGGCAATTGCAAAGACTTCGGCCACGGTAAATGTTTGAGTGTTGAATCTCTGAAGAATACGGGGAAAGAACATAGGCAGATGGAAGCGACGGAAACGAACGAAGGTCAATCAGCACGGTGTATTCAATCGTTGACTTGTCCCGATGTGACTTAACACCTGGAAGGGTCAATACAAGTGCCCCGACATGCGCATCAGAGGAATACTTCTTGACGTGACGCATGCGAGGAAATTCAATTGTTTTCAACTGCTTAAATTCTTGGCGAGAAATACCTCCAATTGCCCCCCCAGCCACCTTAGCCACACCTACGTAGACGGTGCTGTCGCGATGGTTCGCAGCTTGTTGGTTGGAAATGACCTTGCCCATTTGATCGTACACGTCAAAGTCGCCTTCGGGTGAGAGTTTCTGGGCCTGAACGACCTGCTTAAGGGTTTGATTTGGCTTGGCCTCAATGCGTTGCTTTGCAGTTTGGTTGAGTGTATTTGCTACGGTTAGGGGGATCATTGTGTTCATCATATTCTTCATCTCCAATTTTTTCTTGTTTGATTACGTGCGCTCTCACCTACAACGGGGTTCGTTGAGTTTGTTTTCTGTCATTAGTGACTGAATTGACGTTGAAGTCCTGAACATCTTCTCACCCATCAAGCTGCAGCAGCCGCATGACGAGCGACTGAACTTATTTTTTCAATGTCGAAATGTTGCATGCAACGTCCGAACCTTCGAGTAATGTGTTTTGGGACATGAGCAATCCAGCTTTGTGTGCGGTCGTTCCATTCAAACGATGGCTTGCACTTCGAAACAGCAAGTGCAATGATCTTGTTACGAGCTTCAACGCTCTTGGGTTCGCAGCCGCACGAACGGAAATAAGTGTTGGAGTTGCTGCGAGCAGGGTCGTCCTTTCGAGTACGGCGATTGCCGTTGTGGTTCCGCTTGTGATGATTCATAATTATCTTGTTCTTTCCCATATTCTTCACTTCCTGATTCATTTTGTTCGCTGTTCTGTATTTCGGTTGGTTTGGTTCCTTCATCTAATAGGGGCCATGATAATGCTGGATTGTGTATATTTTGACAGAAATTTTGCCTCGGTTCTGACACTGGGTTTTGTTGAAACATAACTACGAAAAGAAACCGAAGAACCAAAGAAGAACGCTATTAGCATACATGAGAATTGAGTAGATGAGCCAAAATGGAAAGATGATGATCGCCACTGCAGCCCAAATGAGAACCTCAATCACCTCGAAAATGAAGGTGACAATCGAGACAACAAGATTGATGACAAACAAAATCGCTTCAACAATTGCATTGATCACATCAAGAATAAAACCTACAACTCCAAGTACGGCATTAACGATGGTTTCAATGACATCGAATACAAATTGGACGATTTCAAGGACAATGGACACCACAACGATTCCTGTAACTACTGCAACGTAGCCACCTGCGAGAACCACTGCAAACAGTATCAATTTGGAAAGGAGATCCCAATAATCAAACGATTGATTATGATTCGGTGGGTAGCCTTGGTAATGGTGATGGCGACCCCTGTGCCTGTCTGCGATATCCACATAATGCTGGGACGGTCGTTGGCGAACAGGTTCGGGACGAAGCTGCCGTTTTTTGGGTTTTGAGAGTGCGGCCTTGCTTACACTTCTTCGAGCAGGCTCACCCGGGAGGTCATTCAAATCCAATCCATCATCCATGAGATTCACCTTTGTTCGCATGTCATGAGTTGAGCAGATTCTGAATATGATTCACATAAGCGCCAACGCGTACAATAGGGTCACTGCCAAGTCGATTCAGGTGCGGTAGAATATTTCCATGACAGACCCAATGACCACGACGACGAGTGCCCGGAATTGTTCCATTACCCGACCCACTGGAATAAGATACTGAAGGCGGTGTTGCATACAAAGAGACCCCTGGGCGGATGACGATTTCACTGAAATTAAGGACATAAGCATGCATAAGGCCGGAAGTGGCATTAGGGCAATAAATAACAATCTCCCAAAAACCACTCTTTGTCCTTCCGTTGGATGGAACTCTGAGCCTAAGCATTGGGGCGCTTGTCGGCGTCAAATGTTGCTTGGTTGGTTGGAGCGAGGGATACTCAATTTGAAGTTCCTTCACCCGATTGCGAGGAACAGAACCCCCGGCCACCTTGGCCACACCTACGTAGACGGTGCTGTCGCGATGGTTCGCAGCTTGCTGGTTGGAAATGACCTTGCCCATTTGATCGTACACGTCAAAGTCGCCTTCGGGTGAGAGTTTCTGGGCCTGAACGACCTGCTTAAGGGTTTGATTTGGCTTGGCCTCGATGCGTTGCTTTGCAGTTTGGTTGAGTGTATTTGCTACGGTTAGGGGGATCATTGTGTTCATCATATTCTTCATCTCCAATTTTTTCTTGTTTGATTACGTGCGCTCTCACCTACAACGGGGTTCGTTGAGTTTGTTTTCTGTCATTAGTGACAGGTCTTATCCATGTGCAACAAGCCCCCAACTCGAAAAGAACACATATGCCAATGCACCTGTGCAAATGAGTAACGTCAATCTTGAAAGACCATACGTGAACAAAGGAGAATCATCTTGTTCCGGCAATAGTTCTCGTTTGACTTGAACTGAGTCCGTAGAGACATACACAAATCCGTGACTTGGATGAGGGATTTTCGCAAATCGCTTATTTTTTGTTTTAACTCTGTATACCGACCCGGTGCACTTTGGAGTATTACCTCGAAGAACACACAGGAGAAATGTTCGCCAACCTGATGCATACAATCGAGCAACTTGAATCTCATCGGTTAGAAATACTAGAGGGGGAATCACTTTTCGATGGGCCGGATTCTTTATCCAATTTGATCTCGGCTCAATCTCTTTCAGACCTTCCACGGGTGAACCATGATACAGAGGGCGGTCGACTGAATCTTCATGCTTCAGACGAGGTGGGCGCCGACCTTCTCGGTTTATTGAACCATCTCGTTGGGTGTGTTGCCATAGCATATAATCACCTGATGTGTTTTCTATTGAGGCATCTAATTGACGTCATACTGCGTACCAGTAATGTAGAAATATTCTTCGTTTGACCTCCATTCTCCAAGATTGTCATCGCAACAGGCACAATGAAGGTAATCACCTCTTGTGATCAATTTTGGATGATCGCATTCTTCGTAAAATCTACTGCAGGTTTTGGTTCCACACTTCTTACACGTTTTCTTGGCCATAATGACTTCTCCTTTGGGGGGTTATCTACAACGCAGTTCGTTGGGTTTTTTTTCTGTATTATTTGACACAACTGTCACCAACAGTGAATCACCTCACAATGATGAAATGGTTCACATGTTCATGACTCCGAATATGTGCCCAAAGGGTCAGATGCAAACATAAAGTGTGCTTCGGGAAAGCGACCTTTCTTGAATTTCAGCTCAAGATCCTTGAGCCGGTTTGATAGACCTGCAGGTGAAAGCCCTACTGCGCCTGCAATACGTCCAAGCTGATGCTTTTCCATGCCCAGGAGATTCAAGGTCGAATACATGACACAACCTGACAAGAAACCGATGGAAAGATTAGCCATAGGACCGTCGACAGAAGGTTCCTTTATTTCGGTCATAAGGTCCCAAAAGATTTGTTGAATTGACTTCATATCGTCATCATCGAAATGCGGAGCAAGAGCTACCACCAAGTTCTCTGCTGCAATATCGAGTTTATCGGCTCTTAGAGAAGAACGTTCCATGACGTCTGGAATCACAGCCCACCCCATTCGGCAGCGGGCTTTGTAGGATTTGGAAATGGTTTGCATTGCATTTCTTACCTGCTTCGTTGAGATTTCATACTGTTCCATGATCGGCATTGGATTAAAGGCGGGTGTCCTCAACCATTTGTGAGAAAGGGTAGCAACAGCAAGAGCCATAATTTGCAAATTATGTTGATGGCTGTTCCCTCGGATGCCCTTGGGTTTTCGAGTGATGGAAGTCTTTGGACAAATAAGCGCAGCTTGTTCTCCCGATGACAAGGTCCTCCGGATGGCCTCCCGTTCTGGGGACAATTTTCGGCAAGTGGCATCAGCAAGATGTGTTGTGGCGCGGGCGAGGTTTTCACCAAACATGGATGCCAGCGTTTGCTTCAGTTCACGGCACATTGGATCTTGTTCACGTTGGCTGGAGCGATCAGCTCGTCCCAAACGAATGAACATTTGGCGCTGTGCAGGAGTAAGGCGGTTTCCTGCATAATCGGTTCGATCCCCAAAAGGATTCATACGCCCTCCTTTCGCTGAATTCGGGTTGTTTGAAAAAACATCTATCGCTTCGCTATGACGAGTATCACCCAAGCTTGAACTGCTGTTGGTATCAGCATCAAGAGTGTAGTGATTGTCAACCAAACCGCAATCTGAACAGGTACGTTCTGCCCGAGAAATATCCAACTCAAATGTAGTTCCGTGGCAGTCTTCGCAAGGGGTATTATTGGTCATTGTATTCATCTCCGTTTGAGTTGGGTTCTCATCAATTAGGGGTACTGATTAAGCCGAAGTTTGTCACTTTTGACACAAACCGAAACGATGCCTCATTCATTGATTCGGCCCCCTTTTTTGTGGAAATCACTGGGGAAAGCAACAATTCGAAGAGCTCGCTTGTATCGCGTATGGCGCTTTAATTGAACAATGACCCAGCGACCGCGATAATCGTCAAGTGGATGCTCTTCGCTGTTGATCAGGGTGCATTCCACATTATCCTTCATCATCGGGTTATACAGGGCGACCGTACGCCCCTGTTCTGGAATCTTGATGAACTGCGTCATTCCATATGAAAATCCCTCGAGGTTCACCATGTTAGGACGTGATTGGTTGCTCTTTGCTACCAAGACCCCACGCTTTGGTGATGGACTGCTCTGCGCTGAACCGCAGACCAATACAGGCCAGGAATTGGGGCCTGTGGTACGACTTCGGTGAATGGGTGGGTCCAACTGAACGGTTGAGATTTCACCAATCTCCACAATCCTGCTCCGGGCACGACTTCTAGGCCTTGTCTTAGGCTGATATGGTGCAAAATCCCTCGGGATCGGTGTGATATCTCCGCGAAACTTGACTGCGTGCAGGCCTCCTGTGATTTCCCATGCGGACCAAAGGCCTCTGATTGCATCAAGTTGTTCCTTTTCGACTTCCAACTTCACCTTGTAATCACACAATCCAGTTTCAGGATTATAGAGATTTGATGTGGCTCCCTTCAATGGTACCTGCAGAAATACCAACCCTTGTATGGAATAATACGGGGCCGAAGGGGAAAACTGATAGCCAACCAAATGGTCTCCTCTTTTCCAAGAAGTAGTATAAGCAGTGGTGAACGTGTCAACCACGCCCCCCAGCACCGTAATATCACGGCCAAGATGATCCTGTGAAGGAGCGAAATATGGGCCTTGTAATCGGTCAATCCAGATTTGAGCTACATTTTTTGGTGGTTCAACACGAATAACATCAGGACCTGAATGCGCTTTTTGGTAATTGACCATCATGCCATCAGAGTCGGATAATAGGCGATAGGAGCCATCTCTTGACTGAAGGCCGTTGGTCCTCAAGACATCATTAAGCGTTGAACTCTCATCATGGACGGGAACAACGGTGGAAAAATCCGCATCTGGAAACAGGATTGTGAGCTGCTTAACTTCTCCTGTCATGACCAAAACCGGCCTTGACAAGAGATATATGTGTCAAAAAAGACTGAACGACTGCATCTAAGCCCTCGACCCTTACGAGAATGGTATATATGGTGTCACATCAAGCGTATATCATGGATGTAGTGATCACGGCACACGGCGCTGCAGGCAGTAACAGCGTTCTTTCGCAGCACGTTATTGATTGGCTTCAACGAACTTCAATCTCAAGATGCGTGTTGCTTGTTCCGAGAGACGAGGAATACGGATTGATTGAAGAAGAATTAAACAATTCTCTTAGCGTAGCCTGTTCAGTTGAGCGTGTGGTATTACCAAAAATGCAGACCAAAAACATACAAACTCCTACAGATCTAAAATCACAACCATGGGCAATACTCAATCACATCCAAAAATGCATGAACCTCCACAACGAAACCACCGTTTTTCTCGGGCGTGGCTCAAGATTGCATGACCATCTTCTGTGGCTGAGTGCACAGTGCCATCCTAACGCTCATCTTCTCCACATTGATTCACTTCAACCAGCTCTTTCAATCAAGCGCACGGGTTCAACAACAGACATCGCTACCAGCACCCTCCGTGGACTGTTGCATTTCCACCTCCAAGACATCGAAAACAAAAGACCTGAGCACCTCGGTTACAGTGACGCAGAACGATTGAGTGGATACGCTGGAGCAGGCACCACGCTGGGAGTGCGCCCTGCATTGCAGACATTTGTTGAAAAGAATCTTGTCGAAAAGTTGCCGGTCGCCAAAGACTCCGTTTCGTACAAACTCACTCCGGCTGGTTTTGCTGATGCGTTCGCCTCATATTGTGGCCGTCGCTTTTCTGAGAACGACACTATACGGCGAAATCTCAACATTGTGTTCGGGAGACTGCCCCACATCCAAACGGAAAACGAAAGGGGGGAAAAACAGGATTTTAATCTCTTTCAATACCTCGCACCCCTCCAACCAATTGATGGGCTTCTTGTTGTGTTGCAACGTCATTCAGATGAAATTGAAGGCACACATGTTGTCACTTTAGAAGATGCGATCGTTCAATTTGAACACTCTGATGCTCACTTTATTGGGGATTTACGTAATGCGCACCGAGTGCTGATGCGACGTTCTCAAGAAGACCTGATCGATATGAAACGACACTTGGTTGTCATCAATCCTGAAGCAACACAAGAATTCCATCTTGATTTTTTGCTTCGCCTCCTCAATGAATGCCAAATCTTTGAGGAGAACTTTGGGCTGTCAAGGTGGAATATTGATCTAACACAGCCCCTCGGTAAATTACACAGTGCCGTTTCCTTTTTCACACTGCTTTCAGGCGCCATAACAACATACATTTACAAAAATCAATTACCAAACGAAGAGCAATCCCCATTCACACGAAAAGAGCACCTTATTCCAGTCCCAAACAAAATGGCTTACGAAACCCTCAATGCATTTAAAAATCCACATGGAAACACAAAAGATGCTCCAAATTTCTTGCAGATTTTGCTGCTTTGGGAGCGCTATCACGAGGGACAAAATGCCAGTTTAGAAGGTAATTTGTTCGAGGCACCGAAGTCCACAACAGCACAACAACAAACTGCTAACAACGCAAACCTCTCTAAATTTTATGAGCGTGAATTGAAGTCCAAATATAAGGAGATATTTTATCCTACAAATTTTAATCGCATCATAAAGAATCTCAATGGACATGGATTGGTCGTCAAACAAGGAATGGCATACTTGCTCACCGATCTTGGTACTTTCGTTGCAGAACAACTCCTAAAAATAACAGAAAAGGAGGCATTGAATTGATACCCCCTGAAGTGTATTGTGTTTGTATGAAATGCAATGATTACAGTAGGTTGGATTTACATTCATTTCATTGCGAAAAAGGGCACACTCAACTCCCTGGTTTCCTTCTTCATGATGGGATTGATTATGTTTACAATTGTGGCTCTAAATGCGTGGGAGGGGCTGAGTATTTGATGGGAAAGTGCACCTGTTGCGATGAAGAAGTAGGGAAGGTGTACAAATTAAACGAATCGCTCCAGAAAAAACCAAAAAATTTCCAGATACTGTACACAAAGGACGAGGTGGAGGCTGACCGAGTCGAAATTGCAAAAAGGAAGAAATCCGCTCCAGTGGCTCAAAGCTTACCTGTCTGTCTGTATTGTGAGCGAAATAACAAAGGGACGTTTATCACCGAACCAAACCGTGTTGAAGAACTTGGTTTTCGTCCGTATGGCGAACCTACAGGCAGTCAATCATCAGACGATTTTGCGCCTCTCGGTTTGTGCATTTCCGTGGTGTGTCTGCGTGAGGCGGGAAGAGAGCATGACTTCGGAATACCTCTTGTCAGCGAGGAAGTCTTTGACCAAAGCGTGACAATTCAAGCACCAGAACCTTGTGAAGCGTGTGGCTCAGGGATCATAGTGATCAATGAAAAAGAGACATTTTATGTGTGCAATAATCCATCATGTGGCATTCAGTACGGTAATGAATTTGACAGAGGCACGGGGCATGGAGAAAGAGGAGATGAATCCTTATTATTACAAAAATGCTATTCGGACGCAATTGCCGACAGAAGGCATTTCGTTGAGCCTCCCTATCATTTTACCATTGCTGAAAATCCATTTAAACAGAGGAATTTTATTGATGAAGCCTCCAAAATTGGAAAAGATAACAGGGCTTCAAAGTACAAGAATACAAAAGATTGGTTCATATGTTTGGGGCCATACTTATCGACCCTCTACAGAACAGAGATTGGAGAATACAAAGAGCACATTATTTTGGCAACATATCTCGACAAATCATACCACATGTACCACATTGAACCTTTATGGCTCTTTGCCAACAGGATAGGAATCAATGACCGCGTGGTAAAACGTTCTTTTGACCTCTATGAGCATGCTGAACTTGCCTTTGAACATATACTTCGTCAAAACCAAGAAGAAATCCTTGTCACGCGACACCGACTCGGACCAATTGTGTCTCATCTCAAAGATCAAATCTCACCTTGGCCGATAAGCGTTGACGATAATGAACTATTTGCTGCTGGAATCGAGTGTTACGAAAAAATGAATCAGGCTGGATACCTACACAACTTGCTCAATGCATCCTTGCTCAATGAGGACTTCACGCTCAATGGAAAAATCAAGACACCCATTGGTTTTGTTGAAGCGTTATGCCTTCTAGGAGGCTTTTTCAAACTTAATCCCCAGTTCGCAAGAGATGTTTTGAGGTATATGTTCCCGACCACAGGCGGAAACGACCTTTGGAAATCAATACTCAATGAAAACGGAATACATTTTGTGAACAACAACTTGATGACATTATTACGAGCAATTTCTTCCTAAGTCATTCGCCACTGCTAAAACGGGCAACTACTCGCTCATGTACCTCATTTCATGCTTGCGAGTGCCGTCAACTTCGTCATCGGGATTGATGTACACTTCTACACCATAATACTCCGCCAACGGCCCGGTTGCATCAACTGCAACTTCCGGAGAAAGCAACGAAAACAGGGCGTACAACCCTTCTGTGGTCAAGAGGTGAACTCCCGGGTCGAGAAAATCGGAATATTTCGCCTGCGCCTCAGGATGATACCGTGTGCTCTCAAAGTCATGGTTTCTCACAACAATCGCCTGTACCTTCTCGTGCTTGAACGTCCTCACCTTACCAACAGCTATGGGTTTAGGCATGGAAGAAACGCTACCTGGAGCACAAAAGTGAACGATGGGTCACGGCTACAACGGTGTTCTTTGGCGTCATGTTGATGCCCGTCGGTATCGCATTGCATGTGGCGTTGGTTCGGTCAAACAATGGCGAAGAAGCCAGCGTTTTGGCTTGATTGAGTCCTCGTTAGCATCGTAACCTCATTCTATTAGTTGGTATAGATACAGACTACCATGTCGGGGAGAGGTCCGCCCCCCACAATGGGGAAGCGACATCGGAACTTTGTTCCCGATTGGGAAAGTCTGCCGGAAGGCGAATGGTTGGAGACCGACGAAAGCGGGACTCACTGGTACCTTGATGTGGAAGGGAATTACTGGCACTCCACGGATGACGGTTATCGTATTTGGGTTGATGAAGAGGAAGTTACAACCTCGTCCGTCACAGAATCATCAAGTCAATACGAGCAGGAAGATGATGATGAGGCTGATGGTGAAGGGGACGAACCATTCATGCCGGTTCCTCGTTTGGGCTCCGGAACGGCAATGTTGGGGATTGGTCTTGCCTTTCTCGTCATGGTCTGGACTTATTTTATCACCATGCCAACTGCAAAACTGAACATTGAGTTGCAATCTTCGGAAGCGACCCGGTTTGGAGGTGAAATGAGCGCCGTGTTCTTAGACGGGTTGGAACTCTACCAACTCCTCAACATCGCAACCCTCGTAATCGCAGTGGTTATGATCGGCCTAGCGGTCATGACCATCACCAAAAAAACACCATGGTGGACAGTCTCTGCATCTAATTTCGCCCTTCTGTGTGTTCTTTTCATTGCATCATTGGTTGCTTTTTCTTCAGAGCAGAAGAGTGTAGATGCCTGCGACCCTCTAGAGTATTATTGCTACCAATTTGAACAACCTTCGTTTTTCCTTATTGATGCGGTATACCCTGCGATTTTTTCCATGGTTGCTTTCTTGATCATCTTTAGTTGGTCGTTGAAGGCTTGGGCCAATTTTGACCCAAACGAGGTGCCTGAACCTGAATTGGACGTTCAAATCTTCTCAAAAGATGCTCCTCCGTTGGGGGCTTTTGCTGCATTGGTTGGCTTGATTGCATCACTCGCAGTTCTTGCCTTCACACAGATCTTTGCCGTTCCTGCCGTGGAAGAAAACCTTGACTTCGCAAACGATCTAGGATTAACGGAATTTTCTGAAATGTTTGAAACGGTTCTGCTTTACAATCAACTGGCTGTTGGACTTTCAGGAATGGTCGTGCTCGTATCTCTGCTCACGCTCATCAAAAAAGTTCCTTGGTGGGTCCTGCCAGCGTCCTACCTTCCTTTGATTGGAATCCTATTCATGACCGTCAGTAAAAGTGATTTCAACGGTTTAAGTTCGTTTGAACAAGACGCTTTCATCCCAGGAAGCGGTTCCCTGATTGCAATGATGGTCATCAGCGCGAGTGCCTATCACACCTTGATGAATCATGAATGGGAGGAACTCGAAGACAACGAAGGGCACGATGACTTTGGTGAAGCGAACCATTACGATTTTAACGATGACGAGGAAGAACATCTAGAGTGGCGAGGTAAGGTCAAAACCGTCGTCATGGGCCTAGTGATTTTGATGACCGGAATCGGAGGCTTCGTCTTGCAACAATACGTAACCTCTGCGGCAAATGAACCAACGTTCAAGATACGAGATGCAAACGGTGTCCTCACCAATGGATCATCCGATCAATTAGTCGTTCTGGATTTGATGGATAAATCCAAGATGTTCTCAGAAGAAACCATCCGAATTTCCATCCAAATTGACGGAAGTGAGGCCGCGGATTGCACAAGGGTGTGGGATGGTTCTTGCACGTTTGAATATCTTGAAATCTTTGAGGACCGAAGATTAACGGCTATGGAAAGCATTCTCATCACTGAAGGTAACAATCAGAACTGGTGCTCCGGCGCTGCTGAAGAATCGTGCCAAATTACGGTACGCGTCACTCAGAAAAATTTTACGGAAGATGAAGACATGCAGGTCTCGGTTGAAGTAATTGAGCTTGGTAGTTACACGATTACGGTTGTTTGAGAGCGCTCAACCTCTCGATAGAGCGTGGACGTACCGTAAGGCTTCGATAAGAGTCCCCGCTCCCATGAGAGAGGAAGTGAAAGAAATCGCTCAACCTCTCGATAGAGCGTGGACCACCGAAGCGGTCTTGCAAATGTGGTCCCCGCTCCCAGACTTGAACTGGGGACACCCTGATGTCTGCTGAGACGTTTGTTTTTACACAACTACAGTCAGGTGCTCTACCAACTGAGCTAAGCGAGGTATTCTGTCGCACTTGCCTCCAGTACTTAACCCTCATCAATGAAATGAGCGAGGTTGCACACCGTTTCCCCAGGAGAGGGAGAGGCTTTTCAAAGGTTGAGGACTCTGTTCCGAACTAGAGATAACGGAGCCGAGAATTTACCTCCAAAATCGCCATCTTCGCCATCGTTTGAAGGGTCGCGGTTATGTAGGGTAAGGAGAGGCTCGCAAACGGAGGAGTGAAAGGATGGGACCTGGGCATGCTTCTAGTGGTACAAACGGTGGGGCGAGCGGTAACGATAACGCATTCGCCGACATGATACAGGGTCTGAAAGATGATGCCATTCATCGCGGCGCTACAACCCTCATGGATGAGGAAGTTGGCTCGTTTGGAGTCCCGAATCCAAGAATTCTCATCGTTGGCTGTGGCGGCTCTGGAAACAACACCCTCAACCGCATTACTCACCTTGGTGTGGAAGGCGCTGTCACCGTCGCCATCAACACCGATAAACAACATCTCGACCACACACGCGCCCTGCAAAAGTTGCTCGTAGGCCGTCACATCACCCGCGGATTGGGTGCTGGAGGCGACCCGTCAACAGGACGCCGTTGTGCTGAAGCAGGCCGTGAAATGATCAAGCGAATCGTGACCGGCGCAGACCTCGTATTCATTGCGTCGGGTCTCGGTGGAGGTTCCGGAACCGGCATCTGTCCCATCGTCGCTGAAGAAGCAAAAGCTGCTGGCGCTCTTGTCGTCGGTATCGTGACCACGCCGTTTCATGTTGAACGCCGTCAACGCATGAACCGTGCCTTGGAAGGATTGGAATCGCTTCGTCGATGTGCCGATGCCGTCTTGGTATTGGACAACAACCGTTTGCTTCACTTTGTACCAAACCTCCCTCTGGATGAGGCGTTTTCCATCATGGACCAATTGGTTGCAGAGATCGTCAAAGGAATCGTCGAGACCATCACGTTGCCTTCCCTCATCAACCTGGACTTTGCTGACATTCGGGCCATCATGGCCAACGGCGGCGTCACCATGATGCTTTACGGTGAATCCGACCGTGGTCCCGAAGAAGTGGTTCACGAAGCACTCAACCATCCACTCTTGGACGTTGACATTTCGGGAGCGACCGGTGTACTCATTCACGTAACAGGCGGACCCTACATGACGCTTGAAGCAGCCAATCAGGTCGTGGACCTCTTGACCGCCAAGGTGAGCGATAACGCCAACGTCATTTGGGGTGCCCGACAAGATGCTGGATTTGGAGACACCATCAAGGTCATGGCCATCATTACCGGCGTAGGCGGAACCACGCTCAACGTCGCCCGAATGCAACCTGATGCCCTCGGTGACGCCCTTCGACTTACACGCCAGCAACAAGGTGACCGAGCCAACAACATGGACTTCCATCGCTTTGAATGAGGCTTTTGTTCGGCGCACAAGTACCGAGAAGGTTTCAAAAGTAAGGCGCGGCGTGCGTTTATCATGCGTGGTAAATCCGTGATTGCCCTTGTCTTGGTTGCAATGTTGCTCGTTCCCGTTCAAGCAGGCGACGTCAGTGCTCAACAAACACAACAGGAAGACCCCAAACAACCCAATGCCAACAACACCACGATGTACATGTACCACGATGGTTTTGCCGACGCATGGTCTCATTTTGCAAATAACGATACCGAATCCACTGAAGAAGGAGAACTTCGTGAAGAAAAGGACAACGGCGTCATCGACATCAACCTTCGATTCCGCATGAAGCCCGACCTTGACAAGCGCCTGCTCATGACCACTGACGGAGAATTCCGTGGGAACTTCAAGATCGACGTCGGCGGCGATTGGACCAACGGCGACAACAACGGACCCTGCAACAACGATTGCGAGAACCTCAACATCACCGTCTTCCGTGGCGGTGCTGAAGTGTGGACCAACCAGTTCACCGGCATCCAAGAGGGCGAACAAAATGTTCCCTTCGCCTTCGCCGTCACCGAAGACCATGCAGAATGGGACGGTCGAGACGACAGCCCCATCATTGAAGTCACCATGAAACTGAAAGGTACCGTACAATCAACAGCGGGTGGGGTTTTGTTACGACCAATGAACCCGCATGGTTCGCCATCAAACTCGGTGAAGAAAGCCGCTTTGAGATGCCCATCAGCGACGACAGCTGGAGCGAAGAGTTCCAGGCTGGAGATGACATGATGGAAACAGAAGACACACCAGGTTTCACCCTCGTCGTAGCCTCAGCCGCTCTTGGCATGGCCCTCTTCGTCAACCATCGCAAAGAGAACGAAGTCACCGAGTGAAGCCAGCGCTAAGGACGCTCACAGAGCGTTGAGCACGGATGAGGCGTTGAGTTCAATATCGGTACGGTCGCCCGTTTTGAAATTGATGAGGCGTCCTGTACCCTGTTCCAAATCCTCAGGTTTGACCACCAAAAGGTGGCTGGCACCGATGCCTTCGGTCCATTTGATGATGCGTCCGTAATTCTTCTTGGTCAGCAACAACTCGACACGGGCGCCCTTTTCTCGTAACGAGGCAACCAGCGGCAAGAGCGGCATGGAATCGGCCTTGTTTGGAGCGATGGCGATGTGAGGACGGGCATCTGCCTCTCCCGGAACGACTTCTTCACGTCCCGAGGTTTTCGCTTGGGCCTCAAGGGCCAAAAGAACGCGGTCAAAGCCCAGTCCAAAGCCGCAACACGGGTCCAGGTCTGGCAGTCCAAACAGGTGCAGGAGTTTGTAAGAACCACCACCGAGCACCTGTCCTTCACCGCCCAGTTCAGCGACCTTGACCTCAAACACCATTCCGGTGTAGTAGTCAAGTCCTCGGGCGACGGTCAAGTCAACGGCCAATGAAGGTGGAGCAGGGGCAAGAGCCGCAAGCGCCGTCAAGGTCGTCTCCAACTCGTCCAACGCTTCCAACGAGACACCGTCCATACTCGAGAGCAATTCCCGAGCAGGTCCCAAGGTCTCCAAACCGCCTTCAAGCGACGCCAAAGCGCGCAGGGGTTCGGTGTTTGCTGGATCAAGTCCGTGAGCCGTGAACAGTCCGCTAAGGCCCGCATCATCGCCTTTGTCAAGCAACCGCATGGCGCTTGCAATCGGTGGCTCTCCGGTGGTTGCATCTACCTCACTCGATAACCCAAGACCGGTTAGAGCATCCTTCAACACGCCGACGTGACCAATTCGAATTTCCCAGTCCTCAAGGCCCGTTGCGTGGAGCATGTTGACGGCCAACGCCAACACTTCGGCTTCAGCCAGCGGTCCAGAAGCACCGATCAACTCAACCCCGTACTGGAAGAATTCTCGATAGCGCCCCGTTTTGAATTCTTCATATCGGTAGCATTGACCGTAGTAGGAAAGGCGCAGCGGTTTGGTGTCCATGCGCATTTCTTCAGCGACCATTCGCATGACTGGGGCTGTTAATTCGGGGCGAAGTGTCAATTCTCGCTCGCCCTTGTCTTGAAAGGCATAGAGTTGGTTGATGACACCAGGACCGGATTTAGCGGTGAAGAGTTCCAGAGATTCGAAGACCGGAGTCTGGACGCGAGAGAATCCGTGACGCTGAGCAGCATCTTCCAGCAAGCGCTCCAAAGCAAGACGGCGATTCATTGCCGCTGGTGGGAAATCTCGAGTGCCGCGTGGACGTTGTACCATTGTTCTTGGCGAGCCGCCGAGGCTTCATCACCCCTTCGCTTGATTGACGTCGGAAAATGTGTTTCCTAAGGCTCATTCCTCAGACCATTGAGCACCGGCCCAAGGGTCGTCGTTATCGCTTGATTCCCAGATGGCCTCGTCGCTGGTATCGGTCGCATCTTCGATGTCAGGCGCTTCTGGATGGACTTCCAGTTCATCGGATTCTGTTGGAGCGTCAAGAGAGAGGGCGAGGAGTTCATCGGATTCTGCCGGAGCCTCAAGAGAGAGGGCGTGGGGTTCATCGGATTCTGCCGGAGCCTCAAGAGAGAGGGCGTGGGGTTCATCGGGTTCTGTCGGAGCGTCAAGAGAGAGGGCGAGGAGTTCATCAACCGAGGGTAAATCCGGGGCATCTGGTACTTCTGGAACCTCCAGGTCGTCTTTTTCTGCAATTTCAGTGATTTTATCGATCAGTTCCCAATCCGGTTCTTCGGTTCGTCCACCCACGCCTGGGTCTTGACGAACCTGAACCAATTCGTCAACGGAAAGAACATCATCGTCGTTGGCTTCCTCGACTTCAAGCCCACCTTGGACACTTGCACGCTGCAATGCATTAGCATCGATGCCGTCCGTTTTAAAATCGGACGTCGAAGCTGCCGGCGTTGGTGTCCCGACCCCTAGCGCACCCCAAGCATTGGCGACCTGTTCTTGTTTTGGAGGCTCGGCTCGAGCACGTTCCTGTGCTTTGCGTTGGTCGTATTGCGCCTTTGATTCGGCTTCAAGGCGTTCCGCTTCCATTTTGGCTTCGACCTGGCGCCATGTTTTGCGTTCTGCTTTCAGGCGCTGCTTTTCTTCCTCCCGTTCAACCATCAAAGGTGTAGGACGGTCATAGCGCCGCCAGAAGAAGTAACTCACTCCGATGAAGAGGACCGAAAGGATAAGGCCGATGGTGAGGGTTTCCCACAACTCGGCCATAAGTCTCCCCCTCAACCGGTAATCTCTGCTTCAAGGATTGTCTCTTTTGCAGCGAGGTGTTCAAACCCTGGCACGACGTCTCCAAGAGCAACAACGAGTTCATCATCGCCACCAGGTAGAGATGAGATGTCAACATCAGCACCTTCGGGAATGTTACGGAACAAGGGGCGAGCAATGAGGAATTTGTTGAGGAACATAAAGGTCACAGCAACAACGCCCCAGAACAGAAGAATGATGCTGAGTCCCTTTGGATTTGATGGATCCCAAACGTTATCGGTATTGGCGATCATATCGGTGAAGTACGATCCCATGAGGACGACAAAGAGAATGGGGAACGCAAGGTAAATCGTGACGTCCCACCAACGGCCAACTTCCAAATCGTTGTCACCGGTGTTGATGAAATCGTCACGGAACGCTGAGACGCCAAATCCCATGTAGCCAGCAAGGCCGTCCGGTGCAGTTCCTTCGTCAACCTGCTTGCGCCACTTGATGTAACCGTACTTCCAGATGGAGAAAGCGATGAACAGTCCAGAGAACATCAGTCCGTATCCCCAAATGTGGTCTTGGACTTCCAAAAATTCGGGGAAAGCCACTCCTGCGCTGTCAAGTTTAATCCACATCACTGCGGAAGGTAGACCGAACAAAAAGATAGCAATCCCTGTGATGAGGACGGAGCGCTCTCGGTCGTAGCCGTGGTCAACGAAGTTTCGAACACACAATTCAACCGTGGAAATCATGGATGTAATCGCTGCAAACGAAAGGGCGAGGAAAAATCCTGCCATCATAAAGAGCGGGCCAATAGCGCCCCCTGGAGCCTGTGCAAAGACTTCGGGCAAGGCGAGGAAGGTAATGGCGGAAGAACCGCCGGTCACGGTAGCCAAGGGGTCAGGGTTCACGGCAAAGATGGCCGAAAGCACTGCGAGTCCAGCAATGATGGAAATGCTGTTGTTGGCAAGCCCCATGGTAAAGGCGTTGAGAACGGTATCCTCGTCCTTACGCATGTACACGGCGTAGGTGATGCACATGCCCATTCCCGCTGAACATGACCACGCCGATTGAGATAACCCGTTGATCCAAACCTCCGGCTCAAACAACATGTCAAAGTCAATTGTGAACATGAACATAGCTCCATCCAGTGAACCGTCAGAGGCGTCCATCCAAAGCGAAAGGAACAGGGTGAGGAACAGCAAAGCAAAGAGTGAAATCATCAGGTAAAAGTTGACTTTCTCAATGGCTTTTGCACCTTTCCAAATAGCACCGAGTACCAAAACAACGACGATGAATTGGAAGAAGATGACCTGGCCGGGTGATTGAAGGAAGGCATTCCATACTTCCGTTGTATCTACTTTTTCTCCAGTGAGTGCGCCGCTAATTCCCAGTTGGAAATACTTCAACGTCCATCCTGAAACAACAGCGTAATAGAAACCAATAGCGGTGGAAATCCAAGCGGTCCACAGGCCCATCCAAGCGAACCTACGTCCTGCGAAGATACGGAAGGTACCGATTGTTCCAGTTCGGCTTCGCTTACCCATAGCGTATTCTGCAATCACGAGTGGAATCGACCATACAAACAAGAAAATGAGCCAAGGAACGAGGAAGGTTCCTCCGCCGTTTGCTCCGACCATCCGGGGGAAACGCCAAATGTTTCCCGTTCCAATTGCTGCACCAATGGATGCAAAGATGAGGCCCATACGGCCGTTGAACTGGTCTGAATCTGACATGGTATCACCTCAAGCAAGTGTTCCTTCAACGGCAGAACGCAAGTCACCTTCGGACACGACGTCTTCTTTCTCTTCAGGGTTGAGCATGATGCGCAAAGCAACTGCCAAACCACCCCAAACGAAGGTTGCTACGACGGTAAACATGAACATGGCCCCAAAGAAATTGCCAAAGGCAGCGCGATAGGTGATTTGCATGGTGTAGTATTCACCGTTTGCAGGGTATTGATAGAAATCTGCACCGCTGAGCGTTGAAACCATGGCCTTGTAATGCAACTCCCCGGTTGTTGACTCAGAAACAGGAATCATGGCCCGCAGCACGGTTCCGTTACCGTTTCCTGTTGTGCATGCTTCATCCACGCGTTTGACCGAGGCAGTGGTCCATTCCGTGGTCGACCATTCACGAGGGCCGTAGTCGCTTTGCAGGCGACTTGGTTTGACCATACGCCACTTGACCTCGCTGTTCTCCTGGCTGTACGGGAAGAGGTTGTTGATGCAAATGTCAATCGGGACATTGCCTTCGTCTGGAATGGTGAGCATGGTCGGTTGCAACAAGTAATTCTGTTGTGAAATATTGGCGATGGCCAAATCTGCTCGTTCCTTCGGATTGTCTGCAATTTCAATCATGTACATGCCCATGCCGACGTTGCGCAGAAGAATGTCGTCGATGTTCTCTGGGCGTTCGTGGAAAGCATTTCCGATTTCCATGGTGTAGCAGTAGGAGTTGAACAAACCGTAATGCCAATCGCAGAAGTCTCCGCTGGTTGGGTAGAGGCCAGAGGATTGCATGTTTTCGTAATTTGACATGGTCGCCATGACATCTCCGTGGTACTTGAGTTGATCTTGGTCGGGGTTGTCGCAGTTTTGACAGTGGCCCCACGGGTAGAGGATCAATTCCGAGAATGAATGCCAGGTGAGCGTCACGGGGAAGTCGGACCCACCGTTGTCGTTGTCATCGTTCATTTCAGTCAAGTCTTGGATGAATTTGGTTTCTGGTTCGCTGTTACCGCCAAGCCAGTCTTCGTCAACCAGGCCGTCACCGTCGTCATCTTTTCCGTCAACGCCGTCCTCATTGAGGCGACCGTCGCCGTCTTGGTCAACCGTGTCAACGGGGCCGTTGTAGACGTCGTTGTTTTGACCGGCGTAGCAGGCTCCCGGAATCAGTGGTCCAGTAGCGCCCAATGGAGCACCCCATTCAAACTGATAATTTCGGTTAAGATCGACACCGTCACATCCCTCATCGACTTGTTCGTCCAAATCTGGCAAAGGAGTGATTCCGGTCACGGTGTTGTCCCTGAGGTTCTTTCTCCATCCACTGGTTGCGCAGTTCTCCCAAGCGGTTTCACCGCAGAAGACTTCACGGTCGTAGCGGTTACCGTCGACGTTGAGCATCGGTACGACGTAGATTTCACGGTTGTTGACCAGGTCATGAAGCGTCTGCTCGGAGAAATCTTCGTCAACACCCAGGTCTCCAGGTCCGCACTTGATTCCATCACCATCGCTGTCTTGAACGCCTTCGTCCAAAGCGAGACAGTCGCCATCATCGTCTAGAACTCCGTCGCCGTTGCTGTCGCCCCATGGATCTTCATCGACCAAGCCATCGCCGTCGTTATCGTAACCGATGTTGTCGTAGGACCAAATGAGCGTCTCGATCATGAACATTGGAACTTCGTACGACATCCACTCACGAGCGTGGTGGTTGCCCACAATGAGAACGTCTTCACGGTCTTCGTAATTGCCTGCATCTCCATTGAACTCGTTGTACTCGCCGTCTTGTACCCCAAGTGTGATTTTCATCCACGGTGAAGCATGGCCGTAATACCAGCCCTTGTAGGTGTCCTCGGTGGTATCTTGACCTCTTGCGTTCATTCCGCCGTTGAGCCCTTCATGGAACGAGGCGATGTCAGGGTTGTCTTCTGCGAGGCGAAGCATACGTGTTCGCATGGACTCATAGGTGTGATACTCTTTGAATTGGATGGCTTCATCGCCACCCCAAGGGAATTCATAAGCGACGTATTCGCTTGACCACGTGCTCTCAGGGGTTGATTCAATCCCTGTTTCAGCAACGGCAATACTCCCTGCAACAGGGCTCGCCAGTGAAAGAAGAAGAGGGAGACAAATCAAGAACCCCAGCGAAGGACGCGGTGCTGCGAGATGGGATGTTTGAGTCGTGGTCGGCATCATGCTATCAGTCCCTCCAAACCGCTTGACTTCTTGAAGGAATCGTGCCTCTGAAAGAGAGGTTTTTCCATGAAATTATAACGCGGGAGAGGAAAATCAAGAGAAAAGCACAACCCATAGAACCGTGTGGCCTCGTCATGGAAGACCTATGGACGCCCGCAGCCGACTCCACTCTTCGCGATGAATTTCTCGGATTTACCACGTATACTTTCGCCCTCATTTTCGGCATCTTGGTCGGCATTCTCATCATCAGGCAACTGACCATGATGTTCGCCCCAACCGTTCTTCGAACCATGATTCGTTCTGAGGCCATCAAAGGTAAAACAGTCCAAGATTCTGACAAGGCACTTGGAACTGCTGTTGGTGTTGGGATGGCCATGGTCGTCATCAACATCATGATCGAAGATATGGAACGAACGGGCTCGCCTATTCTCATGCCGTCAATAGCCGTAAGTTTCCTGCCGGGAGTTCTGCAATTTATCGTTGCCATTGCATTGGTTGTATGGGCCTTTAGATTGGTCAACATCGTTCAGGATGTCGTTGCGCTGTTCGATAACGACGAGGTTCTTGACGGCACGGAAAAAACACTCATCTCGGCCGTGCAAAGCACACTGCGATTCGTCATCATCTTCGTTGGGGCGGTCTTCGTAGCAGATTCCATGGGCTTTGACCTCACCTCCCTCATCGCAGGGCTGGGAATTTCCGGTCTTGCTTTGGCCCTCGCTGCTAAGGACTCCATTTCCAACTTCTTCGGTGCAATCACCGTTCTGCTCGACCGACCGTTCAAGATTGGCGATTGGGTTGTTGTTGGAACCGCTGAGGGTGAAGTCATTGAAATCAACCTGCGAACAACCTTGATTCGGACCTCAGCCGATACCATCATCACCATGCCCAACGCCAATTTGGTGAGTTCCCCCGTGGAAAACTGGGGCAAGCGCCGATGGCGCCGATGGCAGACAAAATTCCATCTCGACATCAACGCTGACGGTGACGCCGTTGCAAGCTTTTGCGAGCGCGTGATGGACGACATCAAAGAGAATCCAAAAACGCTCAAGGAAGACTCGTCATTCTGTCAAGTCAGTATGATTTCAGCGACATCGCTCGATGTTGACCTGAACCTCTACTGGGATGTTGCGGGTGGCGTGGAAGAGCGTGAAGAGCGAGCCAAATTCATCATCCGCCTCAAGAACATTGCAGAAGACCTCGGCATTGAATTCTACGATGGCCGTGTCCGTCAGCAACGCTGAATCAATACGGCTCAGGAATGTTTTGCTCGGTATAACGGTACAGTGCAACCGCCAAAAACAGGACAACGGTCGCCAGCATCATTCGCCCAATTCCTCCAGTAGAATCGGTGAACGGCCCACCCGCAAAGAAAATCGTACCAAGTGAAATCAAGAACAACATCAACGAAGTTTTGGCCCCCAAATTTGTCATTCGCAGCACTCCTAATTTGGCTTGGATACGGGACACATCGTTGAGCCAGCCCGTGCACATGGATTCTGCCTCGGGTTGTTTGAATGCTCGGGCTCTGGCCAGTTCGAGCAGAATTGCCTCGTACCTCCAAATCCAAACGCCACCCTTGAGCGTGCGAAGAAAACGACCGCCCCATGTGGGTGGAGTTTTTGCCTCCCAGCCAGCATAGAACGAAACACGCGGGACGGATTCGCTGAATCCACCTCGCAGAGCGATGGTTTGTTCTAAATTTGCAAGCGTCGCGATGGCGGGCATGCGTTCGCTTTCGCACAACAGATCGTCGACCAAAGGCCGTGGCTGAGGTACAAGAGTTACATCTTCGTCCCATAGAATCCCATCAAGACTGATGTGAAACGGCGGGAGACCTTGAACGTGTTTTGTATGCGGTGCCCGCCATAATGTGGTTGTTTTCAAGGTCCCTTCAATGGCTTTGAGACGTGCGTTCCAACGCCATTCAGTATTCGGAGTAGCCTCCTGCTTCAACGCTGAATGAAGGCGCCCAACGGCACCGCCAAGAGCATGCAACTGGTTGCGGTTCTGAAGGTTTAGGGCCGCCTCTTGCGGCGTGTGAACCTCATGATAAGGGAACATGCACAGTTGGTCACCGTTATCGTTTTGCAACCCGCCGATTGGAAGAATGACACGCTCTTCTTTCAGAATCTCACCCCATGGCTTGTAACGAACAAGCGTAGAAACATCAGAACCGGTTTGAAGCGGATAGATGTGGGCGATAAAGTCCTCACCAAGGGCAACAATGATCTTGTTTTGAGTATGTGCTACAACGCGAACAGAATCCACGTTTTTGGGCCAAACGCCCCACCAAGAACCTGGAGATTCCTGCCACCATGACGCGTCCAATGCCTCGCTGTAATCCCAACCCCAAATTCTGCCCCAAGGTGTTCTTATTCCAAGTTCAAGAGTCGATGAATCAAGAGGCTCAGAAGTCAATCCTGATGGATACCACGGCAGCAGCCCGGCATCCGCAACATCGGTTGAACCGTCGCCTTCTGCCCGCGAAGAAGATTTCTTCGGTTTTTTGGATTGAGCCGTCTTGGGTGAATGCACGGGAATCTCCCATACCGGCTCATCCACCATGCTACTCGCACTGCATTCTCCCCTTCAAAGATGATGCCGCCACCGTCGAGTTGTAAGGAAAGCAATCAAACACCGTATGCCCTCAGCAGAGAAGGGAGGCGAAGCATGGGTATCTCGGAACGTATGGGCGATGTGCTGGGCCACGCGGTTCAGGCAAAGTTGATGCGAGAAGTCCTTGACCACCCCCTTCAAGTCAATCACCTTGCCATCATTATGGACGGCAACCGCCGTTTTGCTTGGAAGAGCAAACTCGCCACAGGCATCGGTCACCGAATCGGTAAGGAAAAACTCGAACGGGTCTTGGACTGGGTCTTGGAACTCAAGATTCCTTGGTTCACGGTCTATGCCCTTTCTACCGAGAATCTCAATCGGCCTCAAGAAGAGTTGGACATTCTGTTCAAACTCTATGCTGAAGGCCTTCGTGACATTGCAGATGACCCCCGAATTCACGAGCACAACGTCAAAGTTCACATCATCGGACGAAGGGAACTCCTTCCTGAAAATGTCATTGAAGCCATTGATTATGCCGAATCAAAAACCAAGGATTACAACGATTACGTCTTCACGGTCTGTCTGGCTTATGGAAGCCGTGAAGAGATGATTACCGCCATCCAAACCATCGCCAAAGACTTCGCTTCAGGCGACATTGAACTGGAGGACATTGACCAACAAGCCGTTTCCGACCGGCTTTACACTGCAGACATGCCCGACCCTGATTTGGTGATTCGTACCAGCGGAGAAGAGCGCATCTCAAATTTCCTCTTGTGGCAGATGGCCTATTCTGAATTGTATTTCACCGATGTCTTCTGGCCCTCGTTCCAAAAGAAGGACCTTCTCAAGGCCATCCGCACCTACCAAGATCGTGGACGACGGTACGGTGAGTGACATGACGACCTGCGATGCGTGCAATGGATGGCTCAATCCTGCTCTTGCTGCTGACGCTGCCGTTAGGCGAGGCGACACCGTCCTCTTGATTCAACGTAAACATCCGCCCATGGCCGGTGCGTGGGCGCTTCCGGGAGGATTTGTCGACCAAGGCGAAGACCCGATTGATGCAGCTGTTCGTGAACTGAAGGAAGAAACGGGGATTGACGGCCATTCACCGCGCCTCATCATGGTGATGGGCGACCCCAACCGGGACCCTCGAAAGCACATCGTGAGCGTCGTTTACGAAATTACTGAAGACGGTACACAAGACCCCGTGGGCGGTGACGATGCTGCTGACGCTAAGTTTTGGCCGATTGAAACGGTGTTCTCTGGTGAGTTGGAACTCGCGGGTGACCATTTGCAAATCCTCAGGAACTGGCTCAATAACGATTCAGTTTAGACCTGGCCCGCTTCAGTTCAGATTTTCATCCGACTGAATAAACGACCTGATGACCACTTGACCGACCGCCACAATAGCGAAGAGAACTGCTGCAACCAACGCGATCATTGAACCGCTTCCCGTATCGTACTCAGCCGACAAGTACAGGCCCAAGATGACAGAGCAAAATCCGAACGCCTGAGTCCATAACATGCATTGTCGGAAACTTCGTCCGAGCAGTTGACCGGTTGCTGCAGGGGTAACCAGCAGGGCAGTCACCAGCAAGGTTCCGACAACTTGGACCATCACGACCACGACTGCGGCTGTAGTGACGCTAAACAGCAAACCGATGTTTCGAACGGGAAGTCCTTGGACACGAGCTGCAACGGGATCAACTGCGCAAGCGAGTAATCCTTGACGAATGAATCCGAGAACAACCAGCGAACCGAGACATATTAGAACGATTAAATCGAGACTCGCCTCGTCAATCAAGTTTAGATTTCCGAACAGAAACGATTCAATATCGGTAGTAAGAGCTCCGCCTCCGAGCCGTAGAATCACAAGCCCCAGAGCCAACATTCCTGTTAGGAAAATAGCAATTGAAGCATCACCAGTCAGCATTTCTCTCGACTGCATTTCATGAATAAGAACGGCAGCAGTGACGCTGAATACAAGTGCATACGACAGCGGCGAGGTAGCGCCTAAGACGATACCAACTGCAACACCTCCAAATGCTACGTGTGCAAGTCCATCTCCCATAAGAGCAAGATGTTGAATCAAGAGGTAGCAACCGAGAATACCTGCAACCACAGTGACCATAATTGCAGCGAGAAGAGGGCGTTGAAGGTAAGGCGCACTGAAGTAATACGGGAAGTAGTCACCAGGGAGGAATGTGGAAACCGCTTCCATGAGTGGACCCAATACGTCAAGGAGAAGAACACCAAGACCCATCATTCTTCCTCCTTAGGATGGTGGTGATGGTCGGCATGTTCGGTATGATCGTGCACGGCCCCAATGCCTCGCAGGTCTGCAAGTTTGACCAAATCCGGAAACTCATCGCTTTTTCCATCGAAACGGATGGTTTGCTCAAGGAACATCATCCGATGGGCGGTTTGCCGAATGGCTGTGAGATCGTGAGAAACCATCAAGATGGTTTTCCCTTCATCATGGCAGAGTTGGTCAAGCAATTTCAACAACGAATTTCGTGATTCGCGGTCAATACCGACAAGGGGTTCGTCCAACAGGATAAACTCAGATTCTGAAGCCAGTGCTCGGGCGATGATTGCACGTTGACGCTGACCTCCCGATAGACGGGCAATGTCTCTGTTTGCGACGTCTTCAAGACCGACCATTTTGATGGCCTTATCCACGCACTTTCGACGACCACCATCTGCAAAACGGAACATGTTTTTCCCGTTAATGGTACCCAACCGTACCAATTCACGAACGGTGATCCGAATGTCTTTCGGTAAATTCGCAGCAGCCTGAGCAACCCAGCCAATCTTCCCAATGAGCCGGCTTGAAAGGGGTTGATGCCCGTAGACGGTCACCGATCCCTGATGGGATTTAAGCACTCCAAGCAGCGTGAGAAGGAGCGTTGATTTTCCGCTTCCGTTCGGGCCAACAAGACCGACAAATTCTCCTCGCTTGATGCTGAAATTGATGTTTTTAAGAATCAGGTTTCCAGAGCGTTTGACGGATAAATCTTTGACATCAAGGATGACTTCATCCTCAGATAGAGTTCCAACGACCAAAGGCTTCATGAGAATCCACGACCATCTAATTGCCGGATAGCATGTTATATGAATAGAACACCAAGAATCAAACACTTCGCGCCTTGATGTATCCAACAACTAATCTTCCGCAAAGGCCGAAGAATATCGCCCCTACGAAAAAAACCGGTATAATGTCAACTGAATGCATCATCTCACCTTTATGCTGGAATAACCCTCGAGTTATATTCATCTCTTGCTAGAAACGGAGTACTCAGCATCCCATTCCTGAGATCAAGTTTGCGAGGTTACTCTCCATCATTGACATGTAATCATCGCTTGGATCGCTTGGAGACAATTCCATGGTATAGAGTGTTTCAATAGACACACCGGTCTCATCGACAATACTCTTAACGGATGTTGGGTCAGTATACTCTTCAACGAAAAGAACAGTAATGCCATCTTCCTTGATGAATTCTACTACTTTCGCAATGTCTTGAGGAGAAGGCTCGCCTTCAGGGTCAAGGCCGTGAACGGTCACAAATTGGATGTCGTATCGAACCGAGAGGTAGGAATAGGCATTGTGATTTGCACTTACCTTCTTCTCATGTCCGCCCGTCATGCAGAGTCCACCGGTCCCAAATGCAGCATCGTAGGCTGTATCTAGGGTGACCAACTTAGCCGAAAACGCAGCACCATTGGTCTTGAAAGCATCTTCACCATCTGGGAAAGCAGCGATGAGAGCATCCATGACTACAGTGGTTTGAGCGTTGAATGCAGCAGGGTCAAGCCAGCTGTGCGGGTCGAAATTCAAGGATTCTTCGTCGTGGTTGTCTTCGTCGTGGCCGTCCTCATCGTGGCCTTCTTCGTCGTGGCCGTCCTCATCGTGGTCATCGCCGGTTCCGGGTTGCACGAAGTTATCAGGGTTAGCCCACATCAAGCCAGCATCTTCACAAGTAGCTTCTGTGGTAAGCATGTTGTCAACGGTGTGAGTGTTTATGTTATAGCAAACCATCGAACCATGTTGATCGTTATGGCCGTGGTCATCATGACCGCCGTTTGCTAGAATGTGCATGGTAACTCCGTGAGGAAGTGCGAATCCGTATTCACCTTCAGCACGAACGTGAAGGGAAGCGTATGCCGCATGATGTTCTTCTTCATCCTCAAACATACTTTCGAGTTCTTCAGCGCTCAAATTGCCGTTCATATCAAGATCCATTTCATCAAACAATAGTTGTAGAAGGTCGTCCATCATTCCATTGCCGTCTTGGTCGTGGTCATCGTGTCCGTCTTCGTCGTGGTCATCGTGCCCGTCTTCGTTCGCTGAAAACATAGTTTTGTATTCATCAAATGACAATTCACCATCACCATCTAGGTCGTACATCATAATCATGTATTCAACCCCCATGGAATCATCGTCTTCCATTGAGTCCATTGTTTCAATGAAACCTCTAAGTTCCACCATGTTGAGAAGTCCGTTGGAATCAAGGTCTGATTCGTTGAACATGTTCATGAAGAAGTTCATTTGGAACTCCATCTCTTCATCGTGGTCGTCGTCCGTGTGGTTGCCGTCATCATGGTCGTCGTCCGTGTGGTTGCCGTCATCATGGTCGTCGTCCGTGTGGTTGCCGTCATCATGGCCGTCGTGGTCGTCGTCATGGTCCTCGTCCTGGCTCATCATAGTCCAGAATTCATCCCAAGAAAGGTTTCCATCATTGTTGGAATCGGCCATAGCCATGGCTTCTTCTGCGGTAACCTCGTCATCGTGGCCGTCATGGTCATCATGGCCGTCATCATCGTGGCCGTCATGGTCATCGTGTCCGTCTTCATCGTGGTCATCGTGGCCGTCTTCGTCGTGGTCATCGTGTTCGCCATGGTCATGGCCAGCATGTCCGCCGCCCATCTTGAGTATGGCAATGTTGAACGATTCCAAAGAACTCTCTTCGAATTCAAGGACATATTGGCCCTCTTCTAGGTGGAAGATTGAAAGGACTGCTTCTGTTGCACAGTCGGTCATGTTCTCTGTTTCTTCTGCTTCAAGATGGTCGTGGGCGTCGTGGTCATCGTGTCCGTCTTCATCGTGGTCATCATGGCCGTCTTCGTCGTGGTCATCATGGCCGTCTTCGTCGTGGTCATCATGGCCGTCTTCGTCGTGGTGCATTTCCTCAGGGAAGGAAATGTTCTGAGCGGTTGGTTCTGCATGAATTTCCGGGAGGACAGAGCCTTCTTCGCCGAGCGTCACGTCTTCATATGGGCCCTCGGTGATGAGGTCACACAGGTCGGTTTTGAGCATTGATTCGTAATCGAGGGTAGTATCTCCACTGGGCATGGTGTGAACTTGTACGGAGGTAGGTGCTTTGGAACCTAGAGAAGAAAGCGTGGACTCAACCCATGGCTCAAGGCCTAGACCGTGATAGAAGAACAAATCAGAGTTCTCAAGACGGATCAGGTCTGAAACAGATGGTTCGTAGTCGTGAACGGGAATGTTGTCTTGGCTCATGTATTCCAAAACAACATCGTCGCCAGCAATAGCCTTGACCAATTCACCGACGTGATAGGTAGAGACCATTACGGTACCGTATGCATCTTCATTGGCTGATTCATCAGCGTCTACATCATCTCCTAAACAGCCTGCTAAGCTGGAGAAAATCAAAATCAGGCTCGTCAGCATAGCGCGCTTCCACTGTGCGTTCATGCCCTCGCCGTAAACTATTATCTATTTAACAGGAACTAATAATTAGTAATTAGAGAATTATTATGAAGGGTGACCTTTTCCCTTGACTTATGAGCAAAATTATTTCATTTAGCGCAGACAATCAATTCGCGGATAATCTTGATTCGTTGATGAATGCTTCTGGTTATCAAAACAGGAGTCGGTTTTTACGTGATGCCGCCAACTATTATGCAGAATTACAACGAAGAGGTGAACTTCGCGACATGAAGGATGATGAGGTCGTTGAAGGGCACCTGGTGATTTATTATCAGCACGGCGTTGAAGCAAAATTGCTAGAAATCCGGCATTCTCACAACCTCGAAATCACTTCCTACAATCACAGTTGCCTCACCCACAGCCATACTTGTGTTGACATCTTGCATGCATTGGGGAAAGCCGTCAATTTCCGTACAGCCATTGACCTGCTGAGAAATACCCCTAACGTCGACAAAGTGACCTTCATCAGTGCACCAATGCGAGAAGACGGCTGCTGCTGACTCAAACGTTGGGCAGTGTTTCAAGCGCCTCGTATTGCAAGAAGACGGTTTGATGAATGTTGACGTGGTCTTGTCCCTCCTCGTAAAGAACGGTCAATTCATGGGCTTCATAGGTGTTGAAGTGAACCGTGTTCCACGAAGCAGTTTGCCCTTCATCCACTGAACCCTCTTGGCGTTGACATGCTGAGTTTGTATCATCGATCAAGCCCCATGTGATCTCAACGCCTTGCCCTCCGCCGACGTTTTCAATGAGTTCCGGATTTTCCACATGGGATTCAATGATGATTGCCGCAGGGGGCATGCCCCCGTTCTTGGGAAGTGAATTCAGCGGCATGGACAACGGCTCATATGTGGTTGATTCCGTCCAAATCATCTGGAGTTCAATCCGAATGACAACGGTAGTAATGGCTTGTTGACCGCCGTCATCAAGGGCAAACAAGGCGATTTCATGCAGACCGTGCTCGAAGAATTCAACGGTGACTTGGGTTCCATCATTGGCTTCAACCGTCGTCCCTGGGGTTCCATCAAGAAAGTTCACTCCAAACCGTACTAGCGCCGCATCTGATGAGGTTTGGGAGAAATCAAACGTCAGGTCAACTCCAGTGATGGATACGCGTTCACCTTCTTCATAGGACTCAACGACGGTTCCGTTGGTAGAGGCGTAGGTTACCACCAAATCAAGGCCATTATCCTCTTGAGTGCTGCCGATGCAACCGCCCATCAGCATTGACAAGAATAAAGCGGAAATCAAGAAAGAGCCCCGCCGAGTCACGAAGAAAACGACAAGCGGGTGGAATATAAGTCAAATGGTTCAGCATCTTTGAGAACGAAAGGGTCCCGTTCATGAACTGAAAAGGGCCGCTAACTGACGTTTTGCATCGGGCCAATCAGCGGGTTCCAACGCATCGGTGAGATGCAACCCCGCGAGGAATTGCGCATGGACCGCGCCCCACTCCGTTTTGTCGTTTTGACCCCGCCATCGAAACAGCGGCGCACCCTCGTTCTCAAGCCGGTCAAGGAAACCTCGACGGGCACTGGAAATGAGAAGGGTTGGTGTCCCCAACAAGGCCGCTTCGCTGGCCAGAGTCACCGATTGGGTAATGACGCCATCATGACCCGCAAGCTCACGGTCCAAATCCCATGGTGAGCCCTGATAGGCATCCTCATCGGCCAGTGTTGTGGCTACACCGTCCAGAGCATCCGCTGGCAAAGGTACGATTTCATCACCGTCATGTATGCCGTCGCCTTTCAATCGGCGAACGATGATCCTTGGCGGATTGCTGACCTTGGTTGGACGGCGGTGTGGCGCAAGATGGACATGGCCGTGCAACCCATCCATTCGGTGCACTTCACCTTTGAACGAAGCGAGGAACCCTCCGTCCAAATCTTCGCGCCAGTGGGTCGGAACGACAACATGCGTGGCCCCTTTCAGCGCAAGATTGTGCGCCGTATGGTTGACTTCTGTATCGGTAATGTACCACCGTTCTTTGACCGAGGTGCGCCTCCAGAAACGAGATTTTTGGCCCAGCAATTCAAGGGGCGCTCCAACGCTTACAACCCGTTCTACCTCGCCCTGTCCGTCCTTACTTGCCCCTTTGATGAACCGTTGAACGCTACGAACACGGAACATCGCTTTGCGGTAACGCCCGTCACCAACCGGACGAGGAACCCAAAGGGTTTGACGGCGAGGCAAACGGCCGTCACCCGTTTCGATCATCCTCCGAACTTCATCTCGCTCACACGCTACGATGAGGTCAGGCGTACCGCCTTCCCGCATCAGCGGCGCCAACAAGCGCACGTGAGCCGGATGGTCGAGAACCCAACAGGTGCGCATGAACCTGCGATGCGGTGTCCCCCCTCAAATCATCGCTTGCTTGGGTGAAGTTGATGGACGGCTTCGGAGTGTATTGATGCATGACAAAAGTCGGCATCAGCCCTCCTGGCACGAAAACGTACGCCCCCTACACCCCTGCCGTGGTCGTCGGCAACCAAGTATGGCTTTCAGGTCAAATCAACATTGATGCCGGTGACGACATCACCTCCCAAACCAAAGGCACGCTGGAAAAAATTGACGCCCTCCTCGCAGAGGCTGGTACCTCAAAACACGACCTCGTCTTCGTTCAAGTTCTTCTCAAGACCATGGACTATTACGCTCCCATGAACGAAGTGTACGGTGCTTGGCTCGAAGGCGTTGACATCAAACCCACCCGTGCAGCCTTTGCTGTTGATGCATTACCGGCAGACGCGCTGGTTGAAATTGTGGTACAAGCCGTCAAGCAGGATTGACATGCCGGGCTCACCTTACATCGAAAAGCCTCCTCCAGGCTTGCTGACATGGCCAGCGTTGTTACGCATGTTTGGCCCACCCACGGTGGCCTTCTTGGCTGCGTGTTGGTATTCAGGAGTCTTGTTTGAAGCTCTGGTGATCATGACCGTCACGCTCGTGTTCATCGCTTGGTGGCGACGATAATTCGCGTAGGCTTGAAATCCCTCTACCTGTCCCCCATAACATGGATGAATGGCCCGAAGCCTGTTTCAAAGCCTACGACATTCGCGGATTGGCCAACGGCGACGGTAGCGGTGAACTCACGCCTGCCTTTGCATACCGCCTTGGACGCGCGATGGCGACTTACCTGGAATGCAATGCATTTGCCGTTGGTCGAGACATACGCGATTCTTCTCCGGCCCTCACCAACGAACTGATGCGAGGCCTTGTTGAAGGCGGTGTGACCGTCATGGACTTGGGTATTGTTTCAACCGGTTGTGTGTACCACGCATGTTGGACATTGGACGTTGATGGTGGCGTGATGGTCACGGCGAGTCACCTGCCGATGCCGACCCATAACGGGTTCAAAATGTGCCGAGGCACGCTGCCGCTTGCAGGTGAGGAAATTCAAGAATTGAAACAGGTCTTCCTCAAAGGTGAGTTCCGTGAAGGCGAAGGTGAAATTGTTGACTCGCCGCATATCAACACATACTTGGACGCAATCATCGCTTCAACCGGCCCCTTATCGCGACCGGTCAAAGTCGCAGTTGACTGCGGAAATGCAGTCCCTGGCCCCGCCATGAGCGAACTGTTGGACCGACTCGGATGCGACCATGTGGACTTGTTCTGCGATTGGGATGCCAGCGAGCCAAACCACGGAGCAGACCCAACCCGTCCAAAGAACATGGTTGACCTCGGCAAGGCTGTCGTTGACAACGGTTGCGAATTTGGAATGGGTGCGGACGGTGACGGAGACCGTATCGGTGCGGTTGACGAAGAAGGGCGTTTCATCTATCCCGACCGACTGATTGCGCTCCTGGCGGAAGACTTGCTTGAAGGCGTTGAAGAACGGGCTGACCCAACCGACGATGAGCACCGACGCATCATCTACGACGTCAAATGCTCCATGAATGTAGAACAAGCCATCTTGGAGGCCGGTGGACGGCCCGTGATGGCTCGTACGGGACATTCGTTCATGAAGCGAGTTCTCGCAAGCATGCCCGAAGCAAAGATGGCTGCTGAAATGAGCGGCCACATTTTCCTTGCTGACCGTGGATGGTACGGCTTTGATTGCTCGCTGTACAATGCTGCACGCTTGATTGAACTCTGGTCACGACGTCCAGCACCAAGCGATGGAGGCCCGTCCTTCTCGTCTGAATTGGAGCGCCTCGCACCGTCCCTACCAACCACTGGTGAAGTCAAAGTTCCCTGTGCAGAAGAGGACAAACTCGAAGTCGTTGCTGCGATCACTTCGGCTTATGACGACCACGAATGCTCCACCGTTGACGGGGTTCGCGTGCGGTTCAACGACGATGACGGAAACTATGTCGGATGGTACCTTGCTCGCAAATCAAACACCGAGGCAGTCTTGGTAATGCGGATGGAAGCAACAACTGAAGAGCAACTGACCAAGATGAAAGCGATGGCTGACGAGCGCGTCTCATCCATCATTGACATCAAGAAACTCTTGAACGCTTAATGCCGCCCAATGAATTGTTCTTCTACTGATGCCTCATCCACTTTCACGAAGAAACCGATGAGCTCGGTGGTTGCTCTGATATCGCCGATGGTGCTTCCGCCTTTGTAGGACGGCAATTCGCAGTACGGCATTTCATCAATAAACACCTTCTTGTAAGGAGTTGCTTCTGTTGTAGGACACGTTGCTGCATACTTTTTGTGATTGAACAACGATTCCGAGGTTACATTTTCCGGGACATCTTCGGCATTTCCAAACCATTGGACCACCAATGAACCCATGAGGTAGTATTCTTTTTCGATTCGAGTGAATCCCCAAATGGTATCTCCAATTTTCAGGTCAGAGGGGAGAGGCTTGCTCGTAGAAATACGGTCAAAGGGCATCCGAGGATGCTTTCTCCTTCGTTCCTCAACACCGTCCTTAGCGTGGTAATGCAGCCAGTGGGTCATCTTCAGGCCGCCTGGACTTCAATCACTGGAACGATGGTGTAATCAAAAACAATGAGTTCTACGACATAAGACACTTCTTCACCGTTGTCTTCATCCGACGACTACAGGTGGACGGTTCATTACCCGCCTTGTGCAGCAACGCTGATTTCAACGGTATGGTCGCCTAGGCCAGCGCCCATGGAATCAATTTGTTCTTTGATGTCGTCCATTGACAATCCTTCAATGACTTCTCCACCGACCATGGAGGAGTTGTACCATTCAGCAGTCACTTCATGACTTCCGTCTGCACCACCGTTTTGTCCGTCGCCAGTTCCTGTGAAGTTAAGGTGGGTGGCTGTGCCAGTAATGGTATCAGCCGCAGTTCTGAGCCAGGCACGGACCCTGGCCGTTCGCAGTTTCGTCTTCTCCATAGGAAAGACTCACTCGAAGACCAACGATGTTCATCTCGTCTGCGTTATCAACCGCGTCGGTGTTGAAGGTGTCCATCCAAGGCGTTCCATCTGCGACGTATTCTGTACCCGAATCAAGCTGAACATACGTCAACTCACCGTTGACCTTGTAATCCGCTACAACGCTTCCACTAAGAGAGCCATCGGCATTTCCTGCAGCGAATCCAAAGTAAATTGGGAAGGCGAGCAAAAAGAACACGATACTGCCTACCGTGATCTGAGCATCACGGTTTGTCTTGAGGTCTTCCATCGTGTACATGGCGCTCCACTCGTCTCATGCGAGGGGTTGCTCTTCTCTATGACTTTCGGTTAGATGAGGTTGAAACAAAACCGGCTTCACCCTTCGGTTTCTTGCTCGTCGCCCTCGCTTTCTTCGTCTTTTCCTTCCCCTTCAGGTCCGTTCTCCTCGTCGCGCTCCAGCAAACGACTGAGAGTGAGAGAGAGGAGAATCGCAATCATCGCAAGAATGGGCGGACAAATCCAGAACATGCTGAACGAATTGTCTACCTCTTCGAAATCAGGGATGACGAAGAGTTCTTCTTCAATCGTTTCATTTCGTGACGATTCAATCGTCAAATTGGGCGCTCCGACAACTTCTATGGAAAGGTGCAAGTTCACAGGAACCATCTGCCCGGTGACTGTAATAGTGTAATTTGTGTAATTTGATGCTTCGGTTGGCGTTCCAGAGATTGTACCGTTTTCAAACAACAGACCTGCCGGCAATTGTGGTGCAATCGTCCAGGCTGGAATGCGACCTTCATCAAAGTAAAACAGAGGTGAAATTGGGGACATGGTTTGATTCACTCCAAGGACAAGCAGGGTCTTTGGATAACGTGAGATGTAGACCGGTTGTTCAACGGTAAGGGTGAACGTTGCCGTTTCTGTACCACCGGAGTTGTTGGCGTAGACGGTAAATGTCGTTTCATTGAGATTGGTCGTAGGTGTGCCGATAATGTAACCGTTCACAAAGGTCAAACCTGCAGGCAATGATGGTTCAATCGACCATGTTTCGGGCATTCCGCCTTCAATGACAGGAATGATGAGGCCGTGGGAAATTCCGTTAATGAGAGTGAGGCCGTCTTCTGCGTACTCCACTTCAGCCTTTGGCTCAAGAACTTCCAGGGTAAAGGAAAGACTTGCAGAGCCACCGCTGTTGTTGGCCCAAAGCGTATAGGTCGTGACCGTCATGTTCACTTCTGAAACACCAAAGAGAACTCCATGCATCATGGTGACGCCATGAGGAAGGTTTGGTTCAATGGCCCAAACTGCGACCATTCCACCCGTATTGTTGACGGTAGCATTCAGCACGTCTTCACCTCGTGTGATGACGAAACTTTCGTTGAAGGAGATTACGGCAATCGGTTCAACAACGGTGAGGTTGAGGTAGGCAATGGCGCTCCCTCCCGTGTTGGTCGCTGTGACGATGTAGGTTGTGTTCGTACTGTTCACGAGTGGGATTCCAGTGATTGAGCCGTTTTCGAAGACCATACCTTCAGGGAGCGCTGGGGCGATGGACCATGATTCAACCATGCCGCCACCTAGAATTGGAACGAAGCTGGCGTTGTCTTCGCCTCGAATCAGCGTGATGTTCTCCGGAACGTAAACCACCGTCGCAACCGGTTCCAGGATGGTGATGGTAAGGAAGGCTGCAGATGATCCGCCGCTGTTGTTCGCATAAATCGTGAACTGTGTTGCTGTCATGTTGACTTCAGGTGTTCCAGAAATCACTCCGTTAGAGAAATTCATTCCGGCTGGTAGAGCTGGAGAAATACTCCACTGGTCGGCCTTTGCATCGTTGAGCAAGGTCGGGGAAGTGGCATTCATTGTCTCATTGCGTGTGAGCGTTATTTCGGCCGGGTCGTAAACAAAACTCACCGGGGGCTCCACGATGGTGATGTTGATCGTCGCTGAGGCAGGCCCTCCGCTCGTGTTCGCCCATACGGTGAACATCGTGGTCGTCATGTTGACTTCAGGCGTTCCGGAAATCGTACCGTTATCAAACAGCAAACCGGCAGGGAGTGCCGGTTCAATGGCCCATGATTCAGCATTACCACCGCTCACAGTCGGCGATAGTGGTGTCATTGAAGCATTACGAACCAAGGTGACGTTGTATGGATTGTATGAGAGGTTAACTGCTGTCTCAAGTATGGTGATGTTGACCCACGCTATGGCCACTCCACCAGAAGTGTTGGCATAGACCGTGAACTGCATCTGCGTCATGTTCTCGTCCGGCGTTCCGAAGAATACTCCATTGGCGAATGCAAGACCAGAAGGTAAGTCGGGCATTATGCCCCACTCACTGACATTGCCGCCGGTTACGGTTGGTTCCAGCGGCGTCATGGTTGTCCCACGGACAAGCGTCAAGTTGTCAGGATTGTAGGAAAGTGAGACCGCTGGCTCAAGAATCGTAATGTTGACCGTGGCAGAAGCGACGCCTCCGCTGTTGTTCGCATACACCGTAAACATGGAATTTGTCATGTTCACGAGTGGCGTTCCTGAAATCACACCGTTGCTGAAGTTAAGGCCGTTCGGGAGCGTTGGATGGATGGACCAGACTTCAACTGCTCCACCGGAGTATGTTGGCGATAACGGTGACATGGACATATTACGCGTCAATGTGACATTGGTGTAGGACAAGTCTCCAGCCGGTTCAAGAATGGTCAAATTGATCGTGTGTGAAGCGTTTCCACCCGTGTTGTTGGCATAAACCGTGAACATCGTCACCGTCATGTTGACCGTTGGTGTGCCCGAAACAGTACCGTTGTCAAAGAGCAGTCCGCTCGGCAGAGCAGGGTGGATGGCCCAGAACTCAACCGTACCGCCAGATACGGCTGGCACCATTTCGGCCATCTGAGTACCACGAACCAAGGTCATGTTTTCTGGATTGTAATCCAACGTGACCATCGGTTCAAGGATGGTGATGTTGATGGTATGCGAAGAGGAACCGCCAGAGTTGTTGGCCCACACGGTGTACATCGTTCGAGTCATGTTGATGTCAGGCGTTCCTGAAATCACACCGTCAGTGAAGACCAGTCCAGACGGCAAGCCGGGTACGATGGTCCAGTCGTCGACAATACCGCTGTAAATCGGATCGAGGTTGCTCATGGTGACATCACGGATCAGCGTCAGGTTCTCAGGGTTGTACTGCAAATCAACGACTGGGTCATAAATCGTGATGTTGATGAAGACCGAATGAGAACCACCGGAGTTGTTGGCCCAAATTTGGTACATGGTCATGTTCTGAACCACGGTTGGCGTTCCCCAAATTGTTCCATATAAGGACCCTAAATAGAGACCTGTTGGCCAAGCCGGTTCAACTTCCCACGATGTGACGTCGCCACCCGTAATCGTCGCACCCATTGCAGTCATGGCCGTGTTGTTGACCAGCGTCAAGTTGTAGGATGAATAGCTGAACATCGGTGCTTCGTGGAGCACCGTGATGTTGAGGTAAGCGACGGCGGACCCACCGCTGTTGTTGGCCCAGACCGTGAACTGTGTGGTGGTCATACGCTGTGTTGGAATGCCCCATATCGTTCCGTTGCTTGTCTCAAAGGTCAAACCGTTCGGCAAACCGGGTGCGATGGTCCACGAAGTGATCTCTCCAGGACCGGTCAGCGTGGCGTTCAACGGCAAATCACTGCTGGCGGTGTTCTTGTAGAGCGTGAGGTTGGCAGGAGAATACGAAAGCGTTGGCATTTGATCGTTGACCGTGATGTTGAGGTAGGCGACGGCGGACCCACCGGTGTTGTTGGCCCAGACCGTGTAGGCCGTTTGCGTCCACAGTTCGGTCGGTGTGCCCCAAATGGTTCCGTTGCTGGTCTCGAAGGTAAGTCCGCTCGGAAGGCTGGCGTTAATTTCCCACGACGTGATTTCACCTGAACCGGTGATGGTCGGCGAGAGTCGGAAGGTCGCTGCTTGCCGTGTTGTTGGTCAGGGTCAAGTCCGCTGGTGAATAACTGACCGAGCTTGGAACTTGGTCAACCACGGTGATGTTGAGGTAGGCGACGGCGGACCCACCGGTGTTGTTGGCCCAGACCGTGTAGGCCGTTTGCGTCCACAGTTCGGTCGGTGTTCCCCAAATGGTTCCGTTGCTGGTCTCGAAGGTAAGTCCGCTCGGAAGACTGGCGTTAATTTCCCACGACGTGATTTCACCTGAACCGGTGATGGTCGGCGAAAGTGGAAGATCGCTCGAAGCAGTGTTGTTGGTCATGTTCAAGTCGTTCGGCGAGTAAGCAATCGTTGGTAGTTCGTCAACCACCGTGATGTTGAGGTAGGCGACGGCGGACCCACCGGTGTTGTTGGCCCAGACCGTGTAGGCCGTTTGCGTCCACAGTTCGGTCGGTGTTCCCCAAATGGTTCCGTTGCTGGTCTCGAAGGTCAGACCGCTCGGAAGAGCTGGCGTTGATTTCCCACGACGTGATTTCACCTGAACCGGTGATGGTCGGTGAGAGTCGGAAGGTCGCTGCTTGCCGTGTTGTTGGTGAGGGTCAAGTCCGCTGGTGAATAACTGACCGAGCGTTGGAACTTGGTCAACCACGGTGATGTTGAGGTAGGCGACGGCGGACCCACCGGTGTTGTTGGCCCAGACCGTGTAGGCCGTTTGCGTCCACAGTTCGGTCGGTGTTCCCCAAATCGTACCGTTGCTGGTCTCGAAGGTAAGTCCGCTCGGAAGAGCTGGCGTTGATTTCCCACGACGTGATTTCACCCGAACCAGTGATCGTCGGTGAGAGCGGAAGATCGCTGCTTGCCGTGTTGTTGGTCATGTCCAAGTCGTTCGGCGAGTAAGCAATCGTTGGTAGTTCGTCAACCACGGTGATGTTGAGGTAGGCGACGGCGGACCCACCGGTGTTGTTGGCCCAGACCGTGTAGGCCGTTTGCGTCCACAGTTCGGTCGGTGTGCCCCAAATGGTTCCGTTGCTGGTCTCGAAGGTAAGTCCGCTCGGAAGGCTGGCGTTGATTTCCCACGACGTGATTTCACCTGAACCGGTGATGGTCGGCGAGAGTGGAAGGTCACTGCTTGCCGTGTTGTTCGTGAGGGTCAAATCCGCTGGTGAATAACTGACCGAGCTTGGAACTTGGTCAACCACGGTGATGTTGAGGTAGGCGACGGCGGACCCACCGGTGTTGTTGGCCCAGACCGTGTAGGCCGTTTGCGTCCACAGTTCGGTCGGTGTTCCCCAAATGGTTCCGTTGCTGGTCTCGAAGGTAAGTCCGCTGGAAGAGCTGGCGTTGATTTCCCACGACGTGATTTCACCCGAACCGGTGATGGTCGGCGAGAGCGGAAGGTCACTGCTTGCCGTGTTGTTCGTGAGGGTCAAATCCACTGGTGAATAACTGACCGAGCTTGGAACTTGGTCAACCACCGTGATGTTGAGGTAGGCGACGGCGGACCCACCGGTGTTGTTGGCCCAGACCGTGTAGGCCGTTTGCGTCCACAGTTCGGTCGGTGTGCCCCAAATCGTACCGTTGCTGGTCTCGAAGGTAAGTCCGCTCGGAAGACTTGCGTTAATGGCCCACGACGTAAATTCACCAGAACCAGTCACGGTCGGCGAAAGTGGAAGGTCGCTGCTTGCCGTGTTATTGGTCATGTTCAAGTCGTTTGGCGAGTAAGCAATCGTTGGTAGTTCGTCAACCACGGTGATGTTGAGGTAGGCGACGGCGGACCCACCGGTGTTGTTGGCCCAGACCGTGTAGGCCGTTTGCGTCCACAGTTCGGACGGTGTTCCCCAAATCGTACCGTTACTGGTCTCGAAGGTCAGACCTGCAGGTAAAGTGGCGTTGATTTCCCACGACGTGATTTCACCCGAACCAGTGATCGTCGGTGAGAGCGGTAAATCGCTGCTCACGGTGTTGTTGGTCAAATCCAAATCGTTCGGCGAGTACGCTATTGTCGGGACCTCATCGTTGACGACGATGGTGATGGTCGTTGTGTTGGTGCCACCCGAGTTGCGCGCCGTAATCGTGAACGTTGTATTGGTCAACAACTCGGTAGGCGTTCCAGAAATCTCACCCGTTGCGATGTCCAAACTCAATCCTGCAGGCAAGGTTGGACTGACTGAATAGCCATAGATGTTCGAAGAAGAATCGAGAACGACATACTTGAGGTCTCCATTGGTGGTATCGCGGTAGGAAATGCGGACAGCATCGTTGGAATCGATGGCGATGGAAGTGTAATCCACCCCAAACCCACTTGTAACGGAGACATTGTTCCAATTGCTTACCGTTGCACAACCGCTTGAACAGGTGGCATACTTGAGGCCTCCATTGGTGCCATCTTGGTAGGAAATGTGGACAGCATCGTTGGAATCGATGGCGATTGAGCTGTAACGACCCACATCACCTGTTGTGTCAACATAGACAATGTCCCAATTGCTTGCGGTTGTGCAAGTGCTTGAACAGGTGGCGTACTTGAGGTCGTCATGGGTATTCGTCCAAGGCATATCAATATGGTAGTAGGAAATGTGGACAGCATCGTTGGAATCGATGGCGATGGAAGAAAGCAGTCCCACATAGCCTGTTGTGTCAACCAAAACAGCGTCCCAATTGCTTGCAGTTGTACAACTGCTCGAACAGGTGGCGTATTTGAGGTTTTTACCGCTTAAATCGTAATAGGAAATGTGGACAGCATCGTTGGAATCGATGGCGATGGAAGAATACCATCCTCTATCACCTGTTGTGTCAATGGAAACATTGTTCCAATTGCTTGCGGATGTGCAACCGCTTGAACAGGTGGCATATTTGAGGTCCTTATTGGTATAATCGAGGTAGGAAATGTGCAATGCATCGTTGGAATCGATGGCGATGGAAGTCATCGACATAGAATCTGTTGTGTCAACGAAGACAATGTCCCAATTGCTTGCAGTTGTGCAACCGCTTGAGCAGGTGGCGTACTTGAGGTCGTCATAGTTCTCGACATAGGAAATATGGACAACATCGTTGGAATCGATGGCGATGGAAGTAGTATCTCCCACATAGCCAATTGTGTCAACGGAAACGGTGACCCAAGAGCCAGTCTTATCCGTTGCGTACTTGAGGTCATAATTGGTGGTATCTTGGTAGGAAATGTGCCTGAATCCATAGGAATCAATGGCGATGGACGTGTAGGCTCCGCTATTGCCAGTTGAATCGATGGCGGTTGACGGAATTGCACCACCTGAATTTGTTGGTGTAGCTGTTGGCGACATGGCCGTATTGTTGGTGAGAACAAACCAGTCTGGATTGTAAGAGATGTCAGGTGCTTCATCATTGACAGTGATGTTGACCGTTGTTGACTTGGACCCGACCGAGTTGTTCGCCCAAATCGTGAACACGTCTCCGGAAACAACCACTGTTGGCGTACCCCAAATCGTTCCATTGCTCGTACCGAATGAAAGCCCGCTTGGCAGTGCTGGACTGATGGCCCACGAGGTCACGCTACCGGTCGTGCCGTTGGTGGTGATGGCCGGTGTGACGGGGGTGATGGCCGTACCCTTTGTCCCTGAGATGTCGCTGTAAGCGATAGCACCGGGAGCGCCGGTGATGAAGAGCGTGAAGGCCGATGTGGTGGTGGTTCCGAGGGCGGTGACTGTGACGGTGAACGTTGTGTTGGCAAGGGCTTCTGTTGGTGTGCCCGAAACGGTTCCATTACGCCAGTTCATGGTTAAACCGTCGGGAAGCATCGGTGAAATGTCATAGATTGGTCGAACTGTCAATCCTTGTCCTGAACCTTTGACCGTGGTCAGTTGAAGTTCATTCCAAATACCTACAGCCAAATTTGCGATGAATATATCGTCGTTATCATCAATTGCCATTTCACTGCCCCAGCCACCGTATCCTTCAATCATGGACGCTGTTGACCAAGAGCCAGAAGCGTTGGTCATGTACATCACATCTTTTTGTGTGTTTCCAAAATGATAGGAGATGTGGACAGCATCATTTGAATCAACCGATACCACAGGATAGTGAGCGTTTCCTCCTGAGAGCCCTGTTTGTTCAGTCCAACTTCCTGGCGTACCGGAATGGAGATAGATGCGTTTGTTGTTGAGGTACTGTGACACGATGTGAATCGTACCCTGTGAATCGATTGTGATGTCAGGGTCGTTTCCAATGTTAAGGGTGCTCGCAACCGTTTCGTTTTGCCAAACCCCATTGATTCGGCTGGACATACGCAAATCGCTGCAACCATCGTCGCAATAGTAAACGACGTGGAGATTTCCGTCGCCATCCATCGCCATGGCAGGGTCATGACCTTCATCCGAGAGCGTATTGGTGATGGTCATGTTCACCCATGAGCCATCCTCATTGGTGTGGTATTGAAGATCACGATAGGTGTTATCGTTGATGGTCGTCACAATGTGAACGACATCTGTAATTGGGTGAACGACAATCGCCGTTCCACGTCCGTCATCGTTGTCGTAGGTTGAACTTCCCAAGGTTGTGAAGACCCACGAACCTGAAGCGTTGGTAGCATAGCGGAGTTTGTCGTTGTGATCATCGATGTAGGCGATGTGGATTGCGCCTTGTCGATCGATGGCAACCGATGGATGGTACCCCGTATCTGTACCGGTGTCGAGAATGGTTTCAGTCCATGTTCCGCCCCAGCGGTACATCATGGCCAAGCTGTAGGTGCCGCTGGCTGAACTTGTATCGTTATGTGCATAGACAACGACCATCTCGCCTTGATCGCCCGAATCAAGGCCGAGCAGGTGCGTTCCACCCGCGGTCAGGAAATTAGTGCTGAGGGTCGTGGTCGTGTTGCTTACACCGGACGTCCAACCGTAGTTGCTGATTTGATGCGCATAGGACATGGTGATGTCTGAAATGGAACTGTTCACGCTGCCTTCAGTGTTGCTTGGTGTCACGCTCAATGTTCCACCATAGGAGCGGATTTCGATGTACAACGATGCTGTATCGCTACCGCCTGTGTTGGTTCCTGTGATGGTGTAGAAGGCCCCGGTAGCGGTTGCATCAGGTGTTCCTGAAAGGACACATGTTGAACTCAACGACAGCCCAGAAGGCAGTGATGGTGAACTGCTGCACGAAGTGATCGCTCCACCCCCGGATGCCTGGGTCGGCGTGAGTGGATTCATGGTCTGATCCAGATAGAGGACAAGTGTGTGTGCGCCTCCACCGCTCGCACTGCCGTAGTAGAAGTTCGGAGTAGCGGCGTTGACGGTGAACGTGATGGTGAAGGAATCTGAATCTGCTGAATTGTTGGCCCAAATGGTGTAAGTGGTTGCGGTCGTAATTGTATCTGGTGTGCCCCAAATTGTACCGTTACTGGTCTCGAACGTAAGGCCTGATGGCAACGTTGCGTTGATGGCCCAAGTTGTCACTTCGCCACCGACATTCGAAGGAATGAGCGAGGTGATTTCTATGTCCTTGGTGTAGGTATAGGAGGAAGAGGAATAGGAAATATCTGGTCCGTTCAACCCAACTTCAAGCCAAATTTGCCCGCTGAAGGACTGACCGGAGACGTTGGCCCAAACGGTGTAGGTGGCGTTGATGGCCGTAGCTGTCGGTGTGCCGGTGATGGTGCACGTGCCAGCGGTCAAACTGAGACCGGTTGGTAGGGAAGGCGAGATCTCGCAGGTAGCGCCAGTAACAGCGGAAGAAGGCATCACGCCCGTATTGAGATAGGTATTTCCGCCGTGGTTGTTGCTGGAGACTGAAGAAGGACTTGTGCGATCGGACGGGTTGTTGAAATTCCCGTTGTCGCCAACTTGACCGTCTGCTCGATTCCCCCAGCACTTGAGTTGTCCATTGTCCAGTTGGGCACAGGTGTGCGTTCCACCTGCGGAGATCGAAATAGCAGTGCGACCAGTACCGAGACTGATGATGTTGGATGAGAGCGATGAGACGGTGCTGGATGATGAGGCGCCGTTGCCCAACTGACCGTCCGCGTCACTGCCCCAACAGGTCATGTCGCCGTTATCGAGAAGAACACAGGTGTGATCGTAGCCAGCATCAATGGCGACAGCATAGCGTCCTGAAGCAAAACTTCCGCTGGTTGAGGTGGGCGTAGATCTGTCACCGGTAGAGCCCGTTCCTAATTTCCCATCGGTTCCCTGGCCCCAACACTTGATGGAATCGTCATCGAGGATGGCGCAGAAGTGGAACTCACCACCCGTGATGGCTTTTGCAGTGCGGCTGGTTCCGAGGTTGATTGCAGATGAGGGTGGGCTGGAGAGGTCCGCATTCGTACCCCCATTGCCCAATTGTCCATCGAAATCTGAACCCCAACACTTGACCGACCCGTCATCGAGCAAGGCACAGACAGAATCGAAGGCCGTAGCCAGCGAAACAGCCGTGCGCCCGGAACCGAGGGTGTTGATGGTGGTCGGTGTGTTGGCGTTCGAGGTTGAACCAATACCGAGTTGACCTTGGTCATTCTGCCCCCAGCACTTGACGGATTCGTCGTCGAGGATGGCGCAGGTGTAGTGGCCACCGGCATAGATGCTCGTGGCGGTTCGCCCTGAACCCAGGTTGATGGTTTGGGGCGTATCCTTGTCTCCGCCGCTGGTTCCGAGTTGACCCGCATTGTTTCGACCCCAACACTTCACGGCACCTGTGTCAAGCAAGCCACATGCATGCTGGTGTCCAAAGGCAAGGGAGATCACATCGGAGCCTAGGTCGTTGGTTGCCGTCGGGACGTCCTTGCACTTGTGGCCAGATGTACCACAGGCAGCCGTTCCAGTTTGTCCGTTGCCGATTTGTCCGTTGCCGTTTCGACCCCAACAAAACACGTTTTGATTGCTATCAAGGGCACAGGTGTTCCATTCTCCAGTCACCAGCGAAAGGTTCTGAGCTTCGAGCGGATCGTAATCCCACTCCCACGTGATGTCGCTGGCAATGGAACTGTTTCGAGTGATGTACGCGCCCTCGGCGCTTGGTGTCAGCGTCCAGTTGAGGCCGAGTATGAACGTGGTGCTGGGTGAGCCTCCGCTGTTGTTGGCATACACCGTATAGGTGACATTCTCCAACAATCCTGTTGGTGTGCCCCAGATGCTTCCGTTGCTGCTACCGAAGTTGAGACCTGTTGGCAGTGAAGGGTGGATTTCCCACGTAGAAACAGCCCCCCCGGTGTTGGTTGGCGTGACGGTCGTCATCGCTCGATCGTTGGAAACTTCAACGGTTGAAGGGTATGTGATGGAGGCAACCTGATCGTTGATGGTGATGTTCATCTCGGTGGAGGTCCAACCGCCGGAGTTGTTGGCCCATATTGTGTAGGTTACTGCTGTTGTCTGCAACACTGATGGCGTTCCACTAATGGCTCCAGTACTTGCACTGAACGCCATTCCGCTTGGAATGGATGGGTTGATTTCCCATGTTGTCACGCTTCCACCGCTGATGGCTGGCGTTGTGGTCGTCATGAGCGTCCCTTTCTCGAGTGTCAAATCATGCGATGAGTAAACGATTGTATTTGGTGCAACGTCGTTGACGGTTATGTTGAGGTAAGCAACTGCCGAGCCGCCCGAGTTATTCGCCCAAATGGTGTACTGGGTTCGAGATAAGAGGGAGGTTGGCGTTCCGTCGATGGTACCCGTTGCAGTGTTGAAGGTAAAGGCAGAGCCAGGAGATGGTGAAATCTCCCACGAGGTGATGGTTCCACCGCTCGTGGTTGGACTTATGCTCGGGCTGATGGCGACGTTCTTCGTTTCAGTAATTTCTGTGGTCGAGTATGACATAACTGGTACTGCATCGTTGATGGTAATGTTGACATTTGCTGAAGCTTCTCCGCCTGAATTGTTGGCCCAGATGGTATAGGTGGTCGCTGTCGTTTGCAACACGGTTGGTGTTCCGCTAATCTTACCATCCGACGTCCCCCACGTCAATCCGCTTGGTAATGACGGGCTGATCTCCCAGGAGGTGACGGTTCCACCGCCGACTGAAGGAAGGTTCGGAGTCATCGCTGTTCCTTTCTCAAGCGTCATGTTTTCTGTCGCATAGGAGAGCCCGCTCGGCGCTTGCGCATTGACCGTGAGCGAAATGGTCGCCGTATCCGATCCACCGCTATTTGTGGCTGTGATCACATAGGAGGCTGACGATGCGGTCACGGTTGGGGTCCCTGAAATGACACCCGTTGAACTGTCAATGTTCAATCCATTTGGAAGTGAAGGCGATATGCTCCAGGTTGCGCTGTCGCCGGTGTTGGTTGGCGTGATGCTTGAGATCGCCGTACCCTCTGTAAACGTGAACGGTGAGCCTGAATAAGCGATGGACGGGGCGATCAGGGTCACCCAGAGATTGAATTCACCGGTCTTGGAAACCCCAGTGGAAGAGGTTGCCGTGAGGTTGTAGGTCAGATTGCTACCGCTGGTCGTTGGCGTTCCGCTGACGGTGCACGTTCCTTGATTCAATGTCAACCCGTTTGGAAGTGAGGGCGATATGCTGCAGGTCGCACCTGAAACAGCCGTCCGAGTTACAGAACCGGAATTGTAGCCTTGAACTGTAGCGTGGTAAAGAGCTGATCCGCTGTTGTAACGGTAGGCGATGTGTATGTCGTCGTTACCGTCGACTGCAATAGAAGTGTGGGTTCCAGCGCTGTTGGTGGTATGAACGGGCGTGGAGACCCATGAACCCGTTTTGTCTGAAGTGTAATACAAATCATCGGCACCGTTTAACTCGTGTGAAATGTGAACGTTTCCGAGTGAATCGTAGGCAATGGAATTGAAACGGCCGTAATCTGCACCGTTCTCAACGGTTGAGGCAGACCACGAACTGCCCGTGTAATACGTGTATTTTAGCGAGGTGGCGTCCATGTCAAAGTAAGAGATGCCTGGTTCATCGGTCGTTGGGTCAATGGCGATGTCAAGGGCCGTTCCGCCAGTGTTCGTACCGATGTCTTCGAGGTTTGTTCTCACCCATGAGCCAGAGGTATCGGTGAAGTGGAACATGTCCTTGTTGCTGGCGTCGTAGTAAGCAATGTGGATGTCATCACTTGAATCGATGGCGATCGATGTGAAGGCGATATCGCCAGCAGATTGCACGGAACTGAAGGACCACGAACTCCCTGTCTTCTCTGCATAACCCAAATCTCCTCCACTGTCCCGATAGGCGATGTGGGGTTTGTCGTTGGAATCAATGGCAATGGACGTGAATGTTCCACCTGTGTTATCGATGGTCGTCTTTGACCATGAGGACGAACTTGCCGATTTGTAAGCATACTTGAGCGCAGTTCCGGTGTTGTACTGATAAGAAACGTGCAGACCATCGTTTGAATCGATGGCCAAGTTGCAGTATTTCCCGACGTTGTTGCTGGTTTCAATCGATGAAGTCGCCCAAGACCCCGATTTATTGGTTGAGTACATGAGGTTCGAATTGTCATCACGGTAGAAGACGATGTGCGCCTTATCATTGCTGTCGATGACGATGCTGTTGTACCATCCTGAATCACCTGAAGTGTACAGGCTCGAGGTGCTGTTCGCGACACCTGAAGACCAAGCAGTCCAGTTGAACGTGATTGGAGTCATCGCCGCATTTACAGTTGTCTCGAGAGTTTCTTCGCTCGCTAGGAGTTCCCAATCCGCACCGCTGGAAAATTGGCGTACCGGCGGTTCCCCTAATGGAAGAGCAACGGCATCTTGTGGTTCCATCCATGGAGCACGATTGATTTCAACGATGCCTGCCGAAAGGGACATGGTGAGCATCAGCACTACCAACAGCACCGATTTGATGCTGTTTAATTGGCGCTCACTTTGCATGCTGGCCGCTCCCCATGAGATGAGGTGGGTTATTGGAGCCTAAGTCAAGTCCCTATCATAAACGGGTGGTGGAGATAAATATCCTAAGGCCATTGATGAGGTACCGAATAGGGCCATCCTGTTTTGCCTGTATCAAACCCTAGCGAAATGAATGATTTACGAGATTTACGCCAAACCGGTAGTAAATAACCAACTTTGGAGCGCTCGCCAAACGACCAGCGCCAAGGACAACGTGAAAAACGGGCCACCCAATGCTGAATCATCGCAAGTGGTTGAGGTTGTTCGTGACCCCCAGGGACAAGCCAAGAAGCGATATTGACCGCTCCTGCTGAGCCACGCGTTTCAGACCAACAAGTCAGTTCGGTTCCTTTCATCGGCCCGTCTAATATTTTCACACCAAGTGTTCGCGCAGATTGGGCCATGGGCATGATGATAGCGAAGCGATCAACAAGACGTGAGCCTTCATGTCGTTCAAGCGACCAACCCGCTTCTTCAGCGAGTTCTCGGAAGACCCGTATGGATTCAATGGGCGAGACACTGACTTCCAAGTCAAGTGTTACTCTGCGCACCATGAGCCTTCGACTCGTGAACGGGTGTTGAACCCTTCTACGGCCTAGCTCACGCTCAGGATAGTGTTTGTTCATGTGTGCATGCACGGTCGTTCGCAGTCCCGCCCGTTAAGGCGAGGTGTTGCCGCGAGGGAACCGAGTTTGTCAACCGTGCATCACGCGAAGGAGGCGAGCATGTCGCGTCCAAGAGTGCGCTCGGCGGCGCTCGATACCGTTTCTCAACCGAAAAGGGATCCAAGACCGTCGAAGCCTGCTTCCTCTTCTTCTTCCTCTTCCTCTTCAGCAGGGGCAGGGGCATCAGAACCGCCAGCGGCGGCAGGGGCAGCAGCTGCAGGTGCAGCAACGGCTTGGGTCATGGCGTCAGCGATGTCAACACCAGCAAGGGAGGCAACCAGGGCCTTCACTCGGGCGTCGTCAGCGTCGACTCCAGCGCCCTTTAGGACAGCCTTTACCGACTTCTCATCAATGTCTTTTTCAGCAGCGTGCAGTAGCATAGCAGCGTATACGTATTCCATATTTTTTCACCTCAATTTTTGTTTGTTCAGCCGAATAGGCTTCCGAGTCCGTCAAATCCGGCCTCTTCTTCCTCGTCTTCCTCTTCTTCTGCCTCGGCTGGGGCATCGGAAGCGCTCGTGTCAACTGCGGCTGCGGCTGAGGCTGCTGCGGTTGCAGCAGCGCCCATCATGGCAGCCAATTCGTCGTCGAGTGCATCGGGGCTCAGCGTACCTGCAACGCCAAGAGCGCTGACATGGGCACGAGCCACCAAGTGTGGAAGGGTGTCTGCTGTTGCGACCGCCGCTTCCAGAGCAACAGCCAGCGCTTCTCGGCTGGCCTTTGCAAGGAGTGTAGGCATCGTTTGCGTGGTGAACCACGTGATGTTGCAAGCGAGGTTGAATCCACCAGCAGCATAGCTGATGAGATCGGTCTCGAATTGCTCATAATCGATGTCAAGAGTTGTTGGAGCGAAGAGTGTGCCTCCTTCAAGGGTGCCGCACAAGCGCAGTCCGGTGACCATTGGGTTGATGCCAATCTTTGACAACATCATACCGAGTTCGCCTTCAAAGACGTCGCCTTCTTCAAGAATGACCGTTCGCTTTTGGATTTGGACGCTTCCCTGCATAATCTTTGCAGGAATTCCAACGGAGTTGAGGTCACCGACAATGGGGCCAGGAGGCATACCAGTATCCATCTTTTCAACCACGATTTGGTACGGAGCAACGTCGCCAGGCTTTGCAGCACGGCCAGCTTCGGTCTTCTTGAGAGCAGTAAACATCTCAAAGGAGTTGAGGCCTGTTGATGAGACCAAAGCAGGTTGAACAGCGGAATCGTAGAGTTCATCAAGTTCTTCGGACTTGAAACCTGCACGCTCCCATGCAATCTTCATCAGGCGCTTCTTTGCGACCTGAATCCTCATGTTCTTACGAAGGTCTGCACGCATGCCGATCATTGCACCAGCAGGAACGCCGTGAATGTCAATGATTGCGATGGTACTGCCATCGGTCAGCAGCGTGTGAAGGTCATTGACAGTGTCCTTCTTCCATGAAACGACCTTTGGAATCAATTGACCACCTCAATGCGTTGTGCTGGACCCATGCTTGTCTTGATGAACAGTGAGCGGATGTTACCGACCCCACGTTCCAACTTGTTGGTTACACGGTTGAAGACTTCCATGACGTTGGCCATGAGTTCTTCGTGAGATTGTTCAACCGTTCCGAATGAAGCATGGAAGGTCATCTTGTCACCTGACTTGATGATCACAGTGCTTCGTAGACCGTTGGCGAGAACACCAGGGTCAAGGGAAGGAGGGACTGGGCGAGGCATTTTACCACGAGGACCGAGGACGACACCGAGGTATCGACCGATAAGTCCCATGTGAGGAACTTCTGAGAGAAAGAAATCAAATTGATTTGCTACTTTCTTAGCACGGCCTTTCTTGCTACCAAAGTCTTCAATGTCTTGAGGAGAGAAAACGGTGACGCCAGCTGCCTTTGCCTTAGATGCTGCTTCACCAGCGGCAAACATAGCAATCTTAAGTTCACGACCGCGGCCAGAGGGAAGACGGATTTCTTCCTTGATACGGTTCGTTGGGTTCTTCAAATCTACGTCCTTGATGGTGAACGAAATGTCCACGGATTCGACGAATTTACGCTTAGGTGCTGATTCAACAGCTGCCTTGATTGCTTCACTAATTTTATTTTCCATATTCCTCACCCCTGCGGTCTACGAAGTGCTCAAGGCACCTCTTCCGCGGTCCGTGATTTTCAATTAAAACGCTCGTCCCATTCTCCTTTGTTAATGATCGCGAGGGCTTCATTGGCCCAATGACCGTCAATCTTCACACGCATGGCCACGCAAGTCCCGATGACTTCCTTGGTTTGTGCTTTCAGATCTGCTCCGGTCAAGTGACCTAGGGCTGCCTTTGTTCGGGCCACTTCCATGGCCTTCTCAAGAGGTAGACTTTCGGTCGCGGAGTCAACGCTGCCATTGCACTTCTTCACACCAAGGGCTTTCTTGATTTGGTCAGATGTGCTATTTCGGGACATGATGTCAACTCCATCCACAGACGTGGGTATCTTGCCGACTTAACACCCCTATTTAATCGCGCCGTGACAATCAAGAGCACACTTGGGACGCGGAACCCTCAATAAAAGGCCCTCTGCTGGAATCATCAAAAAACGAAGGTCGCGGCGGTTAACGTTGAACGTTCGAAGATGGTAAAGCCACGCAACCACTCCAACATGCACAATGATAATCAATACAAACGGAGGAAGCCAAAAACTTGCACCAAGCGACATAAAAGCTCCAACAAAGAGCAGAACAACCATGAATTCCAAGGTGAAACGCTCGCCCCACGATGTTGTAGAGGCCTCCATGAAGGGATGAAAAGAAGCGTTCATTTCATCTCTTTGGTCATTCGCCATTCTGCTTTACAAAGCATCCGCTGATGGAATCAGCGGATGGAATGTTCCGGATTTGGACCCAAAAGGCAGTGTCAAATCCATGCACCACTTTGCTTATATGATAATTGAATGAAGGGTGGGGCATGAAGACCGTTGCCCGTTTGCTGTGCATAACTTTCGTTGCCGTGATGATCGCCTCCGTTCCTTCCATTGATGGGAAGATGAACGGCATCCACAATCAAGCCGGTCAAGGTTGCACATGCCATTACAGTTCAGGGACCGGCATCACCGCAAACCACGACTTCCCCACATCCTACAATGCAGGTCAAGTCTACAACATCAACATCACCCATACCGGTGGAACTCAGGCCTTTGTCGGTGGATTCAACGTTGTTGTTGACAAAGGCACCATTCAAAATGCGGGAACTGGCGTCAAAATCCTAGGAGGCACAAGTGCAACCCACACCGGATCAAGCCAACTCGGCTGGGCTTTTGACTGGCAGGCTCCTGCAAGTGGAAGCGGAACGGTCAGCGTTGACATCGCCGTACTCCAAGGCGACGCTAGCAATACAAATTCTGGAGATGCATGGGATTCAACCAGCGCCTCCATCACTGAAACCATGGTCCAAAACGCTGCTCCAGTGGCCTCAAACGTCTTCATCAGTATCACGGGACAATCGGGCGCCATTACCGAAGCATACTACGACCAAGCCCTCGACGGCAACTACGATTTCGCTGATTCGGACGGGGATTCGGACTCGGGCTCTGAAATCCGCTGGCGCAAAAACGGTGGCGTGGTCTTTGCACACAACAACAACCTGGCCCTTCCAAGTTCTGCGACCTCGATCGGAGAAACATGGACCATGTCGGTGACGCCAAGTGATGGTGTCGATTACGGGTCTGTTGTGACCTCTTCAAACACGGTTGAAATCATTGATTACGATGCCGATAATGACGGTTATGGCGACCAAAGTGACGTCTTCCCGGACGACCCAAACGAGCACGCTGATGCAGACAGCGACGGCACCGGGGACAACGCTGACGCATTCCCTGACGACCCAACGGAAACAAATGATTCGGACAGCGACGGTACCGGCGACAACGCTGACGCATTCCCTGACGACCCAACTGAAACCATGGATTCAGACAGCGACGGTACCGGCGACAACGCTGATGCATTTCCCAACGACCCAACCGAAACAATGGATTCAGACAGCGACGGTACCGGCGACAACAGCGATTGGGCTCCCAACGATGCCAGTGAATCCGCAGACAGCGATGATGATGGCGTAGGAAACAATGCTGATGCGTTCCCTAACGATGCATCAGAAACCCTTGACTCCGATAACGATAACGTCGGCGACAATGCTGACGCATTCCCGAACGATCCTACAGAAACGTTGGACTCAGACAACGATAACGTCGGCGATAATGCAGACGCATTCCCGAATGACCCTGCAGAAACGTTGGACTCAGACAACGATAACGTCGGCGATAATGCAGACGCCTTCCCCAACGACGCTACCGAACAGGCCGACAACGATTCCGACGGCGTGGGCAACAATGCTGACGCCTTCCCCGATGATGCTGCCGAACAAGCGGACAACGACTCCGACGGCGTAGGAAACAATGCTGACGTCTTCCCTGATGATGCCAGCGAAACCGTGGATGCTGACGGCGATGGAGCCGGAGATAACGGCGATGCTTTTCCGAACAATGCTGCCGAATCACTCGACACTGACGGCGATGGTGTTGGCGATAATGCAGACGCCTTCCCCAACGATGCAAGTGAAACCGTAGACGCGGATGATGACGGCTACGGCGACAACGGTGATGCTTTTCCCAACGATGCTTTTGAGTGGCTGGACAGCGATAACGACAGCGTGGGTGACAACAGCGATGCCTTCCCCAACGACGCTAGTGAAACCCTTGATTCTGACGATGACGGCATGGGTGATAACGAACAGGCCAAGGTCGAAGCGAAGATCGCTGCAGATGAAGACGCAGCTGCTGCTCAGCAGCGTACGCTTGTTGGCGGCGGAATCGGATTGCTTGTTATCGCAGGGGCGGTCGTTGCATTCCTGCGCCGCCAAGGAGACGCAGATGTTATTGAAACCAAGGATTTCACCTCACCCATGATGGGAATAGAGCCTTCTCCAATGACTGAAGCGGTTACTTCTTCGCCCGCAGTGGCTCAACCGATGGCTGCTGTTGCTCCCGTTCAAGCAGTGGAACTGACCGTTGAGAATCAATGGACCGATGAGCAGGGGCATACATGGCGCCTCATGAGCGACGGTTCCAATCTCTGGTGGAACGGCTCAGACTGGCAAAAAGTCTGAATTTCAACCAAAGTCAGGCAGGGATTTCCTGACCAAGGTTGAACAACCACAACAAGCACCTTTTAGAGAATGCAAGACGCAATTGGCCTTGATGATGGCATTCAGGAGGTCCTGAATGGAACGCTACAGTCCCTTGAAGAACAAGACCCTGCGGAGCAGTGAGGGAAAAACATAGTAATCCGTTCTTGATTGGAGTGAGCATGGATGAAGAAGAATTCCAAGTTCCACCAACTTCCATTGAAATTGGTACGCTTCCATTTGCGGCCAACACTGGGCCTGCTCAAGTTGAGAAAGAAATCGGCTCCGATCCGGCACCAGAATCGGAAACCAATGCTACACCCGCCCCTTCAGAGCCCGATAATGGGGCAGTCAAAATGCAACCGCTCTCCGAGGAGGTGAACGATGCCTACATGAGGTACATTCGGGTCAAAGAAGCAAAACCCTCGAATGGAGCATCCTATGTCGGCATTGCTGTAATGATAGCCGGGTTTTTTCTAGGAGTTACGACATTCGAGGACGATTTTGGGGGGGGCTTGACGATTTGTTTTGGAGGTTGTCTTATCGGAGTCATACTCATCTTCTTGTCCCTTGTAGCAGAAGAAACATGGAAGAAGGATAAGAACCTGAAGTTGGAAGAAACCTTAGCAAAGGCTGGTATTCCTGACGTATACAGAAAAAACGAAAAGCCACTCGGCGCCGCATTACTGATGGTCGGTTTCTTTGCTATGTTTTTTATCAGTAATTTCTTCTACAACCTCTCCGCAATGGTGTTCATTTTTGGACTCGGTTCAACAATTGCAGGAGCAATCATCCTGCTCCGAGTTGCTTCGCAAGACAAAAAAGCCATGCAAATCCGAATGGCTGTTCTTGAGGATAGACTCAAGGGGAAATGAGGTTTTTTTGAAGACACTACTGTCTGTTTATGAGGTCAAATGCACGTTGTGTAAACGGTTCAAAATAAACGGTCGCACGTTGTAAGGAAAAGGAAGCGCTGAATGAGCGGTTCACTCACCGACACGCTCGATAACACGAACGTGGTCTCCACGCATGTTCAGCGTCATTGGAATGACTTGTTCGTACAATTCCATGCTGACTTCTTCCTTGGACTCAGCAACGCTGGTGATGCGCGCTTTTTCGCCCTTGAATGCTCCGGTAACAATCTCAACGATACAACCGACTTCAATTCCGCTGGTAACTGCCTTTGGAATGAGGTAAGGAAGAATGTCTTGGAGTGGCGCTTCGCCAGGAAGAACGTTCTTGGCGTTCTTGAGAGGGCTTTGGTTGAGGCCACGGCGAGCAGAGGGGTCGCGCCCTCCAGAGCGCCCAATGAGTTTCTCAACGTGATGTTGAGCACTGGACTCTACGAAGACGTAGCCGCGCATTGCAGTTGGATGAAGAATCGACATGATTTCACCGTTGAGTGAAGTCATTGAACCGCTACCGTGAAGACGGGCGTGCATCTCATCAGCAACGCGCTGTTCGGAGTTAATAGCGGTCTTGACGATGTAAAGGAAGGCTCCCACGCTACCGTACATCTCACGGAACAAACCGTCCGCGTTCTCCATATCAATATCGGAGAAAATGCACTTGAATTCCTTGATGTTTCCTGGGTCGATCCATTCAGCATGCGTGTAAATGCCTGCAGGTTCTACTGCATCGGTATCAGCGACAACAAGGATAGGAATCACATCAACAAGGGAACGTCCCATATCGATTCCACGCTCAGGCCCTGAGCCATGATAATGAAGTGATTCAACGGGGATTCCCGTGGAAGAAGCAACACGTTCGAGGACTTCCTCTGGCGTGGCTCCTACACCCCAAACTCCGTCCCAAAGGCCGGAAAAGTATTCGGATTGCTCCGACCTCTTGAGCAAGAGTAATTTTTCTTCAAAACGAACAAAGGCAACGAAAGCTTCTGACATAATTTTCACTCCAAATCAGTTTCCGATGCCGAAGACATCGTGAATCAACCACGGCAGGAAGTTATCCATCACCACAAGAATACCGAAACCAATAGCTCCCAAAACAAAGAGGCCGATACCGCAAATAATTGAGGTTTGTCGGAATTCTTGCTTCGAGGGTTTTCGCGCCATGCGGATAATGCGGGCCCAGGAGCCACGGGTAATCTTACGGAACTGAGCTTCAATCTTGTCTTGTTGCTCTTGTACCTTCATCTCGAAGGACTTGGTCGCGGTTGATTCATCAGACATGGTCTAACCTCAGCCTTCCGACCCACTAACACCCTCATTATAACGACTCCGCAGTCAATAGGCAGTGGGCGAAGCCCGAGAATCCTCCAATTGTCCCAAAAAACAGGCCTTTGAAAACAACTGTTCCATCTGTTTTGATGGGAGGGTTGATGTGGGGCAAGCGCTTCATTTGAAGATGATGGCCTCCCCTAATCCCTACGATGTATTGGGCGTCAATCGCAACGCAAGCGACGGCGAAATCAAACGCTCTTTTCGTAAACTTGCACGGAAATACCACCCCGACCGCAATCAAGGCGATGCCCAATCCGAAGCGAAATTCAAGCAGGTTCAGGCTGCTTACGATTCAATCGGCACAGCAGAAGCGCGCCGTGAACACGACCAACAAGAGCAAATGGCCAACATGTTTGGTGGACGAGGGCGAAGTAGCCCTGGAATGAACTTTGGTGGCGGCGGAATGGGAGGCATGGATGATTTTCTCGGCCAAATGTTCGGGAGCGGCGGAATGGGGGGCATGGGCGGGAGGCCGCGTCAACAACGCCAACAGGCGAAAGCCAAAGCTGCGACCATTAACGTCGGACTTGACTTGACGGTAGAACAAGGCTTGGAAGGCGGGCAATTCGAATTCTCATTCAAACGATTCAAGCAACAAGGAACCAGCATGGAGACCAAACGGGTCACGATGAAACTGCGCCTTGATGCAGGTGTTGCTCACGGCACGACCAAGACGGTCAAGGGACAAGGTCACGACCATCCAGAAGGGGAGCGGGGCGATGTTGTCGTAACCGTTCGAATTGATGCTGGAGAAGAGTGCCGCTGGGAAGATGGCGTCTTGGTTCAAGATGTTCCCGTCCCTTACTCCGTGTTGATGCTGGGCGGGAAAGTGAAGGTGCGTCTCCCCTCCGGTAAGGAAGGTCGATTAACCGTTGAACCGTTCACGCAAGTAGGTGATCGTCGACGAATGAGCAAGGCTGGCTACAATGGAAGTGACCTTGAACTTGAGTTCACATTGACCGAACTCGATGCCCTCAGTGACCAACAACGGAAGGCTCTTGACGGGCTGAATAAAATCGGATTGTGACGTCGTTGACTTCATGACGGGTGGGCGCAACCAACCGTCATGGCGGGCGGTCAAAGGCGGAGAGGCAAGGGCTCTTCGCGCCCCAATCGTCAAAACAAGAGCAAAGGGCCAAAAGCACCCGAAGATGAACGTTTGTGGCGTCGCGTCACCCAACACTTTGCTGCTCCTGAGGATTGGGAGCGTGCTTGGTCCAACGCTGATGTGGTGGCGTTTCTTACCGCTAAAGAGCGGATGGAAGACCAATTTTCAATGGATGAAAAGGCTGGAAGGGCATTTCAAAGCAAGATTGAGGAAAGTCTTGCCTTCGCACGGAAACGGCAGGAACGAATTGTTTCGGTTGAGGGTAAAACCGTACGCTTCCGTCGCCCTGCGGAAATTGACACACTCGTAGCATCGGTACGCAAATGGAAGGACTTCATGAGCCGCCATGCAGGGAAAGGTTCTGTTCCTCTGACGGGTTTACCTCATCCTGCTAAAAGTGGGACCGAAAGCGATGAGGACCTGGAACTCTATGCGCTTTTGGAAGATGTCTGGCAGGCACTGTTGCTCAAAGAACCGCTTCCAGAAGCCTTCGCCCTGGACGATTCGGGCGTGCGGACTTGGGAAGGTTACGACCTTGTTCGTGAAGCCAAGCGTTGCGCTGAACGGCGCTCTGGGCTCCGATTTCGGGACGACGAACCCGCCATGGCTCTGTTGATGCTGACTGGCGGCCGCTGGACCGTTCGGGAACTGTTGCAATACCGACTTCTTGCGCGGCGAAGAGACGGCGTTAATCCATTTCCTGAGACGTACGATACAGGCTTGGTTGACCATGCTGACCGCCTTCCGGAAGTCGATGGGGACGGCGAGGTCGCCAGAGGACGAACCGACCTTCGTCATCTTCCATTCGTGACCATTGACCCGCCCGATGCAAAAGATTTCGACGACGCCGTGTGCCTGATTGAACAAGACAACAAGCGAACCCTCTGGGTAGCTATCGCTGACGTTGCCCACTACGTTCGGGTCGACACTGCACTTGACCGAGCCGCCAGAGCACGAGCGACTTCTGTTTATCTCCCGCATACCGTCTTGCCGATGTTACCGCCGCGTCTTGCTGACCATTTGTGCTCCCTTCGGGCTGATGTCGACCGCCTCTCTATGGTCATCAGTATGGAATTGAACGCTCACCATGAGATCGTTAACACTCAGGCCTATGAAGCGGTGATTCACGTCAAGTCCAATATCGCTTATGGTGATGTGCTGAAAACGGACGAATACGACCAAATGCTGGCGTTAGCGAAACACTGGCAGAACCAAGAAATTCGCCTTGACCTGAACAACTCGGAATTGCGACCTCGCCTTCACGGAGACGAAACGATCGCTGTTGAAGTCAAATGGCCGAACGATGCTACACGCATGATCGAATCGTTCATGGTCGCCACCAATGCTGCTGTTGGCCATCTTTTAGGAGCCAAAGGGGCGCCGCTCCCCTGGCGCTGTCACTCACCTCCAGACCGCCCTGAAGTTGAAGGTTTGAATGCTAAATTGAGCGCCATGGACATCCCCATTGAATTGCCCATGCCGAGTTCGCGCAAACATGGTGAAAGTGACGCTCATGAATTGTCCAACATATTGGGCGATTGGGCCAACCTTGGTTCAGGAGAAATTGACCTCTCTGGAATTGAAGATACCACTGCAGATGTCCCCGATTATTTGTCTACAGTCATTGACCCCGAAGCGAGGGACAACATTCTCATCTCATTACGCCAAGCACAACAAGCTGCAAGTTCACTCACGGAATCCACACGGAGAGTGGTCGACCAAGGTCTGTTCCAACTCATGCAGCGAGCCGTGTACAGCGAAGAAAATGGCGGCCATTTTGGTCTGAACTTGGACGCCTATGTTCACTTCACCTCGCCGATTCGCCGGTATCCCGATTTGATGGCACACCGTCAGCTCAAATCGATGATACACGGCCAAGAATGGGTTCATTCCCCCGAAGAAACCGCTGAACTCGCCATGCACTGTTCAGAACAAGGCTTGGTCGCTAAACGACTGGAATGGGAATTGGTCTCTAACGCCTATCACGTGCATCTGATGCGTGGAGGCTCCATCGGAGATTCAGACGAAGCGGCGCCTACTTCCTACAACGCTCGTGTCGTTGGCCTGAAAACACCCTGGGTCTTCCTTGACTTGGGCGATGATGGGGCTGTTTCAGGGCGCATGCATCTTGCGCAACTGGGTGGAAAGCAACGGCTTGTCGTCGATGAATTCGGACTTGAAGTGACAACGGCTGAACCTGACCGTTCTGGAAACACACCGGTCATCTTGCAACTTGGACAACGATTCGCCTGCCGCTTGCGAGGATTGGACGTTTGGTCCGGGTCACTTGACCTTGCGCCGTTGTGATGACCCTCAAAAAAAGGGGGAAAAGAGCGCACTCGTGGTTTCAGGACCGGCGCTTCCACCCATGTATTCGTAATAGATGATTTCTGCAACAGAACTCCACCCCTGATCACAGAGGTCGGCCTTCTGGCATATGCGGGCAATGAGGTTCGCCATCTGCTCGTCGGGAAAGGTCGAATGAGATTTCAAAATCTTGGCCATGATGCCATCTTCATCGTTGTCCAGCCAAAATCGAATTTGGCTGCGATCTTCCTGCGTGAGAGGCAGATCCTCATCGGGTTTGTCAAACGCCATATCGATGGCATTGCCGAGCGATTTAGCCCGGTTGAAATCCTCATTCGTGAGTTCCGGCATGAAGACTCCTACGGTGGCGTACTTCAAGAATTGATTGGAAGTGACAACGGCTGAACCTGACCGTTCTGGAAACACACCGGTCATCTTGCAACTTGGACAACGATTCGCCTGCCGCTTGCGAGGATTGGACGTTTGGTCCGGGTCACTTGACCTTGCGCCGATTTAAGCTTCTTCAAGAATCATGTTGACGTGATGCTCAACCTTAGAAATCTCGTCAGATTCGCCAGCTGCAATCAACTTCTTGGTGCCCATGAAGAGAATGAAAACGCCCAAGGGCAAGAACACAAACACTGCATTGTCCTCAAGCCAGTCTGAAATCAAAATCAGGAACCATATGAAGGCCATCACGAAAAATACCCCGCCTGTAAACGAACTGGGTTCAGTGAGAGAGGTCCTTAACTTGTCAGCATCGAACTTCCATCCGAACATCTGCAATCCCATTACACCATGAATCATGAAGGCCAACAGCCAAGCCAATTCAAAATCGCCGAACAGGAAATCCACATGATGGACATCCATGTAATCTGAAATGCTGAACGCCAGCGCTAACGGCATTCCCGTGTAAAACACCATGACCGCCGAGACCCCTGGCCAAGCTTTGTTGACCGTTGTTCCAGCGTAGACTTTGGAGCCAAACCGTCGAGGAGCGACTTCCATCCAAATCATCCAAGCCACCAAATGGAATGAGAAGTATAACATCCATGCTGTTTCATAGAAGAGGCTGAACGCTTCGTCGAAGGATTCAACCAAAATCCAAGCACAAACGGCAGCAGCAAAGGCGTTGAACGTCGCTTGAACTGCCATTGAAGGCTTTCTATTACCATCATCCCACTCCACGAAAAGTTCTCTCAGAAGAGCACCAAGAACCAAGGTTGCGCACAAGAAAGCGGCGGTATCGTCCTGGCCGTTAAGGGCGTAAAAGAAGGGGAATGCACCCATGATCCATGTCGCAGTATAGGTGAAGCGAGCGTCCAACTCGCGCGCTTTTCGGGTTGAGTATAACGCAAGTGCGAGCAAAGGAAGCCAAAGGCCGCTGTTAAACGGCCCAAAGTCACGGTCCCATCGCGGCCACCTGGCCCCTCAACGAACATGATCCACGCCATCAGGGCACTTACGCTGAAGATGATGATTCGCGCTTCATTCAGAAAGATTTCAGCTTTACCGGAATATTGTCTTCGAAACGAAACCCATGAAGCGATAGCGAGAAGACCAAAACCAATGGACATCAACCATTCCTCGGCGTCCACGATAGCGTCGAAGTTCTCGCTGATCAACAATGAAAGGAAACCCACTCCAAAGAGAATCATGGTGGCCCCAGTCGCAGCAGCAGTGCCCAAAGCAATGCGCATCGCATGGTCTGCAAGTACGAATCCCGTGGCCTCTTCATGGCCTGCAACAGGCACACCAGCCTTCGGTGCTTGTGATGACTCAGCTTCGCTTATGTGGCCGAAAGATATTGAGGTTGGTCGCTGTTCTTCAAAGGATTTGATGCTCTCAAAGGATTTGGAATCCAAACGCCCTGCATCCACGTGAAACGAGAGCCGTTCAACAAATTCAGAAGAATCCATCGGCCTAGGTTATCTCGTATTCGCTTAACTATTTCCCCGCCAAAATTAACAAAAACAGTATATTTTTTGATTTTGTAGTCAATACCACCCTTTTTTAATGACTACAAAAACCCCAAATCATGGCCCGCATTACTGCCGAACGTTGTGAATGCAATTGCAAGATGAAACGCCTTTACACCCGCGCTGAAGGCGGGAAAGGCTGGGATGGTGTAGGGTGGATGTGTGGCTGCGGTTGTGGCTGTGTCACTTTAGACGAAGGAACATGGCAACTCATGACCTGTTGCAGTACTGAGGATGAAATCAATGAGTGAACTGACCCTCCAAGTGACTGGAATGAACTGCGCCTCGTGCGTTGCATCCGTTGAAAGAGCTGTTTCCGACATGGAATTCGTGGCGTCAGTAGCGGTCAATCTTCCTCTCGAAAAAGCACGAATCGTGTTGAAACCATCCGCTGACCTCTACGCCAAAATCCAATGCATTGAGGCCATCAACAATGCCGGCTTCAAAGCGACGGAACCAGCACCAACGCCACTGCTGCGTGAACGGCACAAAACCGACCTAAAAGCCCACTTTTCAAAGGTCACTCTCGCCTTTGCCCTCAGTATTCCAGTATTTGTGCTGTCAATGGTGTTTGACGATTTTGGGACCATTGGTGGCCTGAACGCTCGTCTTGTTCTGGCCTTTTTGGCTGCCCTTCCCGTTTATCTTTGGTCGGGGGTTGAATTTCATCGCAATGCCTGGGCTTCATTGCGCCGTGGAACTGCAAATATGGACGTACTTGTCCATCTTGGAACGACGGTGGCAATGCTATGGTCCAGTGCAGTGACTTTCGCCCCGTTGTTCTCATGGAGTCCGAAGTTCATCCTCCAATCTACGCATGTCTTCTTTGACGGAGCGGCGTTCATCGTCACCTTCGTCTTGCTGGGAAATTATCTGGAGGCAAGGGCCAAACTCAAGGCGACCGACGCTGTTCATCACCTGATGGAAATGCAACCCAATGAAGCCTGGGTGGTCTTGGAGATCGGAGGTACAGAAGCACGGCGCGTCGAAGACATCGCAAAGAACACGCTCATCAAAATCCTCCCCGGTGAGACCGTCCCATTGGACGGCCGGGTAGAAGAACATACGGCTCTTGTTGACGAATCAAGCATGACCGGTGAATCGTATCCTGTTCGTAAGGAAGAGGGCGATGAAGTGGTTGCTGGGACGGTCGTTCTCGACGGTACGCTCTATGTGCGCACCACTGCGCTGGTTGGCGATACAATGCTTGCGAAAGTCATCCGCTTGGTCGATGAAGCGCAAATGGGCAAAGCCCCCATTCAGCGTTTGGTTGACCGCGTAGCAAGCGTATTTGTTCCCGTCGTCGTCGTTGCTGCGATTGCAGCCGCCATTGTGTGGTGGCTGTTTGCAGAATCGTTGGCTCCAAGTTCCGATATGGAACCGATTGAAATGGCGGTCATGGTACTGGTCTCCACACTTGTCATCGCCTGTCCGTGTGCTCTGGGCTTAGCGACACCTACCGCCCTTGTGGTCGGGACGGGGCGAGGGGCAGCCTACGGATTGCTCATCAAAGGCATTGAAGCATTGGAACGGGCTCATGCAACCTCAGTGGTCGTTCTTGACAAAACGGGGACCATCACGGCTGGAACGCCAAGGGTCAGTCACATCGAATTGTTGGACAGCGACGTGCGAGAATTGCTCGGCATTGCTTCCGCCTTAGAATTGGAATCAACCCATCCACTCGCTCATGCAGTTCACACCTCTTGGTCCAATGTCACGGACAAACGGCCTGTTGTTAGCGATGTTCGAACCCTTCCTGGCCAAGGTCTGGTTGGGGCAATGGATGGCGAACCCGTAGCCATTGGGACCTACGAATTGATGGACGCCCTTGTCAATGATTTGCCGGATGATTTGGAGCAGAACGTCATCAAACGAGCCAAACGAGGTGTAACGATCATGATGGTTTCCAAAGGCCAACGATTGCTCGGATGGATCGAGGCGAGTGACCGAATCAGAGAAACTTCCGCCCCAGCCATCAAGCGACTCAAGCAATCCGGGATCAAGGTCATCATGTTGACTGGAGACCGAGAAGAAACGGCCCTGACCGTTGCCGAATCGGTGGGGATTGACACCGTTGTGGCCGGCGTAAAACCGGATGAGAAAGCCGAGCATATCCGTGAATTGCAACAGCAAAACGAGGTCGTAGCCATGGTTGGTGACGGCATCAACGATGCTGCTGCACTCACCCTTGCCGACGTTGGATTGGCCATGGGGGCAGGAAGCCAAATCGCTTTGGAAAGCGCAGATATTGTCCTTGTTCGCAATGATTTGGCTGACGCCGTAGCGGCGTTGGAACTTGGACGGGCAACGATGACGAGGATCCGAACCAATCTTGCTTGGGCCTTTGCTTACAACATCATAGGAATCCCTCTCGCCATGGGGCTGTTGTATCCATGGACGGGATGGTTGCTCCCTCCAGCATTTGCTGCGGCAGCAATGTCGCTTTCATCGGTGAGCGTCGTAAGCAATTCTTTACTGCTGCGCTGGTGGCAGCCCTCAAGCGTTCTTCGTTGACGATGAATTCAAAGCATACGAGTTCATGGTATCTGCATGGAAGAAACAACCCATCACCTCGTCATCACCGGCATGACCTGTCCGTCTTGTTCCACGCGGGTTGCAAATGTTTTGAACGGTCATCCCGGAATTGTTCGTGCTGAAGTGTCACATGAAACTGATTCAGGCACCGTGGTAACCCGTGACAATGTTATGCTTCAAGAGGTTGTAAACATCATCCAATCCACTGGCTTTACGGTGAAAGCCTGAGCGACGGTTTGAAATCCGCGAGGCGCGGCCATCAGTTTGCGCGGGGGTCGCCCAGCTTGGTCAACGGCGGTGGGTTTAGGTCCCATTCCTTATCGGTTCGCAGGTTCGAATCCTGCCCCCCGCATCTCTTTTCATCAACAGATGAGAACTGCACGGCTATTTAGCCGAGTAAGTTCGAACCCTGCCCCCGCATATCTTCGCAGTCGCAGGTTTTGAACCATTTTGGAATCGTGTGGGCAAAGTGCGTCTCCTGCGATCGTTGGTGTAAATGTCCTCAACTGCCAATCTCTAACACGTCTTTTTGGTCGTAAAAGGTGACTGCAAGAGGTTTTTCCGAAGTGCAGGAGAAATCATTATACCCCAACGAATTTTGGAGTGGAACATGAATAAGTTTTTGACAATGTTGTTTGCAATAATGCTGGTCCTCTCTGGTTGTTTGGGTGGCGAAGACGTCAGCGGCAATGAAGAACCTCAACCGGTCCTTCTTGACACCGACGGAGATGGTATCCCCGATGTTGAGGATGAAGACGATGACGGTGATTCGTGGTCCGATATTGACGAATTGAATTGTGATTCCGACAGTTTGCTCGCCTCGAGCGTGCCTGCTGACGCCAATGGCGATGGCATCTGTGACATTCGCGACCTTGACGACGATGGGGACTCCTTCGCTGACGCTGTTGAAAACCAATGCGGCTCTGACCCTCTTGACGCCACCAGCGTTCCCGCTGACTTGGACGCCGATGGAACCTGCGATGGTCTTGACGACGACATCGACGGTGATGGCGTAGCCAACGCCGACGACTTCGCTCCAGAAGACCCAGAAAAGTCCGAGGGCGTGAGTGGCTGCACTGACGCCACGGCCTTCAACTACGACGAGGCCGCAGAGGTAGACGACGCCTCCTGTTTCACCCTCACAGACGCAGAAGAAGCCGTGGAAGCTGCCATGGCCGGTATTGCTTCTATGGAAGCAACTGAACTATCAGACGACATGATCATCCAAACGACTTTGACGATGGATGAAGCAAACGGAAAATCAAGACTCTCAATTGCCATGCTCGGGGATGACCTTGAACCCATCTACCAAGCAACCTATGTTGATGACGGCACCGGCTTCGTCGGTGTTGAACTCTACCTCACGCCTGATGAGGGGGGCCTTTCTCCAATCACTGAACAGTACAAAGTAAACGGTGCTTACTACATTCTCGACATGGACGATGACAGCGGTTGGTCCCACTGCGAGTACGACGGCACCGACTGGTACTGTACTGATATTTTCATGATGGGTGAAATGGTGTACAACAGCGACAGTGAAACCGACACCTACCACCTCTACACCTGCGCCAACGGCGACACCGTGCTCCTTTCCCAAGTGAACGATGGCACAGAAGACTGTGCAGACGCCAGCGACGAGCCCAACGTCCAAAGCGACGGGAGTATGTACATGTGTGACGACGGCTCCACCATCGACTTCCACCTCGCCAACGACGGCTCGAAGCCGACTGCGCTGACGGCTCGGACGAAGACAACTTCATTGACGAATTCACATGCCCTGACGGCCCGGTCCTGCCTGGATATTACATCAACGACGGTTACGAAGATTGCGCAGACGGCTCAGACGAGCCCGAATACAACATGGACCAATACGAGACGTCCACTTACACCTGTGAGGATGGAACAACCGTGCCGCTCAGTGATGTCAATGACGACGTTGAGGATTGTCCAGATGGAACGGACGAGAATCCACCCGACGGCGACATCACTGAATTGTTTGAGTTTATATGTGGCGGAGAAAGTTCTTGGGACGATCAGGAAGACGACTCTGATGCAGAAATAATCCCGCTTTCAATGGTGAACGATGGAAACGAAGATTGCGACGATGGTTCAGATGAACCTGCTTACGACGAGAATGGAGCTGAAACCAACTACTACGCATGCTACAATATTGAGACGGATTCGACCTCCGATCTCAACATCAGCAAAGTCAACGATGGCGCGATTGATTGCGACCTGCGAATGGACGAAAGCGCAGCGGCAGGCAACTACACAGAGCGATGGTTCGGCTGGGGGGATGAGACTGAAGAATACACCGGAGAATGTCAAATGGACGGTGACGATTTCGAAATTCCCTGGAGTTGGGTCAACGATGGAATCGACGATTGTGACAACGGCATGGATGAACCCTCCTACGACATCACTGGTGCAGAAGACTCCGTAATCACATGTTATGACGATACAGAAATTGCACTCTCCCTCGCCAACGATGGAACGGATGACTGCGCTGAAGGCGAGGACGAAACCACATGGGACCTTCTCTCAACGTACACATGCGCTGACGGAGATTCAGTGGATTTTGAATGGCTTAACGATGGAGAAGAGGATTGCAATGACGGTAGCGACGAGCCTACCTATGAACTTGAAGAACTGACTGACTTTGAATGCGACGACGGCACGCTCATCCCCTTCTCTTACGTGAACGACGGCAGCGATGACTGTACCAACGCTGAAGACGAGCCCGACTATCAAGAAACAGAATACACCACCTTTGAGTGTGCTTCAGGCGACGAAATTCCTCTCTCCTACGTCAACAACGGCGAAGAAGACTGTCCCACAGGCGACGACGAACCCTCCTACGACCCTATCACGCAAAATGAGGTGTCCACTTACACCTGCTTGTATTCGGGAGAAAGCATTGCGCTCTCCCTCGTGAACGACGGCGGAGATGATTGTGAGGATTCCTCTGATGAACCGGATTATTACGAAGAAGACCTGAACGAGATGGAGTGCGCCGACGGCTCGGACACCATCCCAATCGAATGGGCCAACGACGGTTACGAAAACTGCATGGACGGCTCGGATGAAGCCCAGTACGAGATGCCTGAAGACGAGAGCGTCTTCTACTGCGCTGACGGTTCGCAAATCACCGTGAGCCAGTACAACGACGGTACCGTGGATTGTGCCGATGGTTCGGACGAGCCAACCACCTTCGAGTGCGACGATGGCTCTGATGAGATTCCTTTCGGCTACGTTAACGACGGCTACGATGACTGCTACGACGGGTCTGATGAATCCCTTATTGAAGACCTGAATGTTGCTGACTGCCACGGCTCGGACGATGGCAGCACCCTGACGGTTTCCCAATTCCACGACGGCATCAACGACTGTGCCCCCGACACTTGGATGCAAGACAGTCCAGAACAGTCTTGGGACGAGATGGACTTCGAACTTGCCTCGGAGTGCGAATGGAAGGGAGATGGTATCGGCTGGATGTGCACCGATGTGTTCTTCCCAACTGACGCCACCTACGAAATGTGGATGCACACCGACGAAAACGGTCTTGAGATGATCGGCCTCAACGCCACCTTGAGTGATGGAATGGTTATGACGGCCATGTTCGATGCGGCTACGCACGCTTTCCTCATGATGGAGGAGATCGGCTACGACGAAGACGGCGATATGGACGAACACGTGGTGATAACAAGCAGCACCTACGATCCAACTCTGATTGATGCGTTGACGGTTGACACAACACTTGACACGCACGCTCCACCTTTCGCTGTGGTCTTTAACGGTGAACCTCATGCTGTCGATGACGGCAAGGTCTTCGTGTGCGAAGACGGTGAAGAAGTGCTGTTCGCCTACGCCAACGATGGTGAAGAAGACTGTGCTGACGGAAGCGACGAGCCCACGTACGAGGAAGAAGTCTACACCTGCAGCGACGACGGTTCTGAAATCCCGATGTCTTACGTGAACGATGGCGAAGATGACTGCGCAGACGGAAGCGACGAACCCTCCTACGATGGTGATGGCATCGAAACGTCCATCTTTGTGTGCATCCACAGCGGTGTCGACGGGGATGAAATTCCCTTGTCCTACGTTAACGACGGTTGGACAGATTGTGGAGATGGAACCGATGAAGAAGAGGGTTACAGCTGGGAAATCAGCGGCTTTGAGTGCGACGACGGAGACGAAATCAACCTCTCAGAAGTCAACAACGGCCAACAAGAATGCATGGATGGCTCGGACGAAGCCACCGTCGGTGAAGGCCACGGCTACGGCGACTACGGCTTCATCTCTACAGGCATTGCTGAGTGGACCATCGGTGCTGACGACGACACGCTCGAAGTGGTGTTCGCCATGTGCGACACCTTTGACGATGCAGAAAGTATGTTTGCGGACGCCGACTACTTGCTTTCCAGCGACTGCGGTGATGAACTCGCTCGCTACACGATGGATGAGATCGACAACGGCGACATCACCGGACTCATGTTGATGTACGACGATAATGGGATTCCAATGTTGCTCGTTGACGAAGACTTCGAACTTGATGACTGGAACACCGTTCGACTCTCCACACCAAATGGAGAGTTTGCTGACGAGAACCCGCAAGTGCAGTTGCCTGCTCCAGGCATCGGCTTTGCTATCCTCGCCATGCTCGGTGCTGCCATGATGGCCGGCCGACGCAACGAGTGAACGCTGTCCTATTGCCGACGGGACGATTACCACGGCCAATCGCTTCGCACCACGTGCGGAGGCTGTGTCAACGGCGGTGGGTTTAGGTCCCATTCCTTATCGGTTCGCAGGTTCGAATCCTGCCCCCCGCATCTCTTTTCATCAACAGATGAGAACTGCACGGCTATTTAGCCGAGTAAGTTCGAACCCTGCCCCGCACGATGGTTTCAATTGCACAGAGTTATCCTTATACCCTTTATTCACTCGTAGATAATTATGCCCAACCCTCGGAGAAAGATGTCTGCCCTGATTTTAACAACATTGCTTGTCCTCTCAACCATCGCCTTTTCAGCATCAGCGAATGCGCAAGAAACAACAGGTAGGACTACTGGTAACGAAGAACTCACAGTCTCACTGACATCTGGAACCAAACATATCGAACGGGGTTCTTCGTTTACATTAACCGTTCTTGCTAGTAACCTCGATATGAGTTCTGAATATACGCTTGAGTTGTCATTCTGTGAGCCTCAAGTCGACCAAAATTGGAACACAACGACGCAATCTCAGGAGTATACTCATTACTGCCACGATCTTATTGAACATGAATCCATTGATGATGTAGACCTCGGTTCTGGGAATTCCTTTGTAAGCACAATAATTACAATTGATGACCCTGGTTTGTACGCGAATAACTATGATTCGATAACCAATGAATACGTGGAAAGCGGGCTCTACAACGACACGTATCTTCTCTATGCAGAATTAACAATTCAAGGAGCTCCTGTTACGTCCAATTCCACGAATCCATTTGTTCTCGGCGGTGAGGCAGATGAGTGGGACATTGATGGTTTGAGCAATGTCCTTATCGGAAATAACTTGAATATATTTGGAAGGGTGCTAATAAATTCAGTTGACCAGTATGTCGATCATTACCAAGTCGACTGTGGAATCTATGCCCAAGGAGCATCGGTTGCTTCAACCTCTGCCTCCTCGACTCAGTGGATTTCGTATTGGCATGATTTTGACTTTGAGGTCAGCATCCCGAGTCCAACAACTGCCGGAACACATTTTGTCATGTGCGACCTCATTCGTAACTCAGACTCTGCATCAATGGGAACAATGACCAGCGAAAACATCGAAGTCATCGATGAAGATTACACAGGCCTAGAACATGTGACGCAAAATGGAATTGTCTCGAAACACATCGAGCGAACGGATTCAACAAATACGGTTCAGATTCAAGCAACTTTTGATTTTGAAGAATTATTCCCTGGGACAACCTACGCCCTCAATATCACATTCTGTGAGCCTCAAGTCGACCAAAATTGGAACACAACGACGCAATCTCATGATTATATTCATCACTGCTACGATCTTATTGACGATAGAGATGGCACTTCTGTTGGAATCGATTTTACTCCTACTTTGTCCACTGACTCGATTACAATTACAATCGATGACCCTGGTTTGTACGCGAATAACTATGATTCGATAACCAATGAATACGTGGAAAGCGGGCTCTACAACGACACCTATCTTCTCTACGCAGAATTAACAATTCAAGGAGCTCCTGTTACGTCCAATTCCACGAATCCATTTGTTCTCGGCGGTGAGGCAGATGAGTGGGACATTGATGGTTTGAGCAATGTCCTTATCGGAAATAACTTGAATATATTTGGAAGGGTGCTAATAAATTCAGTTGACCAGTATGTCGATCATTACCAAGTCGACTGTGGAATCTATGCCCAAGGAGCATCGGTTGCTTCAACCTCTGCCTCCTCGACTCAGTGGATTTCGTATTGGCATGATTTTGACTTTGAGGTCAGCATCCCGAGTCCAACAACTGCCGGAACACATTTTGTCATGTGCGACCTCATTCGTAACTCAGACTCTGCATCAATGGGAACAATGACCAGCGAAAACATCGAAGTCATCGATGAAGATTACACAGGCCTAGAACATGTGACGCAAAATGGAATTGTCTCGAAACACATCGAGCGAACGGATTCAACAAATACGGTTCAGATTCAAGCAACTTTTGATTTTGAAGAATTATTCCCTGGGACAACCTACGCCCTCAATATCACATTCTGTGAGCCTCAAGTCGACCAAAATTGGAACACAACGACGCAATCTCATGATTATATTCATCACTGCTACGATCTTATTGACGATAGAGATGGCACTTCTGTTGGAATCGATTTTACTCCTACTTTGTCCACTGACTCGATTACAATTACAATCGATGACCCTGGTTTGTACGCGAATAACTATGATTCGATAACCAATGAATACGTGGAAAGCGGGCTCTACAACGACACCTATCTTCTCTACGCAGAATTAACAATTCAAGGAGCTCCTGTTACGTCCAATTCCACGAATCCATTTGTTCTCGGCGGTGAGGCAGATGAGTGGGACATTGATGGTTTGAGCAATGTCCTTATCGGAAATAACTTGAATATATTTGGAAGGGTGCTAATAAATTCAGTTGACCAGTATGTCGATCATTACCAAGTCGACTGTGGAATCTATGCCCAAGGAGCATCGGTTGCTTCAACCTCTGCCTCCTCGACTCAGTGGATTTCGTATTGGCATGATTTTGACTTTGAGGTCAGCATCCCGAGTCCAACAACTGCCGGAACACATTTTGTCATGTGCGACCTCATTCGTAACTCAGACTCTGCATCAATGGGAACAATGACCAGCGAAAACATCGAAGTCATCGATGACACATCAAACCAAGACGATGCAAGCATGGCTGTTTCAGTTGCTATGCACGCTACTGAGGGATGGGGAACCGTGACCATTACCGCCATTGATTTGGACCCCGGTCAAGAATACCGTTTTGATTGGGTCGTTGAGGACAATGCTGCATCCCCTGCAACGGTCATGATGCAAAATGACCATATTTGGGTTGCAGGAAACGATGGAACACATACCTACGACCTCCCGTTCCACGACCTTGCTGATACGACCGATGCTTGCATCATTGTCGTGTTCAAAGCAGGAACAACAGAACTAGCAACCGATTCCAGCGTCTGTTGGATTTCAGCATCGACCGCCGACGGCGACGGTGATGGCGTTTACGACAAGAACGACCTGTGTGAAAACACACCTGCTGGGGCTACGGTTCAAACTGATGGATGCTCTGATTCCGATGGAGACGGTGTTGACAGTACGATTGAAACCGAATGTGGATCTGACCCGAACGACATCAACAGTGTACCAACCGACCTTGATAACGATGGAACCTGCGACTTGCTCGATGCAGATGCTGACGGTGACGGAGCGCTCAATGTGGACGAAATCGCTGCTGGAACCGACCCGATGGATGCGAACTCTTTCCCATCCAACATGCTGCCTACCTGTGCTGTTTACTATTCCTTGGAAGTGGATGGAATGCCGACTTCGTTTGAGGGAGACGCCGCTATTCCTGCGCTCTCTGGGGCAACGGCACAAGCTGGGGTGAGTTCCTTAACACCACCAGTCATCACCGTTCCTGCAGGAAGTTACTACATCACTGCACACTGCATCGATACCGATGGCGACGATATCACGGTCACCGTGAACGACATCACCGTTGGCCCAATTGCTGGTGAAGTCAGCGCTGGAGCCATCATTGTGATTGGAGAAGATGTGGACGAAACCCTTGACGTCACCGTTTCATGGACGGATGGAACGGACACACTCACTGCAATTATCACCGTTAATATGGACGGAGATTCGGGAACAACGGTCATCCCTGGATTTGGTTTCATGCTCGGTATGATGTCCATCATGCTCGCTGGATTTGTTGCTCTACGACGTGAACAAGAGTGAAACCGTCTTCATATGAACAGTATTGATGGACTAAGCCCTCCTGGCTCAGCCATGGACCGACCCTCACGAAGTGAATTGGCTGGCCTTTGGATCTTGGATCCGAATTGTGTTTTTCTCAATCACGGCTCTTTTGGAGCAACACCGACCTTCATTCGAGAAGAACAAAGGAAGTGGCAGGACCTTCTCGAGGAGGAGCCGGTTCGCTTTTACGAAGACTTGGCGATGAAATTCATGGAAGATTCACGCAAGGCCCTCGCAACCATGCTTGAATGCGATGCTGAGGACTTGGCGTTAATTGAAAACGCAACATCTGGAGTGAATACGGTCATGCGGTCTCTTCGTTTCAATGAAGGCGATGAAATTCTCGTTCCTGACCACGCCTATCAGGCCTGTCGCAACACACTTGACTTTGTAGCCCAACGGTGGGGGGCTAAGATTGTCACCGTCAACATCCCGTTTCCGATTGAAGGTCAACACGTTATCATTGAACGAATAATGGCGGGCGTCACGCCACGAACCGTGCTCGCGATGGTTGATACCGTCACCAGTCCTACAGGTCTATTGATGCCTTTTGAAGAGATCACTGCAAAGCTTGAGGGCGTTGGCGTAAGTGTTCTTTTGGATGCCGCTCACGGCATCGGAATGGTCCCACTATCGCTTGATTCGTTGGGGGCATCATACACCACAAGCAACTGTCACAAATGGCTGTGCGCTCCCAAAGGCTCCGCATTTCTTCATGTACGAAAGGACAAACAAGAAAACATTCACCCGCTTACCATCAGTCACGGGATGACGTTTCCTCTTGGAGACACGACTCGGTTTCGTCACGAATTTGATTGGACTGGAACACGTGACATCTCAGCACATTGTGCCCTTCCTGCTACCATTGAATTCATGGCTGGGTTGGTCGATGGAGGCTGGCCATCCATCATGCAGCACAACCACGAACTGGCCATCAAAGGACGAAACATTTTGTGTGAAGCGCTTGGAATAGATGCTCCGTGTCCAGATGAGATGATCGCCTGCATATCGACCCTCATTCTTCCCCAAGACGGGGCCACAAACGGAATTCCCCTTCACGAACCTGACCCGCTTCATGCGGTATTGCAAACCAAGTACGGCATCCAAGTACCGGTATGGTCGTGGCCAAGTCCACAGGGCAGATACATCCGCATCTCAGCCCAAATTTACAATTCGGAAGATGAGTATCGTTACCTTGCTTACGCTCTCAAAAAAGAATTAAGCGTCTAAATGAACATAGCGAAGAAACAGCAATGCTGTATTCAAAACAAAGGTTCGTTTTATAAAAAAACTTGAATTTTACAGTTTTCGTGGATACTGTAGCGTTAACTGGTTTGTTCACAATAATTGCAGTCGCTTTAATGACGCCGGGCCCGAATGCCCTCACTTGTTTTGCCCACGGCGGATTGTTCGGGGCGAGGAGCAACATCAAACTCATTCTTGGCATGGTCATTGGCCTGGTTAGCCTTGAACTATCCATCGGCTTGGTCGTGGATGCATTAAGTGAATCCAACACTGCGTTGCAAGTTCTGCACTGGATTGGAATGATATTCCTCGCAGTCATGGTCGTCATCATGTTTCGCGTTAATCCAAAAACGATTGAAACGAAGGGTGTTGATTCGCTCTTGGGAATCAAAGCAGGCATCACAATGCAATTCGTCAACGGTAAAGAGTGGGCCTTTATCATCTTGATAATGAGTAAATTCATAGAATCATTTGGAGGCGGTTTGACGGGAATTGCTGTCATTGTGTTCATCACCGTGTCCGTATGCACGCTCGCGATGGTTGCATGGACCTTAGCAGGGACACGGCTCGACAACATTTTTTCTGACGAAGTGAAGGGTCCTCGAATCTTCAAAACCTGCGGGGTGTTGCTCGGGTTCCTTTGGATTGCCTTTTTGATTCAAGGGCCCGTAACAGGCCTACCTTGAACACACGAAGGCCATTCACTTCTTGCCCTTATCCAATTGCCTTGCTTGCTTTGCCCATTCGTCTCGCTTGACTCGGCCAGGGAAGAACTCGATGGCCTTGTTGACTTGAGTTTCAATCTCTGGGGTCATGTTTCCAACTTGTTCAAAGGTGTAAATGCCGAGCGCATTCAATTTCTCTTCGATGAACGGACCAATCCCTTTGATCGTCTGCAGTGAATCCTTCTCTGAAGCACTTGCGACACCGAGCGTTGCGAAATCAATCGATTCTGCCTTCTTAGAAATTCGTTCAAGGTCTTCGGCTTGCTTGAGTGCCTTCTCATCAAGTTTCACGTCCTCACCGAGCAAAATCTTCGCCTGATTGACCCATTGGTCTCGCTTGACACGGCCAGGGAAGAATTCGATGGCTTCGTTGACGTCAGTTTCAAGTTTTGAGGTCATCTTAGAGACTTGCAAGTAGGTGTAGATTCCGAGCGCATTGAGTTTCTCTTCAATGAATGGGCCGATGCCCTTCATGACCTGAAGGTCGTCTTTATCGCTTGCCTTGGCTGTTCCAAGAATCGCAAAGTCAATCGTTTCCGAGCGTTCTTGAACCCGTTTGAGTTCTTCCTTCTTCTTGACTTCCTTGCTCGCAGGCTTGGCTTCCTTCTTGGCAGCGGCAGCGGCCTTAGCAGCCTTCTCTTCAGCGGCCTTGGCTTCCTTAGCAGCCTTCTCTTCAGCATCCTTGGCTTCCTTAGCAGCCTTCTCTTCAGCAGCCTTGGCTTCCTTAGCAGCCTTCTCTTCAGCCTTCTTAGCGTCCTTAGCAGCCTTAGCGTCAGCATCCTTGGCCTTCTTCTCGGCTTCCTTAGCAGCCTTCTCTTCAGCAGCCTTGGCTTCCTTAGCGGCCTTTTCTTCAGCAGCCTTGGCTTCCTTAGCAGCCTTAGCGTCAGCATCCTTGGCCTTCTTCTCGGCTTCCTTAGCAGCCTTAGCGTCAGCTTCCTTAGCAGCCTTAGCGTCAGCATCCTTGGCTTCCTTAGCAGCCTTCTCTTCAGCCTTCTTAGCTTCCTTAGCAGCCTTCTCTTCAGCCTTCTTAGCGTCCTTAGCAGCCTTCTCTTCAGCCTTCTTAGCGTCGGTTTCTGCTTGAGCAGCAGCGGCAGCTGTGGCAATGGCTTCTTCAGCCGCTTTTGCTTCTTGTTCAGCCTTGAGGCGCTCTTCTTCAGCCGCCTTGAGGGCTTCTTCATCGGCCTTGGCTTCTGCTTCAATCATTCCACGTGCTTGCTTGACCCATTCGTCTCGCTGAATTCGGCCCGGATAGTGTTCAATGGCTTCATTGACATCGTCCTCTGTAGCCTTGTTGAAGTTCGCCAATTGAGCGTAGGTAAAGATTCCAAGAGCGTTGAGTTTCTCTTCGCTGTAAGGACCTATACCCTTGATGGCCTGGAGGTCGTCTGCATTTTTCTTCGTAGCCTTACCAATCACGTCGAAATCAAAGGATTTCTTACGCTTTTTAATGCGATTCATGGTTTTCTTCTTCTCAGATTCTGCCTTGATTTCATCCGCCTCAATGGTCACGTCCCACAGGAAGTAGACACTGGCCTTTCCAAGCTTGATACGTGCTTGATAGGTTCCGCCTTCGTAAGTTGGCATCTCGCGGTCATCGAACTTGAAGTTCAGAACAATTTCTCCATCCTTACCCACTGCAAGAACGCGAGTGCCTTCCATGCTGAATGCAGATTCAAACATCTTGAAACGACCGTAATTGTCTTCATCGTTGAAGTCAACCATGTCAACCTTAATGTCACCCATGTTGGTGATCGTAATGACCTCCACACTGGAATCCACCGTACCGGGTTGAAGCGGTCCAAGCGGTGCGAGAATGAACGGGTCATCCTCCGTACCTGCTCCTGAAACAAAGTTGGGTTCTGCGGTGGTGTTTTCCGGTTCAGGTCCATCTGATAGGAAAACGAGAAGTTGATCTCTACCCAACAGGAGTGGGAGCAGCAAGATGAGGAGAAGGAATATCAGGCATGGGAAACACCACATCCAACTGAATCCACCATCGTCCTTATCGCTGTTCTTAATGTCCAAACAAACTGATACCCAATCGTTTTCTCCCGAGGTACCATCATTCGGGTCTGAACCACATGTTGTTTCTTGGGAATCTGAAAGTCCATCGTTATCATCGTCCAAATCAGCCGTCAAGTTACCAATGTAACCTTCAGGTAATTCATCGGGTAAACTGTCATTATCAGTGTCGTTGAACACGGTCATTGAGATAGCAAAGGATTGGTTGTAGTTGCTGTTGCTTGCCCAAATGGTGAAGTTGAGTGTCTCGGTTCCATTCATTGGAGTTCCTCTGATACTTCCGTCCAACAAGGCGTCACGAGCAGGGCTCCATCCGAAGGTCAAACCTTCGGGGAGTTCACCACTGATGCTCCACATGACGACATCACCTGTACCCGTTACATTGGGCAGGAAGGGTTCCATCGTTTGATTGACAAAGAGGTCGACGTATTGTGTGGGATAGTTCAACGTAAACGGCAAATCAAGGTAATCGTCAAGCGCGTCGCACAAGCCGTCTCCATCGGTATCCGTTGGCACACTGGTATCCAATATTGGATTTGAACCACAGAGTGTTTCGTCAACATCCGACCACGTGTCGTCGTCATCGTCAAGGTCCTCTACAAGTGGAGGGACGCTGGTTGATGTTCCAAGCAAGCGGTCAGGCTTTCCATCACCGTCGGTGTCTTGGGCGCCTGCTGCGTCAAGTGGGAAGGCGTCAGGTCCAGCGATACAGTTGCCGTTGGTTGGTGCTTCAGGTCCGTCGCAAACGCCGTCGCCGTCAGTATCGGCATTGCCAGCCTCTGTGCCGAGCGGTTCGCCGAGTTCAGCGATGTTGGCTATGCCGTCACCGTCCATGTCAGGGTCGAGTGCATCGCAGATTCCGTCGTCATCCAAATCGTTGGGCATGTCGGTTGCATCGGTTGAATTGGTCAAACAATCAATTTCTGTAATGTCAAGGAAACCGTCGTTATCGTCGTCATCGTCAGCGATGAGACCGCCCGGACCGTCAGGGTCCTCGTCGGGATAAGCGTCGCCATCGGTGTTGACTGGGAGTAGCGGATCGAGCGGTGAGGAATCTGGACCTGCATAACAGGAGCCGTCACCGGTACCGTTGCCGTCACAGAAGCCATCGCCGTCGGTGTCCGGGTTGCGTGGATCGGTGCCGATGATGCTCTCGTTGGTGTCGGACATACCGTCGTTGTCGTCGTCCTCGTCCTCGATGAGGGTGTAGGGCTCAACGCCCGTATCCGGGTAGTCGTCAGGGAGTTGGTCTGGCATACCGTCGCCGTCGTAGTCCTCCAAGACTTCGAGCCAGAAGGTGGCCTCAATCGAGAACGCGGGGTCGGTTGTGTTTGCCCAAATCGTGTAGGTCGTGTTGGTCATTGATTCGGTCGGCGTACCACTGATGATGCCGGTTGCAGCATCAAAGATGAGCCCTTCAGGCAGGTCGGGCGAAACTTCCCACGTAGCACCAGGTACTGGGTTTGGTGGGTTGATTGGCGTTGTCTCAGTGTTGTTGACAAGAACGGTTGGGCCGAGTGGGCCAGTTCCAACTGGGTTGGAATCCGGACCGGCCAAACAGACTGGCGGAACGGCGTTGGGGCCGTCACAGATGCCATCATTGTCGGTGTCTGGGTCGAGTGGGTCTGTGCCCATGTCGCCCGTGCCGTTGTAGATGCCTGTGCCCGTCTCGGACAGGTCAGAGGCACCGTCACCGTCGTCGTCCAAATCTTCCACCAGTTCGCCATCACCCGGATAATCGTCGGGCAGTTCGTTGGGCAAACCGTCACGGTCAGTGTCTTCCAAAATTTGCAAGTTGAAATCAAAGGTGATGGATGAGGTATCGGTGATGCCCAAAATGGTGTAGGTGATGTTCGTCGTCACTTCGGTCGGCGTACCGCTGATGATACCACTGACCGGGTCGATGTTCAATCCATCAGGCAAATCTGGAGAAATACTCCATGTTGCACCAGGCAACTGATAAGGAGGCACAAGACTTGAGAACTGTGTGTTGTTCAATCCATACACAACCCCTTCCGCAGCTTCGCCAAACGGTGTATCGTCAGGTCCAGCAACGCAGATGAGGTTGCCTTGAACGTCATAGACAGCGTTCGGTCCGTCACAAATTCCGTCGTTATCGGTGTCTGGGTCAAGCGGGTCGGTTCCCGTGTCAGTGCTGCTGTTGTAGATGCCCGTGCCCGTTTCGTTCACGTCGTCCAAGCCGTCACCGTCGTCGTCCAAGTCCTCAACCAAAGCAGGGTCGCTGTTTGAAGGAGGATTGAGCGTGTCAGGGTTGCCGTCGCCGTCTGTATCGGTGTCGCCAGCAGGGTCAAGCGGGAAGGCGTCAGGGCCAGCAACGCAGTCCGGTGGCGAAGCCACAGGTCCGTCGCACATACCGTCGCCGTCTGTATCTGGGTTGAGTGGATTGGTGCCAATCTCTGATTCGTTGGTGTCGGAAAGTCCGTCGTTATCATCGTCAGTGTCTTCAACAAGGCCAGGTGCATCTGGGTTGGTTGGATCATAATCGCCCGGAAGTTCGTTTGGCATTCCGTCGCCGTCGCTGTCTTCCAAGATTTCAATGGTGAAGTTCCACGAGAGAGAATCACCGTTGGAGTTGTTCGACCACATGGTGAAGGTGGTGTTGGTGATGGTTTCGGTCGGTGTTCCGGTGATTTCACCGGTCGCGGGGTCAAGTGACAGGGTTGCTGGCAAGTCCGGTACAATCTCGTACGTTCCACCGCTTACTGCCAAGTATGGAGCAAGCGTTGAGATGGCGGTGTTGTTGATGGCCACCAAGGTTGGTGGGAAACTCTCACCGTTCGGGTCCATGTCTGGACCTGCAATGCAAACGCCAGGTACGGCGTTTGGTCCGTCGCAAATACCATCACCGTCGGTGTCGGGATTGAGCGGGTCGGTGCCCGTATCGCTGGCGTCAATGTAGGTTCCAGTGTCCGTTTCGATGCTGTCGGCAAGGCCGTCGCCGTCGTCGTCGGTATCTGCCACAAGACCAGAGGTTGGTCCTTCAGCTGCATCGTAATCGCTTGGCAAGTCGTTGGCAAGACCGTCGCCGTCGTAATCAGCAAGGCTTCGTAGGTTGAACGAGAAGGTCTGGATTGCACTGCCGTTATGGGTTGCTGTTACCGTAATGGTAGCATTCGCGAAGGTTCCGTTGACCGTTCCTGTAATTTCACCAGTTGAAGCATCAATCGTGAGGTTTCCTGGCAAGTTTGCCGAAGCCGTCCACGTGGTGGTACCGTTCCAGAACGGAGGATGGAAGCCAATTGGATCAATCGTCTGGTTCTCAACGACCGTGTGAGCGTTCGTGGTATCCACGCTAAAGTACAACTCGTGCGTGGTTGAATAACCGCTCTGATTGGCGTAAATCGTGTAGGTTTGATTGGTCGCATAGACCGAAGGTGTGCCGCTAATCGTACCGCCCGAGATGCTCATGCCGGCCGGCAAAGCAGGGTGTGTTTCCCAAGTGACGATGGTGGTCGTGGTATCCCAGGTGTTGCTGCCAGAAACAGCTACCGGTGAACCCTGATTGGTGTTGCTTCCTCCATCGCCCAACTGTCCGTAGACGTCATACCCCCAACACTTCGCCTCGCCGTTGTCAAGGATGGCGCAGGTGTGGGAATTTCCAGCAGACACAGCAACGGCCGTTCGGCCACTGCCGAGGTTGATGGCGGTGGATGAAGGTGCGTTGGTGTTCGTGTTGCTTCCTCCATCGCCCAACTGTCCGTAATTGTCCAGCCCCCAACACTTCAGGTCGCCGTTGTCGAGGATGGCACAGGTGTGATGATGAGTAGTATCCACGGCAACGGCCGTTCGGCCCGTGCCGAGGTCAATCGCGGTGGATGAAGGTGCGTTGGTGTGGGTGTTGCTTCCACCATCGCCCAACTGTCCATGGTAGTCATACCCCCAACACTTCATGTCGCCGTTGTCAAGGATAGCACAGGTGTGGTGATTTCCAGCATCTACTGCAACGGCCGTGCGGCCCGTGCCGAGGTTGATGGCGGTGGATGAAGGTGCGTTGGTGTCCGTGTTGCTTCCTCCATCGCCCAACTGTCCGTAATTGTCCCACCCCCAGCACTTCAGGTCGCCGTTGTCAAGGATGGCACAGGTGTGGTGATCTCCAACAGCCACTGCAACGGCCGTGCGGCCCGTGCCGAGGTTGATGGCGGTGGATGAAGGTGCGTTGGTGTTCGTGTTGCTTCCTCCATCGCCCAACTGTCCTTTATTGTCATACCCCCAGCACTTCAGGTCGCCGTTGTCAAGGATGGCACAGGTGTGTCGATCTCCAGCATCTACTGCAACGGCCGTGCGGCCCGTGCCGAGGTTGATGGCGGTGGATGAAGGTGCGTTGGTGTTCGTGTTGCTTCCTCCATCGCCCAACTGTCCGTAAAAGTCCCATCCCCAACACTTCAGGTCGCCGTTGTCGAGGATGGCGCAGGTGTGGTAAGTTCCAGCATCTACTGCAACGGCCGTGCGGCCCGTGCCGAGGTTGATGGCGGTGGATGAAGGTGCGTTGGTGTTCGTGTTGCTTCCTCCATTACCCAATTGGCCGTAAACTCCGTATCCCCAGCACGACACAGAACCGTTGTCGAGGATGGCGCAGGTGTGGGAACCTCCAGCAGACACCTTGTTGTTTGCATAAGCAAAGGACGAGGAACTCGAAGAGCCGCCGCTTGAACCCGAGCCTCCACTGGAACCGGAAGATCCTGAAGAACCAGATGAAGCGTTGGCGTTCACCGTGTAATTGAGCGTGATCGGGGTCATCGCTTCACCCAAGTTAAGCGCCGCACCTTCCACCGCTGAGGTGATGGTGCCGAACGTCGAGGTGGACAACCACACGCTGCCCTGGTAGGTCACGTTGCTGATGTTGGCGGTGACCGTGTAGGTCGTGCTTGTCGTCGCAACCGTTGGTGTACCGCTGATGGTGCACGTGCTGCTGTCGATGTTCAAGCCGTTTGGTAGGCTTGGAGAAGCAACACAACTTGTTGCATTGGTGAGGTTGGTCATGCCGCCGCTGCCTGAGCCGCCGCTGCCTGAGCCGCCGCTTGAGCCGCTGCTAGGTCCGGTTGAGGAATCCCAGGTGTTGCTGCCAGAAACAGCTACCGGTGAACCCTGATTGGTGTTGCTTCCTCCATCGCCCAACTGTCCGTAGACGTCATACCCCCAACACTTCGCCTCACCGTTGTCAAGGATGGCGCAGGTGTGGGAATTTCCAGCAGACACAACAACGGCCGTTCGGCCACTGCCGAGGTTGATCGCCGTGGATGATGGTGCATTGGTGTCCGTGGTGGTTCCGCCATCGCCCAACTGTCCATTATTGTCCCGCCCCCAGCACTTCAGGTCGCCGTTGTCGAGGATGGCACAGGTGTGATAATCTCCAGCAGACACCGCAACGGCCGTGCGGCCCGTGCCGAGGTTGATGGCGGTGGATGAAGGTACGTTGGTGTTCGTGTTGCTTCCTCCATCGCCCAACTGTCCGTAATTGTCCCACCCCCAGCACTTCAGGTCGCCGTTGTCAAGGATGGCGCAGGTGTGGTAATTTCCAACAGACACCGCAACGGCCGTGCGGCCCGTGCCGAGGTTGATGGCGGTGGATGAAGGTGCGTTGGTGTTGGTGTTGCTTCCTCCATCGCCCAACTGTCCGTAGCCGTCATACCCCCAACACTTCAGGTCGCCGTTGTCAAGGATGGCACAGGTGTGGTAAGTTCCAGTAGACACCGCAACGGCCGTTCGGCCCGTGCCGAGGTTGATGGCGGTGGATGAAGGTGCGTTGGTGTTCGTGTTGCTTCCTCCATCGCCCAACTGTCCATAGGAGTCATATCCCCAACACTTCAGGTCGCCGTTGTCAAGGATGGCACAGGTGTGGTAAGATCCAGCAGCCACCGCAACGGCCGTGCGGCCCGTGCCGAGGTTGATCTCCGTGGATGAAGGTGCGCCGGTGTCCGTGTTGCTTCCACCATCACCCAACTGTCCGTTGGAGTCATGTCCCCAGCACTTCAGGTCGCCGTTGTCAAGGATGGCACAGGTGTGGTGATATCCAGCAGACACCGCAACGGCCGTGCGGCCCGTGCCGAGGTTGATCGCCGTGGATGAAGGTGCGTTGGTGTCCGTGTTGCTTCCTCCATCGCCCAACTGTCCATTGGTGTCACGTCCCCAACACTTCAAGTCGCCGTTGTCAAGGATGGCACAGGTGTGGTGATATCCAGCAGACACCTTGTTGTTTGCATAAGCAAAGGACGAGGAACTCGAAGAGCCGCCGCTTGAGCCGCTGCCTGAGCCGCTGCCTGAGCCGCTGCTCAGTGAGGTGATTTCACCTGGTTGATGAGCCCACAGTTCTTTGCCGCTGCTTCCATCCTCCGCACTGAAGTAGAGCGTATCACCGACGAGTATCGCCACCAACCATTGTCCGGGGTTACTGTTGCCAGATCCGCTGCGGATATCAGCCACCCGCCAAGTTGAGGCGTTTGAGGTATCATGAGCCCACAGTTCGTGCCGCTGCTTCCATCATCGCACTGAAGTAGAGCGTATCACCGACGAGTATCTCCATGTATTGTCCGGGGTTACTGTTGCCAGCTCCGCTGCGGATATCAGCCACCCGCCAAGTTGAGGCGTTTGAGGTATCATGAGCCCACAGTTCGTGCCGCTGCTTCCATCATGCGCACTGAAGTAGAGCGTATCACCGACGAGTATCGCCATGTATTGTCCGGGGTTACTGCTGCCAGCCCCGCTGGATATCAGCCACCCGCCAAGTTGAGGCGTTTGAGGTATCATGAGCCCACAGTTCTATGCCGCTGCTTCCATCATTCGCACTGAAGTAGAGCGTATCACCGACGAGTATCGACATGTATTGCTCCGGGGTGACTGCTGCCAGTATGCCGCTGTCGATATCAGCCACCCGCCAAGTTGAGGCGTTTGAGGTATCATGAGCCCACAGTTCGTAGCCGCTGCTTCCATCATACGCACTGAAGTAGAGCGTATCACCGACGAGTATCGCCATGTAATTTCCGGGGTAACTGCTCGCCAGATCCGCTGTCGATATCAGCCACCCGCCAAGTTGAGGCGTTTGAGGTATCATGAGCCCACAGTTCTTTGCCGCTGCTTCCATCCTCCGCATCGAAGTAGAGCGTATCACCGACGAGTATCTCCGCCATCCATTGTCCGGGGAGACTGCTGCCAGATCCGCTGTCGATATCAGCCACCCGCCAAGTTGAGGCGTTTGAGGTATCATGAGCCCACAGTTCTGTGCCGCTGCTTCCATCATCTGCACTGAAGTAGAGCGTATCACCGACGAGTATCTCCATGTGTTGTCCGGGGTTACTGCCGCCAGATCCGCTGCGGAATTCAGCCACCCGCCAAGTTGAGGCGTTTGAGGTATCATGGGCCCACAGTTCTGTGCCACTGCTTCCATCATTTGCACTGAAGTAGATCGTATCACCGACTAAGGTCTCCATGAATTGTCCGGGGTTACTGTTGCCAGATCCGCTGTAGATATCAGCCACCCGCCAAGTTGAGGCGTTTGAGGTATCATGAGCCCACAGTTCGTAGCCGCTGCTTCCATCATACGCATCTGAAGTAGAGCGTATCACCGACGAGTATCTCCATGAATGATCCGGAGTTACTGGCGGACGATCCGCTGTTGATATCAGCCACCTGCCATGTTGTTCCGTTGCCGTTGGTTGTGGTGCCTGAGCCGCTACCGGAACCGCTGCCTGAGCCGCTTGCCGCACTGGCGTTGTACTGGAAGGTGATGTTGGTCATGGCCTGCCCAACTGTAAGGTCAGCACCTTCAACGCTCGGTGTAAGTTCAAGGTAAGACGTGGAGAACCACACGGCCGTCTGGAAGGTCGTTCCACCGATGACGGCGGTCACATTGTAGGACGTGTTTGTCGTCGCAACCGTTGGTGTACCGCTGATGGTGCACGTGCTGCTGTCGATGTTCAAACCGTTTGGTAGGCTTGGTGAAGCAACACAACTTGTTGCACCGCTTGCTGCACTGGCGTTGTACTGGAAGGTGATGTTGGTCATGGCCTCATCGAGGATGAGTTCTGCACCTTCGACACTTGGCGTGAGTGGTAGGTAAGCGCTTGAGAGCCATACCGTTGTCTGGTAGGTTACGTTGCTGATGTTGGCGGTGACCGTGTAGGTCATGTTGCTCGTCGCAACCGTTGGTGTACCGCTGATGGTGCACGTGCTGCTGTCGATGTTCAAGCCGTTTGGTAGGCTTGGAGAAGCAACACAACTTGTTGCATTGGTGAGGTTGGTCATGAATGAATTCAAACTCAGGTTGAATGTTCGCGAATAGGAAGTCGTGGAGGAGTTGGCATACACCGTGTATTGGCCTGCGCCTTGGGAGCTAGGAGGTGTTCCAGTGATTGTCCCTGTGATTGTATCCAGCGACAATTCACTCGGAAGAGCGGGCGAAATATCCCACGTGATTTCACCGACATCCATCAGTGTGGCAAAATTCGATGCAGAGAGGAGTCCGTCGTATATGTACAGGTCATCAAGAACACCATCAAAGCCATCATACCAACTATCGGCACTGCTGAGGCCTAAAGTAGTCCCTGACGTTGATGTAAATTGAGTACCTGATGATGTTCGCGTGACATCAGACGACCCATTCACGTAGAAATTCACCACGTAACCGCTGCTGTACGTTGCGGATACGCCAATGTGATACCACACATCATTCTCGAGTTGTATGCTCGAATAATGGTCGTTCCACGCTCCGTTGCCAGTTTGACGTATTCTGAAGCTGAGCGCCCCGTTTGCATCTACTCTAAGGTCGTATTGTGGGTGGTTGTCGATGATGTTTTGCACTGTCCCAACATTGGTTGGCTTTACCCAAAGAGAGAGTGAAATGCTGTTTGAATTGATTGCCAATTCACTGTGATTTGTCCCGTAATGAACTTCATCATCCAGGGCGTGCATTTCTCGGCCGTGTCGGTCGTAGGTGAGGTTCGAAGCGGTTGAGTTTTCCATGGGCGTGGACGATGTGTCGTTGAACGAATGGTCGAACGGGAATGTCACCTTTTCATTGGAACTCAGATTACTCGGCAGGGAGAAATTGTCCCATTCAAGAGAGAATTCAATCGGTGTGATGGCTGTCCCATTGATTATTTGAGTGGCTGAACCCGATGTGGTTCTCAGTCCGATGTTATTGACGAAACTCGATTGATTTGAGCCATTCGCCGCATTGGAATTGTATTGGAAGGTGATGTTGGTCATGGCCTCATCGATGATGAGTTCTGCACCTTCGACGCTGGCGGTGAAGTTGCTTGCGCCCGCGCCGCCCGTTTCGAGAACGTCGGTGCTCTGGTCCAGCGTTTCTTCGCCGTTTGTCCACGGGTTCATGGATTCAAGATAACCAACTTGGGTCATCATCATCATCAAGAGCGAGAGAACGACGGCTCGGTTGAAATTCGCGTGGCGTGCGCTGGACATAGACAAGCCATTGTCTTACGCGCTTAAGGACAAATACCGTTCATGATAGGTGGGCGTCCAAAGTCATCTCACGGCTCGGTTGTGAACGCATGAATGATGGTCGCTTCAGCAGACTGTAGATGCTCACTCACTGTGGCTTGTTTGATGTCGAGAGAATTGGCGATGTCTCGTTGAGTGCAGCGGCGAGGTCGGTCATAATAACCCATTTCAATGGCCTTTTCCAATACCGTTCGTTGACGCTCTGGAAGCAACTCAATAAATTCTGGATTATGCAAGGATTCAGCGCCTAGCTTCATCTTAAATCCGTCTCCAAGAAGGGCATTGAGATCTTCACGCGCTTGACGTAGAGCGTCTCTGGTGCCTCGGAGCGTCAGTGTCATTCCTTGCGGATGGACAAATGTAGGCGTAACCCACCACGCATGATCAAGGGTAGCAAAAACAAGTGATAACGGTCCTGAAGCCAGGACCTCACAAAGGGCGGAATGGGCGTTTTGATCTAAGATTTTTAAAATTTTAAACGCATTTTGTTCTTTTTCAAGAATTGAAGCGTCATCGTAATCGACACGGATAAGCGCATTAATTCCGTCTGAGGAGGCGCTCATTCTTGTTAGAAACTCCACTCTATTGAAATCGCTTGTAAGTACAATTCCTGGTAGGTATCTTCCCGAGTCGAGGGTGATTTCAATTTGCATGTATCGCAAATCCACCGAGTCCATACCTATCATGAACGGGACCCGGTACATTAAGTCACCTCTTCTTCAGCTATCCCCGGCTTCGAACATGCTCAAGACACGGTTCAATTCTCTGAGGGATTCTTCCAAAGTATTGATTTCGCTTCGCTCCAATTCAGGGTCCTTGAGTTTCTCGGTGATGGCTTCAATTTCCCACTTCGCTTGTGCGCGTTCGCGTTCAAGCGCTTTGTCTTCCTTAATCATCTGCAGTCGAGCACGGCGCACGTTCGTTGCTTTGCGTTGCTTGTTGTAGGACTCCTTATTGTCCGATGCGATTTCAACCGCCGTTGGGAACGGTATGCCAATGCCTTCCTCGGCAAAGCTTTCTGCGATATTTTTCAACAACCAATCCTTTGCAACGAATTCATCCGAATAGTCCTCAACCCACCCGTACAGTCGGAAGACCTTGGCGAAGTCTCCAAGTTCATTAAGGAGAACTCGGGGTTCTGGAGCCTCAATGACATAGGGGCATTGTCGCATCAGTTGAAGAACGGTATACTTGACGTGAGAAATGTCTTCGTCGTATTCTACGCCGATGTCCATCACCAAAGAAATTCTCCGACCTTGCCCATCTCCACCGCCACGGGCATGGTTGACGACCGTGGAATTGATCAAATTGTTGTTGGGGATGACAACAAGGTTTTCTTCATTCGTGAGAATCTTAGTTGAGAGAATTCCTACGGAAACAACAGAACCTATTTCGCCGTCCACCTCGATGCGGTCACCGACCTCGAAGGGTTGGTCCAGAGCGAGCATGAAAGAGTTGATGATGTTTCCAAGGGTCTGCTGCATGGCGAGTCCGATGATAAGGGAAAAGACCGCCAGAGACGCAAGAAGTCCCATGAGTTCGAAACCGAGCACATCCATGGCCAGATAGAGCCCCCCAAACCAGACCGCCGCTCTAAGAAGGAAGATGACCAACGAATTACTACCCGATACAGTAACTGAAGAGGGGTTGGAAAATTTATCAAAAATAACGGGAATCATAATCTTCAGTGCAACACTTACGAGAGAGGTTGACAGAAGAATATACACCGCTTGAAAGATTGGGTCTAAAGCTACATTGAGGTCCTCATCTTTGCCCATAACCCAAAGCATGGTGAGTTGCAAGCCGGCGAAAATGATGAAGGAATACATGCGTTGTGTGACCGGACGGTACAACTGGTCATCCCAGTCAAACGAGGTTGCTTTGACGAAGTCAAGTACGATTTTCTTCATCAAAAAGCGGACAATGCCCACTGAAATCAAGGTCAAGAGAAGCCCTGCTGACCATTGCATCCAGGTATCCATGGCATTTGCTTCATCGATAATCTCGTTCACTGTTACCATGTTCAACGCCTCGTGCTCTATGACATGGATATTGACCCGTTCATAATAGGTTTGCCAGCGTTCATACAACAGCGTAAACACCTCTTGTTAACGTCTACTCCTCTTCGCCCATCGGTGTAGAATCTAAAATAACCGTTTGATTGGGCACCTCGCCCTCAATTGAATAATTCAGTTGAGTTAGGTCAAGCAATTGTCTAACCTTTTTAGGAATTGGCCCTTTGGAATTCACTCCAAAGGGGGCCAGGAAATGCGTCCATGTTTGGCCCGAGCGTTTTTGTTCCCCCGAAATGAGACCCCAAAAGACTCCAAAATCTATCGGGGTTCCGCGTTCATGACCTTCAATCACTGCGGACCGCCAAGATTCCAAGAGTTCTTCCGGAGATGGTTGTGTGTTGGCCGGACCCTCTGTGCCTTCTGAAATTTTTGCCACCTCAAACTTTGGAGAGGAGCCCGTGATGATTACCTTTTCAGAAAGATGTTCTTGGATGGCTTTTTTCATCCCTCTTGGAAGGCCAAAGAGTTTCAAAAAGTCGGTCGTTGTTCTTTCTGAGATCCCTTGACCCTCCATGTAGGCGACAATTTTCTTTCCAATTTCAGCGATCTGAATTGGTTCGGTAGTGAGAAAGGAGAGAATGATTGTCCGGAATTCTTCAATAGAACGATGAATTGATTCATTGGCCCGTATACTTGAGGAAATGGTTCGTGCAACTTCGTGCTTAGGGGATACCCCAGAGATCATGACCTCTTCTGCAAGGTGAGTTTCGAGGGCTTTTTTCAGGCCTTTTGGTAAGCCGTATAGATTCAGGAAATCTGTTGTTGTCGAACCTGACATTCCCTGAGTATTCATGTAATCCTTAACGTGATCTCCAAGATGAGAGATCGTGATAGGGGTTGCGGTTAGAAAAGAGAGAACCACAGAACGGAATTCCGTCATTGGGCGCTGGGTCAATTTGGACTTCAAAACATTGTCACTTTGTTCAGCGGCAACAACCTCTTTGTCACGCAGCGTTGTTTTTTGTTCGGTTTGGTTCTGAACGGCGGCGGGCTGAGCAGTCGCAATCGATTTCACTTTCGGGGGCTCTTGATTGACATTGTATCCAAAAAGGCGGTCAAGTACGGAGATGAACATCCCTTTCCTCTTCACTTTTTGGGGAATGTTCTGCTTTCTTTCCATCCTCTGACGAGTACCCTGTTTGTAATTTGGTAAATCTCCCTTCTTCCATGATGAAAACCGTCCGTATGCGTTGATAAGTTGTGCTGGTAGTTGGCGTCCTGAGAAACGGTACATGAGGAACTTTTGATGGATTAAATCCACTTGACTGCCGGCTGATAGTCCATCATCGATGGACAGTTCAGACCAAAGCAAGTATTCTTCCACCATGGCCCAGTTTCCGGGATAATTTTTGAAGTAAGGTGGATGGCCGAGAATGGCTTGCATGACGAGGTTTCTTGCGTTGTTGCAAGCAAGACAAAACTGAATCCTGTTATGATCGGTATTTTCCCCTCCAAGTGCCCTTGGATGGATGTGCTCGGTGTTATGGTTCCCACCCTCAAATTGAATCCCGCAGTGTGGACATTGTGCTCTGTTTTTCAACAATGTGAGCTCTCTGCCATCGTTGATAGAAGTACCGTTTTTTGCTTTCCCTGATACGCTCAAAAACTGCCTCGCTGAAGACAATTGTTCCTTGTAACGCACAGCCAAATCCACAGAACATCACCGTTGGGAACCGTCTACCCTCGCGGGCAGTCATTGAACTCTGTGCAGGATGAGTCTATTTAATGAAAGGAAAGTTTGAAAAAACATCACTTCAAAAGGTGAAGCCTCCGAGTTTCGTCCATGGAACGACGATATGATCGACTGGCAGCATGGTTGCTGCATCGTCGGAAAAGCGTCCACATCGCCATATTTTTACTCACCCTGCTCATGATTCCCGGAGCGATGACGGCCCTGCAACCCATCGACATGGAATCGTATGAAATGGAATCACCCGAACTTACCGCCCAAACCGTAATTGACGATGAATTTCCTAATTCTGAGATCATTTTGGGGTTCCTTGTTTCTGCACGCGATCCCACCCAAGTTCCGCCCATTGAATCGTGGCAGCCGGTACCAAGGATGGAAGACGGGGCTCCCGACTACGCTTCGCTCGTCCCTCCAACCGAAATGCTCGCTGCGGGAGAGCCATGGGGTGGTATTGATGCGCCAACTGGAGGCATCCTCAATCTCACGTTGCTCCAAGAAATTGATAGCAAAGTTGACCTCGTGAATCAACACGCTCTGGCGCCTGCTCTCAAGCCCCTTGTCAACGACGTTACGGGCCACCAAGCCCCAGGAGCAATTTCACTTTCGGACCATTTTCGTGGATTCATGAACGGCACCTCTATCCTCACCCAACCCGGACTCACAGCCTTAGGGGTCGTGACCGAACCACCTGCAAACTGGACGGACTGTTTTCCACTCGATTGCCTTGAGTTTGACGATGAAAACGTGACTCAGGCTCACATCGACATGGCCGCACACCGAATGGCAGAAGCATCGGACAACAACTTCCTGCGCTGGCTCTCGCTTGACCGCGGGTTCAAAGCCGATTACACCGCCTTCCAAGAGGGGCCTATCTCGGGCGTTTTGACGGGCAATGGGACGTGGGAAAATGCACTTTGGGGCAAGGGTCGATGGACAGCGTCATCAACGTGGCTCTTGGTACAACTTGACCGAACCAAACTTGAGGCCATGGGTTGGGAAGTCGTATGGAAAGAGGCACACCAAGAGAAAAAGGTCCAATTCACCGATGAAGGCTTCCGCGTGGGTGGCTACCGCCTCGCGGACGGACAACTCGTCCTTCATCCACCGCAATATACAGAAGCCAAATGTGCTGAATTGCAAAACGAAGGAGCCGGATGTTCAACCGAATGGTCTTTCATGGACCTTGAAGGACATCTACGCAGTCATGACCGAGCAACGGTAACGTTGCTTCTCGGGCAAGGCGTCAACGTCGAAGTCAATCGGGAGTTGCAGTCAAGTGCTGGCCTCATCGTCCTCATGGGTTTCGCCATCGTTGCTCTGCTGTACGTTAGTTTACGACGATGGTCGGATGTTGCGATCGTCATGGTTGCGCTGGGGGCAGCGCTGCTTTGGATGCAAGGACTCATCGGGCACTTTGCTACAGCGACAGGCTGGTTTGGCCTGAGTCTTATCGCACGGTCACAATTCTCGAATTTGTTACCGATTCTCGTCTTGGCTTTGGGCATTGACGATGCCTTGCATGCTCTGCATCGCTACAAGGAAGAACGGGCTGCTGGGAAATCTTCCGAAGAAGCCGGAAACATCACGCTCTCAAGAGTGGGGCGAGCCATCACCCTCACTTCCATCACAACGATGGCGGCCTTTGCAGCCAACCTGTTCAGCGACATCGCAGCACTCCGTTCGTTTGGAATTGAAGCGGCGTTGGGAATCTTCGCTGCCTTTGTGTTGACTGGGATGTGGTCGCCAATCATCCGCGTGAGCGTTGACGACTGGTTGGCAAAGCGAGCCGTGAAGAGCGATGAAAAGGAAATAAAATCGTTGGTGAATCCCGACTGGCTGCGAAGGGTCACTCACGGTTCAGGACAACGGAAGACGGCTCTTCTCATCACTTCAGTGGCTCTATTGCTCACCATCCCAGCTGCCTACGGGATGGCCCAACTCGAAGGGGATTTTGCGGTTGAGGACTTCCTCGACGAACGGTCGGATTTCGCCATTGGAGTTGACCAGATTAGCAAGCGTTTTGCCGATGAAGGTGAACCTGCAAACCTCCTCATCATGGGCGATGTTCTCGACCCCGATGTCTTTGCTGCCATTGACGTATTCCGTCAGGAAATGGATGCTCTTCCAGAAGGCGTCCCAAACAAGATCACCAGGCAACCCGACGGAACCATTGACATCCTCGCTCTTGACGAGATGGTCTTTGCTGCTCAAGGCAGTTTGGTCTTGAACAGTACGCCCTTTGAAGCCGCTGGATGGGAACCGGATACCGAAGGCCACGGGATGAACTGTTCTCTTGCAGGAAATGGCCCACTGGTGGACACAACCGACCGAGATTGCCTCGCATTCTTCTACGGATTCCTCTCCATTTACGGCGTTCCTGGCGTGGGGCCAATCCCTGACATCCCTCCAAGTATCGTTCAACTGTACATCATGCCTGTCACCCAACTGAACAGCAGCCAACCTTGGTTGGACGTCAACGATGAACCCGCCCGCTACGACATGATGCAAATTCGATTCGGTATGACCTCGCCTGAGGACTTCCCTGGAATGAGAGGCGGAGTTGCTGAGGTTTGGAGGGACCTTGAGGTCTTTACCAATCTCTCAAGTGGAACCTATGAAGAACGCGGTGAAACCGAAGAAGACAAACCTCTGACGTGGGTTATGCTCACCGGCAGACCCATTACGCGTTTCACAGCCTCGACCGCCATGCAGGATGAAATGCAATCGTCCCTCATTCTTGGCTCCGTCTTTGTGTTCGGATGCCTCACCGTTGGATTCCGTTCCCCAAAGCAGGCCGCTGTGACCTTTGTTCCGATTCTCTTGGTGGTGGTTTGGCTGTACGGTTTGATGTATGTTGCGGGTTCTTCTCTAAACATTGTCACCGTGACCATTGCTACCATCTCATTGGGAGTTGGCATTGACTACTGCATCCACGTCACAGAACGCTATCGCGAGGGAAGAGAAAACGGTGAATCGCACAACGATGCACTCGCCGCAGTCGGTGGGGCATGCGGATTGGCCTTGCTCGGCTCAGCAAGTTCAGACATCGCCGGCTTTGCCGTCATCGCTCTTTCTCCAATGGGTCTGTTCAGCAACTTCGGAATCTTTTCCGCTGCGATGATCGCCCTCTCCTTATTGGCCAGCCTGATCTTAACGACGGCTGCATTGGGACTCATCGCTCCATCAAAAAACAAATCCGATGAAGAAGAATGAGTTTCATCGGTGCCTTCATCAAGGGTTGAGCCTGCCGACTGTTTGCTGTCCTTGGGGTTGACCCCGGTAGAGTGGTGAGAATTATGACCGATAACGAAGGCACGCGGCCCGATGAGGACGACGAAGAAGATTGGATGAAATACGCGGATGCAGGATTTGGAGAAACCGACTATTCACTGTGGGACGATGAAGACGCAGCACCAGCACAGGATGATGTGAATCCCGAAGTTGGCGACCTTGCGTTTGACGACCAACTCGACTCCCATATGGAAGAAATTCCACGCGCCCCTTCGCCGGCCGGTCACAAGCACCTGGTGCGCCTTGGAACATGTGATGCGTGCCTCGGGCGCGTGGGTGGAAAAAAGCGATTTGGACAATCTCTTGAAGAATCGGGCGAGGAAGTCCGAGCTTCAGTTCTTGAGCGTGACAGCCATCTTTCATCCGCTCGTGAAGAGATACCGCTTTGTCCGTTTTGTGAAAATCTATTCGAGGAAGTGGATTTGCTCGCAGACATCATTTATGATGCGCTCAAACCCTATGAATTGAAGCGATTGCAACTCGGTGCACGTTTCCCCAAGGACCAAACCGAAGGCGAGGACGTGATGAGAAAGCAATACGGCGCTGGTGGTTCAGACCCGCTCAAGAGTTCCTTGGTTGCGCAAATTTGTCGCCGCCTCAATGAACGACTTGGAGGCATTGAATTGGTCAACGATAAGCCCGATGTATTGGCGCTTATCGATGTCCTCACGCTTACTGTAGATTTGGATATTCGTGCGGTCTATGTTTACGGGCGCTACAAGAAATTAGAACGTGGAATCCCGCAAACTCGCTGGCCTTGCCGCGCATGCAAAGGACGCGGATGCAAGCGCTGTGATGAAACTGGATTGCAGTACAAGCGAAGCGTTCAGGACTTGATTGGAAATCCCCTCCTTGAACTGTTTGAAGCCAACGAACATTCGTTTCACGGAATGGGGCGAGAAGACATTGACGTCCGTTGTATGGGGCGTGGCCGACCCTTCGTCATTGAATTCAAAAATCCACGGAAACGCTCCGTTGACCCTCAAGTGATGATGGATCGCATCAACAGTCTTGCAGAAGGCTCGGTTGAAATCACCTCCATGCGCCCTTCAACCCGCAGTGAAGTGGTTCGAATCAAGGATACACCAGCCGAGAAATCCTACACCATCAGATTTCGCGTGGAGCCCATGAACGAAGCAGAATATGAAGTGCTGACGGCTCCCGTGGATTTGACCAAAGAAGACGTCCAAACACGAAGTACGAAGAAGCGACGACGCCAACGAAGAGGGGACCGGAACAGCGACCGTACCAAACCTCTTGAAGCGGTCCTTGAAGTTCCTGCTGCTAGCCCGACTGAGGATGAATTAAAAGCGATGAAAAAGGATGAATTGGTTGCTCTTGCCGTCAAGCATGAACTCAAGAAAACCGGAAAGAAAGCGGAACTCGTTGAACGTATTCTCGCTGCTTTACCGCCTGCCCCGAAGACCTTTGATTTGCCCGATGACGAGACCATCATTCAGGTCATTGAGAATTTGAACGGAGTCAAACTGGCTCAAAGAACGCCGGAGCGTGTTGCCCATCGGCGTGCTGATTTGATCCGTCGGCGCACGGTTTACCAGGCTCACCCCCCTACCATTGAAATTGCCGAAGATGGCGTTCGTGAAGTGGAGGTCACGCTGCGATGTGAATCGGGAACTTACGTCAAGGAAACCGTACACGGCGATAGCGGACGGACCCAACCTTCCATTGCCTCTCTCATCAAAGCCAAGTGCAACGTCGTGTGGTTGGACGTGGGAGATATTCACGCAGACTGAACCAAACCCCATTCGTCGTGCAGAGATATTTCGTCGCGGTGCTTATATGGGGATGGTCGGTCGGCAAAATGCTCCGAAGATGCGCTTATGCTGATTCGGACGGAAGGAGGCGACCAATATGAAGCGATCCAAGGGACAACGCGTAGGAACTCGAAGCATCTTGCGACGACGAAAGAACGAGCGAAGCCGCTTGAACATTCGCCGCGTCATGCACCACTATGAAGAAGGCGACCGAGTTGCTATCGTTCTTGACGGTGGACAACAAGGCGGTATGCCTCATCGCCGTTTCAACGGCCGAACCGGATTCATCCAGAAGCGCCAAGGCGTCGCTTGGATTGTTGCTGTCAAGGACGGCAACATGCAAAAGACGGTCATTGCCCGTGCAGAACACCTACGTCCACTCGAGTGAGGAATTACCATGTCAGAAGAAGATACATTTCTCGATTTCGCAACCGTCCGGGACATGCTCCTGGACGCTCAAGGCCGCCGTGGACAACTCAGTTACGAGCAGAAAGCAGCACTCCAACATGCTGAATGGGCTGCAAGTGACATCCGCAACGGTTACCGAACTGAACCCGCTGTGTTTGAAGAACTGCGCAGTGCTCTCCTCAACGTTGAAACGCTCTCAAAGCACCCAAGCCTCGCTGCAAAGTTGGCCGAACTCATCCCACTTCACCCCGAAGATGTGCGAGCCGTTCTCGGCTCCAAGCGCATCGCCATCGATGACTCGGAAATTTCAGCGATTATCGATATTGTAAAGCAAGTCATTGGCTTTACCGAATGAAGCAAATTTTCCCATTAAGTAGAGGCGATACCTATGACTGACCCTCGGCGAAGACGCCACATTAACGCACCTTCTGCTCCAAAGAAGAAGGAAACAAGTCCTGATTCTTACAAGATGTCGCGCCCGGCTGAAGGACGCAAAGAAGTTCCTAAGCCGAAGCCAGAACCCAGCCGGTCTGAAGGTCGCCAACAACAAGGAAACCGCAGCGGTGGCCAGCGAACCGGACGAAACCAAGGGGGACGTCAAGGGGGCGACCGTCGTGGTGGACGCCAACAACAAGGCGGACGTCCACGCCCGGCAAAGCCTGAACGTCCCAAGGCACTCATCGGTGAAGACTGGGCACGAGTGATCGAACACGATACCAAGGAAGACGTCGTTACCGCAATGAGCGAAAAGACGCTTGGCTTCTGCCGACTCAAGGTCAAGTCTGGAGGAGAACTCCTGATTCCAAGTCAGCGCCTTTACATCGGCCTTGACGGTGCACAACGAAAGGAAGTTGTCAGCATCTTGGGAATGGCTCGCCGCGACCGAATGTCAAACATGGCCAAGATGGACATGCCCCTTGTCGTGCAAATGTTTGTTGAAGAGCATGCTTCGTACTTCGTAGATGAATTTTACAACAAGGCTGGCCCAATCTCACTCAAGGTCCATGGATTTGAGTTGCTTCCTGATGTCGGCAAGAAAAAGGCTGCACAGATGGTTGAGGCTCGCAACTCAGTAGGCGTATTTGCCTCGGTTGAAGAACTCAATACAGCCTGCAACATCGACGCTGCCGAACTCCTCGCCCGTCGGTTTGTGTCAGAGTTGGAAGACCCGGCAATGGCTCCCCGTCTAACGGAACTGCTCTTGCCGGTGGAAGCATGAGAGGCGCCCGTTGGCTGGTGGATTCGCTTCGCGGGAAGCAACCGTTCAACAAGGCGCTCGGTCAACACTTTCTCGTTCACGATGATGTTCTTGAACGCACGGTTGCTTGGGGTGAAGTCACCAAAGACGACCATGTGTTGGAAGTTGGCCCTGGTCCCGGTGTCCTGACAGAGGTTCTGTTGGAAACCGGATGCAAGGTCACTGCTATCGAACTTGACAGCGGGGCTTGTGAACACCTTCGTTCCGTATTCATTCCCGAACTTGAGAGCGGAGCATTGACCCTTGTTGAGGGAGATGCTTTGAAAGCTCGCTGGCCAAAGGACATCACCCGAATCGTCGCCAATATTCCGTACCAAATCTCATCTCCACTCATCGATGCACTCACCCGTCATCACCGTAATCCACACACCCACCCGTTGGAATCCGTAGTCATGCTGGTTCAGGAAGAATTCGCTGAACGAGTGGTGATGGAATACGAAAGCGATGTCGGTTCACTCGGAATGGTTGTCGCATTGGATTTTGAACCCGAAATGGGTGAACGCATCGGACCTCACGTATTTTCGCCCATGCCAAAGGTTCACTCTCGTTTGTTACGGATGAAACCTCACGATGAAGAATGGCCCTGTGACCGCCGGCTGCTTGTGATGATGATCCATGCTGGTTTTTCCCAGCGAAGAAAGAAATTAAAGGCCACGTTACGTTCTGCTCCAAAACGCATTTCTCGTATACCTGGATGGCATGCTGGTCGTTGGAAGAGTGCTTATGCATCCCTCCAAGATGACCCGCGACTTGACCAACGTCCGGAGACCTTTGATATCGATGACTGGGCTGAACTTGGTGCTGATTTTGAAGCCGGCGACCAAGAGGAATGAGACTTCAAAAGGGCTGGATTGAGTGAACACTTGCGGCAGAGGCTTTTCTTAGGAGTGTCTGCTCGCCTAGACTTGTCGGAGGGGATGTTATGGCAAAGAAGGACACATACTTAGCGCTATTACGCAGAGGTATTGACGATACAACTGCAAACCAACTTGCTGATGCAGGATTGAAAATTGGCGATTTGAAAAAGATCGACAAGGAAATGCTCGTTGAAAATTACGGGCTCAAGGAAGAAATCGCACGTGGTGTCATTGACATCATCACCGCTGGACCTCAATCTCACGGAAAAGAACGTTTTCTTTCCAAAGTTCTTGCTCCAGAAAAGAAGCAGGAATCTCGTATTGAGGAAATCAAATTCAAGCGAAAGCAGAAGGACGTCCTGACTGAACTTGCAGAGCAAAAAGAGCGTCTTAAGATCGCAAAGGTCGAAGCGTTCCGTGCTCAGAAACTCATCATGAACCGACTCGGTAAAACCGTTGAACTCATTGTCAAATTGGAGAACAACCTCAACGATGAAGGCAAGGACGATCAGAAGGTCAAGATTCGCGACCAATTGGAAACCCGAGGCCTTGAAGCCGCCCGTGACCACGAAATGCTGGAACTCGAAGGCACGCCTCAGGACATCGTGGATTTCCGACGCAATCACGTTCCTTCACTCATCTTCCACGCTTGCCCCGAATGCGGTGACGAATTGGACCCCCGACAAGCTCGAGACCCGGACCAACCCGAATCTTGGGCGTTCATATGCTGGGAATGTGAAACCAGTTTCACACCACAACTGACCCTGAATGTTGAATCGATCCTTGATGGCGAAAAGCGCATTAGCGTTGACCCCGACAAGGCACCTCGCAACCCCGTTCCGCCCAAGCCAGCAAGCATGGACTTCTCAACGGTGAACGATTTGATTCGTCGTGATTTGGAAGAAACCGGAGCAACCGCCGACCAAATGACTCGTGCGGTTGAAGAAAGCGTCGTAGCAGGTGGGCTCATGGACATCAACGACTGGATTGACCAAACCCTCGCAGCGAAGAATTACATCCAAGCGCAGGAAGACCGTGAAGACTTCATCCTACGAACCGGAGCCGGTGCTACAAAGTTCAACAAGTGGATGAAGAAGGCGGGATTGTTCTTCAACAAACAAACGGGTCGCTGGACGCGTGAAAAGGGACGATGAGGTATCTCCATGTCCGCTGGCACCACGAGCCTCCAACTGGACGATGACGGGGTAAAAATCGCTCCGTCAACAACACCTGTTATTCGTTTTCTAAAGGGAGCGGAATTGCTTGGCCAATGCCCAGTGAACCCCGGTGAAACCATTGTTGACCATGCAGAAGCATGCGGCATCTCACTTCCAACCAACTGCACGTCGGGAACCTGTGGAACCTGTATGGTCAGTTTGATTCTTGGTGAAGTTCCACTGCCCGAAATTCTACCGCCTGGTCTTGATGACTTCCTTGTTGGAGAGGGCGCTCGCTTGGGCTGTATTGGAAAGCCACGTGGCGATGTTGACATCGATATTCGTCCACCCTTGTGAGGGAGCAATATGTTTGACGGATGGGGGCCGACCGATTGGGCCATCGTCATTCTTGATGTCATTGCAATTGTGATCGTTGTCTTGTTTCTCAAAAAGAAAATTCAGAGTAAATTGAAGGAAGTTGAACTGCGTCAAGACTTTCACCTGCAACAAAAAAAATCCGCCCGCAGGGATAAGAAATCGCCCCCATCCCGCGACTGAAACCATTAGGTGAGAGAAACGCGAGGGTCGTTCATGGCCGAACTCCGTTTGTACACGACCGAGTCGGGCCGAATGGCTACCGACTCCTTTACCCTCAAAGGGCTTTTAGAAACCGTTCAGGGACAAGGGATGGCCTGGTTGGACATCGATCAACCCGACGAAGAAGTCAAAGATTTTTTGTCATCGGTTATGAAATTTGATGAATTGGCTGTAGACGACGTTTTTGGTCATGCGGACACAGCATCCCTACGGTTTGAAGACCACCGATTTATCGTCGTCACCGCACGGGATGGAGACCATCGTTTGGACACCGCTCCCGTGGCTGTATTCGTCAAAGATGACGTGCTCATCACCGTGCGCCACACTGAAATCCCTGCTTTAACCACCTTTGCACGCCGGTTCCTGACCAGTGACGAAGAAAACCGTGCGCTTGGAATTGACTACATGCTCTATGAGTTGTTGGATGCTATCGCTGACGATTGGTCTCCAATTTTTGGTCGGATTTCAAGCGACCTTGACCACCTTGAATTTCGAGTCTTTGACCCGTCTCAACGTTACGATGACCTTCTTGAAGGTCTTCACGACCTGAAACGGAAATTGCGTGAGGCCAACAAATCGGTTGAATCCCTTCACGCCGTTACCATGCGACTCCTCAAGCCCTCGGAACGACTCATCAGCGAAAATGTAGAGCGATACATCAACGACTTGCACCAACTGAGTATCGCCTTCATCAAGCGTGTTAACAATTATTCAAGCGGTGCTACTTCAACGCGGGACACCTATCTGAGCAACATTAGCCTCCAACTTTCAGAGTCAAATGCAAAACTCACAGAAGTGATGACGACGCTCACCATCGTCGGTGCAATCATGCTTCCACTCACGTTAATCGCTGGAATTTTCGGGATGAATAACGACGACTTGCCCATAGAGCGCGTTGGCGGGTTTTGGGGCATCATTACCATCATGCTCATGTTTGCTGCAGTCATGCTGACCTATTTTTGGCGTCGCGGTTGGCTCAACAACCTCCGTTGAACTTCGTCCCGAGTCAACCGATGCTTCAAGAACCCTTGACCTCAACATCTTGTTGTGTCATCAGGGCCGCATACCACAACCGGTCCGCTGCCCATTGGGCAATTTGTCAAACTCGTTCAGTCAACGGTCAAGCAAGACCCGTTATTCCAGCACCAAGCCCTGCGCGGAGAGGTTTCTCAATGGAACGTACACAACGGAAACATCTACTTCAAACTCCGCGATAATGACGGCCAATTGGACTGCGTCATATGGCGAAATGCGAGGCTTACCGTCGACCCCTCAATCAAAGAAGGAAGCGATGCAGTCGTCATTGGAAGTTTGGATTTGTGGCCCAAACGAGGGAACCTCCAGTTGGTTGTACAGAGAATAGAACCCGTGCGAACCCTTGGTGCTCTTGAAGAAGCAAAGCGGGCTTTGATTGAATCGCTCAAACAAGAAGGTGCGCTTGATCGCCCTCGAATACCACTTCCAGGCATGCCCAAACACGTGGCCATCGTTACGGGCGCTGGGTCAGCTGCGCTTTCCGACATGAAACGATTGATTTCCAACCGTTGGCCGGGTTTGAGAACAACGGTGATCGGCGTGTTGGTTCAAGGCGACCGAGCCGTCAATGAAATCGTCCGTGGACTTGCGGTGACCCGTGCGTTGAGCCGTGCTGAGGTGGCCGACCGTCTCGGTTTACCGCCCGTTGATGCGGTCATCGTTGGACGAGGTGGTGGCTCGGTTGAGGATTTGTGGGCGTTCAATCTTGAACCGGTTGCCCGTGCGATTCTCGCCAGCCCCGTACCCATCATTTCCGCAGTGGGTCACGAGCAAGATGTTCTCGTATCGGATTTGGTAGCCGATGCTCGTGCCTCTACCCCATCAAATGCTGTTGAGATCTTGGTTCCTGACCGCCACAGTGTCATGATGATGCTTGCCGATGTTGATCTCCGAATTGGCGAAGCCGTGAAGCGAAGATTCGGCGAACTGCGTCAACGTTTGATGTTGCTCACCACGCAACTCAAACATGCTCCTGGCAAAGGTGTTTTCCGGGCCAAGGAACAACTTGCTGGTCTTGCGAACCGAATGAACAGGAGCGCAGAACATTCAATTTCAATGCAACAACAACGCTTGGCCCGTCTTGAGGCAACGCTTGCTGCAGCACACCCTCACCGCGTATTGGAACGCGGATACACCATGGTTCAGAACGCCGATGGTGAAGTCCTCACAACCTTAGCGAGCCTTCAACAAGGGCAAACCGTCAACCTTCAGTTCGCCGACGGTCGTGCCGCAGCCGATGTTCACACCATTGAACCCAAGGAGGAAGACAAATGACCGATGAAAAAATAACCTACGATGAAGCAGTACTGCGCCTGGAATCCATAGTTGCTCAACTTGAGCGCGGTGGAAAAAACCTCGATGAAACCCTCGCCATGTTTGAGGAAGGAACCGAACTTCTACGCCAATGCCAGACCGAACTCGCTGAAGCTGAGGGCCGGTTAGCAGAACTGCGACTGGATGAAGCAGAAACCACGGTTGCCGAAGATGCGTGAGGAATTCTTGTGGCCGGGAGAAAACATGCTGCGCTCCAACGACGGGTGGCTCGCGTTCTGTCCACATGGAAGGACCCCCACAACGACCGACCTTACCCCGAACTTGACATCATTCAACACATCAACATCGCCGAAGACGGTGAGATCAACCTCTCCGTCAAACCCTCACGGCCTCACTGCCCCTGTTGCCTGCTTGACCTCGACGCCCTACGCAAGCGTCTTTGTGAAGTCAAAGGCGTCAGTTTTGTTCATGCAGAAGTTGTCGGAATCCCCGGTGCACCGCGTTGGACCCGCAGCATCAATCGCTGATGGCGGCTCGTTCGTGGACCTTTCTGAGGGCCAAGAACGCAGGAATGGACCATCCCAACACAGAGCCAAACCAAGCGACCAGTGTTCCTAAAACCACTCCATATGCAGGCAGTGACCACATGGCGAGATTCGCATAAATAGCAACACTGACACCACCCAACATCATCGGTCCGGCCGCACCCTGCGGAACAGTTGGCCCTTGTGCGATCCATAAGGCGACCATACTGGTGAGGAAAATGGCAGGGAAAACACTGGCTAAACCAGCCAGCAAGGGGAAGCCCAAACCAGCCAGCCAAACCGCGATGCCAATGGCGACTGCCGCCATCGTACCTCGAGAGACCAGCACCGTTTTGGAAACTGCTTCGCTTCCCTTGGGTGTTGGCTGAGGTCGCCAGTTGAAGGCTGCGGCGATGATCACCAAAAGGATCAGTCCGACTGCAGCAAATTCCTGTTCCGAAAGGAGTATGCCGACGACCGTGTTTTGGAGGAGAAACCACACGCCTATGCCCATAACACACCAAAAGGCAAGGGCGCATATGGAGGTCAAAAGAAGCGGATGGGAGGCGTTAGAAAACCAACGTGGGAGCACCAGCCACGCCCCCAAAAACAGCGCGTTGAGCAACATTCCAAGAGGCACCACCATCATGCTACTGACGATTTCGTCTTCGCCACCGGCGAGGTACATCCCAATACCTGCAGGAACAATGGTAGAAGGAACCGTGCCGAGGAAACCGCCAACAAGGCCGCCCCATTTCTCAATAGCAACGGTGACCGCTGTTGCAACCAGGCCGGCCAGTAGTGCCGAAAGAAGAATGGAAGATGCAAGCATTAAATCAACCCTCATTCTCAATGCACGTCATCAATCGTTCAACTGTGCCACCTGGCCATTGGTCAACCGGTGTACCGTACTGGAACAGTACGTTGAATGGAATGAATGAGATGTGTTCGGTCCACTGGTGATCCCTGCAAAATTGCTGCCCGACCTTTGAATCAAGGTCCAAATGAACAACGTTGAGGAGCGCTTCGATTTTGGATTCCGGAACCCACTGGGTCAACACCTCCCTCCATGCTTTGCAGTCGTCGCAAGAATCGCGACCAATCACGACCAAGAGAAGGGGTTGAGCCGCCAAATCGCTGTAACCGGCTTCTGTAAGTTCATTTTGTTCCATGAGACCACCCGTTTGGCACCCTTACAAGAGTCAAGCGAAGGGGTCGATGTGGACAATGTCTTGAAGGTCAATCACTTTCCCATCGCGTTCTTGTGCCTGCGCGGCTGCTCGTGTGAGCATTGAGCGCATCCATCCCAGGGACATCATGCCTCGCATTTTGTTAATGGATTCAATGAAATGCACTGGATTGCTACCGAGTTGGGCGTGCTTCCTGATGTCTGCTTCCAGTTCTTCAAGCACCATGGTATAGGTGTCCAGGAGTTCTTCAAGAGCGTCTTTTGTAACGGTCATTTTCGCTATGCTGCGAGCCATTGAGAGCAAAGATGACGCCGTGACAATGCCTCCGCTTTGACTGGCGACGAAATCCATTGTTGCGGTTTCTTCTTCTTCCTCAAGCGTACCTTCAGAATCTTCGTCATCAAGGCCAAGTCCGGCTACCGCTTTCTCAAGGTGGCGAGGTTTTATGGTGGCAACTCGGTCTTTTGTAGCCGCATCCTCTGCATGACGGAGGAGTTTGGACAGATGATTTTCAACGTGTTCAATGCCAGCTTGAACGGCTGCTGAGCCTACGGAGTCGATGTTGTTGATTCGGTCGATCATCAATTCCCGAGTTCGGTTGTAATTCAATCGGCTGCGTTGAGGGTCGTCAAGCGTTTTTCGCTCTGGGTCTTGGTTCAGTGTTTCCTCTTCCATTTGTGGAACGACTCGGTCCAATTCCTCACACAGCAATTCAACCAGACGCTGTTTGACGGCTCCAGAAAGTCGCATCTCGGTATAATGAGAAGCAACTGCTGCAATGTGACTTGGCGAGTACGGCTTGGCTACCATGTACCGACTGGGACTCCAGCGAACCTTGAATGATGTGGTCGTCAGCGATGGCTCATTCAGTCAAGCCGTCGTTTCGCCCCATCACTTGGCTAAATTCCCAAGCATGAAGGCATTCATGGCCTCCAAGGAATCCACCAGCTTCACGAGATGGGCCGATGAATTCAGCCGCACACATTTGACAAAACACATTGACAATGAGTTCGTTGAAGTAGGTCCCGTTAGGGGTTTCTCGCTTGACAATCCGCTTACCCACGTCTTCATGCGTCCAACCCTCTGTCTTCTCGCATACATCGTCTTCTGCTTGTTCTTGTGTCATTCTTACCACTCCATCAACCAAGGCAGGCCGCCACCTGCAGTAATCGGGTTCATGCCGTCTTCGTCGCGAACCCACGTATCTTCTGAGCCAACGCTTCCTTCAGCGTAGACGACTTTTGGCTCAATCGCCATCGTTCCTCCGACCGGCAAGGGACGGTCAAAACCTGCTGCGACGACAGGCGATTCGTCCAATTGCAGGCCGATTGAATGCCCAAGAAAGCGACTTTGGTCTGGATTTGTACCCATCAAATGGTCGCTATAACCCAGTTCAACGGCCAAAGCATATCCATCCTCCCACGCATCGCTGCACGGTCGGCCTTGGTCAAGAACATCAACGACGGTTTCTTTCACCGCGACCATGTCTTCCAAACGTTGATTCCATTCCGGTGAAAGCGAACCCGCAACAAAGATTCGGGTGGCATCGACCATGTATCCGCGGTGTGCATGAACAAGGTCAACCAAAACCGGTTCGTTGGGTTTGACCTTGGTAAATCCAGAGCCCATCCCCGAAAGTGGGTGAGCGCCTGTCCCTCCGACTGCTGAATCAAAGAACGATGGAATGCCTCCAGCGCGCCCTGCGACGATGACACCACGGTCGCATTGGAGCGGATAACGACGCATCTGAACGTTGCCGCCAAACCCTTCGCTACGGCTGACGGCTTCAGCCGCTGCTACCATGTCGAGTTCAGTCATTCCTTCTCCTCCAACCGCATGGACTGCCTCAAACATTCTGAACTGGACGGCCGCTGCGGTTTCCATTTGTTCCAATTCCCATGCGGATTTGATTTCACGTTGGGCGTGAACGATTGTAGTGATGTCGGGGGCGTCGCCAAGCGATGATAGAGCCGCTGCAAAGCGAGCAGTGAACGTACCTGGGGCTTCTCCGAATTGAAGACCTGGAACGTCGGTAACGCCTCGCTGCTGCAATGTTTCTGCAAGCAGTGAAAGGCGAGGAAATGGAAGAACTTGGTGTGGGGCATCGTCGCCACCGGCCTCGTGCTGTGCTCGCTTCAGAGAACGACGGACGAAACTAACCGGGCCGTCGCCACCCGCTTGTATGCTGCCGCCAGCACCTGTTGCGGGAACGAAGAAGGAACTGTCTTGCCGCCCTCCGGTATAGTAGTACAAATCAACGGGGTGTTGAATGAGAGCACCAGCAATTCCCGCATCGCGGAGCATGTCTGCAAGGCCTGCTTGCCGGTGAGCAAGTTCGGAGACTGGGACGCGCCAATCCTCACCCTCGGGGCCAACCAAATCGTCGGTTGTCCAAGTCGTCATGCTTCGATGTGGACGGCGACCGTTCAAAACCCAATCGGAGCAATCAAGTAGGCAGAAGTTGTAAAAATACTGAAACACTGAGTATTCTTGAAACGAGTATGGCTGGAAAGTGGGCTGGCTTTCTCACGGCAGGAGGGTCGATTTTCATTCTTGCCTTTTTCCTTTTGGCGGCTACGGGATCATTGGAAGGTCATGATGGATATGAAACGGAGAGCGATGAAAACAATCCCGCAGTCAAAGGTCCTGAAGTTGAACCGGCCCCGGAGCCTTCACAACCGTCAGTACCTTGGGAAAATATTGAGCAACTCAATGAGTGATCTCGTCTAAAACGAACGGTTCTACCTCGTCCAAGCGTCGTTCTGCTGTTGAACAGTATTCCTCTGAAAGGTCAACACCGATGTAGTGCCGACCGTGTTGTTTCGCCGCAACGCATGTAGTTCCCGAGCCGTTAAAGGGGTCGAGGATCACGTCTCCGACAAAACTGTACAGTTCAATGCAACGCTTTGGCAGTTCAATCGGGAACGGCGCAGGGTGGTTGACTCGCGATGCTCGCTCGGTTGGAAACGACCAAATCGATTTGGTATGCTTGATGAAATCATCACGAGGTACGGTATCAACACGTCCATCTGCCCGCTCGCTCTTTGTTCGGGGAAGCTTGTAATTGCCTTTTGAAAAGACAAGAAGGTATTCGTGAACGTCCCTTAGGCATGGATTTGATGCCGATTGGAAGGAACCCCATGCACACGATGAGCCCGCACTTGCAGATTTATCCCAGATGATTTCGCCACGCATCAAAAATCCAATCTCGTGCATCATGATGTTGATGTGTGAGGACAGTGGGATGTACGGTTTGCGACCAAGGTTAGCGACGTTGATGACCATCCGTCCACCTGGAGTGAGCACCCGATAGCATTCGGCAAAGACATCGTGAAGAAGGCCGAGGTATTCTCTTAGGGAAAGGTCCTCATCGTATTCTTTGGAAGCATTGTAGGGTGGAGAAGTGACGACAAGATGGACGCAATTATCCGGAAGAGGGAGCGCTCTTGAATCGCCACAAATCAAGGAGTTGAGATGTTCCTCGGGGCACATCTGGCCGTCTCCTACTTCCCTAGAAGCAACCAAGCCTTCGTTGAGACGGCTGTTGTAATACAACGAAGCGTCGTGGCCTTCACGCTTGGAAACACCGAAGGACGAAGTTGCTGTACCGGCGCGACGACGAGCACCGTCCAACGACGATGATTCTTCGGCTGGTTTTTCGGCCATATCGGGCAGTGCTGTTGGTGGCTATATCACCTTTCGCGCCATTGAGCGGTTCGGGACGCGCGTCTTGGGACCCAATCGACGGGTCCGGAGAACAGAACCTCGTCGGTTGGAGCCGTTGTTCAGTATCGCTGTGTTTAAATCAAAAGCCACAGAGTCCCACCCATGTCAATCATAGAAGCATACAACGAAGCCTGGGACAATGCAGATGCGGACGCTCTTGCGAACATCATTCACGATGATTGTGTGTTCAACCCACACGTTGGTGGCTTCACCATGAGCAAATCCGATATTTTGGGCTTTGTATCAGGCAACAACACACCAACTTCAGAGCACAACCGTATCCTCTTTGAAAACGATGAAGTGGGCGTTGCCCATTCCATCGTTCACTTTGCTAACGATTCCGACTCGGAAGCAGTCCTTTCATTCATGCGCTTCAAAGACGGTCAAATCATCTCCATGGAAACTGGAGCTACGCCTCTTTCTGAAGATTACAAACTCATCGGCACCGATGAGTAAATGGTCGTGTGAGGCCAAAAGTTCGCCTGGTCATCAAGCCATCCGGCCCTTTCGCTTATGCGTCATTTGGCCTTCAAGTGACCTCGGCAACTCAAAAGACAGCGTCAAGGTTTTTACCACGATTCAAAAGCGGATTTTATGAACGGGGGTGAGAAGGGTCTTCAAGCGCTCAGCCTCATCGCGATTGTCATTCTCTCTATCGTGGCCATTGACCTTCTAAACGAACCGGAACAAGACCCTGAAATCGTTTACGTACTCATTGATAACCGAGTCACCATCGATGAAAATTTCACCGCTGAAGAACTGGACCGAAGCGAGGTTGCACGCGTTGCTACATTCAACATCAAGGTTTTTGGTGACACAAAAATGAGCAATGTTACGGTCGTTGCAGAATTGGTAGAACTCTTCCAGGACTACGACATGGTAGCCGTCCAGGAGATCAAAGACATCGACGAGGAAGTTCCGTACTTATTCCTGAATGAATTAAACGGTATTGCAGGTCAAGAAAACCTCACCAACCAATCGAGGGAATGGGAGATGGTGCTCTCTGAGCGCAGCGGCATGCAAGATGATGACAAGAATTCTCAAGAGCAATATGCGTTTTATTACAAGCCTACGGTATTTACGTCGATGGACAACGGAACCTTGTACGATGACAGCACCAACGATTCCTTTCAACGGGAACCGTTCCTTGCGACCTTCATGCTTTTGGACACCAATGGAGAAGAAACCGGCACGGACATCGTTTTTGTCAACATCCACACCAAACCCACCCTTGCGGTTGAGGAACTGGGAGCCCTCGGCGACGTGCTTTCATGGGCACAAACCAATTATTCCGATGATGACGACTACGTTATTCTTGGTGATTTCAATGGCGATTGCTCTTATGCATCTTACAACGAATTGGTGGACCTGTCCATCTCCTCAGAGAATTATACCTGGCTGATTCCAGATGATGCCGATACAACAGTGGGCAACTCACGTTGTGCCTACGACCGGATCGTGACTTCAAGTCAATTGGATGAGCGCCTAACAGGTCAGTGGGGCATTGACGAAACCGTGAGCAGTGGAGCGGTTTCCGACCACAAGCCGGTCTGGTTTGACATCAAGCGAATTTGATCCTGCTCGATGAACCCCTTGCCTCAATAGACGAGTTGGACATCCGCTGCAGTGGCCAAGGCAATGACGCCAGGTGGGCCGCTCCATTCAATTCGGTCGTCAGCAACAAAGAGGGCGCCGTCTCCTTCACTGTGGCCGAGGACGGCTTTCACTGAAGCAAAGGAACAGTAAAGCGTTGCTCCAGAAACAATGACTTCCATGAAGTTCGTAATCATGGATGTGTCGGCTCCCATTTCTGCATCGAGTTCTTTGATGTATGAAGGGTCGAGAAACCGGGTCCCTGCAGCAGCAAAGAAGACGCTCACTTGGTGCCCGTCTTGAATGGCTTGTGCTGCACATGCAAGTCCAACAATGGATTTGATCGTGTCATTTTTCGGCTCGGATACAAAGTTTACAAAGACGCTTTTGCCCATGCTGTATAGAGCAGCCCGCAAAATATCAATGTATCTCATCCTCAAGGAAGTGAAGCCTCATCGATTGAAACGGTGTTTTGTCTCAGCCGTAGAGTTTCCATTCGGTACCGGTCCACCAGTAGGTGTTTCCATTGTCCATGGACCTCCAGGTATATCCACCTTCATCGGTCCATTGCCGAACCACTGTGGGTTCAGCCACGACGGGTTGTACCGCCACCGGGTGGGGAATGACCTCAACCGTCTGAATCGGTTGAACCGCCTGCGCGGGCTGAGCAACGTATGCTGGGGTCGCAACCTGTTGGGCCGGTTGGGCTTGTTGGGCATATTGAGCGCTGTAGTCAACGGTTGCAGCAATGGGTTGAGAGTTGGTAATGATACCAAGTTCGGAGAGATCCTTCTGAACTTCTTCGTCAGAGGCTCGGGACCTCAAGAAAAGAACGGCCCCTAGGGCTCCAATTAGGCCAACTGCAACAAACGAGATGATGGTCATCAAACCGCCTTCATCGTCTTCTGAGGATACACCGTCTCCAGACGCGTCGTCAACGGCTTCTTCGGGCGGCATGAGAACAGCGTCAATCACGTGGATGATTCCGTTTGATGTCATGACGTCCGCTAGTGTGATGTTGGCTCCGTTGATTCCTGTTGTTAAGGAAAGGGTCGTGTTATCGCCGTTCACCATTTGCAGCATCATGCCTTCGCTAATGTTCGAAGCTTGGACTGAGCCAGAATGGACGTGGTACAGGAGGATGTCGGTAAGGGCCGCTTTCCCTTCTGGTGTGTCAAGCGATGTGAGGTCAATGCCTGCGTCAATGAACGCTTGATCGGTAGGTGCAAACAGAGTGAATGGACCGTCGCCCTGAAGCGTTTCAAGCAGTTCTGCTTGAATGACGGCAGCCACAAGCGAGTTGTGAATGCCCGTGCATTGAGCGGTGCGGGGAATGTTGTTTGGCGTGGCGGTTGGTGTCAGCACCTTATCGATGACGTGGATGACGCCGTTGCTGGTGTTCACGTCTGCGAGGGTCACATTCGCACCGTTGACCATAACCCCAGTTCCTACGGTAAAGGCGAGAGGTTGGCCGTTGACGGCGTTCGCCGTCATGCATTCGGTCACAGCGGAAGCCGGCACTGAACTTGGGACCACGTGGTACAACAGGATGTTGGACAGCGCCGTCTTTCCCTTCAGGAGTGTCGAGCGATGTGAGGTCAATGCCTGCATCTGCAAAGGCTTGATCGGTGGGTGCAAACAGAGTAAACGGACCGTCGCCCTGAAGCGTTTCAAGCAGTTCTGCTTGAATGACGGCAGCAACAAGGGAGTTGTGGATGCCGGTGCATTGAGCGGTACGAGGGAGGTCGTTTGGTGTTGAGGTTGGCGTCAAGACCTTGTCAATGACGTGAATGACACCGTTGCTGGTGTTCACGTCTGCAAGAGTTACGTTGGCACCGTTAACCATCACTCCGGTTCCGACGGTGAAGGCAAGAGGTTGGCCGTTGACGGCGTTCGCCGTCATGCATTCGGTCACAGCGGAAGCCGGCACTGCACTTGGGACCACGTGGTACAACAGGATGTTGGACAGCGCAGTCTTTCCCTCAGGAGTGTCGAGCGATGCGAGGTCAATGCCTGCATCTGCAAAGGCTTGATCGGTAGGTGCAAACAGAGTAAACGGACCGTCGCCCTGAAGCGTTTCAAGCAGTTCTGCTTGAATGACTGCAGCCACAAGCGAGTTGTGAATGCCCGTGCATTGTGCGGTACGAGGGAGGTCGTTTGGTGTTGAGGTTGGCGTCAAGACCTTGTCAATGACGTGAATGACACCGTTGCTGGTTGCGATATCAGCGTCGACGACGGTTGCTCCATTGACCATGACGCTGTCGCCAACGGTAAAGGAAAGCGGGTTTCCATTAACCGTTGGAGCAGACATGCAATCGGTCACGTTTGCTGCAGGCACTTCTCCACTCAACACATGGTAGAGGAGAATATCAGACAGTGCAGCCTTTCCTTCAGGTGTGTCAAGGTCGGCAAGAACAATGCCTGCGTCAATGAACGCCTGGTCGGTTGGGGCAAATACCGTGAACGGTCCATCGCCTTGAAGGGTGGGCAGCAATCCAGCCTGGACGACGCTCGCAACGAGTGAGTCGTGAATGCCGGTGCATTCTGCAGTGCGAGGGATGTCTCGGGGGGTTTCAGTCGGGGACAGAACCTTGTCGATGACGTGAATGACACCGTTGCTGGTGTTCACGTCTGCAAGGGTGACCGTTGCGTCGTTAACCATGACGCTGTCACCAACGGTGAAGGAGATCGGGTTGCCGTTAACGGTTGGGGCTGAGAGACATTCGGTCACTGCAGAGGATTGGACTTCTCCAGAAACAACGTGATAGAGAAGGATATCAGTCAGCGCTGCCTTTCCTTCAGGAGTGTCAAGAGCGGCCAAATCGATGCCTGCATCAGCAAACGCTTGGTCGGTGGGTGCGAACAAGGTGAACGGTCCGGTTCCTTGCAGTGTTTCAAGCAGTTCTGCTTGGATGACACCGGCTACAAGCGAGTTGTGAATGCCCGTGCACTGAGCCGTTCGTGGAATGTTGTTGGGGGTGTCGGTGGGCGTGAGAACCTTGTCGATCACGTGAATCACTCCATTGCTGGTGGCCACGTCAGGTAGCGTGACATTGGCCCCGTTAACCATGACTCCGTTGTTCACGGTAAAGGAGAGAGGTTGTCCATTCACAGCAGTTGCTGACATGCATTCGGTAACCGCTGAAGAAGGAACCTCTCCTGAGACTACGTGATAGAGAAGGATGTCGGTAAGGACCTGCTTTCCAGCTGGAGTGTCAAGTGCCGCCAAGTCAATACCAGCATCAGCGAAGGCTTGGTCAGTCGGTGCGAACAAGGTGAACGGCCCGGGTCCTTGCAGTGTTTCAAGCAGTTCTGCTTGGATGACGCCCGCTACAAGTGAGTCGTGAATACCGGTGCACTGCGCAGTCCTTGGAATGTTGTTGGGGGTGCTCGTAGGCGTGAGAACCTTGTCGACGACGTGGATTACTCCGTTGCTGGTGAAGACATCGGGGATCGTGACGTTAGCATCGTTAACCATGACACCGGTTCCTACGGTGAAGGACAGAGGTTGACCGTTTGCTGCATCAGCCACCAAACAATCGGTGACGGCTGAAGCGGGGACTTCAGAAGAGACGACGTGGTAGAGAAGAATATCTGAAAGGGTCTGCTTTCCAGTTGGATTGTCAAGGGCGGCCAAATCGATGCCTGCATCGGCGAAAGCTTGGTCCGTTGGAGCAAAAACCGTGAAGGGTCCTGTCCCCTGTAGAGTGGAGAGAAGGTCCGCTTGAATGACCGCAGCAACAAACGAATCGTGAATCCCTGTTGATTGGGCTGTTGCGGGAATATCAGGGAGGGGTGGCGTCAGTACCTTATCGATGACATGAATCACTCCATTAGAGGCAAAGACGTCTTCGATGGTGATGTTTGCGTCATTGACCATCCGTGAATCGCCGAGGCCGTCCCCATCAATGTCGGTAGCAGGGTCGGCGGTGATGGCCAGTATGTCTCCGTTTTCTGCGGTGAGGTTGTCTCCATCGTTCAGGTCTCCAGACTCATAATCTCCGGCTACCACGTGATACAGAAGAATGTCCGTTAGAGTAGCATTCTCTTCAGGAGTGTCGAAATCCGCCAAATCGATTCCAGCATCAATGAACGCTTGGTCGGTTGGAGCAAAGACGGTAAACGGTCCGGTACCTTGCAGGGTAGCCACGAGGCCAGCATGGGTCAGCGCAGCCACGAGAGAATCGTGCACGCCAGTTCCTGCTGCATTGGTAGGTATATCTTGGGTTGCATCGGCGCTGACGTTAAGCGGGAGGCTTGAGGCAACAAGCAACGTGAGCATCAAATAAACGGCAATTTTCTTCATAACTTTCCAGCGTCAGATTTGTGTATATAATGGGCTGTTTTTTTCAAAGAAACTAACAATTGACCGACCGGGTAGGAGAGAGCGGGAATGAAAACAGTTCACTGCGAGGCATATTCATTCTAAAAAAAGAAGCGAAAAAATGTACTCTACCCGGGAGATCTTTCCGCGCAGAGAACCTAAAGGCCGAGTTATTCATTTGAAACCAACATGCTCGCCAACGAACAGCATGAGGCTGCACGCCATAGAAATGATATACTTAGAATCAAGTCATTCTCAGAATGAGTGAGATGATTGAACAAGATTGCGACCCAGTTTTTGCCCGCGTTGACAAATTGCTCGCTCTGTTAAACAAATCAAAATCTCTTCACATCCTCCTCATTCTCAATCTAAAGGGTCAACCGATGCGGTTTTCTACGATTAAGAGTCAGATAAATTCATCTTCAACTACGATCGCTCGTCGACTCGGTGAACTTGAAAGAAGTGGCCTTGTAGAGCGAAAAATCCACCCCACAGCGCCTTCAGTCGTAACCTACGGCCTTACCGAAGACGCTCGACACCTCGCTCCATCGATTCAATCCATGTACGACTGGATTGTCAAACGCGACATCAATATTGTCATTTGAGCACTCAATATCGCATCAATGGGCCAACCAACGATGGATTGCCGTAGGTGCTAATTGCGTTTGAATGGGTACCCTTTGCCCGTTCCTAAAAGACACCAACTGTAAAGTGCCAGCGACGGGCATGACGTTAGAAAAAAAACCATTTTCCTCATTTGTAACAGAAATGATACCAAAGCATATTTTAAACATACCTCGTGGGTAAATCATGCGTGCATGTGTGGTGATTGGATTGTTGCTGGCGGTTTTTGCGTCACCGCTGCTGACTCAAACCCCATCCCTTGATTCCGTCAATGATGATGTGATGCACTCAAGTCCGATGCAGGCATCAATTTCACCAACTACAGGTTGGACCACTGGTGGGGAAGAAATCACCATCACAGGAAGCGGCTTTTCCAACCTCGCCTTCTCCAATACAACCGACGATGGAATCAACCATCAATGGGCGAAGACGACCATGGACTATTCTGTTCAAGCCGGCACATGGAACGCCGTTGACGTCGATTCAAACGGCCACATCCACGTCGTGCAAATTAAGGATGGAAATTACGAAATCCGGCACAGTGTCAATGATGGAACCGGTTGGAATTCAGGAAAAATCAAGGATTGTGGGAACACATATTGTTGGGACATCCACATGGTCATTGATGATAATGACCACATACACTTGGCCTACACAACATACACTCAATGGGCTGAAACGCTGGTCTACATGAACTACGATGGAACGACCTGGACGGATACCTCGGTTTCATCCTCCGCTCATTTTGGCCCAATCGGTATCGCAGTTGACTCGAGCAACCATCCACACATCTCCTATGCTGCCAACGGAGCAGATCAATGCGGTAACGGACTTCGCATTGCCTCTTACACCGGAACCGCTTGGTCACACAATACTGTTGTGGCGGGAAATAATCGTGGTTGTGATTCCGCCATTGTCATTGATGAAAGCGATAATATCTACATCGCCTATCAAAACCGTGACTCCTCAAAATTGATGATCGCCACGGACAAAAGTGGTTCTTGGGACTCCTATTTGGTAGATACAGGAACATCCCCGAGCAATTTGTATCCAGGGTACATGACATCGATGGCCATGGACGGGCAAGGACAATTCCATATTGCTCATCAAGATAGCAAAGAGGATGACTTGCGATACTCTACGGGCGCTCCGAACAGCGGGTGGACGACCACTGTTGTGGAATCAACTGGGAGTACAGGACGGGACCCTTCAATCGCAGTTGATGCTGCTGACCAACCGCATATTGTCTACCACACATGGTCGGGACAGAATTTGAAATACGCAACAATCGATCCGGTCACCACCAATTGGGCCGTAACCACAATGGCGAGTGGTGCTGATGTTGGCGAGGGGAATTCAATTGTCATCGATGAAAGCGGGGTTATGCACGTTCCTTTTAGTGACGGTACAAGTGAGGTTCTGAAGTACGCTACAAAATCAACAGGTTTGGTTCAAACGAAGGAAATAACGGTTCAATTTGGTCAATACGGCTCCATGACCGGGGCCGTGGTCAACGACACCACAATTCGGGTATCCACGCCTGCCACCAGCGCCGCTGCAACCGTTTCATTGAGCCTTTGGGATAAGGACGGAAATGAACATCCATTGTCCCCCACGTTTCAATCGATCGATCAAAACGACCTTGATGGCGATGGTGTGCTGAACGCCAACGATGACTGTCCGAATGTTGCAGGAACCTCCGACCTTGATGTCAATGGATGCCCAGATGATGATGGCGATGGCTACAGCAATGCTGGCGACGCCTTCCCCAATAATGTTCTCGAGTGGATGGACGCTGATGGCGACGGGGTTGGCGACAATGCCGATGCCTTCCCAAACGATGCCAACGAAACCTTGGACAGCGATGGTGATGGCGCCGGGGACAACAGCGACGCCTTCCCTTTGAATTCCCTTGAGCGATTCGATTCTGATGGCGATGGTGTCGGCGATAATGCCGATGTCTTTCCAAATAACCCCAATGAAACCACGGACAGCGATGGCGATGGCCTCGGAGATAACGGTGACGCCTTTCCAAACAACGCATACGAACAATACGACTCCGATGGCGATGGTGTGGGTGATAATTCCGACGCCTTCCCCAATGATTCAAGTGAATCTCTCGACCATGATGCCGATGGTGTCGGCGACCTGAACGACCTTTGCTCAAACACAGCGCAGAATGCCCAAGTAGATGCAACCGGCTGTTCGCAAGCTCAGTTGGATTCAGATGGCGATGGAATCGTGAATACGCTGGATGCGTTTCCAATACTTTCGACGCAATGGGCAGATACGGATGGCGACGGCTACGGCGATAATTGGGGAGATTCCGAGTGGAACGAGAGCCGAATGCCAGAATGGCCCGGTGTCTTTGTCATCGGGGCCGTACAATCGGATTATTGCCCAGATGTTTCTGGAAATTCAACCGCCGATGGTTTCTATGGCTGTATCGATGAGGACGGCAATGGAATCCCTGATCAGCTCCAGCAAGAAAAAACAAATCAAACCGATGAAGGAAACGAGACACAGACTCCCCTCGACTCCGATAACGATGGCGTTTCTGATGCAGAGGACAATTGTCCGGATTCACCTCCAGAGGATGTCGTTGATTCATACGGTTGCGCAATCAACGAAACACAAGGTGATGGTGAATCATCTTCTCCCCTTGAATCGTTCTTCGCAGGCGATGCTGGTGCAGTGACAACCACTGTGGGGATTGGAGCGATTCTTCTTGCTCTGTTCACGGTCCTCCAAACCAATGCAGTGGCGGCCATACTGCCCGATACGTTCCGTTGGGTTCAGGTATTGCGCACCAATTCCAAATTGTCAAAAGAAGAAGAGAACGAACTAACCTATCTCCAATCCCTGGTGCAAGCATATTATGACAATCCGCAAGAATTGGTGGATGAATTGAATCTGTTGAGGGGCGACCTCACTGGCCGGTACACCAATAATGAGATCAAAAAAGACACCCGCGAAAAGTTGTTTACCCTCATCGATGATTTACTCATCGCCCCTCCGCAGGAATTGTATCGCATTGCTCACAACGACGCTTATTTCGGCTTAGCGGGCACCTTGGATTCTGAAGACCGCAGTAAACTCCTTGAGGAAAAAATCGCAATGAGTGAATTTTCCGAACCGGCTGCAGCAGATTCAACCGATCACTACGCCCCTCAAGGCACAGATGATTCGGAACCACCGGTCAATGCAAGTGGCCTTGTCAGAGATGACGGCTTTGAATGGTTGGAATCCCCCCAAGCCAGCGGCGTTTGGTGGTACCGTGTTGCCCACAGCAATCAATCGTGGCAAAAGTGGCAATCGTGAACATTGTGCATGCGAAGCCAAAAGATGCCTATCCGCAGTTGCATTTGGTCCCGACCATTGACTCTATGAACCAGTAAATCAGCCGGAAAATAAGGGTCCTCGCATGTCAAGCCAAGCCAACGAACCTCTTCTTCTGCTCATCGACCTGCAAAAAGGGTTTGACCATCCGAAATGGGGGGCGCGAAACAATCCTGAGTTTGTCGATAATGCAAAAAGAGTCCTTGCTCATTGGCGAGCGACCAAACAACCCATCGTTCACGTACGACACGCTTCAACCGAACCGGGTAGCCCACTTGCTCCTGCTGAGCAGGGCTACGAATTCTACGATTGGGCAACCCCTGAAGATGGTGAAATGGAGGTGGTCAAGCAGGTCAACAGTTGCTTCATTGGAACAGGTCTGAGCGACCACCTCAAACATCACGGCTTCAATCAATTGGTCGTCCTCGGACTGACGACCAACCACTGCATTTCAACCAGTGTCCGCATGGCTGGTAACCTTGGATTTGATGTGATATTAGTTGGAGATGCTTGCGCTACGTTCCCCCGCCATTCACCCGACGGAACAGAATATTCAGCAGACTTGATTCATGACACGGCTCTTACAAGCTTGCACGGTGAGTTTTGTACCGTTTCCAATACAAACGACCTCATCAACGCTCAGTAAGTTCTTTCCACTCCTTTTTTGGAGATTTCCAATCCTTAATTCAACGGGAGGGATGAAAAGCCCAAGGGCCCTGGGAAGGACAATGGCCAATGTCCTGACTTTGGACGATGTCAACGTAGACGGGAAGACCGTTTTGTTGCGTGTCGACATCAACAGCCCGCTTGACCCGGCCACCAAGTCCTTTCTTGACGATACGCGAATTAAGGCCATTCTGCCAACCATTCAACGACTGGTGAAAGCAAAGGTCATCATTCTCGCCCACCAATCCCGCCCGGGAAAGAACGACTTCACCAGTACCTTGGGTCACGCTCGCGAGTTGGGAAGATTGCTTGGACGGCCGGTCAAGTGGACCGATGATATTCACGGCGACAAAGCCATGGCAGCAATTGAATCCATGGAAAACGGGCAACTGCTGATGCTCAATAACGTACGAATGGATGAAGAGGAACAGTCCGTAAAAAATGACCCCGTCGCATCCGCAGAAACTCAACTCGTGCAAAAATTGGCAAGCGTTGCCGACCTCTATGTCAACGACGCTTTTGCTTGCGCTCACCGCTCAACACCGTCCATCGTTGGGTTTTCTACCCTGATTCCTTGTGTTGCTGGTGAATTGATGGGCAACGAGATCAAAAAGTTGGACATGGCACTTGAAACACCCGTTCGACCTTGTTTAGCAGTGCTCGGAGGCGTCAAGGTTGACGATTCCATACAAGTAGCTGACAACATGTTACGCGGTGGAATTGCCGACGAATTGTGGCCGACTGGAGGTGTTGCAAACTTGCTGCTTGATTTGGCTGGAATCGACATCGGAGACATCAACCGGAAGTTCCTCAAGAATGAACTGGGAGACCAATGGAAAACGACCGTTGCTCAAGCGCGAACCCTCATCGATGATTACGGGTCCAAGATCCACTTGCCTGTTGATGTGGCCGCGAACATTGAAGGGAATCGCGTTGACCTGAAGGTCAAGGACCTCCCCATTGAGGCACCACTCTTTGACCTTGGAATCGAATCCATTCTCTACCTTTCTGCTGCAATAAAGCGTGCAGGAACCATCGTGCTCAACGGACCTGCTGGAGTCTTTGAAATCACTGACTTCGCCTTTGGAACCGTTGAGATGCTCAACGCTTGTGCTGAATCCTCAGGCTATGCTGTCATGGGCGGCGGACATACAGCGACCTTGGTTGCAAAGCGCGGCATCGCACACAAGATGGGGCATGTCTCCACCGGTGGTGGAGCGTGTTTGGATTATATTGCAGGCAGGCCCCTCCCAGGCGTTGTGAGTTTGGAAGAGAGTGCCCTGGCCTTCTCAATGGACATCACAACCACGGTTGACAGTGTTTGAGGAGCCACTGGGGAGATTCGAACTCCCGACCTTCTGATTACGAATCAGATGCTCTACCAGCTAAGCCACAGTGGCGGCGTTTTCACGGCCGAGCCAATCAATCATAAGGGGCTCGGTGAGAACACTAGCGTTCTTGAAGCATGACTCCGAGGAGAGGGCATGACCGATGCAACCACCGTCCGATACCGCAACACGGTATTGTACGACCATGGTGGGGAAAAAGTCACAGGGGACATCTTGCTTCATCACGACGGAACGTGGTCTGCGTCGAACGGAGACGAAGATGTCGTGGACGATATTGACGGTTCCCAACGCTTGATCACTCGAAGCTTCCAAAACTGGCATACGCACCTCGCCATGCAACTCAATGCACGCGATTTCAGCGACGGTTTTCCCCTCCACCGGTGGCTCAATGAAGCCATCTTTCCTACTGAAGCGCGCATTACACCGGATTATGTTCGCATGGGTTCTCGCTGTGCTGCTGCTGAGATGATTCGAACTGGAAGCACCTTTGCTGCAGACATGTACTTCTTTCCTTCAGTGACTGGGGAAGTCCTTACTGAGGCAGGAATCCGAGGCCTCATCGGGGGACCTGTTAGCGACTCTGCATTGCCGAGCCACGACGATGCGGCTTCGGCACTCAGTGAGTTGGACGGCCTTCTTGCCACCAACAACGAGAGCGATTTGGTTCAGTATGCCATCGCAACACACTCTGTGTATTTGTGCACTGAAGACACGTTGCGCCGTGCTTCAGAATTGGCTGAAAAGCGACAATCTCGGCTTCACATCCACGTGAGTGAAACACGAAAAGAAATTGCTGATTGCCACGAAAGTACCGGCAAGTACCCCATCGAGTATCTTGACAGCATTGACTTCTTCCAACCCGGGACCGTATGCGCTCACGCCTCGTGGGTAAAGAAAAACGAAATCCGGTTGCTAAAGCAACACGAGGCAACGGCCGTTCACTGCCCCTCCTCTAACATGAAACTTGCTTGCGGGGGCACACTTTCCCTCCCTGCATACATGGAAGCTGGGGTTGACGTTCGGCTCGGAACCGATGGAGCGGCATCTTCTGGAAACGGACTCAACATGCAAGCTGAAGCTCGACTCGCTTCGCTTGTTCAACGGCATGACCATTGGGACCCAACCATCCTGCCAGCAGTCGACGCCATGGGCCTCGCCACCAAAGGGAGCAAGGACTGGGCAGTTTGGGACTTGAACGACGTCCGAATGCGCCCAAGAGGACGTACTGATAACCGTCACTTGGCCAACCTGATTTTCAATGGAGCGGAATGCCTTGACCTTTGGGTAAACGGACAAGCAGTGCGAAAAGATGGAACGACCCTCACGCTTGACGAACTGTCGATTTTGGACGAGATCGACGGTGCTGTAGCAACCTATTACGAAGGTGTAGAATAATCACTTCATTCGGGAATATGCAAAGCCTGCAATGCCCAGAAGGAAGAAGAGGAAATAGAGACCGAACGACGCATGAAGGTGCACTTCGTAGTCAAACATGACTTCTGAACTCGAGAATGAAGGTGCTCCGGGAAGGGTTCCTAGCCCTGCATAATGAATCCCCGGTGCTACGGTCCATTGCAACCCCTCGGTGCCGTCCATGCCTACAGCGATAACATCGGCATCGTTGGCCGTGCAACTGCTCCCTGTTTCAAATCCACCAAGGACTCCTGATGATTCACATCTTAATTTTTCATCTTCGTCAACAATGACGACGTAAATGTCATCTCGGTCCCAGTTGAGGGTTAAATCGGCCGTAACAATGGCGCCTAAGGAATGTTCAGGAAGGGCTTCGTTAGCAAAAACAGTTTTTCCGCCAGTGGTGACCACATCAATACTCGTTGTCCCTTCAACGGTGAAGCCAACGGTTCCTGCAAGAACAAGAATCAAAGCTGCCCCCATCATTGAGTAGCCAATTCGTTCTTGACGCTCCATGGACTCACCTCATCATGCAAAGAAGAAAGCCATCCCGAGAATAGCATAACACGCCAAGGCCATGGCACCTTCCAACCAGTTGGTCTTTCCGTCGGCAAGAATAGAGATGGTGATGAAGACTGAGCCAAAGGCAGCTACCGTTTCAAGGAGGCCAAATTCAAGAGGAAGGGGGACGCCCAAAACCCAGCCCCACAGGACCATAATCGGTGCTACAAAGAGGGCGATCTGAACACTGCTTCCAATAGCGATGGCGATGGAGAGGTCCATCTTGTCCTTTCCAGCGACCAGGACCGCGGTAAAATGCTCTGCAGCATTGCCGAAGAACGGCACCAAGATGACGCCAATAAAGAGTTCAGGCAAGTGCCATTTCTCAACTGTAGTTTCGAGACTGTGGACCAAAATATGGGCCATCCATCCGACGAGAATAGTGGCGAGGATAAGGAGGACCCACGCATCTTTGATGCTCATTTCTGGGTCTTCATGTCCCTCGCCGTGGCCGCCCGATGAAAATTCATTGACGTGTGTTTTCAATTGGAACAACAACGAACAACCGTAAATGAACAGCAACACGAGCGCCGTAGCATACGAGAGTTTCATGACGGCGTCCGATGAGCCACCGTTGTAGTGGAATGCACTTGGGACTATGAGGGCAACAACCGCCAAGACCAACAGGGCACCGTTCATTTGTCCGCTTTGATTTGAGAAGGTTTGCTCACTGTGCTTAATTCCCCCGTACAACATGGCCAAGCCCAAAACAAGCAAGAGGTTGCCCAAGATTGACCCGATGAGTGAGGCCTGTGTTACGGTAACCATGGTATCGACAACGGCTGGATTCTGAGAGGCTGCATAGAGCGCCATGCCCGCGATGATCATCTCAACAGCATTGCCAAACGTCGCATTCAGGAGACCGCCCACAGCCTCTCCCGTTCGTAGAGCGATTTCTTCTGTGGCCTTGCCCATCAAGAAGGCAAGTGGTGCAATGGCAATCATTGAGAAGACAAACGCCATTTGGAGCGAGTGCTGGAAGTTGAAGTACAGGGTGATGGGGAGCGCTAAAAGCAGCCAGTTCAACGTGTTATTCTTCGGGTTTAAGATATCTACAAGCCGTTTGAACTGTGCTTCGGCAACCTCAGCAAGTTCCTCGATTGATTCTTTTTCTGCTTCAATAATCATTGATTGTGGGGCTTCGGACATGGCGATTCCTCAATTTCAAACGGTTGCACGCGTATGCTGCTCTCAGTCATCAGACTTCTTCACAGCACGGCGCCTAACTGGAGCCTTGCGTGGAGCAGCGCGACGGCCGACTGAACGACGGACTGCCTTCTTCTTGGGCCTCTCGTCCTCATCGTCGTCGTCGTCATCGTCATCGTCATCGTCGTCGTCGTCATCGTCGTCGTCGTCGTCGTCATCCTCGGGTTCAGTCTTCTTTCGACGGCGTTCTTTGCGTTGAATGATATTGATTGCGAACGGATCATCTTCCTCTTCCTCTTCCTCAACCTGCTTTTCTCCATCTTCGGCAGCAGATTCTTCTTTGCCTTGGGTATCGGTCACGGAATCCATGTCAAGGTCTTGTGACGTACCGATGAACTCGGTCATCCAATCATCGTCTTCTTCCTCGTCCCCGGACTTCTTCTTCTTCGGCCCGGCCATACTGGTTCGAATCACAAGCAATGATACGAGAATCGCTAGGATGTTAATGACCGCAATGGCCCAAACAAAAACATACGGAGGGTCGGTAAAGGAGGGTTTGATCACTTCGGGCTCAGGCTCGGCTTGGAGCGCTTCTTCATGAGCACAGAATGTGGTTCCATCCAAACGGTTTCGGCAGAAGTCCACGGTGAACTTGACCTGTTCTTGGAGGTCGTTTCCAGCACCATCCGTCGCCCGAACATACAAGGCGTGGTAGCCCGGCTCAAAGTTGCCTGTGTTGATTTCCATGTCAGCGGTAAGCGAGCTGTTGTCTCCGTTGATGTCGGTAACGCCGGTCAGGTCAGCCCAAGGTGTTGAGAGTGAGGAACCGGTTTGTCCGCCGAAGTGGTAAGTGAAGCGGTATTGGAACGAGGTGACAACAACGTCATCGTCAACTCCTGCAAGAATGTTGATTCGGTTTCCATAGAGGTACTTCGAACCGTCATCGCCAGAAGACGGTGCAAAAATAGTGATTTGAGGGACTTGTGCATCGATGGAGAGATGGTCCCAGAATTGATTGACTTCGTTTTCAGATTCATCCTTCATAGTAACCTGAATGATCATGGCTCCTGCGTCAGTGTTAGAGAGAACTGAGAATTCAAAAGAATACAAGGGTCCGAGGTTATCGTTGTTAGCGTTGTTGTTGAGTTCCGTGAGCGGTTCATCAAAGTCAGTAAGTTGTGCTCCTGCGACCGTTGTAATGTTGATGGATGGTGTCGTACTAAGGTCCTCATTAACTTGTAAGCGCATTGAGTATTGTCCTGCGACCAAAGTGGTACTTTCATAGGGGATTCCGTCGCTGTCAAGGATGCTAAGGGTTGAATTCGGGAGCAGCGTATCTTCTGAAACCTTGAATGCGTTAGCACCAAATCCAGCATAGATTTCACTGTTGAAGTTGCCCCACTCGTCCGTGATGGTAATTGCATACCAAACATCTCGGTCTACGTTGCTTGGAATCAGGAATTGGCGAACGAGTGTTTCGGTGGTGAATTCGTTGGTCCCAATGTCGTCCAAAACAATCTCCCATCCATCGCTTTGAATGTTGGAAATCTCGTTTTCATCGACTCCGAACGGTTCTCCATAGTGCCTCCAAATAGCGTATGACTCATTCTGTTCATCTTCGTTAAACCATTCCAAACTGACGAGATTGTCCGCTCCGATGGTGTAGGCTTGCTTGATCCGAGGAGGATTGGGGGCTCGGGTGTCTTCAAACAAAACTTGAGCGTAGTTTTGAACCAGTTGTGTGTAGTGGTAGGTTCCGTTCACGTTGCCGTAAAGCGCTTCTGAAGTCACAAAGTAGAACTGATTGGTACGAAGTTCGTCATCGGGAATCTCAACGTCAAATGTACCAACACCGTCGGAGACGGTGCCGAGCCATTGCAAGGATTGATTCTCAACAAATTGGGAACCTGAGACGCGGTAGGTGCCGTGCCAGATGTGGTAGATCTCGCCTTCAACGCCCATTTGATCGTTCCATGTCACACGGGTTGTTCGGTCACCAAGGAATTCAGCATAAACATTGGTTGGTTCAGCAACCCAGTTGTAAAATGCATTTTCTTCAATGGACCCCGTACAGGAGTTTCCGTCAGTAGCAGTATTGATGACGCCGTTTTCGTCCACCGTCACGACACAGTAGTATGAATATCCGAGGTAGCCTTGGGGGACTGGGATTTGGTAAGAGCCAATGCCTTCAAGAATGTCTTTGACGATCAATTCCACATCGTTTCGTAGAATCGAAGAAAAGGGTTGGTCGGAACGGTAAACGCGGTATGTCTCACCTTCTTCCAATGGAGAATCTCCCCAAGAGATGTTGGTGTAGCCTGCGCCGCTGAGCGGGTCTGCTTCAAATTCAGCGGTGAAGAGGGTGGGTTGTGCTGGCGGAAGGTTGTCCTCAACCACCGGTTCACTCATGGTATTTTGAGCAAGGAAGCGGACGTCTTCATAATCCACACCAGGGTCTGAGTAATTGGGAAGAAGATAGGTGATGGAGTAGTAACTTGAACGCTGGGTTTCGGCAGGCACGTCCACCACATAGGAGGTGGCCGAAGCATCCAACTCAGCAATCGGTGTTTCAGAAGTCAGCAGCGAAGGCCCAAGCAATCGGGTCACTTCGTAATCGGTTTGCCAGATCCGGATGGTTAGCGCATCGGGGCCGGTTTCCGGAAGTGTTTGAGAGAAGGTGTTGTAGTTCACCCAATTGATGGTCGTTTGACTGCTTGGAGCGTCAAAGGTCACAGCAAGAATGTAAGGCGTGTAGACTGCAGTTGTTGTTTCGACGACAGGGAATTCAACGTGGGCTCCATTGATGATGAATTCTCCCGCTTCAGTTCCGTTTGAGAGGGTTGTGGTGATGGCGTAAAAGAAACTTCCATTGGTGCCCGGCGGGACAAGAAAAGACTTCGAATGGCCTGCATGCACTGATGCTTGACAGTTGAAGGGGTTTTGAGATGCATCGGCGACGTCGCAAACTGGAACGGTTGCAAACGGAGTAAGCGTTCCTACATTCATGGCGTCAATAGCGGAGGTATGGCGGTACAAGTTGTATGTTGCACTGAACATGCCTTGAAGTTCTGACCCGCTTGAATCAATGTTCTGCCAGGTCACGACAGTGGTCTCTGTCGTAGGGTCAAACACAGCCTGAATGCCTTGAGCCTGCAGGTTGTAAGGATCGCCCATATCCACGGCTTGCACGTGGGACAAAGGCAAGGTCGCAAGCAACATGCACAATGTCAAAAAAAAGGCGCGTTGAATGCCGTTTCGTTCAGCCGTTGGACTACCCATCAGTGTCTATGTAGCATTCGTCCGTTATGACTATGTCGCTTCTCGGAAGCAAAAAGTGCACATCAACGGGGCGTTTTGCCACCTCCGCTTTTCCTATTATTCATCCTGCTTTTTGGCAGCGGGTTGGGGGAGTGGGTCGGCCTTATCGATGGCTTGAATGTCGCCTTGAGCTTGTTTAAAACGAACAAAAAACGTCCATATCCCTCCCAGGGCGGAGATGAAGACGACGATGCTGAGCGGATTGACGTTGATGTGGTCAAATGGCCCGGGGAATGCTGTTGATGTTGAGAGACCCATCAAGAGCATTACGCCCATAATTACCAACGAAAGAAGCGTCAATACGGTTCGGTCTGCACGAGAAAAACCACGGTAATTTCGGGTCCCGGCTACGGCTTGAGCCTGAGTCCCCATGTACGAACCCAACAACGTGAGCAACGCTGCTGCAAATCCAAGAGCAAGGTCATTGACAAAGACTGATGCGCTCAAACACACCACCCAAGTCGAATCTAAAATGCGGTCAATGGTGTGGTCGAGATAATCGCCCCATCGTGTGACTTCGCCTTTAGCACGAGCCAATGAGCCGTCCAATCCGTCAAAGATCATGGCGAGTCCAATCATCAAGGCTGCCCCGAGCATCCACCAACCGCCGCTGGTTTGGTCGGGAGCGTACATGGCCAGAAGGCCTCCTGCGACGCCAAAAGGAAGCGCAACCCAGGTGATGGTAATGGGGGAGACGTTTGATGCAATCTTCAACATCGGTCCAAGAGCGGCTTCCCAACGACGACGTAGTTTCTCAAGGGCCATGCTTGTTCCACCTCCTTGAGCCTGTTATGGTTTGTGGAGTTAACAAGGAACAAAAGGGGCATTATGAGAGCCAATCGATGGCTCCACGTATTGCTTCTTCCAACGGAGCGCCTTTGCAACCATCGTTCAACCAATCCATGACCATTGCAGCTGCATCTTCAGCGGATTGAGAGGTCGTGTCGACCTCAAGGATAGGGATGTCCACTTCAAACTCCACCAATTCCGACCAATGGCCGGATGTCATTTCCCATTCGACGTTCGAACGAACTTTTCCCTCACCGTAACCGCGCTCTGAGAGCCGTTGCTGAAGGGTTGAGGGAGCGCAGCGGAGAAGAACGATGCCATCAACATCCATCAAATGGGACAGGTGGCCGTCAAGGACTGTACTTTTGTCCCCGTTGAACTCCCATGCATCAGCCAGCGCGTGTATATCGATGGGTGAGGCGCCGTCATCAGGATCTTCAGCCCCCAAACAATCGAGCGACTGTGCGAGGTCTCGCAAACTCAGAACAGACCATCCAGAGCGCTCCAGAACAGCGCAGAGTTCAGTCTTCCCAACGCCAGGGGTGCCGGAAACAGCGATGGTCCGTATTTCGCTCATGGTCGCTGCTCCTGCTTCATGTATGTAAAGAGAGGAGCGGCTCATTGGATGAAAGGCATCATAGGAGAGAACCGACAGCGGTGCATGTTGCTATGTTTGGTATGCAAGACCCTTCACAAACGCTCCTCCAAATAGAGCGTTACATGCAAGGGGGACGATTGGAACTCTCAGAAGTGATGGCAACCCAGTTTTGCGACATGATGTTGGCCAACAAAAAGCGAGACGTTCAGCAACAGATCTTCCTCCTCAAGGGATTGCGTTTGATGTGCGACGTGTACATGCTCCGGGATAAAGCCAGTCAAAGCATGACGGCCATCAAGAAAATGCATCGTGAACGCAAGAGTCTGGTGAAAATCCTTGAGAAGAACGCCCCTGCAATGCTGGCATCGATGCAACCAGAACATGAAGACCATCTTCGAGCAGGCCGTCTTTACGCCTTGGCTGGAAAGGTTGGTGCAGCCAAGAAATCATTCGCAAGATGTGAAGCCTTGGTCCCCGGCCATTTGCCTGCAGCCATCGCAGCTGTCCACCTGCTTCCCAACAAGAAACACGTTGAGCGGCTACTTGGGTCTGTGGAAAAAGCAGGCGCTGTCATCCTCGCTGGTGGAGTGTTTCAACTCAATCCTGAACATGCCCCCTCAGCGGGATTGGATGACATCAACAAGGCCCTGTCTGTAGCGGCTCAGCAATTGCCGTCTCATGGACCGCAGTGCAACGCGAGCATTCAGAACCTTTCAGACCAACAAACAGCGATATCAAAAGGGGAACAGGCGGCAAACGAGCGCCTCCAATCGGCTCTCGATAATCTCAAGCCAAAGCATGACTATTACCAGTACGGTTGATGGTAGCGAGGGATGGATTTGAACCATCGATCTCCGGGTTATGAGCCCGACGGGATATCCAGACTACCCCACCTCGCTAACCATTGCGCCACAGTTCACTGTTTTGAAACCACCGATAACGATGGCTGACGGAAAGTGTTCATTTTCCACTGATTTGATGAACAAGAAACGTTTACCCTTATTCATGCGCAGGCCAACTCTTCGACCTTGGTTGATGTTTGCGCTGATGGTATCATGTGGCCTTTCGGGGTGCCTCGGGGACAGCGAAGGTCCTGAAAATAAGAATCCCATTTCCATGGAAGTCTACTATGATGCTACTTCCGGTACCATCGAAGAGGTCGTCCAAAATGGAGCGGTGCTGTCTCAAAGTGGAGTGGAACTCAGTTTTGACTTCGCACGGGTCACGTCAAAGGCAGGGAACATGAAATCGTTCAGTTACGACCCTGGAGATGATGATGATGGCTCAAATAGCGTAACAGTCAACGCTAACGACCAGGCTGAAATCTCGTACACTTACCTAACCCACGGGCTGTTTACGGCAATACTAACCGCGGTGGATGAAAGCGACAACACGGCAAACATCACATTGGAAATCCGCATCGATAAGCAAATCCAATGGACGCAGACCAACACGGACAATCCAAGTCCAATGGCCATTGAAACAACGCCCGATTGCGAATGCCCAACCCCTGAGAAGATCGACATTGATTCAACCATTACCAACCCCAATTCGTTCCCTACACCCGCTACCATCACCGTAACCTGGCATCTGAACAACCCGAATGGCGATGAGGAAGCCTTCCATACCGAACAGATCGGGGACGGACAAGACGCTTCATGGACACACGGCCAATACAACGTAGAAGGTGGAGATTGGGCGCTCGAGGTCACCATTGACGCCGGCGATGGAACCATCGACATCGCCCACACGGTAGGTATAGTGTATGAGGCATTGGAGTCCGACCCACGACCCTTCACCTCTGATGTTCCAGAAGCGTGAAGATGTTTACTTTCACATCCACGAAATCAAAACTAAAAGTGAAGGAAACAGGCTACTGACAACCGTTCAGTTAGCAAGAAAACCAACAATCAACCCTCTCACTTCTCGCGCCGTCCATCGTTCATTCATATACGGAAGGCCAGTCCTGTTGCATGGAAGTGAACAGAAATGGCAGCAAAAGGTAAGAAGAAAGTCAGCATTGAAGTTGAAAAGAATGAAAGTCCTAAGGCAACGGTAGAAGAAACAATGCCCGAAGAAGAAGAGGAGAAGATCACCATCGAAGATTTGCCTGGTGTTGGACCCGCAACGGCCGAAAAACTACGTGAAGCAGGATTTGATGAACTCCTTGCACTGGCGGTTATGTCACCTGCAGACCTTGCAGAAGAAGCAGAACTCGGTGAAGCCGTTGCAGGTAAAATCATTGCAGCAGCAAAGAAAATGGCGAACATTGGCGGGTTCGTATCGGGTGACGCACTCCTGGAGCGACGTCGTGAAGTACAGAAACTCACGTCCAAGGTACAATCCATTGATGATTTGCTTGGAGGCGGATTTGAGACGCAAGCCCTCGTTGAAGTCTACGGAGAATTTGGTAGCGGAAAAACTCAAATCGGTCACCAACTCGCTGTGAACTGCACCATGACGCTTGAACAAGGGGGGTTGGATGGAGATGTATTCTACATTGACACAGAAGACACGTTCCGTCCAGAGCGAATCACCCAGATGGCCCGAGGTCACGGCGTGGACCCTGAATACGTGTTGTCACGAATTCACGTTGCACGTGCGTACAATTCAGCTCACCAAATGCTTCTCGCAGATGAGATTAAGCGCATGAGCAAGGGACTCAACGTGAAGATGATCATTGTTGATTCATTGACCAGCCACTTCCGTGCAGAATTTATTGGAAGGGGAATGCTTGCTCGACGCCAACAGAAACTCAACAGTCATCTGAAGGATTTGAAGCAGCTTGCTGACATCAACAACGCCATGGTACTCGTGACCAACCAGGTCCATGCAAAACCGGATGCAATGTGGGGTGACCCCACCAAGCCAATCGGTGGCCACATTCTTGCGCACGCAAGCACCTTCCGCCTCTACCTACGAAAGGCAAAGGGCGGCCGTCGTATTGCACGATTGGTCGATTCTCCAAACCTTCCTGACGGTGAATGCGTCTATCAGGTAACAGAAGAAGGTCTACGTGACTGACGGTGGAATTCAAAAGGCCATCAAACTGCATTAAGACCCCTCCTTTAGGGCGGCACATTCAAGTTCTCTTCAACGAGAATCAGCCTTATGCGCCATTTGATTGAACGTGTGCTCGAATTGTCGGACGACGAACAACGGGTGGTAACTCACCAACAAGTTCCTGACCAAGGGTCCGAGGAAGAATTGCGAGCATTGCTTGAGTCATTGCAACCTCGAATTCGAGTCTATGGTGCCGGTGGTGCTGGATGCAATGCCATAAATCGTCTCTTCGAAGAGGGTTTGTTTGAATCTTCTTACGTGACCGGGTACGCCATCAATACCGATGCTCAAGCCCTGTTGCAATCACCTCTCCAAGAGAAGGTTCTCATCGGGAGAACCGCCCGCGGCCGTGGTGCAGGTGGCGATCCCACCAAAGGGGAAGCTGCTGCATTGGAATCTGAGATGGTCTTGCGAAGAATCACCAACGACACTCAACTCGCCATCATTACCGCGGGAATGGGTGGCGGTTCTGGAACAGGTGCTGCAGGGCATATCGCCCGACTTGCTAAAGCTCAAGGAGCCATGACCATTGCCGTAGTCACCTATCCGTTCAAATCCGAAGGCTCTCTACGAAAGCAAAATGCTGAATGGGGCCTTGAACGACTTCGAGAACATTGCGATACCATTCTTGTCATTCCCAACGAACGCTTGTTGGAAATTGAAGGTGTCAAGGACTTGCCGATTGCAAGCGCTTTCCGTGTCGGAGATGAGTTGCTGGTCCGGTCAATAACCGGTGTCACGGAGTTGTTAACTACCGATGGAATGGTAAATCTCGATTTCGAGGACCTCAAAGCCGTCATCAATTCAGGCGGAGGCGTCGCCATGATCGGGCTTGGTGCTGCAAAGGGCGCCGGTCGAGCGGAGGCAGCCACCATGGAAGCCTTGCACTCACCCTTGCTTGAACTTGACATGAGCGACGCCCGTGGAGCACTCATCAACGTGGTAGGAGGCAACAACCTCACGCTTGGAGAAGCCGAGCGATGTGCCCAGTTAATCCAAGAACAAATCTCCCCCAATGCCAAGATCATCTGGGGAGCAGCGGTTGATGAATCGTTAACCGATGAAATCAGGGTCATGCTTGTGCTCACTGGAGTAAAGAGTGACCAAATTCACGGGGCTACTGAAAACCGTCAATTGAGAGCGCTAAGAAACCGACAAATTGAATTTGTCAATTGATTACGAACGCCCTGCCGACCAGAGCATTCCAACAAGTGCACAAAGCCCAACGGCCAAAAGTACCTTATCGAACGGATCCAATCCATCAATGGATGGAGATTGGTCAAGATCGCCTTCATATTCAGTTCCTGGCAAGACAACTGAATATTCATTCCAACCGTCTCCTGTTTGCTGACCGTTCCCGTTCACTGCGTTGCCGTAAACCGAAAACTCACTCCGGCTTGTATTGTCCGTCGGAGAAGTCCACGTGAAATTCCAGACCCGCTGATAGGTTCCGTTTTCTGTATGAGTCCATCCATTGTCGAGGTATTGGGCTTCGCTTTGGTTGAACATCATTGACCCGTTGGAAACAGTGATTCGAAATCCTCCTTGCGAATGCTCTTCATCAACTGCAATAGAACTGCTGAGGTGAAGTTGAACGTTGTAGGTGATGTTCGCTTCGTACTCCGATGGGAGCCCTACCAAACTGACATCGGTGGAATCCGCCCGGGAATGACACAGACACCCTTCATTGCCCCCTTCACCAACCCCACTTGGTACGCTGCTTACCGATGGGAGCATGAGGAGAATCGCTAACATCACGAACAGGCCCATGCTGCGTATGATGTCACCCATGATTTTCCCTGTTCGCCGTTCTCCTTGATGCTTTCCACCGGATTTCTCGATGGTGTTTCGCTGATGATGCATGAGCGTTCGTGGAAAACCATGTTTTAACTATGATGAGAACGGGAGATGGTAATATGTTTAACGAAGAACCGATGATTGGATCTGATGAAGACGAAGAGGAAATGGATATTTATGCCGCTCTTGGGCTCAACACTCCCGTTGAACCAAGTGTGTCTGCAAATACATCACAATCCGGATTCCACATTGACCCCACGGATCCTCTCGCTGCCTTCATGGACGATGACGACGATGACGGTGCCGAAGAGCCCCTCATGTTTGGACAAACCAGCCCCGCAAATGTACCGGTTGAAGAACTGCTTGCCGTTCTCGTGAAAGATACGCTCAACGATGGCGCCATCCAACAAACCCTCCCCTCCGATTCAATTCGTGTAGATCTTGATTCAACACTCGTCAAAAAGGACCGTGACGCCTACCATTTGTCCCTCATCATCGACATGGGAGGAGAACAGATCAAGCCCTTCGCAACCGTTCGAGCATCCGGTGACACGTGGGCTCCAATGCAACCTCCAAAGGGATTGCATCAGGGCTGGCTTCCGTTGTACCATTCACTAGCAAAGGCGCTGACCAATGCACTGATGCAGCAAGGTCGACCATCAAGCCTCTGAAAGAGGATGAAGAACTGACCCATGTGTTATGGTGATCTTCTCGTTGAACATGTGAGATACACTGCAATACTTATCATGGCTCATTTTGACAATTCGTTCGACGAGTTTGAGGGGAACGTCACCACGGACATGGTATTCCAGATGAATCGCTGTAAAAACCCGAGGAGTACCCGTAGCCCGCTCTGCGCTCATTTCTACCCAAACCTTGTCAAAGACACGTTCCTTCAATCCAAGGACAACGTCGGCCATTGAACACAAACCAATCATTTGCAGGGTGACCTGCATTGGTGTTGGCCCGTCATCCCAGTCAAAATCCAAGCGATCTCCTGTATCATTAACACCGAATGCCTTCGACCCTTTCACCCATTCTACTCTCCCGTGCATGCAAATGCTACGGGCGGTTGATTCTTGAAGGAGATGCATCTCGCTTCTGCTGAGAGACATGTCAGGAACACCAGTAACCATGGAAAGCGGTCAACTTAACGTACCCAACGACCCTGTAATTCATTACATCGAAGGCGACGGAATCGGTGTTGACATCACCCCGGTCATGATGAGCGTTGTCGACGCTGCCGTGAACAAAGCTTACAATGGCGAAAAAGCCATCGTTTGGAAGGAAGTGCTGGCTGGCGAAAAGGCATTCAATGCAACGGGCGAATGGCTCCCACAAGCAACCTTGGATGCTATGCAAAATGGATTGGTATCCATCAAAGGACCGCTCACTACGCCTGTTGGCGGAGGCATACGCTCACTCAACGTCGCTCTTCGACAAAAACTGGACCTCTATGCTTGCGTTCGCCCTGTTCGCTGGTACGAAGGAACACCTTCACCCGTAAAGGCCCCTGGTGATGTCGACATGATCATTTTCCGAGAAAACAGCGAAGACGTTTACGCTGGAATTGAATGGGAAGCAGGCAGTGACGACGTGAAGAAGGTTATCGATTTCTTGCAAAATGAAATGGGAGTTGACAAAATCCGCTTCCCCGAAACATCAGGAATTGGAATCAAGCCGGTCTCTCAAGAAGGAACCGCTCGTATTGTTCGTGCTGCCATGAAGTATGCTATTGAGAACGATAAGCCAAGCGTGACATTGGTTCACAAAGGGAACATCATGAAGTTCACCGAAGGTGGTTTCCGCGATTGGGGATACGCTTTGGCCAAAGAAGAATTTGGAGCCACTGAACTCGATGGAGGTCCATGGTGCACCCTCAAGAATCCAATCACTGGAAACACCATCCTCATCAAAGATGTCATCGCTGATGCTATGCTTCAACAAATCATCACCCGCCCTGCTGAGTACAGTGTGCTAACCACCATGAACCTCAACGGAGATTACATTTCGGATGCTCTCGCTGCTCAAGTTGGTGGTATCGGTATTGCACCAGGCGCTAACATCAACTACGACTCTGGAATTTCAATCTTCGAAGCCACTCACGGAACGGCTCCAAAGTACGCGGGTCAAAACAAGGTAAACCCCGGTTCGTTGATTCTTTCCGCCGAAATGATGCTACGCCACATGGGATGGAAAGATGCTGCTGACCTCATCGTCAAAGGAATGGAAGGGGCCATCTCAAACAAGACCGTGACCTATGACTTCGAACGATTGATGGACGATGCAACCCTGCTTTCATGCAGTGCCTTCGGTGAAACAATGATTGCTCATATGTGATCGTTCAATCATCGGCCAAAGATAATGAATACCTCGCAGAGGTTGAACAATTGATTCGTAAAAGCCTCAGTTGGCTTTGAGTTTCAACCACGGCTTCAGCGTACGATGGTTCTTAGCCACGCTGAATCCGAATTTCTCTTCGATGGCGCGGTCAAGAAGGGTAAAGTCGCCGTCCATTGTCGCGACCAAAACTGCACCAATCTCAGGAAGCGGCTGAGTGGCAAGGTGTGTGGCCAATCGGTAAATGTCCAAATCTGTTGTTTCGGGGTAAATATGCCGGTTGTCCATTGTGGTTCGGTAGGTTGGGCCTCGTGCTTGCTTCAATTCGGTCAGGTCGGCAAATACATCGTCGTGCTTGCGCAAGAATTCAGTTAATTCTTCGGATTCTTCAGGCAATTGTTCCAACATTTCAGAAGTGGGGGACCACGTATTAAATTCTACAAGAATTTCGTCAACGAGTCCAAGAAGAACCGATTCACTGAGTGCATTCTCAAGTTTATCGGAAGCGATCATGGCGCTTCTAAATCGGTAGCTGATGCGGTTGTCCTTCGCAAACTGTTTCAATTCACCGCGAACATCGTCGGGTATCATGAGGTGAAGTCGTTTTGCACTTGCATGGTGGCGCAGCACATCGTGGAAGCGGTTGCTTCCAATCGTGTTGAGGTTCGCTCCAAAGACCAATTCCATATGCTCATACACCTTTTCCACCAGGGCATCAACGAGAATGTTGGTATCGAGGATCACGAGTGGAGCCAGTTTCAAATTGTGCAAAAAGCGACGCTTTGAGGTCGGGATGCTCTCCTTGTACTGAGAGAAGAGCGTCTGTTCAACCCCGGCCAAACGCTTGCGGTCTGTAATGGTGAATTTCGTAGAATTCTGGGCTCGTTCAAGGTACATGAGTCCCTCAAAGGCCCCGTCTTCAGCGGCAGATTTTGCGATGTCATACACTTCGGTCATCGAAGGGGAACTTGTCATCATGGCTTGACGGAATTGTTGCTCGGATTGGTTGCGTGAGCGACGGTTGTCCTTGCTGATGCGAGTGGAAGCTGCAGTAACCCGACCGAGGAACGGGTCCGGGGGAAGAACGTGTGCCTTTTCATACGGGTAGTTTCGCAACAGGTCCAGTTCTTCTTCGAGGTAAATTGTTCGCGTTTTCTGGATGATGTTTCCTTCAACATCTTCCTCTTCGTAAGCCTGCTTGCGCTGGACAAAGCGACGAATCAAACGGGTTGCACCATCCGTATCGGTGAGCGCAGTATGGCAGACATTGAGGTAGAGTTTGAAACGCTCGGTGATGGCTGCTTTCAGTGCTGGAACCTTGTTCAGCAGGGCGATGGCTTCATCCCATTGTTTTGCATGAGCATAGTGAATCAAGGATTTCCTGTAAAGCGTGATGGGAAGGGCCAGAACCGAGTCATCGTCTTCGCCGTTTGTATCGCCATCAGTTCCTTTGCTTGCAACGCCCGTAAACAATTCAGCGGCCCTGGAATATTCACGGGCGGAGTTTAATTCATCGCCATTAGACGCAAATAAGGCTGCGCGAGCAAGAGGTGCCCAAGGCGACCTTGGATTGGCCTGTTGATACCAATCAACAAACTGAGGAAGGCCGAGGTCGTGGTCCAGAGCGAGATAAGAAAACGAAGGTATCAGGCGAACAGGAAGCGCCTCTTCGGTAATCAATGCGTCAACCGAAGCTGAATCGTCGGGGCGTGCAAGGCCAATGTGATAGGTTTGCAGGAAGCCGTTCATCGTCAGGGTCAGCAGAATGACTTCAAACAGACGATGCTCAAGAGGTGAAAGTTCCAATTCCCCAAGACTGTTCCGCATCTTGTTGATGTTGGTCAGACTTACAACGCCGCCACTACCGTTCTGAGAAAGGGCAGCTTTGATTGGGGAATAGGCTTTCAGTGCTGTTTTGTTGAGAACTTCAACAACTTCTGGGGTCTCTTTGTAGATGCCTTCAAGCAACAGGAGCAGGTGCTCAGCAACTGGACTGAAGACATGGGGTACTTCGGCCCCATGAATGGCTTGAAGAGCTTGTTGTCGACATTGTTTGAGCTTCTCACCAATTGTAACCGACTGGTGGGCAGTTGTCACGTGCGACACAAAGAGAGCCTCATAGGGGTGGGTGAGGGGGAGCATCTCATCTTCAGAGAAGACAAGGCAAAGACGCTCAAGGTCAAGGGCGCCCATCAACAATTCAATGATGGCTGATTTTGCTTCCTCCCAGAAGGCCCCTTGTTGGTCGCAGAGGCGCTGTGCTACGGCGGTTCGAACTTCGTTGGAAAGCCCCTCGGAGATGACCATGGTGTACCAAGACCCATCGTCCAAATTATCAACATGGCTCATCAACCACGAATCTGCATCTTGGCTCCCCAGAGAAACGATAAGCGGGAGGAGTTCTGATACATCGGATGATGCATCAAGACTGAGCCCTTGCAGGACTTCGATGGCTTGCTTGTCTTTCTTTTCGTTATGGAGCGCCTTCAGTTGCCACCACGTCAATCGATCAACAGAATCAGTAATCCCGACGTCACTCAACAAACTCAATCCTTCAGACAGTTGCTTGGAACTCAGTTCCTCCGCCGAGGCAGGTGCTTGTGACCAAGCTAGGCGACGACGAGAGAGCGTCAAGGCGTCATCATCGGAGAGTGCGAGGATGCCTGCCCAATCTGAAACGGTCCCTTCACGCAGCATCTGTAAGTCTTGAAGTGCTTCCGTGAGGTCCTTATTGGCGGTTGTGCATTCTTTGAGAGTGGCTTTACCTAATGATGTCCCTGAATGGATGGAGAGGTGAAGGCTAACAAAAGCCATGCTTCCCTTGAGGTTCATCAGGTGGGCATCGGGCTGAATTGGGCGCCCTCCTGAAAGTTGGTTGATCACTTTCTGCAAAGCGACTTTGGTTTCTGCATCGGCTGCTGCCTTCATCGCCAACTGAAGCACCGCTGCGAGAGATTGAGTATCCAAGGGGTCAATCCGGAACACTTCTGAATCCATTGATTTCTTGGCCGACTTCTTGGACGCCTTGCCTTTGGGAAAGGCCAAAAATTGTGCTAGGAGCGTTGTTTTCTCGGCCACCGTATGCCAAACGGGGTGTACGCCTTTGGTCATGCAAACTTCTCGCAACTTGGTTTCTTCACCGTCCCATGCCTCGTCCCAAGAATCGGCGTCCAGTTGCTTGTGAATGAGGAGCGCTGCGAGTTGAAACGCCGTCGAATAAGGCTGGTCTGCAATGATTTCAGCGGGCTTGGGAAGCCAATCCATGTGAGATGAGCCGCTGCTACGACCACTGCGACGCATGCGTCCTCGTTGTCGGGGCATGGAAGGTCGGCGGGTGGGTGAATCGTCATCGTCATCGTCTGCCGCAGGAGGTTCTGCTTCATGGGCTGCGAAGACGAGAATTGAACGAAGAGGTTTGTCAAGCATCTGCCAGGCCGCTTCTTTGTTCATTGTGGCGACTTTGACGTTGTTGGACATCGGTTTGGAGAATGCCGCTTTGAGGCAGGTTTCCATGTACGATTCCTCCAACAGCGAGCCCCCTTACGGTTTGGGGCCTATACGCGCCGCTTTGAATGCACCGATGCTGATGTTTGGTTTCACGACCTAGGGGGAACACATAGTTCAATGAACAAAAGCCTCTACGGTGTTGCGAGGAGCCTCATGGAACTTGTCCCAATGATTGCACTTTTACTTCATCCATTGCTAGCCAGTGGCTTGGTTGTGTGGATATGGTGGCAGTATTCATGGCGCAAAAAGTCCTATGAATTGAAGGGCGAAACCAGGGCAGCCTACCTTGAACGTCACGAACGCAACGGTGAACGGTTGCTCTGGGCGACGGGAGTCGTTATTCTCGTCGCATTCACAGGCAGGGCCGTAAGTGGGTGGTATTCAAACGGAGATTTCACATCCAATTTGCTCCCCCAAAGCCTTCATGGTTTTATGGGGCCAGTGGGCTTTGTTCTCATGGTCATTCTAACCCGAATGGGTAAGGAAGCAAGAGACAAACGAAAGGCGGGGGAATCCTTTGCCACGTCCAAACTCAAGCACGGGCGTGCAGCCGACATCATCATCTATCTCGTGTTCATTCATGCATTCTTAGGATTCATTTACACCTTTGATGTTCTTTCCGGCTTGTAGTCCCAAAACGCCGATTCATATACACCTTGCATAACGCCGAAACATGGAAGGAGCAACCGACCCCAAAATGCTGGAAGACCGGCTGTTTTACAAAATGGGATTGCTCATCCATGACCGCCGCAAGATGATGATGGCCTTTGGACTCATTTCATGCATACTCATGGGCAGCCTCATCGCTATTGGGCCCGATTGGTCTGAAGGATTCGGCGAGGACGACGTTGAATCCGTCAACGCAGGACGCTTGATCTCTGAGCGCTTTGGTTCGGAATCCGATGAAAGCGGGCCATCATTCCGATATGTGGTATTCCACCCCTCGCTCAACGACACGTCATCTGAATGGAAGCAGGCCGTCATGGATGCTCTTAGCAAATTTGAGCAACACCCAAATGCAACCGTTGATTATTCCTGGGACACCACTGAAGTGGACCGAGGTGATGTTGTCATCACCGATGAAAACGGAACGTACGCCATCAACAAAATTGTCTTCAATACGAATCGAAAAGAGGCCAAAGTCCTGATTACGGATTTGGAGACGACGGTGAAGATTGACAGTGATTTTTCAGGATGGATGACCGATGGTATCTTCCTCGACTGGACTTTTGACGACCGCATCAAAAAGGACCTCATCAAGGCAGAAGTTGTCGCCGGCCCCCTCACCCTCCTCATACTGGGGTTAATCTTCGGCTCGTTCATTGCTGCAATCTTACCGATGGGTGTCGGTGGAGGAACCTTGGTGGCTGCGGTTGGGATGACAATTTGGTTGTCCAATGTTACAGATGTTACCGTCTACGCTACAAACATTGTCTCCCTGATCGGAATCGGTGTTTCCATCGATTACTCTCTGTTCTTGGTCAATCGTTTCAGAGAAGAATTGGACCGAGGGCACGATGTACGAACTGCAACTGCCATGAGTTGCGCAACCGCTGGAAAAGCGATCTTTTACTCCGGAATTACCGTCGCAATCGGCTTGATGGGGATGCTGTTCTTCACCAACACCTCGCTTCCTTCCTTGGGCATAGGTGGAACAATTGCCGTGACCATCGCCATGATTTACTCCACCATCGTACTGCCTGCGGTCATGGCGGCTTTAGGGCCACGAATCAACAATCTCAAAATTCCCTACGCCTTCGACATGCGAGCAAAAGACGACGGATTGTGGGCAAAAATTGCAAAGAAGGTCATGGACCGACCGTGGGCCGTACTCATACCAACCCTCATCCTCCTCATCGGAGCAGGGCTTCCCTTCGCATACGCTGAATTTTCCTTATCGTCTTGGAAGGCACTTCCCCCCGACGATGAATCTCGCCAAGGCATGGAAATGATCGACGAACTGTGGCCAGATCAGGCTGCGAACTCAATTTATATCGTCATTGAAACCGACGGCGCCGACCCGCTCTCCGAGGTCAACCTCCGGGCTCAACATGCCTACATCACCGACCTGCTTAACGACTCCAGAGTCTCAGGTGGAATTGGAGTTGGCCTACCGGATTTAGCCATGAGTGCAGATGATGTCGTTCAGTTCTGGGCTGCGCCTGATGAATTCATGCCAGAAGACCAACAGGCCATACGAAACAGCCTCCGGCAAGCCTTTGTTGGTGAAAACGCTACCATGATGTCGATTCAACTCGTTGGAGCACAAACCAACGTGGATTCAAGGGAAACCGTTGAGGATATTCGAAGCGACCGTGACGACTTATTGAATCAATTAACTGGGGAAGACGACCAACTGTTGGTCGCCGGATTTGCCGCCTACAACGCTGATAATTTGGAAGCGATTGCGGACAATCTCCCCAGAGCATTGGCCTTCATCCTCATCGCCACATCGTTCCTTATCTTCATGCAAGTCAAATCCATTGTCATACCCATCAAGGCCATCGCCATGAACATCCTCTCCATCTCCGCATCCTTCGGCATGTTGGTTTGGGTGTTCCAGTGGGGGTACGGGGCGGAACTGCTGAACTTCACGGCTCAACCCATCGACTCCGGGAATCCGGTCATCATGTTCTGTATCGTCTTTGGATTGTCCATGGATTATGAGGTTCTGATGCTTTCTCGCATCCACGAAGAATGGGAGCGTACCGGTGACAATACGCTGGCTGTGGCCAACGGTTTGCAGAAAACTGGTGGCCTCATCACGGGAGCTGCCGCCATCATGGTCGTCGTATTCGGAGCATTTGGACTCTCTTCAGTCATTATTCTCAAACAGATCGGGCTTGGCCTCGCGCTTGCAATTCTCATTGATGCAACGCTGGTCCGTGCACTCGTCGTCCCGTCCACCATGCGCCTAATGGGCAAGTGGAATTGGTGGGCGCCAGCGTTCATGAAGGGCAAAAAAGCCTTGAAAGCCAGCGGTTCCAATGAAGATGAGTGATGCTTCCTGATTGGGCAAATCTTCAAAACAGAACGACCGGAGGATTCACTATGGCAAGGGACCGTACACTGAAAAAAGTGAACAAGTTGCTTCAACGTGTCGAGAAGCACATTGAAACGACCCGTGACGCCCTTGAAGACTTGGAAATCGAGTTTGATGTCTTGAAAGCGGCCGTAAAGCGCCTCAAGTCGGACGATGCCCCAGTGGACGAAGTCCCCGAGCCCGAGATGGACCTCGAAAATGCCTCCAACACTTCCAGCATTCAGAAGTTTTGAGTTAGCGAATCGCTAGAACGGTTTCCCGTTGAGACCACATCTTCAGCCAATGCTCCAAGTTGTCTTCAAGCCCCGGTGATTGGATACGACACCCGCATGCATTGGCGTGCCCACCTCCCGTCGGGTCAAGTGCTGTAGCCATGCGAGACAGATCGTAACGACCTTGTCCTTCTTTGAGGAACGAGTTGGCATAAAAACTAGCAGAAAGAGCTGGCCGCCCAGGGGTATCAATTGACCCATCTGCAAACCCGTGGATGATGCAGCATGCATCCACAGCCTCTCCGGCCCACGCTGTAACAAGATATCCATTGATTCGAAGAGGGGTTTCATCCAAACGGCACACGGCCAGCCGGTCGTGAATTTCAGTATGAGATGCAATGTGCTCTTCAGCCGATTTCCTCTCCTGTTGAACCCGCTGCAAATGAGGTTGGACAGAGGGATGCTTGAGCAGGGTTTCCAGCGTCATTCCTCCGCTCAGTAAGGTCACGACTTCCTGCATGTATTCGGGCTCACGAGGTGAGCATGTACGGGCAAATTGTACGACAGGGCCGTCTTCGAGGAACGCTTCGAGTGAGATGCCCCCCGAATCCAGGGCATCCACGATGGGCATCATCTCAGAAAGATGGTCCATGTTGACGACCTCGCGAAGCAAATCGTAAGCCAATCGGGCAGCAGATGGAGTGGCCTCCCAATGGCTCGTCCCTCCATCGGTACTGAAGGTCTCCGCTTCGCTTGCCGTCGGCCGGTTTGTGAGGTGGTGGTCGACGTACCATCCGCAGTTGGGGTGGAAGGGCAAGTCAACCAGAACAGTTTCTCGGTCAATAAGATGGTCAATTTGCCCTGACCGAATGAGGGCTGCATGAGAAAAAACGACTTCAGCTTCCGGGCGAAAAGCCTTCAAAACCGCTGCACCACACAGCCCATCAAGGTCGGAATCAGCTACGATCCTGACGTAATCGGGGACCTCATGTGCTTGCAATGGCTGAACGGTCATGGTAGTCCCTTTCGTTTCCCGTTGATGAAATTTAGGCGTGGCTCTTCCGCTATGACCATGAACAGGAACCTCCTCACACGGTTCATGGAGACCTCATGCGGCGTAGTTTTGGTCAACTACGGCACGATTCTCTTGCTTCAATACCCGCAGGGGCATTGGGATTTGCCGAAAGGCCATGTTGAGGAGGATGATGAGAACCGACACTCGACCATGTTGCGTGAACTCCGAGAGGAAACCGGCATCTCAAACGTTGACCTCCTGCCGGGTTTTGAGGAACGGACAGAATACTCTTTTCGCCATCGAGGAAAGCGAAAACAAAAGCAAGTGTATTGGTACATTGCTGAAACAGAGGAAATGACGGTTTCACTTTCCCACGAACATCGAGGCTATCTTTGGTTGGATTGGGAACAAGCATTGGAGACCATTACTCATGAGGAAACACGAACCGTCGTACGGCAAGCCCAAATCTTTCACCGCTTGAACAGCAAACAATGATCACAAATCAAGAAACGCGTCGTCGTTTGAACGCATCTTGTTCACTCGGTCGGCCACCCCTTTTTCGGAAGAGCGCTTGCCAAGTGGAAGCCAAAGTGTTTCGTCTTCCCCCAACATAACGCTCACCCAACGGCCCATAACGAACAACCAATCCGATAAACGGTTGATGTAAACAAGGGCAATAGGGCGAATAGCATCATTGCCTTCGGTTTCAAGCAACTGTACCATTGAACGTTCCAGGCGACGGGCAACGCAACGAGCGACATGCATCGTCGCCACTGGGCCTTCGCCCGTTGGCAGAATAAAACTCGTTAGTGGCGTGACATCTTCGAGCCAAGCGTCCATTTCCATGACGAGCAGGTTGGATTGTTCCTCTCCAATAAGCGCCATGTATTCGGGCACTTCATCCGGCGGGCAAGCCAACTCAGCACCCAGGTCAAACAATTCGTGTTGAAGACGCCCAATGGCCTCAACCACAACAAGTTCTACCCGTTGTACGTTGTTTCGGTCGCCGCCATCTTCGTGGCCAGGCATTCTCTTGACTTCCATCAAAACACAGCCAAGAATGCTGTTGAGTTCGTCGCACGTACCGACCGTCTCAAAGCGAGGGTCAGATTTCATCCGTCGCGACCCATCAACAAGTGAAGTTTCACCCTTATCGCCGCCTCCAGTATACACTCGTGTAATGCGAACCATGGGTCTGCCTCAAGTTACCGGAGGTCACGCCTCTATGAGGTGTTTACGGGAAGGGAATCCCTCTTCCATTCGGTAATACCATTCAATGTCGGTTTCACCCATCCCCCAAGAAAACAAGGCCATGCGGCGGTCGACGACGCCGTACCATTCCAATCGCCCTGGATCCATGCAAGCAATACGGGCACCGATTCCTTCCAACCGGGCAACATTGCCCTGCCATTGGCCGACCAATCCACCGAGTTGTTCTGCAACTTCCATCACGTGTGGATGATCCATGGGGAATTGGTCGAGTAACACTTCCAATTCCTCGGTTAGGTCGTGAGCCTCATCGCTCATCGCTTGAAGAACCATGAGAACATTGATCGCTTCTTTGAGGGAATGCCTCGCTTCCTCAATGGTGACAATTTTCGCCCCGGCTGGAAGTGGATAAGGCAATTCTACTTCCGGCTCCAAGGCGTCCAATTCCATTGGAAGCCCTGTAAACAATGGTTCGTCTTGGTGTATACTCACGGGTGTTCCTTAATTTGGCGACCTTTAGGTTCATCGGATGCTTCGAATGTAAGAACGCCGTTTTTGGACGTAAATCGGCTCTCCGCTTTCATTGACCCACCGGGATTGTCAAAGGGTTGCTCATCGGAACTTGGCGGGAACGGTAGAACTTGTAGCCGCCCATAGCAAAGAGGCCACCCCACATGGCGAGCTCAAGGACGAGAACAAAGTAGTAGATTGGGCCGAGGGATTTCAGCAGTGCTGTCGCATCATAGGGCAATCCGTAGATGGCGAGGTAAGCGGTTTGGGAAAGGAGGCTTGAAGAGAACCAAATCATGACTGCAAACCAGAGGATGTTACCAGCAGGCCAGTCGTTTGTCGCCTCTTGTGGTTCTTTCATGTTACTAAATCAACCTTGAAGGATATAAGTCCTCGTTTCTATTGAGCGCCTCAGAGCAGGAAACCGGAAACAAATATCCTATTCGGAGTCATCAAAACGGCTTGGGAACATCTGTTCCGAGCCCCCTAGGGCACGAAGCGCCTCATTCAGAGCCAGAATCCATTCGCTAGCAACAGAAGGTTGACCCCCTGCGTCCTCAAAGGACTCCTGCCATTTTTGGGCTTCGGTAGCGTTACCGTTGAATCTGTGAATTGAAGCTAGAGCGATGTAAGCCATCGGGTTCAAATGCTCTTCATCAGCATCCCAGCCTTTCTCAAAGCAGGTAATCGCACCTTGTGGACCTTCCAACTGACCGCGCTGCAGAGCGACCATTCCAGCTTGGCTCCATGCGAGTGGAAGCCGCCCGATCAAGAGACCTCTGAAAACCATCCATGTTTGCCCACCGCCGAGAACGACCAGTGCGAGAAAACCTGCCCATTGTTCGAGCTGATTGAGGTCGGGCCACGTCAGGACCATGAGTCCGCCAGCTCCGACACAAAAGAGAAACCCAGACATTGGAGCAATGAACACGTCCCGTCGTGTTTGGACCATATGGTGAACCCCAACAAGAACTCCGTAAGACCCCATCACCAAAACAAGGGAGAGCAAAATGTTCAGTGCCATAGGGCGAGGCGCAGATTCTCCAAGGAGCGAAAGGGCCGTTACGGAAGCGAGCAGCCATCCAAACCGTCGTGAAATTTCAGGAAAAGGTTGGTGCCTGCTACCGGCCAAAAGAGAGGCTGAGACAACCCCCATCGAGATGAATACGAGGATTTTTCCAACGGCTGCATCGATGATCATAACATCTCCTCAACCGAGGTGAATCATCGGTTGAATATCATGCTTTGTGATAGCCCGAACCGCGGGAAATTTCCGTTGCCCGGTAGAGTTGTTCAACGAGCATGACCGATGCAAGTTCATGAGGAAAGGTCATCGGTGAAAGTGAGAGTCTGGAAAGACCGGTGACGGTATCATCCTTTGGCCATCCTTCAGCAGGACCGATGGCGAGGTGGACATCTCCGGTTGACAAACCCCATTGTTCCACGCGTTTTGAGAACTGAATTGACGACTCAAGAATGCCTCCCTCGTCCAAGAGAACAAGTTCTCCGCTCATCGCAAGGAGTTGAGTGACGTAGGATTGTGGGGTGAGTTTCCCCGAGTGCATAACACAACGAATGGACCGCTGTTCCAAACGTTTGCCATACATTTCAATCAGCATGGCCGAGGCCTTGTCTTTCGTTTTCCCATGGAGGTGAACGGTAATTCGGCCCATGCCCGGTCCTCTCGGGTTGAGTTCTTCAATCCCTTGCGCGATGAACAGGTCAATTAACCAAAAGCACAGGTGGTTCCCCATGGGATGGTGGCCTTTCGGGAAAAAATCAACGCCGTCCCGACCTGTTGTAAACGACCCTCTTCTCAAAGATACACGAACATGGATCAGCGAACTGCGCGATGTGTGTGAGATGAATTTTGACCAACCCGAAGAAGCGCGGCGACAAATTCGACACATGCAAGTTGAATGGCGGGACGCTACCGAAGAAGGTATGCTGAATCCATCCAATCGCGAGGGATTGGAAAGCAGAGCCTTCCGTCTTTTGACATGTACCGACAAAGAGTGGTTAGCGTGGCTGGATGATCTTGATTTCTGGAAAGCAGGGTGGAAGCCTGAGAACGTTGAAGCGAACGAGAATTGAATAAGGGCAGTCCTCAGCCTCCACCATGGGTCAAACCCCAACCTTACACATGCTCTACACCTGCCCGTTTTGTTGGAAGGTCCGAGGATTAATTGAACACCTCGGAATGGACATCGAATACATTCCGGTCAATGGAATGAAAATCAAGAAGGAGGTTGCGTTCACAGACAACTGGGGGAAAGTTCCCGTCTTCACGGACGAAAACGGAAAGCACTTTGTTGATTCAACACCGCTTTTGAAGCACATAGATGCTGCATACAACGGCGGGAAACTGGCTGCTATGGGTGACGCTGATCGGCAAAAGCAGTGGCTTGAATGGGTTGACCTTCACATGTCTAAAGCAACCGTACCCATTCTGTATGGCTCTCTTGGTTCTGCTCTCAAAACGACAACTCGAATCTCTAAAATTGAGAAGTTCGGCTTCATCTCTAAGCGCCTGTATGCGTGGGCTGGATTTCCGATCATGTGGGGAATCATCGCAAGAAAGCGCGTCAAAAAGGACGGTCGAAAACCCAAACAACTCTGGCATGATTTGCTCAGCGAGTTTACTGACTCGCACGACGGTGAAGATTTCTTCGGGGGTTCAAGCCCCGATTTGGTCGATTTCGCAGCCTTTGGTTACATGCGTTCAGTCTCTCCATTCCCCCAATTCAAACTGCTCACCGACCATGATGCTGGAATCTCATGGTACAACCGTATGGAACGCACGCTTGTGAAGTGAGAACATGGCTCGCCTTGGATCCATCGGCTTTCAAGAAGTCGCGTCGGATACACTTGTTCTTGGAACGAACAAAGGCGGATGGATTTACTCCAGTCAACGCCCCGCTTACGAAGTCCGCTTGCCGGCGTTTTTCATCATGAATGAATTCCTCACTCATGCGGATGTCGCAACAGCACTGGAAGCCCCTATTCCATCGTCTAAAGCCAACCTTCCGATGGACGACCTGACGGCAAACGACGTTGTAGGGCTGTGTCAAACGATCATGGAATCTACAGAATTCAAAGCCTTTTCTGACGCCAACGAGGGTTCTTGGGAAGTCCGCCTTCCTTCTGAATCAGAATGGTATCTCGCTCAACAACAAGGTGTACTAGCGCTGAGCGCGGGTACAAACGAACGCCTTGCCGACGGCCCAGCATCAAACAACCGCGGGGCCATGATGGACGGACGACCTCGCCCGAACGAATTCATCGGTCCGGCATCATCTCAATCCGCAGTGATGGCCATCCACCCTCGCAATGCAGCAGTATTTGCAAAAGGAACGGTTCCATCGCAACGACCTCTTCCCGGCGTCTTTGCGCGATTGGTGCTCTCCCCAATCCGAACGGCCCCGCCTAAACGTGTGCCTTCATCCACCGATGCATGGGCCAACATTCGTTCTGAACTGCTTTGGACCACGCTTCTCGGAATTGTTCCATCCTTTGCGATACCAATAGCACGGGGCATGGGGGCTTACGCCATTGACGGATGGTTCAACCTCTTTTTCGGAGGGTTATGTGCTGGATTCATCACCGGTGCAATTTGGAGACCAAAGCGCCCTACCTTACGGTTTGAAGAAGTTCAATCCTCGGTGGTAGAATCCGATAGTGTGTCCCAATAAGACTCGCCGCGAATGGCATCTGCGGCACAGATTGTTGCCATATTGACAATGTGTCGAACACCGTCTTGTCGCGCCACCAATTGAACAGGCCGGTCCATTCCTTCAAGAATCGGTCCAGTCATTTCAGCGTCTCCAAGTTCCTCCAATAATTTGTAGGCAATGTTGGCTGCTGCAAGATTAGGTAAAACCAAAACGTTGGCTGGACCTTCAAGATTCATGAACGGATATTCATCTTGAACGAGAGTGTTGAGGGCCGTGTCCCCCTGCATGGGCCCATCAATAACCAGCGATGGGTCAAGTTCACGCGCCAATTCAACGGCGTCTTCGATGCGTTCACTTCGTTGGGCACGGGTGGAGCCAAAGTTCGAAAACGAAAGCATAGCGACCTTTGGTATGATGCCAAAGCGACGAGCGACCTTTGCAGTCTGAACGGCAATCTCTGCGAGTGTTCTGCTGTCAGGATAGACGTTCACCGTGGCATCAGCCAGGAAAATTGTTCGTCCTTTGATGTTCATCATGTAGCAACCAATAATGCAATGACTGCCTTTTGATTTCCCAATCAGTTGTAAGGGTGGGCGCAGCACGTCAGCATAGTTTCGACTTACCCCGCCTACGAACCCGTCAGCATGACCCAATTGGACCATCTGACTTGCAAAATACGGTCGGCTTTTCAGCAACCGCGCCGCATCCGGCCATGTGGTTCCTTTACGCTGCCTACGCTCGAAAAATGCATCGGCGTAGACGGTTTTTCGTCGCTCATCGTACCTTGGGTCGTACCGTTCGTACTCAAAGTGCAGGCCCAATTCTCCAACCATTCGGTCGATGCGGTCAATTGGTCCAAGCAGAATCGGAATACAGATACGCTGTTCAGCCAATTGTGCAGCTGCGCGAAGAACGGCTTCGTTATCTCCTTCGGGGAACACGATTCGCTTGCCCTTTCCTTTGACCTGATTGATGACTTGGCGCATGACTGAATACGATTCACCTAACCGTGATTCAAGTTCTTCTTTGTAGCGGTTGATGTCAAAATCTTCCGCACTCACTCCGGTGATTCCTTCATCAACTGCAGCTTGTGCAACGGCGGCAGCCTCCCAAATTAAGACGCGGCGGTCAAATGGCTTCGGTATGATGTACTCGGGTCCGTATTGCATCACAACGCCATCATAGGCTGCTGAGATGTAGTCTGGAACGGGTTCTTTGGCGAGTTGAGCAAGGGCACGGGTTGCGGCCATCTTCATGTTTTGAGTAATGTCCCGTGCGCGCACGTCCAAGGCGCCTCGGAAAATGTAAGGGAAGCCCAATACATTGTTCACTTGATTCACGTAATCGGAACGCCCTGTGGCGATAATCGCATCCTGCCTGACGGCAAGAATTTCCTCCGGCAGAATCTCTGGTGTTGGATTGGCTAATGCAAAGATAATCGGTTTGTCCGCCATGCTCTTAACCATGTCTTGGGAAACCAAACCGCCTCGCGAAAGACCCAACATCACATCGGCGCCTTTCATAGCGTCACCAAGATCTCCCGGCGCTCGGTCATGAGCAAAAGGCGCTTTGTACTCGTTCAATTCACCGGCGTCCAGTCGCTTCTTTGTGACGATACCTTGACTGTCAACGAGCGTGATGTTCTCGATGCTCACTCCGATGGCGATGTAATGGTTGGCACATGCGATGGCTGAAGCTCCTGCACCGATGACAACAACCTTCAGCCCGTCGAGGGGCTTGCCTTGCAATTCTGCTGCATTCAGCAACGCTGCTGCAGAGATGATGGCCGTTCCGTGTTGGTCGTCGTGCATGACGGGAACATCGGTGGCTTCTGCGATACGTCGTTCTATCTCAAAGCACTCAGGGGCCTTGATGTCCTCAAGGTTGATGCCCCCGAAGGTTTTGGAGATGTTGACAACTGTACTGATGAATTCTTCAGGATCTTCGGTATCCACTTCAATGTCAAATACGTCAATTCCGGCAAACGTCTTCAGAAGCAAGCCTTTCCCCTCCATGACAGGTTTACTGGCTAAAGCACCAATATTGCCGAGGCCAAGAACGGCGGTTCCGTTGGAGATAACAGCAACAAGGTTGCCCTTTGAGGTGTATTTGTAAGCGTCTTCTGGGCGCTCTTCTATTTCCAAACAGGGATAGGCTACGCCAGGGGAGTAAGCGAGACTCAATTCGTGGGCAGTAGCGTGCGGTTTGGTTGGTACGACCTTGATTTTCCCACGCGGTTCAGCCTCGTGGTATTCCAGTGCTTCTTTGCGAAGCAGTCGCTCTTTGGCTTCTCGTTCCATAAGGACCCCTTATCCAACGGCAGACACTTATGGTTTGAGTCTTGTGTGAAACATCGCTCATGAGATGCGATTCTTGGAGGCTCTGATGTGGAGGCGAAACCGATTTATGGGCTAAATGAACGCGATTTCAAAGGATTTTGTTGAATTATTGTTTAGTCAAGAAGGAGCCCCTTTCAAATACCCTGAAAGACCGGTGCGTTCTATGAATCCAACCCGAAGGGCTGTGAATGACTCCCGAGCGGCTGGCCGCGCCTTATCGATGGTGCTGCTCATGGTGTTGATGTCAATGGCTCCGTTGCTTACTCTTCCAACGGTTTCAGCTCACGCTGAACCCAGTGGAGTGACATGGCCGCTTGAAGGTAGCAACGATACAGGGTGGGTGACACTCGACGCTACTGGAGCGAATACTCCGGGTGAAGGCGCACAAGCAACTGCGGATTGGAATCTGAGTTTCGCTCCCGGTGCGCAATTGTCAAACGTTACACTCGAAATCCGAGTGAGTGGAGAGAATGGAATGGTTATCGAAGAGCCACTGCTTGCCGTGGACGGCATGGGAACGAGTTTGTTTGATTGGTCCGGTTTTGGAACGATGGGTGAATCCAATCAATTTGACAGTGGTGCCGTGTATGAAGGCCGCTTGAATCCCAACAGCAATTCAGATGCTGGGTGGACGTTACCCTCGGATGCAGAAATCACAGAGATGGTCATTCAAGCCCTCGCCCCCGTTGACCCTGCTGTATCACTGCGTCCGGTTGAAACCACCATCAACGATTACGCCATTCATCCTGAACTTGGATTCATGTACGTCGCTGCTAACAACGACCTTCTGATGATTGATGCTAACGCTAATCCAACGGTTATTGACATGGTAACCTTCGACAGCGCTGTAGTGGACATGGAACTGGATGCGACAAACAATCTCATTCATTTCCTCACAGCAGAGGACGGATTCTTTGCAATGTCGCTCACCGACTCAAGCACCCAAGTCGTTCTCCCCGAGGCATCAGACGCCGCCTTTGAGCAACTCGATGAATTCGCCATCGCAAGCACCGGTGACGTGTATGCCGCAAATCAAGATGAGTTGATGCTGTGGAACGGCGTAGCGTGGACCAAAGTCAGCGACATGAATGGTGCTTGCCTTGCCATGCTGGAAGTCAACGGGGTTTTGTACATCTCTATGGAGGGCGCAGGCGTTGCCCGATACGACCTTGTCTCGGGACAGATGCTTTCGACATGGTCGACTGCGAACAACCTTCACTCAGACCAAGTGACCCAACTCATGATCTCTGGAAATCAAATTCTTTTTGCTTCCTCTGATGCAGGGCTTGCCCGCTATGATTGGAGTTCCGGTTTCTGGCTGTCGACATGGAGCGACTCAAATTGGCTTGACAGCAGCGACATCGCAGGCCTCGCAAGGGTGGGAGACGAGCTCTTCATTTTGAACGGCCCATCCCTTCATACCTACAACACTACGACTGGAATATTCTCCACGACCCATGCGCTCTCCGACTTTGGGTTGCAATCGGAATCAGAATCCATGATGCTCTGGACCAACCTCGGCCCAGCATCTCCGAGTCAAACGGGATTGCTCGTCAGCGATGGCGAGGGAACACTCGCACATTTGACCCCAGGAAATAACCCGATAATGGAGGGCAGTATTCTTCTTTCAAGCGGGCCCACTACCGATGAAATGGGCCTCATTGAGGAAATCAATGGTATCCTTTACATCACGGGTGACGATGGGGCTGGAATCAACCGGTTCGATACAGGCAATACACTGTGGCTGGCACCTTGGCCGCTGGCCGGCGATGTCTTGGCTATGGGCTCTGATGGAACCGATCTCTTCCTTGGAACATCAAACAGCACCGTAGTACAACACTCATCTTCCGGTACCGTCCTCAATCAGTGGAATGGACAAGGTTGCTGGGCGACCGGCTCTGATTTCCTAAGCATTGACATCAATGCAAATTCAATCGTGGTGTCGTTGGAGAACGGTGGGTTTGCGAGCATCGACCGCTCAACGGCTACCTGCGTAGGCTACGACAGTACAAACTGGGATTCCTCCTCCATTCTTGGAGATGTTGTGCTCAATGGTGGGAAAGCCTATGTCGCTACTGAGGACAAAGGAATACTGCGGTACGACATCGCCAATGATTCATGGCTGGAGCCATGGGGCTCCACTGGAATTAACGGGGTTGATTATGCAGGTGTGGCGATGGTTGGAAACATTCTCCACCTTGGTCTTCAGGGATACGGCGTGGTTCGCAAAGACATCTCAACGGGTGAAATTCTATCCCCATTCCTTGCAAGCGGCCGAAATGCTCCTTTGCCGAGCAGCAACATATACGCCCTAGCAAGCGACGGTTACAACCTCTACATCGGCACACAACAAGGTGCTCGCAAATGGGATGGAAGCCAAATGACAAATTTCGGCCAGGGTTCATCCTGGCAGACCCGGCCAACTCAATTCTACGATTTCGCCGTGGAGGCGAGCATTAGCGGTGGTTCGTTGTATGCCGGTACAAACATCGGCGTTTGCAAGTACAGCATCGCAACGATGGCCATCAATGATTGTCAAAACGTCCAAGACGGCATGCCAAATTGGGCCGCTTACAGTGTTCACTACGACAACAATTACGTCTACGGAGGAACGACCAGCGGCGTAGGACTCATCACCAAGTCCACCTTCCAGCACGATTTCAATTGGGGAGAAGGCACCCAAACTGAAAATGCAGTTGTTGAAGTGATGGGCGATATCGCATACATCGGAACCGATGGGTTAGGCGTATTGCGCTACAACATCACATCGAATCTGTGGCTTACTCCGTTCAATGAAGATAACGGTGTTCTCGATGGGGGTAACGACGATGTTACCGGAATGGTTGCAGATATTCGTCAAAACCTCCTTTGGATTGGAGGAAGTGATGGGTTCCAACTCATCAACGTCACCACCGGAGGCGAGGCATACGACATTGAGAAATCAAGCGGCCTCTACGACGCAAATGGAGATCCATTCGGAATGATTATCCATAACAACATCATGTATTATCACTCCAAAACAGCAAGCGACGAAGTAAGCCGTCTCGATGTTTTGAACCTGACCAACCTAGGGAACCTCGACATTGGCCAGCAGGTGGGCGAGAACCAAGGAGACATCGTTGGGATGAATCTCGTCGGAGACGTTCTGATGACCAGTGTTGTGTCCCCTCAATGGTGGAACGCTGATGGCTCTGGAGGCATCGGAAGGTGGAACACTACGAGCAATTCATTTGAAAATAACATCCTACCAACAGGGTCGATTGACCGCGTCACTTCCTATCGCTCAACGACCGGCAATACATGGGTGGCTTGGGGTGAACTCAAGCTTGACCTTTATGCACCAAATGGAACCCTTATCAGCTCTTGGGACAATTATGAACTCCCTGTTAGGGGAATCGTAGAGTACGACGGCCATGTGCTCTTTGCGGCCGAAGATGGTATCCATCGTTACAACGAAACCTCCAACCAATGGGCTGCAAAATGGACGGCTGGAAACGGACTTCCAACCAATGCAGGAACGATCTTCTACGAACTTTGGACCGACGGCTCCAGCCTGGTTGTTGGAGGCGCTCGCTTCCAAGGATGGGGAGGGTTTGCCGAGGGAATTATTTCCCTCCGTGACAGCACTGGCGCGTGGTCATCGTATGCAGCTGATTCATACACCAATATGCCCGACGGATATCCCATTTCAATGGAGATGTGCGGTGGAGCACTCAACATTGCCATGTACAACAACAACGGCGGGGTAGCTCGTATTGATATTCAGAATCAAACCGTGCTTCCTGGATTTGACCGGTCACAACTCGACGGGACTTCTCCCGCTTCAGTCACCTGTGATTCCTCCGACACCCTCTACATTGGATATTACAACGACAATCAGCCCATTTCCAAGTACAGTTTTTCCTCAAATGCCTTCCTCCCGAGTTTAACAACGGCAAGCCACAATTTGCCGAGTGACCGAATCTGGTACGATTCTCTCGCCCATGCAAACGGACAACTCATCGTAGGCCATGGGATTGGGAACGGTGGTTCCAATTTGATCGGAGGAGGATATTCCATCATGTCTTCCAACGGTGCAACGACCACCCAGGCCAACGTGCAAAGCGGAGGTTCATCCGTAACTTCCTTCCAGTGGCTCGGCGGCACAACAGGGTGGATGATGGGTCAAGCTGGCGGTTCATCCGGTTACAGTCACGTGTCTACACTTTCCACGCTTGGGATGCAGAAAATCGTCGACCTCCCGGGGCTTGTTAGCGGCCAAATTACGGCCATGGCTGGAAACTCCACCCACATTTGGGCTGCAACAGGCGGTCAGTCGGCACAAGGCCAATTCTCCGGCAACGGAGCAGGTATTCTTCAGGGAACCTTCCAGCCCAACGGTGACGTTCAATGGGAATACGGATGGGCGATGGCTGCGAACTCTCGGGCCACTGATTTCCACCTCCAAGGAAACCAACTCTACATTGCAAGCAATCCTACTGGGCTGATGAAACTCGACGTCACCAACAGAAACCTAGCTGCAATAACTGGCGCTCTTCACGACAAATTTGACCAAATGCAACTCTATAACAATCATCTCGTCATCGGTTTGGCGGGTGAAGGGGGAAGCCCTCCAGGGGTTCAAACCTTTGACCTCAACACACAGCAGTTTGACGGAGGACGGCTCATTGCAGGCTTACCTTCCAATATCGTCAACGGTTTTGACGAATCAAGCAACATCATGTACATCGGAACCAACGGAGGACTTGGCCGATTTAACATCACATCAACAAACGACTGGATGGATTCGGTAACGTCCAACAGCGGCCTACAAGACAATGTCATTGAAGATGTGCTGGTGATCGGAACTGATGTCTATCTGGCTACGCCTTCAGGACTCATCGTTTGGGATGAATTGACAGAGACTTCCACGTTAATGGACGCGTCCGACGGACTGATGGCCACTTCAACATGGGGCCTTACTGTCATCCCAACAAACGCACCCGGAGCAAGCCCTGTTCTTGTTCTGAGCCATGATGGCCGCGGAGCAGACCGCCCCGGCGTGACAATGATTGACACGGGGACCATGCAAGTGATCTCCACCCACAGATTTGACCAACTGCCGTCCAACACGGTCACCGCCCTTACTGGCGATTGGTGGGGCTTGCACATCGCTACCGATATTGGCCCAATGACCCATTGGAACGCCTCAAGTGCAGATTTCGAAGACGGTTTAGCCTCGTATCAAACACCAACTTGGCCCGTTGAAGGAATGATGAGCAACGGTGATGAACTCATCGCATTCAGCAGCTCTTCGGCTACCTTGAGTGAATCAAGAACAAGCAGCCACGCCAGACTCACTTCATTCAATCAGGGCAACATCATCGATGGAATCGTAACCGGTTCTCATGTATGGCTGACAACTACGGAAGGATTGGTTGGATGGCAGACCAACGGGCAGTATACTGAAGTTGACGATTACACCATGCGAAGGGCCCATCCTCTAACCGTTCGAGCCCTTACCAACGGTGGCGGCCTGAACATCACCGATTTGACCCACCCAGGTGTTGACATCACTTTGGTAGACCCGACTGGCCCTTACGCTCTTGACGCTTCAAAAGGAAGCGCTGGACCTCATGGAATTATGTTGCAAAACGTTCCACTTATCTTCACCTCTTCTGTAAGCGGTGCAGCGGTATGGGCACGGTCAGTGTCGGTCAAATACGATGCAACCGTTGACCTTAGCCAAGACCCGAACTTGGGTTCAACACTCCAACTGGCTCTTGACAAAGGAATGCTGTACGACAACACCCGTCACGTTAAACTTCGACTCTATTCTCCGTCCAACGGTTCGATGGAAGCACGAATTACCTACGATTATGTTCGCACTGACACGCCCGTTGACATGGAAGAACTTGTTGACCGGCCAGACGATGGTGGAAGTGCTTTGACCGCATCCTGGTCTTTGGTCCATGACGAGGACTTTTCTCGCTACCTGATTTTCCTCAACGAAGGCCCATGGGCTACCGTTCCTAACGAACTCTCTTTGATGGGGCAAGCTCCAGACAAGGCGGTTTCGCTTCACAGTCGCCTCAGTGCCGACATTGAAACCGCAAATGGACAACCGATCATGGACGGCACCGAATACTACGGAGTCATCGTCGTCGAATACACGGACGGGCGATGGGGCGAAGTCTCTGCGCCGTTTGGCCCAGCCTCTTCATCAGATGAAATTCCAAGTGCGCCGCTGTGGGCTACCGCAAGCGCCATGGGAAGCAATGGAGAAGACGGAGACCTTGAATTGGAATGGGCACGCTGTACCGCTCTTGACCTGGCCAGAACCAATGTGTACGTCTCAACATCTGTCATGACCGATGCGTTTGGACGTTCGGTTCAAACATCGTACCTCCCCAACGAAGGAAACCAAAGCATCCTATCGCTTACACCCGCCGTTCCTGTTTGGATCGGCTTCACCTGTGTGGACGAAGCGGGACAGGAGAACCTCTCCGATGTTACCGTTGTCGGCCCTGTTGTTCCAACAGGAGAACTCAACGACAACGAAGCTCCCGAACCGATTGAGGGAACTCTTGCTGCTGACGTTGCAGATGATGAAGGCGGTCGTATTTCGGTGAACTGGAACCAAAGTTTGGCTGAAGACTGTGCGTTTTACACCGTATTCATGAAACAAGGAGGAGATGCGCGTGATGACGGCATCATTGGCAGCGTCGATGGATTCTCACAAGCCGTTGTCGTTAATTCATGTGATGATAACCAAACCATCATTTCATCATTGGACGGCGTGCCGCTCATTGACGGGCAGATTTACTCCATTGGTGTCGTTGCTTACGATGCATGGCTCAACGGAAATACCGACTCAGTACGAATCGTCACGGCCACGCCCTTCCAGAACCTCATTGGCTCTGGTAACGCACCTGAGCGAATTTCGTCTCTGCTCGCCTTCGACCATGCAAACGATGACGGTACAGCCATCGATGTGGTTTGGACGCCTTCTGGCGCAGATGACTTCGCATCCTACACCGTATGGGTTGCAGACCAACCCGTCAGTGACCTAGCAGTGGCTTACGCTATGTTTGGAACCAATCCAGATGTATGCGGTTGTTTCACCTTCAACAAGCAATGGATCGATGAGCGAACCAACCCGATTGAACTCACCATCTCATCCGCTTTGTACGGCGACGGTGAAACATTGACGGACCTCAGTTCATCAACACCTCAACTCATACAACCGGATATTGAACTGTTTGTGGCGGTTACCGTGCACGACATCAAAGGAAACGTGCATCTTACGGAACTCGCCCAAGCGACGGTCACACCGATTGACAACGTCAACGACGAAACACCCCCCGATCGATTGACTGAACTGGAATTGACCGACCGCCCAAACGATGATGGAAGTGCCCTTCTCCTCGACTTTGAACTGTCAAATGCTGATGATATTGCTTACTATAATGTCTATGCTGCTACGTTTGAGTTTGCTGGTGCAAACCCGAACGGTCAAGCCCTAACGGCCATCGCGTTCCTGGACAGGAATCCGTCACTTCCGCTCACCATCGATGTGGTTGCCGGCGACACTCCAGTCATCCCTGGCCAAGACATCTGGGTGGCGGTGGTTGCAGTGGATACATCTGGCAATGCACACACAACCGACCTTACCGTTGTCAAAGCACAATCGATTGACGATGGCGTCACGGACCCTGGAAATTACCTCCCTGATATTGAATCGGTCGCCGCTTCATGGGACGATGAAACCAATATTTTCGTTGAATGGGACCATTCAACCGATGCACAAGTTCGTGGCTACCATATCTACATCTCAGACTCGGCGTTTGAAGACATCGCAGATGCAACGATGGTTGGCGATATCAAGGCGTCAAATTCATTCTTGATTACCCCCTCCTTGTTTGAAGCCCTTGACAACGGCAGTGCGTGGTACGTCGCCGTAACACCCTACGACGAAAGCCTCAGCAAGGAGTCTGTAATTTCGGTCAAGTTGAACGCACTCGGAGATGAAGATAGCGGCTCTACGGATGGAGACGGTTCTGGTGAATTGTCGCTAGAGTCCCTTCTCACCGGACCGAACTTGATTGCGGCGGGTATGCTCATCATCGTGTTGCTCTTGGTCGTACTTGTTGTCCGCTCAAGAGGAAGCAGCAGTCGCCGGTCGAAGAGTTGGGAACTGCAAGAAGCAACTTGGGGTATCCAAGACCAAGGCTGGGGGAACACTCCGAATCAAGCACCTCCTGCACCTTCTTCACCTGCACCTGCTCCACCACAAGGTGTTTCTCAGCAACAAGCGACTGACATCTACACTGCTGCAAACCAAATTCAAGGGAACAATTACGGCCGTTCCGAATACCAACAAACTCAGCCGGTATTGCAGCCCCAGGTACGTACGGATGTATTTGATGACCTCTTGGGTGAACAAACTCCACCCCCTTCGCCACAAATTGATACGTCGTTCCTAGACGATCTTCTCTGAGGCGAAGGAATGAGTCAAGTCAGAGGACCCCGGGATGAGGTCTTTACCACCGCGGTAGTGAATTCAGAAGGAAAGCTTGCTGACGCTCCTGCACATCTCAAACGTATGAAGGACCACGCTAAGCGGCTGAGAATAGCCCTACCCGATGAATTTCCAGCAACGGGGCTTGAAGGAAAGGAAATGGGTCTCGTTCGACTGTCGTACTCAAGCGAAACCGGTTGGAAGGTTCAATACCGAGCTTTCACGGTTCGCAACGAAGCATTGGATGCGATATCGACTCCCGCCCCACGGTGGAATCCAAAAACAAACGGATGCAAGCATGGAGACTGGGCGCCCTACAATGACGCCCGAGCAATGGCGGAGAAGGCCGGCTGTGATGTTGCTCTCTTCGTTCATGAACACGCATTGGTTGACGGTGACCGTGGCACACCTCTGTTGCTTGATGAAGACGGAACGGTTTGGCTGCCAGCTGACGATGATGGAGGAGTGGATGGAATCACCGCATCATTCCTCGAAGCACGACTTCCTGAATTTGGATTGCCTGTAATGCGAGGGAGGTTGAACGAGCGTCTCGTTGCCCGATGTCATGAACTGGTGGTTGTCGGATCCGGACTCGGGGCTTGTCGGGTGGACTCCATTGACGGGGAACGCGTGGGGCAGTCCACTGTTTTATCGGAACAATGTCAAAAAATTATCAACCAACATTTTACCCAAGAGGCAACGTGGTCCTAGACGGGGCGGTCGTATGTCGGTGAACATGACCGAAATTTCCACCCACTTGAGCCAACATAAATTACTCGGAGAGGGAGCGTTTCAACACGGTTCCCCGGACAAAGTATTGTTGGTTTCTGGAGGTCCTGCGTCGCATCTCGCCAACTGGTCGATGCTTGCCTCACCTCCGAAAAGACGAGCGATCATCCGTCAACCACCCCGCTCACAAATGCCAGCAGCAGAACAGCATTCTCCACTCTCCGGAACCATACGACTGACGGAAGAAAAGTGTGATTTAAGGGCCGAAGTTGAGGAATGGAAACACGGCAGTTGGTATCACAGCGTAACCCTTGTTGCCTCTGACATCGCCGATTTACTGAACAAATTGCAACCGATTACATCTCCTGAACCTTTTGACAAACCCGGTTGTAAAGGAATGGCTTCTGGCCCTTTCTGGTCCGGGGCAATGGCCTACGATATGATGCAGTGGACCCAACCGCTTCTCCTCCAAAAACCTCCTCGTGAGGGCACGATTTTGAGTGTTATGTGGCTGATTGAAGGAGGAGTTTGTCACGACCGCCACGAGGACAAAGTCAGCGTTTTTGGCACGGAATCACCCTGGACCGCAAAGGCAGAAAAAGCGCTCACTGCAGCCCCCTCTGAATTCATTGAGGGCACTCCATTGCAACGCGTAGAGACGACGACTCACGATGATGAAACCCATATGGAGAACATCGAGCGCGTTCGCCAAGGAATCGTTGCAGGGCAGGTGTATCAGGTCAATGTTGGAAAGCACTGGCAAGGGCCGATTGGCCATCCTTTTGATGTGTTTAAGCACCTAACACAAAACAATCCTGCTCCGTATTCTGTTTACCTTGAAGCGGTTGATGTGGGATTGGCCTTAGCCAGCTCGTCACCGGAGTCTCTGCTGGATTGCGATGAACAACACATCCGCTCGTCTCCAATCAAAGGAACCTGTCTGCAGGGATCAACGGCTGAGGACGCTGCAGCCCTACGAAAAGCCATGCTCGAAGATGAAAAAGAACGTGCGGAACATCGTATGCTTGCTGACCTCATGCGAAATGATCTGTCCAGTGTGTGTGAGGTAGGTTCGGTTGACATTGACCGCTTTGATGTTGAAGTATACTCCAACGTTCAGCACCTTGTCAGCCATATCACAGGGACATTCAAAACCGAACATAATGGAAAAACTGCCTTTCAGTCCATCTTTCCAGGAGGCTCAATCACGGGTTGTCCCAGAACGATGGTTTGCGCTGTGATCGATGAACTCGAACAGCATCCACGTTCGTTTTGGACCGGTTCAGCAGGCTGGGTGGACGTTCACACCGGTTCTTCATCCTGGAACATCTTGATCAGGACGCTTGAGGCGCATCGAACCGCATCTGGATGGAACGGAAGCATTGGGGCTGGTGGAGGAATTACCATTGCTTCAGATGCAGCAAAGGAAGTTTCGGAAGCGGTTTGGAAAGGTGCAGCATTGCGAATTGCTTCGGGGTGGATGAAAGCCGACGACAGTCCCGTCCCGCGAGGTGAACTTGAGATTCACCCCATTGCTCATCAAAAGCAAAAAACCGCCATCAAAACGCTATCATCGGTTCAAACCCTGCAACAGTGCATTGAACACAACAGAGATTGCGGCGTACTCTTTATTGACAATTTGGACTCCTTCTCACTCAATGTTGCAGACGCCATCGCTCAGTCGGGACACGATGTTACCGTCCTAGCTGGACGTAACAATCATGCAGAAATATTGTCAGACCCTACTGCGCTCTTTGACCTTCTCGACCGCCTTCAACCGACGCACATCGTTCTCGGCCCTGGCCCGGGCACTCCTGAGGATGCGCCTCTGACGATGGCTCTCGCTCATCATTCCCTTGCAGGCCAACTAGCGGTTCCTGTCCTGGGCCTTTGTCTAGGTCACCAAGCACTTGCCCTTGCAGACGGAATGGAAGTGCTCCCCTCTCCACGCGGCCCTGTTCATGGCGTTCCTGTTCGTATTGACCACGACGGCACGGGTCTGTTCGCAACTTCAGCATCGCCTGCAGTATTCACCCGATACAATTCTCTCATCGCCAACGAGCAAGACGGTCAGTCATTCATCATCAACGCTCGAGAAGAGGGGACGGGTTTGGTGATGGGTATGCGTCACTCTTTACACCCCATTCATGGCGTTCAGTTTCATCCAGAGTCAATTGGCTCACCGGAAGGACGGGCTATCATTCAAGAATTTCTTCTGAATCCATCGGATGGTTGAAGAATCCCTTGCCGTTAGCCAACTTGAGGGGACACCATGCCAGCATGCCGACATTGTGGAAGCACTTATCCGCGTGAATTTTTCATTCATGGGGTTGGACCTCGTGCACAGGTGTGTGCACAATGCGGTTTAGACAAAGGCTTGGTCACCAAGGAAGAAGTTCCCCTTCTCTTTGACAAACAGCTTGCTAACGCTCGGTTTTCCGCCGTAGCTCGACGTTACAGTATCTTCCTCTATGTCCCGTTCCTTTGGGCTCTTTGGGGATTCACTCTCTCTGACATTAAGCCGTGGGGACTCTTTTTCCTCGGCTTGTTGATTGTCCTTACGCTTCTTGCGCCGGTCATCTTCATCTATCGCGGTGGACGTTATTCCGGAGATATGGCTCGCTTGAGTCCAGCATACGATCGTCCAAAAGGCCACTGAATCACGATTTAGCGTGAATTTTGAGGACGTCGCCATCAGTCAATTCGTGGTCTGCGCCAACAACTCGGCGTGTTCTTCCATCAACGCCCCGAATGAATCCATCTCCCAAATCAGTGTGGACATGGTAAGCAAGAGCTTTGGCTTGAATTCCTGATGAGACAACAAAGGCGTCGGGCAATACTTTGCCGTCACCGTCCACCCAATGGGTTTCATCTTGTACGGGGTACACTACAATCTGATTGAGAAGTTCAAACAGCACTCGGTCCAATAAGCGAGCAACTCCAGTTCCATTCGACGATTTCATACGAGCGAGCATGTGGGCCAGGGCTTTGGTTTGAGGTTCATTCAGCGAAGAAGAATCATTGATTGAAAACGTTGCTTCTCCGGGATGGTACGAGATGATATTGGCGTTAGCCGCCCTCCGAAGCGCAAGTTCAACGTCGGCCATGCAAGGTTCAATCGAATACAATGAAAGGTCGTCGATCACACCTTCTGGGGCAATGTCCCATTTGTTCGCAGCATATGCAATAGGGAACAGACCTTGTCGTAGCGTCGCTGCCAATGTTCGAAGAACTTCTTCATTCCAATCCCAAGGCTGCCCTTCAGGTCGTTGCTCTTGCTGGAATTGCAGCATGCATTGGGAAACGAGTTGAGTCGTAGCCCCTAGCCCGCTTAATCGCTCTTGAACGAATGAAGCCAAGCCTTTCTCTCCCTCCGCTTGGACTCTGCGGACACCACGGGTCCAGCCCTCGTTGAGAATGCCGGCAATCCAGGCATCAAGTTCTTCCTCGAGAAAAGCGATCTCCTGTTTCAAACCGTTGACCGCATCTTCCTTTGAGGAAGCACCGCCAAGAAACTGCCCCTCTACGTCGGTTGTTCCAGCGGCATCGACGACTTGAATCAGAACGTTCGAATTGGCCAGGTCTGAAAGAAAGGCATTGCCCCGCCCTCTTCCTTCACTCGCCCCTGGAACAAGTCCTGCTACATCAACAAGGGCTACGGGGACAAAACGACGGTGCCCAACACAAGAACCCGTCCTCGGTTGGCAGAGGCTTCCTTGACGCGGATCTTCTGCTGAAGTGGGTTCAAGGCGTCCTTCGGATTCTAATTTCTCACGCAAGGCTTTGCACGGGCAAGGAAGGCGTGCTTCTACAAAAGCAACTCCAACGTTAGGGTCGATGGTACAAAACGGATAGTTCGCAATATCAACCTGAGCGAGTGTTGCTGCGCTAAAAAACGTAGATTTGCCCACATTCGGTTTGCCAACGAGGCCTATGCGCACCGTCATCACGCCCGATGAAGACCCTCATTCTTCCTCGGAACCTGCCGAGGGAGTGATGTCGTAGTCTCGCTTGATTTGAGCAATAGCAATATCAAGTTCTGGAAGGTTGAGTTCTCCGTCGCCATCAAGGTCCATAATCTGCATCAATTCGCCCGAGTCAACGGAGGAAAGAGCATCAATATCTGTTGCTTGAAGGGCGGTAAGGAATTCTTCTTCGTCAACTTTTCCTGAAGCATCCAAATCCATGGACCGGAACAGGTCAAAGACGGATTGGCCTTTGTCTGCAAGGTACTGCACCAGTTGAATCATGGCTTCTGTTGGGGCCTTTGAAGGGAACTCTGTGATCTCATCGTTGTGGAGTGAGGAGTCAACGGCGATGATGGTTGAGCCGCCCTCGGTGTCTTCGGTTTGCGTTACAACCAATTCCGTGTCAACGCCAACACCACGACCGATGAGCGTGCGGATGGTGGTTGATGAGCCTGCTATCAAGGTGTAGGTATTCACATCAGAAACCGTTTCAGAGGAAACCGAACGACCTGTTGAGGAGATCCCGGTTCGTATGGTCACAAGGGTTGCGAGGATTGTTCCGATTCCAAGAAGGTAGAACATAGCCGCTCCAGTGAGGAAGAATCCACCTGATGGAGCCACTGCATCTTCGATGCCGGAGGTTGCAATTGCATTGGTTGTGAAATCCCCTACGAGGAAGGTCACGGTAGAGGCCACGCCACCAACAAGGACCATCCAAACCGCCAGGTTAGCGGTTGATGGAGTAGCGAGTGGTTTTCCAATCGCCATTGGGTAACTGTTGAACACGGAGGAAAGAATGAGAAGTCCGCCAACGGTGAACATCATTCCCATGTCGACGCTGTGCGCCATGCTTCCAAGTTCTCCAGTTCCGACAAAGATATCCATCGCCGTGAAATATCCGCCGATAGCAAAGAACGGGAGGAGGACGAATGCAAGCAAACCAGCCATCGAGCCAGGGTTCTTTACCACGGAATCCATTCCTGAATTCGCCGTCATGATGATGTTAACAGAGGCTGCGAAGACCGGAAGCAATCCTAAGGTGAGAAGGATGGCTCCGAAGTTCACCAAAACGTTGCTACCATCAGCGCTTGACATGAAGAAGGGGGGGAGGGTCACAAAGAGCAGAAGCATGCTTGCAGAGCGCATCGAACCGGACCAGATGGGTTGCTTGGCAACCATAGGAACGGTGTAGTATCCCACTGAAAACATCAGTGCAAGAGGGACCCAGCCGTTTGAGACGCGCTCTCCAAGCCAGACTGTTTGTGTCGAGTCTGCAACTTCGCCAATGAAGATGTAAATCATGGCGAAGATCTTGGAAACCAGAGCCATAATGAGGAACCAAGAACTGGTTGACAGTTCTTGTTCTCCACGAGTAGAAGCGGTGATCAAGACGTTGATGAGCACCGGGACAAGAAGCAAACCTACGGCAAGCGATTCCAAACTGAGCAGGAGCGTAGAGACGGCGAAAGATTCTGTGTCAACATCAAGGAAACCGAAAATGAACGGGAGAAGAACGCTCACGATGAGAACGACCGTCAACAACAAGGCAACCATTGAAGCATTTGCTTCACTGGCAAGACGCCCGTTTCCGTTTCGAGATACTGCAACGAGGCCTCCTCCGACAAGGCCGTAGATGAGAGCCAAGCCAAGAAGCCTCTGCGTAGCGTCCCGAAGGGAGGAGCCGTCGTCGTAAGACCAGCCAATGCTTGCTAGCGAATCAAGAGCTCGAGGGTCGTAGTTATGCCAAGCGGCCAAAAATCCAAGAATACCTGCGAAGACAAACCAGAGCATTCCGAAGTTCATCCATGTACGCGACCCGCTGCCATCTTTGTCATCAAAGATATCTACGAGGCCTGGAGGGTTCTTCCTGAGAATGAACAACCCGATTTGCTGGAGCGCCCCGCCCACGCCCCCAGCACCGCGTGCTAGGGTTTGAGAAAGGAAAAAGAGGGTAGCGATGAGAAGCGTGCCGGTGATAAAAATAATTTCCATACATCACACCTCCATCATTCTGCGAGTACCTCACCCACGAGTGTTGCTACGATTGCACCAACACCAACAAGGAATCCAATCAAGTAGTACCAGATTCCACTACCGCCCAAATTCTGCACCAAAGGAACGAGTTCTCCGAGCAACGGAAGGTTGTCCCAACCGAAGACATTTGCAAACAAAGAATAGAGGCCCAAAAGGCCAACAAAGAACAACGTGAGAATCACGCGACTTGATGTTGGTTCTCCTGTTCCGACGGTTGTATCTGGAAGGGTTGTGGAATTTGACACGGGCCTCACCTCAAATTGACCCCATAGGGGTCATTCCTCCGACTTGCCGGGCGGTCATAAACGTTCACCATCACAGGCGAAGGAAAAGGGGTGCCTGTGGCCAAAGAATTCACGGTGAACGCAACGTCTCAAGGGTTGGGGCTCGTCGAGGCTTTGAAAGTCCCAAAGGAAGGGGAAGTTGGCGCTCGAGCATCAACTCAGTCTGCCATTTCTTTTGACATTCACATTCCAACCCGTCAAATTCCAAGAGGCTGCCCGAGACGGCATAGCGTTCGATGGCTGCAACAACTTCTCCATCGCACGAACCGCAATTGTGCGATCCTCGAATCTTTCCTCCGGCGGTGGGGTGGACGATCAAGCGTGAAACTTGGTCTTCTTCTCCGTTCATTCCGCCTTTGGGATGAATGAAGGGGTGCGCCCGTTGAATCATGGCGACAAGTGACCAAAGCCACGGAGGCCGGTATTCATTGTGGCGATGCAAGCGGTCGATGACGGTCCCGCGTTGGATGTTCATTGGATTGACTGAAATTTCATCAGAACGCTCTGCAACCGCTTCAATCCATTTGATACTGTGATCCAAGGCGTCAGCCTCGCTCATGAATGGGGGTTTGAACATGAGGTATGTTTTCACTCGGAGATTGAACGTTTCCAGGTTGGTCACGGCGCGATCCCAAGAAGCCGTTGAGAATCCCTTGTTCACATGGAACCGAAGCACTTCGTCGTCGTAAGCTTCCAGTCCAATCGCAACGGTGAAGGAAGGGTTGATCGATGTGGCCCATTCAAGTTTAGCTTCTGTTAATTGTTCACATCGGCTTTCTACAATCAATTCTTTTCCGAGTTCAGCGCAATCACGGAGGACTGTTTCTTGGAATTCAACGGGAATTTCTCTATCCTCGAGCAGAGACCCTGAAGTGTATACCTTCACCATGGCGTGTTCTTCGAAGCCGTCCAGTTTCTCTTTTGCATAGGCCCATTGAGCATGAAGGTCATCGTTGGTTACATCGTCCCTGGTATCGTTGAAGTAGCCGCAGAACGTGCACCCCGATGACCACCACCAATGGCAGCCCTTGGTTCGGAGAATGACGGTTGCGGCGGTACATGGAGTGCCGTCTGGCAGTGCTTCTGGGGTAGTATATACTGTTGCAGGTTCGCTCGCATCCCAAGATTGCTGGCGCGCTTTTGCCCACGGTGTATTGGCTGGAGCCTTGACCAAATCGTGAATGCGCAAGCCCTTCTTACCTTGACCGAGAAGATGCAGGTTGGGCGGCTCCGACATGTGCTCCACTGACGTGCCGTCGGCATTTGAGGTTTCAAACCACCGCAGCGGGTTGTGTTAGGCTATTTTCGAAAAAGGACACCAAATGCCCTCGGTAGGTTTCGGTTTGAGTCATCATCAGCGTGACGTGTGAAAGCACACCTGGCTCATCCCCATCTTGATGCGAAATTGAGGAATTGCCAAACCAGCACTCAACGAAACCGCCTTCCTTGACGTTGTTCTTTCCTGCATTACACATGGCATTGCCGTGGTGAATCTTGATGCGATAGTCGTCGTTTGATTGCGTAATGAACATCGAGCGGTTTCCAATGTTTTCCGCACCAGATAACGGTTCAAATTTGACAAGGTTGTCCCCACTCTGGATTTTCCCAGCGAACACTGCTGCATCCTTGAGGAAGGTGGGGAATCCGGCAAACTCCAATTCTTCGGATATGATCCGATCCATAGAGGAGAACGGGGAGTCCAAGAATACCGCCTCAATGTCCCGCTCTTGGTCAAAAGCGATGGCGGTTGTTCCTGCTCCAAGAGAAATTCCCATAATTCCGATTGAAGGGGCAGGCACACCTTTCTCCTCCTGTAGCCACGACCAAACAGCAAGAACATCCCGGTACTCTCGTTGCCCTGCTGAAACCAGCCCGTCTTCTACGGTACTGTCACCATGGTCCCTCAAATCAAAAAGAATGACGTTGAAATTCGCTTGATGCAGCATGGCTGCAGGAATCAATACCTCGTGATTGGCCTTACAGGAACGAATACCATGAACGAGAATAACCCAGGGCTGTGATGCATTGGTTTCCATGACCCAGGCGGCCAAGGTAATCGGTTCATCGGGCACATCAATCGTAGCGTTATCCCATTGGTCAAACCAAAACGATTCCATATCCGAGGCAATCGTAGCATTCTTTTCCATCATCCCTTCTTCCAAACCCTCGTCCCAAAGATGCGGAGTAAAGTTGTCCGGGGTATTGTACGGCGCATGGTCGGAACATTCCAGATTGCTTGCTGCAGCCTGTGTGTAAACCAGACTCCCAAGTTGATAATACACAACAGGCATGCTGCATATGAGCAAAATAAGTATGGCGGGTATGCTTCTCTTCCATCGACTCATTCTTCTTCATCTCCTTTAGGGTGAAACATCACGGTTGAACCGGCTTGAACAAATGCGCCCTTCGGCTGAGAAGAATCATTGGATTCGGCGGAAATAAGGTCGCAGGAGAAACGGTTTGCTGGGACTCGAACGTCCACTCGTGAGCCGAGGCGAATCATTCCGATGCGTTGACCGCGTCGGACGGGCGCGCCCTCTCCGACCCAAGGGATGACCGTCCGTGCTAATGCCCCAGATATCTGCGTCATCTCAATCAACGTATCATCCTCTAAGCGGTACACGGAACGAACCCGTTCATTGTATTGACTCTCTTTTTTGAAGGCAAAGGCGAAAGGTCCGCGCTTCAGGCCTTTTCCCGTGCGATGTTCCAGGCGCTCCAAGGTACCTTTCGCTGGAGCGCGATTCACGTGGACATCAAGAGGCGACATGAACACGGCTACTCTAATCACGTCCAAGTCGTGTTCTTCGCCTTTTTCCACAGCCTCATACCGCTGTTCCGTAGAAAAGGTCAGCGGTTCTTGAAGGGGGTCGGGATACCAATCTCCGGTGAGTGAATCAGACTCAATCGGTCCTTGTTCGCGTTCAGCCTTAGAAGGTCGGCGTCCTGTTGCTCGCTCTCTGCGGACAAACATAACGTGCCCGTCGGCTGGAGAGACCAAGACCCCTTCTTCCTTGGGTATCGGTCGGTCAGGGTCGCGCCAGAAATTGACGAGAAAAGCTGCAAACATCAGGCATGAGATTCCAAAAAGAGGGACCAGCCCAAGAATTGGGTCGATGAACGCCCCTACAAACAGAGCGCTTACGCCCATTGCAGTCATCATGAATACCGGGCCGTGGCCGCCGTGGGCCAAACCAGCCATTTCAACACCTACTGTCCAGACCAGGGGTCTTCGCCATCGCCCCAAGATGCCGCTGGAGCAGCCTCAGTAGATTCGTCCTCTTCTGCAGCCTCTTCTTCGGGGGCTTCTTCGGGGGCTTCCTCTTCGGGAGATTCTTCTGGTGCCGGCTCAACAACTTCAATCGATGATGTTGCTTCGCTCGCTGCTTCTGCTTCCGCCTCTTGGGTGGCCATTTCCTCGGTTCGCGCTTGGACCATTTCGTCCATGCGGTCGTTGAACGCTCTCGACATGTGTTGGGACTTGCGCTCGGTTTCAACGGCACGCTCAATCATTTCATAGCGTTCTTTGATGGCCTTGTTCAAGTCTTCAAAGATTTGCATGTGAGCAACATACCAGTCGTCACGAGATTTCATTTCAGTAACAGCAAGACGCAGATCGTTGTCAAGTTCTTCTGCAATGCCGAACACCTTGCCCAAGCGGTCTTTTTCTCGAGAGTATTTCTCTTCCATCTTGTCAAGTTCAGGTTCCAAGTGGTCAACACGCTTGGAAGCCTTGGTAGCCTTCATCTCCAATTCTCGAACTCGAACTTCCTTCTGAGAAATGATTGATTCAAGAGATTCTTTATCGATTTCTCGGTCAATGATTTCCTTTTCTAGAACTTCAATTTCAGCACGTGCGTCAACCAAGTCTTTCTCTTGAGTTTCGTATGCAGCAAACAATTTCTGAAGACGGTCTGTCTCGGTTGCAAGGGAGTCTTGCAATTGTTGAATTTGTACCTCTGGCGTGATGGTTCCTTCAGTCATCTTCTCACCCGGAGGCAAGCCTCCGTTCTCCCCGAGTCCACTCCTCCCTATCAAGCCGACGCTTGTACGGGTCCAGAAATATGGGGCTTGTGGGGTTTTTACTCAGCGGAGAGCATCGGTGGCTGCAACCAACTCTCTGGCAATGCTGACTTCTCCCATTGAATGTCCTGCGTCAGGTACGATGGTCAAGGTGCTGTTGGGTAGGGCTTGGTGCAATTCCCAAGCGCTACGAGCAGGACACACAACGTCATACCGCCCTTGTACAATGACCGTTGGAATCGATTGAATGAGGGACACATGGTTCAAAATATGCGCTTCTTCAAGGAAAATTCCGTTGATGAAGTAGTGGCATTCAATGCGAGCAAATGCGACTGCAAAGTCAAGGTCTTCTGCTTTCTCAAGATAACTTGGGTCGGGGAACAAACGGCTGGTCGCCATCTCCCATCGCGTCCACTCCTTGGCTGCAGCGCGACGAATCGCTCCGTCTGGACTGGTAAGTCGCTGATAATATGCCTTGATCAAATCGCTCTGTTCCTCCAAGGGAATGTGGTCCCGATACGGAGCAAATGCGTCAGGGAAGATGTGGCTCGCACCATCTTGATAGAACCACTGAAGTTCACTTTTCCTGCACATGAAAATTCCGCGCAGAATCAAACTTTCAACTCTATTTGGATGCTCCTGGGCATAAATCAACGAAAGAGTCGACCCCCACGAACCTCCAAACACATGCCATGATTCAATTCCCAAATGTTGGCGCAACGTCTCAATATCTGCCACGGATGCTTGGGTTGTATTGTCTTCGAGTTCAGCGTGAGGCGTTGATTGGCCGCATCCGCGTTGGTCAAATTGAACGATGTTGTAGGCGCCGGGGTCAAAATATTGACGGTACGATGGCTGCCCACCTCCACCAGGACCGCCATGTATGACGACGACAGGAATTCCATCGGCATTTCCACTTGCCTCCCATGCAATGGTGTGGAGGTCAGTAACGGATAACGTTCCTTTTTGATAAGGTTCACAGGGTGAGTAAAGAACGTCGCTAAGCGTGGTCACGGTGTCAAGCATGAACTTCCGAAGGAGAGGTGATGAATGTTCTTTTCGTCATGGACACCTTCAAAGACAGGGTTCATCCAACCTCCATCATGGGCCAAAGGAAAGCGACCGATGTCTTTCATGAGTGGGCTGAAAAAGGCAAGGACATAGGCATGGAAAAAGGCCATGCTGCAAGCGTAGATGTCATGCTAAATCTTCTTCTTGACAACGTATCAATGCCGTTTTCTGCCGTCGATATTGGTTGTGGAAATGGATGGGTCGTTCGACAACTTTCCAGTCATGAACACTGTACCCACGCGTCAGGAGTTGACGGAGCCGTAGCTATGATTGAAAAAGCGAATGGAATCGACCCTAATGGAAGTTATCATTACGGCCAACTTCCTGATTGGAAACCCGAGCAACCCGTCGACCTGGTCCACAGCATGGAATGTTTGTACTACCTGCATGACCCGTTGAACTTTCTTCAAATCATACATGATGACTGGATGAGGGCAGAAGGCAAACTTGTGATTGGGATGGACCATTACGAGGAAAACCCGGCCAGTCATGATTGGCCCAAGTCCCTCAACGTGCACATGACAACCCTCTCGATCCAGGCATGGTTGCAAGGAATGCGAGACGCAGGATTTGAGAACGTAAGTGCGATTCAAACCGGAGCGAAGGAAGACTGGGCGGGAACGCTTGTACTGTCCGGGACTAAGCCTCAGCGTCCTCAATGAAGCCGAGCACTTCGCCCTTTGGACCGCAGCGTCGAACATCGCCTTTGTAGTACGGGCAGCCTGCGCAAACGGTGGAATCTGAATCCAAACGCTCGGGTTCATCACTGCCGTTCGTGAGGTGCATCATGGTGCGCCAGTGGAGATGTTGGTCAAGGTCAGCCTTTGCAAACACAAACTCTTCTTCAGTCATTTGTACAATACGTCCGTTTGCACCCAACAGCAGTGATGGCGGAAGTATGCGTCGGCGCTCTTCCTTTGGCTTAAGCTGTTCAATCGCTTCAAGAGCGACGGAGTAAAGTGTCAATTGAAGGCGATGTTCGTGGAGAATCTCGGCTTCTGCTTCGGATTGCGGGAACGGGTTCGTGGTTTCAGGACCGACCGCTTGTAAAACATGGCCTTTCTCTGCAAGAGTTGGGTTAAACGGAGCCATGCATCCTTTGGTTTTCAGGTCAACCACTTGGAGGCATCCTCGGCCGCCTTCATCAACAAGCGCCAACACCAAGTCAGCACGTCCGTTGAAATCCATATCGACTTGTTCAATGGTTGCTTGCTCAACGGGGCCCTTAGGTGAAAACCGACTCCGTTTGAACGAATCGACTGAAATCGGATACGAATGGATGAACGGGAGTTCGGTTCGAACCGCTTCAACCCTGAATCCGTGGAGGGATTCTCCTGCTACCCACTGTCCAAGAAGGCCAGCATCAATGAGCGAACTCAAATGGAGCATGCGTTCCCTCCATTGATATTCTGTACTGTCCTTCCGTTGAGTTTCACCGTATCCGAATTCGGCCATGACCCTTCCAACTGTAATTTCAGAGGCAAGCGCCCCTTCGCTGGCATGATGCCAGTCTTGGGGTAACTTCGGAGTACTGCTCGAGAATTGAAGGGGGTTACGGAGTCCAATCTCTACAATTCGGTGCATCATCAATCCAAATTCAGTCGGCAGAGGCCATCGCTTCTTCTTGGGTTTTGTGAGCCCCTTTGGAATTGTAAACGGTTCGGATGCCCATCCTTTCATGTGCTCCAACCAATACCTTCGGGGACAAGCGTCTGTAGCATCCAAGTGGTGGGCTGCGCCTTTGAGCGTCTCTCGCAAAGGTTGGAGCACGACCTCGTTCTTGTCGGCAACCAACGTTGTTGCATCAAGGTGCTCATCGAGCATTCGGAGACGTTGTTGAGGGGATGGCGGTGTCGGTTGATGAAAGCAATCGGGATGGTGATAGAGCCGGATTCCTGAAACGCCCTCTTCACCCAGAGGATTGTTTTCCAAAAGGATGGCTGGGTTGAGGGAGACGGGTGCTTTGGAAGAGGTGTATGGAGGGAGTGAATGGGCTCCTGCATCCCCTGGCAAGAGCCACGGGCTGTCTTCATCACCAGCACACCAAGACGCACGTCGTAATCCTTCCACCCACATCCGCCCCATGGTCCTCGGGTCGGGTTTTACAGTGAGGGAGAGTTCTCCGGATTCGGTATTGAAGGTCGAGGTATCGGTAGGCCTACCGGTGACGATGAGGCGGTCCTTTACACGGGTGAGGGCAACGTAGAATTTTCTTCGCAGTTCCGCCTTGTCCTGGGCGGTGTTCATTTGACTTGCAAATGCCCAGAGGCCGTCTACAGGGCGAGCGTGAGCATGCCAGGGTTGAATCCTTCCAGCGACAACTTGTGGCGTAACCAATACATTGTCTTTTACCGAGGTCGTAACGTCGGCCATACCCGCTGTAAAGATGCCTGAAACAGCCACAACTGGGGCTTGAAGTCCCTTTGCACCGTGAATCGTCATGATTTGTACGGCGGCTTTCGTAGGCTTACTGATGGCTTGCGGACCCCTCTTTTCAAGTCCAATCAATTCGTTTAAGCGCCGGTAAATTGCCGTAACTGAATGGCCTGTTTCATTTCCGATGCTATGAATCATGCCAAGCCATGCCTCTGCATGTTGACGCTGGGAGTCTTCACTGTACGCAACGAGAAGGTCGGAATGATCGAGCACCGCATCCAACACGTCATAGATAGCCCCCAAAGATGCGAGGTGATGAAGGTGGTTGAGTAAGGCCTCTATCGCATCGTTCGGTGCATGTTCAAGAAGAGCATCCCATGCTGTACGCTCTTCAGCGAGACGATAAAAAGCGGCATGAACTTGAGATTCACTCATTCCAACAACAGCGGAGCGGGCCAACTCAATGCCCGCTTTCCGAGAATGGGGATGCGCCACAAGTTCCAACACCGCCATCAAGGGCTGAACAACCGGTTGCATAAGCAACAATCCTTGCCGGTCGGCCATGACGGGAATCCCTCGCGCCCGCAAGCGTTCAAGCAGGTCCGGCAGGTGCCTCCGTGAATTGATCAAAATCATGACGTCCTCCGGGCGGACTTCGGGTCCGGTCTCTGTGATCTCTTTCCAATCCGCTTCAGATGAATTCCATACGCGGGAACCCTCTCTATTCAGCAACGAATGGAGGCGGGTTGCAAGCAATTCATGTTCAAGTTGGACATTGGAGGCGTTTGGGTTCTCAAAGGTGTTGAGTGGAATATCAAGGTCATACGAAGCATGTTGAAGCGCTCCTTGTATGGGGAGAAGCCACTCCAATACCCCTGGCTCTTCAGTCGCTCTTGCAGGATGCAAACGCTGGGCTTCAGCATGCCAGTCGCCAGGTAATGCATGATGACGAGGAGAAAATACTTCGTCGAAGATGTCATTCATCGATTCCATCAAACTTGGCCGAGTACGATGGTTTGAGGTCAAATCAATGTGCCCTTCCTGTCTCCGCTCAAGCCGCTCACCCGTGATGGTTGAGGTGGTCTGTCCATCCTCCCATGCATAGGGGACGTAGCTGTGTGGGGCTGAACCTTCCGCATCATGTTCATTGGTGTACGAGCCTGTTTCCCCTCCGGCCCCAATTGGTCGCGGGTCCCTTCCTTCTCCGTTTTTGCGCAGATGGTTGAGGCTGGTTTCATCGGCTTCAATTCTGTTGCAATCACGCACGGCAGCAACCGCTCGTCGCATGACTGATACCTCTGCTTGTCTGAAGCGATAGATGCTTTGTTTCATGTCACCAACGATGCAAACCGTTGGGTCCCAATATCCTCTGGGCCTTGGTGGGTCGTCACCATAACGCGCTCTCCGACCCCACAACCGTGCAAGCAATCGGTAGTGTGATGGATTTGTGTCCTGATATTCGTCGATGATGAAGGCTCGGAACTGACGTCGCAATTCCCCTAATACCGCAAATCTCCGGTGAAGGTCGTCTTGGAGATCCGGTTGGTCGTTGAGCAGTGTTAACGCCCGGGAGACGTGTTCATCGCTCCATGGATTGTCGCCTAACCCGTCCAACGCGTCAATCACTTCTGGAGGGTAGCGGTGACGGCAGACATCCGGACATCGGGCAAGAAGAAGGTCGGCTGCAAAGCGTTGAATGTCATCGAAATCATGCATGCCTTCGAGCGATTTGCGGCGAGCAAGAATTTGATGGCATCCTCGATGAACCGTGATGAGGTCGCTGAGAATTTCCATTTGTAAATCAGCAGAGACATAGGTCCCTCCTTCAACCGGCGTCGGCCCAATGGAGGGGGGGAGCGGGACAAGTCGGAGGGGGGAGTCAAGAGGCATTCCATCATAACCGTCCCCAGGGTTGAGTAAGAAAGCGGATTCAGCCAAGAGGCGAATCAAGATGCCCAGCGGTGAGTGAAGTTCGTTTTTCAGTTCGTCTTGCAAGGCCACGCTTGCGGAAAACAACGCGTCCTTATCGGTCCCTTTCATTCCTTTTACCTTCCCTTTCGCCAGCAATCCACCATGCCATTTATCCGTTGAGGGGAGATTGTTGCGGGGGAAAAACGTGCATGGGTTTTTGTTGAGTCCTGAAGAACCCGCCATGCCGATCATGGCTTTCCACATCCAGACCAATTGGTCCGCAGGCCGGTCGGGAAGCGGGGCACTAACCAAACGGGCAAGATGGTTGAAGCGGGTGAGGACGGTGTCGTGCTCTTCTTCAATGGGTTCAGCGCATTGTTCTGTATAAGGCAAGAACAGACTGACCCAATTGTGCAAAAGTGGTGCGAAATGATTGATGAAGCCAGGAAGTTCGGCAGCAATGGGTTGTGCGACCATGTCCAGAAGAAGCGAGACCGGAGCAGGTCCTCGGCCGCTCCATGAGATACCCAAATCTTGAGCCCGCTGAATCATCGAACGGTGAGATTGCTCTACGAAAAGAGATGTGTTGAGAAGTCCATTGAGGACCACTTCCGCAGGCTCTTGCCCTCCCAATCGCGTGACCAGCCGGTTGCGAGATTGAATGAATTCATGTTGGTGATTGAGCACACCGGCATCCGAGGCATCGTCTGTCGTGCGTATTCGCCAGACAGCATGCATTGTATCGCGAAGCATGAGCGGTGCTCGTTCTTCGGGAACTTGGTCGCTTGCTGAGTAAAGGGTGACGGTGTCGATGTACGGTCGCACCAACCGGTTGAGGAAGGCATCAATGGTTGAAATTGGAGCCTCATCAAGGCTTGACAAGAGCATTTCAACATCTGCGTCATCTCGGAGTCTCGGGTCAAATATTCCTTCGATATCTTCTTCCTTAGGAGGTTGAGCACGGCTTTGAGCAAGACGATGGCGTATTCGAGCCTTGAGTTCAGCCGCAGCTTTTCTGGTAAAGGTGATGGCGACGACTTCGGACGGCAAGAGGCCGTTCCAATCCTCAACCTCTGTGCGTTCCCTCTTCGGAGCGCGTAAGGAGCCGTGCCCGGAAAGTGGGACTCGTGGACCCGGAGGAGTCAGGTGAGTTGCCCGTTGATCGTGAGCCAACAAATGTTGAACGTAGCGCTCAGCCATGACGGTTGTTTTACCCGTACCCGCTCCTGCGTCCAGGGCAATGTGTTTGTCCAAATCAAGACCAAGTCGCTGGCTGTTGTTGAAGTCAACCATTAGAATGACCCCCCTGTAAACGACGAGACCGAACACGATTGGCGGAGGACACAGTAGTTGCAATGTGTGCCCGGCGTTGGATTAACCTGTCCGTCATGAGCCGCCTGCACAGCGCGTTGGGCTGCCTTTAATCGCTCATACATCCATGTCCTGAACGGAGAACGGTGGATGCCTTCCCCGTTCAAAGGAAGGAAGTGATGGGGCAAATGTCCGGTTGCTTGTCCCAAGTGCAATTCCTCTTTCACCGAATCAATGTCGGTATCCAATTCAACATAATGAGCAGTGAACTCCCCTATTTCTGTTGCGCCGACACCGATGACGCGGTCACCTGGGTGAGCGACCTCCCAAGCCCTAGCATACAATGCAAGTTGCAATTCTTCAAACAAGCAGCGAAGATGGCGCAAGCCACGTTGTTTGACCTGTGGGCCGCGAACGGTCTTCAAATCACGAACAATGACCAGCCGCCGAGCAGCGTAAGGCGTTCCATCAAGAGGCATTGGAGTCGTCTTCTCACTTGATTCGTCCAATATGCCCACTGCAGTCAATGCCTCACGTTGCCCTTTATTCAACACCACCACGTCGACGCGATCGGCATAGCCAAACATTTCGAATGACGCTGCAGCCTCGTGTTCGTCGGTTGTATCCATGGCGATGCTTGTCCCCTCGGACAAGGTCTTCCATTCACAGGCAATCGGGGCTGAATGTTCTAGCGTCAAATCCGATTGATACATTCTGAAAAGTCTGCCTCCGGGAGAAATCGGCGTTCCTGTCTCTTGGTAATCGTTCCATTCTGCTGGTGTGGCGTCGATGAGGTCGCGGGTTCGGTGGACAGAAACTGCATTGTATCTGCCCATCCATTGTGCATGTTCGTTCAAGTGTTCAAGGATAACGTTCCAACCTGCCCCTACATCTCCCATAGGCCCAAGGTGGAGGGGTTCAATCCGTCCAAGGTCTGAGCCGCTCACATTGACGCCGTGCCCAGAAAGGAGGGCTCCTTCAACCTCGTGAGCGAGAATTCCGCGAATCCTCAGGTCAACATCCTCAGAGACGCCTTCATCTTCGCTCTTAGCGTTCAGAAACTGATTCATCCATGCGCTTCGCGGACAATGAAGCCATTTTTCCAGTCGGCTTGGCGACCAAACCTTTCGAACCAGCGAAGCATCAATTTTGCCGAAGCGGTGGTTGAGTGAAAGCCCTGTTGGCGCGTAGGCGGGAAGAGGACGAGGGTCAACACTTAGCGAGACAACCTTCTCTTCCCTATGACCGAGATGAGGCCACTGTGCTGCGCTAACTCCGGGGGCTTTGACCGAAGCGTGCTCTGGGCGCAACCTCACTGCATCAATTCCGAGGAGGTGGGTGCGGTGGCTCCAAGAGAGCGACGACCCCTCGGTGAGCCCTCTCAACGAGGGTTGTCTCTGCTTACGATCACTCTGAATCACGCCCTCAAAGGAATGAGTCAGTGTTGGGCGATGGTTGAGTTGTTCGCGGGGTTGGATGGACTCTTTGAGGTCCATACCCAACTGCTGGCGAGCATCCCTTGGAAGGTGCCCGTGACGAATCAATCGCTTTGTTCCTGCTTCTTCTGCTGTCCAAGAGGAGACGGGCGTCAACCAACTTCCCTGTCCGAGTTCTCGCGAAACCCACTCCCAATGGCGTAAGCCCGATGTTCCTTGGTAAGTGTCAGGTGGCAAGAATTCGGGAGCTGGTCGCATAGCATCCCACTCCCCTGAACGTCGCACGTCCGACAACCATTCGGCGTAAGGAGCGCTTGGGCCGCCCCCATCTTCAGGGCTTGAATCAAACATGACAATACGAGGGGCTGCATTGAGGAGATGCCGAAGGTGGTGACGTCCTTGCCGAATCAGCAAGTCCGTTTGGAACATTCCAAGTTCAAGTTGGGCTTTGGCATCCAACCAAGGTACAACGGATGTTTTCATGGGCCAGGCGTCAACATCAAGGCCTGCAAAGATGATCAAATCCGCTTCGAGCCCCAATGCCTCTTTTGGCGTAAGTACCTCGATGTCTGCTGTTTTCATCTTGGTTTGAGACAGTGTGGTGACCTGCCCTACATACGTGAGGAGGTCAATAAAGTCCATTCCATCAAAGGTGATGCTTTGTACTCTGGCCATTGAAGATTGAATCTTTTGAATGGATTCTAAGATAGCATGGAAGGTACCTAGGCTGCGATTGTAGGGGGATTGCCGGTGTTCTAAGGCCTCAAAATCCAACCATTTGACGAACTGTGTCATCCATGCGGGCCCATTTTTTGGTGCTGGCGGGAGGGGGAGAAACTCACCGGTGCTGCACCCCTCTACATCGTACCGTAACATGTGCACGTCTTCTCCCATGAGCAACGGCTTCCACGCATGAAGCATGCATGAAAGCCACCATTGGGTTTCCTCAAGGTCTTGCCTTCGTTGCTCTGGATTGCGTTCTGTAGCTGATGGTTTGGCTCGTGAAAGAGCGCCTACCCATCTTGAAATCGCACCTGGCCCACCGAGGACATGAAATTGTTGGGCAATGCTTTGGAGTGCTTCTTGGTGAGGTCGAGGTCGCCATTCTTCCTGCGTTGGATGAACGAGTTCGGGGAACATATCTTCCTTGAGAGGAAGAGACGTTGAGTCCATAACGGAGTGAAGAGCGTTCATCCCCCACGCACTCATACCTTGAGACAAGCGGGATGCTTGTAGGAGAGCGTGGAACAGCGGTTGGTCTTCCAACAACTCAGTGTTCGAATTCCATTGAATGCCGAGTGAGCCGAGTGACTGCGTCCAAAGGTGCTGTCGGTCTCGGACAGAGCCGTCAATGACCAGTATTCGTCCTTGAGAAGAACTACGGAAGTGCTTGATCAGTTCAATTGTAGAATTGAGAATATGGTCGCGTTCGTCGACCGTTACTCTGGTAAATTGGGTGTTTTTAGAACGACCAACATTGGACCTCCAGGAAGGGTGCGCCTCACTCCATACTTCGTGGGGCGGGACCCATGAGGGGAGCGTTTCCTGAGTGCATGGATACTCGTCGACGAGAAATGCTCCATGGAATCCCAGGCGGAACGAACCAGGGTTGAGCAACTGATGAATGGGGGTGAAGCGTGAAAGAGAACACAGAATTGCCCGTTCTATTTCTGTAAAGTCCGGAGCGTGGTCAAGGATAAGAATGCCCTCAATATGGGAAAAATGAAACGGGGCCGACTTAGCTGAATTGAGCGCGCTAAGGACGTGTTTTGGAAGTAAAACGGGGAGCGTTCCCCCGCGCTCCTTTTCAAAGGCAAGCAGGATGTTTTCATAGGTCTCAAGACCTGGGTTATTCTCCCAATTGAACGGGTCGAGAAGGGGACTTAAATGCGCATGAAGACGTTCCAATCGTTGTGTTTTCTTCATGCCCCAAGATCCGTGTTCCCCGCTATGAAGGAGGGGGAATTTGTAATTCTCACCTGCATCCATGCACTTGCTGTGAATGCCCATGAAAGAGGATGCTTCGTCGTCAAGAAGGACCGGAAGCCGGAAATCTACGTGCAGCAAGCGAAGAAGTTGATTCATCGTGACGTGTTCTTGAGGTTGTGCAGCGACGCCCCGTTCGCCAAGTGCATTGAGGGTGGACTTACGGTGTTGCTCTGTTGGATGTACGACCATAATATTGGATTCCGTCGATGCCGAAAGTCCAGCAATCAGCCAATCGGGCAAACCTTGACCAGGGGGGGTGTACTCCGATGTGATGGTATAATCTTCCACTACCTATCCCCCGCTGAGAAGGTGTTGGTGACCCTTATTGAAGGTGGCGAGAAGAAATCTACGGGCGCCCTAGAAAATGAATGCGTCTTGAGCCGTTCATGTTATATCTTTGAACCCCAGCAGGTCATGTAGCAGTTTCCAGCACGAGAAGCGCATGCAGTTCATTTGAGTATGCTGAGGGGGGTTTTGGTTCCGCCCTTTGGGGTCAAAGCACCGGTAGTTTTATATAGTGCTTGTTGCAATAAGAATATGTCATGATTGCGAGAGGTGCGATTGGAGAGCGGAATAATCCCGTTCTTTATAACCCCTTAACGACATGTATTAGAGGAAGTGAGCGAAAATGAGCGATAATATGGAATGTGAAGACTGCTGTGGAATGAATTTTACGATTGACCAAGCTCGAGCAGAGCGTGTTTGCGATGGTTGTGGCCTGGTTGACCCTCACTACACCACCGATGCTGATACCAACAGTTCAATTGGGCTGGGTGACACACGACAAACTGAATCCTTGGATGTCTTCGCAAACAATCCAAACGCAGCACAAGGTGGCCGGATGAATCCTTTTGGAGATCGCACCGATTACTCAGGGAGCCGTCTTTCTCCGTCTCAACGTCGTAGATTTATTCGTTTGAGCCGTGCTGACCGCTCGAGTCAGCGTGAAAAGGACCCTATGTGCCGCGAGGTGAAGCTGACTCTGTGTCGCATGTTCGGCGACAGTGTTGCTCGCGCCACCACTCATTTGGCCGATGCCGCATGCCGAAAATTGTCTCCTGAACAAGAAGCTGTTCGAAAGACCCTTACCTCTGGGGAGCGTGCCGCTTTGAGCTGCCCTAAGACCTCCATCACACGAAAGGAAGTGGGAATTCGTGGTGAAAGCCACCAAGACAACCTCCAAATCATAGCACTGGCCATCGCTGTGCTCTCCCACGAGTGGCTCAATACCCCTGCTTTCAACCATCAAATTGTCATGGCCGAATATGGTATTTCCGAGTCGCAATTCAAAAACGCAAAGTCCACCATAAGCAAATCCTACAAAGCACGATGTCGACGAGGATGGGCTGCTATACCCCGTGTAATGGCTCGAGGGGCTCTTCGTGCTGACCAACTTGACATCGTCGCAGAGAACCTTGACCGCGCCCTCTCCCAGCGGCTTGCGCCAAGTGAACTTGAGGCCGTGGCTGAGCTGTTCTGGAACACCATGACCGACTTGAACGAGCCTACCGCTGAAGGCCCGCTGGCCAATGTAGCCATGGGTTATGTGGCCGGGTGTGCCATGTACGCAGCGCTTGACCTCGTCGGTTTGAGTCATGGAAACTTGGGCCGAGTAGCTGAGGCTGTAGAACTCTCCCCCGCCGGCTTGACCAACCGCCTCAAGAGCATCCAGGCTGAAGTGAATGCTGGACAGTTGCCTGAAGCACGTCGCATGTTTGTTCTCGATGAAGTTGATGGCGACTCTGGGCCATCCGGTGCAGAAGAACGCGCAGAAGAATGAACCATTTGGAAGACGGGTTCATATCTCCTCCCTCGTTGGACAATCCATGCGCCCCGCTCTCACCGTGTTTGCCTCGTTGATGTTTTTCGCATTGTTCGCCCCTGTTGCACCAGCACTACCTGCTGAATCTCTCGACAAGGGAATGATGTTTGGCGGCCAATGGTCTGATGTGAACAACACCACGACGGATCTCTCAAATCTTACCGACCTGCCTGCTGTCGTCGAAGTTTATACAGCCACCTGGTGTGAAAACTGCGTTGACGTTGAGCACGCATTGGACGAGGTCCAAGAAGCTGGTTTGTTGGAACAGTACCACATTCATCGAGCAATCGGAGAAACTCAGGACCCGTTTGGAAGTGAAGCCATAGATGCTCGTTGGAATTCTAAATACGGCCAAAACGCCCCTCCTGCCGTGGTATTCAACGGTTCCATGAAGAAATTAGGCAGTGTTGCCGATGAGGCAACGTTGGTTGATGAATTCACTGGTTTAGCAAACACTGACTTAGCATTGGGTGCTGGTTCAACAAGTTTTGGTTGGACTCCTACCACCGACAGTTCTGGAACGGTCACTTGGAACCTCGACATCGATGCTGATCATCTTGAAAATTCAACGCTCAATGTTACGGCTTGGATCGTAGAAGCAGGTGCAGAGTTTGAAGAAGGTTCTAACGGACTGGGAACCTATCCCCACATCGTGCTTGACATCGTCTCCTTAGGAAATGAACTCCAGGGAAGCGTTGCAATACAGATTCCGGAAGCAAACGACGGTGATGACCTCCAAGTCCACCTCATCTACGAAATCATACCCTTGGTTGAAGAGCCAACGGATGATGTGAAAGTTGAAGACTCGGACGATTCGGAATCCGTACCGTTTCTAACCGCATTGACCACAGTCACTGTCCTCTTGGGAGCCGCTTGGGCACACGGCGGCAACGTTAACCAAAAAGGTCGCCAAGACCAGTGAGTTCAGTGAATTCTTTTTGTTTTCGGGGCTCATCGGTCAAGTCTTCATGCAACTGCCAGGGATAACGCTCAACCGTATCAGGGGCACGCTCCACATTGGCATAATTCCACCATCGAGGAGGGGCTCCCCGGACGCCTTGTCGGCGTTGACTTTCTCCAAGGAGGTCAGTAAGACGGAGGCGAGCATTCGGGCGTGGATGATCCCGACGAATGTAGTGGGTATGGTTTGGCCCCTCGATATCTTTGACATAGCCAAGAATTGATGCAATTTGTCGCACGAAACGGCGCTCTACCGTATTGCGCAGTGTCACCTTAAGGTCCACGTTTCCGAATTCAAGAGCAGCACCGTATTTGGCAGGGATTAGGAAATCTGAGCCCAGAGGTTGAGATGTCAAAACGCTCCAAATTCGGGAATATACTTCACACCAACGCCGTTCACCGTCGCGTATATCTCCAATATCGTGGACATCGTCTCTTCTCCTCGGCATAACCGCATGACGCCGATGATGAATCTGTCTTCGGAAGTCACCGTATCTGAAGGCTCGCTCTTCTGCGGATGAGCGATGTACCGCATGAGCTCGGTAAGGTTTGACGCCTCCTGCCCATCGCTGAATCACGTTATGAATTGGAAACGTTCCGGACTCCTCAAAATGTTCTTGGAAAATCTCGTTCCATTCGGTGTTCCGGCGTTCACTGATTCGTTCACCGTGACGGAATTGACGTTGCAGAAGGCCGCGAAAGCCTCGGTTCCCTCGCTCCGGTTCAGGCTCATAACGGCCTCGAAGTTCGTACCATGGATCAGCGACATAATTGTGATGGTGGTAGGTCAATTCTTTGAGGGCCTCTTGGTCAAGAACAGCAATCCATTCCCTTGGAACTGGCCGTAGAAAACCAAACGGAGGACGGTTGTGTATCAAATCATTCAAGCTGTCAATGTTGAGGGTTGCAGTGGTATCATTGTACATTGAGAGCACTACAGAACCCATGGTATCTCCGAGAGGGACCGTGGAATGATAGTGGCCGTTGTGAATGCAAATCGCATCTTTGTGCTCTCGACCAAATCCGCTGAGGTGGGAGATTAGATACGGCGCGCTGTGTTGCCCCCTTGTCACATTGATCTCGTAGCAATGCCCTAATTTTCCAACCACAAGAACCGTTGCGTTCTTGACATACACTCGGTCGGTAAGCCCGTTGAGGATTCCATGACAAAATTCCAGAGAACGGACCATTTGGTCGGTCGGAGCATCGGTTTTGAGGTAAGCTTGTGACCAATTGTGCTGCAAGCCCAGAAGAATCTTTCCTGCATCGGAATTCAACGGCGATAGCGCAAGTGAGACGAGAATCGCCAAATGTACCGGTTGACGGGGAATTTGAACGAGGCGGGTCCGGCCAACTTGACTGCGGACGCGAAGCGAAATGTGCTTTTCTGAAACTCGCAGTGGCCAATCGAGGGTGTTCGCTGGAATTTTGAACTCTTTCGGGTCCCTCCAGTGCCTCATCCATGGCGTATCATAACAGTCAAACAAACCCCGAGGGTGGTTTGAAAATGCTTTGCGGAGGTCTTGCATGTTGGTTCGACCTCCGTTTCGGATCAGTTCGGTTCGAACATCGTAAGCCCAGGAGATGAAGCCAGCTTTTCCAGACAATCCTGTTTCTTTGAGCCGGTCAATCTTGACCTTGGTGGAAAGCCAAGCAAGCATTGAGGCCATCGGGCGAGAATTAGAATCACCGTTCGCAAAAACATAATTCAATGCACGAATTTCACGATGGTCCTGATTCCTGTTTGCGGCGGGCGTACTGCAAGAAAGGCCTACGATGAGTTTCGCGAGATCCCATCCGCTCCGGAGTTTTTTATCGGTCATGATGGGGAAAAATGAGCGAAGACTGATGATGGATGGAAGTTCTACATCATCCAAATATTGGCGGCCGTCCATGATTCGAAAACACGAGCCATCTTGGAATTCAATTCCCTGAGCCAACCATCTGATTTGGGAGTTTGACAACACATGACCGTTAACGAGGGCATCTCCCAGTTCTTGAAACTCAGCCTCACTGCAGGGAAGGTCGGCAATTGGTTCCATTGCTTCATGTTCTAATTTAGCCCAATTCGCATGCTCACCATCCCCCAGTGAATGAGCCAGTCGTTTCCAGCGACCTGAGGCGTGAACGGATGGCCCTCCGAACAACGCAATAGCACGTTCATGATCGGTTGGAGTAAGGGGGACAGACCATCCCTCCCGAGGATTGAAGTCGATCATTGATTGACACCAATCGCAGACAATTTCCGCCTCGTTTGAGTCCAGATTATACTTGCAGTCAATGTAAGAAGAGTGCGAACTCATGCCTAAGAAAAATGCCGACCTGTTATGAAGTCCGCACCTCAAAAGATGCGCTTACAAAGATCGATAAAACGCTCAATGTCTTCATCCGTGATGTGCAAATGTACGACAATACGGATGTGCGTTGGAGACACATCAAACACATCAACGCCGTTGTTTTGCAGTTCAAGGGCGACCTCATTCGCTGGCCTGAGGCATTGGACATAGACCATGTTGGTTTGTACCGTTTCCATGTCAACGGAAAAGGAATCCATTGAATCAAGTGCTTGAGCAATGGTTGTTGCACGGTGATGGTCTTCTTCCAGCCGGAGTACGTGATGGTCAAGGGCGTGCATGCCAGCGGCTGCGAGCATGCCTGCTTGTCGCCAGCCGCCACCAAACAATTTGCGCCATCGATGAGCTCGAGTGATGAAGGCTGATGTGCCCACCAAGACCGACCCCACAGGAGCACCGAGGCCTTTGGAAAGACAAATTGATACTGAGTCGTAATGTTTGCACATGGTTGCAACATCAACACCTGTGGCGATTGCCGCATTGAAAATACGTGCACCGTCAATATGGGTTTTACAATCGTTCGCTTTGGCAACTGCAGCGATTTGGTCAAAGATCTCTTGGTCGTAACATGAGCCGCCACCAAGGTTGGTCGTGTTCTCTATGCAAACCAAACTGCCGTTTGGATAGTGACCGCCGGAACCTTCAGATTTTCGTATAGCCTTCTGAACTTGCTCTGGAGTCATCAGGCTCTTCTCTCCATCAACCAGGGCAATAGATGCCCCACAAAGTGCTGCATAACCGCCACCTTCATACCGGTAAATGTGTGCGGTTTTATCGCAAACGATTTCATCGCCTGGGACGGTATGCGTCCTTAGCGCAATTGCGTTTGACATGGTCCCTGATGGAACGAAAAGAGCGGCTTCCTTGTCAAACATCTTCGCCACCCGATCTTGAAGGGCAATAACCGTTGGGTCGTCACCTAAGACATCGTCACCAACAGGGGCTGCCATCATGGCTTCCCGCATGGCTTGTGTTGGTTGAGTCACCGTGTCCGAGCGAAAATCGATGCGGTCTGAGGGATACTCGCGCATGATTCATCCTCCACGCTCTCCTTCATCAATGCCTTGTAACGTCACAAGAGCTTGAGGTGACCGGTGATTTTGTCGAGGTGTTCTTCATCGTAAGGGCCCAGAGCAAGAACGGTCTGTGAGCCACTGGGAATTTGGGTGTGGCCGGCGTCCCGCACAATGTGACCCGGTATCTGTTCCTTATCTGCCGCCCGCATGAGTTCTGCAAAGACGCCTTCATCCTCTGCTTTCAAACAGATTTTCTTTTGACCGCCAGACAGCCAAGCTTCCAGGTGATCAGGGTGTGTCGTTCCAGCGCGAAGAAAGGATTCCACCGAAGCATGCCCTACTTGGGCAGCGATTTTCCCTTTCCCCATTTTCAAGGATTGGTTAACAACACAAACCAATTTCATGTTCCCATGAACGGTCTGTCCATTCACCCTTGGAGCAGTCATGCGGTGGATGAACGAACGAAAGCCCACATTCTCACCTCAAAGCGTTGATAACTCGCCGGTGATCAAGTCCAATGATCTTCGTGGCGCTGGCCCAATTCCAAGGACTGTTACGGTTCCAGCAGGAACTTCAGTATGCCCTGCGTCTTGGACCAAGTAATAGGATAAATTCGCTTGCTGTGCTTCATTCGCTAGGCGGTGTAAGGAAGGCAAGTCATCAGCAACCAAGCAAATTTTTCGCGCCCCTGCCCTTCGCCAGCGCTCCATGAGGCGGGCATGTTGACGGCGTGCTTGAAAGGCACACTGAACTGCTGCATGGGCACATTGAACTGCTGTTTTACCAGCGGAGAGCGAAAGGTCACCCCGAACGATTAACGCCATGGAGGGAGCATCATCCTTCGACGACATAGTCCTCAGCCACCGATTGTTCCAATTCTTCTAGCGAGGCAACGGTTTCCAATGCCCGGAAAACGAAATGTCCGAACCAAACTGCAAAGGTAAGGTTACCCAAAGCGTGTAAGACATCAAATGGAAGTCCGTGTGCTAGATAAACAGCAAAATCCGAGAGCGTCGTTCCTGCCGTGACGATGGAAAGTGATGCGATGAAATCAAACACAAAGGCTGAACAAATCGCTGCAACATAGAGTTGTCCTGAACGGAATTTATCAGCGGTTCCGAGGTTCAATTGAGAACCAATAACCGCCACAGCACCCCACCCAATGGCTTGGAACAGCGTCCACCAACCATCTCCGATCAAGAGGTTTGATAGCAACGTGACGAGAACTGCAAAGGCAACGCCGCGGCGTGCCCCTAATTGTGCGCCCACCAGCAGAGCGGCTACTGTTACGGGTTGCACATTCGGAAGCGGTTGTAGAAGGACCCGTAGGGCTGTCACGGCGGCAACAAAGGTGGCGAGAAGGTAGACATCGTGTCGAGACGTCCGTGGTGCAGTCACAAGAAGTGAAAAAGCAAGAGCCACCAAAAGCACATCAATAACCGTGTCCGCAAACGGGGTCAATTCGGGCCCGTGAACACCAAAGGCTTGGAACATATTCAACCCGAAAGGGCGTTCCTCCTTGAGCCTACCGACGAACAAGGCGCCAATGCAAGACGATGGAGTCGGAAACGGGCTGACGGTCAGAAGATTGTCCTGCTCGCTCCCCGTTGAGGAAATATTCCCATCCCGAGCCCTCCTCCCCGTTGATGGATACGACGTATGAACCAAGTTCTGTGGATTCAACGTCCACCTCCCATGAGATTTCGTTTGCTGCTGCTAGCGTGAGGTCAAGAGCCGTTTCATAACCAACCAACCCGCCCGCAATCTGCTGTTCACCATCAATTTCAACGATCACCACTTGTGTGCCCTTCCAAGATTCGGGCCACGAATCATTCCAGGTATCTGAATAACCGTTTGAATTGTCTTCAGTCAGCGATTCTGACCATTGCGAAGAAAGGTCTGGGGTGATGGCGATTGTCGAAACGAGGAAGACGAGCAGGACGAGCCTCCACGCCCAATCAATACGGTTGATGGAGGCGGCGTAGGCGCCGATTGAAAGAAGAGAAATGAACAGAACGGCACCTCCAACAGGGACCCAATCGTATGGCTGGGCGTTGGCTGTGATGGTAAGTTCTTGAACATACATCATGAGGACGCCGGCATCATTTCCCATCACCATTCTGTTTTCACCAAACGATGGAGCGGCTGTCCCGTAACCGTCATGAGGCGTTGAAAAATTAAACGTGGAGGTGATGTTCCCGCTCTCATTGATGGTTGTAACGGCCCAATTGCCGTCGGGTTGATTCACGGGGTACCAGAGTGCTTGGTTGCTGTCCCATGCCATTTCCCCGTTGGTTGTCGTCGGGTGCTTTGAAACCAAAGAGCAGTTGCGTTGACAATCAAAAGTTGAGAGAGATAAACTGTCTCCAGTTACCACATATCGCCCGTTAGAAACGGGCATTGCCGGTGAAGCTCCGCCTTGATGAACGGTGACGGTTGTGGCTTGTGTCGTATTCAGCAAATGGACCGTACTCGTTGCTCCTCTCTGGACATGAACAAAAATTCCGGATGGTGTTTGGATTGGAGTATGTCGGATGGAGCCGCCTAAATCAGCAACCAACGATGCGTTACCTTCCCGCGAAACTTTCCATATGCTCCCGGATTCATCTCCCTGCCAGAACGCGTCGCTGGTGACCAATATTCCGTTACGCCAGCCGAGTCCCAATTCCACTTCGAAATCCAGTTCGCCGTTTGAGATGCAAAGGCGCATCATACCGGTTCGAGTCGGGACGACCAAGTGGTCACCATCCAGAGTTATTGCTCCGGTGATGCCCCAGCCCTGGGTTGTAGATGTACGGTTCCAAATCGAAGTTCCATTGTCTGCTCGTAGAACTTCTACCGTGCCATCTGCCCACCCTACAACAACAAGTTCCGGCCAAGCACCACATGCCCCTGACCCGCTAGGAAGAAGGAGAAGTGGACTCATATCGTGTTGAACAGTTGTTGCACTGGTTCGATTCCACAGCTCTTCGCCATCGGTTGAAAACGCGAAAACTTGCGGCCGCTCTTCTCCGGTCCAAAATCCAGAAGTTCGAACGTAGACGGTGTCATCGTCTATTATCGGATGTGTGGTTATGTAACCGTCGGCAAGGTTGACTTCCCATTCCAATTCCCATGATTCTGGTGTCGTTGCCTGAACTGGAAGAAGGAGGCTTAGCGTTGCGAGGAGAAGGCAGGCCAAGACCGTTCGTTTGACCATACGATCACTCCGTGACCGATTGAATCGCTGCGCGCAGCAGGGCACTGACTTCTTTTCCATCGGCGCCGCCTGCGGCTTGCATGACAATGCCCATGAGCGGGCCCATAGCACCCATGCCGCGTTCTCTGACAAAGTCAAGACGTTCAGCGATGATTTTGTCAATCACGTCCGCAAGCCCACTGACATCAGCAGGGGCGAGTTGGTTGGTTTGACAGTACGAACCTAGGGCTTCCATTGATGGGTTTTGCCCCCCATGGATTTCAATAACGCTCTCAACATGCTCCCGTGAAAGGAGGCCATCTTCCCTCAACTTGAGAACATTGACCAGAAGAGCGGGGTGTTCTTCGTCATGAACCAATAGCAAAGAGGCCCATCCCTTTGCCGGTATGCCCTCCATATGATTCCAAAAGACATCATCCAGTTCTCGTGCTAACAGTTGAGATGCCTGATCGTTTGAAATATCGAACCCAGAGAGTCGCTCGGCTCGTTCCTTGTCCGACATAGGGAGGTTCTCGAGAATGTTGTCCCAATGTGAGGGCGTTACGGCTTGGGGAGGAACATCGGTTTCGGGGTACATTCGGGACCGTCCTGGAAGAGGTCGCATGGGAGCGGTTGTTCCGTCTTCAGGAGACCCTTTCTTGACGACCACATTTCGGACTTCTTGAGGAATACGATGCCAGGCAAGTCGAGCGCGATTTAACGCTGCTTCCAATGCCAGTTCTGCCTGCCAGAGCGGAGCGCAACACAACACGAATCCATCTTCTTCATTCAAGTCTAATGATGTACGAACACTGTTAATTTCTTCTTCTGTAATGCCGTAAGCTGGAAGTTCATCAGCGTGGAAAATCCCCTTGACCCCTGCGAGTTTTGCTGCTCCAGCGAGTTCGCGTCCCAATCGTGGAAGTTGAGCGCCGTTAGGATCGGCTGCTTTGACACCTAATTTCCCTTTGAGGCCTGGAAGAGGAAGGGCAACCATGCGTGAACCGCTGTTCAAACCTTCTTGAATCATCTTTGAATCGCATGCCGAGAAGGCGTCGGAAACATCGTATGAGATCCATGGGAGCGCTTCCTCAACCCGCTTGGCCACCTGTTGCTCAACGCCTGCATCGTCTTCTTCCCTGTGCGAAGGAAGACTCGGAAGGTCCATGTTCGCTCTGAGGTCATTTGCAAGGCGATAGAAGTGGAGTTGACGGGCCATTTCCAATCGAATAATTCGCGGAATCCAATCCAAATCCTGACAACCCTTGATTTCAACTCGATCACCTGCGCCGATGGAGACGTTCAGGTCCTGACGAATGCTTCCAAGTCCACGACGAACTCTTCGTGTTTGACGAAGGACTCGCCCAAGAGCGATTGCCGTCGATTTTGCATGCTCTGGCGTTTGAACTTCGGGAGAGGTTGCAATCTCGATGAGAGGTAGCCCCAAACGGTCAAGATTGTAGAGGACTTGCTGGCCACCTGGAACATCGATCGTATCCAATTTCCGAGCACTGTCTTCTTCTAAACAAAGGACGTCGACCCCTACGGGCCCCTCCGCAGTTTGCAAAACACCGCCTGTAGCAATCAGTGAGGTACGTTGAAACCCACTGGTATTGGAACCATCAACAACGGTTTTTCGCATGGTTTGAATCAGTGAAACGGGGTTGGCTTCGATCAAAGCAGCAACGGTGAGTGAAATATCAACTGCATCAGCGTCAAGGTCCACCGGTGGTTGTTCGTCAAGTTCGATCAAGCCTGAATTGGGTGATTGCGCATAGATGAACGAGCGGTTTCGTTTTGCCTCAAAGCGTGCAGCAATGTCAATGGCCCCACCTTCGCCCCGAGATGCCCGTAATTTTCGGGCAAAGCGTGGCCAATCGTCAGGGACGGTTTCAACGGTCACGTCGTACAGTTCGCCCGTTTGGCGTGAGTGAAGTTTTCCCGTTGCTAATTGTTGATGCACTTCCAATCCGCACATGAAGCCGATTTGGACAGGGTCCAACAGGTCGGAGCGGTCAACATCGCCTTCGGGTTCACCGGCCATGAACCTGCGACGGGCTCACCCTTCATGAGCACCACCCTCAATCGGAATCAAACCACTTGCAGGGTCTCGTAGCCGGACGGGCGCATCATTCGGCCTTCACGGCACAGTTTGTCGATGATGTCCTCAGCCTTCCCGCGGTTGATGTCGTTACGTTCAGCCTCAGTCAATACATCAAGCAAATTAGCAGAACTTCCTGATTCATTCTGAAGGGTTGAGACAATGTCCAGAATGGTTTTCTCCTGATTTCGGACCGTCCCCTTCTTGCCAGATTGCATGGTCGTTTCATCGAAATGTTCGCCCATCAAATCGTGGCGCCAAGTCTTGGTGAGGCGAATGGCTCGCTCTGCATCCTCCAGATTCGCATCTTGTGAAAGCCGGATTCGGGCACTCGCTTCTGATAGGCGTGAAAGTGCTTCAAGAGAACGGGCTGTTATGGCGACGCTGTCGGTGGATTCTCCTCCGGTTTTTCTGGTTTCAACATAATAGGCAACAATGGCTTCTTGTGCGTCTTCTGTGAGTTTGGGGTGGATGTTTCTCTTGGAGTAGGCCACGTACTTGCGTAGAATTTCTCTCGACAAGATGTCGTAATCTTCATTTTTCTTCTTGCTGACTTTTTGTGTCAAGGCGGTTGGTCGCGATGGGTCGGGTAGCGAACCTTCGTTGACCAACAATTCGCTGCTACCTTGCATCCGGTTCGCGATGATGTGCCTAGCAATCTTCTGGTCATTGTCCCCGTCTGGTGTATCGGTGATGAGCCAAATGATGTCAAAACGAGAAACCAGGGGCGGTGCAAGGTCGATCTGAGCAGTGAACGGGAGGTCGCTCACCGGTTCGAATCGGCCTGCCTTCGGGTTTGCAGCGGCAAGAACCGCACATCGTGTTCTGAGGCTTGCATTGATCCCTGCTTTAGAAATTGAAATCCGTTGCTGTTCCATGGCTTCGTGCATGCTGGAACGATCGGCGCTGTTCATTTTGTCAAATTCGTCTATCGCTGCGAGGCCAAGGTCGGCCAGGACCAGCGCTCCGGCTTCAAGCGTCCAGCGGCCATCTGCAGTGGCGTCTTGAACCGCAGCAGCTGTCAAACCTGCTGCTGAGGCTGATTGCCCAGAAGTGAACCTTCCACGAGGAGAAATCGACGCCATGTAGTTGAGAAGTTGTGACTTTGCAACACCGGGGTCGCCCATGAGCAGGATGTGAATATCGCCCCGGTTTCGTGTTCCGTCGGAATTCAACTGTGCAACACCACCAAACAACTGCAGCATCAGGGATCTCTTGATATGGGTCATGCCAAAAATCGACGGTGCAATGCTTCGTGTAAGTAAATCGTAAACGTCAGCCTTCCGAGCAATGCTTCGTATTTCCAATTCTTCTTCCTCAGAAATGATGATTTCTTCCAACGGAATGTTTTGCCGCTCAAGAGAGTGGATGCGGAGGAATATATCGAAGACTGGAGTGTCTTTTCCTCCTTTTCGTTGAGAACGGATGAACAGGACTCCGTTCGCCTTGACTCGGTCGCCAGGGTTGAGTTTGCCTGCTAAATCTTGCTCACCAATGCAGATGATGCGTTCGGGCTGGATACCGCCTTTCATTTGCTCAGGCAATTCTTGTAATTCAATAAATTGGGAGTTGATGAGGTGGGATGCTTGTTGTTGTAACTGAAATCGTGTTTGTCGTTTTGGACGACCGCAGCCACCGTCTATTTGGGAACATTCGAGCGGTTCGATCAATTCTTGCTCGTTTGGTTGATTGATTTCAATCGTATGCCCGCAGGCAATGCATTCGAACACAGCAGAATACAACCGAGGACGAACTCCTGAGATTTTGGTCGTTACAGCATCAAGGGCAACCATTTGGCCAATATCATCCGCCCGCAATTGAGATACGGTACGAATTTGGTCGCTCGGGAGGTGTTCAATTCGCACAAACGGTAGAATTGTTCCGTGTCCTGCATCCAATAAAAATTGATGAAGGGCTCGATTTGCAGCTGAAAAGTGAAGGTCTGGATTAGCAAGTAAATCTTGAGCAAACTCGTGATCATATCCTTCTATGACACGATAGGATATCGTCATTGATTGCTCATCTGGCCACATGTGTGCAAGATTATGTACGGCCTCAGAGAAGTTGTCCTGAATCAATGAAGTCCAACGAGCGGGCAAATCGAATTCTTGTATTGAGACCATCTCTTTCCCGCCCGTAGATATCCTACTCGGTTGCCTAGGGTACATAATGAATTCCCAAAAGGAACACCACCCCTTGGTTTCCACTGGAGAACATGCGTTTTGCTGGCCCCTTTTTGCAACCTTGTGATGTGTCCATTGGAACCAAGCCAGAACCGCAGGACAGATGAATCACCGCTCCTTACCCGTGCCATGCCTGAGCACCAATTCACTCCCGTTCGTGGCCGTATTGACCGCTGGTCGTTTGATTCCGAACTCATTGCGAATCGTTTGGGCGACCCTACTGAACGGGAAATTATGGTACACCTTACCCCCGAAGGAATTCAACAACTTGAGGCGGGGGGGGCGCTACCTGTTGTCGTTTACCTTGCACCGTTCACATCAAGTGGCCCGCAACGTGCAGGTTGGAAGGCGTTCGGAGAGACCCTGCCTCAACGGCATGAACGGTTGGTAGCTGATGGGTCCATGGACCCCGTGATTTTGGTCATGCCCGACACATTCACGTCCTTGGGAGGCAACCAATTCGTCGACTCCCCTGTTCTTGGAAACTGGTCTTCGTGGTTGGCCGATGGGCTGCGGCCCGAGATTGTAAGCAGATACTCCACTAACGAACAATTCGGACTTGTTGGAAAATCGTCTGGAGGATACGGATCGATGGTCAACGGCATGCTTCGGCCCGATGCTTGGTCTGCTGTTGCTTCGCATTCTGGCGACGTGGGATTTGAGTTGATGTACGGGGGCTCTTGGGGAGAAACCGTCACCCACATTGCGCCTGACGGGTCGGCTGAAGCCTATCTTGCTCGTCTGGCAAATGCACCGTCAATGCGTTCCTCTGATTTTCATACGATGATGATGTGTGCACTTGCCGCATCCTACGACCCGCGCCCCATCGGTGGGTTGCTTAACTTGGGCGTGAAGTTGCCTGTTGATCTCAGCACCTGTATCGTTGATGCTGAGGCTTGGGGACGATGGATGGCTTTTGACCCGCTTTCAATGGTTGAACACCATCACGAAGCCTTGGCTGAAATGAAATTGTGCTTTGTCGATTGTGGGGGGCAAGACCAGTATCATATCCATTATGGAACTCGCCGATTTGTCGCAAGGCTTGACGCTCTTTCAGTCCCCCATCGGTACGAAGAATTTGTTGGGACTCACAGCGGAATTGACCATCGTCTTGACGTTTCGTTTCCTCTTCTTTCAAAAGCACTGCGAAAATGAAGCAAGAAAATCAAGCGGTTTCTTCTTGAGGCGCCGACTTGTGGTCGCGCTATGGACGAGCCCATGGACTACGCAAGTGCTGGGGTTGATATTGACCTTGAAGGCTCTGCAGTCGCATCCCTCATCGGAGCCCTAAGCAAGAGCGTTCGCAAACCCGGGACCCCTGGCGCGCCTGTCGACCTCCCCGGCGGATTTGGTGGACTCATTGAGTTTGGAGATAATTTGTTGGCAATGGCTACCGATGGAGTCGGGAGTAAATTGCAAATCGCAACCATGCTCGAACAATGGTCTGGAGTAGGCATTGACTGCATGGCAATGAACGTGAATGACCTGTTGTGCGTGGGAGCCGAACCGATCGCCTTCGTTGACTATGTTGCTGTTCCAAAACCAGACCCGGCCATTCATGCGGCTTTGGGTGCATCGCTTGCAGAAGCGTGCCGGCAAGCAAGAGTGACCTTAGCGGGTGGAGAAACTGCATCACTGCCGGGTATTGTCACTGAATTGGACATGTCTGGAACCGCTCTTGGATGGCTGCCGAAAGGACAAGCCATCACTGGAGAACATCTGAAAGAGGGTGACGTGTTGATCGGCCTACCTGCGTCAGGGATTCACTCAAACGGTTACTCATTGGTTCGTCGAATCGTTGAGCATGCTGGAATTGACTATCGCTCCCCTGCCCCTTTTGACAGCAACCACCCCAACAGGACATTCATCCGTTGGACTGAGGGTGAACCAACCATGGGCGAAGTTGTTCTGAACCCCACAAGAATTTACTGCGACCCTGTCGTTGATTTACTCTCAGAAGCACGAAACGGGTCATCCTTTTCAATTTCTGATATCCATGGTATCTGCCATGTAACTGGCGGTGGACTCTCGAATCTTCTTCGCCTTCACGACACACTTGGATGGTCCATTGATGCTCCTCTTCCCGTACTGCCAGAATTCAAGTGGTTGCAAGAAGCCGGAGGGGTAGAAACCCGAGAGATGTACCGTACATTCAATATGGGAATGGGAATGGTCATTGCAGTTGACAAAGCCCACGCTCAAAGCATCACTGAATGGATTTCTCACCGCCTTCCTGGAACAGCAATTGTCGGTTCGGTAACCAATGACGGCCATGTTGTTACTCACGCCATCGAAGGCGTTGAATTCTCGCATTATTGATTTGGCTCGCGTCGGTGCGGTCTTGAGGGAGAGGTTCTTCCCCGATTTATGACCGGAGAACCTGAAGGGGCGAAATCTCCCGGTCACCTTTGGCTTGAGGGGAGGACGCTGGTCCATCTGCGTGAAGACCAAGAGCGCCCAACACACATGCCGAGAGGACCTGCAAAGCGCACGGGGCCTGGTTTTCTCAACCCTGCAATGGCTCCGGCCCGAACACGCTCGGTGATGCTGCTTGCAGATGCGTTGGAACACGATTGGTTGGTCAAGCCCGGTCACGATCTTCGCGCTCTTGATGCCCTCTGTGCAACAGGAGTGCGTGTTCGACGGTGGCGAAATGAACTTCCTGATGAAATCCAACCCCGCCTTCGTATTGCAGCAAACGATCTTGACGCCTTCGCTCTTGATTGGTTAAAGCGCTCCCATGGTGCGTTCCCTCCAAAAATTACCGTAGGTCACGCTCTTGAAGACGACCGATATGAGCGGATACCTGAAGGAACCATGGAAAACGGAATTTTTGTCATGCAAAACGACGCCCGTATTGCCTTGATGGAAGCAGCCTACCAGTGGGTTGACCTCGACCCCTTCGGCTCTCCTGTGAATTTCCTGGATTCGGCCATCCAAGGACTTGCAAGAATCGGCTTCCTCGAGGTGACGGCCACCGATACCGCTGCGCTAACGGGCTCAAGCGCTTCGTCACAACAGCGCCGTTACGGTGCAAAGGGAATCGTTGATACCTATGCGCATGACGATGGAGTGCGCGTTCTCCTCGGCCTCGTAGCAACTACTGCTGCTCGTCATGACCGGTTCATTGAACCCGTTTTAGCACTCTTTGATGGCCACCATGTTCGTGTAAGCGTCAAGGTGCGACGAAGTAAGGAACGGGCATCCGATGTCATGGACATGATGGGTTGGCGCATTCGTGAACCTCATGGCGGTTATCGGTTTGTTCAGCATCCAACTCCCGAAGAGGTCGAGCGGGGAAGCGGCCCAATGTGGGTCGGCCCTCTTTGGAGCAAAGACATCGCTGGTAGAATGACCGAAGAGCGTGCCCTTGCCCTATGCTCGCCGTCGTTGGACGAAGTTGAACGAGCAAGAACTTCAGGTTTGGAGTGGGACGACGCAGACCAAGAATACTCCCAGCGGGAATTGCGACGAAGTGTTCGTTACATTGCCGACGCTGCAGATCTGATGAGTCGGGACCACTTGTTGTTGCATATTGACGACCTTCCTAATATGGCGGGTGTGACGCATGCTCCAAAGTTGGAAGTCCTGTTTTCTTCCCTCAGAGAGCACGGACATTGTGCGGCTCGAGTTCCAGATATCGACCCGTTCTTTGTCACTGATGCTCCACTTGAGGCGGTTCTTGAGCGGGTGCGCTCGCTGGTTGGATAACGCCGACGGGAACCTTTCATCCGAATGATGGGTCAATGTCCGTGATGTTGGTTGCTTCGGGTGCTGGGAGCATCTGTGAGGCATTCTCTATGATGTTGCGTACGTTGTCTTCAATGTCCCGGGCGTTTTCCAACAAGTCGGTCAATGGAATATCTAATCCCGTCAATTCGCCAATAGCCTCAACCGCAATAGCTGCGGCCCGAGCATCAGGATACATTGGGTTTGCTTCAGAAAGAAGCGCGGTGATGTCAATGCCCAAACGGTCACCTTCACCCAATAAGAATCCGGTAATTCCAGCAACGATGCCTTGCTGAATGGGTTCGATGTCCAAACCCTTCAACCGGTTTCTCGAGGCTTGGATTGAACCAACACCAAACAAAGCTCCTTCGGTTAATTCTTTTTCCGGTCGGACGAGCCCATCAATGATAATGAGGCGGTCGAAACCACCTTTTGTGAACCACTCAAGAACGGTGGATGCAAAGGTGATATCGGTTTCATTTCCGAACTGTATTTCGGAAGTGAACACGCCTACTCCCTCACCCTGATAAACACGTACAGGATGTTTTGGAATCTCGTTGTGTATGAGGGCAACGGCAGGAAAATCAGCATGCATGACGGTTCCTAATTGTTTCAATTTCAACTCTTTGATGATGTGAGATGTGGCAATGACCCCGACCATCCCTGCAGTGGTGAATCCACAGATTGCAACGCCTCCGGTTCTTGGGTCAGCATCTTGGTGCAAAACCAACGCGTACGATTGAAGATTCGCATCCATAGCATTCCCTCCGGTTTGCATCCACTCGTCAGCCCATCAAAAGACTCGCGCCTGAATCAATCTTCCCAGACAGCCCAGTCTTCCCAGCCTTCTTCGCGGTACCACCAGACGCCTTCTTCATCTTCCCACCATTCGGTACCGTTCTCGTCCATTGAGATTCCATCGTCCTCTTCGGTTGCTTCTTCAGTCCATTCCTCTTCGGACGAATGTTCCTCCTCATGGGTGTCTTCAGCACCCGTTTCGAGGCGGGTCTCTTCAGCAGTTGCGCCAAATTGGAAGGCGTCAGCACTGCTTCCAAGCATTGAGGATTCAATTCCTTCAGGGGCTTCTTCATGCAATTCTTTACCCTCTGCCTTAAGTGAATCAAGAGATTTGGAGGCGTTCAGGTCAAGACTCTTCGGCCCGGGGCTAACGTCTGGGGCAGCCATTGCTTCAGCATAGTAATCTTCTTCGTCGTCCTCGTCAAAATCGTCATCGAGTCTTGAACGCATGAAGATGGCTCCCCCAATGGCGGCAGCCACGAAGATAACAATGCCGATTCCGACCAATACTGGGGTCATGGAACTCGAAGCTCCATCACCTTCATCGTTGCTCTGACCGTCGTTGGTATTGTCTGTATCAACCACAAGTTTCTCCGAGAGCGTCCACCGTAACTCACCTTCAGTGCTGGCTGTAGGCGTGGTCATGGAATCGCACTGATTGGCTCCGCCGAACTCAGAGCATGAGAAGTAAACGACGTAGCCCACACCTTGAATTCCAGGGAACAAACCATCGGATGGCCCGTTGCGGATCGGCGAGAATTCCACTTGGACTGAGGCCTCCGCAGAAATGGTGAAGATTGGCGCGCTGCCCACACCAAAAGGCGCCTCAAAGGTGACTGGCGGAGGGGTTGTTGGAGTCACTTTCCAGGAAAACCCGAGGAGCACATCAAACGGATTCGGATTGGTGATGGTGCACGTAATGCGCTCGTCGGTACTGTTTTGCTCCCATGCGTAGGTTGCAGTTCCACAGTCAATCGTTCCAGCCAGCGTTGCATCCGGGAATGTCGTTTCGTTGCTGGTGTTGGAGGAGGAGTTGGTTTGATTTTCTTCTACGGCAGGTGATCCTTCAAAGTCGATCATGACCGCCATACCTTCGGTGTAATAGTACGGAGTGAACGTGTCCAGATGAATGTGTAAGAATCCACCGTATGCGCCAATTCCAGAGAGTTCCATCTCGTTTCCACGCACCTCTCCAATTCCCGCTGATACCTCTGAACCATTTTCATCGTTCGCAATCCATCCAACGATCATGTTTGCAAGCAGTACCTGTTGTTCGGCGATGTCTGCATTGACGAGGAGAACCGTTGAGAATGATGCGTTCTCAGTAAGGAGGATTGGCTCGACGGTCGTGAAGGACACATCAACGACGCCAAAAGCAGAAGATTGGTTGAATGCAGGGGTTAGTGGGCGGTCTATGAGTCCTCCTTGGCTTCCTTCGTATGAAACTGAAAGGGTCATTTGGCCAAGCGCTTCAATTGGGCCCAGAGTGGTGAGGTTAGAGATTGAAAACACCGCTATGCCTGATTCATTTGTTGTTTCAACGAGCGTGAAGTTATCGTTTTCACCGAGAATGTTCAATGTTAAATCCGCTCCAACAACACCCGAACCGTTCTCATGCAAATGAGCGGTAACATCCAACGCCCCATTCTTCTTCAACAAGAGATGTGAGGTGGTTTCATCGCTTGTAAATCCAAGATAGGTCACGTCAAGCGAGGTGGTTAACGCCGAGTCGTTTCTGGTGAACACTGGGCCAAACGCTGTCGCATCGTATGAAAAATTACCAAACTGGTCGACGCCAACAACGGTGACGAAGTAAGGCGTTCCATCAAGGAGGGCATTGCCTTCATTGTCAACGCTCAGCGTGGAATTAAAGACTGAAGCCGCTGTTGTCATGGAGGCACTCATTCCATTAAGTGAAGTGAAATTCACAGCACTGACGTAAATCTGATGTTCATTCACGGATGAATGTCCCGGGGACCAAGTGATGTCCAACGCGCCTCCAGAATCGCTGGGGCGGTCTACAGCCGTCACGTTCGGTATGTAGGACTGAGGGGGAGGGTAGGGGACGGTGATTGAAAGAGGGGCGGAGAGATTGCTGGTCACTCCGTATTGATGGACACTGCGGACATAGTAGTCGTATTGTTCACCGGGGGAGAAATTCATATCGATCGTGAAGTTGCTGATGCTGCTTGAATAGGTATCAAGGAGATCTAAGTCTTGATTCTGGCCCACCCTGTAGATGATGAATTGAAGCAGGTCGTCACCAAAATCGGTTTGATTCTGCCATCCAAGTTCCAAACTCGTGCTGTTCAGTTGATTGATTTGCAATATCGGAGTTGGCGGTAGGGCGATATTAGGTGCGCCTTCGGTGTAGGCAATGGTGGGGTTGGAAATCTCAAAACTACCGTTTCGTGTTGAGGAAAACAGCAGAGGTACGTTTAACGTTCCTGAACCACCGGTCATCTGTTGATTCAATACATTGGTGAGATTACGAGAGGGATGTGGATTAAGATTCACCTGAAATTCTGCATCATATGTAATGTTGAGATCTGTAAAGGTGAACATGCCCCCAGCCAATGTGCTCAACGAAAAGTTGACCGGAGACATTTGAATGCCGTAGCCATCGGTAATCCACGGCCAACTGAAACTCATAGCGCTCAACTGCGTGCTCAAGTTGTTGACTGGGTCGAGTATCTGAAGCGGTGCGAGGCCATTTGAGCCGTTTCCAGCATAGCCTGATGCGGTGTAATCAGCCATTGAATTATGGTCAACATCGTAACCAATTTCGTGCCAGGCACCTATGAACACCCCGTGCTGTGAACCTTCACCTGCGACGACAATGTGTTCGCGTATACCATCGCCATCAAAGTCTCCGAAATCGATGGACTTGGGCATGGTCCAGGGTTCCAATATTGCTGAAGCAGATGAGTCAACTCGTCCCTTGTTGCTGCCGTAAGTACGGAAATTGTAAGCAGTAAAGTTGCCATCTAATGTGCTCGAAATGCCATCGCCTTGGGTCAACTGAGGAAGGAGGAGCGAACTGTCCATGTCGTAATCGTGATCGATGATGGTCGCATTGGTGAGGTCCAAGAGACCATTGTGATTCTCCTCATCCCAAGATGTAAGGCGATTTTCAATTGAGCGGTGTCCAGTGCTACGTGTGGCAATGAAATCGAGGTCTCCATCGTTATCAAAATCGCCGTACACTGAATCCGTTCCGAGTCCATCAAAGCGCGTCACCAGCTCTGCAAAGGCCCCGTTTGGCGAATACTGCAGTTGGATGCATTGGCCTGTGGTATCCACCACGACCAACTTGTATGGGTTCAATTCACCATTAAACCGAGCCAGGTACATTGCCGTCAAAGAGGCTGTTGTAGTGCCTTGAGGAGTTTCGTAAACAACGGCCGAATCTACGCTTGAAAACCCGTTGGACTTGGTGCTAAATTCTGCAATATCAACTCCTCCACCGGTTCGGATGGTTACCAAGTCTGCATATCCATCATCGGCAACATCTCCAATATCCAAATCAATGACTGAAGAGGGGAGCGTAAAATTGGCCCGGGTTGGAAAGTTACCTGTGGTGCCGTTGTAGATGTGGATGCAGAGCAAACTGTCCACCGGTGCATACGTGACCACGTCTTCAAAGGAATCACCGTTCAAATCGGCAACCATCACCCGGGTAGCATTCGTACATGTTGGAACCCATGATGTGTTGGAAACGCCCGTAGTATTGGTATAACTCATGACCGTGAAGGCGGTCCCAACTCCGGTACTTGCATTTGAGGACGAAAGAAGGATGGCGTCTGCCAGACTGTTGTTTTCGATGTCACCAATGGCCGTATCGGTTATCGGCCCCAATGGAAAGAAGCCGCCAGTCAAAGTAGGTTCAAACCCAACGGTCATTCGAGCATCGGTTATTGCAGAACCGTAAGGAAGAAGGAAGTCGGAAGTGTTGGTACTGGCTTGGATGGGCCCATTTGGTTCGATGGCTAATGCAGATGAGTTGTTTCCATCTGCAAACATCGTCTGCAATCCAAAGTCTCCGTAACCGGTTTGATTGAATTCCCACTCATTCTCTCCGTTTTGGTCGAGGTCCAGCCATACCTTACCCGGCGACTGGGTTGTTCCAGAATCGGGAGAGAGGAAGAAAAGAGACTGTTCGATCGTAGTGTTTCGCTCCAAATCAAACCCAATTGAGGTGTGTGTGCCCCCGTTCATGGTGATTGTTTCTTGGGCTGTACCCGTGGAAAAAACAGAAATGGTGGTGGATTGGGCGCTAGCAAACATAACTGACCAGCCAGGGCCAACCATCATCAAAACAAGCAGGGTTCCCAGAATTTGACGGGATTTCATCTCAAGGCCTCATGGTTGGCTGCGCATTACCTGTTATGTTTGTTTTGTCGCGTTGAACGCTTAAATTTTCTAAAAATGTATCATTTTTCACAACATAAGGTTATGAAGGATTGAGTGTCGTTATGAGTCAAGAGGCGATTATTTTTGCGACTTACAGTTCAAGCCGGTGACATTGAGATTAATCTCGAAGGCGCCGCCATTCAAATTGACGAACAATTGGCTGCGGCCAAGATTGACCACACATGGACCATGCTCCTCGAACGCATCCGAGAGGCAAGAGAAAACGCACTTGAAGCCGCTGTGAATGCGGCAAGAGATGCCGGACTGCCAGAACGAGGGTCTGCGTTCCGCGCCCTTCTGGACAATTGTGCATTGTCGCGGAAACCTGACCAAGTGTTGGGCGCCATACACTACTTGCGCGACGTAGAGGGTGTTAGCGACAGTCCGCCTCGTGTGGTCAACCAATTGTTTAGTGATGCAGGCATTGACCCACCAGGCAATCTCTCCCTCTACCTCAACCGTCTGAAGGAAAGGAATTTCCTCATCGTCCCTCGTGGAAAGGATGAGAAAAATCGATTCGCAATCCTTACACCCGAAGGCCAAGCACACTTGGACAAGCGCTCCGGCGCTTGAGGTGCTCAAATGGTCATGTCCGGTGGAGGAAAAGGCGATCCTCGGGACGATGAGACAACTTCTGAAGAAGCCGAAGTGCTGGATTGGTCTTTTCAAAACAAGACCGAATCGCTCGTGAGAAAGGGGCGTCACACCGGTTCAAATTTCCGAAGGACCATCTTTGACAGGGCCGACCTAACCGAAGGGGATTTTACCCACTGTGACTTTCGTCGTGCTTCGATGGTTGATACCGATTTGATGAAATCTTCATTCGACCACTCGGATTTCCGTGGTGCTGATTTGAGAAAGGCAAGACTGAACCTTTCAAATTTTAAGAATTGTAAATTCAAGGGTGCCGACTTACGTGGAATACGAGGTAAATACGCAATCTGGCAGGGTAGCGATTGGTGGAACGCCACCATGGACGACGAATTGCGAAAGGCCCTTGCCAAAAAATGGCCAAAGCCTGAATGAAACATTCACTCCGATTCGTCTTGTACCACAATGACTTGGAGGTTGAGAGCCATCCGAGCTTTGGTGTTCAAGAGAGGTAACGCTGTTACCGCGAGACATAAGGACATGATCGCTCCACAAAGATACACCCATATTTCGTAAGTCAGCATCATAGCGTCACCCAAGTGCATTTGAGCTGAATCGTTGATGAGATAACTTCCATAAACGCCGGAAATCAGGCCAAGCACTGCTCCAGTTACACAGAGATACGCTCCGTTGATGTTCAATCGATGCAAGAGAGGCGTCCCGATAAGCAAGCAAATCGTTGCTATTGCCAGCCCAATTGAACGGATCAGGTATCCCTTATTTGTTTGAACTTCGTCTTCAAAGGCTCTAAAGTCGTCCACGGATGTTGGCTCTCCACCCTGACTGTTTGGAGTCGCCAGGAAGGTATCAACCTGGGAATCCGTAAGCCCGCCTTGGTGCTGAAGCCAGTCTTGATAGGAGAACCCAGCCAGTAAAAGCGCGCTGAAAAAGAGGATGATGGCGATGTTCTTCGGCCCTCGGGTGTCTGGTTTAATGCCTTCATTATTCATTATCTACCCCTCCATCTAAATGGTTGAGCAGTCCCGTTTTGAGGCGCTCTGGAATCGGTGTTGGCTTCAGCGTATCCATGTCAACACAAACGGTGGTTTGGGATGATGACCAAACAAGATCTGCGTGTTGATTGATGAAACGATATTCCCAGACCAACGATGTGGTCCCGATATGGGAAATTGATATATGCGCTGAAATACGGTCGCCATACCTCATTGGCGCTTTGAATTCCGACGCGATGTTGATCACGGGAAAACCAACTTTCAGTTCTCCAAGAACCGTTGGATAATCCACGCCGCACATCTCAGGCCAAGTGGCTTCAAACACCCGATGTGCCAGGTCGTAGATTCTTGGGAAGTAGGCGATATTGGCCAAATCGACCATCGGGAATTCCACGGAGCGTTCAATCACTACGGCCATGGACTTTCCAGGCGTCTCAATTCAATGAACCCTTGTACGAAACAGGGCGTTGTATCACCCTCGCGCTTATATTGGGGCGGCTGGTCGGCCAAATTGGCCCTATAGTGTAGCTTGGATATCACAGAGGCTTGCGGAGCCTCGAACCCGTGTTCGAATCGCGGTGGGGCCGCCATTCAACCATGAATCAGCTCAAGCAAGAGCCAAGTTACGAATCTGCTCATCAAGGAGAGCGACGGTTGTTGCTTCTTCTTCAGTGATGGTTTCATCGTAAAAAGATTGAATCGTTGCAGGGTCGTAATCCTCACTCTCAATGGTTGTCAACAACTTCTTGGCGAGAGGGGGGTAAACTGAGGCGACCTTTCTGACAAAAATGGGGTCTGTCTGCCACTCGGATGAGTTGCGAAGAATTGCAGGAGATTCGGATAGATGGTCGATGAGGTCAAAGAAGCCGCAAAGCGTGTAATGTTGGGAGGTTTCGGCTAGATGGTCATCAAACATGTCATTCCACCAACTTTGACGTGGCTTTGAGTATTCTATCTTGAAGCCGCGAGCCAGTGGATTTCCAAAAGAAACGCGCCACTTCCATCCGTTTGTACCTCTCAAGGTAAAATGGTCAGATTTGGGGTCCAAACGCCCACCGTATTTCATGAAAAGATGTTCTGACAAGGATTCGGTGAGGGGACTCTCTCTTAACCCGTACATGGCGTACAATGCATGGCGTAGAGGGCCCATGTTTTCTTGAAGCCATGTCGACTCATCGTTCATGAGCCCCAGCAAATATGCTCCAAGGAGGTCGTATGCGGGCATTGAACCGTTGATTTGGACTTGAACGCATGCAGTTTTTGGTTGGTCGACAAGAGTTCCTTTGGGGTGGATTTCAACCTGGTCAAAAGAACTGTAATCAAAGGGGTTGTTCATTTTGTTGAGAAACCCGCCCATGTCAACACGATAGGTTGCAAGCGTTCCATTTACAATGATTCGACCAGCCTTGTCGAGAAACATTCGGTCTTGGTTTCGGGCTACGATACTGCTGACTAACTTTGCAGCCCGATTGGTTGCTTGAGCAGCCTCCAACATTTGGTTCAACAGCAATTCCCTTCGGTAATCTTGGACAACTTCACTCGCTTGGTTTTCTTCTTCATCGTCCGGACTCATGGTTTAGATGGCCCGTAAGGATATATGAACCCTCAAGGCCATTCCACAATTTCCCACTGGTGTGAGTGCGCGTGCTTTCGTAGAGACCCTTCTGGGTTAACAGCAATTGCATGCCCGCAGAGCTTCATAAACCACGAATCTGCAAGGGTATTTCCATATCCATAACATTGACTGAGGTCGTGATTGTTTTCCCTCGCATCCAATTCCACTACGGGGACTTTGCCTTTGCGACGGGGGACGCTCCAACCTCGCTCAGAACCTGACAAAATGCCTGTTCGCTCGCTTGGCCCGCAACCGTACACTGCGTCCATGTTGAGAACCTGAGCCATCGCTTCAGCCATGGGAGCAACGGTAGCCGTAACAAGGATCAAACGGTGGCCTTGATCACGATGCCACTGCAGTCGTTCCCAAGCTCCCGCTGAAACATGTTCTTTCAAGACATGTTCAGCCAAGTGCTCTGAATAGTTCTCAAGGACTTCCCATGACGCTAGAGATAGGTGGCCGCGGTTTCGGGCCGCATCGTAAACAGAACGACCTCGTAATAAATTGGTCAAAAAACCAGATGTCCATGCTACTGCACCCCATGGAATACGCCATGGACGACGTTTAGCGAGGTGAGCCGTGAGGGTTTTTTCGCTGGACGCATTGAGGAGCGTTCCATCGAGGTCGAAATAAGCAGCGATTTGCCCCTCCATATTGGTGCTGATGAGCGGGCCCTACATGAGACAAACCCACAATTCTCCTTTATTGGCTTGATTTTTTAGAAGGCTCATCGCCAATCAAACCGTACACGCGGCGACCAGCACGATGGTCCTGCCACCACGTGAGGGTGGCACCAAGATGTCGTGTGATGAAGAAACCTACTTTTCTTGGAGTAAGGCCGTGGTTGCGCATCCCTTGATCGTGGTTCAAATTAGCGACGATGGCTTGGGCAGAACAGCCTGGATTCGCTGAAACAAAATGTCGAACCTCACGACACATACGGTTGAATCGTGCTCTTTTTTGACTGCCTATACCTGTCCTGTTTGACATAAACGGCAAAATCTTGTTGAACCGTTATCAAAGATTCGTTGGGGGTTACTCGAACGAAACGGATTGGGTGGTCTTCCAGTTAGCCGTGGCCAACTTCTTGGCTTTTCCATCAGCGATGATCGGGTGAATCTTGTTGAGCCGTCCGTGCATTCCATGGACGTGAAACTTCACGCGCAGTTCTGCTGCTCGGTCTCGGTGAAGGGCTTCGTCTTGCTCATCGTCGAGTTCGACTGAAGCAAGTTCATGGCCTTGATTTGCGCAACGCACAGAAAGGGTGTTGTTTGCATAGAAGAGCGAGGGCCTGAAGTCCCAGTCGTCTGGATCATTCATCCAAACGGAGAGGTCAACAGACAAGGCGTCTCGAATCGTAACTCGGCTGACTTCAACTGTATCGACCATGATGACCATTCCTTTCCAAGGCGCCCCTCTTCATACACCTTTCTCTTTCAAACGCTGGAATCGCTGACGGCTACTTCCGATAAAGAAGGCCTCATAACGGTGATTTTAACGCTCAAAACCCAATCGTTCCCCGGGTCGGGGTCTGGCTCTCCAAATATTGAATCGGGGTCGGATTGTTGAGCAACAACCGACCAAATCCATTCGCCTTGGCCGGTTCGGTTTCCTCGGTCACCCAACAAGAAATTCAACAACTCTTCCTCTGAATCCGATACGAACAAACCTTCTTCACCTGGTGAATTCATTTCATCAAGCGACATTTCAGCCGTTGCGGGTTCATTGGTGGTGTAATTTCCGGCTTGGGTTTGAGCAGTTTTTCTATAATTATCATCAACGATATGGAGGACCAGTGAGAAGTTATCGTGTGGAGGTGCAATGTCTCGATCGAGTTCCAACAAAGCGTCAAAGGCGATGATGCGCCCGTTTTCGCCTGGTGTCAGATTCCCTTCCCATGTCTGACCCTGTTCAAGATACTCGTCCCAGGAAATGTCAATGGTTTCAGTGACCCAGACAACGTTGAACGTACGTGTTGTGATGTTCAATTCAAACGATTCTATCGCAAATGCTCCATCGCTGTCATCGATTCGAAGAATGCCATGAATCATGCCTGAAGTTGTTGTATCAAAGAGAACTTCGGGCGTTAAAGCGTCCAAATCATTGAGTGGGTCTCCGTCTCCATTGGTATCGACCTTGATGTCAAAGTCCCAAGAGAAGGCCATTTGCCCGCCTTCCGGGTCGTAAGATTCCGAGGCATCGAACAGGGCTGAATCTCCAGCGCGAACCGATGTGGGCATGCTGATGTTGATGACCGGCGCTCCGTTAACCAAAACAGTCGCAACGGCATCGTCGGTTCCGCCTTGGTCGTTGGTAACGGTCAAACGAACGATGTATTGCCCGTGATTTGGGAACGCATGAGAGGTGAAACCCACTACGGTTTCGGCGGTTGAACCGTCACCAAAGTCCCAACTGTAGCCGGTGATGATTCCCTCAACAGCGGAGGAGTCTCGAGCGTCCAAGGTTACCATTTCGCCTTCTTGAATGAGGGTTGGGTAGGCTTCCAATGTGGCCCGAGGAGAAACCGTTGTGTCCAAGGCTTGCAAGCAACCGGACAGCAATGACATGAGAACAAAGCCAACGGCAAAGGCGGTTGACACCTTTGTTCGCTTTAGGGAATGCTTCATGTTAGAAACGACCGGCCCATCCTTTCTAACTGTTCGGTTGAAGTGATTAAACAGAAGCCCTGTTTTCATGCCCGTCGAAGACGACGGTTTCGGATATATCCCCTTCGACCATCGCATCTTCATAGGGGTCTTCAACCTCTGACACATCATGGATTTCAACCTCATCTTGATGGGTAAATGACGGTGATGTACCTTCACTGAGTAAGTCTTCAATTTGAGCCTGACTGGCATCATAAGGCGCTGGAACGCTGTTCGCTAAGGGCTCCAAGACCGGGTCGTCTTCTTCGAACAGGGCGAGGGCTTCCGTTGCGCGTTTTTCCTGAGTGCGATGGAAGGTGGTCATGTCCTCCTCCAATACCGCAGGCTCTACAACAGGCGTATTACCTACAGAATCGGTTCTTCCTATGATTTGATTCAACCAACTTCGAAGCCCCATATTCCGCCCAAGGGCTCATCGGGTTTGAGAGTGATGTTCAAAGAGGAGCAGTTGCGGTGAAATGTCATGGGGCAAGACCTTTTCCAAGGCGAAAAAGTTCTGGCCTTTGACCTTGAGACCACCGGGGTGTCAACACAAGAGGACAAGATTGTCCAACTCGCTTTGATCGGCAGTGCTATCGATGGAACAGCGGTCAACTTCGAACGCTTGGTCAACCCAAAACGCTCCATACCCTATGATGCAAGTCGAATCCACGGAATTTACGACAGAGATGTTCGCAGCTTACAAGGGTTCGAAGCCGTGGCTGACGAGGTCGCTGAATTGATTGAAGGCGCTGTTTTAGTAGGCCACAATGTCAGAAAATTTGATTTCGCCATGCTAGAAAAGGAATTTCTCCGGCTCGGCAGACTTTGTCCGCAACCTAAGGCGATTATGGATACGCTTGAACTGGTCCGGAGACTCAAGATTCCAAGACCTCACAATCTTGGCTCACTTTGCAGCCGGCACGGAATTCGTCTGGAAGCCGCACATACTGCCGCTGCAGATGCTGCTGCAACGCTGTTGCTGTTTTGGCGACTCTCCGTTGAACATTCTCCAGCGTTCCGAAGGTCAATCCCCGAACTTGAACGATGGATTGTTCACGGCGAAGGAAACACGGACGCTTCGGAACTTGGCAGAGGTTTGAACGACTTGGAACCGGTGGATTCCTTAGGAAAAGTTCGTCGCGATGGTGCCCATTACGTTGTCTCTTTTGGCCGTCACAGAGGAAAACATCTTTCTGAAATTCAAGCAATAGACCCCGGTTATGTCGGGTGGTTGCTTTCCCCTAATGGAATCGAATGCGAAGATACGCGGCAATTGTTGCGCGAACATCTACGCTGAGAGGGGTTCGTACGGTTCGCCGTCCGGCAAAGGATTCCACGGAAGAACATCACACCACGGGCCAACTCGCCAGGAACGTCGAGCCGTCATGATCGACCCGAGAAACAGCGGCCCTTGGTAGCCTTGAGTTCGCAATTCTTCGAGGGCATCTTTTCCACGACCGTCGAATTTTGCTGAAACTCGGTTGCCTGTTGGGATTGCTCGTCCGGTCTCATCCAATGGTTCGCAAAGTTCCACAACGCCGACACCGCTGACGTCGTCGTATTGATGCAAAAGGACGACGGCATCGCTGAAATCATCTTTGTGAAGGGTGCCGGACTCTTTGCGCCAAGTCCACCAGTGCGGGCACCACGCCTTCCAATCGCAGAACCCTCCACAACTGTCCGGTCCAGGGGTTGGCTCCATGGGAATGGGGGTGGCTTGCGTTGCCTCCCAAGCAGCGTATGCGTCTTCGAGGACGCTTGGCCCTAGAGCAGCCCACTTGCTTGCTGTTTTGGTGTACCATCCTTCAGTACGAACCGGTGGCGCGCTTGGATTGTTAGCGAGAAGAATGTCCCGATACATTCGGAGTTGGCGATTTACTTCGGTCTTCAGTTCCTTTGTTGGTGCGTTGCCAGTTTTTAGGTCTGCAACCAGCCAGCCTTTCATCGTGCCATCCTCGGCCATATCTGCGAACAATAAATCCAAGCGGCCCATTAGACGGCCGTCACTGGTTTTGAGTTCGCCCTCTACGGCGATGGTGAGTTGTTGCAATCGCTTCCAAAGGGCAACGGTGATGTCTTCATGGGGCAGTTCGCGCGCCCCTAAGTGGTCAAGCAAGAGAATAACGCCCCCTCGTTGTTGTTTGAGCGCTTCCTTCCATTTGTCTTCTTTCCAATTGGGGCGTCTGGGCGTAGCCATGAACACTGCCTTTTCCTCTTCCCAACGTATTTTGAGAACACGCTCTGCCTCACGGGGCAACCATCCTGCTTCCTTATCCCCGCGTCCTGAAAGGTCCAAGTTGAGCAAATCTTCAATCGAAGCGTGGACTGCGGTTCCAAGCGAGGCCGCCATTCCCGCCTTCCGTGGGAGGCGTTGTCGGCTGAGCCAATACATCCTCGGACAAGTCTCGTAGCGATTCCATGCGGAAGGCGAAAGGCTGTGTGGACGTGGCGAAGGAGTTTCGTCAGCGCTCATGGCTGTTGGTGAACCTTGTCAATGATGAAGCCTTTGATGTCATGGAGCCAAAGCGTTGAAGGCGCACGGTCCGTTAGAGGAACTCATGGATGGCCCAAGTCTTCGAATCAATACCATTATTGAACAAGAGAATACCATGGTTATTGCTTGCTTTCCAAGTGTTGGAATGGTTTCAAGTATTGTAGCTCACTACCTCATCGACCATTTGGAATTGGAGTTCGTCGGCGGCCTCGTCGATGACCGCCTACCTACCCTTTCTTTGATTCAAGAAGGTGTTCCCTTGCCCCCAATCCGGGCCTATGCTGGGAAGCCTCAGTGCAGCATTGATGGCTGTGACCAGGTGATTCTGCTCATGAGTGAAATGGTTGTTCCCGAACCTCTCGTTCACAAGATCGTATGGGCTTTGTTTGAGTGGTCCAAGGAGCACAAAGTATTGGCTGGTATCGTTATCGATGCATTCGCTAAGGCGGGCATGAAGAGCAATATGGACGGTGTTGAGCCCGTTGTCGAATACGAAGACACAGACGGTATCGATGTTGTCGGGATCGGATGCAACGAGACCGTTCGAGATATGCTCAAAGAAATGAATATCCCTCTGCTCCAACAAGGAGTCATCCGTGGAATGAATGCTGGCATCCTAAGCGAAGCAACCCGCAGGGGCCTGGGCACCATGTCCATCATGGTCGAAGCTGACCCTCGTTGGCCCGACGCTCGTGCTGCAGCAGTACTCATTGAGAAACTGAATACGCTTCTCCCAAGCATTGACCTTCCAAACCAGCCACTGATCGAAGAAGCTGAGAAACTTGAAGCACAACTCAAAGCACTCATGGACAGTGCTGGAAAAAGCGAAGACAGTTCTCCCAGTACCAACGCTATGCTTTACGGTTGAATTCATCAAAAGTCAAAAAGCGAAGGTTGTCCGACGTTTCCTTTCTCGGCTGATGGAACAGACGGTGTAGGTGCTTCTGAATTCAGTTCACTCAAAAGGTCGGCTTCACTCCATACTGCGATGCCCAAAGATTCTGCTTTTGCTTTCTTTGACCCTGCTTGTTCACCAGCAACAAGAACGCCGAGTTTAGCAGAAACGCTTCCCACCACTTTACCGCCTGCGTCTTGTATGATTTGTTGGATCTCTTTTCGAGGCTTACTTAGCGTTCCTGTCAGACAAAAGGTTCGTCCTTCAAACGGCCCGCCAGCCGCTAGGAGGGGTTGGGGTTGGACGTCAATAAGAGATAGCAAATCCTCAAGCATTTGTTTGCGCTGATGCAACCCATCTCTGAAATGCAGGGCAACGACAGAGCCAACGCCATCAATGCCCATGAGATTTCGCAGTGCCTCATTGTGGGTGAATGGCTTTCCATTCTCTCCAACAGGTGGGCCAAAACTGGCTTCGCCAAAAGCAGCATGGGCGGCCTCCAACCATTGCATCAAGCCCGGTGCATCGTGAAGTTTTTGGGCCATTGCTGTTGCAAGTTCGGGCCCGATTCCCGGCAATCCTAAGGCATGAAGAAAACGCCCGAGTGTCATCGCCTTGGATTTTGAAATCTCATTGAGAACGTTGTTCGCGGTTTTCTCTCCTGTTCGTTCAAGGCCCATGAGTTCGTTGAACGTCAACCGATAGAGGTCTGCAACCGTTGTGATAACGTGTTCATCGAGAAGTTGCTCAACCAACTTTTCCCCTATGCCGTCCATTTCTAGTGAACGGCACCAGTAAAGAATTGACCTGCTTGTTCTGGCTTCGCAAAACAATTCCGGGCACTTGAGGAAAGCCCCCTCTCTCTCAATGCCCCCTCCGCAAGCAGGGCAGGTTTCAGGTGCTAAAATGGCGACTTTGTCCGGCAGTGTTGCCTCATAGCGTTCACCGGAGGCATGGGTGCGTCCAAGGAGGTCTGCTTCACTTGCTCTCCCGAGTCCCTTTTCGATCTTTGGAATCACATCTCCTCGGCGCACAATGAGAATTTTATCGCCGATGTTAACGTCCAATCGTTGAACTTCTCCTAAATTGTGCAAGGTTGTATTTTCAACCGTTACACCCCCAACCCTTTGGGGTGCGATTCGGGCCACTGGAGTGATGTTTCCGGTTCTTCCTGTCTGCCATTCAACGCCCATGAGGACCGAGGTGGCTTCTTCGGGAGGGAACTTCCAAGCCAGGGCCCAGCGTGGATGGTGGGCGGTCATTCCCAATGTTTCGCGCTGGGCTAAATCGTCAAGTTTGAAGACCACTCCATCGATTTCAAACCGATAGGCACTCCGCTGACTCAGCCAATCTTGGGATTGGTCAAACAGGAGTGTTCCCGTCGTTGCAGGCGATTCACCATCATGGAGCGCCCATTTTGCTGGCTGGATTCCAAGAGACTCTTCCATCCAAGCGAGAATTTCAGTATCGTACCTAAAGGATGGAATCTCCATGCTGTCGGGGTGGCGGTTTTCTCCTCGAGGAAATTGAGCGTCGTAAGCCTGGAAGACCAAATCAGAAGCGTCAGCCTTACCGTCATCGTGCTTTTGTCGCAAAGCCCCTGCCGCAAGGTTACGAGGATTTGGAGAGACGTCCCTGTACGTTGATTCGAAGACAGAAAGCGGCATGACAACTTCACCGCGGACGTGAAGATCTACTGGGAGGGGCAGCGCTTCTGGGACATTCGCAATTTTACGGGCGTTGCGTGTTACGTCTTCTCCACGCTCTCCACTTCCTCGCGTGGCCGCCCTTACCAATCGGCCAACGCGATACTCCAGCGAGAGAGCAGAACCGTCCAATTTCGGTTGGGAGAGAAAGCGCTTCGAACCTTGTGTGGTCGTGTTAACAAAATGAAGAAGTTCTTCCTTTTTATTCGCCTTGTCAAGACTTCTCATTGGAAATAAATGTTCAACCTTAACGCTGCCGGGAGCGATGTCAGCGCCCACCCGCCGTAGTTGTGGATGATTGGGTTCAAGTTGCTGAAGTTCATCCCAAAGTCGGTCAAAATCAGCGTCGGAAAGTTCGGGTGCAGCGAGATTGTAGTAGAGGTGCGAATGGTGGGCGATTTGTTCGGCGAGCCAGTCGACTCGCTGCGGCGAATGGTCCGGATTTGGAACTTCGCCGCTCATGGTGTTAACACGCATGCGACAGGATAAGAAGCATCGCTTTTGAACGCCTCAATCAAACTTCAAAGCAACAAATTCGCTGTTCTCCAACGGGCAACGCGTCATGATGGCTTCGGTGAGCAAACGAAGGTGAAGTTCGGCCACGACATGGACCGTTGCTTCGAACATATGGCCTGCATGAGGCGTGAGATTATCGTCTGAAAAGGTAGCATGCAAGTGGGTGAACGCGTCGCCATTCTCACGCCGTGCTAAGTTGCCTTGGAGCGTTACAAGTTCGCTACCGCCCGTGATGGTTCGTCGATGGTAATGATGGTCGTCGTCCATGTAGCCGTAAGTACTGTCCCGTGTCCTTCCAATACCACTGGTAATCGCTGCAGCATCAAACCCGATTTCGTCGGCTAGCGTTTGCAGTGAGGCATGAATTTCCTCACCGGGGTCAAGTCGTAAAAAAACATCATCGCCACTTCGTGTCCATTCCATAACACCGCTAGGCGTCGGCACTCCAAGAGAATAACGCTTCATTCTTCTTGATCGCCAACGAAACGCTTCTGAGAACGCGACTGCTCCATGGCCAGAATGTATTCTTTGGCCGTCCCCAACGAAGTAGGGTCTCCGCCAAGCGGAAGGGGGCCAAACGGGCCCCATCCATTTCGCAGGAGCATGATTCTGCGTTTTGGTTGACGCTTAGCAAGTCTGAGTCGCTCCCAAGCATAGCTTTGGCCGTCCGCAAAAAGATGGGTTGAGGTGATCGCGTATCGTTTAGGAACGGTCAGAGAAATGAGATGAAGGCAAAGAAGCACATCCCATACAATCGCGTAGATGACCGGAGTGTTGCTCGCCTCAAGCAAGCCCCACGGCAGAACCATCATCGCTGCCATTGAACCAAGATTCCCCCATTGCCGAATCAATTCATGGCTCCCCTCGCTTTTCCATGCAAAGCCTCCGTTAGCGAGCATTCCTAATTCCGGAATATCCCTCCGTTGCCGCGTCAACCAAAAGGCATCCCAAGCAAGTATGACTGCAAGAATACCTACCGCAGCGAACGCCATTTGTTCGGGCGTTGGTAGAAAGGAGGTCAACCGTTCCACTCCTCAAAGGTGAGTTTCGTCGATGGATGTAAATTCACCCGGGCCACCTTTCCGGAGTCGAGCGAAGAACATCAATACGGCAATACCAAACAATGTTACAACAAGCATGATGGCATTGATGTTATCGTTGCCTGAATCCGCTTCGACCCCTTCAAGACTGTCCGGAATACCATCACCATCATCATCCATATCAACGGTCAGCCAAGAGGTCACTCCCTCCGGGCAGTTGAGGTCGTCCGGCTGGGTATCTCCATCGGTGTCCAAATAAGCACATCCATCCAATGGGAAGGCATCTTTCACGTCGGTAAATCCGTCGTTATCGTCATCCAAATCGTAAATATCTGGGCCACAGGTTCGCCCAAGTGTTGAGTCGAACCAAGTGTCAGACTGACATGTGCTCAACCAATCGAGGTCGGTATCAAGCAATGTATATTCAATATCAACAGAGGTTGAGGATGACAAACCATAGGAATCGGTCGCTGTAACTTCAACAACATAGAACCCTGCTGTTAGATCGGTGATGTTGAACACTGGTTCGTTTCCATTCTGGAGGACAGCGTTGCCTGAAACATCGTAAACTTTCCATGAAATGATGATGCTTTCTACGCCGTCGATGTCGTCTTGAACGCGAACCGCAGCTCGAATAGAATCGCCTTCCATCACACGTCCACCAGCCATTGGTTCGGTAAGTTCAGCGGTTGGTGCCTGATTGACAACGAGTGAAATCACAACGTTACGGTCCGCTGTTGCAAGTGATTCAACAAAGATTGAGGCTGACGGGGACCCTGCGGAGGTGGCGGTAAAGGATGCTGCAGTTGCAGTAGAATCGGATGAATCCGTTATCATTCGAACGATAATTTCAGCATCTATGGTCGTTCCCATAAGGTGCATCTCTGGTAGAGATGAGTTTGGGAATTGAACGGTGAACTCAGCATTCAGTGGAATTCCATTGCGCTGCGCATCAAGAACAAAGGTACGGTAAGCGTTGAAACTGCCGCCTTCCGAGACTTCAATTCCATTATGACTTCCATCCACTAGGTCAACATGAGCACCGTAATTCTCAACCAGACCGAGAAGATTCGTATCTTCGAACCGAACATCGTAGCCCTCTGTCGAAAGTGAGGTGCTGGCGGTAATGGAACTGGAACGAACGACGAGTGGCGTTGCCTGTTCGTCAGTGTCAAGATGCAAACCTAGCCCTACTGCGAATTGCTCAATGGTCACGTTGGTAAGGTACAGAGGATCCAAAGAACGCCCGTGATGGAAAACTACGGCTGTCCCTGAACCATCGCCTGAAAGGTGAACGTTCGTGATGGTTCCAGCACTTCGGTCAATATCGATTCCTGGTGCGCCTGTGAGATTGATGTCTTGGAGGTTGAGTGCTTTGTTTTCTGAGCCAATGATTCCTCCAAGTCCTCCTGTCACTCCGTTGACGTCAGAAAGGGCAAAGGTTCCATCGATTGAACTGAGAGAAATGAGGGAACCTGTTCCGCTGAATGCATGTGCATGGACTCCGTCAACCTGACCTGTAACTCCGGTCAAGTCCAAACCTTGTTCAATTCCACCGCCCAGCGTTATCTTTGATACGGAGAGGGAGGTTTGACGCGCCCACAACCCAGGTCCACCGCAATCGGAAAGCGTCACGTTGGACATCGAGAAGATACCGGTTGATTGGAAGACTCTGAGGCAGCCGTTTCCTGCGTCTTGAAGGTGGGAGTCTCTCAATTGGACCTCAGCATTGCTACCTGTTTCAACGGTGATGAGGCTCTCCGATGCGGAGCGGGCGAAGAACACGCCGTTAGCGCTGAAAGAGCCATCACCGTTGATGCGTACGGCAGGAGCGGCTTCAACAACTGTTGCACCCGCAAGGTCAATTGAGGCCCCTGCAGAATCTCCGAGAATGAGGCCACCCCAACGTGCACCTGAACCGGTTGATGCAAGCGTTGCTTCATCGACATCCATTGTACCGTTCACGGTAATGGTGGCGTCATTGGACACGCGCAGTGATACGCCATCTTGAACGGTCATGGTCGCATCTTTTGATAGGATAAGGGATGATGAGAGCGTGTATGGACTCCATTGCTTTTCAAGAATCAACCAATCGTTAACGGTTCCAGACGGTAGAGTTGAGGCCATGAAGGTGTGTTCAAACGATACGTTCGTATCCCAAGAGATGAAATCGAGAAGACCGTTTGCTGAAATGGTTAACATCACTGTTCCGTACCAGTTTTCACCTGAACTATCAACAACAAGCGATGGGTGGGATAGGAAGCCATACCCGTTACTGTTGGTTTGAGTGGTTGCTCCTGCAACAGAAATCAACGCACCTTCAACCGGAGACCCTTTGTCGAGAACCGTCACGTATGCCTGAGAAAAGGATTCGAATTTTGCATCGTTTAGAACCGACACTTGAGTCGGAATTCGCCCTTCGTTTTGGCGAACCTCGCAATAAGGCTGTAGTGCAAGGCTGCCGTCGAAATGAATTCCATTAACCTGTTTTTGAACGGCACAATTCCACGTTACATCGCCGTCAATTGTCAAGAATGACTCTTCATCAACGACGCTTGATAGCGCTCCAAGGCGTCCTTGAGGAGATACAGAAAGCGAGGGTGCTTCAATTGTACTTGCTTCACCCTCTAACACGCCAGTGCCGAGAAGAGAAACGGATTCTGAAGCAGGTACGATGAGCACCGTATTCATGAGCGTCAACTGGGCTCCGTCTGAAATCGTAAGACTGCCCGTAAGTTGGTGGGATGCTCCGTCGGGGCGAGGGCCTAAGATGACCACTTTGCTCGATGGAATGGTCCAATCCCCGGCTGGAATGATTGGAACCTGAACGGACTGACCGATGTAGCCGCCCGTAAGAACAACACGAACACCGGCTCCTTGGTACGTAGCATCGATGAGGGAGCCTGAAGATGAAAGAGGGAGCGTCAGTGCGCCGTTTGAATTCGCTACGAATTCAAAGCCATGGACTACCACATTGGCCTCAATCGGTTGGCCGTCCAAATCAGTGAACGTCACGGGGGTTTCTTCCAAAAAGTAAGATTCAGCCGTGTTAATTGTTGGCGAGCTTTCGCTTCCATAGTAGAGCACCCCTAGACCCGAGGCATCACCGGCTCCTTGTGCGGTGTTGATCGGTTCAAAGAATCGAACGGTAGCGGTAGCGGTGGAGGTCTCGAGCAGGAGGGCAACATCGTGAAGTGTACCTGTTAAGTTGATCGCTTGAAGATGTGACTGTCCAACCAAATGGACGCCATAGGTCTGTGCAAGTGTGGAAATGTCCTCTGCTGTAACATCACTGTTGATGAGATGCAGGCCTGCCGTTGAGCCTTGGTGGGCATTCAACGAGGCAATCGTTGCAACACTTCGTTCCATTCGCATTCCGATGGAGGTATTCTCGGTGTTCATTTCACCAAGGTTGAGGTCAGCATACCACGCGTTCACACCAACAGAGGAAGAATCCCCCGATTGAAAGGATTTGTGAATGGAAATACCATCCCAGTCGTGTACACCACCCAATGCGTCGATTCCCGTAGATTGAACGTCCCCCAACTCCACACCGACCGCAGAAAGGAGAGAGGTTGGCGTTTGGATGTTAATTCCGACGCCATCGGTGACCACGTTCGAGTTTGCAATGTCCAAATGTCCAGCCCCTGACGCAAAGATTGCTTGCTGACTGGCTGTGATTTGGCTGTTTGTTAGTTCGTGAGTGCCGCTTCCTGAGAGCGACATGCCTCGTGAAGTATTGAGAAGGTTCAATCCATCATAGGTGCATTGTCCCGAGCATTTCATGTCCACCACGTAGCGGGAGTCCTGGTGGGTAGCATTGAATTCAACATCGTGAAGTTCAAACCCTGAAACCGAGGTCCCTAACAGCATTCGCTGTCCAGAAAAAACGGCTTGATTTATTTTGAGATCGTCTGAATTCGCAGCATCGATAGCGATGGCCAGGTTGGCTCCCACGACATTTGAGATGTTGATAGCGGCCCCTGGGTTAGCGGCGATACCAACCGCAGCATCATCAAGTTCAAGCCCGTCCACATGAAGCGAGCCACCGTGTGCCCGGACGCCAATGCCAGACTGTGACACGTCAAAATCGGTTACAATCGCAGTCCCGGATGAATCAAGTCCAACGGCTGTATCGGTCACCTCAGCATTGCTCAAGGTCAGTGACCCTGAATCAAGGTAGACCGCTTCATAGTCCATACCTTGAGCAGTCAGGTCGTCAACAATAGCGGTGCCCCCATGTACGGCAATACCACGGTATGCATCGTTTAGGGTGAGGCCGTTAGCATTCAACGTCCCTTCTACGCGAAGTGCTGCTGAAGCGTTTGAAATCGAAACCTCGTCCAATGTTGCCGTTCCGGTGGGCGTTATAACAAGGCCAATCCACAGTCCTTGACCGTGTGAGCCTTGGGTGAGCGGGACTGTTGATGAGAAGAATGAGGTTTGGTCAGCATCCAAGGCCCCCTCAACGGTTAACGAATACGTTTTGGCGTCAACCGTTGTTCCGGGTTCAAGCGTCAGTGTAGCTCCTTGGTCAACGGTGACGTTTCCCTCAAGGATAACGGTTCCTGACCAAGTCGTGTTAACGGTGACCGTGCTGTCTGCTGCAGGGACCATTGGAACCCAAGCCATGGTGACCATTAGGGAGATGAGGAGAAAGGCGGGTAGGCTTCGCATGATTCTGCGTTAACTCCCCGCCATATCAAACCAAAGGCTTCGCGTCAATGAATGCAGGTCATTCAAGGATGGGCCCGCCCGGATTTGAACCGGGGTCTGACGGCCCCCAGCCGCCAAGTATAGGCCAAGCTAACCCACGGGCCCGTTGTGATCTCAATTTCGAGCTGCACTGAACGGTGCGATCTCTTGAATGAGGTCGAGGTGGCCTACATACATGCGTCGGCAGCAGTAACGGGCGAGGCCCACTTCATCGAGGGCTTCGGCGTCGGTTTTGCCTTCGCTTAGCAATATTTTGAATTCTTCCCATTTGTGGGCGACAACGGCGCCACAGCTGAAACATCGTACTGGAATAATCATGATATCACTTCATCGGTAGGACTTCTGCTTCTTGCGGCGAGCACCACGGCCGAGTTGATGTTTGGCTTCCTTACGACGTGGGTCGTTCACGAGGAGGCTGCGATCAAAGCGCAGGTATTCGTCACGAAGTTCTTCGTCGATGCCTTCTGCTCCGCCGTTATAGTGGACGAGTCCACGGGCGATAGCGGTTCGGATAGCGTCGGTTTGTCCCATAATCCCTCCACCGTTGGTGGTAATGGTAATGTCAACCTTGCTCAAACGATTCATGGCGTCGGCGATAACCAGCGGCTCCATGGACTTGCGACGAGCAAGTGAAGGTTGAAGGATTTCAATCGGTTCTGAGTTCACGCGAACTCGGCCTTTTCCGGCCTTTACCGATGCACGAGCAACGGCTGTCTTGCGCTTACCTGAGGATTCAACTGATTTTTTCTTTCTTGCTGCCATCATTGTTCACCTCCGGTCCATCGATGCGTTGGGGCACCCAAGTCTGCGCTGATATCGCCCAGACGGATGAAACGCTCAGGAAGGTCTCGTCGGAATTTGCTGTCGTCGCCGTGTTGGTGGCCTTCTGGTAGGTCGCCCGCCAAATGGCTTGGGCATCCAATTTCAACCCGAAGGTTGCGAAGGGCACGACGGCCGCTGCTCTTCTTTTGGTACGGTAACATACCTCGGACAGAGCGCTTGAGAATCATATCGGGCATACGTGGGTAGAACGGACCCTTACGGGCGTGGTTCAATGCATACTTTGCATGATAGGTGTCAAGAACAGATCGTGGTCGGCCGGAAACGATTGCTTTCTCTGCGTTGATGATGATAACTTTGTCATCACGATGCTCTCGTGCTGCTTTGAGCAAGAGTTCCGCAGAGGCAGAAGCCAAACGACCCAAAATGAGTCCGTCGGCGTCGAATACGTAGGTCGTTTCATCCAAGGATAACAACCCCCGTGCCTGTTGGGTTTTCGTTCATCAGCTCGCTGTAGGTCATGAAACGACCTCCAGCGGCTTCTATTTTCTCACGTGCGCCGTTGCTGACACTGTAGGCGGCGATGGTGTGACCGTTGGTCAACTCACCTGAGCCAAGCAGCTTGCCTGGTACGAGGATGGTTGCACCCTCGGGGGCGTAGCGGCTTACACGGCTAAGGTTAGGTTGGGCCCAATTCTTACGACTCTTTGAAAGTCGCAAGGCCACATCTCGCCAAACAGCTACTCCGGTGTCGCGAGACTGGGCTTTCAACTGGCCAATCATGTTGACCAGTCGGGCGTTTGTCTTACGTTCTGGGTTACTCATTTGACTCCCTCGATGCTTTGAAGCAAGTCGCCGACCGTCCCTCCCATTATGAAGGCACCGACGCGAGTGCATACCTCATCGCGCCGCTGTCCAGCGGTTTAAGACCTAGCAGTAAGGCGATTCGCCGCTTTCAGATTCAGTCAAAGAGGATTTCGCCTTTCGCGTCCAGAAGCTCAACCGTGAGGCCGGAGGCGCGGGCTTGGATGATGATCTCATCGTGCAGGGTGTCCGAGAAATCGTCAAGAGCACCGAGCGCAGTAATGCCTGCTACGTCAGTTAGACGATCGATAAGATGGTTCAGAATGCAACTAACTCCGTATGCTTGGCCAGCGCGGAATGCGTGGTCTGGACTTCCAACCTCGGGGTCTTCGGCTTTCATTCGGAGCATAACCGTTTGAGAGTAAGCAACAAGGGCGCCATAAATGGATTCGATAATCTGAGCCGCTTCAAGGTCCCCTAGAAGCATCTGAGATTGTGCGAGGGCCGCACGTACGGCTTTTTCGTACAATCCATGGGCACCAATGGTGTCTGAGGTTTCGATTTGCATGGCTTGGTCTATGAGAGCTTTCCAGTCTTCCATGATTCTCCACAGGACCGCCACCCTTTGAAGGTTAAGGCGGATTTGCTCTGGCTCTCGCTCAAATGCATCCCACACGGGTAGGGCTTCTAGCGGCCTCAAATCTTGAAATCAGAGCCTTCGCCTTCAACGATTCCGGCTTGGCGAACGGTACCGTCGGCTGCGACAAATTGTCCAGCCTTGGTTTGGTTCTCGTACAAGCTAGCCACGTCAACACGCTTTACGACCGATTCTTCCCCAAGGGACATCGTCAATGAATTGGTGATGCCGTTAAGGGTCTGGATGGCTCGGTCACGGTGTGTTGCGTCGATCGTGTGTTCGGAATATCGGGCTTCCTCAAAGATTGACAGGAAGTCGTCCATTTGGTCGGTCGGAACCATGCTAAACGCTGTTCGGACGGCTGCCTCGAATTCACGCGCTGTTTCGTAGACCTTCTTCATGAAACCGTATTTCTTGAAGTGCTTAACGAGGCTCTTGTAGCAATCAAAGATCGCTGCAATGTATTCGTTGCTTGCTTCAAGTTGCATCATAGCGTCGGTCAAGATACCTCGCAGAGCCTGGACTTGTCGGCGTTCTTGGACACGGCGGTAGTAAACTGCGCCTGCTATCAAGAGCGACATCAATACAATGGCAAAGGCGACAAGGTTTCCAGGAGACAGCAAACTGTTGGCTCCTAAGTTATCTCCACCCTCCAAGTAAGTGATTTCGTGGGTGATGTTGTCCGTTGAGGCGGCAAAGTAAGTTGAGCCGTCGTAGTAAGCCGTAATTCTCCACTCTCCACTGCAGCCAGGAACACCGTCACAAGTTGTTCCGGTAAAGGCCCATGTGAAGGATGCAATACCTTGCTCATTGGTTCGTGACTTGTTGTTCAGGTCTGATAGAACCCATTCACTCGTGTTTGAGTCAAAGTATTGGTAGGCGAAGATGACTTCTTCGTTTTCCACCGCAAGATCGAGACGGTTTCGCAACAAGGCGACTTCACCGTAAATCGTATCTCCCGCATCTGCACCGTTTTCGCCAGAATTGCTCCATGTTGTCTTCACTTGAAGGTCAACACGTGAACGAACGAGAACTTCAATGTCCATAGAAGAGCCGTTGAGGGCCCCTGAGTTGTCTTTGTCACAACCGCCGGGAACATTTCTGTCCGGCTCGAAGGCAACCCGTAGTGTACGGAACCCTTCCAGTTTACCACCGGTGGTTTCAACCCCCCGTAGGGTTGGGTTCTGGTCTGGGTTAGCACTGAACCACTCGATACTTCCGTCGATGTTGCTCGTTCGGATGGTCGCCAAAGGACGAACTTGCTCGTTGGGGTCAAGATAGATGTTGAGGCACTTTCCACCAACATATTGGCCGTTGGATTGAGCCAAGAACGCATCGATGTGGAAGGATTCCTTCAGGTAAAGAACTGGGTAACGTGAGCCGTTAGGTGCAACAAACTGATCAACACTGGACATGAACGGTCCAACTTCTGTGATTTGTAGCGTCGAATTCGAGAAGACTTCAAATTCAGTTTGAACCGACTTGTTCTCGTATCGGTACGCATCGTTGTTGTCGTAAGCGGAGTATGTCACGGTAACCTTCGCCTTTCCAGCCATCACGTCAGAGAGAGGACAGGTGATTCCGAAGTAGCCATCGCCGTCCGTCATTCCAGATTGACATGCAACCGGTCCAGTCTGTCCGTTGACCATCTCATAGTTGACACGGATTGAACGGTCGGTAAGATTCACGCCGAGTTCGTCACTGAGTTGTCCCGTAACAATCATTGGTTTTGGAATCACTTCGCCCGTCATTTGATCAATTTCGCTCGTGTAAACGATTTGGTCATCAACGGTCATCACAGTTCGGCCAATCAACGAGAATCCGTTGGCATTGTTGGTCATTACGAGCCGGAAGTGGTCGTTTCCAGGAATTTGAACACATGGATCCCATGCGCCCTGAATACCGAGGTAACTAACTTCCAGTTCTTGACATCCTTCGTTTGGTAGTGTTTCATGGAATCGTAGAATCACGTTGACAGGTCCAAACCCGTCAGGTAGGAAAGACTCAGGGTCGTCGCGAAGAAGTTGTGGGCTGAGTGGGCTCACATTTGATTTCAAGCATCCAATGGTTTCCTCAGCTTCCAATCCATCACCATCAAGGTCACGGTCTGGAATGTTGTCTCCGTTTCCGTCATAGAAACAAAGATGGGAGCCATCGGATTCAATCTCCGGCAACGATACCACGCCTGCGCTTGGAGCAACGGTTGCAACGACTTGGCGATGAAGGGTGCCTTGGAAGTCCGTTCCTTCGAAAATCACGTCAACAAGTCCACCGTTAGGGGCGCTTGAGCCAGTAAGGGCTGAACCGCCTGTATCTCTAACAAGCGTTTTGTTATCATCGGTTACTTGCGCCGTGAAGTCCCATTTATCCCCTGAACGACGTATGTTATCTTCCGCAGAAAGAACCTGCATGTAAGTACGGGATACGACCCAAACGGATTGTGAGGCCGTGTTGCCCTTCATGAGCGATGTGCCTGGATATTCAAACTGCAGCGTGAAGTTGCCCAAATCGTCTTGAGCCGAGATGTTGAATGGTATTTCAAAGAAACCATTGTTATCCGTGTAATTGATTCCAGTACGTCCATCGAACGACCACGTGTAGTTAACCGGTGCATTCCGCACAGGTTGAAGCGAGTTGTCAACGAGTTTCGCTTGGATCGTCGTGTTGGTATTGCGATACAAACGAGGCACAGAGGTCGTGATGAAGTCCGTAGTACCAACAACGGTGACGTTGATGTATGCGCCTGTCGTTGCTAGCGTGGAAGAGTTTCCAGTGAAGTAGTAGGCTGAGTTAGCAAAGTCAACACGGAGACCGTAGGTTCCAGCTGCGTATTGGCTGAACCAAGACCAGTTGTAATCGAAGGTTGCGTCGCCGTCCTTCATGATTGGTCGTTGTGTAAACGCAGTCTCACCGGCACCGATGAATTGACCGTTCTTGTCAACGTCAACTTGGAGTGAAACTGGATCTTGATCCCATGCATCGTTGGTACGATTGGTAACCTTTCCAATGACTTGCAGGGATTCTCCGGTATTCATCTCGGGAACAATCTCACAACGCACTGGGCTGTTTGGATCGTTTCGGTCTACAGGCCCACAAGGCGGTAGGTTTCCGTCTCCACCGTTCACCAAATTGATGAACCAATGGGTCCCGTTCGCTGCCAAGAACGGACGAAGACTTGCTGCTTGGCCTGTAAGGCCGCTTGGAGTTCCATCCCAAGAACTTGGGTAAGGTTTGAATGACGAAATATCATTGTAATCCACGTTGGCTGCGTCTAAGGCGGGTTGATGGAACAACGTTGCCCAGTCACCAAAGGTACCGTCACCGTTGTTGACCGTTGCATCGTAGTAGTAAATCGGGCTGAGGCCGTCAATAATCATCGTTCCTTCAATGTTCATTCGGTGCATAACACGAACTGAGAACGGGTCGGCTTCATCCCCGTTCAAGAACGGGAATGGCCATTCAGGGGCGAGTTCTGGAGATACACGAGCAATGATCTCGATGTCCCCGGCTGGAAGGCTTGTGTTGGTGTAATTGTAGCGTACAGCTTCACCTACCGAATCCAAAACTATGTCGTGTTGGGCGGTTTGGGCATTCCAAACAATTTCTTCGTATGCTCCAAGTGTTTGTCCGACTCCATTGTCAGCGCTTGAGTTGAATTGAACCTGTTTCCAAGTCCCACTGATGCCCAAGTCTTGAACGAAGGTAAGCGAGGCCCATCCAGTTGCGTCTGTTCGGTAACCGTTGTTACCCAATCCAGTGAAATTAGTAGGCGTGGTGAGGTTTCCAAAGAGCCCACCAAAGATGGAGAACGTAATTGGTGAATTCTTGATTCGGTTGTCAAACAACCCGCGGTCCCAATCCGCTTCATAATGGGCCTTGAAGTCAAGCCAGAACGGTTGTTCGTCACTTCTGAAATACGTCCATGCCGAGTAATCAACGGTCATGTTGGCTTCGGCCCCAAGGAAGTAAGATTGGGATTGATTCCCATTGAATACAAACATCTCGGTTACTTCAGCATAAACTCTGTAGGTGTTGTTGTCTCCAACGGTGAGGTCTTCAGGGTAAAGGAACTGTCCCACACTGAAATTTCCACCTGCGTCGGTAAGGACGTTGGTGGTCTCAATAGCAGTCGTGTTGTTCGCGGTCCACTCAATGTGAACTTGAACAGGAAGTTGAGGCGCTGGCTCCACTTGGTTGGATACAGGGCTCAGCCAATCAACATGGCCAGAGAAGATGGCCGGACTTTGCGCATCCAACCAAAGGTTATCTGGAAGGTCAAGCGTGATGTAAGTGGGCAGTTTGTCGTCGGCGTCAAGTATTCCATTGTTGTTGCTGTCCCAATCAGAAGATAGCTCGACGTCCTCGATTTGGTCCCAATCGGCGTCGGTGCGTGAGTCGTTATCGTCGTCGTTGTCAACTGCGTCAGGTCCGGTTCCAGCGTCCAAGGGGTTCGCCATAGCCTCGCCATCGCCAAAGTCATCGTGATCCCAGGGGTTGGTTGAGTTGCGGTCAAAGCGTGTTGGCCAAAGAAGAACTTCGTCTTCATCGTTCATACCGTCTTCATCGTCATCTTCGTCACGATCGTCACGCACACCGTCGTTATCGTGGTCAAATGGAGCGGTGATGCTTTCCAGCAGTTCTGCTGCGTTGGTCAAGCCATCGCCGTCCCAGTCATCATCGGCCCAGTTGAGGATTCCGTCGTTATCGTTGTCAAAGGTCGATTGTTCTTCACCCCAGAAACATCCTGCAATGAGTTCCTGGTCAACGTCCATTCGTCCGTCGTTATCGTCATCAGGGTCTTCTCCGTCAGGGATACCGTCGTTATCGTTGTCAACATCGTAAATACTTGGGCTACGGAGGCCTTGAGATAAGATACCTCGGTCCCACACCGACTGGAAGAATCCATCGTCGTCTGCGTCTGCGTCGTTACCATCATCATCGTTATCCTCACAGTTTGTTCCCTGGAAGAAATTGCCGTTGTTTTGGCCCGTGTCGTCGTCCAAGTCGAAGTTGGTATCAATTTCAAAGAAATCCCAGATACCATCGTTGTCGTCATCAACGTCGTACCAGTCGTAAATTGCGTCGTAATCGTCGTCCAAATCTACTGTTGAGTTGGTAAAGTCGCCGTCAATGTCGCCATCAACGTCGTTCTTGAGTAAATCTGCTCCCAATTCGTCAGGGAAATCTGCTTCTGGGCCGTTGTCTGTATTCCACTGCCATAGGCCGGTAGCGAGGCCAATCCAACTGACGTATGCGTCGCGGTTGTTGGCCATTTGCACATAGGTTAGGCCTGAGTCAATGTTGCCGTCGCCTCCGAAATCATAGTGATAACATCCGCCTTGGGCACCTGGCGTACAACTCCAGTTTCCTGAAGGGCCACCGCCGGTTGCGCCTTGGTCGAAGCTCGCATCTGCACGGGTTGAATAAGGAGAGCCAAACTGTGCGTTGACTCCGTTGAGGGGCATTTTGTAGGCAAGGGCGTAGCTGTAGCCGCAGACGTATCCTTGAGCCAAGTTGCCAGCGGTGTATCCGCAAACAGAAAGGTTGTAACTTCCACCCATCTTGATATCGTTAATATCGAGTACTCCGTCATTTCCTTCGTCTTGGTCCCACCAGTCGGGCATACCGTCTGCGTCTTGGTCAATGTCCAATCCATTGATGAGGGAATCTCCATCTGAATCAATATCCCACTCGTTGGCTCCATTGTATGGAGACCATCGTGCGAAGAAGAACCAGTAAAATTCTGGAACTGTTCCTGGGGTCACTGGAGTGGTGGTTGCATCGTATCCGTTGTAGTCAAGTACGACTTCTGCGAAAGGATAGTGTTGGAAGACCATGTTCCAGTGGTCGGTAGCGTTGGTTCCGTAAAGTTGCCCGTCCGAACTTCCGTCAAGGTCGCCTCCGTCGTTAACAGGGTAGTATGGAGTCCCGAATGAGTCGGTAGCATCGTAATCAAGAACACCGCAGTTTCCGTCGTCCGGATCAAACAGGTCCGATACACCATCGTTATCGTCGTCCCAATCAATGCTGTTTTCCAATCCATCGCCGTCAATGTCAGAATCAACATCGTTTGGCCCATCGTCACGATAGAGGGCTCCGTTGATGACGTGCAAGTCGTTATCGTTGTCCAGATCACAATCCCAATCTATGTCAAGCAAGTCAATGATTCCGTCGTTATCGTCGTCCACATCGTCCCAGTTGTCAATACCATCGCCGTCCCAATCATTGAATTGAGAATAGGATGCACGACGGGTTTGGCACTTTGGGTCAGGGTTCACGGGATTGGGGTTCGCTTGTGTTGGACAGTTCCAGGTGGCGACGATTGCATTGTCATCCAACGGGAACGAGTCGTTTTCATTGTCGATGTTGTCGTTGTCCGTATCGTAAGGGATATCGGCGCCGCCAACGGCAAAGTTTCCAAGATTGTCGGGGGATTCTGTACCGCCCATGTCGGTGTCGAGCCAGTCGTAAATTCCGTTGTAGTTTTGGTCGAACGGTCGGCGAAGGTCGTCGTCAAGGTCGCTATCATAATCAATTTCACAATCAATTACATTGTCTCCGTCGCTGTCAGCCCCAGGAACCTGGAAGATGGCGGTGGATACTGTTGCGACGTCGATGCTCGCTCCTGAATTACCACCAGAAATAGCGATGGTGTCTCCTGCTGAGAAACCTCGTCCGCCGTCGCTGATGGTGACTGCGGTAACTGCTCCTGCTGTTGCGACAATGTCGACGAGAAGGTCAACTCCGTTGCCGGTTGCAGGGACGTTGCTTGCCGTGACATAGCCTGAGCCGCCCTGAAGAGTTCCGCTGTTAAATCCGGTCACAACACCGTTCTTTGTTCGAGTGTAATCGCTCATATCGTCTCCGTTTGTGTCAATTTCAACGCATGTGTCGGGGATACCGTCGTTGTCATCGTCTGGGTCAACCATGTCGAGAATACCATCGTTATCGTCGTCCGTATCTGCACTGTCCGGTGTACCGTCATTGTCGTTATCTGGGTCAAGGAAGTTTGGTGAACCATCACCATCCAAGTCCCCGTCAACAATGGTGCTGAAGGAAGGCGTTCCCTGCGCTCCTTGTGCTTGGAATCCTGATGCTGACGCACCGGCTCCATTGACACGGTTTCGCTCCCAGTCAACATAATCAACGCCGCCGGAAAATCCACGGTATTCGTTGAAGACCCATGTACGGGCTGCAGAATAATTGAGGTCGTCTGTTGTACTTGCCATGGCGGCCCCCATCATGGTAAGAGTGATGGTGGCGTCGTACGGGTGTGAATCATCAATATCAAGGACGCCGTCGTTGTCGTCATCGTTGTCAAAGTAGTCGGGAACCCCGTCTGAGTCAAGGTCACAAGGCCAGGTAAATTGGTCGATTCGTCCGTCGTTATCGTCGTCTTCATCGTAGCGACCTGCGCCTGCTCCATCGCTGTCTTCGTCGGTCACGCCGTCATTGTCGTGGTCCATCGGGTTTTGGTCGGCAAGATAGAAATCTCCAATAGCCCCAATGTCGGGGTAGTAATGAACAATGCTTGGGTCCAAATAACGGTCGGTAGAAACGTTTCGGGGATCATAGCCGAGAGCCTCAAGAGCCTCGTAATCGATTGGCCCTTCAAGAATTCCGTCGTTGTCGTCATCCCAGTCATCAATGTCTGGGATTCCATCGTTATCGTGGTCGTATGGGTCCGTTCCATAGCAACCATCAAATCGCTCGAGAAGGTCGTAAATTCCATCGTTGTCGTCGTCCAAATCATTCAAGTCATCAACGCCATCGTTGTCGTGGTCGCCAAGGTTGGTTTCCTCAAGCATTGGCGCATAGAGTGGAATGACGGATTCAAGAACAGAAAGGTCGGTGATGATTCCCGATGAAACTCCTGGGTCCGACCACATCATGTTGGACAGTGCTTCATGGGCAAGGGCGTCAACGCCGTCTTGAGCCCCGCTCCAACTGCCTTGACCGGCCTGATAGGTCGATTGAGCCAGTGATTGCCCGATAGTATCGCCTTCAACGAGGCGGGTTTGGGTGGTTGGTTCTTCTCCATCATTGATGGCCTGAACAAATGCCAGCAAGCTGCTGGTCAGCATCAGGAATACAATCACCATTGCCATGGAGAATCGTTGGCGTTCTTCGATTTGTTTTGTTTCAAGTCTTGAGAGCATGCGGACACCTCGTAATCAATCTCCCACCGAAATACCCTATTTGAAAGGCGTGGCGCGAATGAGCGCTTGCGTATCACAGAATGACATTCGTATCATTTCCAGTGATGAAAGAAAAAAAGGGGGGGGAGGCGCCATGGGGCCGAGGCCCCAAAGCGCCTGCTGTACCCGACTCTGGTGAGTCGGTTCTTTGACAGACCGTTGGTTCACGTCAATTTCAGAGTTCGAAGATGTCAAGGATGCCGTCGTTATCGTCGTCGTCATCCTCGTGGTCTTCAATTCCGTCGTTGTCGTGGTCAAATTGACCCGTAAGGGAGTTTCCGTCGTTAACTTCAAACCAGTCCATGAGGCCATCGTTGTCGTCATCGTTGTCGGTAAGATCCCAGATACCATCGTTGTCATGGTCGTAGCGGTATTGACCGGTTGCACCGTCGGCTTCGTCAACATCCAGGATGTCGTCGTTGTCGTCGTCAGTGTCATCGGCGTCGTTGAGGCCATCGTTGTCGTGGTCTCGTGACATGTCTTCGCCCATATCGTTGATATCGTTTCGGTTGTCAATGCCATCGTTGTCGATGTCGAGGTCGACTGAATCTGAGATTCCGTCGTTGTCGTGGTCGTAGATGTTGGTGTTCGGGTCGCCATCGTTGACTTCCTCGCTGTCATCGATTCCATCGCCATCATCGTCGTCATCTTCGTTGTCGTTGACTCCGTCGTTGTCGTGATCCATTGGCGAATCATCGATTGAATCGGGGATTCCGTCGTTGTCGTCGTCGTTGTCCACATCGTTAGGGATTCCGTCGCCGTCGTTGTCGTTCTCACCGTTTTCAGCTTGGTTATCGAGCTGCTGGCCTTGTTGCTGGTCGGATTGCTGGCCTTGTTGACCTTGCTGTCCGTTTTGCGTTTGACCTTGCTGCTGCTGGTTTTGTCCGTTCTGGTTTTGTCCGTTCTGGTCTTGGCTGGTTTGGTCACCTTGCTGGCCGCCTTGTTGGCCGCCTTGTTGTTGTTGACCTTGGCCGTTGTCTTGTTGTTGACCTTGCTGGCCTTGTTGACCTTGCTGGCCTTGTTGACCTTGCTGGCCTTGTTGACCTTGCTGGCCTTGTTGACCTTGCTGGCCTTGTTGACCTTGCTGGCCTTGTTGACCTTGCTGGCCTTGTTGACCTTGTTGACCTTGTTGACCGCCTTGCTGTTGACCTTGTCCCTGACCTTGTCCTTGACCCTGTCCTTGACCCTGTCCTTGACCTTGTCCTTGACCTTGTCCTTGACCTTGTCCTTGACCTTGTCCTTGACCCTGTCCTTGACCTTGTCCTTGACCCTGTCCTTGACCTTGTCCTTGACCCTGTCCTTGACCTTGTCCTTGACCTTGTCCTTGACCTTGTCCTTGACCTTGTCCTTGACCTTGTCCTTGACCTTGTCCTTGACCCTGTCCTTGACCTTCGCCTTCTCCTTGACCACCAGCTTCGGATTCGCCACCGCCTTCGGTACCGCCGTTACCTGAGCCTGCTCCTGACTCGGTAAAGTCAGGATCGTAAGCATCAGGAATACCGTCACCATCAGAGTCGGAGTATTCACCGTCGTTGGGGTCATTCGGGAATTGGTCGGTTGCATCGGACTTGCCGTCACCGTCAGTGTCGGAATTGTTAGGGTTGGTACCCTTTGCATACTCTTGGGAGTTGGTCAAGCCGTCTCCATCAGGGTCTGCGTTTCCGTCACCGCCGTTTGTGGGGTTCAATCCGTTAGCAACCTCCCAACCATCGGGGAGACCGTCGCCATCGCTGTCTGCATTGTTCATATTGGTGCCTTGTGTTTGCTCCTCTGCATTCGTCAAACCATCGCCATCCCAGTCGGCGCCGCCGTCTGAGGGGTTTAGGGGATCTGAACCGTCGCCTGAAACTGCTGAAACAGCAGATAGGGCAAGGAACAAAGATATTAGCACGCTCATCATTTTCGTTTTCATGTTTTTCACTTTCCTTTTATTTTGGTTGTTTTTACACAGAGAACCCGCTGTTCTCTCTATCCAAATCGAAAGCGCACGTTGTGGGCAAGTCGATTTGGGATGTGCACGATGCTACGCACTGGTTGGATAAAGTCTCCAAGAAAAATGTAAGGGTTGAAACTTGCACTGGCTCGCAGGCAAGCGAAAACCGATCATCGGTTTTCTGTGTGGTTCCCTTACATTGTTGCTTGTTCAATTCCTCCGTATTCATCGTTTTTCACGGGCAGTTCATAGGGAACCCAGTGTTCCCTCTAAACCATAGAACAGCCCAACCCTATATGAAAGGCGCGTTGGGATGTATCCCCCAAGTCCTGGGGGAATCAATAATTTGAAGGCATCTCGGGAGCAGAGGGTAAAAGCAGTGATGCTTGGTGGTGAAGGACATAACGTAGAACCGTTTCTGCAAGATCTACATCGGAAAACGAGTGAAGGCGTTCTCCCCCATGGCCCGTTGCAGGGGCGAACAGTTTGATTCCATAGGGGTTTGCAAGTCGAGAAAGAGCTATTTTTGCTGCACGAACCGTGTTTGAGCCCTTGACGCCTTCTTCTGAAAGGCCCATTCCAAGCGAGTGAATCAGTTTACCCTGGCGGACCCCACCTCCGCCAGCCATGGCAAGAAGACCCAAGATGATGAACTGGTCTCGAGTTGAAGCATCCCATCGATGTGGATCGCCATAGAAACGTTCAGATAAGACTCCGAGGAAGTCTTGTTGGGCTTTGCTAAGGGTTTCTGGATTCAAAGGAAGGATGTCGCTTTGGTCAGCATAAGCTGGTTCATTAGGCAAAATTTCATTGAATGGAGTCCATTGGTAATCTCCTAAAATCCAATTGTTGAATTTTTTAGACAACAGTGGGTCGGCGCCCCTCCAACTCCATATGCTTCGTTGGAGCATTTCGGGGGCAATCGAGTCGAACACTTCGGGGGCCTCTTCGGAAAGTGTCCGAAACGCATCCAATAATTTTTCGAAGTAAAGCTGTTTATCCGCATTTCTTCTGTATTTATTGCTCAGATAATACTCGAAATCGGATTCTGGAATCTCGGCGTCTTGGGATGAACGAGAACCTTTCATGTTATTGAGGGGGGTGCTCGTTGCTTTTCTTTGTTTTGTCAATGTGTTTTGCTTAAATTTCATTTTTGTCCCTCTTTTCGGGGCAAATTCGTTTTTATTTTACGCTTTCACTCGTTTTTGTTTTATTAATGAGCCAATCGTGGAACGATGCCTGTTAATGATTAAGGTAAGTAAGCATATATGAACTCTCAATCATGAAAATTTCTTACTCATAGAGTAATGTGGCCCGATTCCTGTGATTTCATATGGTTCGTCGATAATCACCCACCCTTGTGATTTGTAAAACGGCACGGCATGAGCCCTAGCTTGCAAAAAACCGGTTTTTGAGCCGAAATCCTCAGCCATAATGCGTTCAAGTTCCGCCAACACTTGAGCTGCGAAACCGTTGCGCTGATGCTGTGGGAGCGTTCCCATTTGTCGTATCTGAAACGCAGGACGTTCTGCAGACGAGGTCGCCAGTGGCCCAAAGGCGGGGATTGTTGGCGCATTCGGACCTTTATGATCTGCGCCCGAGCCGTCTGAAGAAGGTGGGATGATATGGGCGCGTCCCACGCTGAGGACTCGCTCTTCGAATTCAATCCAAGCGTGAACTGCTTCTCCATCATCGCTCAAGCGTTCACTCCCAAGAGGCATGCCCAGTGGCTCACGCAAAACCGCATAGCGGGTTGCGAAATAAGATTCCTCTGGCGACCCTACTCGGTGGTTCAATCCTTCATGGGGCATTGAAAGCACCTAGAATCCGAAGGAGATTAACAGCAAGAAGAACAAAAGCGGGAAGAATATTATTGCGCCGGGAATCGCACTGAGCAGACCAATTCCAAGGGCTTTGTTTCCTCTGACAAAGGCTGCAACTACACTGCCGATGTAGATGAACGGCAGCAAGCAGAACACCGCTTCTCCGTAATCTTGTTCATTTTGCCAGTACTTTTCCTCGCCCTCATGGTCGTGAATTTGAACCTCTACCGTGAGCCTTTCAACGTTAGATTGCGAAGGCTTGAACCACAATGTTTGATTTTGTAGCGTATAATTGCCGATGATGGCCGAATCATAATAGCCCGATGATTCGTTGAAATATTCTTCTCCGATGCTCATATCTCCCGGCATCCCGTTGTAATCCCAAACAGATTGGATGCCGAGGCGCCCATCACTCTCATTTAGGCAACAACCGTAAATCCAATCAAGGTTTTCTCCGGAGGAAACCGAAATAGATTGGACAAACCAGCCGTCCTCATTAGGAGTCATTGAATAGGTCTGAAAATCTATAAATTGATCATAATCATTACTCTCTTCAATTAAGGCGACCAAGAATACCGAGGCAACAAGCACCCCCCAGGGGACGATGAATCCCAAAAAGAATTGGCCCCATCTGAAACCTACATTTTGGGGCTGGATTTGAGCAAACTGTTGGCCGCCATGAGTAAAGGCGTTGACTTGTCCAGAGAGTTGCGGCGCCCCTAGAGAGGATTGTGTCGCTCCAATTTGCGATGTCGGCTCTGATGCTGGTTGAGCAGCAACTTGACCCATCACTATTCCCGAAGGCGGGGGTTGTTGCAATGCGCTCTCCGAAGGTTCGTGCTCGATGTCAAAAAATGGTTTTTCTTTTGGAGTAGCTGGGGCCCCATCTTCATCGTTCATGTTCTTTGGACGGGAATTAAGGGCTTAAACAAATCTCCTGCGGCGCCCTAGATGAATTCTAAATCGAATTAAAACAAAGGAGCGAAGACGCGTTGAAATAGGACCTCTCGCTGGCGTGTTTAAAGCACGGGTGTCGGAGCGGTTACGTCGGGGATTGCAAATCCTCTTACCTGGGTTCAAATCCCAGCCTGTGCTCCAAAATCAATCAAAACGCAATTTTATCATGCGAGAGTTGAAAGCCAAACGGGCAACCCGAAGCAACACAGACCGGCCAACGGGAGGACGCGTACATGCCTGAACTCAATCCGAAATTGGACCTGGTTGGCTCGGGTTTTGCTGCATTTCTTGCGCCGCCCGGCCCTGAAGTTGTTCGTTTTACGGTTGGCCAACCGGATTTTGACACTCCGCTGCCTGTCGTCGATGCTGCTAAGGCCGCTCTGGACAGAGGAGAAACCACCTACACTCGCCCCCAAGGAAGCGAAACATTGTGCCTAGCTGTTGCTGAACATCTAAAACAATTCAACATCCACACAGATGCCAATGATGTTGTGATCACCCCTGGTTGCAAACAAGCCCTGCTCTATGGGATGATGGCGACCGTTGAAGCGGGAGATGAGGTGCTTCTCCTTTCTCCAGCATGGCCGTCGTATGACGGAATGATCCGCCTCATCGGAGGAATCCCCGTTCATGTACCCGTGAAACGTGAAGACTACCACCCCGACCTTGATGTGCTTCGGGCGCACATCACTCCGAAGACCAAAGCTATCATTCTCAACTCGCCGAACAACCCCACGGGTGCAGTTTACACGCGTGAAGAGACCAAAGCCATTGTTCAGATGGCGGTAGAGCATGATTTATGGATTCTTGACGACATGATTTACTCAACGCTGGTTTGGAACGAGGGAGGGTACACCTCGCCTTGTGAGTTTGAAGGTGGCTCTGTACGAACCGTCACCATCGGGGGATGGTCAAAGGGATGGGCCATGACGGGATGGCGTCTTGGGTGGATTACTGCATCGCCTCAAGTTATGGACGGCGTGAAGAAAATTAATGTCAGTTCTGCAACTCACGTTGCCACATTCCTCATGCCTGCGGCGGAAACCGCCTTAGGGCTCACGCAAGAACTTGAGGTGATGAATGAGTCATTCCGTAATCGTAGAACGATTGCGCATGAAGCGTTCTCATCACTCCCAGGTGTTGTTGTACCGGAGCCAGAAGGAGCATTTTACATCCTTTGCGACATCACAGGAACGGGCATGACTGACATTGAATTTGCTACCCTTGCACTGGAAGAGGCGCAAGTACAGGTTATTCCGGGCTCACTCATGAAAGGTGGAGAAGGACTCATCCGAGTGAGTTACGCTACGTCCCTGGAGAACATTCATGAGGGAGTTAAAAGACTGAAAGAGTGGCTTGAGAACAGAACCTGACTCGTGGCGTTCATACCAAATCAACTTGGACGTATCCGTCAAGTTCACGAACGGGATAAATCTTCAGTTCCTTCTGTTTGGAGAGTTTTCCAATGAGTCGCCCGTATGATGGGACAAGAGGGAACGGTGCCCATTCCTCTATGGCTCCGTCTTCGAGGCGATGCGTGGTTTGATGGAGAGGGCAACGAATACACCCGTCCTTAATTTTGCCTCCGTAAGCCAGCGGCCAGCGCATGTGTCGGCACAATGCTTCTGTCGCATGAAGGCCTTCGGGTTGCCTCGTGACCATGAGCAATTTTCCTTTTACGGTCAACATTTTTTTCTTACCTTCTTTCAGTCGTTTTGATTTTATCGCGTTATGCCATGTCATGTTATCACCATCTTGGTAAAGGGATTTCAAATCGTTCAAGGAGGCGTTCTGCGCTAGCAAGCGCACCCTGAACCGAGGGATGAGCACGGTGGTCTCCGATGAGGAAGACACCGTCAATTTCTACATCTGGAAGAAAGCGTGCATGGTGATTTGGATCCATATGGGGGAGGGCGTGACGCACGGTTGTTGTCAAAACATGATCCCATGATTGGACTTCTTGACCGAACCAAGACTTGAGTTCATGTTGAATCTCGTCGACCGAAGGATTGGTGGCGTCTTCGCCTACCAGTGTGGCCGTCACCAAATGTCGGCCCGTTGAGGACGGATGGAGGTTGGTTGGGATGTGGACGTGCAGAACCTTGCAACCTTGTTCGCCCCATCGTTCATTGAGCAGCAATCGCGCCTGTCGAAACGGCGGAGAGGGTGTTGAAAACACGAGGGTGCTGGTAAGCCGTTCTACGGTTTGATGTTCGGTTGAATACCCTGGGAGGAGTTCGGCAGCAACATGCTGAGGCGTAGCGAGAATAACACGGTCGAATTCAGTACCTTCGCCGTTAGCCAAAACGGCGTGTTGGGATACTGACTCCACTTTCATATTGAGGAGAAGTGTCGCTGTACCGAGCCGTCGTGCAAGTTGTAGAGGTACAGCAGCAATACCTTCCTTGGGAACGACCATCGTCCCGTGAGCCATCGCGCCCCATGTGAAATCTGCAAATGAGAATCGTTCAGAAAGCGTGGGGTCAAGTGTGATTCCAGCAAAGAGCGGTTTGAGTACCCGCTGAGTAGAGGGGCGGAATCGGCGCTGTTGTAAACCGGTTGAAATGTTTGGTGCTATGCGGTCCATTGAACGTTCGAGATCTTTTGAAGACGTTTGCATCCTCCATTTGAAAAACCGCAGCCCGTCACGAATCCCCACTGCTTTCAACGTTGGCAACAGGTACCGAGGAGCCTTTAGCGCATCACCCATGATGCGCTTTCTACCCGATCGTGGGTCGATGGATACCGTGCACGGGTCCATTGGTTTAGCGTCTAATTTGTCAAGTTCAATCCATCGTTTCACCGTTGGATACGCCGTGTGAAGAACGTGAAATCCAACGTCGACGGGGTAATCCCCGCAGACAACGGTACTCATTCGCCCTCCAACGCTACCTGCTGCTTCGTAAACGGTAACATCGTGGCCAGCTTTCTCAAGGCCAACAGCAACAGCGAGTCCTGCAATTCCTGCACCGACCACTGCTACCCTCATCCCTTCAGCCCCGTATGTTGGACATACCGCCATCCAAATGAATGATTTGGCCGGTGATGTTGTCTGGAGCGTTTGTAAGCAACCAAAACATGCTTTGTGCTACTTCATTGGGCTCGTTAATCCGTTTCAGTGGAATCATTCCTACAGATGCTTCCCGAATTGCATCCGAGCGTAAAACCGAAGCTCCGAGCCTGGTTTCCGTGAGGCCAGGGGCGACGGCGTTGACACGAATACCGCGCTGAGCGTAGGTCGAGGCCGCTGAACGCACCATGGCTTCAAGGCCTCCTTTGGCAGCTGAAATCGCCTCATGATTGGTGAGCCCGTAACTCCCAGCGACGCTTGATGTAAACACCATTCGTCCGGTTCCATTTCGGAGCATGGATTTGCCAACCAGTTTCAACATGAGAAATGCGGACACCAAGTTGGTTTGGATCACAGCCTCAAAATCTTCCAATTTGGTAGCGTGAGGAGGGCGTAAGGCGATTGAACCTACCAGGTGGGCCGCGCCAGCTAGCCCTTCTTCCGACCGCCCTTTTGCATGGTCCACTGCCGCAGATACAATTGATTCGTCAAGGGCGTCGCCTTGGATGACGTCAGCACCCATGTCCTTGAGGTGAGTAATGCGTTCCACATCACGGGCTAAAAGGGTGACGAGGTGGCCTGATTCGATTAATTCCCTTGCGAGAATTTGGGCAATATCACTGCTTCCTCCAATCAACAGGTATGACTTTGACATGCATTGCAATCCTTCCTGTTTGCTTTTATATTCCTGTTTTCTTAGCCCTTGAACATTCATTCAAAAGGACGAGCGGCAAGGACGGCTCGTGTTAAGAGATTCTCATCCAGCGATTTACGAAACCGTTCGAGATGCTCAAAGCATCCATATTTTGGGTGCCGGGATGAACGAACAGCGTCCCGCTCATCAAGCAATCCATGATTTGGACGGCAGGGGTTGGAGGCTTGTTCCAATTCATCCGAGTGATGCAGGTGGGAGCATTCTTGGAAGGCCAATTCGTCCACGAATCGAGGAAGGCGTTGTCCCCGAAATTGTTGTGTTTTTCCTTGCACCCGAGCGTGCAAGGAAGGCTGTTTTGGAACTCATGGTGCGGTTTCCTCTGATTGAAATGCCGCTTCTTTGGTTTCAGCCTGGGTCGGAACATGAAGAAGTCCTTGAAATGTTAAACGAAGCGGACATCACACACATTGTTGATGACTGTATCGTCCGATTTGTGCAACGTCATCATTTGGAGTCTGCGGAGCAAGAGGTTGATGATGAATGGTACCTCCAAACGGCCTCATCTGACGGAGATGGGTGTTCTGTATGGGAGGTTCATGGGCAAAAATCAACGGTGACTCCTCCTCGTGAATCGCTTGAATGGGTTGGGGACCTTGATGATTTGAGGGCATCAGAACACACAATTCCAAGATACATTCGGTCCTTAAAAAGGTCCGATGAATCATTGAAAGAGACAGCAAAACGCCTTGCAGGCCCCGTTGAATGAGCATTGCATGGTTGGGCTTCGTCAAGATTCTACAATTTTGTACAATGCTCCATTGTTCCCAAAAGTAGCGTAATACAACGTTCCATCAGGATGGAATACCAAAGGTAGCGGGGTTCCTGCATCCCATGCGAAGCGAGTGATCTCAGAAGTGTAGGTGCCGTCGTCTCCAAGGTTTACGTCAATGCGGACAATTTCATGGCCTTGAGGCAGAAGGGTATTCCACGAGCCGTAAACCGTTGCGTAGAGAGTGAACCCCTCTGATGGTTCAAGGCCAGGGAGTGCCGAGTGGACCGGACGTACATCAATCCCGTTCATCGAAGTATGCGGAGTCCATGTTCCAATTGGCGCTTCGGTTCCAACCGGAACGGGGTGTTCCGGGTCATCGTCAGGCCAACCGTATGCTGCTCCCTCAATCAAAACATTCAGTTCTTCTGGGGGATGGTCAAACTCCAAATCTCTACCGTTATCCGTGAAAAAATAGCCGTGGCCATCAACCCACACTCCGTCAAATGAGTTTCGAACACCGCTGGCCAACACACCATGGTCCCCGGTGGTTGAATTGACCCACAATAGAGCAGCGTTTCGGTCGTCTTTTTCTTCACAGACGTTGCAAGTTGATCCGCTATGCCAGACCAATGTTCCGTTCGAGAGAAGGTTGACAGCATTGGTTTGGTGATTGCTGCTTTTTATTCCTTCAACCAAGGGTTGTGGGCTAACGAATTGACCGTCTTCGCCTACGGTGAATTTTGTCAGCGTGCCTGCTTCAGAGACATATGCTGAGCCGTTGTTGAGAAGCAGCCCGTGGGGTCGGTCGAGACCATCAAGCAGTGTTCTTCGTTCATCTGACGTGATGTTGAGTTCAATAATTTGACCGCTGTCTCTGTCGCAGAGGAGAAGATGTACGTCATCAGCCCATACCAAGCATGTCGGGCCGCCCAAACCCTGAGCGACCGGTTCAACGCTGTATCCATCGACCAAGCTTGGGTCATTCCCGGAAACATAAGGGTAAACTTGCCGTACAACGAGAAGGGTTACGATGAGAATCGCCATGGGCATGATGTGCTTACGCATGGTATGCCTACGCACCTGAAGTTTCGCTTTGAACAATTCGTACGGGAACGCCCTCAAAAGTAGCAACAAGGGAGAAGTTGCAATCCGCCGCACAAATGTTCAATCCGTTTTCTCGAAGTGTTATTGCTTCATCTGCATCCCAATTTACCCTGTCAGCATCCTCTGATACGATCAAACAGGGGGACGGGGAGACGAGTTCGGGATTGTTCAGTGCAGGAAAGGCATCAGGGGTAAGTGATGATACGAGCATGGTTGGGTAGCGCGCCTCATCGGCGTCGTCGTAATAGGTCAAGAACTGAATTTTGTAGCGTTGATTGGTCTGTTCAAAAACATAGACGCCGTCATTTGGTGTTACTCGGTGTACAGAGAGGTCGTACGTATACCAGTCCAGCCGTTCTTCGGTCGCGTTAACAAATTGCGTATTATCAAGTTCAAAGTCGTTCTCGATCGATTCCCCTTCAACAAACTGCCAGCGTATTCCGTCGTTCATGTAGACATCGGTTTTAGAGAAGCGAAGGGTGTAATCGCTTTCATTCGATGAGGTCTGATTTGGAACATCAAGGTACGTGAATTGCTCCTCTCGGGTTGCATCAACTTGCGTCAAGAAGGTCTGACCGTCTGCCCCCAAGGAGGGTTGTACCCTTGATGCTTCATCGGTCTCGGCCGACTGGCTACCAAAGGTACAACCGTACGACTCCTCATCTATTTCCAACTGGAGTTGGAGCGAAGACCAGGGGAGTGCTTCTCCACCTTCATCGAAGGTGAGGGTTGCGAGAACGTCGTCTGAACCGTTCGTGGCTTGAGCATTGTATTGGGCCACTAGAATCCCGTTTTCGGTCCCTAAGTCACTCTCGTACGAGACGATAACCAACGACCACACGGCAGTGATGACGACCAGCGTTAAGGCCAGCCCGAGGAATACACGGCTCCATGACACGATACTCAGCTTCACTCGCCCTTAGAGCGACGCTCTATCAATACAAGTGCACCGATCATCGAGACAAGCACTGTGGTGATGAGGAACCCTGGGGTGTCTTCACCGTCGTCATCTGACATGTCGGTAGAGGCTTCATCTGCTCCGCCGTCTCCGACGACGATTTCACCGAACATGTTGAGGGCCACGTGTGGCTCACAGGCGTAGTAGAAGGTTGTGTCTTCGGTGAACGTGTATGAGAATGCTACGGTAGTTGCTGCTTCTCCGGATGTGATTCCATTGTCAACAAAGGTCGTAGCTTTGCTGCCTGTAATTTCCTTGACATTGTGAGGCATGCTCGCATCTTCCCAAGACCAACAGACGGTCTGGCCAACGTTGATGTTGACGACTGCTGGAGAGTATGCGTAGCCGGTTGAACCGATACCGATGGTAACGTCACAGGTAACGCCTTCGAACGGGTCAACACTTGCCGGGGGCGTGAGGACTTGGTCAATCACGTGGATAACGCCGTTGGAGGAAGGTACATCCGCCAGAGTGACGTTGGCCATTGATGAGCCGACCATGACGGAGCCGTTGTCAACATGAATCAACAGTTCGTCGCCATTTGCAGCGCTTACGGTAGTCGTTCCTTCGGCGAGGTCAGTCGACAAGGTCGTCCCTGCTACAACGTGGTAGAGGAGGATGTCTGCGAGTGTTGCGATCTCTTCATCGGTGGTGAAATCATCGAGATTGATTCCAGCTGCAGCAAAGGCTGCATCCGATGGGGCAAACACGGTGTAATCGGTTGTTCCGCTGATGGTATCAACCAAGTTTGCCTTGGTCAATGCTGCGACGAGGGAGGTGTGGATGGTGGTTGCGCTTGCGGTCATGGCGAGGTTAACGGCTGGAGTCCAGACGTAGGCCATGCATTCTGCAGAAGTCAAGTTGGTCACGGCGTGTGTAACCGTGTTGTAACATCCGGTAATGGTTTGAGTTCCCATGGAGAAATTTTCAACATACATGTAGGAATTGCATGTGACTTTGTCGGCACCTGCGACGATGGTATGAGACACCATGTTGTAACAAATGTCACCAGCTGGAGGCAACAATACCTGGTCAATGACGTGCACTACTCCGTTAGAGGCAGCCACGTCTGCAATGGTTACGTTGGCATTTCCTGCGCCTACAGTAACGCCTGACGCTGAGACGGTGAGATCGAGACTGTCTCCGTTAACGGCTCTGACGGATGTTGTTCCGTCGGCGAGGTCCGTAGAGAATGTTGCACCGGCCACGACGTGGTAGAGGAGAATGTCGGTCAGCGCCGCCATCTCTTCGGGGGTGTCAAATGCAGCGAGGTCAATCCCTGCCGCAGTGAAGGCTGCGTCTGTAGGGGCGAACACCGTAAACGGTCCGGCTCCTTGGAGCGTGGCCACGAGGTCGGCCTGGATGAGGGCTTCAACGAGGGCCGTGTGAATTCCGGTTGATGTTGCGACTGAAGGAATGTCTACCAAATCTGCTGGTGGCGTGAGGACCTTGTCGATGATGTGAATGACACCGTTGGAGGACATGACGTCTGCGGTGGTGACTGTGGCATCCTCAATCGACACGACTCCGTCAACGACGGAAAAGGTGACGTTGTCTCCGTTCACCATCTCAACACTCAGCCCGTCAGTGACTGCTGAGGATTCAACCTGACCGGAATACACGTGGTAGAGGAGAATGTCTTGAAGGGTGGCGTTTTCTTCATCGGTGTCGAAATCTGCGAGATCAATGCCGGCTGCAGCGAATGCCGCATCGGTTGGCGCAAAGACCGTAAACGGCCCACTGCCTTGCAGTGTTGTGACCAAATCGGCGTGTGCCAGGGCCGCCACGAGAGAATCATGAACCTCGCTGTTCGTTGCGTTGGTTGGTATGTCGTCGGTTGCATCTGCAGTAACGTTAAACGGCAGGGTGGCTAGTAATAGGCTGGCTGTCAAAATGAAGACTCTTAGGCGCATCATACCCATAACGCAATTTCCCCCCCTTATAGAGGGCCGTATTGTTTCCTCAAACAAAGGGTGACCGGTATTCGTGGACATCCTCTGCAATCCTCAGAAGTTGGTTATATTTTGCCACTCGATCTGAACGTGCAGGAGCTCCGGTTTTGATTTGTCCAGCGCGAGTGCCAACCGCAAAGTCTGCAATCGTCACATCTTCGGACTCGCCGCTGCGGTGAGAAACGACGTTGTTGAATCCGTGAGTTGTAGCCATGTCCATGGCTTCAAGCGTCTCTGTAACCGTGCCCACTTGATTCAATTTCACCAACATTGCGTTCGCAGCACCCAATTCAATGCCCTGAGAAAGACGTTGTGATTGTGTCACAAACAAATCGTCCCCAACGGATTGGACACGGTGACCGTTTGCCTTGGTGAAAGCGGCCCAGCCTGCCCAATCGTCTTCGCCAAACCCGTCTTCAATCGACAAAATTGGATATTCGTCAATCCAACCCGAGTACATGTCAGAGAGTTCTTCGCTTGACAGAACGCGACCTTCCATGTGATATCCGTCATCCTTGAGAAATTCTGTAGAGGCAACGTCAAGCGCGATCCCAATTTCTTCAGTTGAATAACCCGCCCCTTCAATGGCCCGGACCATGTATTTGAGGCCCTCTTCATTGGATGGAAGATTTGGAGCGAAGCCTCCTTCGTCGCCAATACCGCCAAGCAATCCATCTTTCTTGAGTTCCTTCTTCAACGCATGATAGGTCTCTACTCCAGCACGGAGTCCTTCTTTGAAATCGTCAAATCCGTGAGGCATGACCATGAATTCTTGTACGTCAACATTGGACGCAGCATGTGCTCCACCGTTGAGAATGTTAAGCATCGGCACGGGCATGAGCCCACCTGCAACGCCACCAACGTATTTCCACAAAGGAAGTTCATGATAGGCAGCACCAGCGTGGAGGCAAGCCATCGATGCCCCAAGCATTGCATTAGCCCCAATATTGGATTTATTCGGAGTTCCATCAAGTTCAAGCATGACTTCGTCGATGATACGTTGCTCGTCCACAGGGAGACCAACAAGGGCTTCTTCGAGGCGTTCCCTCACGTTAAGCACTGCTTGTTCTACGCCCTTCCCCATGTACCGACTTGCGTCTCCATCCCGTAGTTCAAGGGATTCGTATGCACCGGTTGAAGCACCAGATGGGACGATTGCTCGTCCCATTAGAGCACCCTCAACATAACAATCCACTTCAACGGTCGGCTGCCCTCGACTGTCCAATACCATTCGTGAGTCCAAACCGGTGATGTGACCTGACACAATACTCCCTCAACCCGCCCAAGGGAAGAGAGGACTTGAATCAAACGGGAGTTATTGGTTCGTACGGTTCAACCAAGCCATCCATCGCGCTACGTGGGCTTGGATTTGTGGGACTTCTAACTCTGATTGCCCTTGAACCATCCAGCAGAGTTGTTCCTCGAGCGGGGAGATGGAGAACAGTTCTGCCTTGAAAACCGGTTCGTCATCCATGAGAATGTGGCGGCGGCGGTCTTCTACAAAACAGTGAATCAATTGACGAGGAAAGTGATGGATTATGGATTGCTGCGGGCACATGAGGACCAGGGATTCGTTGAGAAAAAGAAGTGATTCGCCCGTTAGAGGGTTGAGTTCGTGAAAATGTATTGGGGTGTCCCCGAACATGGCCGCAATATCGATCTGAAACCAATCTTGTTGACTGACAGAAAGGTCGCATTGCGAAAGGTGGTCTAAGAATGCTTGAAGCCCGGCTTCTTCGCTGTAACCTTTGGCCCGCATGTTAACTTTGTAGGGTGGCTTCCTTTTGAACCCCCCGAAGTGCTTGCTAGTGATGAATTTCGGCAGTTTTTCCGTTTAATGTAAATTTTCAAAGGTTTTTTGGAATAAGATGCTTCAATACCCCCGTATAACGCCCGTAAAAGGATTCAAATAGGTACTGGATAACCGGAAACCATGCCCCGAATAGCAGAAATTGACCGCGCCATCCTAGCTGAACTGAGGAAAAACGGACGCATGTCCTATGTTGACCTCGCTGCAAAAGTCGAGGCCAGTGAACGAACCGTTCGTACTCACATCCGAAACATGGAAGAAAACGGAACCATTCGTGGCTACACCATTCGAGAAGGAGGCGTTGGCCTTACTGCACTCGTTCGAATAAAGGTGGCCCCAGGGTCCGAAATCGGTTCGTTTGCTTCTGAGGTCACTGGATGGGATGGAATTGAAATCATCTACGAAGTTTCTGGTGAAGCTGATCTGGTCGCCCTTGTCCACGTTGACGACACCATGGCCTTGCGCAAACTGTTGGATAAAATGTGGCTCGCCGCTCCAAATGAAATTGCAAGCACAACCACTGAGTTGGTTTTGGAACAGTACTGATTATTCCTGTTCGCCTTCATCGTCATCTTTCGAAGGCTTGGGTGGAGAGTAATCAATCCCACAGGACCTGCACACCATCTCGTCGTCCCAGTCGCATTGTCGCTTGCATCCAGTCATCCATCTCACCTTGATTTCCATTTGACCGAGCATCCAATGGATTGTGTGACTGCAACATCGGGGTTCTTTCCACTCAACATTGCATTGATTGCTCCATCTAAGTCTCGTACCATAACGTCGCTAGGGTCACGTGGGCTATCGTCCATTCTGCCTTTGTAAACCAGTTGATGCTGGGCGTTAAACAAGAAAAATTCTGGAGTTCGCTCTGCCCCGTAAGCATGTGCAATCTCCTGCTCTAAGTCGTGGAGATAAGCATAGGGCATGCCCTTTTGCGCTCTCTTTTCCATGTTTGCGAATGAATCGTTCTCATAGACAAGAGGATCGTTGGAGTTGATGCCGACATAACCGATTCCGTTCTCTTGACATTGCTCGGCCATGGCGTTCATTCGAGAGATGCTTGCTACAACATAGGGACAATGATTGCACTCAAAAACAACGACCAGCCCGTTCTTATCGAAGGCTTGCTCTAGAGACATCTGGTCGCCCCCTACGGCTGTATTGGCATTGGCAAGGAGAAAGTCGGGTGGTGCATCGCCAATGTTAAGAGACATGTGTCGCGGTGGGAGTTCCTACTCAAAATGCCTTGCTTCAACCCGTCAAAGAACAAAGAAGTATGCAGCCGCGCCCAAACCTGTCAAAAGGCCACCAATAAGAAGCATTTTTGATAGAGGCGACGGGGGAGTTTCCGCCTCCAGTGGGACCGCCTGGGTAGGAAGGTCTGGTACGACCTTTTCTTCTGAAGCAGGTTCTTCTTGAGCGTCCCAATATGCCTGCTTTTCTGCCTCGCCTGCTGCGAGTTCTGCTTCAATTCGTGCTTGTTCCGCAAGACGAGCTTCTTCGGCCAATCGGGCTTCTTCAGCAAGGCGTGCTTCTTCGGCCAATCGAGCTTCTTCAGCAAGGCGTGCTTCTTCGGCCAATCGTGCTTCTTCGGCCAGTCGAGCTTCTTCAGCAAGGCGTGCTTCTTCGACCAATCGTGCTTCTGCGGCCAACCGGGCATCTTCTGCCGACTGGGCTTCTGCGGCCAATCGAGCTTCTTCAGCAAGGCGTGCTTCTTCGGCCAATCGAGCTTCTTCAGCAAGGCGGGCTTCTTCTGCGAGGCGTTCCTCTTCGGCCAGTCGGGCTTCTTCTGCAAGGCGTTCCTCTTCTGCAAGGCGTTCCTCTTCAGCAAGGCGGGCTTCTTCCGCAAGGCGTTCCTCTTCCGCAAGGCGTTCCTCTTCTGCAAGGCGTGCTTCCTCTTCCTTGCGAGCGGCTTCCGCAGCGGCTCGTTTTGCTGCTTCGGCAGCAGCAAGTTGTCGGATTCGTTCATTGATTGCGTCGGCATTCTTGTTGGAGTACCGTGTGAGAATGGCTTGTCCCATTTTTGAGAAATCTTCGTCTGAGATGGAATCAACTTGTCCCCGAGTTGCAACCAATAAGCGTTCTACATCATCTATGAGGAATTCACCTTCGTGACTGTTGAGTTCAGTACGGAAGGCTTTGTAAAAATCTCGTTGTTCTGGCGAAATAGCCCCGTCTTGGGTCATAAAGTCTTGAAGAGCAGTGAGGATTTCGGTTAAATTGAGTTCTTCAATTTCCATCGCAATCCCCTCCAGCAGGCACAGGGTGTCATCGGGTCGTCATCAATGTTCGTTCGCATTCTGCTAGGCGGGCCTTCGCAACATTGTGGTCCGGGTCGATAGCTAAAACTGCACGCCAGGCCGCCTCTGCTTCACCCAAACGTTCTGAGTTATGGAGAAGAGCGGCGATGTGCAAACGCGCATCCAAGTGTTGGCCGTCGCATCGAACCGCTGCTTCAAAGTCCGAAAGAGCGTTGTCAATTTTTGACCATTCAAGATAAAGGAGCCCGCGCTGGTGCCATGCTGGAGCATGTTCTGGAGAATGGCGAAGAGCCTCATTAAGCGGCGATTCTGCTCGCTCCGGGCGGTCCATACTCATGTAACACGCTGCGAGTTGAGTGAGGGCGTGGGTATGGTGGGGGGCGGTCTCAAGTACGTGGCGAAGTTGTTTGCTTGCATGCTCCCATTCTCCGAGCATCATGTGGCCTTCCGCCTTTCGGACTCTGGCAAGAGCGAGCATTGGAGCCATGTCAAGAAGAATCTCAGCGTCATCAAGTACACTCCTGCCTTCGTTCATTGCCATCGAGACTGAACTGCGATTTAGGCGGGCACGAATGTGAGCAGGGTCAATATTCAAGCACTCTGTAAACTTTTGATGAGCCACTTCCAGGCGCCCCGTTCGGGCTGCTATGTTTCCACGGACGTAGGCTACCGTCGCACTGGCTCCGTGGACGTCTGCTGCATCAATGTAACCTGACGCTGCGTTGACATCGTTGGTATCTAAAGCGAGGAGAGCGGATTCGGATGCTACGGATGCATCGTTTTCATTCATCAAACGGCGCGCTCGGGCGAGTGATTCGCTGGCAACCTCAACATCGCCGAGCATGCGTTGGGTGCGAGCAAGTCCCAGCCATCCAACACCCAATTCGCGATCAAGAGACAAGGCTCCATTGAACGACTTTAATGAAGCATCAAGAAGGGCGGTGTCGGTTTGTCCGGTTCCATCTCGGTGCCGGTCTGCGTGGGCGAGGTGAAGGCGCCCTTCAACAGCATGAAGCAGAGCGTGGTCGATACCATCGGGCGTTGATGACAGCAGTTCCTGGGCCTCATCAATTCGATGATTGAGAAGGAGTTTTCCTGCGATTCTAGCACGAAGTTCTCCGTTCATTGGTTGTGCTTTCAGCGCCCCCATCAGCGTTTCTTCAGCAGCAACACCTGAGCCTTCTAACTCCAAAAGTTCGGATTTAAGGAAAATGGTGTTAACGCCACCGGCCTCCAATGCAACTGCGTGCGTTGCAGCCTTCAGAGCCTCACGTTCGTTGCCGTTCCCACCTGCGAGCAAACGAGCTTTGAGTGCCCATGCTTCACCGCATTGGCGTTCTAACGTCAAGCAGCGTTCGTTAGCTTCTAGAGCGAGTGTTAGTTCTCCATCAGCCTCAAGCAAAAGGGCATATGAAAGCCAGTCCTCGTGCCGGCTTGGGTCTTCCTCAAGCGCCTGTTCTATGGCCTCAAGGGCTTCCGAACGAGCGCCCGCACGAGCCCGCAGCCCAGATAACAAGGAGCGGTCTGCGGCTGTATCAACTCCAAGTGCTTCGAGACGTCGGACTGCACGTTCTGCTTCTTCATCCCCCATAGAGGCAAGAAGATGTGCATGTGAACGAAGCAATGCTGGGTCGTCGGGTGTGATTTTCATGCGGGCTTCAAGCCAATGGCGCTGCAATGCTTCATCACCACGAAGTCGCGCGATGTATTCCAGGCCCTCTACAATGCTCGCATGGCCTGGTGAGCGTTGGTAAGCAACTCCAAGAGCGCTTTCAGCCCACACGTGGTGCTGAATGTTAAGAGCGGCAAGTCCAAGACGATGTGCAGTATCTGAATTCACCCTAAGATCAGCCATCGTGTGATGATGGGCATCCAGCAGGGCAAGAAGCCGTCTCAACATGGCTTGGTGTATAGGCGTCAACGATGAGACGCCAACGGCTTCAACCGTTTGGTGTTGGACAATGCTCTCCAGTGCGTGACACGTTTCAGAGGCATCCATCGCCACTTCCAATGAACCCTCATGGCGTTTCAAGAAGGCATGAACGGTAAGGGATGCATCAATTTCTGGATGGATGGCTCGCAAGGAATTCATGGTCTCTTGAAGTCCATTGACCTGATGCTGGGTATCTTCTGCGGATCGGTTGAGTTGGTGGAAATGGGTGGCTTGTGATTCCCTGAGAAGTGTTTGCATATCGAGAAGGCGAATGACCCGTTTACTGGTGCTTAGCATCCAATATCCAACTGCACCAGCAGCACTGAGTGTGGTTAATCCTACAACGACGGCAAAAGCGCTCATTGACCCTCACCCGTCCGGTGTGCCTTTATGGTCTGCGGCGAAAAGAAGGGGGAATGTGCCTGTTTAGAGAGTCTTTAATCTCCCCCGAATTGGACAATTGAGAGGAAATGAAGCATTTTTCCTTTCCACCTTTGCTCACATTCAAAGGCTCCCTGTAACGAAGCAGGTTCGGTGAGGTCAATTGACGGATGAGGTCGACGGGGGCGTTTGGTATTCTGAGCGCCTTGAATCCCTTGTTCGATTTGGATTTGAGCGAACCCGTGTAGAGGCATTTCTACACGAGGATGAATCCAATGTTGTGGAACGTTTGGCTTGGCTTGAATCTCAGCGTGAACGAGCTTCTCAAATTGAAGGCCGAATCGTTTCATTCGGGGCAGGCCACCCAGGCCATGATGTAGATTTTTCATTGAGTACACAAGCCCTTTCCGACCCGTTTGCCATAGATGATGCGTTTTCTTCATTTGAACGGACGATGGCCCAGTATGCGCCTTGGGAGCCGGCTTTGGAGCGTGGAAAAGTGGCTTGGAATGAATTCGGTTTTGGAAATGACTGGCTTCAACTCTATCGGCGTCTAGCAAACCTGGACCCGTCGAGTGCTGCATCGGTTCAAATCCTGTATCCATTATTCACGCAACCTGAGCGTTTCGATGAATTGTTTCGCCATCTGGAAATGATCGAAATGGATGAAGACCGTCAACGTAAGGTCATGAGGCAGGGGTATGATTCCCTGAAAACAATGGGTTACGATCTCCCCGATATTGAACGAGAAGCACTGATGGACGCTTTTGCTGTGATTGAAAGATGGCAGGAATTTCACCACATAAGCGAACAACTCAAACTATCAATTGCACAACACATCACCCCGTTTGATGAGGAGATGAGCCAAGAATTGGAACATCGGCGCTCTTTGCTAACCAATATTGAACAAACCGGTGAACTCAACGGGATGGAAAAAGAGGTCAGTCGCCTGGGCCAGACGTTTGAAGACCGTCGGTTAGAGGTTTCATCGATCATCGATGGATGGAGGGGCCGGGGCATTGTGTTCCCTCACGAAGGAGATCTTCATCCGAGTGAGTTGATGGAATGGGAAGCAAATTTAGACTCCATCAAAGACTCAATCACTCACCATTTGACTTTGGTTGAACGATGGCATCGCTTTGAAAAATATTGGCCAAGCCGTGTTGAGATGAGTCGGGGATGGGTTGGAAAACTCGAACACACAGAAGAATTACAAGACGCTGTTGACGCTTTAGACCAACTTTGGAAGCAATTGGAGCTTGACGGCCTGTCTCTTCTGGACCACTTTGAGGGTGCCGGCATGCTCCTTGAGGATTGGCGGCAAAGGCTGTTTGAAGATCCTCTAAGAACCATGGAACTGTTAACACACGCACGCCCCAAATGGGAGCGGGCCGTTGCGCTCATTGAAGATTTGGAGGCCCTCGATGTATCCTTTGAAGGCGAGGAGGGGGCAACTGGGCGAGTCCGGTTGTTGCGAGAAACTGAACTCTATGAGGAATTAATGGATGAATCTGAGCGATTTATCAGTGAAAGGACCCGACGAAACGCCCGCCACCGTGACATGCTGAACAGAGAACTTGCAGATTTGAGAATCGCCGATAAAATTGCTATTGAACGCGATACATCAATGATGAACCTCAGTGAATTTGAACGTTATGTTGCTGCCCTGCAGCGTTCGGATTCAGCCACGAATTTGGACACTGCATCTTCACTCCCAACCCGATTTATATCGCAATTAAACCGTGAGGTTGAGCAACTTCAAGAAATGGGGTGGGATGTTGAAGACTGGCTTTTAGCCCTCCCAGATCAACCTGGAGATGTCGCTCGCCAACTCAATCTGGCACGGCATCACGTCCAACATCACGAAGTGTTGAGGCGCCGACTTCAGCACCTTCCCTGGAATAAAGACATCAATCGGGCATTGCAAATTGAATTGGACTTAAGGCGCCCTTCCCGTTTAGCATCGCTGAGCGAAAAAATCCCAGCATTATCGACCCATCTTGCCCAAAGGGCCGTAGAAGACGAAACGTTTGAACTCAAATTATGGAAGCCAAAAACGGTCCGTCCAACCTTGGTTCCACTCCCGGAGAAGGAGCACCCCGTTCAAGCACCAGCGAACGCCCTTGAGGATGCTCATGAAGCCATGCTTGAAGCCATGGAACAACCTGTTCAAAGGGAAGGTCATGTTGAGCCTGTGGAGCCCACGCCTCCGGTTATGGAACCCCCCTCAACTCCCAAAACCGATGCAGTGGTGGTTGATGCCCCTTCTGAAGACCACTTTGAGGATTTACCTGAAGTCATTGAAGAAAGGTCAGAAGGTCACGGAATTGAGAAGATGGAAGAAAAAGTCGTAAGTGAGCCTTTGGAGGTTGCAACTAAGGTCACGCCCATTCAACCTCAAGGAGGCAATGTTGAGCAGACTTCTGCCGCTTTGAACGCTCTGGCATCGCTGCTCTCACAACTTGGTTTGAGCGATGCTGCCCATTCAACTGAACATGCCGGCCTCAATGCAATGACGGAGGTGCGAAGGTCAATCGCTGGACATGTGAACGTCACTCCCCGTGATGTTCGTATTGCTCGCTTACTGCGAATTATGTTGAGGTGCCTGCCCGATGGCGGCAATGAAGACGCTCAGCGAGCCGAGATCCTGACGGTACTTTCAAATTCGATTAAGCCCCTAAAGAAGTGGATGCGCCATCGGTTAGAATCACGTCATTCAGGAGCGAGTGGGGATCTATTGAAAGACGCAACTGAACTTGGAACAGCGCTTACCCGGATACCAGGTCCAGGCCGTCGGGTCCCGATGATGCAGGACGAATACGCTCTACCTCACGACCTTGCTGATATCAAAAAAGAGGCGTTGCGCCTCTATGACGCCATCGTCTTGCCTTCTGCAGGCGGCGTTGTTGCCTGATTCAATCCCACAGAGGGTCTCGAACCGGCGCCCCAACTGGCGACGTTGGTGGCGGTAACGGGGGTGGCGGGAGAGAGTTGAGTGGGACCATTGTTGGAGCTTGCGGTGTTGAGGGCAGCGGGAGCGGTGCAGGAATCGGGGCTGCGACTGGCGGCGGTGGAATGTTGGCTTGAGGCGACCTAATTGGAGGCCCAGCCAACGGGGTAGGTTGTGGCGAGGGGGGTGCTGGAATCTGCGACGGCCGAGGGAGTTGTTGTGCAACACTATGAGGAGGTTGTGGGATCGGGGCAGGTAATTCCTTAACGGGTTTAATCGCGGGTGGTCGTATTGGTTGCTTCATGGACTCTACGATAACGTTAATGTGTTCCGTATCTCAGTTCTCCGTCCCGTAAGAAGCCGACGAACGCCGGCCCTAGAAGGGCGGTACTGTTGTAAATCAAGAACGGGCTTTGCCTCCATCCTGAGAGATAAAAGTCATGACGTCCCCCGTGGTCAGAAAAGGAAATACGATGTAAATCCAATTTAGCAAATAGTATTCCTGCGAGTCCAGCCAAAATGAATACCCCTCCCCCAATCATAGGGAGGCTGGTCAACATCATAACCCAAACAAACAAACCGAACCCAACCGAACCCGCCCAGATGGGCATCAAGCGCTGAAAGATATCGAGATGCGTGTGGGAATATCCGGAAATATGCTCTTTGACGAGGGCCATGCGGACATTGAGCCGGCGAATGCCGTCTGCATCGTACCGAGATTCAACCATCCTCATCAATTTTTCATCAATGACGAGTGAGGTTGATTGATGCCCAGATATATGTTGGCTCAAAGGAAACTCCGTTACCGTTTCGCCTTGGAGCGCCAAAATAGGTGCTGCTCGTACAGGAAACGACCATTCTGTTGACGCTTTGTCGCCCTCAGTAGACGTGACTTCGGGGTCGTTATCCTCTTCTGTTTCATCGTCACGGGGAACGTCAAGTTGATGCGCACCCTCTGGAATTACGTCGTCGAGAGAAGGTTCTGCCTCATCCTCTTGGGCGGGCCAGTCCGTAGCAATGTCTTCGTCCATAGACGGGCAAAGGCGATGTTGCTTTTCAACGAACCGCTTACTCAGCGGTGAACTTCAGAAAGCCAAATCTTGACGCCTTCTGGAGCCTTGAAATCCTTGCCTTCTTTGGTTCCAATCAATGTGGATGCGGTTGATTGATTGATGTAATCAAGTACCTTTCCAGTCACTGGCCCATTGAAGATAACAGCCTCTGCTTCCTCGGATTCGCTCATTGCTGCTTCAAGCTTTGAGGGACCGATTTGTTCGGAATATGTGCCGTCAGCAAACCGGATAACGGCCTTGTTCTTGCCGATGTCCTCAGCCATGTCAAACAACTCTTGAATGTCTGCTGGAGCGGGTTCAACTTCTTCAACACTGAATTCTTCGTCCATATCTTTGTCCCAGTCTTTGTCCTTTTCGCCGCCGAACTTTTCGTTGTCTTTGGCTTCCTTGTTGTCGATTTGGTGCTTGAATTTGACAGCGTCAACCTTCTTTTGGAGGCGCATGGTAACCGTCTTTTGAGGGAGCAATTCCCATTCTTGGCCAACAGGTGCTTGAGCAACATGGTCAACCTTCATCGTGTCGTAAAGTTGTAGGAATAGCATTTCACCGCCCCGGTCACCATCAATGGCGACTGTGACGCTTTCCTTGCTGTTTGCCAGGTCAATCAATTCTTGCTTGATGTTACCGGATCCGTCGGCACTGATGGCGTTCTTCAAGCCGCAGTTCAACAAGTTCCGAACATCGTTTCGGCCTTCCACGATAATTAGGGAGGTTGATGATTCGACATTGGGCCCACAGGTTAGTCCGTGGAATGATGTTGCAGTTCCGGTCGTGAGAACGGAGCGAACTTCTTCAATCACAGTCTTTGAGGCGGCTTCTCCTGAGTTGACGAGGGAAAGGAGTAATTCCTTTGCTCGGTCAACAACAGCGGTTCGCTTCGTTGCACGAATATCGCTGATTTCAACAACTTTGATGATTGAGTTGCACGGTCCAATACGGTCAATTGTTTCTAACGCACTACCAATGATAGCCGTTTCAACGTTGTCCATGCTGCTTGGAATGGTGATTGTTCCATGCACTTTTCCGTTCTTTGTTTCCATTTCAACATCAACGTGTCCGATACGAGCGGTCCGTTGGAGTTTTCGAAGTTCAAGTTCATCGCCAAGAAGCCCTTCGGTTTGACCCATAATGGCCCCGATGATGTCCTTGCGTTGGACCGTTCCGTTCACTTTAATATCGGCTCGAATTTGATATTTCATAGCCTTGCCTTTTGAGTTTCCACCGCCAGAGCGGTTGTTAGTGTTGTTTCTTCCCATGAGAATTCCTCTTTCTTACGAACACATGAACTTTGCATAATCAGCGCCAAACAGACTGCTTGGCGCTGTCATTTGCAACCATCCTCGGAAGGATGAAGTGAATGTGAACAGATATCCCAGGAGCCGACCCCTTTTGAATCCTCTCCACAAACGAAACCTTCACATTACGTTTTTTTGAAACGGATTCTTCAAGTGGATGAAGGTATTGGATGAACATGTGTCATCGCCGGAACTCGGGAGTTTGGATGTTTTCCGTTCCACCGTTGAGGTCATGCTCATCGATGGCGTTCTTACTCGGGAAGAGAAGCGCCTCATCATCAAACTCGCCAACGTTTTGGGATTAACCCCCGACGAGCCCGCCTACATTTACGAAGCCATTCAAACCGATCGTGATTCTCGGCCTGGAGATTCGGTTTCGCCCGAAAATATGCGCTTGATTTACACAAAGGTGTTTGAAGTCGCTATCGTTAACGCCTCGCTTTCACGGGATGAATTTCGTGTCCTTGCTCATCTTCGCTCACAATTTGATATTGACGATGAACAGCATCGAGAAATTGAGGCTGAGTTGCGTGAAATGGTCAAAGAAAAATATGAAGATGCTGCCGTCATTGACACCTTGATGAATACCTTGCGGGATTCGGTCGGTATGGTGGGGGACCTCTTTGATACGTTTCGAAAACGAATCAATGAGGGTGAAACCCGTTGAATCCTCATCTTGACGACTGGTTGGAATCTCAACCAACTTCATTGTTAAAGTCCAAACGCAAGATGATGAAGTTTCTCAAACAATCCTACGGGATTTGCGTTGGTAATTTTGCGAACAAACCGAGAACCGATATCACAACACAAGATGGAACTTTTTCGTTCCATATGGGAAGTCCTTTGCCGGATTTGCGCCAAATTAGTTCTTGGATGCTAACCCACTCCCCCAACCAACGAAAACTAGCAAAGCTGATCCCGTCGCTTTGGAAACGGCACGGGCGAGAAGATGTTTCCATGGCGGGTTTGTTTCTTGCAAATTTATCGTTAGAAGACCTTGCTCAAGATCCCTGGATGGCGTTTATTCACCTTCTACAAACGAAAGAGCCGCTATCAGCAGTGCTTGAAGTTGCAGAAGAAATCGTTCGTGGCGGCCACTCTTCTCCGAGCGATGAGTGGTTGGTTGCGGCAAGTGAACAAAGCCCTCACTGGCACCAATATTGTGTTCTGTTTTTATCTCTAAGAAAGGTGCAAACCGCTGCATCCCGTCATCTCGCATCAACCGCTCCGAAAGGTGGAGAACTGTTCGAACGAATTAGGGAACGCCTTCTCGTATCGGAGCATTGATGGACATCTTGCAGAGTGTATCGACCATGACGGAACGGTTCCTTCCAGCGGAAGACCCTGTTCTTGAGAGTGTTTTACGATGGACTGTTGATCGAGATGCGCGTGATGTACGCCGTCTTCTCGAATGGCTACCAGAAGCTCGTTCGAGTCGAGAAAGAAAGGCGCTTCTTGACCGCGTTCGAGGCTTGCTTGAAGAATTAGAAGAGGCATTAAACCGTCTTGACGGCATGCACTGAGGAGCCCTCATGTCGTTCACTGTACTACTGTTAGCAGGCGGAGAAAGTCAGCGAATGGGACGGGATAAGGCGTTGATGTATGGAGGGGTTGCCCGACTAAAAGACGTCTTGTTACGTTGTGGAGCTCATCGCGTTATTGTGCTTTGTGGAGACGGGGGGCGAGTCGGTTTTTTTGAAGGTGAAACATGGGCTGACCCGTCGCATTGTAACGGTGTTCATCAGGTTGTTGAATGGGCTCTAAACCGGATTGATGGCAACGTCTTATTGGTACCCTGTGATGCATTCCTCTTTGAGGAAAAAGCATGCATGGCCTTCTTGGAACGAGCACAACTTGGAGGAGTCCCTGTCGATGCGAACGGGCGAAGGCAACCTTTGTTCTCGTACATCCCACAATCCTTTGCTCTACCCGTGAGGATGGATTCAATGCGTAGCATGACCGAATCCTTACCGACCATTGACACGAAAGATATTGGGCAATGTTTCACCAATTTCAATCGTTATGAAGAACTTGAGGAACATCGAGATGAACTTTCCCGGATTTCATGGTAACAAAGCCTTGGGCAATCCAACTCAGCACCCGAGGATAGAGCCGATGCTCCTCAACCTTGACTCGGTTGCTCAATGAAACCTCGTCGTCCCCGCTGAGCACTGGAACGATCTCCTGAGCAAGGATAGTCCCGCTGTCCATCCCTTCGTCCACCATGTGAACGGTACAACCGGTTAACTTAGCCCCAGAAACAAGGACATCTCTATGGGCGTGAGCGCCGGGAAAATGAGGAAGATAAGAAGGATGAATGTTGACGACTCGCCCTCGCCATGACTCGAGGAGATGGGGGGATAGAAGGCGCATATAGCCGGAAAGAACCACGAATTCAATGTCATACTGCTCAAGAATCTCCATGATCAAATCTTCATGGGCAGCCCTTGTATTCTCGGTCCCTTTTGGAGGCAAGACAAGTTTGACCTCCACCCCGAGTTCCTCGGCAAGTTGAACTCCTCCTGCTTCCGACCGGTTGGAAATGACGACGGAGGTGGTGTGGGAAAGGCCGTGGTGTTGTTGGGCTTTGACCAGTGCTTGCATTCCCGAACCCGACCCGGAAATCAAAACCGCACAACGAAGCGGATTCGCAACTGTCGCCACTCTTCCGCCAATTGGCGTTCCTGTCATGATTTTCCCAAAACTCACCTTCATTTGATTACTTCGTTCATATCGGAGGGGTTTTTGAAGGCTCAGCGTGCCGCAAGGATTGAGGGGTCCCGTGACTGAAATCGCTACGAAGTCTTTTGTGAGAGCCCAGGCTTCACAGGAAATCGCCTCAAAATACGCCCTCTTGGAAGACGCTGAAGTTGTTGCATTGGTGCTAGCTGAACATAAACCGAGTGCGAACGCATTTATCCGTGGTGTTTGGATCACCGTCGGTAGTTTGTTTGTTGCATTTGCTGGAATTGGCATATTCCTCCCTGGATTTCCAACAACATCATGGCTGGTAGCTGCTGCTTATTGCTACGGGCGTTCATCCCAGAAGTTGTTTCACTGGCTCATTACCAATCGGTACTTTGGGGGCCCTTTATTGGGGTATTACAGATCTGGAAAGGCCCTTCCCTTCCATTCAAAGATTGTGATTTGTGGATTAATCGGGTTTGTTTCTGCTTCTTCCATTTGGCTTGTCACAAAAGCAGGAGATCCCGGATTTGGCCAAGTCACCATTTCCATTATTGCGGTGCTCGGGATATGGTGGGTTGGATGGCGTGTGCCCACAACTGCGTGATTACTCTACTTGGAAGGAATCATACACTTCTGCAGCTTTCTTGCCTGCATCGATGAACAACATCGGAAAAATTCCGTGAATGATCAATTGTATTGAGCTCAAGCCAAATCTGAATGATAAGCGAAACGCTCTCAAAAGGTGTTCAAAATATGTCATTCCTACGTCGTTTAGATGTCCCAAAATAATTCACCGCTCCACAATTGTCAATGCCTGAAAAGGCGATGTCCTGTGAATATCATTGCTATGTTGCGGGTATTGGCTTCATCAATGACTTCTTGGTCACGGATTGAACCTCCCGGTTGAACTACGACGGCAGCGCCTGCTTCTGCAGCTTGCTCAAGGCCGTCTTTGAATGGAAAAAATGCATCGGATGCGAGGACACAGTCTTTGGCTTTGTCGCCAGCACGTCGTGCGGCGATTCGCACGGCTTCAACCCTGCTGGTTTGCCCTGGCCCTATTCCAACTGTCGCTGTACCTTGTACCATGACAATCGCATTTGACTTCACTTGCTCACATACGCGTACGGCGAATTTCATGCTATCGATTTGCGCCTGAGTGGGTTCTCGCTCTGTGACGGTTTTTGCCTCTGCCCAATCGATGATGGGTGGTTCTTCGGTTTGGACCAGCATTCCCCCTTCGACGGGTTTACGAACAAGGATTCGTTCCAAAGGAGCCAAACGGTCTTGAGGGGATTCAATGGTGAGCAAGCGACGGTTTTTCTTTTCCATCAGAAGAGATTTTGCCTCGGGTGAAAACGCTGGAGCCATGAGGACTTCGACAAAGAGATTTCCAATTGAAGCCGCCGTTTCAGCCTCGACTGGTTCATTGAAGCAAATAATGGAGCCAAACGCTGACTCTGGGTCGCTCGCCAAAGCCATGTCAAACGCTTCCTTTTGGGTTGCAGCCAGTGATGCGCCACATGGGTTGTTGTGCTTGACAATAACACATGCATGAGGCGTTTGTGGCCATTCGTCTGTAGAAAGTGAACGGCAAAGACGCAAGGTTGCATCAGCATCTGAATAGTTGTTGTAGGACATTGCTTTACCGCCTTCAACCAATGCTGTCACCAACGTTGAGTGTTGACCAGCATTCAGTGGGTCAACGTACAAACCAGCGGCCTGATGAGCGTTTTCTCCGTATCTTAGGGTGTGCATGATGTGGGCGGATGAGAGCATCGTCGAGGGAAGTCGTTCGCTTTGTTCGTTGACATCAGAGAAAGCAGCTGGGTCGCCGATGAAGCGTAGATGAAGTTCGTTGGCGATTGCGGAATCGTATGCAGCAGTGTGTTGAAAGGCCTCAAGGGCAAGTTCTTGGCGCAGGCTCATGTCAACTTCAGTGACATCTTCAACTGCTCGAATCGCTTTGAGAAGATCGTTGTATCGCTTTGGATTGGTTGCGATGAGAACGTGTTGGTGGTTTTTTGCCGAAGCACGGACCATCGTTGGTCCGCCAATGTCAATCATTTCCAGCAAGGGGTTGTCATCCATAGGAGGTTCTTGAGCGGCAGCGGTTGAGAAGGGGTAAAGGTTGCATGCAACCAGGCGAATGGGCGAATATCCAAGTCGGTCCAGTTCTGCTCGGTCGTCTTCTTTGTGAAGGCGTGCAAGAAGCGGCCCGTGGATGGCTGGATGAAGTGACTTGACCCTCCCGTCAAAAATTTCAGGATGGTTGGTTAAATCAGAAACATGAAGAACATTGAGTCCTGACTCCCGGAGCAACCTTGCTGTTCCCCCAGTGGAAACCAATTCAAAACCTAACTCTGCTAAACCTGCAGCAAATTCAACGATTCCTGTCTTGTCCCAAACGCTCAGTAATGCACGGGGTCGGGATGATTCTTTACCGTTCATGCAGGAGTCCCGTTATCGTATTGGCCCCGTCCAATGGTCTTGAAGATAGCGCACAGCCATATTGGCTCATTTAGAGGTTAATCTCCACGGGCCGAAATGACTTGATCGACTCGCAGCAACCCGCAGGCGGTTTCTGTGGCGGCTTCAATTCCATGCAGAAGTGTCTCGGTTGGCGCCCATGCATGTTCAACCACCTCAACGGAGCCGGAGGGGCCGATTCCTGCTTGGTTGTTTCCGTTACGGTGTGCAGAACGAAGCGCGAGGAGCGTGTCCAATTGGTCAACACCCGCATTGGTAGCAAGTGTTGAAGGAATCGATTCAAGCGCTCGTGCAAAGGCTTCCATGGCCAATCTTTGACGGCCTGATTCTTGTTCAGCCGCCTCCTTAACCGCAAGGGCAGCAGCCATCTCTGCACTCCCGCCTCCGCGTACAAGTGAATGGGTTTCCATCACTTGAGCGGTCGAACGAAGTGCGTCGTACAAGCCGCGAATCACTTCATCCGCAGCCACGCCATCGCCGCCTCCTACGTCAATAGTAGCAAGTCCAGCAGAATCTCCAAATCTCATGCAAAGTCGTTCTCTGCGTCCGTCCAAACTTTCGCTGGTTTCAATTGTGAGGTGGTCAAAGTTACCAAGGAATGATGCCGAAAGGTCGTCAAGATGGTCGCACATTGAAGCCCCTGATGCTTTGGCAATGTCTTCAATGCCTGCTCGTTCAAGTCCGCCTAGGACGAAACAACCAGCATCGGTTAGCATGTGGAAGATGCTGGGTTCAATGGTTTCAGCAGAAAAAATAGCAGTGGCACCAGTATCCAATATTTGTTTGACTTTCTTTTTCAAAATCGCATCCTTAGCATCAACAAAAGCCATCCATTCATCGGCCGTTTCAACCTCAATATCGGCATCTCTCGAAGATGTTTCATAATCGAGAGGACACGTAAGAGCAACCAATTTCCCGGCACCTAAGCGACGAGGTAAGCGGTCTAGAATCAAGGCTGTGTCCAGAATTAAACCGTCCAGAAGACGCGAATTCTGTAGATTACCCTGTGTTCTTTTTGACATTCGAATGTCTTCGTAATTGACTCCATCATCACTTCGCGATACCGTTTGCAATCCGTCCACAACCAATTCAGCGAGGAACGAGCCGGCAATGTCTGCGGCCGTTCCATTCATTGATGTCTTGGCCACGTGAACGAGTTGTTCACGAGACTTGTCCCATTGCGTTGAGCTTGATTCTATGGATTGACGCGTCACTGCTGCAGCTTTGATGTAACCGTCGTTCAGAATCAGTGGATGCAAGCCCCGACCAAGCAGTCGTCCGGCTTCTCTCATGAGTTCACTTGCGAAGATCATGCAGCCAGTTACTCCGTCCCCGCATGCATGCTCTTGTGCTTCAGCGAGTTGAACGAAGGCCTTTGCCGCAGGGTGTTTCACGAGCAATTCTGCTACGATTTTAGCGCCATCATTGGTTACCGCTGTCGTTCCGTTGGTTTTGTAGAGCATCTTGTCCAAGCCTTGGGGGCCAAAGGTTCCCCGCATTAAATCACCAAAGGCTACGGCGGCTGTAACGAGTTTCTGGGTGACGCCAACACCGCTTGTTACGGTAGTGGTTGGCCGTACAATTGTAACCGGCGCGCGCCCACTGCCGTCATTGTTTGCTTGAGCCATTAGAACAACCCTGGAGGCTCAACTTCTTGAACCCTTTATCCCTTGAATCACTTTTTCTTAGCAGGCGCTTTCTTAGCAGGTGCTTTCTTTGCATGCTTGCCAAGTTTGTGAGCCTTTTGTGACTCGTTGTGGGACCAATGGTAGGCCATCTTCAACAATTTGAGGTAGTGTTCGTTGCCGTCCTTCACCATCTTGTCATGAAGAACATCGTTGGTCATGAACACGTCGCCCCATAGTTGTGCGGCTGTGCCCTTGTCGCCCTTTGGCATGTCGAAAACTTCCTTGATGGTTGGGTCAAGGTATGCTCGCCAAACACGAGCCGGATTGACCGCCATGGTGACCTCGACGATGATTTCATTTTCGTTGATTCCGGTACCGGTCTGCCATGTATCTTCACCGAGGTCGGCGAGGAACGGTAGACAGAGGTCTTGAATCGAGAGGCTCGTCATTGGGTCGGCGTTGGTAAGTGCGGCGTAGGCCTCACGCATGCGTCCACGGTCTGCTCCACGAGAAGCTGTCTGGAAGCGAAGTTTGTCGATGGATGTTGGAACCAAAAAGCGAACATCGGTGTAGTAGACCAACGGATTATCATCGGACGAATTGAAGATGTGTTCAAACGGTGCAGGTCCTGCAGATTCACCAAGTTGGTCAACCGGGTATACCGTCTTCAAGGCGTTGGTAGCAACGGATTGGATGATGCGGCGCATCAAGCGTTCTGGTGCTGCAGAAACGTCATTGAAGGTGTCAAGGTATTCTTGCATGTTCAGAATATCATATCCGCGAACGGAAAGAATGGAGTGGACGTTTGGACCAATCATCTTCTCGCCATCAACTTCTGCCTGGCTGATCCAGCGGGAGCCTTTTGCAACATCTGAAGCGGCAACGAGGTCTGCATAGGCCTTGAAACGTCGAGTCACGCGGTTCATGAAATCAGCTTGGTCGAGTTTGGTGAACACGGTTGAGCCGTAGTTGGACTTGAGGGCATGGTCAGCAACTTGGCTGGCGTTAGCACAGGTCAAAAGATTGCCCTGGTCGCTTGGGTACATGATGAGGCGACGGCGCTTAGCGGCCCCTCCAAGTGTTCCGACTTGGGGGTCGGTCAAAATGTATCCAAGGGTTGCGCAGACCTCAAACAGTCGGCTGTACTTGTCTTCGTCGCTGGAGTTTCCAATCCACTCGTCAAGTCCAGGTTCGATGCAATGGAATTCCAATGGAACCATTTCTGAACCCGCACCAAATGCTTGGCGTACGGTTGAAGATTGCATCATTCCCATCATGGTGTAAAGGGAAGTTTTTCCTGTGGTCAGGTAAACGTCCGAAATTCCTTCTTCACCAAACGAAGAACGGCGGTCTGGAAGATTGACAAGGAGGTTGAAGGCTGTTGCTGTTTCACGGTTTCCGTTAACGGCAGGCCAAATCCAAGTGTTAGGTCGGGTCATCAGGTAACCCGATGCGTCCTTTCCAAATCCAGCAGGTGAATATCGGATCCATCCCACACGGTTGTTGAATGACACGTTACGGTGCATCAATGATGGGTAATAGACTCGGTCCAGAGGGTCTGAGTCGGGCACAACACCGCGGTGTCCAAGCCCCCAAAGAATAACTTCCCATTCAGCGAAGTCCTTGCCGTCTTTTGCTCCGAGAAGCAGGTGGTTCTCATTGAGTGTATCGCCTTCAAGAATCGCCCCGCCCATTCGCTCTTCGTCGCCTGTTGAGCAAAAGAAGAAGGTCTGAGTCGTGAACAATTGTTTTGGAGTCCACATGTTGGCGTTGATAACGGTCTTTTGCTTGAGGTAATCAGAGATGTTCTCAATTCGTCGCTCGAATTTGAAACGGTCTGAGTCAATCCAAGAAGAACCAAGAACGATGTTGGTGTTCAGGAGTTTGGCCGATGCTGGTCCGATGTAACGGGTTCGTGCATCTGCTCGGCTGTGATCCGAAGCAGGAATTTCTTCCCAGGGACCCTTTCGGGGAATGTATGTCATGAAGGTTGCGTCGTCGAATTTGTGCTTTTCGGCATCTGCAACCACGGCTTCAACTTCATCCATGAGTTTGACGTATGTCTCACTCGGTAAGATGCGTTGTGTTAATTTGAATGTTTTATCTGATACGCTACGATGTTCCCACATTTTTCTTCACCTCAAAATTTCTTCATGTCTTCTTCGGGAGCCTCTTCGACCCCTTCTTCGACGGTTTCTTCTTCTTCCGCTTCAGCTACTTCTGCTTCAGCTTCGACTGTTTCTTCCACTTCGGCTTCTGCCTCAGCTTCTTCTTCAACGGATTCTTCCGCCTCGGAATCTTCGGAATCTTCGTCCATATCGGCGTCGGGATCCAGCATCTCAATGACAGTGTCTTCGGCTGTTTCCTTAGCAACCTCAGTTGCTGCGACGGTAGCGGCTTCTTCTGCCCTTGAAATCAATTCTGCTTCATCGACACGCCCTGCTGTTGCTTGGTCAAGAATCATGGCAGCGGTAGCAGCCATTGATGAATCAACGTGTGGGGCGCCCTTGTAGACGTATTGAACTGCAAGTCCAACCAGACCGCAAACAGCACCAGAAGCCATAACCCAGCCGCTGTTGTTTCGTTGTGTGTCGGTAGGGTCAATGTTGGTTTCAGTCCCTGTGACCGGCGGGATTTGCATTCCCGTGAAATAGGTGTTTGTTAGGACTTCGATGACGGCCCAAACAGCGTATAGAACCAGAACAATGGAGGCTCCGTTCATCCATGAGCGATTTTGAAGAAGGAAGGCAATGGCCCCACTTTCGTTGCTTTCTCTTGATGTTTCTTCAACGGACATGACCAATCCTCTATCCCGTAAGCCCCGCTTATTCACTCATAAAGGTGGTCCCGATATTTTTCTCGAACGCCCCCGAAGTGGCCTCTTTTCACCGTGTTCGTTAACGACGAGGTTTCTTGCCCTTATTCCCACCTTTTCTGCGGGAATTGTCCCAAGTGGAATTGCCCTTTCCCCTCCCCCGCTTGTCAGACCGAAAGGCGTTGGGTCGTTCGAGCGATTCGGGCATTTCATCAAACGATTCAATGCTGAGTCGGATTCCTCCGAGTTCATCTTGGAGTTGTTTGACATTCTCTCCACCTCGGCCAACAAGCGTTGCGATCATGTTTTGCGGCGCATAGACCGTTGCGGCACTTTCACTGCTGAATTGAACTTGACAATCTACGCCAACCCATTGGCGTATGTGTGAGGCAATCTGTTCCTTCGCGAGCGCTTTCAGGGGCGACATGTCCTTCTTTGTTCCATCGATCGGAACGACGGCAATTTCAGAGCCAAAAGCAAACATTTCATGCGTGATTTTTCCGCTTGGGAATTCGATAACCTCGATGACCGGGCGAGCAAGTTCTTCCTGCATTCCTGTTGGAGGTTTGACCGTCATTCGCAGTTCAAGGACTTGTTGAATTGCTCCCGCCTCGACATGGATAATGGTATCAAGCACCTGGCTAACGAGCCCCAATTCAACTTTTCCAATCAGGCGTTGAATGGCTTCCAATGCTGAATTGGCGTGGGTCACCCCCAACAATCCAACCCCTGCAAGACGGACGTCGGAGAAAATCTCGAAATCGCGCGCCCGGCGTACTTCGTCAAAGATAACAAAGTCAGGCCTGACAAGGAAGAGAATCTCTGCTGTTTTTTCCAGGTCGCCTTCCAGTGGCGCATATTGTGTAATGCGGTCAGCGAGCTGCAAGTCTCTTGGGGCCTCCATCGTTTTGACCAATGCGCCGACATCGGTGTCAAGATATTCGGCAATCGCTTGCGCGAGCGTCGTTTTTCCGGATCCTGGACGCCCACAAATGAACACGCCTCGGTGATGGTTGCTCAAACGAGTGATAAGGCGATCATCGAGATCGTAATCGGAAATACTTAATTTTGCAACCGGCCGAACCACGGTAATTTCTCGTGCGTCTGAAAAGGGTGGCCAAGCACATGCAATACGTAGATCCCCGAGTTGGATAACTTTGCAGCCTTTACGGTCAATTTCTAGAAAACAATCGCTGCGGTGTCGGTTATCTTCAACCAATTCGGCTAATTCGTCGCTGAGTGCTTCTACACGTAGCGTATCCCAATCCGTTCCACTGTCTTCAACTTCGACAAGTTTGAGTTGTCCAATTGTCCCTCGTTTCACTCGCGGTGGGCATTCTGCTTTGAGGAAAACCGTGTGAACGTCGTCCTCCAGAAGGGCCTCAAGGGCGTCAGGTAATGCTGGGTGGTCGCCGAATGTAGCCATAGTACTCGTGTTTAGGCCGTCGGCTTCTGCCTTTGACACTTCGCATGGAAGACCGAACGATTCGTCTATTCGGAAAACAACTTCCTCAGTTGCCGTTTGGTTGGATCATAAAACCCGTAAGCCAAAATGAGCCAACGAAAACGAGCGACAAAACATAGGCGCCGACGGTTGGAAAGGCCCACATCGAAACTGAAACCTGTGCGAAGATGATGATGCTGGCGACAACGGCGAGCATCTGCCACGGGCCGTTACCTTGCAGGTGAAGGGTTGAAGTCATCACTTCGCGCTCCGAAAGCCCCCAAATCAGTCCGGTGAGGGCCGAAAGGGCGATGAGTGCCTGCATGCCTGCAGTGACGGTTCCTTCGAGATACCAAACACCCAGGGAAGCAACCAAAGTTGCGGCAAACATGCGTTGGACGGTTGAGAAAGCAAGTCCCATGAAGACGGGGAAGTGCTGTTGATTCTTGAATACTCGCAACACCTTGTATGGTTTTGAGGCGATTCAATACCGCTCTAAATCTTGGAACCATTGGTTGAGAGTGCGAAGGTCTTTGATCGGTGGGTAAATGGTTGGAGTTCTCGATTTCACATGCTTGAGGAAGAAGACCCATTCGTTGTACAGAGGAGAGTGTGTGTTGGTAAGTTGAACCGTTTCCCGCACACCCGAGCGGTTCAGATGCATCTCAGGCGTTGCTCCGAACGTTAAGTTGAGGTTGCCCTTTTGCCCGATTAGAGTCAGTTCGCGAAGTTCGGTGGCTGCATTCCAGGATACATCGATGAGGAGCCGTTTCTGCCCCGCTCCATTTGCATCAAGAAGCATTCGTTCAGGTTCATGTTCAAAGAGACCGGGGGGCGTCTTCGCCATTTCCTTCAATCCAAAGAAAAGTGAAAGGTCAAACCCGTGAATTGCCAGTGTTTTCATCGCTTCTGCGCCTTCGGGGCGCCCTCGTTCTGTCCTGCGGCGATAATGGAGCCCGAGCAACGTTCCAATGGCTCCTTCGGCCAGTTGTTGTTTCATGGCCTCAACTCCTTCATGATGACGAAGAAGGAACCCCGTGACGAGCGTGTCGCCCCGATTTAAAGAATTGAGGAATTCAGGCTCCTGTTCCAAGCGGTCACTCAACGGCTTTTCAATCAGCACTGGGATGTTCCTTTCAACTGCTCTCGAAGCAAGTTCAAGATGGGAGTTGGGTGGCGTGACAACAGCAATGCAATTCACCACGCCGGCGTCAAGCATGCGGTCAAGATTGGTGAAGGTCGAATCGACCTGTTTCGACAGGTTGACGAGTCGGTCGGGGTCGAGGTCGCATATTGAGATGTGCTGGATGCGACCTTCTTTTTTGAGTTGAATTAAGGTCTCAAGGTGGCGCTTTCCCCATCGGCCGTGGCCAACCAACCCCACATTCAAATTCATGAAATCACTTATTCGTCACTTTGAGGCCTGTCTTCGGTGCTGGAGCCTTCTCCATCTCCGCCGTCTCGATCACGCTCTTCATCTGTGGATGTTTCAGAAACATCGGTGTCGTGGGTTAGTGAATCCTCTGCAATCAAAACCCGTGCTGTTTCTTCAAGCGTGGTCAGGTTGGTTGCAGTGATGCCTGCGGAAGATATGGCGTAAACATAGTCTCCCATAAAGATGGAGCGGCGTATGTTGTATTCATTCCACCATCGATTGTTTTCATCTTGTGAGTAAAGGTCGGAATGGTCAACTGTGCCGTAGATGTTGAGGTCCCCGGTCGTCTCGTTGACATGGACGAGCATCAGTTTTGAGACATATTCGTAAGACCAATAGTAGCGGTTGTTGATTTCATAGTCCACGTATCTGTAAGTGGAAAGGGGTACTGCAAGAAGTTCCTTTGGCGCCCAGTATTGGAATGCCTTGGATTCATAAGTTGCCTCGGACCAAGACCAAACCCAATCGCTTTCGTTGGTACTGACCGGCGAAAGTCTGAGGGCTGCGGCTTGCGATGGTGCCGTAGGGTCTGTAATGTTGAACAGGGAAATCTGAGTTCCCGACCAGTCAAGGCCCGTGCCATCTTCGTTTGCAGGGCCTAACCCGATGGTCAAAAGGTGGTCTCGCGACAGTGGATGAATGTATGTGGAAACTCCCGGCACCTTAAGTTCGCCCAAGATGGTGGGTTGCGTCTCGTCTGAGACATCAATAACCCAGAGTGGGTCGATTTGCTCAAAGGTGACGATATAGGCCCGGTCGCCGTCAAATCGAGCGCTCCAAATGCGCTCTCCTGGAGCGATTCCATCCACTCGCCCTGCTTCAACTAAAATCTGTTCTTCTGTTTCTACATTCATCGAACGAACAAGGGTCACGAGTTGTGAGGACATGGGTTCTGGGTCTTCCACCCACCAGCGCGCCCATTGCCCTACCGTGCTAGCGACTCGAAGAACGCCTTCATGCTCTGAGAGTGCGAATTGGTTGACGACCGTTCCGTTGATCCGTCCGGATCCGGTGTAGAGTGTTGTCTCCCCGCTGATATCAAAGGTGTGAAGGTTGGTCATCTCGTTGGCTTCCTCGTTGCCCCAGAACCACCACCAATCAAACGCCCTTTCAGCCAAAACGAGGAGGTCTTGGGAGGCGTAAACTTGAGGGTAGGTTCCTACGACGTGGTCAACTTCAAAATCGAACGTATCTGAGGTGAGGTCTAAAGAAAAGATACTGGATATGCCCCGATTAAACCCTTCCTTCGGCGCCACAAAGTCGGCGCATTCTCCATCGGTCATGGTGTGTGTCGTCACAACCCCATCGCCGTATTCGTACACCTGGGGGAGAAGGTCTTCAAGGGAGAGCGTGGTAAGCGCTCTTCGATTGTTCTCTATGGTTTGCCATGCAACTTTGTGACGCACTTCGGTGCGCAGTGGGTCGTCATACTCCAAGTTCCAATAACCGCTTGGTAGGTCCAACCAAGTCTGAAGGCCTTGCACATCCATCCATGCGTGACTTATCGTTCGGACCGTTCCGTTGACTTCTCTAGCCGTGATGTAGCTTCCTTCAATGTACAACTCCCGCTCAACGTCGGGGTCACTGCGATTGGTGACATCATAAACCGTGAATTTGGTCAGGCTTGAGGTTCTCCAATTGCCATACTCGCCGTCCCAGCCCATTTCTTCAACCACCGGATTGCTTCGAGAAAGCCCCCATGGGCTCAGGGTGGAAATGACAACCAATTCATCACCATCAAGCATCATTGCTTGTGGTGTTCCTTCTACGGTTGTGTTCGATAGATCGGTAAGTTGGCCAAATTCAGGGACACCGAAGATGTGTAACTTCTGGCCTTGTAGATAGTAAATGTTGTATCCGTCGGTTTTGACAAAATCGGCTTCGTCGACGCCTTGCTCTTGGTTGTTCGTCCCTGAGTAATCTTCGCCTTCAACCCGCGTTGATGTGGTTCTGGGTTGTTTTGAGTTGCCTCCGTCAGCATCGTCGGCGACCATTTCCATATCGTCTTCTAACCACATACCGCCGCCGTAGTAGTATTCTTCCGCGGCAGCCTGCAAGAGTTGGATTCTGTATTCTTCTTCTATCGAACCTTTGAGTGAGCGCTCCAGGTCCTCACAATCATCGTATCCTTCCAACTGGGGTGAGCCAATGCTTCGTGCTGGAACTTCAGACCAATTTTCGGGGAGAACGACATCCGGGGCTTCCACCTCAGGTTCAACCATGCCCAAACAACCGGAACAGAGGAACAGAAAGATGAGGGATAATGCAAGCGTTTTTTGCCCTTTCATAAAACCACTACAATCCTTTTGCCTATGAATGAATTGGTAAAGTGATTTTACGTTCATCGCCTTTGTCGCCTTGGATGAGCATGCCGGCTCCTTGTGAGATGAGGCGCCAAGGTGAACGCCGGTAAGTCATGATTCAAACGGGAACGTATCCGAGGTAGTATGCTGCTCCAACTCCGATTGAAAGGAGAATGAAAAGCAAGCCCGCCCGTTTCTTCCAACTCTTCTTTTTTGCAGGAGTTGCTACTTCTGCCATTATGAGTTCCGCTGAAGGGAGGGTCGGTAGCACGAGGTCGGGTAAAGGCAAGGGCAATTCACGCAGTAGCGCCCCCTCATCCGCCTCTACTTTGACGCGGTCTTCCGGGTAGAGGGAATCCAAATCTTCCAAGCCTGGTGCTTCGGGGATGGTTCCAATGATGTTGTTCCATGACGCCTCCAGTGCTTCGCTGGAAATCGGCTTTTGCAACCAAGCAACGGCGCCAGCAGAAAACGAAGCATCACGGGCGAGCTCGGCCAAACGGCTTGAGGCCACGAACACGATGCGTTGTTCTCCGCCGTGCTCCCGCATTTCCAATGCTGCAAGGTGGCCATCAAGGGAAGGGAGATCAAGGGAGAGGACGACCAGTTCGGGATCAAGGCGGATGTATTCATCGACGGCTTTGTCACCGTCTTCGCAAAGTTCAATGTTGAAATTCTTTGCTCTGAAGAGGTTGGTAAGGCGCATCGACGCCATAGGATTGTTGTCAACAATGAGGACGGTTGGTGCTGCGTCATCGTTAACGTCGGTGACAAGGCCCATACCAATCAAAGCAACGGACAGAGTTCTTCCACATCAAACAACCGCTATTCTTCTTCCACAGAGGCCGATGTTGACAGGTCTTCGACTGGCCCGTCCTGAGGATGGTTAAATGTCTCTCGAATAACTTCGCTTTGTGCCTGTTCTTCTTGCCGCTTGCGATGCAGTTGTGGTGCTTTGGTAAAGTGCATTTGCAAATCACTGATGACCGTTCGAAGCATTTGTGTTTCTTGGGTGGTCAGATTGCCTTCTGTTTTTTTCTGAAACATTCGTAGAACCTCTATTCCTTCCTTGGCCTCCAGAAGGTTGTAGTGAAACGTGTGGTCTTGGTCGGGTAAATAGCCCATGTGAAGCATGGTTGAACGTTGTAACATCTGAACGATTTGAAAAAATCGGGCTGAGTCTTCATCTGCAAACATATCCGCCATGTTGCGGCGAGGCGTTGGGGGTTCTTCTCCTATGCGCTCACTCAAACAACTGGTCCAGCAACCATTGTGGTTCAAATTGTAGCAAGTCTTCGTAGCCTTGGCCAACTCCTGCAAAGACAATCGGTCGGCCTGTTGCGTAGGCAATCGAAAGCCCGGCCCCGCCCTTTGCATCGGTATCCATTTTTGTCAGAACTGCCCCGTCAAAGCGCATGATCTCTTGGAACATCTTAGCTTGTTCAACGGCATCGTTTCCTGCAAGCGAGTCGCCGACAAAGAGCGTGAGGTGAGGGTTGGTTACTTTGCGGACTTTGTTAAGTTCGTTCATGAGGTTGGTTTTGTTCTGCATCCGTCCGGCTGTATCGACCAAGACGACGTCGATGCCCCGTGCTTTTGCTGAGTCGATCGCGTCGCGGGCAATCGCGGCTGAATCGCCGCCTCGCTGACTTGAGATGCAACGAATACCGAGCGCCTCACAATGAGATTCTAATTGTTGGATGGCTCCAGCCCTGAACGTATCACCTGCTGCAGCGATGACGCTGATGTTGTTCTTGAGGAGGCGATGGGCAATTTTAGCGGCAGTTGTTGTCTTACCGGTTCCGTTGACACCAACCATCATGATAACGACGGGGGAGTCGCCTGCGTCAAGGAATCCTTTGACGGACGCGTCAAAGTCCCAATAACCGGCTTCCAAAAGCCCATGAAGTGCTCGTTTGAGGGCGGCTTCGAGAACCTTTGGCAGTTCAGCACCCTTTCTCAAACGGGAGCCCACGAGTGCGGTACGGAGGCTGGAGATGAGCGCATTGGTAGCGTGTTGGGAGATATCGGATTCAAGGAGGACCCATTCCAATTCTTCAAGGAGGTTGTCTAGAGCCTCACTTGGCTTGATAATACGCCCCCCCTCGCTGACCACCCCGCCCCCGAGTTCAATGTCCAGTGTCGTTCCGGCTTCTGTTTCCAGTTTCGCCGTTTTTGAGGACCCTTTTGGGGCTTGTTTGACTTTGACGAGTTGCCGTCCCGTTGTGGTTCGCATCATGGTTAAATCAACTTTGGAGCCTCTCGGGCGAGCAATGTCTACTGCGCCTCGCTTCTTCATGTCCTTAGCAACCTTGGCCGCTTTCTTTTTTCGTTCCTTTTCTTGGCGTTCAAGGAATTTCCGTTCTTTCTTGGTGAGCGCGATTGGAGCCGTTGGTTCGTCGTCGTCCCATTCATCCCATTCGTTATCGGGCGCAGGTGCTGCTTGGGCCTCTTGTTCGGCGGCTTCAATCGCTTCCAAATCGTCCCAATCATCGGACGGCTTGGCTACATCGGTTGCTGTATGGAGGAGTTCTTTGGCTTCCGCCGATTCTGCATCTGCGGAAAGTGCTTGTTCATCGACATCGCTTGCAACTTCACGGACTCGGCTACGAAATTTATCAAATAAGCCCATTCAATCGCCTCAGTCATCCAATGTCAAATCGTTACCGAACATTCCCCGTTTCCGCCCTCTTCGGGCAGGTTTGGCCGGCTCCGGATCGGGTTCAGTTACAGGTTGTTGTGGAAGAGGTTTGGCTTCTGCGGGCGGGGCAGAAAGAGATTGGAGTTGTTCAGCAGCGGTGTTGAATGCCTGAGCCACCTGGGCAAGATTGGTTTCTGTTTGTTCGGCCTGCCCTTGCAATTCGTCACGAAGATGTTGAATGTCACTTTCTCGTTCGAGTGTGATGGCGTGGGCATCTGACCAGTGGCGCTCACCGAAAACACCTGCTCCCAAATCAACCAGCGCGATGCCTTCTTCGCTTCCTTGGTGGCGGTAGTGAAGGCTTACTCCTGAACCGATTGAAACATGGCTCGACGCGTTGTTCGGATCTTCATGGGCCATCAGTGCCTTGAGAGATGCTGCGGTAATCTTGTGCTCGGACAGAACTGCATCCACTTGCTCCATACGTAGATGAATTTCATCAAGGCGTTTACGCAATGCCTCAACATCCCTCGCCATACGCTGCAATTGGGTTCGGTCTACCATCGGGCTCAACCCTTCCATTCGTTAGGAGTTGAAGAAGGCGACGACCGTAGGGTTCACTCTTCTTCGCTGACGGGTGAAATGGGTCCACCTTGAGCTGCGATTTGCTCACGGAAATCATGAAGAATGTGGGGTTCGGTTGAAGTTCTTGGATCAATTTCTGAAACGTTAGCAATAGCGATGGTTCGTCGCTTAGCACGGTGACGTGAGCCAAGAATGGAATATGTTTTGTCGGTTGCTTGTTCAGCATTTTCTGCGGTAAAGTCGTAAGAAAACTCTTGCCGTTGGCTCCCAAAAGGTGCCGTCCCTGTCACTCGATAGGCCTTCATCGGACCGACCGACCCGCCATCCATCCTTAAACGCGCTGGCGCGAATTGAGCGAACGAACAACCGCAAGATTGAGACAAAAAGGGATGCTCGGAGTGTCATGTCGAAGGCTTGGGCGATGATTGTTCTGGCTTTCCTACCGTTGGTTTCGGGAATGTATGCGCCCCCCGTGGAGTCCGAAATCTCAGAGGTTGTGATGGGAAAGGAGCAATTGTTTGTTTTGGAGAGCGGCGTTTGGGATTCTGACAAGTGGTCGGCGTTGGCCGAGAATGGATTGACGCCGCTTCGTGTCGTGGACCAAAAATCCCTTCTTGTGTGGGTGCCCTACGATGCCACTGCCCCCCCGGGTTATGCCGTGGATTTGTTTACTGACGCCGTCTGGAAAGCCGGCATTGAGGGGTATGATGCGCGGGTTGGGGACTGGGTTCGTCTTGTTTACGAACCGCGGCTTCCAGTTGATGTGAAGTTGAATATTGCAGATTCCTTGCATGCGCACGGAGGTCGTTTAGCCGATCGAAATGTAGGCCCCCTTCTTCCCATTCCCACCTTCGTGAACGTGCAAATTCAAAGCATACTTTTTATTGAAGCGGCGTTAGACATTGAAGGTGTTTTGTGGATTGAGCCCGTCCTAAACACAGAAGGCCGAAACGGACAAAGTGCTTCTATTCACGAGCACGGTCGGCTCACTGAACATCCCTTCTGGAGCCTTGGATTAAACGGAACTGGTGTCACATTAGGAGTGGCTGACAGCGGTCTTGATGCCGACCACGCTTGCTTTCGTAACGCCACAGAACCTTCGAGCGTGTATGCGGAACCCTCAGCTGATTATCCTGCGGTGGGGCTCTTTGGCGACCAACATCGGAAGGTGTTGCTTCTCAACACAACCCTTGATGAAAACGACACTCCTGGCCACGAAGACTATCGGCACGGAACACATGTTGCAGGAAGTTTGGTGTGTTTTGATGTCTCAAGCGACCGAAGCGGTGCAATTCCAGCCAACGGTTCAGCCCTGGCCCACGGAGCGAAGCTTCTGATGCAAGACATCGTTTCTTCGGAAGGCTGGGTTCCTCCAAACGTTGATGATTTGCTCTACGAAGCCTCCGCTCAAGGCGCCTACATCCACTCAAATTCATGGGGCGATGCCACAACCGCTTACACTCAAAGAACGGCGACATTTGATGGATTCGCCAAAGCAATGCCTTGGTCCATTTCGTTCATCGCCCCGGGCAATTCAGGTGCGGGAATTCTTGAGCCTGCAAACGGACGCAATGTCGTATCGATCAGTGCAACGACAAAGGCCACTGATGCAATCGTATGGGGGTCCTCGTCATACGGCCCAACCGAAGCCGGAACCGATGGAGTGTTCATGCTAGCAACGGGCGGAAGTGTGCAATCCGCAGCAGCCGACGGCGACTGGTCTTCAAACAATAACAACCTCCGTTCATCCTCGGGAACGAGTATGGCGACGCCCGCTGCCGCAGGCGCTGCGGGCGTCCTTCAGCAAATGTATCAAGACGGTTGGCTGACCGGTTCCTTCGAAACATTGCATGCGGTTCCTCTTTCTACCCTTCAGCCTTCGTGGGTTGAAGTTGTGCCGACCAACACAACACTCCTTCTTGGACCGGGGTTTACTCCTTCTGGTTCACTCATGCGTGCAACTCTGGCGCTGGCAGCAACGCCGCTCAGCCAAGACCAGCGAAGCGGGGGGGACGGTGGCCATGAGCTGCACAACCCAAACGATGGGTGGGGCCGGCTGAACCTGAGTGAGGTGTTTGATCCATCAACCCTTGACGGCGCGGGGGCGGTCCCTCCAATCGGCGACGTGTGGGTTCATGACAGTTATCGGCTCACCAATTCCAACCCTGCGGACTGGATGGAATCCTATGGCGGACAACAAAGCAATCTCTCGGGGTTCTCAGAAGTTTCGTGGGACGGGGTTGGTGCAGCAGGTCCGTTTCTCAAGACCGGTGAACGGTTCCAACAACGATTCTCTCCGCTTGAAGGTTCAGATGTCGCCATTCGTTTGGCTTACCCCGCCCAACCTGAGCCCTCTGCGGTTGACGACCTGCAACTGCGGATAACATTCCCCGACGGAACCGTTGTTATTCCAGATCGTTTGCATGCTGACGGAACGCCAACAGAATTCAATGGAACTGTAGCGGATTTTGATGACCTCAATGTATTTCCTGGAAGCAACGAGACGACGGTTGGAGTGAACCTTCCAAATGACTTGCTAGCGCAGCATTCGTACTTTGACGTGGAGATCGTAGCACGCTATGTTGCCCCCGGCGGGGATGCTGGAGCAGTGGGGCTCAATGGAGACCGGATTGGATTTGGCCTGATCGTCCAAGGCGTGGATAGAGATGGAGATGACCACCTCGATGGAGACGGTGATGGCGTGGCGAACATGGACGACCTATGTCCGAATGAAAATGCATTTGGAAATGATGGAGACGGAGACGGATGCCTCGATGATGAGGACGGAGACGGTGTTGTCAGCCCCTATGATGATTGTCCAGAATTGAATGCTTCTGGCTATGATGCAAACAACGACGGTTGTATTGATGACTCGGACGGAGACGGTGTTCTCGATGATTCGGATGAATGTTATACTGAAGACGATTCTTGGCCCGTCATGCCAAATGGATGTTACCCTCTTGATGAAGTCCCTCTCATCCAAATCACCAACGTTCCTGAAAACGGTACGGTTTGGGTTGATACTTTCTCAGTAGAATGGAAGGTGAACGATGCAGATGGGGATGGATACCGCACTGGCGCCCAGTTGGTGTACTCAAACAATTCAAATTACACCATCACGGATTGTCAGTTTCAACATGACATCAACCGGACCATGTCGTGTGTCTGGCACAATCCTGCTGATTTACCGTTGCAGTATTTGCAGAACGGTGATTTCGTTCTCCAAGTTTTCGTCGAAACCACCAACGCATCTCCGGCAGCCTCTCAGGAACGTATCATTATCAATACAACTGCGAACATCACTCTTGAACGGTTAGGAATACACGATAACGGTACAGAAGAACCGGTGTTGATTACCACCAAATCGTCTCCACCCTTACTTCAGTGGGCTTTGACTGGCGCGTTGCTCGCTGCGATCGCCAGTTTCTGGTGGTCAAAGCGGCAACTGAGAGTGGATACGGCTGGCGAACCATCGGCGCCATTTGTGCAAACAGAAAGGGAAAGAGAATTTTTGCAGGAGCAAGAAGAGTAAACGGTTGACTGCTCTTCAACTCTTACCGGCAAACGCATCCATTCCCATCAATTTCACAAGGTGAACCTTGAAGGTTGGTGGCATACTCGCAGGTATGTCCGCAAGTCGGAAGGTGAACAAAAATGAGCGACCGCCTATATGTTGGAATTGACCTAGGAACCTACCAATCAACCATTGCTTCAAGCGCTGGAAAAATGCACACCATTGAGACCGTTGTCGGTCGTCCAAAGGACCCTGTTGCACGGAACTTCCTTGGCCGTGACGTCCTCTTTGGAGATGACGCCCTCAAGAACAAACTCGCTTGCAACCTTTACCGCCCTATGGCCGCAGGCGTCACGCAAGACGATGAGGCTAACCTCGCAGCAGCAAAGGCCTTTGTATCTCATCTTCTTGAAACCGTTGACCCAGAAGAGTTCGACGAAGTTCTTGGAGTCATTTGCTCTCCAAGCCACGTTTCTTTTACAGACAAGTCCAACCTCGTAGCAACTCTACGAGGACAAGTTAACGCCATCATGGTCGTTACTGAACCGTTCGCAACAGCATATGGAATTGACGAAATCGCAGGCTCGATCGTTGTTGACATCGGCGCTGGAACAACTGATATCGCTCGTGTGTACGGAACATTCCCAACCGATGAAGACCAAGTCACCATCACCGAAGCCGGAGACTGGTTGGACTTGGAACTCATGGCGCTCATCCGCAAGAAGTACACTGGAGCTCAAGTCACCAAGGACATGGTCCGAAAGTGGAAGGAAGCGTCCTCCTATGTCGGCGGCGACGTTCGTGAAGTCACCGTAGAACTGTCCGTGGATGGAAAGCGACAAGTTGTCGACATTGGCGATTTGATTCAAGAGGCTTGTGAACTCATCATTCCAAAGATTGGAAACGCCATCAAGCGCAACGTCGCTGGCGCTGACCCAGAATACCAACCCATTCTCCGAAACAACATCATTCTCTCAGGCGGAGGATCACTCATCGAAGGATGTGCCGAGCGAATCGCCTCGGAAATCTCTGATATCGGAGATGTTCGAGTCTGGTGCGTTGAAGACCCCATCAACTCTGTGGCCGCTGGTGCTTTGAAACTCGCCAGTGAAATGCCCGATGACATGTACACGTCCATCAACTGATTCGGCACTCTTCAAAGGGTCTCAAATCAGCACTGCTTAGCCCTGTCGTGGCGGGAAGGTTCAAGTGTGGTTAATCCGCGATGAGCAACCGTATGACGGTAGATGCTTCATCTCCTGGTGGAATTCGTCGAGTTGGAACCTCGACCAACGATGAGCGGGCAGCCCTTGAGGGAATGCTGAAAGGGTATCCAATTGAGCAGCTCGTAGACGAGGTGCTGATCGCTTGGGATGAACTCGCAAAACGAAACGATGAACTCGTTACTGTGAAACAACGACTGCGTGTTGTAGAATTGGATTTAGCCGAGCGGCACGACCAAGTTGCACCTGAGCTCGCTAAATTGGCTGAATCAGAACAGGCATTGCGAGAAGCAGACGCAAAAATCATTCACATTGAACGCGTTTTGGACGATACCAAGAACGAATTATCGTCCCAACAATCTTCCCTTTCACAACAAGAACGATCTTCTATGGAACATGAGGTATCCCAACTACGAGACCTTACCACCCAACAGGACGCCGTCATTGGGGAGATGGAAGGGCGTATCTCCCAAATGGTGGAGGCGCTTGAAAGGGCTGCAGACGCTGGCTTGACATCGGTTACTGCTGAAGAGGTTCGTCTCTTGAAGAATCAGGTTGATGAAAAGAAACGCCAACTTGAGGTTGAGAAGGCTGCCGCTGAAGCGCTTGAGGAAGAACGTCAACGTTTGAGAGATATTGCTGACCGCCTTCGAGGACTTTTGGATGCCCGCGACCGCCGCCTTGGAGAACTGGAGGAGCAACTCGAGCGCGTCATGCAGGGGCCACGGTCCGTTTCAGCAGAGCACGATTACCTCGTTGAACAAATCGAAGAGCTCAAACGCCGACTTCTTGAGCGAAACCGAGAATATGAATCATTGCGACGACGAGAACGACGCCTTCACAACGATGTGTTTGAGCGTGACGAACGTTTGCAACAGATCACCCTCACCATGACCGACCTCGAATCTGCACTTCAGGACCGCACTGCTGAATTGCGTGAGTTGGAAGATCAGCGAAGTTCCATGGAACATGAGTTGCATTCTGCTCGTCGAAGTGAACGCACTCGAGAAGTTGTCGGTCGCGTCTTTGCCGACTCCCTCTCTCTTGTTCGAAGCCATGAAAGCCGTGAGTTGAAGCGGGAACTCTACGCCAACGCGCCCGATGTTGAGCGCGTCATCGAATCTCCGTCGACCGATGACATGTCTCGGTTGGCTGAAGGAGATGAGTTGGACCTCAACACCAAAGAAACGGTTCTTGAGAAAGGCATGGACGTTGAGGGAGTAAGGCCTCCATCCCCCGGTGGAACCGGAGACCCTGTGCTTTTTGATGAAGAAAACGAGTGAAACGTTCAGTTGCTTGAACAAGCGCCGACCAGGTTTTGCAATCGACTGCGAAGTTCATCCATTGATGCTGCGTCTTCTGTAACGGTTCCTGTAACAACCCAATCAGCCCCAGCCTCAACCGCAGCCTCAACGTCTGAAGAGGTTCGTAAGCCACCGCCCACAATGAGTGTTAATCCCTCAACCTCTCTCGCTTTCTTGATGAGGTCCGTGTGAACGGGAGATGGCGCTCCACTGCCGGCTTCTAAGTACAGCAGAGAAAACCCATACATCTTGGCGCAAAGTGCGTAAGCATGCACCAAATCAACGTCCGTTGATTGTATCAGTTCTGCAGCGCCGACTTCCCCCACTCGGCCGCCTGGGGCGCAAACAATGTATCCTGTGGGAAGGGCCTCAACGCCAAATTTGTCCAAATAAGGTGCTCCACGAATTTGTTCTCCAACCAAAAATTCTCGTTTTGTTGAATTCATGAGCATCATGAATGTAATGGCGTCTGCAGCCGGAGACAGCGCATGAGCGCCTCCGGGAAACAAAACAACGGGAATGTCCCATTGAGATTCGTCGCCCTCAGGGTCTTGGCTTGCTGCGAACATTCTCAACTCAAATGCTTCTTGAATGGCTTCACATGTTGCATGGACGATCTTGTCCGGGGTGTCGGTGGACCCGCCAACAAAAACCATCTTTGAACCCGATTCTACGGCAAGCATTGCGCGTTGAGCGGCCGTGTCTGGGCTTTGCTTCGCCGGATCGATGAGCGTAATATGGCGCGCTGGATGAGTGCCTCTGCGCACTTTTTCCAGTACTGTTGTCTCTCCGACGTGCATGGGCCTCGTCCTAAGGTCATGGCGGGCAGGGCATAGGACTTACGCTATCGAGCGATTTCAACGGGAGGCTTCTCAAAGCCCCCCGGCGTCCCATAGACATGAGCGAGAGCGGTCCGTTTCGGCGTTTGCTTACCTATATGAGTCCGCATCGGGCAACCATCCGCCTGGCTTCGTTCTGTTCGGTGTTCAACAAAATATGGGACCTTGCCCCCCCATTGTTGATTGGGCTGGCTGTTGATGTTGTGGTTCTAAAGGAGGACTCTCTGCTTGCATCGTATGGTTTGGTAGACCCTTGGCATCAACTCATTTTGCTTTCTGTACTCACCTTCCTCATATGGGGGCTTGAGTCACTCTTCGAATATTTTTACGGCATCTTGTGGAGAAATTTAGCACAGACTGTTCAGCACGAATTGCGTCTCGACACGTTTGACCACGTCCAACAACAGGGCATGGGGTGGTTCGATGAACGACAGAAAGGAGATATTCTGGCTATTCTCAACGATGACATCAACCAACTTGAACGGTTTTTGGATAAGGGGGCCAATGATTTGCTCCAAGTGAGCACTACGGTACTGGTTGTAGGTGCAGTGTTCCTGATGATCTCATGGGAAGTTGCGCTCTTCGCTGTTCTCCCGATCCCTCTCATCGTTTGGGGTTCGTTCCGCTATCAGCGCAGTCTTGAGCCTAGATATGCTAAGGTAAGAAGCACCGCTGGAAAGATGAATGCGCTTCTTGAAAACGATTTATCGGGTATGTCAACCATCCAATCCTTCACCGCAGAAGAGCGGGAAATGAAGCGAGTTGAGGCTTTGAGCAACGAATACCGTGATGCAAACCGAGAAGCCATACGTTTGTCAGCGGCATTTACGCCTCTTATTCGGATGGCCATTCTTTGTGGTTTTACTGCTACCTTGTTGCTTGGAGGTTGGATGGCTCTCGAAGGTACGCTCGCCATCGGTGCATACTCGGTGTTGGTCTTCATGACCCAACGGCTTCTATGGCCACTTACGCGGCTTGGCGAAACCTTCGACCTTTACCAGCGGGCCATGGCCTCCTCTACCCGAGTACTGGACGTACTCACCTCACCCACAGAAATCAAACAAGGCGCACAGCAACCCCCTCTTGAAAAGATAGCAACGTCAAACATTCTTCTAAGCGACGTGAGTTTCGCTTATCCTGGACGCGACAACGTGTTTTCAAACCTTAATCTTGAGTTGGAGGCGGGCCATACAACGGGTGTTGTCGGGTCCACTGGTGCTGGGAAAACAACGCTTGTTCGGCTTTTACTCCGCTTTGCAGAGCCTACATCTGGCGCGATAACATGGTCTGAAACGCCGATACAGGAATGGAAATTAAGTCATCTTCGCTCATCAATTGCAATGGTGGACCAGCACATCACTCTGTTTCCGACAACCATCATGGAGAACATTCGATATGGAAACCCAGATTGTACCGATGATGAGGTCAAAGAGGCTGCCGCGACTGCAGAGGCGACCGGGTTTATTGAGCAGTTGCCCGATGGATGGAGTACAATGGTAGGGGAAGGGGGTCACCGCTTGTCTGGCGGTCAACGGCAACGACTTGCCATCGCTCGCGCTGTTCTAAAGGATGCGCCCTTATTGGTCTTAGACGAAGCTACATCGGCCGTGGATAATGAAACAGAAGCGGCTTTACAACGTTCGATTGGGCGAATTTCAAAGGGTCGGACCACCGTCATCATCGCCCACCGGCTTTCTACGGTGCGAAATGCAAACCGCATCTTGGTGTTTGAGAACGGAGCCATCATTGAAGACGGAAGTCATGACGAGTTGGTTCTACTGAATGGGACCTACGCTCGCCTTTGGGCAGTCCAGACCGGAGTTTCTTTGACTTCACTTCCTTAAAATCGCTGTACTGCGGATAATTTTATTCCTTTCACAGCCAGAAAGAAAAAAACAGCACTTTATATGCGGAATGGCGACTAGGCGGGTTTGAGAATTATGATTTCTGAAAAGTTTTCAAAGACCACGAGCCTGCTGCTGATTGGAACGATTGCCCTCGCAATGGCCGGAACGGTCAGCGCTGCGGACATTGTAGACCCCTCTGTTGAATACAAAGGGGATACGCTTGGACTGATTACCTTCTTTTTGTTCTTTGTTGGTTACATCTCAATGGGTGCGGCCTTCGTGTTCTTCATGAGCGAACGCAGCAATGTAGCCCCAGAATACCGCACAACAATGACCATCTCGGCATTGATTGTTGGTATCGCTGCATTCCACTACTACTACATGCGAGGCGTTTACACCGACCTAGGTACGGTCTCGATTGAGTACCGGTACATGGATTGGATTATTACTGTCCCATTGATGGCTTTGAAGTTCCCTTCCCTTGTTGGTAAGGATGCCATCACCGACGAGAAATTCCTCGGCATGGGCTTCACTGGCATCTGTTTCACTGGTGCACTCGTCATGATTGGGTTTGGATACCTCGGCGAATCGGGCGCCATTCCCGGAATCGCTGGACTTGTTCTTGGTGGCGTCGGCTGGGCAATGATCATCGTTGCCACAGGGACACCGTGGTCCTCCGGAAAAGGAGTCGATAACTCGAAGATTAAGCCAGAACTCATGTGGAGCGCCAACGCACTTCGCTGGTTCATCGTAGTCGGTTGGGTCATCTACCCCCTCGGATACATGTTCAACCCCAGCGTCAACATGATCGATGTCGGTACAAGCGGTGTTGAAGTTATGGCCATTGCCTACAACGTTGCAGACATCATCAACAAGATCGGATTCGGTATTGTCGCATGGATGGGCGCAAAGAAGGCTACTGAAGCCCTCGCAGCCTGAACACAATCAACATGTCCCCCCAATGAGGCGGGGCGGCTTAAGCCGTCCCGTTTCACCGGTGACATCTGACTACACCTCAACGCCAACTACGGACGTTGCGAAGTATGCACAGGTCGCATAAACACAAACGGTGACCGCTATCCCTGCCATGAGCGCCAACTCAAAACCCCATCCTCTTCGTAAGAGGTAGGGCAAAATGACGAACAGGCACATCGAAGGGACAATGAGCCAGAGAATGCCCTCAGCGTAATCAGCAATTTGCTCCGTGTCGTGAGTATCCCTGTACAACCAGATGATTGAGAGGATACTCATGAACGGTATGGATACGAGCAAGGCGCCGTAAAGCGTAGAACGCTTTGCAACTTCACTTGCTCCAACGACCAAAGCTCCGCTTAGAATCCCTCTTGCTACCCACGCAGGCCATGTCATGGTCGGGCATTCGCACGATCGCTCTATGAACCGTTTGCCGTCACTCCAGTTTCTTGGAGGGCCCCGGCGTTGGAGATTGTGTGCCCGGGCCAAGTGTTCGCATGAGGTGCTCCAGGGTGGCTTTTGGGGCTTTTTTGTACCATAACGCTCCGATCAAAATCCATCCGGTGGTGTAGGCCAATACGACGAGGGATGATTGCGTCAATGACCAATTGTTGGTCTGATCAACTGTATGGAACAGCGCGAGTGGGATAAAATGAGCCACGTATACCGTAAGTGATGTTCGACCCGTTTGGGAGAGTATCGTTGCTCGAGAGAGGAGGTAAGATGAACTGCTCCAAAAGAGAAGAACGCCCGTCATTGCAGCAACAAGGAACGGTGCATTGGAAGGAAAAAACGTCAATACAGCATCGCCCGACGGCAAGGCCCATGCTTGTTCGATCGATATCGAGTAAGCGAGTGTTAGACTTGAAAAAATCAGTCCAAAAGTGATTGAGGCAGTATAAAAGTGGGTCAACTCCCGTTGTTCCATACGTTGTAACATACCACCCAGTGCGGCAAAAAGCACCCATGGGAAAAGCGGATAGGTCCCTGTCAATAACAGGTGACTTAGGGCAGTCGGTGCATCTGGGGTCTGCACTCGAAGACCCCAGATGCCTTCACCTTGGAGTTCGGGAAACAAAAGGATGATTGAACAACACAGCGCTGAGAGTAGAATAAGGGGCATGATTGGGTTTCTGTATGTCTTGAACGGCCACGCCCATAATGGCTCTAACAAAACAAGAAGCCCCATCAAAGAGAGAACCCCTGGTGTAAACGGCTCAAACAAATGCGGTGCGCTGATGTTGACAAGGAATTGACAGGCAAACAGAAACAACGCTCTTGTCCAGCGTTGATGAAAGGACAGTGTGGCCTTCATGAGACCCCATCCCAAAAGTGTCACGAACAAAGGTGCTGCCAGACCTCCAAGGCCAGAAACAATGTACGCGAGTGGGGAGGGCTGTGAAGTCGAAAATGGATTCCACGTTGCCGCTGCATGGACCATGACCATCAAAGCCACCGCGACGCCTCGTAACGCATCAATGTGGATTTGGCGGCCTTCAGCCTCCATGAGATTCACCTGTTGGAACGGACGTGTTCTACTGCGTTGCGGAAGAGTTGCAATCCTTCGCCTTCCCATCCATCCATTGCGCCAGCACCGTGAGTTTGAGCTCCGTCTCGGGTATGGTGTGGATGGAGCCACTGGGCGTAAATTGCTTCAGGGTGGGGCATCAATCCAAAGACCAGCCCTGTAGAATCACAAATTCCTGCGATGTTTCGCATGCTCCCGTTTGGACTCAATGGATAGGGGAGTTGGACGTCTGTTCGGCCTTCTCCCACCGTTGAATCGGGGTCTACATATCGCACCGTGAGTTGGTGTGTGGAATCGAGGCGATCCAAATCTTCTGATGAAGGCATGATGTATTTCCCTTCCCCGTGCCTTACTGGGCATTCCATTCGGGTCATTCCTTTGGTCCAAATGCACGGGCTCTCGGGGTCGAATTCCAACGTCACCCATCGGTCTTCATAGCGGCCACTGTCGTTCAAACCGAGACTTCCTCGTTGAATGAAGTCAGGAGATGTGCTTCCCTCGGGGCCCGGAAGCAGTCCCGTCTTGACAAGAACTTGAAATCCATTGCAAATACCGATAATTGGTTTCCCTGCCTCAACGAAGGCCTGAAGCGCATCCCTCATTGCGTACCGCATCCTATTGCCCATCAATCGCCCGCTTCCAAGGTGGTCTCCGAATGAAAAGCCTCCGGGAACAGCGAGAATGTCGTACGCTTCTAATGCAGCATCACCATCGATAAATCGGTTCACGTGAATGCGGTCGGCGGATGCCCCGACCAGTTCAAAAACGGCTTTTGTTTCGTGATCACAATTGATTCCAAAACCAAAGAGAACGGCTACCTTTGGCTGCATCAAGCAACACCTCCAGTCATGTCAAGTGTGCCCTTCCAAGCCTCTGCCATTTCTTCAACGTCGTTCTTCAAAAGATGGTCGTCTCCATCGGTGATGATGAGTGTTGGTGTAACGGTTACTGAACCTAAAATCGTTGTTGGATGCCCTTTCATGAGGGCCAAGAAATCGGCCTCGCTTGCTTCTGGAACTGCGACAACGATTCGCCCCAGGGATTCGCCCCAAAGGCGCCCCCAAACATCTCCATCTCCGGTTCCATCGATGTCGATTTCTGCCCCGATTCGGCCTCCGATGCACATCTCTGCAACTGCAACTGCAATGCCACCTTCACTGCAGTCGTGGGCGGTTTTGATGAGGCCTTGATGTATGGCTGTGGAAAGTTGCCGATAGGTGTTAAGATTGGATGCGGGGTCAAGGAGTTGGGGTACTTCGCCCCCAATACCTGCTGCCTCACCGCGCTCGTTCAGCATGTAAGCGATCTCGCTTGCGCCTAATTCTTGGTGGGATGTTCCAACCAGGTAGATTCGATCGCCCGCTCGCTTGAAGTCGCTTGTTGCCGAAAAGCGGACATCGGGATGGTCGCCGAAGAGCGAGAAGAGAAGCGTTGGCGGGATGGATATCTTCTCGGGGCCCGAGCCGTAGTCATTCTTCATGGAATCTTTACCGCTCACACATGGAAGTCGGTATGCGCGGCAAACTCGTTCCAGTTCCCGGTTTGCACGTACAAGTTGAGCTAATTTGAAGCGGCCATCTGGGGTTTTAACGGATTCGATCGGGTCCGGCCAACAAAAGTTGTCGAGACCGGCCATTTTGTCAACATCCAATCCGACACAAACTGCGTTTCGAACGGCTTCATCAATAGCTGCTGCTGCCATAGCGCCCGCATCAATGTCTGAATAGCGTGGGGCAATTCCACACGAAATCACAATGCCGTGAGGGTCGCCATGAATTGGAGCGATGACCCCAGCGTCTCCGGGGCCGTCTCGCTTTACGCCGACAAAGGGTTTGATGGCGGTTTGGGCGATCACTTCGTGGTCGTACTGACGGACCCAAGTTTCCTTGCTTGCAATGTTTGGCCGTTGAAGCATCTCGGTCAGAAGGGTAGAATGGTTTGCCGTTGAAGGGGGTTGGAAGAGGGGTTGGTTTGGTGGCGTCCATTCGGACTCCAACTGCAGTTGCGGCACTCCATCGTGGAGGAATTCAATCGGGAGGTAGGCGACCGTGGTCTCATCGTAACGAACATGGAACATGCCGGTTGAGGTAAATGTGGCAACTGCGGTTGCTTCAACTTCATGCAAATCGGCGAGCGCTTCGAAGGTTGCTTGGTCTTCTGGCTTTACTGCTACCGTCATGCGTTCTTGGCTTTCAGAAACGAGAATCTCCCAAGGGGAGAGGCCCGCTTGCTTGAGTGGAACTTGTGCGAGGTCGATTTCGCAACCGTTGGTGTATTCCGCCATCTCTCCAATCGATGAAGAGAGGCCGCCCGCGCCGTTGTCGGTAATGCACGTAATGAGGCCTTCATCTCTTGCTTCGAGAATCATATCAAGCATTTTCTTCTGAGTGATCGGGTCACCGATTTGAACGGCACTTGAGGGGGATTCTTCTGTCAATTCAAGGGAAGAAAACGTTGCTCCGTGAATGCCGTCATATCCAACTCGGCCACCGACCATATAGACGATATCTCCCGCTAGAGGAGTTTTGATGTGGGACGGGCGGCCGTCTGGAAGGGTTCGCGGCATGAGCCCTACGGTTCCGCAGTAAACCAACGGTTTTCCGATGTATCGGTCATCAAAGACAATGGCTCCGTTAACCGTTGGAATTCCCGATTCATTTCCGCCAACACGAACGCCTGCGTGAACGCCACGAAGAACTCGCGATGGGTGGAAGAGGTTGTCTGGGAGGTCGCCTTCCCAATTAGGGGGTCCGAAGCAAAACACATCGGTATTTGCAATTGGGCGGGCGCCGAGTCCAGTCCCCATGATGTCGCGATTCACACCAACGATTCCAGTCATCGCTCCACCGTACGGGTCAAGAGCCGATGGGGAGTTGTGGGTTTCCGCCTTCATGCAAATACTCCACGTATCGTCCCAAGCGATGACTCCAGAGTTGTCGTGAAAGACCGATAAGAGCCAATCCACATCGTTTTGCATGTCATGGGTTGGGGTCATAATGTGTGTCTTGAAGAGTGAATCAATGACGGTGTCTTCACCTGTTTCATGGTCAATGTGATGGATCTTTGAGGCGAAAATCTTGTGTTTACAATGTTCGCTCCAGGTTTGCGCTAGGCACTCCAATTCAACATCGGTAGGGGCATTTGGCACGATCCCTACCGCTGCACGAGAAGCCCGGATGGTGTCGTCTCGATAGTGCGCTTGGATGGCCTGCATCTCTTCGACGTTCAATGCAAGCAGCCCGTTGACGGAGATTTCTTCGAGGGTCGCGTCATCGCATTCCAAATCCATTGGTTGGGGGGGGATGAACACTTGTTCAGGTGGCGTTGGATAATCGAGTTCTGGCCAAGTTTGTTGCTCGCATGCTGCCTTGTCGGCGATGAGAGCTCGTTGAATCAAATTGTTGTGCAAGGTCCCAGCCAACCAGTTGACATCAATCTCCGCCGATAAGCCGTAGAATGCATAGGTTTGGTAGGTAGCTACCGTCGCATCCATATCTGCGGGAAAGAGGGTTGTAAACCCGTCCTTTGCTGCCTTTCCGGGGTTGTCGGTAACGCCGGGTTTGAATCCAACGGTAATCACTGCATCCGGTATGCTGCTAAACATCTCGGTCGTGAGAAGAATGGTGTTCACTGCGCCCTGTTCAATGATCGGGTCGGAAAATAAATCATCAATTCGTGCAGCGATGGTTTCGGGAGGAGTCTCTCCATTCACGAGGAATCCGTAAACCGAACGTACTTCGGGGACGTGGATGTTGTGGTCGGCGGCCAATTGTCTGCGTACAACATCCCCGCGTACGTCCCGCATGCCTTCCCCTTGTCGTGGCGTAACCTCTACTCGAGTCATTGGCATGGGGGTCACCGGCCCGTGGGCAATGAGTGGTCAACGCATACGCTCTTTGTAGTCTGCGGCGGTCATTGTTCCAGCATTTTCTTGAGAAATTGTCCAGTATAACTTTCTTCAACTGCTGCAATCGCCTCGGGCGGGCCTGTTGCTAAGACATCACCACCGCGTTCACCGCCTTCAGGACCCAAGTCTACGACCCAGTCGCTTGATTTGACAACGTCCAAATGATGTTCGATGACGATGATGGTGTGGCCTTTATTTCTGAGTTCGTGGAGCACATCGATGAGTTTTGCAACATCGCTGAAGGAAAGGCCCGTGGTTGGTTCATCAAGGATGTAGACGGTATGCTTGTTGGGCATTCTGCGCAATTCGCTAGCCAATTTTACTCGTTGCGCTTCACCACCAGAGAGGGTTGTTGCAGGTTGCCCCAGGCGAATATAGCCGAGGCCAACGGCGTTCAAGGTGTCCAAGGTGCGATGGATTTTACGATGATGTTGGAAGAAAACAGCCGCTTCTGAAACGGGCATTTCAAGGATGTCGTGAATGGTTTTTCCTTTCCATTCGACTTCAAGAGTTTCTCGTGTGTATCGCTTGCCAGCGCAAATGTCACAGGTAATCCAAACATCTGGAAGGAAATTCATTTCCAGTTTGATGGAGCCTCCGCCGCGGCAGGCTTCACACCGGCCTCCCTTCACGTTAAAGCTGAAATGGCCTGCTTTGTATCCGCGCTCTTTGGAAATTTTGGTGTTCGCAAAAAGGGCCCGAATCTCGTCGAAAACTTTGGTGTATGTTGCTGGATTTGAACGTGGTGTGCGACCGATTGGAGATTGGTCGATGATGATGGTTTTGTCCACGTTCTCAATGCCTTGAATGCTCGTATGTTTTCCCGGCAAGGTTTCTGCCCGATGGAGTTCTCGTTGAAGAGCAGGTGCAAGAATTCCTGAAACCAGTGAAGACTTGCCTGAGCCTGAGACGCCCGTTACCGCAGTCACGCACCCAAGTGGGAATTTGACCGTGATGTTTTGCAGGTTATTGTGTCGGGCACCCTTGACCGTTAGGTGCTTCTTTGTTGGCGCTACGCGTTGCTCAGGCCAAGGAATGGACCTCTTTCCACTGAGATAGGCTCCCGTAATCGATTCTTCGTTATGCATCACTTCGCCCGGCGGCCCATTGGCTACGATATACCCGCCCTCAAGTCCAGCACCAGGGCCAAGGTCGCAGAGCCAATCGGCTTGGCGAATCGTGTCCTCATCGTGTTCCACAACAAGAAGCGTATTGCCCAAATCACTCAGTTCTCTGAGCGTTTGGAGCAGTCGTTCATTGTCCCGCTGATGCAATCCAATGGAGGGTTCATCCAAGACGTACATGACGCCTGTTAGGCGGCTGCCGATTTGAGTGGCGAGACGGATGCGTTGACTTTCTCCTCCTGAAAGGGTGTTCGCCTTTCGGTCAAGGGTAAGATAATCCAGTCCGACGCTGTCCAGGAAGCCAAGTCGGTTCTCAATTTCTTTCAAAATCTCAGTTCCAATGAACATGCTGCGGTCGTCCAAGGCCTCGAGAATATCTTGGAAGGCTTCTGGCGGGCCTTCTCCTTCTGGATTCCATGCTTTCACCAACCCGAGCGCATCGTGAACTGAACAACGGCTGACTTCGGGGAGGCGGATGCCTCCAACCGTAACGTAGCGAGCGGCTTCGTTGAGTTTCTCACCGCGGCAAGCGTGGCAGTCCAGATCGGTCATGCAGGCTATCAAACGGTTCCGGGAACGTTCAGAGGTTGTTTCAGTGTACGTTTTTTCCAGACGAGGAATGATGCCTTCCCAGGGTTTACTGTACTTGTATTGAGAGCCGTTTTCCGAGGTGAACTCGTAATGGATGATCGTAGAGCCCGAGCCGTGCAGAAGGATATCTTTCTCATCCTCATCCAGCATTTCGAAGGGAAGCGTTGTTGAAATGTTGTAATGTTCACAGGTACGCTCCATGAGTTTACGATACCATGACGGGGACATGGATTGGCGCCACGGATTGACGCATCCGTTGGAAACACTGAGCGAATGGTCGATGATCAGTTCTGTGTTGAATTGGCGCTGGACGCCAAGTCCCTGGCAGGTCCCACAGGCTCCGAGGGGTGAGTTGAATGAGAAGACTCGCGGTGATAATTCGGGCATGAAAGCCCCGTGTTCGGCGCAAGCGAAATCTTCCGACCAGGCGATGGTTTGACCCACTTCGGTCTCCATTGCGTTTGATTTATCGCTCAATTCTTCCGGCTTTTTCGGAGCCTCGAGGCTTTCAACAGCCAAAGTTCCACCGCCCAAGCGCAGAGCCGATTCAACCGCTTCAGTCAGCCGTTGCTTTCGGTCCTTAGTGCAACGAAGTCGGTCGATGCGAACATCGATATCGTGGCGGAAGTTTTTGTCGAGGGTCGGGGCGGATTCAAATTCTGATTCGTGGCCGTTAACGCGCCCGTTTAGATAGCCCTGTTCAACGAGTTGCCTAAACAAATCAGCGTGCGTTCCCTTGCGAGCGCGTACGACAGGGCTCCAAATGGCTACAGCGTGGCCTTCCATTCTCCAGAAGATGTCGTCAACAATTTCCTGTACGGTTCGACGCGCAACTTCTTTCCCGCATTTTGGGCAGTGCGGCTTTCCGATTCGGGCCCACAGTAATCTGAAGTAATCTTGGATTTCAGTCACCGTTGCAACGGTTGAACGGGGATTGTGACTTCCTTGCTTTTGGTCGATGGAGATGGCGGGAGAAAGTCCTTCAATTGTGTCGCAATCTGCTTTCTTCATTTGACCGATGAATTGACGAGCGTATGAGGAGAGGCTTTCCACATAGCGTCGCTGGCCCTCTGCGTATAACGTGTCAAAGGCAAGGCTGGACTTTCCCGACCCTGATACGCCCGATATAACGACGAATTGCCCTTTTGGAAGGTTGACTGAGACGTCCTTGAGGTTGTGGGTTCGCGCCCCGCGAACTTGAATCCAACCGTCATCTCCTGGTTGTGACATGTTATCCCTCACCCTAACCGTGCGGCCAACAGTTCTTCAAGTCCTGCTTTGGCCGCCGAAACATAGATGATGGGTTTTGGCCCTGTAACGATTCTTTTTTGAGGGAGGGGTGGCCCCGTTGCGTGAAATCACATGCACCTCGTTGGAAGACATCTGGGCACCAGCCGTGGTTCGGGGGATAATTCGTGCGTGAAGGGTTTCGGTGCTTTAAAGGGGAAAACCTTCTTGGAAAGCAGTACAAAATAAGCGTTGATTTCATATAAGGCGAGAAGAGGCGACAAAGTATGACCGTTGACTTGTTCTCATCCGAATCCGTGACTCGGGGGCATCCAGACAAACTCTGCGACACTGTTTCCGATGCCATTGTTGATGCATGCCTTGCCATCGACCCCAACGCACGCGTAGCCGTCGAGACTTGTGTCAAAGGTAAGGAAGACATGGGCCTCATCGTGTTGGCTGGCGAGGTCTCCCTGAACGGGGCGGCCCCCAACTACGAAGCAGTTGCTCGAGAAGCCGCTCTCCGCGTCGGCTATGATTCCCACGACATCGGTATGGATGCCGGCTCCCCAAAATGGACCGAAGTCCAAGTTCACATCACCACACAATCCTCCAACATCGCTCAAGGAGTGAATCAAGATGGGTTGTCCCAAGGCGCAGGCGATCAAGGTTTGATGTTCGGCTACGCCTGCACCGAAACAGAAGCGTTTGAAGGGCTTGAGGGGCGGTATTTTCCCCTCGCCGCAGCACTGTCTCAGCGGTTGACTCGAAGGCTCACAACGGTGCGAGAAGAAGGAATTTTGCCTTGGGCCCGGCCCGATGGAAAGTCGCAGGTCACCGTTGAATACGATACAAACGGGGATGTTTCTAAGGTTCACACCGTCATCATCGCCATCCAACACGATAAAGCTCTCAAGGACCAATTCGGAGGATCAGAAGACGAAGAATTGGCCCATGTGCGTTCCGAAGTCAAGAAACATGTCGTTGAAGCGGTAATTCCAGCCGCTTTGCTCAGTGATGGATACGAACTGGTCGTCAACGGCACCGGCCGCTTTGCAGACCCTGGTGGCCCCTACGCAGATGCTGGTTTGACGGGAAGGAAAATTATTGTCGATACCTATGGAGGTATGGGGCGGCACGGCGGTGGAGCCTTCTCAGGAAAAGACCCGTCGAAAGTGGACCGTTCGGCTGCATATGCATCTCGTTGGGCCGCCAAGCACGTTGTTGCAGCGGGTTTAGCCGCACGGTGTGAAATTCAGCTTGCCTATGTTATCGGCGTCGCTGAACCCGTGAGCATTCGAGTGGAAACATTTGGCACTTCCACAATCGATGAACGCACCATCGCTAACCGTGTTAAGTCAACGTTTGACTTCAGGCCCGGAGCCATCGCACGTGACCTCGACCTCCTACGGCCCATCTATTCCGTGACCGCCGCAGGCGGGCATTTCGGACGAATCCCGGGTTCAGATGGTTCGTTCCCTTGGGAAGTTCTGTACGAAGAGCGTCTTGCTCAACTCCGTTCGTGAGCGCGTCGGTGCCCAACGCTGGTTTATCCGCCTCTACAGTCGCCAGCGGCAGCCCTAGACCCCACGATTCGCCCGGCTAGGATTCACGATAGACTTCAAAAGGGGCGAGCAAGTGGCCGCCTCATGGAAGAATTGGACAAAAGCGAAAACTACACCGTTCGAGATATTGGACTCGCAGAAAAAGGGTCGCTCCTCGTAGATTGGGCCCGTGCTCGAATGCCCGTTTTGGCCAAACTCAAAGCTGAGGCTGAACGCACCAAGCCCCTCGCTGGGATGCGTGTAGCTGGTTGCCTTCACGTGACCAAAGAGACCGCTGTTCTCATCGAAGCCCTTAGAGCCGCCGGCGCAGAGATTTCTTGGTCTGGCTGCAACCCATTATCCACACAGGATGAAGTGGCTGCTTGGCTGGCCGAAGAAGGGTTCTCCGTGCATGCTTGGCACGGTCAATCTAACGACGATTTCTACTGGTGCATCGATAGAACGCTCGAATTCAAACCAACGCTCACCCTCGACGATGGGGCGGATCTAATTGTTCGCGTGCACGGTGAAAAATCAGAATATTCTGAAGGCGTCATCGGCGGAACTGAAGAAACCACAACTGGAGTCCACCGACTTCGCGCTATGGCTGCAGCAGGCGACCTACGCTACCCTGTAATCGCCGTGAATGACGCCATTACCAAGTGGGATTTTGACAACGTGTACGGAACCGGACAATCCACCCTCGACGGTATCCTCCGAGCAACCAGCGTTCTCCTTGCGGGGAAGACCTTCGTTGTCGCCGGGTTTGGCCATTGTGGAAGCGGCGTCGCTATGCGCGCCCGAGGCATGGGTGCGAACGTAGTCATTGCTGAAGTGGACCCTCTCCCTGCCCTTCGGGCCGTCATGGAAGGTTACCGAGTGATGCCCATGGATGAAGCAGCCAAAATTGGCGATATTTTCTGCACTGCGACTGGAATGGAAGACGTCATTGTTGGACGACACTTTGCGTCAATGAAAGACGGCGCCATTGTGTGCAACACCGGGCACTACGATTGTGAAATCAAGATCACCGATTTGGAAGAACAATCCACATCCGTTCGCACCATCCGTCAAGACAACGAAGAATTCCTCATGCCTGATGGTCGTCGAATCTTTTTGCTTGCGCGTGGCCGTTTGGTCAATCTCGCTGCAGCAGAGGGACATCCCTCCGAAGTCATGGACATGTCGTTCGCCAACCAGTTCCTCTCGTTGTGCCGCTTGGCCAAAGAAGGAGCCGGCATGGGCAACCAAGTCTACGACATCACCACCGAGCAAGACCAGGACTTGGCAACCACCAAACTTGACACGCTTGGTTTCAGTATTGACGTACTGACCGATGCCCAACTCGCCTATCTTGACGACTACTCCGTAGGTACGTGAAGAAAACCTCCAGAAATGTTCCGCTAGGAGCAATGCTTGGCTTTGTTGGACGCCGCCCGTGGTTAAGCCAAGCGCAGGCTGACCGCCGACCACTTCTGTTGAGGTTGTATTGGGTGGGCATTAACCTGTAATGGCCGTGCGAGGCACGGTTGTACTGTGGCCTTACTCGCAAAGAAATGATGGCCCTTTCACCTGATGTTGAACAAGCGAGGTGGTGTGGCTTCAAAGCGAACCGGGTCGTCTGTTGAAGGGTGGAGGAATTCCAAAGAATGGGCGTGAAGGCACACGCGATGGTAGGGGTCTGTTTCTGCCCCGTGCAACTCGTCTCCAACCACTGGGGTGGAGAGATATTGCATCGCCATTCGAATCTGATGTCTGCGGCCAGTTTCAATTTCAACCTCAACGAGTGAATTGTCTTCATTTTCTTTGAGAATTTGGTAATGAGAAATCGCTTCTTTGCCCTTGGGATGTTTGGAATTTACGGCCTTGACATTGAGGAATTTATCCTCCATTAACCACGTGCTAACCGTTCCTTGTTTCGTTTCAACAACGCCCTCGACCAGCGCAAGATAAAGGCGGTGGACTTGGCGTTCCCCAAACTGTTCTTGGAGGTACTCCTTCGCAGATTTATTCTTTGCGAGAACCATCACACCAGAGGTTTCTTTGTCAAGGCGGTGAACGATAAAGCACCATGCTTTGGGATTGGAAAACCGAAGGTAGTCTACGCCGCGCGAATGAAGTGTATCAACCTCCAGTCGGTCGGTTGCAACGGACAGAAGGTGAGCGGGTTTGTTCACCACAAGGAGGTCTTCATCCTCAAAGATAACGTCAAGGTCCACTGGATTTTTTACAGTTGGGGGCGGGGTTTTGTCAAATGCTGCAGGCCGGTCAAGAACAACCACCTTTGTCCCTTTCACAACGGTTTCTTTTGCGCGATGTTCAACTTCGCCGTTCACTGTAACTCTACCTTGAGTGAGCATCTTGCGTAGTTTGGCAGCACTGGATTGGGGATACTGGTTTTTCAACACATCGAGCAGTGCTGCGTCTTCATTTACGTCTATTTCCATCAGATCACCTTACAGAACCAAGACGTCAATCCACGTTCCAACTTCACCCGATTGCCCTGGCTGTAACAGTGTTAAACCGTCCGCACTCGCTAAACTTTCGAGATTGCCTGAGCCTTGGTGCCGAGGTTGAAATGCTTCAATTCCTTGTTCGGTAAAGTGCAGGGTGACTCGGCGAAGTGTAACACAGTCCTGCGTTGATTTGACTGAATCTTTTAGTTGGGCACGGAGCTTCAACTCCACCGGCCCATCCGCCTGAAAGGCGTGGCGAAGATAGGGGGCAACGAGCATTCTGAACACGACGTGGCTTGATACTGGGTTGCCTGGAAGGCCAAACAAAGGTGTCTGATTCCAAAGGCCAAACAAAGGCGGAGAACCCGGTCGGATTTTCATTCTCCAAAAATGAAGGTCGCCTTCTTCCACCATGATTTTTCGTACGAAGTCAAATTCGCCCATAGAGACACCGCCTGAAGTGAGAATGAGGTCGCATTCCTCTGATGCTTGTTGTAAAGTGGCGCGAAGGGCATCCATTGTATCGTTCACTGCTTCATAGCGAACCGCCTCGTGGCCCATCCATCGAACCAAACCTGCTAGGCCATAGGAATTTGACTCGTAGACTTCTCCGAGAACGAGGTCTTTCCCGGGTTGCTTGAGTTCATCACCGGTAGAAAGGACGGCAATGCGGAGGGGTTGAAAAACTGGGATCGTAGGGTATCCCATGGTTGCACAGAGGCCGACCCGCGAAGGTGTAAGAACCGCTCCAGCCTTGAGAGAAACTGTTCCTTGCTTGAGGTTCTCGCCTTGTTTTCGGACAAAGTGCGGCTTTGGTGCTTCAAGAAGCGTAACGGTATTGTTTTCTTCATCGATGGTGCATCGCTCAATTTGGAGGATTGAATCCGCTCCTTTTGGAAGCGGTGCGCCGGTCATGATACGGTAGGCTTTGTTCGGTTCGAGAACCCGTTCTTGCGCCTCTCCTGCCGCAGGTGCGATGCCCTGAATGGAATAGGTTTGAGGGTAATTGGCCTCAGGGTCGTGTTTGCAGGCGAAGCCGTCCATGCTCGAATTGTCAAAGGGTGGGTCGTCAACCTTGCTGGCGAGGTCTTCAGCAAGAATTCGCCCGTGACAATCGTCCAGTGGAACCTCTTCCAATCGCCGGGGGAGAGGGGTGCGGTTGACGATGTCCTGTGCTTCTTCGACACTGATAAAATACGGAACTCCCTCCATAAATCAAGCCATCAGTCGCTCATGTTTGAGGATGTGGGTAGACGGTAGAATCATGGTGGGGGTTTCAATCCACAAACATGGTTGATGGTGGGGCGGTGCGGGAAGCGATTCTCACCACCCTTCTCACCAGCGGCACAGCAACCGTTTTAGCGACGCTTATCGGTGTTCCTCTCGGCGCATGGTGTTCATCAAAAACCACATCTTTTTTTGATAAGATACGGGTTATTGTGACCGCGTTGTATGGCCTGCCACCGGTTGTTGTTGGTGTTTTTATTTACGCACTTCTTTCCAAATCCGGGGCCTTGGGCGCATTGGACCTTCTGTTCACGGTTGAAGCGATGATCGTTGCGCAGACATGCCTTATTCTACCGCTTATCTGGGGAGGCTCCTGGTCGGCTTTCGACAAGACTGCAAATCAGTACAGGGATACATTTGACACCCTTGGTGCCACCTCAAAACAGCGCTTATTGCTGGAGATCGGGTTGGCAAGAAACGGTGTATATCATGCGGTTGTCATCGGTTTTGGCCGGGCCATTGCTGAGGTTGGGGCCGTCATTATGGTTGGAGGGAACATAGCAGGAAAAACACGCGTCATGACCACGAGCATTGTCCTTGAGACATCAAAGGGAAACATGGACCAAGCATCGTTTTTGGGGATTCTTCTTCTCTTGTTTTCACTAACAATCGTGGCGTTAGCATCGTTTGTGCAACGGCCAAATGTTCGCCGAAGTCCTCCGTTAAGCGGAACTTCACCACCTGTTTTGTTGCCCTATGACGGCCCCACAGAGCGAACCGTTTCAATGATGAGAGAAGGGCGTGAGATTCTCAAACCCACTCAATTGTCCCTAAAACCGGGAACGATAACTGTGGTTCTTGGTGAATCCGGTGCTGGAAAAACCTCACTGTTGAGAGCCCTTGCTGGCCTCGAGGGCGATGAAGTCATTTGTGGCCATCAGGAATGTGTTTATGTTCCGCAAAAACCACTTCCATTGACGCTTTCTGTCGGTTTTGAATTGAATTTGGCAGCCAGCCTTTTTGAAAAATGTGAGCCTGCGAGTGCATATTTTTCCGAGAAGTTTTCACTTCACCAAAAACCTGAACGTTCGCCTCTTGGGCTTTCAGGAGGCGAAATGCAACGATTGATTCTATCTCGGCAACTTGGTTTTGCACCGAAGTTGTTGCTTCTTGATGAATGCACGGCCAACTTAGGTTCTGCTCAAGTCAAAGCCATTGAAACCGAATTGATGCGCCATCGCAAAGAAGGAGTTTGTATTGTACTGGCAACGCACAACGTCCTTCAAGCGAAACGAATGGCTGATACGATGGTAATCCTCCACGATGGTGTTCAAATCGAGGAAGACAGTCAACTTGCTCGCTCTTTACTTGCCGGGGAATGGTCGGGCTAATCGGTAGACTCCAGTGTGAAAAATGCAGGCTCATCGTTGATGGTATACTCTTCAATGCGTTGCTGTCCATCGCCGAGAAGGTAGTTCAGAAATTCTTCTGCGCCTTGACGTTCCATGTCTGAAACAAAAAGAAATGAATAGGGATTGAACAAAATTTCATCCGAAAATTCTGTTCGTTCAAGGGAAGTTTGTTGGGCAAAATTAAGTGCGGTTCCTCGGTCTGAAAGCGTCGAGCAAGATTTTTCATCGGCCATGTTAATCGCTGCCCCCATACCTTGACCGATTGAGTAGTACCACTCACCTTCTGGATGGTAACCGTCTGCATCCTCAACCATTGCCAGTCCCTTTGTCTCGTTCAACGACCTCCAGATGTCCTGCTCCTTGTGATGCGTTCCGGAAAAATCTCCCCTAGAAATAAAACAACGTTCGTCCTCATAAATCAATTCAAAGGCATCGAAAATGGACGATGTAGAGGTTAACGGCGAGAGGAGGACAAAACGATTCCAAGCAATGGCACTGCGGTCGTAACCAAACCCACTCTCAACAAATTCTGTTTCGTGTTCAGGTGAATGTACAATGAGGGCGTCAACGTCCTTGTTTTCCCCCAAAACGAGGGCGGCACCTGTTCCAACCGCCACATACTCTACAGTATAATCTGAAGTTCTTTGAAAGTCATCGATGAGGAGATCAAGCAATCCCGAGTCACGCATCGATGTCGTTGTAGCAAGGCGAATGGTCTTGCTTTCATCGTGATCAAACGATAAACAACCCGAGCAGAGCGACGTGAGGAGAAGAAGGACGAGAAGAGTCGGTCCTTGCCTCATTTCAATCGAACTTCATGACGTTGCCACATTCCGGATAGCTGCAAGTAACGCTGTATTTTGAGCGCTTTGGCTTCGGAATTTTAAGCATAGAACCGCATGATTCACACTGGACTTTCAGGGTCTCGGGTGCTTTGGGTGCGGTCGGTTCGTTCAGAGTACGACCGACATCTTGTGACCAACCGAGTGAATCCGAATACTTGTCTGAAGAAGCATTCAGTTTCTTTTGTTTGAGTGAAAGACGCATCTTGCGCTTTCGCTTACCTTTCTTCTTGCCTGGTGGTGTCTTTGCCGCCATGGGTATCGTGTAGCGCTGGGTGTTGATGTATTCAATGACTTCGGCGTAATTCTTCACGAAATATGACCGGAGACTCCGTTGACTGGTTCATGAACCGTATGGCCCTGAGCTTCCAATGCTTCAACAAGAGGTGGGCGGGCGTGGTTCGGGTCGGTATGGTAGACGACAACGTGTTTTGCTTCGCATGCCTTTGCAAACTCAAGAATTTCTTTATGTCCTGCATGGGTGGAAAACGAGAATTGTTTCCATTCAAGGTCGATTTCAGCCGGCTTCCCATAAATTTCAAGACGGCCCGTATCCATAAGGGAACGTCCTCCGGTATCTTTCGCTTGATACCCGGTGAAGAAAATCGCATTTCTTCGATCTTCACGAAGGCGATTCAAGTACCACAAAGCCGGGCCTCCCGAAAGCATACCGGATGTGGAGACAATGACATTGCCGTTCAATGCTTTCTTTTTGTCGGATTTGCTTCCCACGCGCTTGACCCACCTCCATGCCTGTTCCAATTCATTTGAATCTCGGAGGAACCCGCTGTGCTCAAGATGAATTTTAGCGACTCGTTTTCCCATCCCGTCAACGTGAACATCGAGATGAGGGAGGTGTCGATGGAGCAACATAACAACGTCCTGTGTTCTGCCGTTTGCAAAAGCTGGAATGAGAACGGTTCCTCCTCGCTTGACCACTTCTGCAACTGATGTGATGAAACGTTCAACTTCAACCTTCGTTTCTGGATGGTCTCTTCCGCCATACGTTCCTTCAACAAACAAAATGTCGGTCTTGATCGGTTCCGCTCCCTTGACAAGAGGCGAGTCGCGTGTATCAAAATCACCGGTGAGGAGCACGCGATGCTGGGGGGTTTCAATTTCAAGCATGGCTGCTCCAGGAATATGTCCTGCCCGTCGTAATGTAAGCGTCCAAGAATGGTGCTTCCAAGGTTGATCGAATTCATGAACATGCCAAGAAGCAAGAGCCGTATCGATGTCACGTTTGTCCCACGCAAGTGGATACCGTTCAATGGAACTCACTTTGTAGCAATCCCTCCACATCATGTCTGAGATATGTGCAGTCAGGGGAGTTCCATGAAGGCGGGTTTGATGATTTGCGCACAACCATGGAGCCATCCCGAGATGGTCAATGTGAGAATGGGTGATAACAGCATCATGAACGAGTGGTGCTTCAGAAGGGTAACGTGGAGGTGTTGTTGGAGCTAATCCATAATCGAGCAACAGTCGGACCCCATCAGGGTCTTCCATGACGATCCCCACGTTCCCTACTTCATCGCCTCCGCCAAGATAATGAAAGCGAAATCCGTCTTTTGGAGGTTCATCAGGATAAGTTGTTGTCCGTCCCGCAGAATAGAAGACCATGGTTAAGGGTCGAGGTCATTTTTGAAGAAGGTGTGGGTGGACACCCCTCCATTTCCATTGGAGCATATTTTTGACGAACTAAGATAATTTTTTCATTTCTTTTTACCACTATGTTGATTAACTTCTCGCGACCAATATCAACGGGCTTTCTTCGTATTCTCTTTCTCTCTTCCCTTTCTCCGTATTCGTGTGAACCCGTTCATCCTCTCCAGTGGAAATGAGGGGGTGTCATTGCATGACCTCTTTTCCAGGTTAAAAAAAGATATTTGATAACCACTGCAGGGCGAAGAGTCCTTCAATCACCATCACTTCCACAGGTTATGGGACGAGAACTTGACAAGGAATTTGTCGTCCGGGAGGATCGGTGCTTTGGCTGCGGTGCTTGCATCGCATTATGTCCAGTGAACGTACTCACCCTTGAAGACCGAATGATCTACGTCGACGAGCCAAATTGTACCCACTGCAAACTTTGTATCCCATCATGTCCTGTTTTTGCCTTAGAGCTTCAATCAACAGTTGATTAATATGAACATAGGAATCATCGGCGGTAGTCTCGAGGGAATTCTTATTTCCCTTCAACTAGCATCAGATCACGAAATCACGGTTTTTGAATTGGATGCGGAAATAGGAACACCAGCATGGCATCCAGGCTTCATCATCAATCCAGATTTACTCGATATCTTTCTCACCAAAGAACAACGTTCATTCCTGATGTTCAAAGCGTGCGCAGACGGCTGGGGTATGCGTTGGGAATGGCTCATGAAACATCTTACTATCGTCGCCGCTCAACGAGGAGTATCCCTTCGAACTCGAACTCGAATTCTTCAGACCAGCCAAGACGGAGAACACATTGTTGTGGAAACGTCTTCAAATGAAACATCACAACCCTCTATCTTTTCTTTTGACCGCCTCATCAACACTCAAACATCAAACCAGAAACCAGGGGGTCTTCAACACTTGATCAACCCCGATCACACAACACAATATCCCTTTGAACATTCAATTTCTTGGTTTGGTGGAATCCTCAGTCACCAACATCTTCCATCACCCGTACCGCTCAGTCCAGAACTCATTCTTCCACGCAGTGATAATTTGACCGAATTGTGGTGGAACAGTGATGAGCATTGGACTCCAAAGGAAGGCTATATTGAAGAAATTAGAATCTCTTTACCCAAAGACAAAGCCAACGTTTCCTTTGATGCAATGTATCAAAAGACCACTGAATTTTTACATAATTTCATCGGAATTGAATAATTAGTGTAGTTAGCAACACCACTTTGATAGGTGAAGGACGCGGCCATTGGTTTTGAAGACACTTAGCGTCTGATGGGGGAACAGTCTATGGCAACACATCCAATGGCAGATTTAAGAAAAAAACTTCAGGAGAAAAATCTACTCGACAAACCTACGGCAAAGTCCTGGGTCAAGGTCATCTCTCTCCTTGGAATTGTCGGGATATTGTACAGCGCCCACATCTATCTCCCGCTCAAATTTGGACTTCTACTTATTCCAATCACAGCGTTGTTTTCAACAACACTCGCTATGACTGGCCACGAAGGCGTTCACTCTTCTGCTTGTCAGTCCAAGGCGGGAAACACATCACTTGCCGCCATTGTATTCCCGCTTTTCGCAGGTCTTTCAATGGAATACTGGCGTGAAAAGCACAATGTAAAACATCATGCTCATCCGAACGTCATCAACAAAGATCCAGACATTCACTCGTGGCCTTTCACCTTCAGCGAAGAGGAATACAAGACCAGTGGACCGGTCCGTAGGTTTTTCCAGCGCTATTTGCAAGGATGGACGTTCTGGCCAATTTCTCTTCTCGTTGGCCATTTAATGCGATTTGACGGGTTGAAGTACATCGCCACAAAACCTTTCAAATCAAAGAAGAAAAAGCGAATCACAAAAATTTGGCTTCTTGATACATCCCTCATCATTGTTCACTTCATCCTGTGGTTGGTCTTGCCAGTTGCCTTTGGTCTATCATGGCAGGCAACGATTGGTTTCTATGTTCTCCTCTGGGGATTGGTCGGTACATGCCTCACGGCAATTTTCATCGTTGGGCATGCAGGACGTCCCGTCATTACCGAGTACGACCAGAACTGGCGTTTACAAATTGAAACTGCTCGTCGGATTAAATTTGGGCCAATCGGTTCGTTTTTCTTTGTTGGACTTGACTACCAAATAGAACACCACCTTCTCCCCGCACTATCCCACTTCAATCTTCCAAAAGCATCACCGCTCGTTAAAGAGTATGCAGAAGAGCGAGGCTGGGAATATGAAGAAGTTGGCTTTTTCCGAGCTCTATGGCGCTCGACGGTCGCACTTCACACAGCATGGAAGACCCCCTCAATCGTTATTGATGGCTCAGAACAAGGCAACGCTAACAAAATCGAAGATTTTTCCCACGGTGAACTTCAACCCACAGAGAGTTAATACCATCAACGACCGCTTCTACGGATGGTTATGTCAACCGAGAAGTTGTATTTGGAAAGCATAGAAGCTGGCTATTTCCAAAATTTCCGGGCCACCGTTATTGAAGCAACCGACACATCAGTCGTCCTTGATCGAACCCTCTTCTATCCGCTTGGTGGAGGTCAACATTGGGATACAGGCACGATAAACGGACCAAATGGCCCACTGTCCGTTACCGAAGTTCGGGGTCGAACAAACGTTGAACACACGATAGGAGAAGACCACCAACTGACTGCAGGAGACGAAGTCAAAGGATCCATAGATTGGGAAACGCGATATGCGCACATGCGAATGCACACAGCCCAACACCTTGTTAGCGGGCTGGTGTATGAATTGTTCAACGGAGCGCGCACCGTTGGAAATCAAATCCATGCCGACCGGTCCCGCATTGATTTTAACCCAATTTCATTCGATGAATCAATGTTGAATACCATGACCGAGGCAGTCAATCTTAGAATTGACGAGGGTCTTGAAGTCACTGATTCTGTAATGACACGGGGACAAATCAATGACATCATGCCCCCCGAACGAACCAATATGGACCTTCTGCCCGCGTCGGTCAAGGATTTGCGCGTCGTTCAAATCGGGAAACAGATCGACATGTGCCCGTGTGCTGGAACCCACGTTTCCAATCTAAAGGAAATAGGCCATATTCAAATCCTAGGCAAGAAATCAAAAGGAAAAGGTACACAGCGCGTGAGTTACAACCTCCACCTTCCAGAACGAGTACGCCAACCGGTGATGGAAGAACGCTGATCAGAATTCCAAATCGTCATCAACTAATTTTTTGATGTCGCTCAAAGTAGATTTCAGTTCTTTACGTTCACTTTGCCGACGCTTAAACTCAATTTCTTCAAAGATTTCAGCGACTTCATCGTCCATGGAAGATGTTTGCGCAGCTGCTTGAACGCGGTCGGTTAGCGCCGTATCTTCTCCAAGCCGCTCCTCTCGGTTGACCGGCTGAATAGGGACACTAGGAACCGTTCTTGCACCGTAGTTTGCGTCGTCGGCCAACGCATCACTGTCCCAAGCCTCTTGGCCTAAAATACGAGCAACTTCAACCGAGGGGGCACGGTCCTTCCATGGATTTTTATTGCCGATTTGTTGAATGAGACTTTCCTTGTTCACAGTCTTCTGTTGGGCGAACAAATCTCCAACTTCTTCTGAAGTTGGGAGCGGAACAGGTTCTTGTAACCCCGCAGCCAACCGTTGCTGTTCTCGCAAAATACCACCGTGGACTTCATCGTGGTCGTGGCGATGAGGGGCGGCTGCAAACGCCATGATTTCCTTTGCTAACTGGAACAAAGGGTCATCTGGCGGACTTGCTGCAATGGTTTCTCTCACGTTTCTGTGGTGATTGATGCAAGGGCCACAGCGCGTCGCACCTGCATCATCCGGTGCGTCACACCACAAACAGCAAGCCTGGAACCCAAGCTCCTTCATCGCTTTGCGTGGCATTGACATGAGAATCGCAATCAGGACGAAACCTCTCAACCACATGAACCCTCGGACACGAGGATTCAAAGTGAACGGCATCAACCATCCTTTATGGGGCGCAGAGATTCACGAGCCGACCTCATCGATGACGATCCGTTTTCTTCATCATACAAGTCAACATCTCGAGTCCGACATATCCACCAGCGCACCGATGACCAAGGAACCATCCATTTCGACACCAAATCGCCTGGAAGCCAACTTCCCCCCGCCTTTGCACAATTCTTTGGCCAGTCACCATGGCAGCCTCCAGCACATCATGCGGGGCCACTCTGGCATTTCAGTAAGGAAGAAAAAGCACATCTCCGTCAAGCCATGGGCGCCTTCACACTTGCTCTTGGCTTCATGTCTGTTGGAGGCATTTCCGGATTAGGTTCGCTGGGCCTTACCAAATGGACCGTCTATCTTTTGCTTTCGATGCCGGTTATGTTTGTAGCGATTGGACCCGCCTTCCTCCTCCATGAAATTGGTCACAAACTTGTAGCAAAGAAGAACGGTTGCTGGGCAGAATTTAGAGCCGACCCAAAAGGGTTGCAGATGGGCATATTCCTCGCCCTTCTTCTTGGCTTTCTCTTCATGGCACCGGGAGCAGTTATGGTGGCGGGAATGGTGACTCGGCGGCAAAACGGACACATTGCGGTCGCAGGACCGCTGACCAACCTCGGCCTTTTCATTATCGGAATTCCATTATGGGGCATCGTGCTTGGATTGTCGGGGGCGTTTGAAACCCTTCCAACCGAAATCGCAACTCAAGGATTTGGACAGGGGTATTTGCTTGATGGTAGTCTTGTGTGGCAAGCCATGATCATCGATGTTGGCGTGTATTGGCTTGGTGCAAATCTCTTCTTGGGGTTGTTCAACATGTTGCCATTTGGACCCCTTGACGGGCTGAAGGTCAAAGATTGGAACGAGACCGCATTCTACATTGTCATCCTCATCTTTGCCGTTCCTTTGCTCACCATGTTCCTTGGATATTGGACGCCCACAGGGTTGCTGTTGACCGTTGCGGGACCGGTTTCAGACTTGATTCGATGAATCAAAGGTAAGCGTTGGTAACGGGTTTCTCATCCAGGTGGAAGAAACTGTACGCAGCCCACCACGTGATGATGTCGAGACTGTCAACAAGGTTTGAAGTTCCTGAATGTTCTTCACCGTACCCCTTTCCAGTGGTGTCCATCCAAATTTCCATCTCCTCGAGGGTGTCACAGGTTTGGTGATAGCACCAATAACCGTCAACAAGACCCCCGAAGCCTAACGTCACCGTGCCCAGGTTCGCTTGGAAACTCGCATGGTCAGAACGAGCGGTAACATCTTCGTAAACCACAATCTCTGGCTTTCCACGCTCCAACCAATCGTCAACCTTCCAGGTATCTTCTGCAAATCCTTCACCAACCAAAACACTCTGTTGCTGCTCCACTCCGATCGCATCTGCTCCGATCCAAAGCGTGAGCCCAACCATTTCCGGTTGGTTGATGACGTCGTGATCGAGGGACGGGCCAAGATAAACCCGCATTGGCCAAACTTCCTCATCCTTAGGATAGCCATCCGGGTCGATCTCAGTTGCAGGGTCACCGTGAGGGGCGGCGCCGCCACCGGGCCAATTCACACCAGCCATGTCCAGATTGATGTAATTGGTAACTGTAACATCGGGATTGTCCTCTTTGACGTAATAATCCGTCCAGTAATCACTACCACGCTTTCCACCTTCTTCACCCGACCAAAAGCAAAACACCATCGTTCGTCGAGTGTCATATCCGGACATCGCTTCAGCGACGGTCAATACCATGCTTGTGCCCGCTGAATTATCGTAGGCTCCAACACCAGTACCGTAGGTTCGTGTTCCGGTGAGGTGAGGGTCGACCAATAGAGCATTTGCAGGGGGGGCAACATCAAAGTGAGCGCCGAACACCATCCATTCATTTGGAACTTCACTACCATAGCGAAACCCACAGATGTTGTACGATTCTGGATTCTGATTGCCGAATACATCAGTGAATTCAAAGCGCTGTGTGTCAACCATCAGCCCGAACGATTCCAACTTGTCAATAAGATAGACAGCACCCGCTTCATAGGCGGTATTCCCCTGTCCAGCCCACCGATTCAAGTATCCAACAGCACCATCGGTCAGGTCCAGAGGGTCTGGCGTTTCATCGGTGATGTGATGGAGATAATTGTACGTGGTTCGACCGTTGACAAGACCGGTTGAGTGACGCCCACCTTCATCAGAACTGTAAGCAGGAGCGTTTGGACGCTCAACAACAAGGGTCACGATATTAGCGGCTCCGCCGGTTGTGGAACTTGCGTTAAACAAACCCGTTCCGTTACCGCTTCGCTTTACAGCACCACCATCGGCACTCAAATGACCGCCGTCGGAGAACCAAGAAGCCCACGACTCATTTGCATCTCTAATAGGCCAAGAGTCGCGTCCATATTCACCAAGAAGAGCAACGGCAAGACCTGCTCTTGGTGGCGCAAGGAGAGAAAGTTGCACCGAATCGCCCTTTCTCAAATCTAAAACGGTTGAGTTTGCGACATATCCAGTCTCTTCATCAATGACAAGATATGGAAGGAATACAGACATGTCTTCACCTGCAGCAACGGTCACGGGTTGAAAGGAGCCACCCACGAGAACCTTTGGAGTGATGGTTACATCGGAAGCTGCGACGAGCCCACCGGAGTCATCTTCACCAAAACATCCGGAGAGTGGTGCAGAAATCATAAGCAAAACCAGAAAGCATGCTTGGCTGACACGGATACCCACCATAACCCTGCGTAACGGTTCACCTTCTCAAGTCCTGCGCTTCTACGGACCGATTCTTTGATAGAGGAACAGGACCAATGTAAACATGAGAACATGCGAAACAAAAGCAAAGGCCAACCCTCTCACTTGAGAATAAAGAAGAAACGAAATCTGTTTTCAAATCATATCATTGAAATCGTGGACGATGTGCAATGCCCTCTCCTCGAAGGTTGATTCATTCCTCTTCAAATCGTTTGGGCTCGTACTCCACGTTTCGTTCACGCAGTATTGAACGCGCAAGGAAAACGACTGCAATTCCAGCGATGGCGGCGGTTAACTTCACCAAATCATCTTGAGAAAAACCGTCGCTTGCACCCTCATCTTCATCCAAAGCATCCACAAGAACATCGTCACAGCCAGCACCAAAGCAGTCGCCTGGAGAAGGCCCCCCATCATCGTGAATGTCTTCGAACACCTGAATTTCATACGTCCAATTCGTGGTCATGTTGTTGACGTCCCTCATGACCCAGTATTGATATGTTCCAACCGTAGCATTTGACGGGAAGGCATAGATTGCGGAGACTTCACATGTTTCATCGATTAACGAGCCATTATCGTCCAAGTCACACGACTCTACAATGGTTGATGAAATGAAGTCCACTGAAGCATTAAGAACACCATCGGCGTTCAAATCAATACCGATCTGCATGGTAGCATTTTCAGTCGTATCGTGCATTTTGAACCATACGGCATTTCCTTGAACAAAAGCAGAGTCTGAAATATTTCCGACCACCGCACCTTCATCATTGAGAATAATCGTCAGGGTTTGCTGTTCATGTGCATGAACAGAACCTGAGGCGAAAATCATCACCAAGAGAGCGGCAATCCCAACCCCAACCCACACTTTGCCCATGACCACCGACACCCACCAAGTCATAAAGACCAAACGGACGAACCCGATGAGACATACATGAACGGGAAAGAAATAGCGTTAGGTATTTTTCTTCTACTTTTTTTAGCATCCATGACAAGCCTTCTTCTTGGCGATGAAGAAATCACCGAGGAAGGGAATGCACTCTTGACTTCGAGCGGCGATCCACTGTTCCAATACGAAGGCCACGACCACAGCAATGCATCACAGCACATTGCAGGCACTGACAACATGGAACTCCTTGACTACAATTCCCTTTCGACCCCGGGAAACGCTGAAATCCAGGTAGCAACAACTCCAGACAACAAAACTTACGCTTACCTAGCAGGCTGGAACGACATGCACATCGTAGACGTTACCGACCCTGAAAACACAGAAGTCGTTGGCGTTTTCAAAGACCCTAACACCCAGGTTCTGGACGTTAAATATCTGGAATACAACGGACGAGAGTACATTCTTCAGCAGAATCAACTCATCGATCCGGGAAACTCCGACCCCAACGTTGGTGAATGGAGTGACCCAACGCAAGTATCTGCCCTTCTTATCGACGTGACCGATAAGACCAATCCAACCCTCATCGATTCGTGGTACGATAGCGACCACCCAAGCGGCCCCCACAACCTCTACACGCACATGATTAACGGTGAATGGTATGTCTTCATCGCTAATCCCGATTATAACGAATGCAACGATGCCATCGGCGAGGCTTGTGGCGGGGTTACCATCGTCCACCTCAACCTTGACGGCTCCGCTGCCCGTAACCTTCCAGGAGTCCCTCTCAGCGGAGCGGGCCACACGATGATCAAGGTTGGCGAATACGAAGTAGCTTGGGAAACGACGCGAGGCGGTTGGATATACATTCACGACATGACCGTTCAAACGTGGCCCGGTGAAGACCAAAATGACCCGCGTTACGGTCGCACTTTCATCTACGGAAGTTACTGGGAGGCGGGACTCCGCATCGGAGATGTTACCGATGTACCTCATCCGGTAACCTCGCCAGAGGCATACGCCGTACATGCTACGGTGTGTAAAGCAGGTCAAGGAAACCCACTGATGTGCCGATGGCGAGCCCCTGAAGTAGGCCTGTGGATGGATTTCCTCGACATGGACGACGACGGCCAACCCGATAGCGGAACCACCGGTAACGAAAACGGCGGAAGGGTATCTTACATCCATTATGCAGAACCCTTCCCGGAAATGGTAGATTTGTCCCATGTTGGGTACTCCGACGAACCCGTCCATCTTGTAACAGCGGCCGTTGAAGTGCTTTCAACAAACGTTGGAACCGGGATCATCTATCTTATCGACACGACCGAATACACCATGGAAGATGGCCAATTCAAATTCAAACCCAAACTGATACGAGATTGGGAAATTCCGTACGCCGAAGACCATTGCTATGGAGAAGACTGTGAAGCCCACCCCAACGGGGAAGAATGGTTGTTGTTTTCCCCACACAACTTAGACAGCACCTATTTTGAAACTACGGACGAAAACGACCAGAGCCATGGTGGTGGTTGGGACGGCCGCCTGTACATTTCCCATTATCACGCCGGACTGTGGATTATTGATATTGAAACGCTGGTAGCACCAGAATCAGAAGACCGCGTTGCTATCCACGAGGAAGCAACCGTGGCGTACTATCTTCCTCACGGTGAAGACGGCACCCCCCTCGACTCAAGTTTCTACGACTTCGGGTGGGTGCCATTCCTTTGGGCCGTGGAACATCATGACGGGATTACCTACGCCTCTTGTATTTCCACGGGCCTGTATTTGGTCCAATTGGATATCGATATGCCTTACCGCCTCTAAAGTGATGATATGAAGAATACGATATTGACGCTGCTGCTATGCCTCATCCTTCTTCTAGCGGGTTGCACTTCTCCCGACCAAGTGTCTGAGTGGGACCCAAATGGCGTCATCATTGAAGCAGAGTTTGTTAACGATTTCACCCTCACTACAAGTGAAAACACACCGTGGACCTTTTCTGAAGAAGCACAAAACACAACCGTAGTTGTCGCCTTTTTGTTTACCAACTGCATCGACATCTGCCCTATTGTGACGCACAACATGAAATGGGTTCAATCCCAACTTACTCCTGACGAGAAGAATTCAACCACGTTTCTCACCATAACCGTTGACCCATGGAGGGACAATGTCAGTACCCTTCACGAGTGGAAAACAGGAACCAATTCCAATTGGACTCACCTCACGACCAATTCCTCGGAAGACAACGCTCCAGCAATGACGGCCATGAATGCAGTTTGGATGAATTTTGGCGTAGGGCTGCAAATAGAAGAAAATCAAAACAACACAACGGCCCGCCACCATCCCGATGACTACAACGTCAATCATTCAACTGGAACCGTATTGATTGACCGCCACGGAGACCAACGCGTTTGGTGGGGCGATAACGACTGGGTGCTTGACCTCTTCCTTGAGGACCTTCGATATTTGATTGAGTCGTGATGGTTCACAATTCATTGGGCACCGGGGTCTGGTCCATGTGCAAGAACGCGTAAACAGCCCACCACGTGACAATGTCCCACGAATGAACGAGATTTGCTTCACCGGTTGCGTTATCGGTAGTCATGTATTCCTCCATGGTTGCGAGTTTGTCACACGTCTTGTGGTAGCAAGGGTAACCATCAACAACACCGTTCCATCCAAGGGTTGCAACACCAATTTGCTGGAACGAATCGTGGTCGCTCCTTGCAGTGGGGCTTTCGTAGATTGCGACGGTGTCTTTGTAGTTGTTTTCCCACAGTGGACTTTCTCCACCATTAGCCCACTCCTCACGTCCGTTTTCAATTTGGTCTGCGAGGTTAAACGCGTCTGCACCGATCCATTCAGCGAGATGGTACATGCCCTTCTGGTCGATGACGTCACCCGTGCCATCTGGTCCGAGATATACAGAGAGTGCAAAGTCACCAGGGTAGTTGATACCAGCCATGTCGAGATTGAGATAGTTGCTCACGGTCACACCTGCAGGGAGGTCGCCAGCAAACGCACTTGAGCCCCAAAGCCCTTCTTCTTCTGAAGACCACAAGCAGAACACCATCGTTCGGCGAGCGTCAAAGTCAGCGAGAACCTTTGCTGTTGAAAGGACCATGGAAGAGCCTGCGGCATTATCATAGGCACCGGTTCGTGTTCCATATCCTTGCTGTTCAGTTCCAGGAATAACGGCAGTAGGGGGCGTGGCGTAGGGGGCGATGTCGAAGTGAGCACCGAAGACCAACCACTCGTCGGGATAAACCGTACCGGTTTTGTACGCGCAGATGTTGACTGCCCAAAGGGTGCCGGACTGGAAGCGGTGAACTTGCACGTCCAAACCGTATCCAACCATGACGCCTTCGAAATACGTGATTGCATCTTCGTAGCCGGGGTTGCCGTTACCAATCCATCGGTCAAGGAAGCCAACGGCGCCATCAGCTGGGTCCAACGGATCTGCTGTTTCATCGGTGATGAAATCCACCCATTCGTAGACATCTCTTCCGTTGACCCAACCCTCGCTTGCACCGACTCCATTTTCTTCGGTGAGGTCGGAGCGCTGTGGGCGCTCTGTTGTCAAGTGAAGGTGAGCGACCCCTCCTCCAGTTGAATTTCCTGGGACGACCCACGGCCACAAACCACCTTCGTCTTCATTATCAGTGACTTGAACTGAAGACCCCTTTGAACCGTCTTCGATCCAATCCATCCACGATTCATCGGCGGCACGGATGGGCCAATCGGTTCGGCTGTACTCGCCAACGAGGAACACGATGTCAGGATTTCGTGGGGGGAGGAGGATGCTGATTTCAACACTGGACCCTTCGGACATGTCCAACACGGTTCCGTTCTGAGCTCGCAAGGAGCCGGGGTCTTGGACGAAGTATGGAAGGAAGACTGCGAGGTCTTGCGATGACTTTAGGACAATGGTTTGCCACATCCCACCTTCGAGGGAATCCGCTTCAACAACAGTGAGTGAAGAGGCACGAACCTTTTCACCATCATCTTCTCCAAAACAACCGGCCAAGGGCGCCATTAACATAAGAGCGATGAGGCCAAACGCATTCAATCTCAAACTCAGCATGTCATTGGCCAAACCGCCCTCCCTGTTGAATGTTACAGTTTTACTGAGCCCAACAAATACGCCGGAAAGCCCTTTCCACTCAACGGAAAACGAATTCCGTAAAAAGGCGAACAGTTAAGAAATGCCCATCGTCCGAACAATCATGGCAACCGTACGGTTGGACCAGAAGGCACGCGCCCTGGTCCGCAGTGTTCCCGACTCCTACACGGAGGCGCTTGCCGGCTATTTTGGAAACGGGCCAACGGACGTTGCCCTTGCCCGCCAACAACACGAACAATACTGCCATCTTCTTCGCCAACATGGCGTTGAAGTCACCCTCTTAGAAGCCGACCACAACCATCCCGACTGCATGTTTGTTGAGGATCAAGCGGTTGTTATTGACAGCCATATTCTTCTTCCAACGCCCGGTCATCCAAGCCGTGTTGCCGAACAACCTCCGATTGCAAACTTCCTCATGGAGTCCCTTGAAGGGATCCAAACATGCACCATGGGCGGCGATGCACGAATGGACGGCGGCGACATCATCCGACTTGGTAACCTCTTTTTCGTGGGGCGTTCGTCTCGGACCAACGATTTAGGAATTGCAGCCCTCAAAAGTTTGCTCGATTTCTTTGATTATGAGTTACGAATCATCGACATTCCAGGCCACGCCCTCCACTTGACAAGCATCAGCTCTACACCAACCGACCAACTCATCATGGCCCCCGAAGGCTATCTTTCAAAAGATGCGTTCGGTGAACTTCCAGAAGGGTGCGAAGTCGTTTGGATGCCCGCAGAGGAAGCCTACGGGTGCAATACCATTGGCTTGCCGGGAAACAAGGTAATCATCGCCGACGGATACCCAACCGTCGAGGCCGAACTCGTCAATCGTGGTTTTGAAATCATCAGGGTGGACATGAGCGAAATCCGTGCAGCAGATGGGTCACTGACCTGCTGCTCCATCTTCTATTGAGGTTCGTTCGAACCATCAACAATCATGATCTCCAATTCATCAAACGGAATCTCGATGGATTGAATCTACGGTTGGACCAGGGGTTTCCTCTTCATTACGAGGTGGAAGAATGATGGTGATAGACACCGGCAACTTGTCCGCCACAGCACCTTGATTCAATCTTTTCATTTGACGCCATCTATCCCTTGGATTATTTATCATATTACCAAGTGGGGTGTTTGTTCGACATGCACATTGCGATAGTGTCAGGTGAATATCCGCCCCGTTGGGGAGGAATTGGTTCAGTGGTTTTCCATCTTGCTGGACACTTTGTTCAATTGGGGCACCAGGTAACAATTATCACCCGTTCTCACCCGGAAAATGTGCCTTCTCAAGAAGGAGTAGATGTGGTTCCAGTTCGCTGGGCTCGACTGCCTATGGCGTTCACTCGCTCATATGGAAAAAGCGCAATTAAGGCTTTGAAAAATCTTCATTCAGAAAAACCAATTGATGTTATCAATGCCCATCTCCCCTTGGTATCTTGGAAAAGGAAAGAGTTCAGGTGGTTGCAGAATAATATTGCTCCAGTAGTGTCGTGTCTACACGGTTCTTGGTTAGGAGAGAAAGAGGGCGTGAAAAGAGCAGCCGCGGCCAGAGAGTCTGCGACATGGAGAAATCCGAATGACCTCGCAATTCTAACTACGGCCGGATGGTATTCTCGATACGAAAGAGCGGGGATTTTGGAGTCCAGTATCTGTGTTTCAAATTCCCAATCGACGCTCAAGGAGTTTAAACAATGGTACCGTCCGGAAGCAAACTTCGATTGCGAGGTAATCCTTTGGGGGTGCGATCACAAAGTTTTCCGTCCACCAAATATGGACGCTGAAGCAGAGCAACTCGAGCATGAACGTATCAGAACCCAATACGGTTGTGGTGACCATGAAGCGTTGTCTTACTCAGCAGAAACGAATACTCCCATGTTACTTGCAGTCGGAAGATTAGTTGCACGCAAAGGATACATGACTTTACTACGAGCTATGCCCGAAATTCTCGCAGAAAATCCGGGTGCAAAATTGGTGATCGTTGGCCGAGGTCACATGAAATCAAGTTTAGAGAAAAATGCTAGAAAACTTGGCATATCAGAATCAATCCATCTTCAAAGCAGCCTATCATTCGATGAATTAGCTCAGCATTTCCGTTCAGCAGACCTTGTAGTCTATCCTTCATACTACGAAGGACAGGGATTAATTCCACTTGAATCCCTTGCAAGCGGTACCCCAGTAGCAACCGTTGACCAAGAGCCATTGACTGAGATGGTGGATTCTTCAGTTGGTGGTTTATTCAAAAGAGGAGATCCTTCTGATTTAGCACGATGTGTAAACGAGATGTTATCCAGTCATCAGACTGCAAGTTCTGCACTATTGGGCAGAGAACGTGTGCTTTCGAAATATACCTACGAGCATAACGCTTCAGATTACACTGCAGTGTTTGAAAGAGCCATCCAAAAAACGGGCTAATACACGAAGGTGTCACAACAAATAGGTTGGAGTGTATACCGTAACCGGCAGCGGTCCAATTGAACCCCTATCGTCTATTGAGATTAACTCAAACCTACAACACCATGCCATTTTTTAATGGCTTCCAGCAAATCAGAAACGAGCTCACCCCGCCAAACATTTCCTTCAAAAACGCCCGACTGAAGGACATCAGCAAGAAGAAAACCTTCAGCAGAAGGAATCATCTCGATGGTCTTCGTATGTTCCTTGTAGATTCCAAGTTCTAGAACGACCCAAGCATCCCCCGAGCGACCGTATTGTTCGAACATCTCACTCGAAAGAAAGCTGCCCAAGTCCTCAAGAGTGTAGAATGAACACAACATTTGGAGGGTTTGATCCAAACCCAACGATGCATCATCGGTTGGACCAGCACCAATTTCTCGCTGCTTCACAAGAGTAATCTTGGGAAGAATATCTTCCATAACCAACCCCTCTCAACAGTCAAACGTTCAAAGCGATGAGGCCAAAGCAACGACTGCGTCGTAGTCTGGCTCAACACCTGGGTTTTCAGCAACCCAGCGATATTGGACGACTCCATTGCCACCAACTACGATGACGACTCTGTTCGCAGACATGTAGCCTTCAATGCCACCAAGTCCGACAAATGCGGCATCGTATGCTTTGACGACATCTCTGTCAAGGTCTGAGAGCAACGGGAAATCCAGACTGTATTTTCGAGCAAACTCGGCATTGGCCCAAGGGGAGTCAACACTGATTCCAAGAACGGTTGCATTGGCGCCGTTAAGTTGAGCAAGGTTCTCTTGGAACGCACACATCTCTTTGTCGCAAACACCAGTGAAAGCACCAGGATAAAAGGCTAGAATAACGGTTTGACCGCTGTAGTCAGCAAGGCTAACGTCACTCTTTTCTGTGTTTTTCAAGGTGAAGGCTGGGGCTGTGTCTCCGATATTGACCATATCAATTCCACTCAGCGCCGGCGTATATCTGTTACGCCGTTCAAGCAAGGTCAAAACGATCTGCGTTCATGACCTTGTTCCATGCATGAATGAAGTCGGAGACGAACTTCTCCCCGTTGTCATCTTGAGCATAGACCTCAGCGATAGCACGAAGTTGGGAGTTGCTTCCGAACACGAGGTCGTACCGGGTTGCCCGACGAACGAGCTCTCCACTGGAGCGGTCCTTTGCTTCGTACGAGTTGCTGCCAGTTGCCTTCCATTGCACATTCATGTCCATGAGGGTCGCGAAGAATTCATTGGAGAGGTTTGTGTTATCACCAAATATTCCACGGTCATCGGAACTCACGCCCATTGAGCGGAGACCACCAACAAGAACGGTCATCTCGGGAGCGGACAAACCAAGCAGTTGAGCCTTATCGAGCATCATTTCTTCTGGACTGACGCTGTAGTTCTTCAGCAAAAAGTTTCTGAAACCATCCGATACAGGTTCAAGAACAGCAAAGGAGCCAACATCGGTTTGAGCATCGGTTGCGTCTCCACGGCCAGGCTCGAATGGAACTTCAACTCCAGATGCCATCTCAATACCAACGTTACCTGCTAGGACAATCGTGTCTGCAACGCTTGCACCGTGAGATTCGGCAAGAGGAGTAAGTGCAGCGAGAACCTTAGCAAGTTGTTCAGGTTTGTTGGCTGCCCAGTCCTTCTGAGGAGACAAACGAATTCGTGCCCCGTTTGCACCGCCGCGCATATCAGAGCCACGGTAAGTGGATGCACTTGCCCAAGCGGTCTCAACCATCTCTGGAACCGAAAGACCGGACGACTTGATGGCTTGCTTCAATGCAGAGACATCGTACGATGTGCTTCCGGAGGGGACGGGGTCCTGCCAAATGAGCTCTTCAGAAGGCACATCGGGCCCGAGGTAACGGGATTTTGGCCCCATGTCGCGGTGAAGGAGTTTGAACCAGGCACGAGCGAACGCATCGCCAAATTCTTCTGGGTTCTCATGGAAATGTTTGGAGATCTTCCGGTATTCGGGGTCTCGAATCATTGCCATATCAGCGGTGGTCATCATGGTAGGGACCTTGATTGAAGCGTCTTCAGCATCCGGAGCCATATCTTCAGCGTCTGGGTTTGCTGGAGTCCACTGGTTTGCACCCGCAGGACTCTTAACAAGCGTCCAAGAATCTTCATGCTTGAACAGGAGGTCAAAGTAACCGTTGTCCCATTGGGTGGGGTTTGCAGTCCATGCACCTTCAATTCCACTGGTGATGGTGTCGCGACCTTTTCCAGACCCGTGAGTATTTGCCCATCCAAATCCTTGCTCTTCAATCGATGAACCTTCAGGTTCAGAACCAACCTGTCCAGCATCGCCTGCACCGTGGGCTTTCCCAAAGGTGTGGCCACCAGCGGTAAGTGCGACGGTTTCAGCATCATCCATTGCCATACGGGCAAAGGTTTCTCGAATATCTTGAGCGCTCAAGAGGGGGTCGGGGTTTGAATTTGGACCTTCAGGATTAACGTAGATCAGTCCCATTTGGACAGCAGCGAGAGGATTGTCAAGAGATTGGCGTGTGTCTCCATATCGGTCGTCACCAAGCCACTCGTCTTCTGCACCCCAATAGATGTCCTCTTCAGGATGCCAAATATCGGGACGTCCGCCTCCGAATCCGAAGACCGGTCCACCCATTGATTCAATTGCAACAATACCGGTCAACACCAAAAGGTCAGCCCAACTGATCTTGTTACCGTACTTTTGCTTAACGGGCCAAAGCAGACGTCGGGCCTTGTCGAGGTTCCCGTTATCTGGCCAACTGTTGAGCGGAGCAAAACGTTGTGCTCCAGTGCTAGCTCCACCACGACCATCACCGATTCGGTACGTTCCAGCAGCGTGCCAGGTCATACGAATAAAGAACGGCCCATAATGGCCGTAGTCAGCAGGCCACCAGTCTTGGCTATCGGTCATTAACGCATGAAGGTCTTTCTTCATGGCAGCATAATCCATAGATTCGAATGCATCCTTGTATACGAAATTCTCATCCATTGGATTTGATTTCCTATCGTGTTGATGTAAGATTGCCAAATTTAGTTGGTTTGGCCACCAATCGTTGTTCTTCATCCCAGTACTTGGCGCGCTTATTGCACCGTGCATTACTGGACATTTCGCTTCAGTATTTTCGTCACTCATGCCTTTCATATCCCGGCCTCATTTGCTGGAAACCTCCGTACCATATCAAGGTGAAGGTTTTTTTATTCACCACGGTAATTCGGTTCCGTCGTACTGAACAAATCGTCCACTCATGGCCATATCTTGCTCTTTGATCCGTTTAACAATCCCATGGACGCTTTCTTCAGGCGTTAACGGCGCCCGAGGCCCACCCATGTCGGTCTCAACCCAGCCAGGATGGAGGATTAGGAGCGAAGAACCGATTGCAGCAAGCTCATTTTTCATCGACATCGCAAACATGTTAAGGGCCGTCTTTGACGCTCTGTACGCATACGACTTACCGCTTTTACAATCATCGATGGAGGCCATAAGACTCGATACCATTACCACGGTGCTCGACCCACTTTTTTCAAGTAAAGGCAATGCATGCTGCGTCACCCGCACAGGTGCAAAGGCATTGACTTCAAACACCCTCGCCGCATGCTCGAGGTCAATTTCGGATATAGACGCCCACCTCCCATCCGCAACGCCTGCATTGTTAACGAGAAGATCGACCTGCGGCCCAACTGATTTCATGAGATTGGCGACATCTTCCACGGAACATACATCCGTCTTGTGTACGGTCAAGTTTTGGTGATGAACACCTTGCAGTCCGCCCATGTTGCTCCGATAGGTTGCATGTACGGCATAACCAGAATCCAAGAGTTGCCGCGTAAGTTCAAAACCTATTCCGCGGTTAGCACCCGTGACAACAGCGACCTTCATGGGTTGGGCAAATCAAATCGGCCAATAAGGATTGACCGATTAAAAATCGTAATCCTTTTCTTCTTCATCCAGCGTTTCGTCGTCGTTCATGAAATACTTGAATTGGATGTAACAACTTCCGATGATGAACGGTATTGAGAGATACACATCAATCGAACTTCCATCCAATCGATAAATATCCCATCCCATGAACAAGTAGGCCGAAAAGAGAATTCCAACCGAACCCATAACCGCAGCAAGAACAGCGGGTATGAGGCGGCGGAATGAGAAACTGAAAATGAGGGCTATTAGCGTTAAAATCCCAGATAAAAACGTGTCCCCCTCAAAGTCGTATCCGTAAGTATCTCCAACTGAGATAAGACGTGTGACAGCGAGATAAACCATTCCAGCAGCGAGAAATCGCGAGGCGATCTGTGTTACGCTGATGGCGGCAACCCCCAGGACAATCCCGCACAGGAGTTGAAATTGAGCGTCATTAAGAGATATTCCCAACCGATTGAACTGGTCGGTAAATTGGTACGACATCCCGTAACCAACGACAAAACCCGTCGTCCCCATCGTAAACGGGAGTCTCTTTGCACCTTGTATAAACAAAAGGAGTGAAAACGCCAAGATGAGGGCAGCATAAGCGAGCCCCCCCTCCACGACGTTATCCAGAAGGGTTAACCCCATTTCTTCAGCATCAACCACAACCAACCTAAGAAGCGGTTGTATTTATTATTTCAAAGAATATATGAAAACCACCGTTTTTACCCCAAGAGGGAAAAGGGAGGGAACAAAACAGGCTTCATGGCCGACGAAGCACAAGTACGAGAAATTCTTGCACCTGCCCTTGAACCAACCTTCTTTGATTTCAACTTCCCCTTCGGATTATCCCGGTGGCTTTTATTTGTATTTGGTCTTGCTCTTTCTGCCTTAGGAATTCTGTTCGGCCTTTCGCCTTACAACCCACTCGCCCTGGCTGTAGTGATCTATTTCTTCGGATATATGTTAGCAGCTTCCTTCCCCTCAGCCGTTGTGATCGTGGTTCGTAATTTGCGAAACCTTTCACCGGGGGGAACGGACGTTCCATTATGCAACGGGGCCGAATCAAGAAAAAACACAGCCGAGCAAAGGGACTGAAAACGAAGGCTGGATACTTAACCCCCCTCAAATTTCGGAATGGAATCTGGCCTCCCCCCACAGTCCCGACGATGGTGGAATGTTGGCTGAACATCCCCGAAAACTTGGCACACCCGTTCCGGCAACGTTCACCATGTATTCGATGCTCAGACTCATCCAAAGCTTTGCTGCTGGAATATTTGTTTATCTCGCAGTAGAAAAGTACGATGATGTTGACCCGGCACGAGCCGGTGTTGCGATCGCTCTGCTGATTTTGTTGGTCCAATTTTTCCGCCGCAGGAAGACGATGCGTATCAGCGATCTCGCAACATCTTCCATGCAGGGCCTTCCAATGGGCGGTGTCGAAGTGTTTGGACAACTCCGCCCCCGTCTTGCCAACGGATGGGTTCCACCGATTGCGGTTGATGGAGACCGAAAGAAAATCGTTTACGGTCAACTGGATTGGTATTGGGAGTACGGGCATCTGTTCAAGTGGGAAGAATACGTTGAGACAAAGGACGACGAGGGCAATGTAAGCGGTGAATGGAAAGACCGAAGCGCTTACAAGAAAATTCGATCCGACAATGGCGGAGCCCTTGCATTGCTCCACGATGGAACCGGAGGAGTTGCCGTTGAATCCGATTTGCTTTCAGTTGGTAATGCCCCAAGCACAGGGTCATGGAGTGATGAAGATCGAAGCCTCTGGAATACTCGAAGCCGCCCGAGCGGAAAAGTACGTAGCCTGAGGGCATCACATGAGTGGAAGTCAAACGGCTGGAGTATTGGTGACCCCTTCTTCTCGCATTGCTATGCACGTCCAAAAACGAACGCAGAACTTGAACAGCAACCGGTCGATAAAACCATTGCGCCATCGCTTGTTATGCTGACCAAAGAAGGTGAAGAGCCAGGGCACAAAGTCATGGTTCACCGCGGTTCAGAAATATTGGCTTTAGCCAATTCAGAAAGCGCCCCATCGGCCTATCTGCCGTCGCTTATTCTCGCCTTGTTCAGCGGCGTTGCATGGCTCATGACGCTTTGAAGCAGTACCGTTCACAGCATGTTGAAAGCGTCGGGCTTGAACACCCAGCGCAATTCATCAGCGTCAGCATAGTACGCCTTTACCCGTTCGTCGTTCGCCATCCAATCATGGAATTGCATGAGAAGCGGGTAGTTTTCGAGAAGGTCCTTCGTAATACCATCAAATTGTCCGGAGAACAACATAAAGGTGTCAATAAAGGCCTTAACGTCGGCAATTGACATGGATTCTGTATTGGCGAGCCAACCTGTTTTTGATTCAGCATAAACCGATGAGATGAGTTTGAGGGCAACGTCCATGCTCCCACCTTCTACGAACATCGCTTGGCGAGCAGCGATTTTTTCATCCAAATTTTCAATTCCAAACGTTGGGATAAAATACTCTCTCCAGCCGTTGATAACCTCAATCAATTCATCCACCTTTGCCCTCACATGGATGTCTTTTGGTTCGAGTCCTGCGAGTGCGCCCGTGTAACGCAGCAATGCATTGGATTCAGCGATGACTCCGTTTGGAGTTTTTATGATCGGCAAATAACCGTAAGGTAAAATTCCGGACTTTTTAATTTCTTTATAACCGTCCCAGTCAACGACGGTATTCTTCCATTCAACCCCAGACAGTTCGAGGCAAAAACGAGACGATTCAGCAAAACCAGGGGATGCAAAATAAATGATTTCGTGCATGTTTTTCCCGCCGCCCCACCCCTTCATTAAGCCTTGGAAGGGGTAGCGCTAGCAGCGCCCCACAGCATACCCATCCAACAGAGGGGTGTTGTATGGGTTCTTCTTCCGACTTCAAGATGCCAAATGGTATGATACGATACAACTACCATGGCGGGGGGAAGTTCGCAGTTGGCATTGTCTCAATGCATTTTAACATTACAAATTGTTTTCACAAGTTTCATCATTGTCTTCTGAATGTGTTCCATCTGGGCAAATGCAATACCACCACTTAGTGTCCTCAAGATTCGCATCAGTAAAATTAGTGTTTGTAAAATCAGTAAATTGTAATTCCGCATTTGATAAATTTATTCCACTTAGGTCCATATCTGTAAAATTGTAGTAGAATTGGTGTGGGGAGCCCCTTAGGCTAATACCTGGCCCTAAAATAATGTAAGAGTTATCTGGAGAGTCATTATCATTGGTTGGATTTTCTGTAATGCAAACATAATCACTAGGCAGTGAAGAAGGGCAATATGGTAGATGGTTGGCGTTAGTCCAAGTTAAATTCAACATAGACATATTCAGGCCACTTAAGTTGGCGCCATAGAGATTTAAACTCGGACCTACTATGTTGTTATTCATACAATAATATTCGTCAGGTAAGGCAAATGGACATTCAATTAATCCCATGCCTGCATTATTTCCCAACTCAAACACTGACAAATCGATTCCAGATAAATTAAATCCGTTAAAGCTAGCACCAAACAAATCCGCATCAGGTCCAAAAAGTACACCATCGTAGCCATTAGGGTCTGCATAAGTCGAGTTATTTGGCGGTGAAATACACTGCCAATTAAGAGGCAAAAGTTCTGGGCAAACAACGTATGTAACACTTGCGCGAGTCAGGTTTAGGTTAGATAAATCATAACCGCTCAAGTTTACTCGATATGACGATATACCTGGACCTAAAATTGTGTTTCCAAAGCATTCAGACCCGTTATCAAGTAAAACTGTAGAACAATGATATAATGGTTGACGCGACACTAATTGGGTAATTTCCATACCAATTAAGTTGACAACAGAAAGATTCACCCTTTGGAAGTAACCATATTCAGCATGGATATAACTCAGGTCTGTACTATACACATTAGTCAAATACATTGAGAAATCCCCTACAGTAATATTCGAGAAATTTGAATTGATTATCTGTGAACTACTGAATGAAAGAGATGCAAGTGTCATCTCAATATTTGTAAATTCTACATTTTCAAAAACTGAGTCGATGAAACTCAGAGTTTGGAAAGAGGCGATTTCAGATAATTTAGAATCAATAAAATCCGAATTGTAGAACACACTTAAGTCGAAATTAGTGTTTGAAAAATTGGAACCCTTGAAATTAACATTAGAAAATTGACACTCCGACAAGTCCATTCCAGAGAAGTCGAGGTGCTGGAGATAGATTGGTACACCTCCCCCTACTATGCATTTTGGACCCAAGTATATGTGTTGCATAGCCCCCATAAACGTTCCACTATCGTCAAGTCCATTATACTCAGAAGAGGAATTTGCCCACTCTGGCATATCCTCATAATGCTCTTCTATGATTCGATAAAACTCATCTTCCCTTTCATCGTAATCAACATCCATTATTCGGTCATAGGATTCTTGTCTGGAATCTTTTTCAAAGTGGTATATCTCGTCTGCCCAAAACCTATGATCATGTATTGTTTCACAGCGCCAGTTTCCAGGAAGTTGGTCTGAACAAGATTGTACATCAGCCAACTTAGCATAACTCAGATCTGCCTGGTTCAGATTTGTATTGAGCATATTTGCACCTGTTAAATTAGCATGACTTAGGTCAGAATTTGATAAATCCAGATTACTTAGATTACATCCGGAGAGATTAAAACCACTCAGGTTCATGTTAGGTCCAACGTCACTTTCACAATCTCGGAGTGAGATTGAGTTATCCACTGGTTCTTCGGAATCGTCCAAGCATCCTGCAAGTGAAGTTGCAATCATGATAAGTGAAAAGAGTAATGCCTTCGCCTTCTTCATAAATCTCCCTAGGACCCATCGTTATTGAATTAGGAGGTGGGGATTGGTATCTCGATAATGATACAGCGGGCCCGTTTGTTCGCTACCGATACATACACAAAGGTGACACATTCCTGAATACAAATCAAATAGATGCAGTCGAAGCCCCGAATATGCGCTTGGAATGGCCAGTCTATGCATTTACTGCCGGGGTTTTCCTCACCTTTGCCCTAAGTGTTCAGTTTCTCTCTCTGGGCACCTTTGCCGTCGTTGGACTTTTCGTGCTGCTGACCGTGGCCTATGCCTGGGTCGCCTGGGTGATGATCAAGCAAAAGGCCGTCCTCGAACTTCATGCCTACAATACCTGCAATACCTGCGGCGTGTTGACGCCCTCACAAGGCAAGCACTGCATGAACTGCGGCGTGGACTTGTAGTCAAACATATACAACGGGGCCGTTGTACTTCCCTGCGTATACATGGGTAGGCAGTGTGCCGGGGGAAGGAACTCCCTTTGTATTTTCTAAAAGGTATTGAGAAATCTGAGAAAACCCTCGCGATTTCATGAAAATGATATGTCGGTTGTCTGTATTAGCCCTTGAGAGACGGTGTGAAGCTTTATTCAGCACTTGAGGGTTTTCTGTTCATACCCTTGCGAGACATTGGACACGATGTGTCCAGTGATGCACTCGGAACTCAAATGACGGAACAGGCGTTCTACTCAGTTTGTTCGTCCTCAGCAGTGCTAGAAGCCTCTGGGAATAACGCCATGACATCTTCTGCTGGCTGGGAATAGAAGGTCTCAAACTCTGCTAAGTATTCGCTCTTTGTTGCGTTGAAATTCTTCTCAAACGCTGCGTCAAATCCTAACTCATCAAGATCGCCATAGAAACCATTAACGAAGGCATCTTCACCCTCGTGGTGAATCAAATAGGCAACAAACCAGGAGCCGACATCATAGACATTAACTTGTGAATCGTATCCAAGTTGGTCCAAAGGCACGTCTTGCGCGTTGTATCCATCTTGGGACATCTCCAATTTGCGCTGCATGACCTCTCGCAGATAATTCTCCCCAACACCATCCTGCTCTGAATAGAGAGATTGAGCCATGAATTCGGCGCCACCTTCTGCAAACCATGGTTTGCCTTCCCCACCCATCTTCGCATCTCGCTCGCAAGAATCTCGACTGTCACCTGTGCATTCATCGTTGATGTGAGAGTGCTGGTAAATGTGGAAGTATTCGTGCAGTGTAACCGGTTTGTAATCATCTTCTTCAGGACCCGGATACTTTGCAGACATGATCATCATCATGAAATCGTATTCGATATACGTCCGCTTGAAGGTGCTAATGGCTGCACCTCCGTCTTCAGTGTAGCGAGTGAATATTTCATAATTCTCATTGGCACAGTCCCATTCTTCATTCCAATTTTCATCCAAGGCTTTGTGGCGTTCACAGAACACATTCTCCAAATCCTTGGCTGCATCTACATCATTTCCGATGACATAGATTTCAACCGGACCAAAATTGCCCCATTCAGCAGAAGCAATATTGTACCATTCAAGTGTAAGATTGAGAGTTTCATTTGACACATCTGCGGCTTTGAAGGCAACAGGAGTTGCACATGTTACATTGCCCCACTGGATGGTTTCATTGGTTCCGTCGGGACAAATGACATCGTAGGGTGAATCATCCTCTACGGGCGGGCTATCGGTCGAATTGGTTGTATCCGTCGTGCCAGTCGTATTGTTGGAACCACTATCTGTATCGGACCCAGAATCAGTTGGAGATGAATCATCTGACTCATCGGTTGAGGATTCCATGGACTCATCATTACCGATGCAGCCAGAGAGTGAGCCAAGCAGGAAACTCATGCAGATTAGAACGGCGAGGTAGTTCTTCATGACCCCTCCATAGTGAAGCGGCTAATGAGGATAATGCCCATGAGATATCCATAGTATGCATCGTCGATTCAAGGCTGCTTAAAGGTATAAGGAAGACGTGATTATTGAGTGTATAATACTTGTGAAAACGGTAATTTTAGTCTACTACTATAGTAGTAGGTCAGAAAATCAAATTCAATTTTGAATGGTTTTGATTTACAGCCGCAAGCAGAAATCACCCTTGCGATACCCACGCGTGAGACGTATGTCCCCTGGGTACCGACGCGTGAAACGCTTGTCGTAAGGGTATACAGAGGGTGTAGCGTCTTACGTGATCCACTGCATGCCCCTAAACCAGGCGCACCATGCCCTGTAATGCAGGCATTGAACACCCTCCCTATTCCACACCGGGGTAACGATGGCACTGCGTGCCCCGTTACACCCGATGTTTCCTAAGTTCGCTTCAGGTATTTTCTCATCAGCCCATTCGAGCAATCATCTCTTCGATCATTGCTTCAGGGAGTGCAACATAGCCCACGTCCATGACGTGGTCCATGCCAGCATCGGAGTATCCGTATGCAATGAATGCACGCACGAGGTCCCACTCATCGTTGTTGACGTTCATGTAGATGTATCGGGACAGAGGTGCGTAGCTGCCATCAGCAACAGTGCTTGCTTCAGGCGTTACAGCTCCACCAGCGTCTTGGACACCGTGTGTGTCGTTGTTGGCAATAGCGGCAACACTCAATGTGTTGGCGTTCTCTTCGTAGTACGCATATCCGAAGTATCCGATTGCGTTCTCATCACCGGTGATTCCGTTGACGATCTGGTTGTCGTCGGCGGAGTTCTGGTAGCCACGTGCACTGTCGAATCCTTCAGCTTCGTATCCATCCTTTCCTGCAAAGCAGTTCTTACAGAAGACTTGCTCACCGAAGTACTCGTAAGTACCGGAATCGGAGTCTGCTCCCCAGAGTTTGACTTCGGAATCTGCACATGAAGCGTCGAGGTCACCCCATTCGCGCACACCGTCATCATCGTTGTTTGGCGTGATGGAAGTCATGTTGAGCCCGTCATCAGTGAGTTCAGACTCAGTCCAATCAGTGAAGATCCAACGCAGTTGGCCCATGGACAATCCGCCCATTTCGGTGATGCACTGGTCTGCAGCGCCACCTTTCTTGACAATGACGGATAGACCGTCGATTGCGACAACGAGTTGTGTGACGGTGATGTCCGAGTCAAGGCAGTTGAATGTGAATCCATCATCGCTAGCATCTGCTTCAGATGTCTTCCAATCCCTGCTCATGTCACCTATGTGTACTGAATCAGAGTCTGTGCTGCACACCTTGGATGCACCAGCACCAGATCCGCCGCCAGCCACAGTGACTGTGTAATCCGAGTTCGCATCGCTGTAGGCTTGACCCCAGGCGCTTGCGACAGGGAATACAGTACTGCTTCCTGCGATGTTAATCGTCTTTTGTTCCGTTTCTTCTTCGGCATCTCCACCCAAACAACCTGCTAAACTAGCCATCATTAAAGTAAGGACAATTGTCCATGCCATTCCATTTTTGTTCATCATATTCGGTTCCCCGTTGTTTTTTGCTGAACTGATTAGACCATAGGAATTGACAGTAGATTCTATTGCTAAATATATATGTCTAAATAGAGATAAAGAGAGTAAAGAGGTGTTCTCTGTATCTCTTTACTCCTCCGACAATTCGGGGGAGGCAATTGGAACAACGAGGGGCTTTCCGGAAATTGCAAATAACAGGCGGATCCACCGTTATTGTTTCTCTACCAAAAGAATGGATTAAGGCTAACAATCTTGGAAAAGGCGACCTGGTGAATATTGAAGAATTGGCTTCGGGGGATTTACGTCTTTCTCCACTGCAAGATAACTTAACGAAACGGGAAATTGAGCTTGATTGTTGCGCAGTCGGAGATGGTTTAGTCGATCTCATGATTGGCGGGTACATCGCAGGAGCAGACGTCATCAAACTCACATGCTCATCCCCAATAACCAGGAAAACTCGAGCCGACGTTCGAGCGTTTTTGAGAGACACACGAGGAATGGAAATTGAACTCGATGACGAGAAAGAGATTCGTATTGTGTCGATTCTTAACCCGTCAGAATTGCGACTCCAGGTGTCGATCAATCGAATGTACATCCTTATCTCAAGCCTCGTCAATGATGCTTTTGATGTTCTCTCGGGAGAATCCGTAGAATTGCTTTCTGACATCGACGACAGAGAGCGCCAGATCGACGCTCGACGCCTTTTGCTCGAACGTCAAGTTGCTGCATCTTTACAACAACCATCCGTTGAGCGAAAACTTGGCATCGACCGGTTCTCGGCCATGGAACACGCCAACATTGCTCGAATCTTGGAGCGAATGGGCGATCACGCAACGCGCCTCGCGCACTTGGTCAGGGAAAACTCAACCGTTGTCAAAATCAAAACCAAGGATATGCCTTTGTCGGCCGTACCATTGTGGTCAAACCACCTCAAGACAATCGTTCACAATATGTACACACGCGATGTCGAACTCATTCATTCGGCCAAACTGGCACTGGCTCAACTTGGCAACGATGTAGAGGAAGCTGAAAGCGAGTTATGGACGGGGCGTGGTTCAGCTGAACGGCTCCTGAGTGAATTTAGAATTTCCGAATCGGTGAGGAGACTGTGCGCTTACAGCGTTAATTTCGCAGAAATTCTCCTTAACATGCTCATGTATCAACGACTTGAACGGGTTTAATCGGTGATTGTATGTCCTTTCTAAGTCGTATTTCCAAAGATAAGGCTGGAACGATTTTGTTTTTGACGAGTTTATCGGTCATTCTCATCACGCTCGGCATCATCCAGACGTTGTTGTTTGAAACCATTACCTTCTTTTCAGACATTGCGAAACACAGAGGGTGGTTTTCCCTTGAGTGGGATGTTGGAGGCATTTTTTCTGCATCTGGATTTGCGTGCTTGCTTCTTGTTGTGGCATTGATTCTCGATTATGAGAGCAAAAAGGAAAAAAATCGCCTTTCCATTATTCCTCAAGAAGTTTGGAATCCTCACCACGGAATTGTGAAGGCCGTTTTCATACTTGTCGTTTTGCAGTTATTTTTTAACGATAGTTTCCTGTTAGGCCTTTCAATCCTCTTTTTGACAATGATCTGGAGGGCCACTGGTAAACTTCAGATGAAGAGAATCTTTGGAGGCAACATTGAGGTTTCCAACACGTGGAGAAACGTTCTCTCTCTGTTTATCTTTATCACGGTCTTCGACGCCATCACGATGAATTATTCTGGAGCATTCGGTGAATTCTTTTTACAGAATCAATGGACACCGACCGGTGCTTGTGAGGATCGTCGTTCCCTTTGTGACACGATGTCGTTCGGTGTCAACAGTCTGCTTTTGACGACGCTGCAGGTCGCATTTGGAGCGCTCATCATCGCGGTTCCTTTGGGCGTTGGGTGCGCCATCTACCTCTCTGAGTATGCGCATCCTAGATTGGTTGCGATCGTGAAGCCAACGCTCGAAATTCTCGCTGGAATTCCTTCCGTCGTTTACGGATTTTTTGCATTCATCTATATCGGACCACTCGTGGTGGAGTTTGGCGAGTATGCATTTGCAAACGGGTGGATTGATGAGCCTCCAAATGTTCTCAATCCAATCAATGGGGCCATTGTGGTCGGCGTGATGATTCTCCCCCTGATTGCTTCAATGTCGGAAGACGCTTTGCGCGCGGTACCAAATGAACTGCGCGAGGGATCCCTTGCATTAGGGGCAACAAAAATTGAGACGACGATGAAAGTCATGATTCAGGCATCGTTATCCGGAATTGTTGCAAGCATCATCCTTGCTCTTTCGAGGGCTGTTGGCGAAACAATGGCGGTCACGCTTGCAGTAGGAACGGTTGCAGTCTACACCTCTAACATGTTCTTGCCAGCTCAAACGATGACTGCGTACATTGCGCAACGTGTCGGAGGCGACCTTCCATTTGGAGAAATTGGATACCTCACCATCTTCGCTGTAGGATTGTATCTCTTTGTCATCACCTTGTGTTTGAATTTACTCGGCAACAAAGTTCTGTCAACATACAGGGAGGCTTACTGATGAAAGACATCGATAAACTCCAGAAACGAAATCGTAAGTTGAGGGACCTTACGGAACGCGCAGGATCAACGGGCTTGGCGATTACTGGATTGATTGGTTTACTCTTTCTTGGCGTCTTGGTATGGCAAATTGCAGAACCCACGTTCATTAAAGGAGAACAAGGAGAAATCACCCCCGCAAGTGAATGGATACCAGAATCCGATTACAGGTTCAAATGGGACTTCCCAACCGTTGACGAAAATGGCGAACCATTCACCGATCCTGTCGTCCTTCGTTTTGAATGGGACGATGAAAACGGCTCTCATTCTCATGATGTCGAAATCAATGTCATCGAAACCCGACAAGTCAAAACAGACATCTACATTGATTCAACGGGGGTTGACCAAACTGAGATTGATGTAGGGCGGAAGACAAATTTCAACGCATATTCGAGCCTCAGCGTCCCAGTTTCAGTTGAACAAATTTCAGGCCCGGTTCCAAACGCTGATGAAACTGGGTATCCCGCAGTCAATACATTCGTTATCACTGGCGATGTTCATGTGTTATGGGATGATGAAAACGAACAGGTGTTTCAACCGATGGAGTTACTGGCCTGGATTACACTGTTGATTCTTGTCGTTGTTCTCACGTGGCCCAATGTAGCCGCCTTGAACATTATTAAGAAACTGCAAGGTCGTCGGACTTTGATCAAATTGGCATCGTACATATTGGCTGGAACAACCTTTGTCATTAGCGATGGAATGTTTGTAGCTGCAGCATTGGCCAGCATTTGTTGGATTGTATCGGGGATTATTCTCTACAAAATTGCTGAAGGAATTGAACGATTGGAAAGTTTAGGTCGGGAATTAAGCGAAACATCGCGATTAAAGCATTCGATTTCGGCGAGAGATGGTGTGTTGATGTGGTCGAGAATGTTGTTGTTTACATCGACATTATTCATCCCTCTTCTCATCGACATTCCGTTCTTAACCGAGCGGTATCAAGATATTTTTATTCCATACGCATCTGGAATTCGAGCTGCGTTTTATGGAACAATATGGGTGATGCTAATTGCAATGCTCGTATCCATTCCTGTCTCTGTTGGCGCAGCAATTTACCTTGAGGAATATGCCAAGCCGAACCGCACAACAAAACTCATTCAAGCCTTGGTTACGAATCTGGCAGGCGTCCCCTCAATTGTGTTCGGTATGTTTGGACTTGCGATTTTCGTCAAGCAAGACGGTTTTGGCTGGGGCTTAGGCCCCTCTGTTCTCGCAGCTGGATTGACAATGGGTGTGATGGCAATGCCGATCATCGTATTGGCAGGCCAGGAAGCATTGCGCAGCGTTCCTCGTACTTTGAGAGAATCTGCCTATGGCATCGGATGCACGAGATGGCAGGTCACCAAAGACCACGTGCTCCCATCTGCAATGCCTGGGATTATGACGGGAACAATCCTAGCGATGAGCCGAATCATGGGGGAGGCAGCTCCACTGGTTGTCATTGGTGCAACTGCCATGATTTTGTTTGATCCTGAGCCTTTAGCAGCCCTCAATGGAGGCAACGTCAATTTCACTGTCATTCCGATTCAGATCTATTTCTGGACGGCAGAACCAGACCATGCATGGCATTCGATGGCAGCAGCAGCGAGTATTGCGTTGATCTGTCTGTTGGTAGCAATGAACAGCATTGCAATTGTGTTAAGACAGCATTTTAGAAAGAGGTTGAAATCATGAGCGAGACGATAGGTGGAGAAGTAGTTCCCGATTCTACGAGACAATTAGATGTGGCTGGAGAGGTCGATTTGATGATCGAAGATCTCGATCTATGGTATGGCGATAAGCAAGCATTGTACGGCGTTTCACTCCCGATTGCCAAGAACAGCGTAACGTCCTTAATCGGTCCTTCGGGATGCGGAAAAAGTACGCTTCTACGAATGATGAATCGGATGAATGATTTGATTCCAATTTGTCATTACGATGGTAAAATTACAATGGGTGACACCGAAATCACCGCAAAGGATGCTGACCTTGTTGAGATTCGAAAGAGAATCGGCATGGTGTTCCAAAGACCAAATCCGTTTCCTAAATCAATTTACGATAACGTTGGCTATGGAGTCAAACTCCACACAAAACCAACGCGAGAAGAGCTCGATGCTATCATTGAAAAGAGTTTGAAGCGAGCGGCTATTTGGGATGAAGTTTCAGATCGAATGCATGACTTGGGAACCTCACTTTCAGGCGGCCAGCAACAGCGATTGTGCATTGCTCGAACCATTGCCGTCGAACCTGATATCATATTGATGGATGAGCCATGCAGCGCTTTGGACCCAATTGCTACTGCAGCCATCGAGGAACTCATCTTGGAACTCAAGAAAGATTTCACCGTTGTGATTGTGACCCATTCAATGTCGCAAGCTGCAAGGGTCAGCGATTATACAGGGTTTATGTACATTGGAAGACTTGTCGAATTCGGAGAAACTGACAAGATATTTTCAGATCCAGAATTAGAGTTAACAAAGCGATACATTACTGGAAGATTTGGATGAGTGAATGACATGCCTATACGAACTGGACTAGATGAACGAATTGACAAAGTCCGTACGGACTTATCTGATTATTTTGATGAAGCAAAAATGGCCTACAGTGAGGCGATAAAGGCATTCACAAAACTCGATTCGCAGGTGTACAAAGAGGTCAAGCAAATCCGTCAACATGCGCGTGAAGTGAATTGGGATTTGACCAATGATTTGCTGCTGATTCTCGCACTCAATCAGCCCTTGATGAAAGATTTGAGAATTGTTGCCACCTACTTGCGAAGTGTGGATACCGTTGAACGTGTGATCCGACACGCTCGGGACATCGCTCGCTCAGATCGTTCTCTTGATGAAAACGCAGAGGAGTTGCCCGAGGTCATTGTGAATTCTGTTCTTGAGATGCACAAGCACCTCAATGAATTGCTCGATACCATGAGCGGCTGCCTCACAAAAGGCGAAGAATTGCCAATCGAGAACGTGAAATCAACATGGGCCATGGTCAGAGAAGAGCATGGAAAGGCAGTTGAAGCCTTATCCAGCTTGAAATCCGATACAATGGGCGGCAAAGTTGGACGCTTGGAAGTGGTCAACATCGTCAGTCGAGTCGAACGTTCGGCCTACAATTTGGTGCGACTTGGTGGACTTTGGCATCATGCTTTGAACAATGAGAACATCATCCTTGATGACTGAATCGGACTTTTCTAGAAAAATTCACACCGTCTCTTGTGGGTTGATACAGATAAGCGACATATCATTTCTACGAAATCTCAAGGGTTCTTACAAACCCCTCCAGACATTATGGAGAAGTACAATGGGTGTTCAGTCCCCCAGTACACTCGCTAGCGTCTGTATCGACCCACTGAATCCCCTTTGTATCGGAAAATAAAATGCAAAGGGGTTTCGGATAACCCCTTGCAACTTATCCGAATCGATTAGTTTGTGCAATTAAGTTACACTTGATTAATCACGGAGAATAGTGTTTCCGAATTATTCTGTCCACCTCTTTTTGGCAATGTATTAACGCTTGGGCTTTCGTCATAGCGAATTGGAAATCTGCCTTTGGACTAGGGTCAGTGTCAGTAATTTCATCTCCTCTCAGAGTGAATAGAGGGGTATCGTAATATCGGCCATTACCTCGATTGGTGTATCCTGGAAGAATTATACAATATCCTACTAGTTCTCCATATGAATTTGTTAGTGGAAACGGATGGTTATGTTGTGGAGATGAACCATTAGTTCGAACAAATTCATCAAGCAAATCCCATGAATGTGCCAATCTGCATGATTTCTTACCATTTGTTATCCCGAATGACCAACGTCTATATCCCCCATAATTGTCTATTCTTATGGTTGGCTTTTCTCGATAAGAGTCCTCATGTGCAGAAGCATTTGACATATACGCCCTATGGGGCGGGTGATGATAACAATGTCCCTTTGTACACCCACTGTACTAACGGGTATAGCGAGGGTAGCGAGTGTACTGAGGGACTGAACACCCATTGTACTCCTCCATAATGTCTAGAGGGGTTTGACAGAACCCTTGCGATTTCTTGGAAATGATATGTCGCTACTCTTGATTTTGATCATTGAGAACAGAGTCTGCGATGACTCGAATGTCTGTGTTCCATTGAGTAAATTCCGGCATATCCAACGGTTCGACACCATGAACTGCATGAAGCCATATGAGTGTGCCAGTATCGATCATGATTTGGCCAGCGTGCCCCTTTGCATCGGTAAACACAGAAGTCTGCTTAGGCCCTTGCAACTGCTCTATGTCGCCTTCAAGTTCTCCTGCTTCAAACATCTCACGCAACTCGTAAGCCACTGCTCCGTGATGGAAGGTAAATATCTCGTTGTTTGGGAAGTCTACACTGAGGTCCTGTGAGAGGTTTACCCAATACGGCAAGATGTCGAGTGTTGAGTTCGTTGCGTACTCGCTTGCATTCTCGTAGTCTCCAGGGAAATCCTTCCACGGCATAGACAGCCCAATTCGGATATCGGGGTTCTGCTCCACCGCGTAGGAGGTGAAATTGTGGATGGCTTCGTCGGTGAAGTTACTGATTCCCGGTTCCTGTCCTATGAATTCGAGACTGCAACAGATCATAATCAACACATCAATCTCTCCTGTATCCAGGTAATCCTTGATGTTCTCACGGTGACCATCATCCGCCCACAATGCATCAGGAGCTCCAGAAGTACCTCCACTGAATTCAATGAATTGCGAGTGGTTCGTAAATCCAGCAGTGTGTGCATAATCCTGCAGTGTTTGTGCAAAAATACGTCCAAAACTATGGCCGATGTAAAGGACATTGTAGTCTTCAGCGTTAACTTCTTCTGGCGGCCCCATGTCCCCTTTATCACCATCATTATTCTCGTCATTCTGGTCATTCTCACCATTACCTCGGCCCGAGCCTAAACAACCCGACAATGACACCATTAAAATCAAAAAAACGGTCATAAACACGGTATTCTTGTTCATGAATCTTCTACTAACCGTTCGTATATGGAACTTCTGTGACAGTAGTGTGAATTTGTAACAGTGGTGTAACCCTTCCGATACCCTCTGTACAGGCATCTCACGCGTCCGTACC
>NZ_CALSNW010000002.1:0-267394 GCF_943787815.1 Candidatus Poseidonia alphae
CCGTCCCAGATTCAGAAATCATATCTTTCACTCTTTTTTCGCTCTTCTTTCGAAATGAAGCATCTCCAACGCCCAGCACTTCGTCGATCAAGAGCAAGTCGGGTTTGAACGCGGTGGCGACAGAGATGCCAAGCCTAGATTTCATTCCAGAAGAATACGTACGAATTGGCCGGTCGAAGTGGTGGTCAAGCTCGGCAAAGGATTGGATTTCCTCAATCAGTTCGTCAATTTGTTCCGTCGTTCGTCCCATCAAGGCGCCGTAGAGGTAGGCGTTCTCACGTCCCGTCAATTCTTTGTGAAACCCTACGCCAACGCCTGCAAGAAGAGAGACGCTTCCTCGCGTGGCAATAGTCCCTGAATCAGGGGGGAAAACGCCAGCCATCATCTTCAGAAGCGTGCTTTTGCCTGAACCGTTGCGTCCGATGATACCCAAAACTTCCCCTTGGTTGACCTCCAAGGAAATGTTGCGAACACCCGAAGGTTGGACATCTTCCTTCCGGTATTGGCGAGGCACTGGATATTCCAGTGTGATGTCATCCAGTCGCATGACGACCGTCATACATTCACCACCGCCCTGTGTGCTTTACGCTCAAAGACCATGGCGCCGAAGATATAGCCTAGAAGTGCGATTCCCAAGCACATCGCATAACCGTAGCCAGGTATTGCTGAAGATTCTCCAAGAACAGCATCTCGCATCCCCGTGATGGGAACGACTGTTGGGTTCATGTGGGCCACAATCGCATGCCATCCTTCTCCAAACCGAGTGTTGAACATATCGTAGGTCCACATGACCGGGGAGAGGAAAAATCCTGCTCGAACAAGGAAATTGATCAGGTTGAGGACATCAGGAACTTTGCATGCAATCGGAGCTAACAACAATCCAATCCCCCATCCGGTGAAGGAAAGCAGTAATAACCAAACGGGGAGCATCAGAAGGTTTGCGGTTATCGGGAGGTCGTGAATGAAATAAAATGGAATCAGACAGGTGAGAGAAATGACAGCAAGAACGGCGTTTGTCAGCGTCCCACTTGTTGCAAAGACTGTTTTCGGAACGCGTGCAAATTGAAAGAGATTGATGGAACTGCTCAGCGATTTTGTAGAAGTGGTAAGTGACCTCGCAAACATCGTCCACCCGATGATGCCGAGAATAATTTTGACTGGATAAAGCGGGTCAGATGAACCAACTAGAATGGTGAAAATGAAAGTGTATACGACGGCTAGAAGGAGTGGTTCAAGCACTGCCCACGCATAACCGAGATAGGCCCGGCGATAGCGTGCGTTGAGGTCTCGTTTGACGAGCAAACTCAGAAGATGCCTGGAACGAAATAGATCGGTCAAAACAATGAACGGAAGGCGATGGAGGCTTCGCTTTCCCCATAAAGGAACGAGCGTAGGCCCCTTCTCGCTTGCATCCATGCTCCGGGGTTTGTCCGTTCACACATAAAGGCGACGACATTTGAGAGAGGCGACCTCTCGTTTCACCTTCCTTTGTGAACGCTGCAATCAGAACCCGCCGAACCGCTATCTTCAATGCTAGAGTGCGGTAGGAGTCTCCATGGCCATTACAGCCACATTGGCGACAAAAACTTCCGATGGTACGCTCTCAGTTTGCATCATCGGCCTCGGTTATGTCGGACTTCCAACTGCCATTGGCTTCCATGACGCAGGTTTCGAAGTATGGGGCGTGGATGTTTCACAACGCACAGTCGACATGGTTCGTGCTGGAGAAAACCCCACCGGTGACCCCGACGTGGACGATATTGTGCCTGCACCCGGCACAGAACGTTGGAACATTACCACTCAACTGCTGAAGCCGTACCCCACTGCGATGTTGTTCTGGTGACCGTTCCAACACCAATTACCCACGACCTCAAACCCGATTTGTCCTACGTTGAAGCAGCCGGAAGGGCAGTCTTCGAAGCAATTCCAAAAGGCTCGAACACCATTGTTGTGCTCGAATCAACAGTTTATCCCGGTGTCACCGCACAAACATGGTTGCCAATCGTTGAAGAATTGGGTCTTGTCATTGGAGAGGATCTCGAAATCGCCTACTGCCCTGAACGGTTCAATCCAGGCGATGCGCGCCACGGCGTCCGTCAAGTCGCTCGCGTCATCGGCTGTTCAAACCCAGAAATTGGCGAGATGCTCGTTCAATTGTATTCAAAGTTGACCACGAAGACGTCCGTTACGTCGGCAAACTCGAAGTGGCTGAAGCTGCAAAAGTCATCGAAAACGTGCAGCGCGACATCAACATCGCCCTTGTCAACGAATTAGCCCGAATTTTCCCTGCTTTGGATGTCGATGTCGAAGACGTGCTTTCTGCAGCAGCGACCAAGTGGAACTTCCACCGATACACGCCTGGTGTTGGCGTCGGAGGGCACTGCATTCCCGTTGACCCGTACTACATGATTCAACGAGCAGCCGATGTCGGTGTTCCTGCAGGCTGATTACCGCAGCACGAGCCGTCAACCGCTCGATGCCGAACCACGTTGCTCAAGTCCTGATTGACATCCTATGGAAAGCAGGGTTGTCTGCAGAGAGCACAAAAGTCCTGTTCCTCGGATGGTCGTACAAGGCCGAAGTGGGCGACCCGCGTGAAACGCCTGCTGAGCCGTTGGCTGAAGCACTTCAAAACCGAGGCATTCAGGTCGGCGTGTTTGACCCCCACCTCAGCGAGGAGAGCCTTCCCGATTCAGTCGAGTACATTGGAGATATCAACGATGCAAAAGGCTTCAATCTCGCCGTTCTTGTCACGGCCCACAAAGTGTGTGTTGAACTTGATTGGAGCGCTTTGGCTTCGAATATGAACACTGCAATCTTGTACGATGGAAGGCGCGTGCTTGACCTTGAAGCCGTTGGAGCACAAGGTTGGGAAGTTTACGCAGTCGGACGGCCACTTTGAGACAGGAACCTCATAACAGAGGCAACTTACGGGTTGAAACAGAAGAATTCGTATGCGCAGATTCAAAGAAGAGGCGACGCCACGGGGGGTTGAGGCGTGGACATGGTCGGGACGGAATGGATTGAAGCAGAAGTGCTCAAAGCAGTCCCAGACGCCATCGTTGAAGTCATTGACCTGCACCGCTCCGGTGACCACTTTCATGTTCGAATTATCTCTCCTTCGTTTGACGGAATGCGCCCCCTTCAACGTCAAAAGCAAGTTCTTGCAGTCATGAAAGAACACATCCCCCACCCCATTCACGCACTTGACCTCAAGTGCATGACGCCAGCCCAAGCAGAAACTGCAGGGGATACAGCGTTTGACCCCCACGGTGGAGGCCAAGGGGTACACATACGACGCCTCCAAAAGAACAAGGATTGAGAAACATGAACTGGACACCTGAAGAATTGCAAGCACTCGTCGATGAACATTCAATTGTATTGTTCATGAAAGGAAACCCAAATGAGCCACAATGCGGTTTTTCAAACCGTGCCGCACAAGTATTGCAGCAACTTGGCGAAGATTTCGCTTCGCTCAATGTGCTCAGCCACCCAACGGCAATACCTTCGGTATGTGCTTGGTCAGACTTCCCTACCATGCCTCAAATCTTCGTTAACGGAGAACTCATTGGCGGGTCAGACATCGCTATGGAGATGCTTCAGGACGGAAGTCTTCGTCAGATGTACGACGAAGGCCGCACAGCTTGAGTTCTAACGAACCCTTGTACTCTACAAAGATTCATCAGCGCTTGGCGTGAGGTTCACCCATGGTTCGGCCGTCTCGCTGGAGCGAAGAGCGAAATGCCAACCGCGAACAGGCAAATTGGATTGTTGGTTGGTTAAGGCGAAATGGACCAGCCTCAACCTCTGAAATCATCGCTGCACTCAATCAGGATGGGCGCGAGATTCGTGCCCACATTCTTCAACGCGCTCTACGAAAGTCACCGTTTATACATCAGATGGGCCGGACAGAGGGAGAAAAAGGACAAGTCAGCATTTGGGAGTGGAAGGTAGAGGAATGACAACCGCTCACAAAAATGTACGCAGGGCTTGAAAGCGGCGAACTCCAGCAGCGAACATGGGCGCTGCATCACCCCCCCGTCGTCCATCAAGCGGGCGAGATGCGGGATGGCTTGTTGGAGCCGACCTGGTTGCGGTCGCTCTTGCTTTCATCGGACAGATCGTTCTCACTCACGCTTTGCTTGCTGAGCATTACGGTTGGATGGTCCTTGCCATCGACTTGTTTGCATCGCTGTTTCTTGTCATTGATTTAGGCCTGCCCACGCTTCTTGCTAGGGACGGTAGCCGTGCGCCGGAATTGGTTCGAGCAGCAGTTTGGAGAATTTACCGTTTGCAATTGCTGATGAGCATCCCTTTTGTGGTCGTCGCTCTGGTTGTTCACCCACAACACTGGATTCAGCTCAACCCCCCTCCATCAGTGCTGATACTGGCCGGACTGATCGCATTGGCCCACGTTGCCTCTTACGCCCCGAGAAGTGGATTGAGGGTGTTGGGAGAGGCGCGGCTTGAGGCGGCTTCGAAAGTTGGAGAGCGTTTGGTGACCACTCTTGGTTACGCGACCCTCTTCTACCAGGGGAGCACGTCGGTCGTTGCCTATACGTCGGTCTTCCTTGCTGGCGCTGTGGTCGGGTGGCTCCTTGCACTCGTACTGGTCATCCTAAGAGCACCGAGAAACACAGGTGCAATGGATTGGAGTCGCCTGAACGCTTCGTGGACCTCGAATAAGGTGCTCTTGTATGCAGCCCTGCCCTTTGCAATCACCCTCGGCGTTCTTCCCTATGTTGTACGAATTGAGAAGTTTATGATCGCATACAGTCAGGGAAGCGAGGTCGCTGCGGTCTTCCATGTTGCGCAGTTGGCTTGGCTGGCGGGGTTGGTTGTTCCCGCAGCGATGAGGGCAGCGTTACTTCCCGTACTTGGAGCATCCAGAGACGATGAACTTCAACATCGCCGTGAAATGGAAAAAGCGCTTGATATGTCGTTTGGATTGCTCCCGTTCGGTCTTTACGGAGGAGCATTTTTGGTAGCCGTGTTCGCTCCAATCGCTTTCCCATCAGAATACTTTGATTCCACTTATGGGGCATCAGCTGTAGACCTGTTCTATGTGCTCCTGTTTGGATGGGCAATGACATTGATGGCAACACCAACCTACACCGCGGTGATGGCGGGACCAAACCCTTGGCGTTTCACTCAATTCATCGTCTTGGTCTTGGCGGTTGCCGTTGTTCTAGGAGGATTGTTCATTCTTACCGTACCATCGAGTGCGTCTCAACGCCTTTACGGCGCTGCTCTTGCAAGCAGTATGACCGCGTTCTTCCTTCTCTTGTTTTCGTGGGCAATGAGCGGGTCCATGAAGCAGGTCACTCAGCGCCGCGACGATTGGTTGCTCATGCTCCTTTGTACCACGTTTGCCGTCATAGGTTTTGTGACCCACACGTACTGGTGGATTTTCGGTTTACCGTTGTTTATGTTCGCTCCACCAGGGTTGAAAGCAATGCGTTCCACGCTTGGATGACCGTTTTGTTTGAAGCAAAGGCGAGCGTTTCCTTAACGGTCGCTTCTTTTGTCCATCCGTCACGAAGTGCAGCCTCAATACCGTCAGCAAGTGCCGAAGGCGTGGCGTCACACACCCATGCTTCGGGCAGATACGTGGCGACTTCTCCAACATCTACGCTGACAACAGGAGTTCCGCAGAGGAGGGATTCTCTGGCAACCAGCGGTCCGGCTTCTCTCTTAGAAGTGATGAGCGTCACGTCAGCGACCAGCATGCGGTCATGAACGATGTCACGCGGTTGTTGTTTGAGGTGCGTGACGCCAACAACCCACCCACGGTGCTCCATTTCTTCTCCAGTTTCTAGAGCAAGCAGGTGCTGCTTCTCAGGGCGGCGCGGGTCGGCTGGAAAGAGAATATCCAACGAATCCTTGCGCCATCGCCCTCGCCAGGAACGCAAATCTCGAGCCCAATCCCGACCAATTTCGGTCGAACAAGGTACGGTTCGTAGTTCTCGTGGCGGGCGTTCAAGATTGGCTGCTGTATCAGCGAGACGCTTGGTTACACAGACGAGAGCATCACAATGAGCCACGGCGCGTCGAACCTGCTTTCCAATACTTTTGTCATGTAATCCAACATCAAAGTCGTAACCGTGAACCACGCCCGTCCAAGGAACATTCCAACGCTCAGCCAACCGTTCAGCAAGGACGCCTGCCGGCCATAAAGTGTGACAAACAATCGCATCAGGGCGCCAATTTCCTAAAAAGCGCTCAACGCTCTTGGCTTTCCGGCCCAGGCTCCCGCGGGTCAGTGAGGGATAGGGGTGTTCTGGCAGTGCAAAAAAGCGCGGGGCGAAAATGGACTGGTCATTTCGTATCCACGTACGTGGAGCCCTTGAGACTCCAGCATGCGTTGAGCGCCGCGCTTCTGCGAATTTAGGCATCCACGGCAGTGGATTGATGACACGCACTTCGTGGCCGGCCTCTCGAAGAAGTTTGACATGGTCTTCAACAAAGACGCCCCTGCTCACGTTTGTAGGCAGGGGATAGAGCAGGGTCACGACAAGCAACTTGATGTTGACCCCTCCGTCATTGCAGTGCTTCATGGATGATGGCGAGATTGTCCGCCACGTTTGCATTCTGATTGAAGAGGCCCGAACCTACGACGCAGTTGGTTACGCCCCATTCACGGAGCATAGCGATGTTGTGTGCTTTTACACCACCGTCAACTTGGATTTGGACGGGGCGCCCTCCTGCAGCAACTTGGACCTTGATGGCTTCAGAAAGAATACGGATTTTCTTCTCTACACTCGGAATAAACGACTGGCCTCCAAACCCCGGGTTAACGCTCATGATGAGCACCAAGTCAAGTTCGTCGAGCACTTCCAGAGCGGCCTCCACAGGGGTTCCCGGATTGAGAACAACTCCAACAGTAGCGCCTGCTTCTCGGATGGCTGTGACGGCTCGGTGCAAATGTGTGACCGCTTCTACGTGTATGGAAAGGTGATTGCATCCGGCGTCAATGTATTGCTGATACGATTCTTCAGCGTTCTCGATCATCAAGTGGGCATCAAAAATCGCATCGGGCCCAAGTGCCTTTCGTAAGGAGCGAATGACCGGTGGGCCGAAGGTGAGGTTGGGGACGAAGTTCCCGTCCATGACGTCGAGATGGAGCCAATTAAGACCTGCATCCAGGGCTTCGCGACAATCTCCAGCAAGGGCCGATAAGTTGGCCGTGAGTACACTCGGTGCAATGATCATGGTATCCCTTGGTGCAATCCAAGAGGTCGTGTCTCATGAGGCTTGCTCCCTTCCCGTCCATCCGGAACAGTCCAAAGACTCATAATGGGTCTTCTCAAGGGCGTTTTGGTGAGTGAATGGGTGAAGTAAGGAACGTTACCGATAGTGAATATGAAGCAGCAGTGAACGATAACGAGTGGGTCATTGTTGACTTTTGGGCCCCCTGGTGCAGTCCGTGCAAGGCCATCGCCCCAGTTCTTGAAGCAGTTTCTCAAGAGCGAGACATCCTCATCGCAAAGGTTGACACAGATTCCAATTCCGGCACAGCCGGCCGACTCGGAGTACGAAGTATCCCAGCGCTCTTTATGTACCGAAACGGAACCATTGTCGGACAAAAAACCGGCGCTATGCCCAAGTCTGCTCTGCTTAAGTGGATCGATGAACTCATGACGGCAGACAACTTCTGATCAACGAAGCTTAGCCTTTCGAGCAGTTTTGTTTTCTCCGACATCGCGTAGCAATCGTTCTTTGAGGGCTTCGTGCAGCCACATGCCCTGTTCCAATTCAAGAAGCAATCCATGCTGCAGCAAATTCTCTGGGGGGGCGCCGTTCCAACCGGTGCTGTCTGCAAGCAATTCCCATTTGACAGGAGCGTCCGCTACGGCAAGAGTGGACAGCAATTCCAATTCAGACTCAGGTAGCCGTGCAAGAATTTCCTCGTCGAGGAACCTCAACCAATCTTGATGGGTTGGTTGGCCATAAATCTCCAACAATTCAAGGGCCAGAGGATGACCTCCAGTAGCAGCATGAACGTCTGGAATTGGAGTATTATGTTCACCGTCCAACGCTGAAATCCATGCTTCAGTGGCCTCAAGAGAAAGGCCCGCAAGCGCCAATTCACGGACGTTGTCACGAATATGAACGTCGCGCCGGTCGTATACATCCAGTGTCGTTCGTGAAATGAACACCATTCGGAGCGGGGCTTTTTGCGCGATTTGAAGCAACGCCCCCAGCAGATGGTTCGCCTCCTTAGAGACATGGTGAATATCGTCCAAAACGATGAGCCAGTACGGCGGTGGCCCGCCCGCCCTGTCCTTGAACCGCTCCCGAATCGTACTTGCGTCTGTCAGGTAGGCAAGCAGGCGACGCCGCCAAGCATCAACGTCCATTTCCGCCCCCGGCGTGAGGGGTAAAGTTTCGATGAGGCGGTAAGGGTCATGCGATTCATCAATCCCAAAGCGATGGAGCAAGCTTGTTGCAAGTCCTAAGGCTTGGTCCCACGGTTGACAAGGGTACCAGCACACTGAAAGGTTCTGATGTTGCTCCATGTGTTGTTCAAGCCAATGAGCCACGAGAGTCGATTTACCAATCCCTGCGATTCCGTGGACCACCATACAAGGCCTACGGTCATCAAACCAAGTGTGCAATGATTTCAACTCAATGTCACGCCCGTAAACAGGACGCGTCACGGGCGGAGCCGTAGCATAGGTTGCGTGAACGCCAACCAGCGGCATCAACCGCCCGGGTGCAGGAAACACATCGTCCTCCGTTCGGCGGATGTTTCCAAACCGTATATCGCCGTAGGTCAGCACGCCTTCGTGTTGAGCGTGGAGAAGGATTTGAAGGAGCGTCAATTCGGTTTGAAGGTGCGAGCCTGCTTCTTCTGCTTTGAGTTCCAAGAGTTCCCCGTCAACATTACGAACGAGTATCTTTGTCTGATTCAAGACCTCATGCCGCTCTTCTCCCAATACCTTTCCGTCTTCGGTTAACTGCCACGTCTTCTGCCTTCGTTCTTCGCCTTGAATGGAGCGGGTGTGTTCCTCAACCATTCCATCTTTGAGTAAATTACGCATGGTTCTGCTCACGTTTGGAGGATGTTGTGCACACGCTTCGGCAATCCCGGGGCGCGTCATGGCATGGGGTACTACGTATCGGTCGGCCCAATGATGCTGATTCAACAAGTGCAAAAGCACGCGGTCTTGAGCAGCGACATTGACCTTGGGTATGTCTCCGCCCATAAATGAGGGTAGGCGCCCCCTTGTTCAAGACTTTCTGCATTATCCCGGTGGTTTTTGTTTGAACATAAAGACAACAAACCCTTTATGATGAAATTACACCCGCAATCATGGCCTCCGTTTGGACCGATACATCTCATAAGAAAAAAAGGGCTCTTTTTCTCACCCTTTTCTTCGTGATGTCCCTGTTCGCACCGATTGCATTTGCTGCAGATTCTGACGGAGACGGTTATGACAACACCGCTGACGACTGCCCGTTTTCATACGGAACTTCCTCCACCGACAGGGATGGATGTCCAGACTATGATGGAGACGGTTCCTCGGATATTAACGACGGCTGGACCACCGATAACCCGAACTACCAAAATGAGTTCACAACCTCTTCGAGCGATGATTACAATGACGTAGACCACGATCCAACAGGGGAGTTCCTCGTTACTGGCGACGAAAACGGCAACCTTCGCAAGTGGAACTCAAGCACTTGGACCAACGTCCGTTCGGTTGCTGCCCACTCCTCAGGAGGCGAAATTACCTCAGTGGCTTATTCGCCAGATGGGCTCTACATCGCTGTTGGATTGGATGACGATACCATCAACATCTATCACGATTCAAACTTCACTTCAGTCCACGGTGGAATCAGCGTGGATGTCGGCGGTGGCGATTACGTCAACGACGTTGAATTCTCACCGGACAGCAGTCTCGTTGCGGTTTCGATTGGCCGCTCAGGCAACGGTGGCACCAACGGCGAAGTCAAACTCATCAAAGTCTTGGATGGAGCTCAAGTTGGAAACGGAATAAATCCAAACGGTGAAGACAGGTTCTATGCGTCTTCCTTTTCACCGGATGGAGAGTTGCTTGCAGTGGCCGGAAACGGCGACTATTACATCGTCAACATCACCTCGAGAACTACAGTCCACTCCATTACCGACCCCCCGGGTTCTATCAACGATATTGACTGGTCGCCTGACGGCAATTTTATCTCGATGTGCGGTGGCTGGGAAGGCTCAGGTGCGAGCTTTGACATGTACGAATACACGGGAGCATCCTGGTCTCGTATCTGGCAGAAAAGTACCACGACCTCTTGCCTTGCCGCAGACTTTTCACCCGACGGCAGACAAGTTGCTAACGGCCACTCTTACTACCAAGGTGATGGAGCATCGATCAAGGTATTCTCAAGCGACGTCGGATTGTTAATTGACACGTTCAACGCGCCGCGCCCAGGTGGATGTACCGGTTCTGGTGGAGGAAACAATTGTGGTTCAGTCTCCGGTTTGAGTTGGTCAAGCGATGGGACTGACATTGTGACCACCCATTCCCGAAACGATGAGGGTGTCTACTATTGGTTCGCAGACATTGACGCTGATAATGATGGATACAACACCACCGATCAAGGTGACGGTGTTGTCGATGCTTTCCCAGACGATGGAACGCAGTGGAACGATACCGACAACGATGGATACGGCGATAACCCCGCTCCGGCCAACGAGCCTGATGCTTGTCCAATCATACCTGGAACATCAAGCCAGGATCGCTTTGGCTGCCCTGACGGAGACGGTGATGGCTGGTCCGATGTCGGCGATTGGGCACCTACGGACGTCAAGCAGTGGGCCGATAGTGACAGTGACGGATACGGAGACAATTACTACTTTGAACTCAATGAATACCAACTCCATCTCAATCAATCCGGAGACGCATTCCCGAATGAAGCCACGCAATGGAACGATACAGACGGCGATGGATACGGAGACAATTACGATAACATTTCATGGGAAACGCAACGCCCAAGTTTCTGGCCAGGACTCTTGCTTCAAAGTGCCAACCAACCGGACGCATTCCCACTTGAACGGTCCCAACACCTTGACAGCGATGGCGATTGGGTCGGAGACAATCCAAACAGCGACCGGCCAGACGGCTGCCCCTACACTTGGGGCGACTCAATTTACGACCGCCTTGGCTGTTTAGACACCGATGGAGACGGATATTCTGATCCTACTCCCGGATGGCCTGCTAAATCCGATTGCTATGGTGCAGACGCATTCCCCAACGATATCACGCAGTGGTGTGACGAAGACAACGATGGATTCGGTAGCAATGCAACCGGAAACGATTCCGACGATTGCCCTTCAGACCCCGGCACCTCAACCGTCGACCGAATAGGTTGCCCTGACCGAGATGGCGATGGCTATTCCAATGCGGGAGACCCGTTCCCTGATGACGCAACGCAATGGGCTGACCGTGATGGTGATAACCGCGGGGACAACCCGAACGGAACCAATGCAGACATTTTCCCTGACGACACCAGTCAGTGGAAGGACAGCGACGGAGATGGTTATGGTGACAATCCCGGAGGAAACAACGGCGATGCTTTCTGGAACGACGCAACCCAATGGTCGGACGAGGATGGCGACGGCTACGGCGACAATACCGACGGAACCAACGGTGACGTTTGCCCCTTAGAGTACGGTGAATCCAATCTTGAAATCACTCGAGGATGCCCCGATACCGACCTTGATGGGTATACCGACCCAATAGACGCTTTCCCAGACGACCCGTTCCAGTGGGCCGATACCGACGGTGATGGCTACGGCGATAACGTCAACGTACCCAGCGGTGATGACTGTGTAGATGTTGCAGGAAGTTCGTATGAGAAGGCTCGCCAAGGATGCCCAGATGCAGACGGTGACGGTTATGCAGACGTTGATGACGCATTCCCAAACGATGCATCCCAATACATTGACACTGACGGTGATGGCTATGGTGACAATTACTCCTTTGTTAACGAGACGGTTGCCGACCAAGACAACCCCGGTGCATTCCTCATTCTTCGAAATCAAAGTGGAGATGCATTCCCCGACATTGCGAGTCAATGGTCAGATGTTGACGGAGACGGGTGGGGCGACAACCTCAGCAGTTTCAACCGCGTTGACAACTTCCCGCTTCAAGTCTCGCAGTGGAATGACTTTGATGGTGATGGCTTCGGAGATAACACATTTTACACTCCTTCCGGAAGTGAAGAGAATGCGACTCCAATCGCTGCCTTCCAACCCGATGAGTGCGCAAAAGAGCCAGGAACATCAACCATCGATGTCTTCGGTTGCATTGATTCCGATAAGGATGGAGTATCTGATTTGAACGACCCGTGTGTTTGGGACCCTGAAATCTTTGAAGGCGCTCGCAGCATCGTCACCTGCGGCATCAAGAGCGATCCGAGCATTACCAATACTGGCGATGATGATTCTGAATCGCTTCTTTCCGGTAACTTGGACACCTTGACATTGATGGGTGGAGCGATTGTCTTTTTGCTCGCCCTCATCTTTGTAGCTCAACTTGCCAAGACCGCAGGAAAGCGAAAGGCCGTTCAATCAAAACGAGAAGAGCAGATGGTTCATGATGCGTTTGGTGAAGAAGAAGAACGCAGGCAAGCCTGGGTTCAGCATTACCTTACAGAAGGGAATTATGCTGAAGCACGCGCATTGGGCTGGGAAGGCGATGAAATTCCAGAGTGGAAGCGATACGAGATGCAGCAAGAAGCAGCACAAGAAGCAGCGATTCCGACCATGCTCAGTCTTGACGATGTGCTTTGAGATACACATAGAATGTACCGCTGACCTTTCAAGGGATGAGCATCACTCACATCGCATGGGCGAGAGGGCGACAGGCCGCGTATCTCTTTTGGTAGGGCTTCTACTTGCCTCCCTTCTCGTTGGCCTTTCTTCAGCGGACGCAACCGACCTTTCCCTTCAAACGAGTCTGAGCGAACCCGTAGACCAATCATGGTACAGCCCGGAACAACCGTTGTCTGTATCAACGGCCTTTGTTAACTCGGGTTCTTCAGTTTCCTTTGACAACGACCCTTCATGCGACGTTGTTCTGAAGGTGTACTCTTCTGCCGGTGAGCAAGTTCATGATGGCGGCGAGGCATGCAGAGGCCTCTCTCGAGGAATTGACCTCTTTGCTGGAGAAACCAAAGCCATGAATACCTTGGAATGGGACATGAAAAACGAACAAAACCAATGGCTTCCAAGTGGTTTTTACACCATAGAAGCATATCATCCTGCAACTGGATTGAACGACACTCAGAACGTCCGAATTCAAACACCGGTTACCCTCCCCGAGGACGTCGTATTCACGGTAACCAAGAACCAACGAACCATCGATGCAACAGGGCCTTCAGTTTTCTCAGTGAACATCGACAACCCTACCGCCCAAAGTATTGACCTCTCATCCGTGGCTCCCTGTTTCATGGAAGTTGAAATTGGAGCCCTCCGAACCATCGGAATGGAATGCTTTGCCGGTGTCGACCTCATTATGCCTGGAGAGCAATTGTTCATTGGGCACGTATTGGTTGAAACCCAACCGGAATCCAATTTCACCCTCTCGACCCCTGGCGATGGATTTGAATATTCAACCTCAGTTTCTTGGAGCGAAGTTCCCCTTCAGAGCGTAGATGCGATTCTCTCTATCGATCGAGCAGGACGTACACTCAACGACTATTCCAACGGTGAAGTACTTGCAATGTCACTTGACATGGCCAGCACAAACGAGGCTGACCAAACATTGGAATTCACCTCGACATGCAAGGCTGAAATGTGGATTATTGATGACTTTGGAACGGTCGTCTTTGACAGTCGGATTGAAAACCCGTGTGTGGAAATTGATTTGGAAATGCAACTTTCACCCGATAGCCCACTCAACTTTCCTTTGCCGCAATGGAACTTCTTCAAATCGAATGGATGTCTTGTGTCCCCTGGTACCTTCACCGTGGTCGTTGAGGTGCCGCAATACGCCTTGAGTACGAGCACAATAATTCACTACACCGACATGGTTGCTAATCCATGCGAATCAACCTCCGACCTGACCCTCATCCCCACGATTACAGCGAACGACGAAACGTCGATTGATGTTGCCCTGGGTATCCAAAATGATAACGAAGATATGTATTTACGAATGGTCAGTCCTTGTACGTACACACTCACGTTCTACGACCAAAGCCAAGTTCTTGCCCACGAACTCCAAACCCTGTGCAACGATTATTCTGGACGAAAACTTCTGTTAACTTCAGGGTCAGAAAACACACCGTTCACGACCGTTTCTGTGGCCATGATTCAAGATGGAATGTCCTTACTTCCCGATGGGATGTATACGCTCGAAATCACCATTGAGAGTTCCCCTCGTATCGTACATAACCTTCAGTTTGCCTGGCCGATGACGGACGATTCACTGGATGTGCAGGACGAAGTTGAGTTGAGTGAGACGTTTGAACTAACAGGGACCTGGAGTGGCATCCTCACCGAACAAGGTACATGCTGGGTCTTGACGGCCAACGATGAACAATATCTGTTGGCTCATGCACGAGGAATGGGGTCATGGCAGCCCACTTCAGAAGTTCAAGGGATCTATCTTGTCCTCACCGAACCCTCTTCACCACCGTGTGTGAACTTTAATGCCCCTTCAGTCGGCATTGTTGAAGTTGTGATGGAACAAACCCCTCAGTCCAACGCCGAGGAGGCTTCTGATGAATCGAAACCGATTGTTCCCACTTCTGAAACAACCCCTACGCCAGTGGTCACCGCGTTGAGCGTGGTCGCAACAACATCCATTCTTTCGTTGGTCTTTATCGTGGCTGCATCAAATGAAAGTTTACGTATTCCCTCAACCTTGGCGGGCCTTTGGTTCCTCGGTCTGCTCGGTAAAACGCATGAAACCACAGATGGAAGGTATCAACGAGGACGGCTAATGGGGTACCTGACAGCCAACCCAGGGTGTCATTTCCGTGCGCTCATGGCGGCACTGGATATGAGCAACGGCCAAATCACCCACCACCTTCGAATCCTTGAGGCAGAAGAAAATGTTTGGAGGAAAAAAGACGGCCGCCTTGTCCGGTTTTATCCTTTCACCAACCAACTTCATCCGAACATGGTCGACGATGACCTCCCCGTCCCGCCTCTTTCACCGGACCCGAACAGTCTGCAAGGGAAAATCCTCAGCCTTTTGGATGAAGACGGCCAGTTAGGAGGATTCCCAACACAAGCAGAACTCGCCAAACGACTTGAGAAAAGTCAGCAATTGATCTCCCACCACCTTCGCACACTGCAAAAATACGGTTTGGTTGAACGCCGTAAGATGGGAGTCAAAAACCGCTACAAGCTCACTCGTGAAGCGATCTTCTTGCTGGAAACCAGCACCGACTTCTCACAAGACTAACTCAATGCATTCGCATTTGAAGGGCTCAATCTGAATCCGTCCTTTTCGCATCTGAGGAGCGGGGAATTGATAGCGTGAAGGCGGCTGGCCAAAATCGTCCAGTGGGCGGTGAACACGAATGTCAAGTGAAATGCTTCCCGTGGATGAAGTCGCCTGGCAGAAGAAATGGGCCGATGCAGACCTGTTTAAGGCGGATATTACAGGAGAAAAGCCAAAATTCTATTGTCTGGAAATGTATCCGTACCCATCCGGGAAAATGCATATGGGTCACGTGAGAAATTACTCGATAGGTGATGCAGTTGCTCGTTACAAGCGAATGATGGGCTTTGAGGTTCTCTACCCAATGGGTTTCGATTCCTTCGGGATGCCAGCAGAAAACGCAGCGATGTCTGAAGGAGGCCACCCTCACGATATTACCGAGCGAAACATGGCTTCCATCACGCAGCAAATTAAGCGAATGGGATTCTCCTACGACTGGAGCCGAACCTTGAAGAGTCACGACCCACGTTATTACAAGTGGAATCAATGGTTTTTCACAAAATTCTTTGAAAGCGGCCTTGCAAAACGAGAATTCGCACCGGTGAACTGGTGTGAATCATGCAACACGGTTCTCGCTAATGAGCAGGTCAAAGCCGGGCGATGCTGGCGATGCAATGGTCCCGTTGAGCAAAAGGGAATGAGTCAATGGTTCATCGACCTGCCTTCGTATGCACAAGAATTGCTTGACGGTTTGGATTCGATCAAATTTCCAGACCACGTGAAGTCCCTTCAACGCGATTGGTTGGGCAGGTCGGAAGGTGCAGACATCACGTTTCAAGTGGTTGATTCTGACCTGACGTTTGAAGTCTTTACCACACGCCCTGATACCCTTTTTGGAGCGACCTTCGTCACTTTTGCCCCCGAACACCCTCTTTCACAACAACTTGTTGAGGGCAGTGAACATGAAGCGGACTGGAAGATTCTTCACGACGAAGTTGTCAACATGTCTGAATTCGATCGAATCAAGAACATGAACAAAAAGAAAGGAGTCTTTTCTGGCCGATTTGCAATCCATCCTTTGACTGGAGAAGAGGTTCCAATCTGGTTTGGTAATTTTGTCATCGCCACCTATGGAACAGGCGCCGTCATGGCCGTTCCTGGCCACGATGAACGCGATCACGATTTCGCCAAAGTGTTTGAGATTCCCATCAAGCGGGTCTTGGTGATGAACGAAGGGGGAGACAGCGAAGCTCCAATCGACGCAGCTGAAGTCGACGATGGATGGATGGTCAACTCCGGTTTAGAAGGCTTTGATGGGTTGTATGGTCAAGACGCTCGTAACGCAATATGTGAGGCACTCGAATCCAAGAACATGGGTCTTCGCAGGGTCAACTGGAAAATACGCCCGTGGTTGGTTTCCCGTCAGCGATACTGGGGAACTCCAATTCCGATCATCCACTGCGATGCTTGTGGAGCCGTTCCAGTACCGGAACAAGACCTTCCCGTTGAACTTCCACGGGATGTTGTCTTCGGACAGGGCAACCCCCTTGAGACATCAAAATCGTTCATTCATGCGCCATGCCCAACATGCGGAGTTCAGGCTCGTAGGGAGACCGATACAATGGACACATTCATGGATTCATCGTGGTATTTCCTGCGCTATACCGATGCTCTCAACGATGATGTTTGTTTTGAGAAATCTTTGGCCGACCAATGGATGATGGTTGATTTCTACTGCGGTGGTATTGAACACGCTCAGATGCACTTGATTTATGCCCGGTTCATGACCAAAGCGCTGCGAGACCTTGGCCTGACGAGTGTAGACGAACCGTTCAAGGAATTGCTCTGTCAAGGAATGGTCAACAAATCCGCTCCTTATTGCGCCTCGTGCAGCGTTACGCATACCGTTGACCTTGCGGGGTCACCGTGCCCGCATTGCAATCAGCCATTGACCGAGCGTTCAGCCAAGATGAGCAAATCTACCGGTAACACCGTCTCTCCAGAAGCCATGATTGAGTTGTATGGCGCAGACACGGTCCGCCTCTTCATCCTCTTTGCAGCCAACCCAACCGCTGGAATGGATTGGTCAGATGCTGCACTGGAAGCCAATCATCGAGTCATGCTCCAACTGCAAGCCATGCCTGAGCAACTTAGTGAGTGGAAGGGTGAAGCAAGTTCGATGGACGCTTGGCTGGTAGCACGTTTCAAGAAGCGAGTTCACGAATTTATTGATGCCATGGACACTTACGATTTACGCCGTGCGGTGGAACTCTCCCATTATGAAATCATCAAGGACATCAATTGGTACGTTCGTCGGGGTGGAGGAAATTCTGAAGTGGCTGCTGAAATTTTGCCGCAGTGGGCTCAAATGATTTCAGTCTCAACTCCGCATATAGCTGAGGAGTGGTGGGCGGGCTTGCAACGCAGTGAATCCTTCGCAGCCAACAGCCACCTTCAATCACCGGTGCCCGTAAGCGACGACGAACATCTCATCCTCGCTGGCGAGCAATACATCCGTGATTTCTTGGAACAAGCCCGGAAGGTTCAGAACATCGCAGAACGCCACTTGGGCGGCCCGGCAAAATCTGCAACGGTGGTCCTTTCACCATCGTGGAAAAGGGAAATGGCCCGCTCCGCACTTGAATTCATCTCTGAAGGGGGCCACCCCAAGCAATTCGTACCGATTCTGGCTCAAATGGCGATGGCACAAGGAGAGCGAAAAGGCGAAATGATCGGCTTCTGGGGAAAGAAAATGCTTCCTCAAGTGTTCAAGTGGGACGATGAATCACGTCAGGTGATTCTCTCTTCACTTGATGAAAAGAATGTTCTTGAAGCAGCATCGGCATTCATTGCATCTGATTTGGGACTGGAATCTGTAGTGGTGGTTGAAGGCGAGAGCGAGGACGACAACACCGAGCGAGCAGGCTCGGCGATGCCCCTTTCTCCCGCTATTGTTTACGCTTGATCACTCGCTTTCATTGTCCCTAGAGGAAGGGATTGCAATGTCCTGGGGGCGCTTAGGCGGTAGGGGTGGAAGTTCAGGCCGACGCATGGTTGTGACCAGCGCCCATCCACCAAGTGCTGCGGCAAGGAGGAACATGACCGTTGTCAAGCTGATTCCATTACCGTCGGTTTCCCCCGATGCTCCATCTAAATCGACGGTACATCCACGAACATCAACCACATTTCCTAAACCAGTATTAAGACAGAAGTCGTAAGCATTACTCACTCCGTCGTCGTCATCATCGAGTTGGTACTGACTGCATCCGTTGAGGTTTGCAGTTTCGGTGGTTTTGGTGAGTGGACAACCATCGAGGACATCGAGGACTCCATCTTGGTCATCATCATCGTCCTCTACGGAATCGATACACCCGTCCCCGTCCACGTCTTGGCCCGTTCCTGATAGTCCAATGATTCCCTTGGGGCATCGGTCAATAGGGTCTTTGAATCCATCGTTATCGTCATCATCGTCCTCAGTACTATCGAGACAGCCGTCTTCATCATGGTCGACTGTAGAGCCACCAAGGAACCATCCTTTTTCTCCCAGTAAACAAGCGTCGAAGGGGTCCTTGACTCCGTCATTGTCATCGTCCTCATCCATCGTCGCGTCCATGCATCCGTCTCGGTCGTAATCGTTGGTGAGGGTTGAGGTCCATGGCTCGAGGTCGTTAGGGCAAGTATCGGCAGGGATGCTGATTCCATCCCCGTCTTTGTCATCATCACACGGGTCGCCTGTTCCGTCACCATCAAGGTCCGCTTGGGTTGGATTTGCTAAAGTTGGACAGTTGTCCAATTGGTCGACAAATCCGTCCTCGTCGAGGTCTTCATCTGAACATCCATCGCTTTCAACGTCGTTCTCAAGAGTAGAAACCCATCCAACTGGACCTCTGGGGCAGAGGTCATTGCTATCAAAAATCCCATCAGCATCATCGTCATAATCCTCTGTTGCATCACGGCAGCCATCGTCATCGTGGTCGGTAATTGAATTGCTGAACCAACCAACAAAACTCAAATCACAATCGTCTTCCAAGTCCGGTTTTCCATCGTTATCATCGTCATCATCACAGAGGTCACCAAAGACATCCAAGTCAAAATTGGCCTGATCCGTATTCGCTAATTTAGGGCAATTGTCCTTTCCATCGAGAACACCATCGGCATCAAGGTCAGTAACGTACATCCAAACTCCCATGTCGTAGGAATTGCGTTGGTCAAATTCATGGGTGATGATAACAGCATCAGCATTGGAGATAAATCCGACAACGGGAGAGCCATCGGCGTTGAAAGCCAGTTCAACGGCCAAGTCGTTTCCTGGACCACCTGCAGAAATAGCCCAGTCCCAAGAACCGTTGGCTAACCTTTGTGCGAGAAACATGTCGTAATGTTCTCCATCGTTGTAACCGTCTTGGTCAACCAATACATCGTCTCCCAATTGAAAACTTCCAGTCATTGATCCAAGAATAATTGCATCTCCCTGAGGAGTTAGTTTCAATCCTACTGCGTGTTCTGCACCGTTTCCTCCAAACGAGTCTGCGGAAGTCCACGCTCCATCACCGTTCATGGTAGCGTCGAAGAAATCATACCATTGCGGTACCGATGTAGACAGGTTGTCAAACATCATTTGTTGATTAAAATCTCCTACCACTCGCAGTCCACCGTTAGCCAACCCAATACAATCCGCCAATGTTTCATCGCCTTCTCCGCCTGCGCTGTTTGCCCAAAGCCATCCGTCGACTCCATAATGGGCGACGACGATGTCCGTTGAACCGTTATTGGAGGCTACAAAATCATCGAACGCAATGAATTGTTCAAAATTCAATGCAAAATATGTTGAACCAAAGCCATCTTCACAAAGGCACCCAATGGATTCTATGGGACCTGAGGACAAGGTCGAATGGTGTGCGATGACCAGGCCGGTAGAATCGTGAACAACAACAGCTGCTTGTTCGATTTCTCCCCCAACGATGGTTCCACTTTCCACCTCAACAGAGCCTCTGTAATTGATTGCCAGATGGATTTGGTTGCTTTGTGTTACCATGAGGTCCATCACGAAAATCTCATGTTCGTTGGCGATTGAACTTGCCCATAACCAATCGCCCTCCTGGCTCAGAGCTGCGACAAAAATACCACCCAGATTTGATTCGGTGGTTTGCAGTGGATTCAACTGGCCCAATGTCATGTTGCAGGTTTCCTGATAGGTTAAACCGCAGTAAACTCCAGCAATGATAATCGTTCCATCGGCGAGCATGGCTGAATGACTGATCACGTCAAGGCCAGAACTGCCTCCAGATAGGGTTCTGTTCCAAGTACCGTTTTCGTTGATCCACGCGAGATAGAAATCTTCTCCAAATTCGCTGTCATTGCTTGCATAGCCTTCGACATCACCATGGAACTCAATGCTTGATTCAAAAGAACCTGTGACCAAGAATTGACCGTTTTCGAGGGAGATCATGCCTCCAATCCGTTCAATGCTTTCCCCTCCAGCACCGACCATCCATCCAGCAGTGCTGTTGTTTCCGGTAGAATTCAAGATAACTTCCATCTCGAGACGTTCAGGTTCTTCGGACGTATTTCCGGGGGGGATAGCGCTTACGGTGAGCAAAAAAGCCACCACAAGAGGCGTTAGAGCACGGAAGAGCATGATCTTAGCAGGAGCGTCTTCCATAAGAACCCCTCGCGTTGCGGTATTTACATCAGGACAGGCGAGGTTTCAAGGAGTGTCGCCGTTGATGGAGGTTCATGGGTCGTCAAGGTTCTCGGGATCGACGGTCACCGCACCGTTCCAACCAAAAAAAGAGATACGGAAGTACCCGTAAATCTGCACTTGAAGAACGGCATCTCTCCGAAGTAAAAACAATGGATGGGAAGGCAAATCAACGCTTTTCATCCAAGCCATCCCCGATGGGATTTCCCACTGAAATGGAAGAGCCTCGGACATTCTCCTTTGATTGGACGTTGTCCCCCGTCCCGCTCGCATCAGAAGAACAAGTGGCTGGAGCGGTTATGCGCCGTGGGGAATTTGGATGGGTTGAAGACGAACGATTGGAGGAGATTGCGGTCTTTGTTGAAGGGCAGAACATGTCCCTTGACCAGGCACTTTCACTCCGCTCCGCTCTCCTTCAACAAAAGACGGTTTATTCTCACGGTAAATTGAAGTCCAAAGCCAAGAAAATGGCTGCAAAATACAGGGAAGGTACCACGATTGTAGAACTGTCCAAGGATTTTGATTTCCCACCCATGAACGTCTTTCGCGTTGTACTGGAAGCCAACGGCTGGTCGAAAAAGAAGATCAAGGAAAGCCTTCGTTCACCCACATCAATGAAGCAACGAGAACAAGACGAGTTTGAGTCAGCAGAAGCAGCGGACAGAGTTTCAAATGTAGACCAATCAGAGACTCAGGTGAGAGCCGATTTGTTTGAAGACATCCTCGCTGACTGGTTTGAGGCTCAAGGAGTTCGAATTCGACGCCAACCCGAGATGGTTGCGGAACAGATGGCTGAGCATGGCCGACCCATTCGCACTCCCGACTTGTTGTTCCTAGATCATGTCATTATCAATGGCCGGCCAGTTGCCTGGATTGATGCAAAACACTTCTATGGCGGTGACGTTGACTTTCAACGAAAGAAAACCAAGAAGCAGATGCTTCGATACATCGATGAGTGGGGAAGCGGTGCTATTGTTTACCGACATGGATTTTCTGAAAACCTCTACATCCCTGGCGTAACAATGCTGGATGCTAGTCCTCTTGATCTCTCTGCTTTTGACGAGTCGTAGTCATTGGGGCAACACCGGTAAGCAATACGCCCCTTCCAGCCTCTTGGAGAAGCGCTGCAAGCCGCTCATATTCTTCGGTGTCAGGCACATCTTCCAACGTTCGGGGCAGGACTGCTACGGACGTCCCCAACATGCACAATCGAACAGCAAGACGGCCTTGAAGTTCCATCTCAACCAAAGTGGTGGCGACCTTTCTGTGCAGCTCTGCTCGGACCGCCTCGTCCATCATACCGGATTGTTGAGCAAATTGTTGCGATTGTTGAAGCAAATCCTTCCATCTTCCGTTCCCCCATTCGCCAACTCTCAGCGTTTCCATGCATGACATTCCTGCTTGGGTTATGGAGCGCTGCCATTCTGGATTGTCGATGTAATCGGACGTGTGTTTCGCACTTCCTCCATCCCAAACAAGCAACACTGGAATATCTGCTGCGAAACTTACGGCCTGACCTGGCCATCCAGGCGCTCCTGGTTGCAATCGTAATTCGACACCGCCAACAGAGGCTCCCAGTACGTCGCCAAGCCCTGAGCCGTGCTGGCGCTCAATCCTGTGAGCGATTTTGTAATATTGATTCAAACGCCCACGGCCTGTTAACCGATGGAGAACATTTCCCATCGCCATCAATCCAGCTGCGGACATACCAAACCCCTGGCTGAGAGGGCATTCAATACTGATTTCGGCTTCAAGACCTTCATGAGGTCGTAGCAAAGTCGCTTCTCTGCACCCTTGAATCAAGTCAAGATACAGGTTGGAGTCCTCTACAGCCCGGCCGCTTGCGTCCGTGATGCTCAGGTGAACTTGAGCGTTTTCAGCATGAGGTTGTTTTCCTTCAGGTTGACTCCCGGCTTGAGGTTCTGAGGAGGGGTGTTCACTTTGCACAAGACGTGCTTTGATAGTGACGCCATGGAGAATGGTAAAGCCAGCCCCAAGACTTCCTTGTGAGCGGGGCAAACGAGGCGTCTTGTCAATTGAAAACAAGAGGGTGATGTGACCTCCACTGCGATGTTCAATCAATGGCTCACCCTGTTACGGAGACGAAGCCACCTGTCAAGAAGGCTGTGTGAGTATTGGCTTCAAGCCAATGCTGATTTCAAGTCTTCACCGAGGTCGACGAAGCGTTGGTTGAGTTCACTAAGTGCCATGTTGAAGGCGGTGACCGGGTCCAAACTTCCATCGGTCTCGTACGAGAACACATAGGCGTTGTCAATGGTCTCCATGACGATAGCATCATCAAAGTCGCCATCACGGCCAGTGCCTTGACCAACTTGGTGAAGTGCCTTCTCAAGGTCAATAACGTGATTGATGTTGGTGATTTTCTTATCCTTGCCGAACAACTTTGCATCAATAGCGGAGCCGTCGGAGGTTTTGAGTCCCAAGTCAAAGAGAATGCTTGCCTTCTTTGGCTTCTTGAGGACGGCAACTTGCTGTGGTCGGAAACCAACCGCTGCTGCAGGGGTCCATTTTGCATGGTCTCGGCCTCGGCCGAGAACTGCGAATGCATAGAATTCAAGGAATTGTCCTGCTGCAAGGAGCGTCAGTGGAATTTGCTTGTGTTCTGGAAGGATGTCAAAGACAGGGTCGGAAATGGTGGTAATGTCTCCAGCATAAACGGTCTTGTAAGGCTCATCAGAATCTGCGGCTGGTCCACGTGCTGAAAGGGTGTAAAGAACTTGACACATTGGGCAACCCTTGTCCTTTTCAACGACATCCCGGCAGTTTTCACAATCCTCAGGGAAGACGAGGCCTTCTTCAGGATGTGTTGGGATGGGGATCATGGCCAGTCGGTGTGCAAGAACTTCATCGGGCAAAACGTTCACGGATTCCACGACGTCGCCTTTGTTGTCTTGAGTAACACCTTGTGAGAAGTCGACTCGTGTGATCGCTAGTTTGGGCACATCTGCAATGAGAGCACGGCGAATAGCGTTGACTTGTGCAGCATCAGTTTCACTGAGCAGGATTCGGATTTCATGACCTCGAGGCCAGCCTTCTACGATTTCTGTCTTCATGGTAATCACCTGTTTTCATCAGACACGGCGTCCACGACGTCCACCTTTCTTCTTGGTGCCGTCGTGAGCGATTGGTGTGACATCCTCAATACGAGAGATGGTCATACCAGCACGGGTCAAGGCTCGGATAGCCGCTTGTGCACCGGGCCCTGTGTTGTTGGAGAGGTTGCCTCCTGGGGCTCGGTATTTGACGATAAGTTCTGTAAATTCTTTCTCGCGAAGTGCGTCTGCAAGACGTTCTGCAGAGCGAGTTGCTGCGAATTGTCCACCCTTGTCCTTTCCTGCCTTGACGACTTCGCCACCGTTACAGGTGATGATGGTCTCGGCTCCGGTAAGGTCGGTAGCGGTCATTAGAATGTTGTTGTATGAACTGAAGATGTTGACGATAGCTTTGCGGGACATCACTCAGCACCTCCTTCTGCGTTTGCGGCTTCACCAGCTGCTTGAACTTCTTCAGCAAATTCTGGTGTAGCGACGGGGTCAACTTCATCCTCTTCGTATTCTGCGGATTCACGGCGGCCTTCAATGGCTTTGCGAATGGCGTGTTCTGGGTTGTTAAGAGGAGAGGATGGGTGGTAGCGCAAATCGCCTTCTTCGTCACGAGAAACCGGGTACGAAGGAATGGAGACCTTTTGCTCTCCAACACAGATTTGTCCGTGGGTTACGAGTTGGCGAGCTTGCTTCATTGAGCATGCCAGACCTTTGTAATACACTTGAGCTTGGAGTCGTCGGCTAAGGATTTCTTCGGTACCAAGAGACAGAATGTCGTCAAGGCTAGCATTGGATTCAATGAGTCCTTTCTTGTAAAGGGAATGAAGCAAGTCATCCATCTCACGCTTTCCGTGGCCTTCGGTTGTGTCCACTGTACCGATCAAGCGCATAGCTTGGCGTCGATGACGGCGAAGTTGGGACTTTGCCTTCCAGATTTCACGCATGTTCTTGAGGCCATGATTGGCCTTGATAGCGTGTTCTTCTTCAATTCGTCCAGCCTTCCACGGGTGGGAAGGTGTGTCAAATTTAGGTCGTGAAAACTTTGGCTCTCCCATACATCATTCCTCCTCATGCCTTCTTTCGGCTCACACCAAGGGTGAGTCCACCACGGCCGTTTGAACGTCCGCGCTGTCCACGGACCTTGTTGCCCGATGCGTGGCGTACACCACGGTAACACTTCATGGTACGAAGACGGTTAACATCGTCTTCGAGAGTAAATCGAACTTGTTGGCCGGTGAGGTGAATTTCGTCGCCGGTCTCGAGGTCACGTTGCCGGTTAAGCATCCACAACGGTGCCTTTTCAGCGTAGTTCTCAATGGCCAAGCGTAGTTCTTCTTGTTGCTCAACCGAAAGGAAGCCAGCGAGTTGGTGAGCGTCAAAGCCTGTGTTCTTACAGATCTGAGTGGCGGTTCGGTGACCGACTCCCTTGACTGAGGTTAGGGCGGTAGCCAGGGGCTTAAGTCCGTCCATATCGGTATCTGCCATACGTAGGATATACGAGAAGTCTTCTCCTAGCTCCTCATCCTTTGGTCGTGCCATGTTCTTTCACCTCAACGCTTACACATAGTGTCAAGCAGGCCTCCGACTTGCCTCCCGTATATGAAGACCGCGATGGTCACATTCGCGCCACTGAGTCTCAAAAGGTATGATTTGAGAGGTGGGTTGTTCACGAATCTGAATGACAAACGCACAACAGCAAGACATCGCCGTTCGGATGCTGGGTTACGAAACCATCTCGTTCCCCGTGCCTCCGACTCAATTGGCGGTCAAGCGAGCCCTGCCATTTGGGTTGGTCAGCGGGGTCCAAGTTGAGGCGGAGGGTCAGCGATTTCATGTTATGCTCCAATGCGATTTTGACCAATCCGTCAACGGTATCATCGGAGAGCGGTTCGCGAATCAACTCTACGACCCGACCCGTTGCTTGGACCAACAAGCCATTGCGCTCATCTCCTAAACGCAAGGGATGTTCGTGGTGCAACTGAGGGCGGCGCCCTTCTACGCTGGCCCATCTTTTCATGGATTCCTTCGACACTTCCTCAAGCCAGAGCGCCAACCAAACCGCTTTCGAGCAGGGCCGCGTCCAAAATACTCACGTATTCGCCTCTTTTTGGGGGGTGAATCAGTTGTTTCGGGAGTGCAGAATCGCCGTTGTCCTTGCCCGAAGTTGAAAGGATCAACGGCCGGTCTCCGAGTTTGGGTGGAATTCGAACAAATCGACGAGCGGTGTTCTTCGAGGAGGCTGCTCCGAGCCATAATGCCAGGCGGTCCACGCGACCACGCCCACGAGAGGTCCAAACCCACGTGCGTTCAATGTTCGGCCAGACGCTGTCGACCAACCCTTCTACCTCGTTACGCTGGCTTGAAGTCAAACGAGGCGAGAGGTCCAAGAGCAGTCCTGGCCCACGGGGGTGATCGGCAAAATACGGAGCCCAAGCGGAAAACACTGCGTCCAAGCGAGGTTGCATTTCATCCAGCCCGTGCGTTCTACTGTTGCGAGGGCGAGCCGGGTCGAGGTGAAGCAAGGCTACGGCGTTCTTTGAATCCACCTCCAAAGCAGACAAAGCCCCCGAAGCATCGGTTCCGTCACCTGAAAGGATTCTGCTTTCTCTGAACCATCGCTTTTGTTCTGCTTTTTGTTGGCGTGCGACGATGTGTAGGTTTTTTGCACTGGCTTGAGCGCGCTGTGGAGAGAGTTCAATGCCAACAGCAGGTCTGCTGAGGACGGATGCATGTGCTGCAAGTTGAAGGCCGCTACCGCAGGCACAATCCACAATGAGGCCCTCTGCAAGGTCGCACTGGCTGAGCATCATGGACCGGGCTGTAGCCACCTGCCAGGGCGTTGAGAGCGGTTTCCCGTCCTTTGCATGATAGAAGCGCATCCCGCGAGGGGCGGTTTTGTCCTGTGCTTGTTCGGTTAACCCCTCCTCGTCAACGAGCGACGGGTCAAGAACTGTATGCATTCAAAATCCTCACAAAGTAGCGATGTGACTTCGGGTTAGCAAACTCTCGAAGTGAATGCCGGCTTCGGCAAACGCTTCCTCCGCTCCTTCTTCTCGGTCCACGATGCTGATGACTGCGACCACTTGACATTCTGTATCGGCATGAATTCGTTCAACAGCCTTGATCGATGAACCGCCGGTGGTTGTGACGTCTTCAACAACGACAACCCTTCCGCCTCCGTCCAACGAAGAGCCTTCGATTCCAGGCGGGTTGTTGGTCTTACGCCCACCTCGGCCTTTGGGTTCCTTCCTGACCATGAATCCACGCAGTGCAGGAGTTGCATCAGGTGAGGTGATGACAATTGCTGTGAGCGGGACTGCGCCGAGTTCTAATCCACCCACAAAGTCAGCTTCAAGGGATTTCATCCGCACGTTGAGGAGGGCCCCGAGGATGCCGGCAGCTTCCGGGTGCATCATCACTGGCTTGGTATCAAAAAACCAGCGTGAGTTCCTTCCGCTGGCGAGTGTAAACGCATCATCACTGCCGCCGTCAAGGAATGCCAGGTCGTGAACCAATGCAGCAAGTCGGTTCCACTGAGGGTGAGCGAGAACGCTTTCGTGAACGGCCATGATGAAGGGTTAGGACTTCACGCCATGAACTTTCCTTACCTCGATTTTTCATCCACGACATGCTCCTTCAAAGTACACCGTGTTGATGATAAAGGGTCGCCAATAAGAGAAAATGAGCGACGATGGCGGAGGCGAAGAACGACGGAAAAACGACCGAGCATAATCCATTGCTCGGCCTCGATATCCCTCGTTTAGAGCATGAAATGGAAGTTTACCATCAATGGATGGACGAACGCGCTGACGACGCCTATCAAATCGCAGAAAGCGTCCGTTCTTTGGGGTATGATTACCGCGACCACGTTGAGATTCCCCGCGCAGCAGACCTTGCTGGACGAACCGAGAAACTTCTGGTTGAACACCTCCAAGGGTATGAAGTCGCAGAAGACATCAGAGTCATGCTCGATGAGCATGACCGTGAAACCACCTCCATCATGATGGCGCAGTCCGTTGCAAGAGGGTTTCGAGAGCAGGGTTATGATTTACAGACAGCCATCGACGTGGGGTTAAGGGTAGGACTTGCGATTCTTACCGAAGCGGTTTTGGTCGCTCCATTGGAGGGTATTAGCGAGGTTCGACTTCTCAACAACGTCGACGGTTCGCAATTTGTGTCCGTCCATTTCGCAGGGCCTATTCGGGCCGCAGGAGGGACTGCACAAGCACTCGCTGTGCTGATTGCTGACATGATTCGCCGGGAACTTAACGTGGGCCATTATCAGCCAACCGACCCAGAAGTAGAGCGAGTGAAAGAAGAGTTTGGGCTCTACCGAGGGAACCTCCAATACCGCCCATCGCCCAACGAGATTGACGAAATTGTACGCGCTTGTCCGGTGATGATCAACGGCGAATCAACCGAACGCATCGAATGCGCTGGATACGGGCGAGTTCGTAACATTGACGAAGCCAGAATACGCGGGGGTGTCTTGCTTGTGATCGGAGAAGGAATGTGCCTCAAGGCTCCCAAAATTCAGAAGCACACCGAGCGCCTTAACGTGCCCGGGTGGGATTTCATTTCCAAATTCGCCTCCCGTGGAAAGGAAAAGCAAACCGAAGAAGGTGAGGTGTTCAAGTCCAGAAAAGTCCCACCCATTACAAAATTCATGAAGGACATCATTGCTGGGCGTCCAGTATTTGGCGGCCCGTTACAAGCCGGTGGGTTCCGACTCCGATACGGGCGTGCTCGCCCGTCGGGTTTGGCCGCTGCCTCAACCAACCCCGCCTCAATGTTGGCCTTGGACGATTTCATCACCATCGGGACGCAAATGAAAATCGAACGACCTGGAAAGGCATGCGCCATCACTCCATCCGACGAAACCGACGGACCTTGGGTCGTCCTTGATGACGGTCGCTTTGCACGATTTGATGATGCACCAAGTTTCGCTCGTGTCCGGGGCAAGGTCAAGCAAATTTGGGACAATGGGGAACTTGTTATTGGATATGGAGAATTCATGGAGAACAACAAAAATTTGGTTCCAGCCGGGTATTGTACCGATTGGTGGGCCAGTGATTTGATTGAAGGACTGACCCATTCCGATGATGTCGAGGCCTTTGTTTCAATTTTAGGCGGTAACCGAAGCGATTGGCCCGAAGGGTGCCCAGGCATTCATCCATCGGAGGCTGAAGACGGAGACGCTCAGTATCATGTCCGACGAAGATGGCATCAAAAACTGCGTAATACTACGGTTGATTGGGAGGCTGCTAAAACCATATCTCGCCGCTTTGCAACATCGCTACCCCCTCCTCACAACCCTTGGTTCCTCGACCTTCCCCTTGAGTGGCTTCCGCCGGTTTTGACCATGTTTGCTGAGGCTGTGATTGAGCCAATCGGCGTGGTTTCTCATTCGGTTCAACCGTTGGCTGATGACGTTCAGACCTTCCCCATGCCTCACGTTCAACAACTCCGAATTGCAGGTGGTGTTCGCGGGTGGGATGCGAACAAATTAGAGGAATTGCAACCCGAGACAACTCCGGAATTGGACCAAGCATCACCACCCGGCCTTCCACTGCGGCCTGAACCCTCGGTCTTCCATTCATCTGTTCCTGAGGGCTGGGCTCTTATCCAACACGGCATGGCCAAGGCTACAGCCATGATTTTGGGACTTCCTCATCATCATGACGGGGATGATTTGGTCATTACTGCTGGCTGGCCCGCAGCCCTGGAAGGCTTTGGCTTCGGTATTGAAGGGGATCAACCGTTACGATTGAAGGACGGCCACAAGGTGGCGTACGACCGCCTGAATCAACTGAAAGAAGCCAAGGTCATTCTCGACGAAGAGCGGGAGCGGCTGTCTCAATTGGAAAAAGAGCGAGCGACCATTCGCATTGCTTCCGAAACCGGGGCGCGTCAACGCGGCCTGGGAATTGCTGAAACCGATAAAGTCGGACGCGAAGCCGCGGCATCGATCCCCGATGAAGGTCCGAAGGACAAACAGGCTTACCTCTCAGCGCAGCGGTTGGAAGACGATCACGCCGTCGATGGAATTCTTCCACTGGTGCGTATGCTGTCGGAATTCAGGTGGGAGCACAGCGCTCCTGTTCGCGTGGGTTGTCGGATGGGCCGTCCAGAAAAAGCGGCGCCTCGTGTCATGAATCCCAGAACAAATGCGCTGTTCCCGATCGAACTCAACGGGGGCAATCAACGCCTTCTCAGCCATGCTATTGACAAAAGTTCAATTCGCATTCAACTTGGTCGACGGGTATGCAGTAAATGTGGAAAGGAATCGCCATTTTTGCGATGCCACCACCGTTCAAAAGATGATTTTGGCGAGGGACGCCCAGGTGAGGCTTGTGAAGGTTCTACGAAAATGACGTCTGCTAAAGCCAATTCACGCCGCCGAGGAGAAGTTCAAACGGTTCGAATTGATACGATGGTGGAGGATGCACGCATTCGCCTTGGCATTGATCGTCTACCGAATCAAGTGAAGTGTATGAAAAAGCTCAGCAGTCGGGATCAAACTCCAGAAGCCATCGAAAAAGGCATCCTCAGAGCAAAGCATGATCTGCCTGTGTTCAGAGATGGAACGGTCCGGTACGACATGAGCGACGTGCCAGTCACGCATTTCCGCCCACGGGAAATTGAGGTTCCTTGGAAAAAACTCCACAACCTTGGATACACGCATGATTATCTCGGAGAGCCCCTGCAAGACGATGAACAGGTGTTGGAAATCTTCCCACAAGATTTCATCGTAGCAAAGAATGCAGGTGACTTCTTTGTTCGCACCGCCCGTTACATCGATGAATTGCTGGTAAGGTACTACAAGACTGAACCGTATTACAACGTGACGAAGCCCGATGACTTGGTTGGTCATCTCATCTGCGCTCTTGCACCCCACACCAGCGGAGGTGTTCTTTCTCGTATCATCGGATGGGCGGATTGTTCAGGCGGTTATGCTCACCCGCTCTTCCACGCAGCCAAGCGAAGAAACTGCGATGGTGATGAAGACGCCATTATGCTCTTGATGGACGGTCTGTTGAACTTCAGCAGAGAAATCCTTCCTGCAAACCGTGGTGGTCAAATGGATGCCCCATTGGTGTTGACGACTCGCCTCAACCCCACAGAAGTTGACAAAGAGGCCTTGAACGTTGATTCAGGGTGGTTCTATGAACGAGATTTCTATGAAACAACGCTCAATCAACCCCATCCAAAAACCATCGCTCACCGAATGGATTTCGTAGAACGTCGTCTTGGAAGTATTGCGGCAGTTCGGGGGTACGGTTACACGCATGACTGTCATTCCATCGATGAAGGCCCAGCACTTTCAGCATACAAGACTCTGGAAACCATGATCGACAAAATGAACGGTCAACTTGCTCTTGGTCATCGCCTTCGTGGTGTTGATGTCAGAACGGTTGCCTCAAGCGTGGTACGTTCTCACTTCCTCCCCGATTTACGAGGTAATTTGAATGCATACGGTCGCCAAAAGGTTCGTTGCTTGAAATGCGCTCATTCGTATCGTAGAATGCCTCTTTCAGGGAAGTGCATTCAGCCGGAGAAGGCAAAGGGCAGAGGACTCTCAAGCGTTGGTGTAGCCAAGTCGGAAGGGGATTTATGTGGAGGCAATCTTGCCTTGACCGTTTCAGAAGGTGCAGTTCGTAAATACATCAAGGTCACTCGTTTCGTTATGGACCATTATGGCGTAGACACCTACACCAGGCAAAACGTTGAGTGGCTCGCTGATAGCGTCGATTCGTTGTTCAATAACGACCGAGCAAAACAATTGTCGTTGTCCGATTTCCTTTGATTCAGCGGAGCGGTTCTCTCCACGGGGAGTCGTGCTCTGGGAGCTGGTCCAATTCGGGCATTCCTTTCGCAATGCGCTTGAACGGTGTTCGTTCAACTGGTTGCTGTTTACCGGTGCTTTGGAGCCGACCTGCCAGGGCTCTTACGCCTTGTTCTGCAAAAGCAAAGCCAACGAGAAGCAAACTGAGAAGGATGTGCCCTTCCAGTTGATATGCTGCAAAGGGTTTGATGTAGAGTTCTTGTTGGGCTACGATCCCTTCATCTGTGACCGTTTCGATGGTGTAGGTGCCGGGTGATAGTTCACCGTTCCATTGAGGGACTTCTTCGCCTAAATCACCGTTCCACGAAGTTATTTCCGTCTGATTGTTGAGGAGAATCGAATACCCAATTTCTCCTGAATCAGTACTGCCGGCGGTGAAGGTGACCGCCATCCTCGCGGGCAAGGCTCTGTCAAGATCGGCTACGGGGGCAACGACGACTTCTCGGTAGGTTTGAGTTTGTGAGGGGGAGTTGACTTCGTTGGGAGCTTCTTGCGAAGCGACCGCAGACCACAGGCTGTTAACGACGAGAACTGCGACGAACCACATGACTGGATTTACCCACGGATTCCGCTTCGTCATAGCCAGTGAACCATTCTTCACCTTCATAGGTTTATGTTCTGGGGCAAGAAAAGGAACGCTTGTTCAAAGGAGCCTATTTGACACCGATAAAACGGCTAAAGCCGTCATTTAAGCATTCTAAGATTGTCCTCATCCAATTCAGTTTTCTCATTTTTTGTTCTTCGTCGGTACTTCCAGACCACGGACCAACTCGACCGGTTGTAAACCCGATTAATTCTACTTTATTCAGGTCAATGCCTAACCAGTGAAGCAAGCAGGCTGCGCGGTCACCGTCGGTAAACCCTCCTGGATTGTGCATGCCGTCGTAGGATTCATTGGTTTGATGGGTTAACACCAACTGAGGTTGCCCGTGTTCAGCCCACTGAGGCATGAGTTTCTCCCACCGATGTTGATTGTCACCGTGGGCATGGACCACCAAGGTCGCACCGTCGGATGCCGCTCGGTCCAAATGTTCTGCACCGTCCAGGTCGGTAACGACACAAAGAGGACTGATGCTTTCGGGAAATGCTCCTACGGCCCCGTCGGCAGCGATGTATAGGGTTCCATCAGGCCAGTTCTGCATCAGGTCGCTTTTGGCCGCAGCCGCCCCAACCAAAACAACATGCTGAGCCTTGCGCAATTCACCCTGAATGCGATGAAGGGTGTGCTGGCGCGCTTCTTTGGACCAATGCGCAACACCAAACGGTGTTGCCGATTGGAACAGTTTTTGAAGTTCCTTGGCGCTTTGAACATCGTCCTCGTACGACCAACCAAAGGCGGCACGTACATCGTTTTGAATGGCAATCACTTGAGTGAGAAGTGATTCATCCATGGCGCCTCCAATCGTCACGGCCACAAGAAACCATCTCCAACATTGAACTTCATAATCCGTGGCCGCTGAGGTAGGACCATGCCCGTCCCTACTGTACCCCCAGTTTTGACGGATGAAGTTACGTTTGCCCGCTACCCGTTCCTTCCACAAGCAGCTCAATGGATTCGTGATATGGCGCAGCGGCATTCAATTGATCTCAACGAATTGCTCGACGGCCCGTGGATGGAAAAAGCTCGACAACGAGCTCGTATTAGACTGATTGATTCAGTACAATCCAAGGAAGGTGTTCAGGTCGTTGGAGGGGACATCCACACTGAAGAAGGCCGGCTTATTGAGGCATTTTCGTTCTATTATGCACGCCTCGTCGTCTGCGCAAGTGAAGATGAACGCTTGATTGCAAGGTGGGCTCAAGCAGAAGCAGCACGGGCGGAGCAACTTTTAATCCAAGATGACATCAATCTCCCCATCCTTGCAGAGACCTACATTTCGGAAGCGGTACGTGCCTCACAAAACACAGGCTCGGTGGCTCTCGCCTCTTCCTCAATGAGCATGCGGCAATTGCGCCAGGGCAATTCCTCCCTTTGGAAAATAGGGCTCCCCGATTTTATCGAAATATGTCCTAAAATCACCGGTGATCGCTGGCGCCTCCCCAACGTTGACCTCAAAGACGGCTGGGTCACCCTCCATAATGAACGGCAATACACGTCGTCGGCCAAACTCGCACGGTTGCTGCGAGAGCGCATCAAAAGAGGCATTGAACAAGAAGCGCTAGAAAAAATGGCGGAGGTCACGACAGATTTGGCCGTTCGCCTCGCTGAACCGGTCGGTATCGTTCGAAATTTAATGGCCAATAAAGCCAGTGAAGCCATTGCATTGGTTGGAGCAGAAGAGAGCGATTGGCCTCCATGCATGCAAAAAATCATCGCAGAACTCACCAATGGTGTCAACGTCAACCACTTTGGGCGCCTCTTTTTGGCGTCAATGGCGGCGACTTTGGCTCTTCCTCAAGAGGCCTGTGTAGGCTTTTTCAGAGGTGCTCCGGATTTCAGTGAAGCAACAACTTCCTATCAAGTAGAGCACGTTTACCAGCACGAATACACTCCTGCTGGGTGCGGGAAACTGAAGATCAACCACAACTGCCCCGTACTCCCTGGAGACAATCGAACGTGTGACCAACCCTGGATGGACCACCCGCTCAAGTATATTCGGGCCACTCAGCGGTGGAAACGGCTCACCTCTAAGCCAGCGGAACCGGTTCAAAAGGAATCAGCCCAGTCGGATGACTCCGCAGAAGACGCCCCCCCCTCTGATGGCGATTGAATTCACAGCGCCGGAGGTGTTGCTAAAAACTAAGGTAGACTTCCCTCCTTCATGCGATGGTTGCAAGACCCCTCTGGGGGCCAAGAGGCAAAGGTTCCGCTATCGTATCGCATTGTCCGTCGGTTCTACCGGTTTCTGACCAACATTTGGTTCCGAGAAATCAACATCGTTGATGACGAGAATCTCCCGCCAGAAGGTGGCTTGCTGTTCATCACATGGCATCCAAGTGGCCTCATTGATCCGATGTTGATGACTGCAGCCCTTCCGGGTAAATTGACGACCATTGCCAAACACACACTGTTCAAAATTCCCCTTCTTGGACGCGTACTGAAGGCTTCGGGAGTGGTTCCGGTTGAGCGGCCTAGAGATTCCAATGACAAACAAGCATCAAGAGCAAGAAACGCCATCATGCTTTCTGAAATGTCAGTACAACTTGCCCATGGTGGCCGGGTGTTGATTTTCCCCGAAGGAACAACCCATGCGGAATCGGGCGTGAAACGCATTCGTTCTGGGGCAGCACGGATTCTTCTTCATGCACGCCGCGAAGCACAAGACAAGGGATTGCCGGAGCCACAATTGGTCCCAATTGGTCTACACTATTCGGAATCTCACACCTTCCGTGAACGGGCTGCAGTTGTTATTGAACGCGTCATGGATTTGAATCCAATACCGGCCGATGTGGACGATTCCTTTGAACAGGACCGTTTGGATCGAATGTGGATTGATGACGTCACAAAGGCCATCGACGTTGAATTGCAACGTGCAAATTTGTCGAAGACCTCATGGAATGAGCGCACCATGATTTGGAAGGGCCGAAGTCTTGCTTACGCTGAAAAAAACCGGATTGCAGGCGGTAAATTGGTCAAACCAACCTACGCTGAATCCGTTCTGGGCGCCCGACGCTTGCGCGCAGGCTGGGAATACATGATGGCTCACCAGCCTGAGGAAACCAAACAATTGGCTGAGGACTGCGAAGCCCATTTCTCTGAATTAACGCGGCGGGGCATCACTCCTTACGACGTTGATGCTCGCCCAGAAACACTCTCGCTTACGGGTTATGTCAAGGCCTTTGCAGTTTGGTTGTGGGCGCTTGTGTGGATGTTCGGCCTTGTGACATGGAGCGCAGTGGCCGGGAATTATCCCCCATACAAGGGCAACGGGCTACTGAGTTGGGCGATGAAAAAGCAAGACATTGATACCTCGGTCATCGGGACCATCAAAGTTCTCTCTGCCATCGTGTTCTTTCCACTTTGGTGGATGGTTGCTTCCGCATTGATGACGTGGTCGCTCCTGAGCGGTTCAAGTCCGATTAATTCCCTTCTTCTGTCCCATTGGTTGCTTGAATACGTCACGTATCTGCCAGCGGTTGGCGTATTCCTCTTGTTCTTGGTTTGGTGGCCAATGTCGGCTCGCTTGCATTTGGAACTCTACGCGCGTCTGGTTCGTGGTTCTCGAGATTTGAAACGATGGAAGATATGGAAAGATGAAGACACCAACTGGGATGAATTGGTAAAGGTTCAGAGGGAGCTTGCCTCCAGGTTAGTCAAAACAGGCGCTGGCCTCATTCTACCGGGAGACGCTGATTGGACTGACCCACCTTCTGGAAAAGACGACGCAGTATCGGTGCAAGTGAGAGCAGTCAACTGACCGTATCCGCCTCCCGACACGACGACAGAAACGGACACAGCGCGGACACAAATGCACAAGGTTTTGAATGAAAGGTCGTCAGTGGCCTAACAAGGAGCGGAGGTGAAGCGATGACGAGAACTCTTGTGTTGACGGTTGACCGGGACAACGACCTTGGTATCAAAACCTCGATTCGAGGCCCTGTTGTCGGTCGAAGGCAAGTCCTTACCGCTGCTTTGAAACTCGGGATTGCAGACCCGGAAGAAAGCGACACCAACGCGATTCTTGGAGCATTGTCCCAGCACGACGCCTTGGTTGAAGCCAAGGGAGAAGAAGACGAAATTGAAATCGCGATCCTTACCGGTGATGAAAAAGTTGGAATGCGCTCTGACCGAGCCGTCGCGGCACAACTCGAGGAAGTTGTCTCGCTGTTTCAACCGGACGAAGCCATTCTTGTCACCGACGGTGCAGAGGATGAAAGCGTTCTCCCCATTATCCAATCACAAGTCCGAATTGACCACATTCAGAAAATCATCGTGAAGCAGTCAAAGGGTATTGAAGGAACCTACTATTACATCGTAAAGGCTCTTGAGGACCCGAAATGGCGTTCAAAAATCATGATTCCTCTCGGTGCGGTTATGGCGATTTTGGGTCTCGGAATCATGCTACCCAATGAGATTGGAGGAATTGTCATCGGTGCGCTCCCCTTGGTCTTAGGATTGTACATCTTCAGCAAAGGTGCAGGAATTGAATCCACGGTTAACCGTGTTATTCAGGAAATGCGTGAGAACGCAGACGCTGCCATGTTTTCCTCGCTTCTTTGGACGGCCACTCTATTCAGCGCCATCTTTGCAGTAGCAGAAGGATGGCGGGCATTCAGCCAGCAAGATGTCAATTCAGCTGCCTCGTCCGTCGTATGGTTGAACGTGATCCACTCATCACTCGCTTGGATTATTATTGCCTTCCTTACATCTACAGCAGGATTCATGCTTCTCCGACTGAAGCGCGGGTCGTTTTCTGGAAGTCTCATTGTTCTGAGCGTCTTCGGTATGGTCGTCTATTCCTTCCTGAATACAGCCCTTGACATCGCCATTCGTGTCCTCGAAGGGAGCTCTTACGAATTCAGCGTTAACATGATTCTCGACGACTTGACAACTCCATTGATTTGGGTTGTTGTGCTTTGGATGGTGATGACCGTTGTCCGAACGCTCCAGGCAAAACAAGCCCAAGCCGACCGTTATTGGGGAATTTGATCACAGAATAAATCGCGGCATCACTTTGGCAAGTGTGTTGTGTCCGACGACTCCAACCAATGTTCCGTCTCGGTCAACGACTCCAAGTTGGTTGAGGTCGTGGGTCAGCATCAACGCTCCAGCCTTGAGCAGTGGCGTATCCTCTCTCACGGTCAATGGAGGGTGATTCAGCAGTTGTTGAGCAGGAATGGAATGCATCCAAGCAATGTCTCTGTTAACGGTCTTGCGAGCGATTAATTTGAGCAAGTCAACAGCATGAAGTCGTCCCATCGGCGCACCTTCCTCGTCAACAATGAAAATATGGTCCCAATTGTTGTGGGTTAACGATTCCAATACCAAAGCCATGGAGTCGGAATCAAGCATGGAATGGGCATGCTGCATGGTCTGTCCACAGGTGACATTTCTCGCAGCTTGGGCGCCAGTTGAACGGCGCGTGGATTTTCGACTTCGGGTCTTGGTGGCCATGGGCTCTCAGCCGTGTCCCGCAACCTACCCCTTTTGAAGCCTTCCATTTTTCCACATCCCCGAAGGAGGTTTCCGGATAACTGCAATATAGGCATGAACACATCACCTCAAGTGATAAATTAAAGAAAGCATTGGACAGGCTATGGGCGTTGTTCCACTGGAAGAAATCAATGCTCTTCGAGCCATGGAGGGGTATGAGCAGATGCTTGAAATTGACCGCCTTACTCGTGTTTACCAAACAGACGAAGCCACGATTCGGAGTGCCCTTTCCTCCGGTCCGGGTCAAGCCCCCCCTCCTACAACACCTGCGCCAGCGTGGGACAATTCTCACAAAACAAGCCCGCTGCCCCCCCCTGCCCCACCCTCTAACGTGGGGCCAACCATGGTGAACAGGCAAGAGTTCCGATACGAGTATGACCCAAGCCGTGAGGCTGCCGAACGGCGAGAACAGATCAATCAAGCCATTCTCTGTTCTGCTTGCGGTGTTGCACTGGGGATACCTGACATCCGGCCGATTAAGGTGACCTGTCCAGCCTGCTTGTTCGAAGCAACCTACACCGAATGAACGCATCCTTGATGTGGGATGCTCAGGAGGGATGCTCATGCGTGATGGTTCTCCTCGTCTTTGGCCCTATTCTCCGGCGAACTCCCCGATTGCACTCCCCGACCGACCGTTGTTGTGCAGCACCAATGAAGTTGTCACGCTCCTCAACTCTGCTGATACGCCAGATTTGACCGCCACCTTGGACGGAAAAAGCCTCACGGCTTATCTTGAAGGATACGGAACGGCAGAAACCTCTCTTGACACCCTTCTGAAGGATCAAAATGTGGCTCCAATGGCTCAACGCCGCCCTATCTTGCTTCTGGGTGAACTCGCCAATCCTTATCGCCTTCAAGACATCAACATTGGCCCTCTGCCTGTATTCCCTGTTCGAATTGAAGATGTCTGCAGAACATGGGCAGACGGCTTGGATACGCGCGAAGCCTATCCCGGAGTCCACCATGTGACGCTTGCTCGAACGCCAGGTTGGTGGGAGCATTCCCATCTTGGGATGGCTACGGTAGAGCAGATGAAGGCACTTGTTGCCTGGCTTGAAAATGGAGTTCGCGGTTCATGGCGACCGGTCAAACTGGCGGAGGGGAGCATCCGTCTCGCAGAAGAACCTGATTTGGAACCTCCAACAAAAGGTGACATCACATGGGATGGAGTGGTTGAGCGAGTTGATCTGACGATGCCCGCTCCGACCGGTCCAATGATTGATCTTAGTGCACTCATGGTGCCGATTCATACACGACAAGGGTGCTACAATCACCGCGGTAGGCTTTCGCGATGCGCTCATATGAACCAACGGGACTTCCATGACAACCTCTTCAGAAAAGGCTCATCCCATCGTTGGGATGATGTTCTAAGCGTTCTTTGACGTACTTCTGGTATAGTGCTCGACGTTCTCTTCGCCCCAAACCATTTCATGGGTGGGCATGAGTCCAGCCTTTTCGAGCACATCTGCCGTAATTCGAGAGGGAACAGGTGAACCGTGTTCATGCTTTGATCGTACGAGATAAAACTCATCGATCAACCGTTGGTCTAAGAATCTGTGAATGGTCGTTGGGCCCCCTTCGATGAGAAGGCGCTGAATGTTTCGGTCTCCCAAGCGATTGAGCAACAATGGCAATCCTGCAAAAGAGGACTGAACCAACATGGCCTCTCCTCCGTCAGTAAGAAGTTGAGCGTTCGGAGGGCACCGCCCGTTAGGGTCGATGACGACTCTGAGCGGTTGTCGCTTTGGTTGGCCGATTCGGACGGTGAGAAGTGGGTCGTCACGAATGACGGTTTCAACTCCGACCAAAATTGCATCGCAATCTTGACGCAATTCGTGAACTTTTTCGAGACAACCCGGTGAAGTAAAGCGTCCAGCCTTCAATGAACGGTCATCGACAGAGCCGTTTGCATCCACGGCGAGTTTGACCGTCACAATGGGTTTTCGATGCTTGCACCAATGGAGGAACGGGCGCATTTGTTCTGCTGCATGTTCGGCCATCAGTCCCGTTGAAGTCGAAATTCCAGCTGCTTCAAGGACGCGTTGTCCTTTTCCACGGACGGTGGGGTTAGGGTCTTCGTGAGCGATGATCACTTCTTGGACACCAGCCCACATGAGTGCCTCCGTACAAGGGGGAGTTCTCCCAAAATGGTTGCACGGCTCAAGGGTAACGTAAGCAACTGCTCCGTTGGGAGAGTGCCCTTTTGCTTCTGCATCATGAATCGCCATTTGTTCGGCATGAAGTCCTCCAAGATGGTCGTGCCATCCTTCGGCAATAACCTTGCTATCTTTGACCAAAACACAGCCTACCAGTGGGTTGGGGCTCACCTGGCCACGTCCACGTTCTGCGACCAATAGAGCCCGTTCCATGAAGAAACGGTCTTGCTCGGTCCAGGTTCTGCCCATGGTCGTACCACACCGCTTTGGTTCAAGACACCTTGCATGTTACTCCGAATGTCGTTTTGACGGAACGAGTGAGAACCGTGTAAAAATGAGGTAAAGCAGATAATTATTCACTCTGAATAAAGTACTATTCAAAACAATTAACGCCGCGATGTGGAAATTCGGGGAATCCTTCAAGGCTCCAGTGCCCGTGTAGGGACCATGGGCTCCGAACCTCAGAAACTTCCAACTCCGGACCGCATTGAGTTTGAGGGCGACACCGAATCCCGAATCAAAAAGGGAGTCCACAAACCTGTTTTCGCACCAATGTTCACAAAAAAAGGCAAAAAAGCATCACGGCCAAAACGCGTACACCTTCTCGTCAACCCGTATTCTGGCAAACGAAACGGCAGAAAGGTTTCTGAGCATGTGGCCGCATTGCTCCGAGACGAAGGCATCGAGGTTGAGGCACATTACTCAGCGTACAGCGGGCATCTTGTCACCATTGCTTCTGAACTCACGGTCAAATCTGGAGACCTCATTGTTTCAGTTGGGGGAGATGGGACCTTTTCAGAGATTCTAACCGGCAGGATGCAGGCCGAACCATCACGAAAAGAATCCTTTGCGATCATTCCAGCCGGTACGGGCAACTCCGTCGCATACGACCTCAAACTGAGCAATCCTGACGTTGCTGTCAACGCCATTCTCAACGGTACAAAGCAGGCGTTGGACCTGGCCCGTGTCGAATTGACTGAAGGGCTTCCTGGTTCAGAAGGCGAGCGCATGGTTCGTTACAGCCATAACCTCGTGACTTGGGGCCTGGGAGTCGACTCCAACATCAAGGCTGAAAAAATGCGATGGCTTGGACCAATTCGGTACGATTTAGGCATCTTGATGGCCATCATGGCAAACGGCCGCCGTCATGCAACACTAACGCTTGACGGTGTGGAAATGGACGATGACTTCACGCTCTTTTTGATTCAGAACAGTCAAACAGGAGGTTCTGAGTTACCCCTTGCGCCAGGAGCATCCCTTGATGACGGAAAAATGGACATTGGTATTTTGAAGAAAATGCATCGAAGAGGCATACTCAAGGCTTTTGGAATGTTGAAGAAGGATGGGCGCCATGTTTTTCATCCACAGGTGGATTATCACCGTTTTAACCGCCTCGAAATAACAACAGAACAGCCGACTGCAATCAATATTGATGGAGAAAATCTTGGTTCAACACCGCTTATGATGGAAGTGCTGCCTTCGGTTGTCAACGTCATGATTCCATGATCAGAACGAGAAGTCAGAAAAGTCATCCTCTGGCTCATCATCAAAGACACGGGGTGCAGGCTCTTCAGCAACCTCCGCAGGTGCTTTTTTGACGGCCTTTCTACGTCGGACGGGTGGCTTTTTCGCCGGAGCATCTTGTTGCCGGGGAGCTCGGGATGAAGGTGGTGTTGAGGATGTTACCGAAGAGGTTCTTCGTTCACCAAAGGATGAAGGCAGTGATGAGGAGTCATCAGCGTACTGGTTCACTTGTTCCATTTCCTGGGCTGCATCTGTAACGACAACCGAACTCTTGCGTTCCGGTGGCCCACTGGCACCTCGTGAGGGTATGGCGGTTGAGGCAAGCACACTGTCAAGGTCAAATCCGCCCAGAGAGTCTTTTTCTTTTGGAACTGAAGCGGGAGGGTCGTTCTTTTGCTCCTTTTTCTGTTCCTTCTTGCGATCCTTTTCCATTCTGCTCTTGCGCTCTTCTGGAGATTCCATGCCTGCTTTCTTTGCCGACTTGATATCTTCTTTGACTTGGGCAACCTTGTCAAGCCCATCAGAACCAAGCAGGGTCCGCATCGTTCCTTTTGCAGAACTAAGAACCATTCCTTTTGAAACAATGAATGCTCCAACGCCTCCACCTAAGCCGACAACGAGGAAGAACAAAATAAATCCAGCACGCCCTAAGAAGGGTACGTCTCCTTGAACCCATTCGTCATCTGCTTCTCCATTCATGCTAACGGTAGCACCATCGAGTTCAACGCTCGTAACGACGATGAAATACCTGTCAAGGTTCATTGCTTTGTCTACGCCCATCGAACAATCCGGCCTCACGAATTGGTCAAAACTATCTCTGTAAAACCCTCCACCGGATTCATTAGCATCAACCATGTATCCACTGACCGTAACAGGCTGGTGCCATTCACCCATGGCGGTCAAACCATCATGAACGTTTTCTGAGGCAGGAATCAGCCCCAATACAAACCATTGGGATTCAGAATCACTGTTGATTTCATCGAGGTCAATACTACCAGCCCCTGTTTCTGGAGACAAGGGGTTCGACCATGTCTTCACGTCAATCCGTGCTCCTTCTCCATCGACAACGGTTGCGGCCTCATCAAATGACATCTCTTGAATTGCTACTGCAGTAGTTACGCCGTAATTCAATTTAGTACCGCCCAAAAGCGGATCGTGTGTGTCATAGAATGCACTAGCAGCCAGATATCCGGTGAAGGAGATTTCAGTCCCTTCTCCCACGGTTAGGTCGGGTTCATCGCCGCTGGGGTTGCATCCAACTGCTTGCATGTCAGAAACCGTAGTCTTCGTTCCAGAAAGAGTTGAAACGACATCAATGTCGTCCTTTGCAAACGAGACACTGACTGCATTTTCTCCATCTCCCCATGCTGATGTTGAGGGGCCAAAGCACCCAGCAAGCATCATGCTGGCGATGAACAACAGGACGAGAGCACCTCTGCGCATGGACCTTGGAGGGGGCGTGGAGTTTGAGAAGTCTTCCCTCAATCCTCACGGTTGAACAGCATCTAAAACACGCAAAATGGCGCAGTCGGAGAGATTTGAACTCCCGAGTCACGGGGACACCGGATTTCAAATCCGGCGCAATACCAGGCTATGCGACGACTGCTTTATTGGAGGCGGGAGGTTTCCCTCTTTTTCCCCTTTCGCTTGTTCACTGTCAAGTCGGAGTTCTCTTTTGGGAGCCGAACAGCGACGGCGAGGCCGAGTGCTAGAGAGGTCAAGACAAAGGTCATGCCGGGTGTTTCAAGGGGGTCACTGTCGCCTAGACCGTCCTTTTCGAGAACCTCTCTAAGGTCGGCGGTGAAGTCGGTAACCTTCCAATTATCTCCCGTCCAAACGACAAGCGGTTGGCGGTTCTCATTGATGATGTAGGTGATGGTTGAGTGGCCGACATTGAAGTCTTCACTGACCTCTTTCACGCATGAAGTTCTGTCGCCTTCGTCCCATGTATAGCCGTCATCACACATGCAGTGAAGACCTTCTCCAGTACCCATTTCCCACCCGTGGCCGCTGCATACCTCTTCGGTAGAATTCTTCACTGGGGCTGGAATATCCGACGCATTCACAATTGAAGGAGCCCAAGCAAGATGCTTTGGTTCCATAATACCGTCCATTCCAACAGGGGAAGTGTCCCAGGTCGCATTGGTAGAGTTCCATTCATAGAGGCTCCACCACCAAGAACTATCTGCTGGAGCATCTTCATCGCCAAGAGATGTCATGTAGTGGCCGTATGATGAGTCAGCGATCGTAACATTGACGCCTGCATCGTTGAGTGCACCTTTCGTGATGTGGTATCCATCAAAGGTGTCAATACTTGTTTGAACTTCTGTTCCATTGTTCCACATAATGGTCATACTTGCTTCACCTTCGACGAGTGGTGAGGAGAGATTAGAGCGATTGAGGCTTGAGGGCATCCAAGCAATATGTTGGTTTTCTTGAAGCGCATCGATGTCATCAATGCCAACTTGTGAGGCTGCCCAGAGGTTGGTTGATTGATTCCAAACATTAAGTTCCCAATACCATGAATCCCCTGGTGCTTCCTCGCCACCGATTCCAGTGACATAATGTCCGTATTGTGACATTGATGCGTTGATCTCAATTTGATGTTGATTCGCTAGGGTTTCAGTTAGCGTCCAACCTGAAAGGCCGAACATGTGAGTGGAAGCATTTCCGCTGGTGTTCACGACGGTTACGGATGCTTCACCAGGGTGGTAATCCATTACATGAGCATCGATAACACTCTCCTGGACAACGACACCAAAAGTTTTCCAAACCGGTTCCAGTTCTTCAGCTGTTCCGGTAAGGTGAGGCCATTCTACTCCATGGATGTCAGTAAACGCTTTCAGGCGTTCTGGTGAGTCGTACCGAGGGTCGACGGTAATGGATATGAACGTAACATCGCCCTTCTCCGTGTCTGTAAGTTCACCATCAACACTCTTCAAAAGTTGAGTAATCACTGGGCAAACATCAGGACAGCGGGTGAAAATAAAGGCAACGACCGTCACTTCATTGCTATCGTCATAGAATGAAAATTCATCACCCATCTGGTCGGTGAGAACGAAGTCATCAACTGGACTTCGGGCGAGTTGACTTCCTTTGTATGCGGCTGCCGGCATAAGCAAGAGGCAGGTTAGGAGCAGGGCCAGTAAAGTTCGCTTTGCGTTCATGGTAAATCTCTCTCAGCGATTCGTGGCATAATCCGCTGATAGAGGGGTGCACCAAGCAGGTAGGCCGGTGACACCTTCTGGGTTGGACAATCCAATTCCCCAAAGCATCAGCAAAACAAATACCACTGGAAACAATGCGGTTCTCGTATAAATTCGGGGGTCGCCCTTCAAGTGCATGAAATATGCTGAAATTCCGTATCCTTTGACGATTCCGACACCGATAAGGATGGCCCATACTGCCTTGAGAGGGATGCCTGAGAAAAAGACTGCAGCCACTTCAAACAGGGTAAATACCATCAGAACAATGAAGTTCCAAAAATAGATGTCCTTTCCAAGCAATCCGTCAAAGATGTTTTCGATAATTCCGTGTGTTTCGTGTTCTCCCATGTTTTCACCTCAATACAAGTAGAAGGCTGGGAAGATAACAACCCACGCCAAATCGACAAAGTGCCAGTACAATCCAAAGTATTCAATACCCTGAGCATTGTCCTCATTAAACTCAACAGTGTCCGCCTTAAACACAAGATAGAGCATGACCAAAAGGCCGATGAAGACGTGAAGGCCGTGGGCTCCGGTAGAGATGTAAAAGATGCTACCTGCCTGGGTTCCAATGGTAAATCCTTCAGCAACCAGATGGCTCCATTCAATCAACTTCAGAACGATAAACATCGAACCGAGCATGAGGGTTGCGATGAGATAGTTTCGTACTGCCGCTTTCTTGGTTGGCATGAGTTTGCCCATGAAGCCGGTTGGAGCTTGCCAGTTAGCATCCTTGGCCGTTTTCAATGCAAGGACGATGGTGTATGAAGACACGATGAGTGCAAAGGTGTTGATCGCTCCTGGGAGGAGGGTCATGAAGTCACCTTGGCCGCCCAAACCTCCAAGTTCTGCACCGTCTGGTCGAAGGAAATCCGATGCGGTTAACATGTCCACTTGTTCACAGTTTCCTGCCTCTACCTGCCATCCAGTACACCATTCCGTACGCATACGGAGGTAGGATGAAAAGAAGGTGGCGAACACCATAATTTCGGACATAATGAAGACCCACAAACCTGCTTTTCGGATGTGTTGTCCTTCAAACGGTGCAGAAGTTGCAATCTGTTCACCATTTCCGATGAACGGAAGGTCTTCTCTCCACCAGTTTGAGACACCCAGGACGATAACGAGGAGTCCGAGCATGCTGAGCCCAAGTCCTCCGAGTTCTGCCTCGTTGCCAGACAACATGTCGCTTAGCGTTGCTTGGAAATCAGGGAAGCCCATCAAGAACAACATGATACCGAGTGCGAAAATGATTGGAGAGCCTGATCCATGATGTTCATGGTCGTCCCCTCCATAGCTGGAACTGCTATGGCTGTCGTCTTCGTCAGGTTGAATTGAATTAACGAAGCCACCAAGGCCAATGAAACTGGCATAGGTAACACACATCAAGAAAATTGTAATTCCGGCCGTTCTCCAGGTGAGATAGGAAAGGTGTGCTTCAACTTCATGATGGTGAGCCTCGTCTTTTTCGGCTTTGAGCACAGCGATTTCTTCAGTCGAAGCATTGTTTGCTTTCGCTTCTTCGTAATCGTGCTTTGCATCCTCATAATGGTGGACGGCTTCTTCATAGTCATGATGTCTAATGTTGGCCATGCCAACTCCCATGGTTGCGAAGGCAAGGATACCAATGATGAGGAAGGTGCTACCCATCAATACGGCTCTCATCCAGATGCTGTTCTCCACGTGTGCTTCAGAGCTGCTCATTCTTCTCCCTCCAACTTGCCGACGACCGTACTCTTCGGCTCGGCTTTCAGCAGTTTGTCAATGAGTTTCCCAGTATCGGGCTTGTGATGGCCGTAGCGTTCGTTCATGTCACCTTGTACGGGGTCCTCGTGGAACGACGGTGTAGGTGGTGGCGAGGTAGTGGACCATTCGAGTGACCATCCGCCCCACGGGTCTTTGCCCACAGGTTCTCCTCGACGAGAGGAGTAGATGATGTTCCAAAGGAGAAGGATTTGGCTCAGGCCAAAGATGAATGCAAAGGTGGACACAGCCATGTTGTACTCCGCAAATCCAGATTCGACAGTATAACTGTGGGTTCGTCGGGGCATGCCCATGATCCCGAGTGCGTGCATGGGCCAGAACGCTGCGTTATAGGAAGCAAATCCGACGAGGAAATGCCAGAGTCCTAGGGTTTCGTTCATCTTGCGACCTGTAACTTTGGGGAACCAATAGTAAAGTCCGGAAAACAGTCCGAAGACCGTTCCGCCGATGAAGACGTAGTGGAAGTGAGCCACAACGAAGTATGAATCGTGGAAGTGGATGTCCATACCCGATACAGGGAAGAACATTCCAGAGATTCCACCAAGCGTGAACGTCACGATGAAGCCCAGGGACCAAAGCGTGTGGGTTTTCATCACCAAAGAGCCGCCCCAAAGGGTAGCAAGCCAATTGAAGATTTTTGCTCCGGTCGGTATGGCAACAAACATGGTCGTAATCATGAACACGGCTCTCCAGAACGGGTCCATGCCGGACGTGAGCATGTGGTGGCCCCATACGACGAATCCGACGATTCCAATTCCCGCCATGGCGAAGACCATTGATTTGTAGCCAAAGATCGAACGGCGAGCGGAAGTTGCGAGAACTTCAGAAACAATTCCGAAGGCAGGTACAATCACAACGTATACTTCAGGGTGGCCGAAGAACCAGAACAAGTGTTGGAAGAGCAGCGGGTCTCCACCTGCGACGAAGAATGTGGTTCCGATGGTGTGGTCAAAGAGCAAGAAAGCGACTCCGATGATGAAGGCTGGAAGCGACATGTAGAGCATGAACACGCTGATGAAGACCGACCACGAGAAGAGTGGCATTTTCATCCATGTAACGCCCTTCGCACGCATGGTAAATACGGTCGTAATGAAGTTCACGCCACCGAGGGTCGATGAAGCACCAAGCATGAGAATGCCCGAAATAAACGCCGTTGTTCCTGCGTTCGAGCCGTAATTCGCAAGTTCAGCACCCATGTTCGCCTCCGTGAGTGAAGAGTAAGGCGGGTACATGACCCATGTGATATCAGCAGCTTGTCCAGACCAAATCCCCGTAAAGATGAGCGGTGTTGAAAAGACGAGGAGCCAAAGTCCCATGGCGTTGATTCTTGGGAACGCCAAGTCCTTTGCCCCGATTTGAAGAGGGAGGACATAGTTCATGAATCCAGCAATCATTGGCATGGCGGCTAGGAAAATCATGGTTGTTCCGTGGAGTGTAAAGTACGAATTGTATTCGTCGTAGGTGAGGAAATCGTTCTCAGGCAAAGCAAGCTGGATTCGGAACAGCAGAGCAAGCAACCCTCCGACCAGGAAGAAGAAGAATCCGAACAAGAAGTACATGACTCCGACTTCTTTGTGGTCCGTTGTGGTCAACCAAGGCTTGAGGAAATCCCAGAACTGTTGCATGGTGAACGTGTCCGGAGAACGTCGGTAAAAGATCCAAAGAATTCCAACAAAGATGAGGCCGACAGCAAGTCCGATGGCGGTAATGAAAATCACCAAGGCGCTTGCACTTGGCGCAAGTGCACCAGCGTTGACTCCAGGGATGGAGATGAGTGCTTGGTTCCAGTAGTCTCCACCAGAACCAGCGCCACCGTTCACAGCGTTCCCGTAAACGGTCATCTCAACGTTTTCATCGTCAGCTGCAGGAGCGGTCCATTCAAACGTCCAAGAGCGAACTGTATTTGCTTCAGTAGTGTGCGTGAGGCCGCCATCCATGTCCTGTCCGAGTGTGTTTGGAATAGCAACGACATTTCCGTGGGTTGTCAAAATTCGGTAGCCTCCAGCCCGACCGTTCCAGTCCTCGCCACCGTCATCGTAGAGTTCCATGACATCGTTGATGACGGTCACGGTGAACGTGTAAGTTTCACTTGCATTGTATACTTCTGGAAGTCCATCGACAACGACGCTTGTGTCGGGGGACACTCCGCCGTGACAGGAACATCCTTGGTCACCAGCAGAACCGATTCCAGAAGGAATGGCTGTAAATTGAGGTGTTGCAACCAGAGCAAGGAGAAGGACTCCCAATATGATTGAAACTCGTGTGCGCATCAATAATCACCTCCATCGCTTGAATCTCCGGTCTTCTTTACGCCGGTGTCTGTGGAACAGTCCGTTCCCTCCATGGCGACAATTTTGACTTGGCCGGTCATGTAGGCGTGCTGATTACCGCAGTACTCAGCACATTTGATCGGAAACATTCCAGGGTCGTCGGGCATAACGGTCATCCATGTACCCTCTGCATGTCCGGGGACCAGGTCTTCTTTGACGCCCCATTCAGGAAGCCAAAACGAATGCTGGACACCGACATAGTTCGGGTTAGATTCATCGCTTGGTTCTGATTTCATGTTGAATACCGTGTTTTGGTCGCAGGGTAGAATCATCGGTTCATTTGCCGCTGAAGAGAACTTGTGGTCTTCTGGGATGTGCATCCAAGTGTGAAGCACTTGGCCATCAACATCGCTGACTTCGATAAAGGAGTAAGATGATGGATTGAAGTAATCAACGCCGTCTCCTGGCGTTACTTCCAAGGAGGAGGTAAGTTGGTCAAGAGCAAATTCAGTGGCGACCCCTTCAACGGTGACCGTCACGTTCGTTGCTTCTGAGCCACTGGCATTAACATACAAATTGCCGAGCGTTGGCCAGTCTACATTGATGGAGGTAAGTGCCTCGTCGTCTTCCCAAGTAAGTTCGTCTTCATATTCAAAGTCCCAGAACCACTGCTTTCCAGTGATTTTCATGTTGTGTGCATCATCGTCATCGGGGATGACCCACACCGCAGCATTTGACGATACAGCGAGAACGATGAGCCACAGAACGATGAGGGTTGGGGCCAGATAAAACATCACTTCCATGGGAGTGTTGTGCCGGTCAACAGGGAACGAGCCCACCTCAATATGGTCGATATCAGTTGTATCTGGCTCAACGCCTTCGCGGTATCGCAGCATGGCGAGGAACATCCATCCGAAGGTTAGAACTCCGACGAGAATAGACCAAAACATGAATTTATCATAGAGAACAGAGAATACCGTATCTTCCGCGACCATGGAATCACCTTGATTCTACCGCCGCGTAGCCCCTCCTTAAGCATTTGTTGCAGGGGGCTAGAAGCACCCCTTCTTTCCATCTCCCTCGCGAGGCTCTCCAGCCTTCCGTTTCGCGTATTTTTTGATATGAAACACGATAAAAGTGTCACAACAAGAAGGGGCGGCTTCACGCTGCCGGGAGACAATAAAAAGCCGGCCGGAAAATGAGTCGTTATGGACGTCGGGACGTGCCTGACCCAGACCCTGGACGGGGCTCTATTGATGGAGGTTGAAATTCAGCCTGGGGCATCAAAGCAGGGAGTCACTGGGTTTAACCAGTGGCGCTCACGTTTGGTCATCGCTGTGAAGGCAGAGGCAAGACAGGGGCAAGCGAATCGAGCCGTCGTTCATGTCGTCGCTCAACAGTTTCGTCTGAAGGCTGCTGATGTGACGGTGGTAACAGGCCATCGTTCGCGCAAGAAACGGTTGCGGCTTGAATCGATTGCCCTTGATGACCTGTTGGTGCGATTGAACGAGGTTTTGGAGGACGGATGATGAGCGACGATTCCTATCATGGTCTTCGCCGGGGTTCTGCAAATGCCGAACAGCGCTGGTGGGATGCCGCTCGAGCGCTAGCTGAGGCTCGTGAGCGCAATCGAACTCACGACTGTGCCATTCTCGTTGAAGGATTACGTGACCGCAGAACATTGTCTCGTCTCGGGTTCACTGGCCCAATAGAACTGCTCAACCGCGGATGGAGCGTGGACGATGTACTGGTGTATTTGGTCGATACCTACGGAAGAAGGCATGAGGATGACAACGGGCCGACCATCATTGTATTGATGGATTGGGACCGGACTGGAGGGCGACTTCAGAATACATGCCGTCGTAACCTTGAATCCTTGGACGTAGCCTTTGATGAATCTCTGTACAAGACGCTCCTTCGATGCTTGAAACCCGAAACAAAGACCGTTGAGGGAATGTCGGGCTTAGTGGATGTTTTGGGGCCTCTCATCGATCAGTTGGATGAGGTTTCATCCGGTTGAGCAGGTTGTGGGAGCGGATCTTCCTTGACCGTATTGAGGACAACATGGGTAAAGGAACGGGCGACCCCCTCAAGCGTGAAAACGGTTTTTGCTAGGTTGTCCAAATCTTCGCGGTCTTTGACCCGAGCAAGAACCATTGAATCCCAGTCTCCAGTCACGTCATAAACAGCAAAAACGCGTGGGTCAGCAGCGATTTTCTGCTGGACGTCGATCATGCTTCCTTTGACAATGCGCAGGCCAGCCATAATGGTCATGGACCAGCCGATCTGTTCAGGATTGAGGACAGCGGAGTACCCCGAGATAACACCGGCCTCTTCCAAGCGCTTGATGCGATTTGTTACGGTTCCTTGAGCGACGCCAAGTTGGCGTGCCAGTTGCCGTTGACTTTGGCGTGCATCGTCGTTGAGCAAGGAGAGTAAGCGCCGGTCGGTCTCGTCCAAATCCATGGTCATCAATCAAGAGCAACCGTGCTGTCGTCTTCAACACTTCCCCCGGTCAAGGTTGCCGTGGAAGGAGCTGGAAGCCAGACATGTTGTCTCCATGCTCCCATTTCATCAACCTCTAAACCGACTTCAAATCGACAATCTTCTGGGTGGTGTTGGGAAAATTGAACGGTGAATTCTTTTTGTTCCGTAGGCTGAAGCGATGGTTTAGGAGGGCGTCCTTTGAACTTCCATGGGGATTCAACGGTCCAATCCTGTGTGCGGAACGCCAACGTACCCGCTTCGAGTTTGATCATGAGTGTTGTTGGCGATGAAGCAGACCAAACGGCTTTAATTCGAGGGATTCCTTCTTCGCGCTTTCTTGAATTAGCAACCACTGCACTGCAAATAACAAAGGCAACCGCTATCAAAATAATCGGCGTCCACTGCCCTCCAGCACTCGTGTGTTGATACGGGGAAGGTAAGGGTCCGGAAGCGAGCGTGAGTATGCGCATCGAGGAGTCATTGGCTTGTGTTCCGTTGAACATCATGAGGCTGTAGCGCCAGCCCGTTGAGATCTGTCGCAGGTCAACTCCAGCCGCAGCCAAGTGGTCCGATGAAAGAGAGAACGTCGTCTCCGTTACGTTGTTTGCTTGGAGAGAAAACCCAACTTCAGGCCGCATTTCATGAACGATATCAACACCTCGACGGCCGTGATGGTCTTCGCTGACGTCTTCGGTGAGGACGATGTAGAGGAGCGTATCGTTGGAGAGTTCGACGATCGGAGTAATTTCCAAATGGAACTGAACAAACCAGTAGCCAACATCTCCTGCCATGATTTCAACATCGCCAGCAAGCGACACCGCCTCCTCCGAATCAACAGCATGGCGGTAGACTTGAGGCTCATCGAGGGTTGAGAGGTTCAAACCAAGTTGGTCTGCCCGGTACATTGCATCATCGTCAGGCCAATCCGAACCGGTCGTTTCGCTCCAGGACCACCAGACCCACCGAACGGTGTCTTCATCCTGGCTTGGTGCGTAGTTCGGCGAATTTTCGGTGACAAATACTTCCTCTATTGTGCTGTATTCTGTTGTGCTGATCGGTGATGATGCATGAACCACAAGCGGTGTTTGAGCCCAGCCCAACGGTGAAAGAAGACAGATGAGCGCCGTCATTACAAGTACGGAAGTCTTCGTTTTCATGACTTATTCCTCCTCATCTCGCCACGGAAGGTCAAGTTTTTTCCGCAGGAGGTTTTGTTCTGAAAGATCGACCATGAGTGTCACTCGAGCACCAACCCATACCGAGATCATCTCGGTTCTTGAGCCGAGACTTGTTGTCAGTAAAAAGGCGCCCATTGGGAGTTCCTTACACCCCATTTCTTCTTCAAAATCGGCAACCATTGGCGCCCAGCCCCGCAAAAGCCGAGTAAAGGTTTCAAGGTCGACATCCATCGTATTCTTCGTGATGACATCGCTCAAAAGGTACAGCGCTTCCTGGCGGGTGCGCCAAGAATTTTTCTTCAATGTAAACGCCGGCATACCGACATGAACGGCCCGTAACGGGTGGAAGGTTCCCTTTGGCCACAGTTCCCCTTTGTTGTTGGGGCATTCTCTGTCATAGAGTCGCTGTGCTACCATTGGAGGGGCGATGTTCATTCGTTTACCACGCTGCCATACAGAATAGGGAGAATCGTCCATTCCATAGGCTGAAAACACCTCATTTTGGACTTCTTCGTCCGCCCGGACAACGGTATTTTTGTCATGAGGGGGGGCGTTTCTGACTTTGGGCTCCCACCCCGCATCATTGCGCAATTGTCTTCTCGAACGGAAGGTTTGAGCAATGCCTTCGGGAGATGCTTCTGGGCGATGCCGTAACAAGGCGAGGAAGAAACCTCCCGTGTCGTTATCCATGTGCCACAACCTTCTGCAACCGGGCAACACCTCTTTCAAATGCTGCTCAAAAGCAACCTCGCTTTCTTCAAGTTGTTCAATGCGGTCGTCTGGGCAAAGGTGGGTGGCGTCAAGGAACGGTAGGCCGTCACGGCCTCCCCCCGCTTCTGTTGGCTTGCCTTCTTCGTCAAAACAAGGCCATTGATTCATTCCGGGATGGAGGATGAGGCCCGGTAGGAGTTCATCGTCAATCGGGACCAGTTCCAAATATGGGCATCTTCGGAGAATTTCGGCAACCACCGCTTCATTTTCAATCGGGTCGATACTGCACGTAGAGTAGACCAAACTTCCACCAGGGGCGAGCAAAGCAGCTCCACGCATGGCGATTTCAAGTTGCATCTTGAACATTCGGCGCCCTTCTCTCGGCGTCCAATTCCACCATACGTCACGGTTTTTTCGAGTTGTCGCAGTTCCAGTACATGGGACATCTGCCACCACTGCATCAAACCCTGGAGGCGGAATTCGACCGAGGTGACGTCCATCATGTTGCGTGATGACCATGTTGGCCAAACTCAATCGGCTCCGGTTGCTAACCAGCATGTTAAGTCGCCCAGATACAGGCTCATTGGCTACAACAACCCCATTCGGATGCAGCCCTTCAGCCAGTTGCGTTGCTTTGGAACCTGGTGCAGCACAGAGGTCCAAGGCGAGCGTTTCCTGCGTCAGGTCCAGCAGTCGAACAGGAAGCATACTGGCGGCTTCTTGTCGGGTGATGCGACCGGTTTCATGCAACAGAGCCATCATCCGTTGCGCGACACCCTCGGGGGCCCTTCCCCGAGCAAAAGGCATCACCCAGCCTGATTCATTAGGCATCCATGAAAGAGGTTTACCCCCAAGTTGCTTCACTTGTTCAAGCGTCCACTCACGGTCGGAACGATGGACTGAGATTCGGAGGGTTTCAGGAAGAGGTGCTAGAGCGGAGGCCATCCATGGTTCAGGGTCAACCCCCAAATGTTTGACCATGGAAGTCAAAGCGCAGGTTGCAGCTTGCACCCGTCTTTCTTCCTCGTTGTCGGTCGGTCCACGCACGCTTATCCCTCCGGCCTCTTCTCTTTGGGCCTTCCGCCACGTACAAAGAGTGCCGGCTTCTGTTGGAACACATGCTCGGAGACGTGGCACCTTGGTATTTGCCTCTCATGTTCGGGGGGTGTATGCTCTGGTGTTTTGCCCCCAGCCTTCTGCCTTGGTGCGAAGAACGAGGTGTATTGGGACTTGTCTACAAGTGGGCTCCGCCCGCCATGGTCGGTGGATTGATCCTTTACAGGGCAAATGCAATATTTTCTCTGGACTTTAGCCACCTTGAAGTAGCAACAATCTTGACTCCAGCATCTACGAGAGCAGACCAATTGACGCTGATGTTTACGGGACAAGGTGCGATAGAAGGAGCACTTTTGTCCCTCATGGTCTTCTCCCTTTTGAGCCCAAACTTGCCCAGCCTAAGGGGTGTTGGGGATGAACATCGTCAAGCGGTTCAGCAAGGGTTGATGCGCCACAGTGGATGGTGGATACTGATTTGCGTGGTTCTTTTATTTCCGGACTCACGCTATTTCGAGCCCGCTTCATTACCGAGTTCACCCACGGTTGCGTTAGCATCATGGTGGAGCCTAGCATCGATTGTTTGCTTTTGTCTTCTCCTCATCATGTCGGGAGAAATCGTAGCATCTACTTCCCTTCTTACGACCAATGATTCAACTTCACTGCTCTTCCGAAGAGCCGTTCTCAAATTGCTTATTCTCCTCCCTATTGCCTGTTACGTCATAGCACAAACCGGGGTTTTGAGTGAACAGTGGTGGGCCCGGCCGATGCATGATTCAAATCAGACCGTTGCGTTGATGATTCTCGTTTACAGCCTTCTCATTTGTTGTGTTCATGCTCCTGCTGCTTGGATGGAGTCGGGATTGGGTCAAGGGGACGGGCAGAGTATTTCGATGACTTGGGGATATGGAAGCGTAGTGGCGTTGTCTTTTCTCGTGTGCGTTGGTTCTGTTCATCACGTGGCCTTGTTTGGAACCGGGACGCAAGTCATTTTGGTCAGTTTGCGGCTAACATCCTTTGTCGCGTTAGCAGGTGCATTGAGCATGCTTCTTCCGACCATGGGCTACGATTCGGCCCATCGACCTGAATTGTGGTGGCTTCGTTTTACTCTGTATCTGTGCGTTCCAGTAGGCTCCTTGTTCTCAGTTTCATTTTGGCTGCTGATTCCTTTGGTTTTTGCCGCAGGCATCCTCACCCTTAATTTGCCTTGGATTTTAGAAGAACATCCCTTTGAGCTGTTTCACAAACCCCTTCTCGGCTGGACAGCATTTCTGGGGCTGCCCGTTGTTCTGGGATTGATGTTTGCTGCCTCCTATGCGACGTTGGTGATTCTGTTTGGTGCACTACTTATTGCAAATGCTCTCTTTATGACGCTTGGAATGAACCGCTGGTCTCATCAGAACCCGTGAGTAAAACCGCTCGCGGGCCGCTGCATCCATCGCGCTTCTTATTAGGGCAACAAGAAGCGATTCGGTACAAGTCTTCGGACTTTAGGGATGGGACCCTCATGGCACGAGCCTTTCGATCAGGAGTAGAAACGAACAAAAAAGTGAGAATGCCGTTGCGACATCGGGTATGGAAGCCCATACGAGATTTGCAATCGCTGACCACTCGTGCACAACGAACCGGTAAGGGTATGGGTCCCTTGGTAGAGGTTCCTGCACTGGTCCGTATTGAAAACGAACATTGGATTTTTGAGCGAATCGATCAATCCACCTTGAATCAACTTACACACCGTTTGGTTGTTGCAGATGAGCACGGCGAACAAACGCTCGGAGTAACAGAAAACCTTCACGTTGCTTTGGAAGTTGCAAAACGCATGGCTGAATTAGAACAGCGTGTGGTTATGATTCAGCCCCTTTGAGCGAATCAAGAAAAGATGGCCCAAATGGCTTGGACGACACCTTGATTGACGAGGTAAAAGAATCCACCAAGACCGATGCAGGCAAGATAGACTTGGGCGGGAGAAATCTTCCACGAGTCTTCCGATTCTTCGTCGAAATAACGAATCAATCCAGCAGCTTGTTGAATACCGCTGCCGTCGTTCTTCTTTTTCTTCGTTGCCATGGCGACCGTTTGTGGCGAGAAACCTCCCCCTTATCAACGCGACGCGGCGATCTCACTCATTCCTCTTCATGTTGAGGGGAGGTCAAATCCACAAAGGGGACCTCTTCTAAAGAGGGCTCAACCGGAACAATGCGCCCCATTTTATCCATGGGAGATGGTTCATCGACATCCAAAATATCATCCGGGGACCCTAGAATTTCGGCAGGAGCATCAATGGCTATCGGGGATGCGCGGGGGTCCATCGCAATCAATTCGGCTTCAACTCGAGCAAGAGCTCGTTCTAATCCGGGCGCATTTTCATCGTGTAGGGCTTCTTTAGCCATGTGGAATTCATGTTCGATGTGGGTGCGAAGAGCATCCAAGCTCTTGCCTTCAATCTGACCAAGGACAACATCACAACGCTGCTTGAGGCGATCGATTTGCTCTTGCAAATCCGCTTTTGCTCTGCTTCTGTGACCCAACCATTGGCGTTCGTTTTCTTTGTTGGTTTGACCTTCACCATGACGAGAGAGCCATTTCTGAGCACTTCTGGGGTGTGAAAATTCCCACGCCTTGTGGCTCAGAGCACTCATGGTGTCAAACACGATTCTTGCCCGTTCACGCACCGGGCCGGTAAGTGTGATGACGTTGAGATAGCCGGAATTGAACAAACCAAAGGCCCAATAACTCCGTGAAGCAATGCGTACCGTGATGTCTCCACTTCGAGTGGCAAGTATCCATCGTTGTTCGTTAAACCCGGGAGATTCTATCATTTCCGGAGTTTCTGGATGAGGTAATTGTGCAAGCAAGGTCGTGGCTATGTTTCCAAGATACACGACCTTGTGGGGCGCGTTGAAGTGTTTACTGCGGAGCAGTGCGCTACTCACGTCCATTCGATGGCTTGCTTCAGCCTGCTTGACTTGGGCGATGAGGACGCTCTTGGCGGGATCTAATGTTGTCTCCGCCATGCCCAAACCAAGAGGTTCATTGCCATGAAGAAACCGCTTTGTGGTTCAGCCGCAACAGGAGGAAGGTTGAAGTCCGGCGTCAAGGAAGAGTAGAGCAGTGGTATAATGGCAGCCAAAGCCCCTTCATCCCCCAAAGATTTGACTTCGCTCCCTGGAGTCGGAGCAGCAACAGCCAAGAAATTAGCATCAGCAAAAATTGATTCAATAGCCAAACTGGCTAAATCAACCCCCAAATCTCTGCAAAAGGCGGGACTTTCGGTGGCCGTCGCCAAAAAAACCCTCGCTGCTGCAAAGGCTGCAACCAAAGTTAAAGAATCTGCAACGAAGGTTAAAGATTCAGTGAAGGGCAGTACCAAAAAGGCGGCCTCTGCTGCTAAGAAAAAAGCCACTAATGCCGCTAGTAAGGCAAAGAAGAGCACACAAAAGGTCATGAAGAAATCTCAAGATGTCGCTGAAGGTGTCGTGGAGAAGACCAAAGCAGTTTCCTCCCTCAAGACCAAAACTGAATCTGACCGTAAAGGTCCAACGATCAAGGTGCCACGGTCTGTAAAGGACATGCCTTGGTTCAAAAAGAAGTGAATTCACCGCTACCTTTGAAGACCTTCACGGTTGAAGTCTTATCATGCCCCGGAGGAAATACGGCCGTCTTAGAAAGACCGTTGAGATGCCTTCGAAGGAAAACTGTTCGCGATGCCGCTCAGGAAAGTTTTGCCCCATCACAGGACATCATGGCCAAACGATTCAACCGACTCGTGCATGGACAGGGCCTGCACAAATATCGAAACGGAAAAAATCAACCTCATAGTTCGGTTTCAATTCCACTTGCACTTGTAGAAGGCGTTGTATCGACCATTTGTTCCTCAATCCGCTCGGGTTGACCCATGTTTTCTCGTAATGCTTGGGCTCGGTGATACACTTCTCTGAGCGTTTGGTCTGAGATCTCAAGGTAAACGCGAGTAGTTGCGATCGTTGCGTGGCCCATCAGGCGTTGAATGGTGACTAAATCTGCCCCTCGTTCAAGTAAACCTGTTGCGAAGTTATGACGAAGTACATGCGGCGTTAACTTTCCCTTGGGGAGGCCTGCTTGTTCACCTAATGCATCCATCATTCGTTGAACACTACGGGGTTGAAGACGACGCCCATGCCGGTTGACCAAACATGCGCCTTCAGATCCATCGACCAGTGCGGTTCGGATGGGTAACCATGCTTGAAGCCGCTCAAGGGTTCGCTCAGTGAACAATACCAATCGGTCTTTATCTCCCTTCCCTCCGCGTACAAGGGCCGACGCATCATCCACGTCGATGTCATCAAGGTTGAGGCCACATACTTCGCTGACTCGCATTCCGGTATCCAGCATCATGGTCACAAGAAACGCAGTTGCAGGGTTTTCACTCACAGAGGCTGTTTCCAATACGGTCGTCAGTTCCCGACGAGTAAGGGTTCTTGGTAGGCGCTTTCCAGTTCGTGCGCGTTGGAGATGCTCAGGCCAAATGAGTCCCAACCATCGGAGAAGATGGCGGGCTGCAGCAAGTCTTGCATTGTACGTCGTTGGCCGAAGCCCAGCGATGGAGTGGGCCCAGAGGTCAATCCGTCCGTTCATTGGTTCCATTCGTTGTGCAAGGGATTCAATGCTCAGTGATTCGTATTCAGATTCACTCAGAACTTGTTCTCGATGCAACGTGGTTTCAACGAGACTGCGAAGTCCATAAAAGTAGGACTTCTGCGTATTTAGTGACTTATTTTCAGCGTGCAATTGTCGTTTGTAACATTCTGCCCAAGGGAGATGACGAAGATGCGTAAGGCGCGCTGGAAGCTTCAAATCTTCCTCAACCAAGCGCTGCTGGCTTGGCTTCATGGCCTTTGGTTGTGGCGTTCGCGTTTCACGTTCATTCATTGGCGTCACCGCCTCTCGCCGAAGCGAGTGTGCATCCCATGTCCCGGAGGACGTTGTGGAATGACAAACCGTGTTTATGAAGCCATCGTCATGCTGGCGAGCGAGCCATGGTTTCGTGGCTAACGCTGGTAAGGCCGAGTAAAGAAGAGTTTGAGGCCCGCATCTGCGCCGAAGAGCAGATGGGGGCGCTGTTCAACTTGATGGTTCAAGTTGGATGGCTGTAAAGAAGGGCTCGGGGCACTCAAAGGTGCTCGATGCCTTGCTTCTTGACGTTGGCCTTCTTGATCTTGTCTGGGAGCCAGTCTGGTCCGCCTACTGGCTTGTCAACCATACTGATGCTGCCTGTGAAGACGTGGACACGCTTGGTGCCACGCTCTCGTAGGCGGATTTGTTCGTGTCCGCGTGTTGCAGCCTTAAGGGCCGCACCGCGGGGTTGTTTGCTCGCAAAAACCTGGCTCGTATCTTTTCCATTCTCCATGAGAACGAAGTATTTTTTTCCGTCTGACATTTGGATTTCCTCCGGTAACGCCTTACCTCAACGAGCATATAATACTTTTCCCGAAAAAAGGCAAGACTGCGCCACATATGGAGTTCAGTACCCCTTTCCGAGCCGCTATTTCGAAGAATAACCCCTCAGTGGAGCGGTTTCTCAATCACTAGATTTTAGAACTCTGCGCCAGCGAGAGTTTTTGTGTCAATGACCCCAGGGACTTGACGAATATGCTCAACAACTGCTTTTGCAATGGTAGCGAGGTCATCAGCTATGAGCTTGACAATTAAATCATGGTCTCCAAACAACACCGTAGCGTCGTCAACATGAGGAAGGGCTTTCATCAACTCGTACACGCTTTGTTCGGTACCAGGTTGGACATTAATCAATACGTATCCGACGGCCATGCTGCTCAAGTCAAGGGGCGCTGTTCGTCTTCATCATCCTTCCGTTACTATTTCATGGAGGTCTAATTTGGCCTTATGTTCGGCGACATAGTCGGTCCATTGCTCCACTCCCCATCCTTCTGGCGCAGGTCCATCGAGCCACTGAAGATACTGCTCTTCTGTCCAACCATCCGGAATGAAGTCGTGCTCTGCGCCTTCTTCTTGTGAAGGGTCAGGCCCTTCCTGGTCCATGAGATCGTCGTTGTTAAACATGGATTCAAGGTCGTGACCGGTATTTTCCTCAACGTCCCAATCCATCTCTTCAGTTGATTTTTTGTTCGTTTTTACCGCAAACCCGATTGCTCCGAGTATGATCATAAGAGCCAACAAACCAAGAGAAGCAATTGCTGTACCCGAAAGGGTATCATTCTGGTCTGCTGCATCTCCTCGAGTTGAATCGTTAGATGAACAATTGGGGCAAGATTCCTGCGGGCCTACGGTGATGTTTGCAGTTTGCGTAACGCGGATGCCTTGATCATCGAGGCAACCTACCTCCAAGCTAAGCGTTTGATTTGCTAGTGATCCCGGTATGGGGTACATCCAGTTCAATTCTGCTTCATAGTTCATCTCTTCACCCGCCATCGTAGCAGATTGCGTGAGCAATGCCCCCGACGGGTCATGGATGGTAAACGAACAAATGACCGTATGCAAGCCGTCTTCGTCTCCAACCGGCAACGTAACTTGGATGTCCTCGCCTGGTAATGCGGCCGACGAATTGAATTCTCCGAGTAAGGTTGGTGCGTGTTGGAACATCATATCAACGGTGAGGGAGGTTGGCAGTCGGTCAACATCTCGAATGTTCATCACAATCTTTCCAGGGCCGTCCGAAAACGAGTTATCAACTTTGATACGGAAGTGATACCAGCCCATGTCGGTTTGGTTTTCATCACCGGCGCATGCTTCTGGGGGATCGCCTTCGCCCCATGCGGGTTCGTCGGTCAATGGTGCCACAATAGAACGCCCTAATTGACTGAGCCTGGCGCTTGGATTTTCAAGAGGACGGTCACTTTGGACGCCGACGACCAAGGTTGCAGTTTGACCAAACGTCATGTTGCGCGTTGGGCCTTCATCATCACAGACTTCAATGAAGACCACTTCAGGCAATGTGAATTCAAAGGGAATGCTCAACGTAGCATCGGCAGTTCCACCGTGGAGGCCGCTGCCCGTAATATCGATGACAAGTTCGCCGGATTCTAAAGCGGTTGGAATTTGACTCAGGGGAATGCTCACTGTTGAGACTCCTTGCGGTATGTCAAGAGGAATTTGGAACATTTCATTCCCTGGCCAATAGACCATGACATCGCCGATGAATGGGGTGGCCGGGTCATCAATGTCCGATACCTGAACGATGAGGTGTTCTCTTCCATTGCCTACTACTGCATCAAGAACAGTCCCGTTGCTATTGGCCATGGACAGGGATACTTCGGGGTTGACATCATCCACACGAAGAGTCCGTTGCAACAACAACGAGCCTTCTATTGACCGAACTTGAACATCAACATCCTCGAGAGACATGCCCGGTTCAAGCGATAAATTTGAACTGTAACAGTAGATGTTGACATCGTGAGGTACAACGGATGTTGTATTGGTCAGGTTTCCCCTCGATACAGAAAACACTGGGGGAGGTTGCATCACATCAAAGTCCGCATCACTAGCACAACTGGTTAGGGTGTAAGTACGGTGGCGCAAAATACCTTCACTGGGTTTGTTGGGTAGATTGGATGCACGGTTCCATGAGGGCGGGTCAAGGTCCGTAACATGAGGTCCGTGCCATGTTTGAGGGGCATCAACAATTCTTGTAACGTTCAGATAGGTTGCTTCATCGCTCATGTTTGCAATGTCATAGACATGAATTCGCAGTGCGATTTCTCCAAGTTCAACATCTGTAGGTATGATGAGTGTTGCCTGCCAGCGAGAACTGTCGATTTGACCCATATTTTGCTGAACCCAGCGGCTTTCATTCACGGACTTGTTGTCTGGAACGATCTGCCAACTCATCGTTGCCCTCGTGACGTTCGTGTCATCCTGAGCCTGTACAGTGCATACCGTATACCCGCCTCTGGTCAAGGTTGGTGCGTTGCAGTAACCATTGATGATGTTCGGGGCCTCGTTAGCAAAAAGAGACAATAAGACCATGTTGTTCTCAATTCGTTGCTCGTTGGAAGCATTGACGTATCGGACACGGATTTCAAAATATCCAGGTTGTGTTGGCTCAATGGTGAGGTTGACGATTGTTCTGCTACCGGGCTGGTCCCCAGCGGGCATTTCAAGGATTGATTCGTTGAGAACGACGTTCCCGATTCTTGATTGAATCATTAACGAACCGTTTGAAGGAGCCATGCCGAGGTTTTCAACCGCAACTTGGACCAAGGTTGGCTCACCAACATTGACCTCGCCCACAACGCGTGCGTCGACGATATTGATATCGTGGATGAGGTCAGCATAAGCGGCCATTTTGGGGTCGCCGACCACTACGCCCATCCAACCCGAAACCGTACTGGCGGCAGCGTGGCTTTCAGCGAGATTGTACCCCGATGCATAAGCCGGAAGCAAGACGCTGGGATAGCCAACTGCAGTAAGATAGGGTTCGTAGACATAGCCTTTGACTCCCGACACACCGTCTTCGATCAGGTCAGCTACCAGCGATTGCCCGTAGTTGGTATTCCAATTGAATGAACGCCCACCGGTCGATACTGCAGTTTCTGCAATTGAACCGTTGACCCAATCCATATGAGGGCGGATTGCCTGCAACCTCATGGTGTCTAGGAACATGGAGCCTTCCTGAGAAAAACCAGTCATCATGACTTCAATACTGATGTTGAACAAGACTGCCTGGGGATGAGGCCGGAACCTTAGGGTGTCACTGTTCCAGTTGGTTTCGAAGGTTTTACCCGACGAACGATTGGTCGAAAGCAAGGCTCCGTTAGCATCTCTGGCTTCAACTTGGAGCGTGTAAGTCCCTCCAATGGAGCCTTCAATCATGCCGTATGAACTCAGAAGCCATGCGTGAGAGGTGTGGTTTTCGGGCAACGTGATGTTTTGCCAAATGGTTGTAGTTTCCTGATTTGTACCCGAATAGACTTGGCAGTTCGGAAGGATCTCGCGTGAAATTTGATGCACTTCACTGTGTGATAAGGCTGTGGAATAGACGAGCACTCGGTCAATTTTTCCTTCAAAAAAGGAAGAACCTGCTCGGTTAACACCCATACGATAGAGGTCGAAATTATTGAAGTCCCCTGAAGGTGCAGTGGTACTCCCAACGTACTGGCCGTTGAAATATTGACGGACGGTTCCGTTGTCAAAAACTGTTGCAAGGTGAGCCCAACGCTCGGTTGTTACGTCGCCAAAGAAATTGGTTTGGTCGTTGTGGAGGTACCATCCTGAGGATTGCATCATGTGTTGGAACGATGCATTGGACCCCGCTGTGTCTCCTGAAGCAAAGGTGGAAGCGTAGGCGGGCTGATTGGTCGTGTTCGTCATTACAAATTGACTGACGGTGAAGTTCCCGGACCAGTCCTCCACATCAACTTCAATGTAATCGTCTTGGCCGTCAAACATCAAACATGAGCCGCCGGGGCATGTGACCCAATTGGTCGCGTTCATGCCGTAAAAGGAAAGATTTGCATCTCCTAAACTGTCGTTGGTCTGAGTTCCCGTTCCCTCTTCAAAATCCCAACGATGCTCAAGATAATTCGGCTGTGGGCCTTCCATGGATGATACACTTAGGGCAGATGTTGGTATGATCGCTTTGGATTGATTGGGCCCCTCCCAGAACAAACGAAGTCCGTGAGGTCCTCCACCTTGGTAGAATTCAACGCGCAGGTCGTGTTCTCCTGCTGTTAGATTGATGTAATTTGAAACGGTCCTCATGCCGTGCATTCCATGGTTCTGAACCAAACTGGCGTGGTTGAGCCAAAGCTCGGAACCATCATCGCTTTCGAGATGGAAGGTCCAATTTCCGGTTTCTGGTACGGTGATGATTCCAGTAAACCTTCCACTCCAATGGGTATTGAATCGAGCATCTAAGCCAGGGTAGGCCGACCCTCTCGAAGTCCAGTCAAGTGTCGGTTCAACCCGTATGGCGTTGGGTTCACGGGTGGTCAAGTCCGGCATTGTGCTGCCAACGGAGATTCCGCTGTTGTCGAAGTATTCTGCTAAGAGCCCCGCCACAGCCGTCCCATCCTGGCCCGAACAGTTCGTGTCCAGGATTCCTTCCAAGGCTCCGGACCCTCCTTGCTTGATTCCGCTTTGATATCCCCAAGAGAACCCTTCGTCAGCGCTGACCGCAGGTAGCGTGTGTTCCCAATATCTGGTGCCCATGCCCCATGCAGCATCGGTTGTGTCAAAACCAGAGTTTGGAATTCGATTTGTATCCCAATGACCATCGTTACTGCCCCAAGAAGCATAGCCCATGACGTTGGAAAGGTTGGTGACAAATTGACTTTCTTGGTCAAAAAATACCGGCAAACCCATGCTGCCGTTCAGCGTTGAATTCGCAGTGTAGAGGTCATCGTTCCAGTACTTGTATCCCGAACCGTTTCGATTTGTAGCCAGGTCCAAAACGAACGTTCCCCGTTCTCCGAGGCTGTTGTTTGCTCGTTCGATCAGTTCCAATGCGGTATCGACGGTGTAGCCTGTTAACCGAGTGACGAGGAAGAAACCGTATTCATCTCTGGTAAAGGAATTCATTTCTTGACCGGCCAACGGGCCGTAGCCATGGTTAAACCAGTTGTTTGCTCCTATGGAACTGTTGTAGGTCCCTCCCAACAAGGCGATTTCTTGATCAAAACTGGCCTTGTCTGCTCCACCTGAAATGCGTAGGGGGATTCCTTTGGTGGTCACCAGGTAATTGAGTTGTGATGATGATGAACTGTTTTGGAGCATTTCGAGGAAAGGTTCAGCGAAATACGTGTTGAACTTTTCTCGATTGATGGTTTCTCCAACCGGCGTTCCACTTTGATTAAAGATGAACACTCGGTCAAGAGAAATATTTCTTGCAGCAACAAAGGCCCACCCAATGGTCCTGCTTTCTTCTGAAAGGTTGTTGATGAGAACCCCGACATCGCTGTAGTCAATGACGCTCATGTAAGTAAACCCATCCGGGACGGCAACCGTGGGCCAAGGCGTCATGTTCCAGACATCTTCACTTTCACCGACAAAGAAGCCGTCAAACAAATCAGGCAACTCGGTTTCCATTGGTTCATCACGAAGACGGTCATGCGGTTGAACGACCGCTGACAGTGATGAGAACAGCAAAAGCATAACGAAGGCTAGGCTGTTTGCCTTCGTGGTCATGGGTTGTGGACCGTAGAGCCCACTTTAGCGGTATCGGTTTCTGTTCACAAGAACGGCTCAAGGAAGCGATGAAACAACCAATGGCTCCAACGATTATGAGCATTTTCATGGAAATAATGCGAACCTAATATGTAGGGTCGCCCCTCTTGGTAGACTGATGGCAGAACTCTACATGGCGCGAAAATGCAAATGGGGAGTGCTCCGCGTTATGGGTGGCGACGTTTGGAACCACTCCGCAGACGCCCTCATTACGCCCGCCAACAACCGTCTTTCAGGGCGCGAAGGCATTGACAGCATGATTCACATGAAGGCTGGAAAAGAATTGACACAAGTCACTCGAAACATCTGCCTTGAGATGCGTAAAATTAACGCTCCACCTTGTGCTGTGACAAAGAATGTCGTCACTGAGCCGTTTTCTCTCGGTGAGAATTACAAGCACATTATTCACGTTGTAGGTCCGGATTGCCGTCGACCAAATCAAGACGAGGCGCGTCGAGAACTTCTCCCTGAAACCTACGCAAATCTCTTTGCGACCATTGAGGAAATGGGCGGTATCAAATCGATTGTTTCCCCGCCGGTCTCTATGGGCATCTTTGCCTACCCGCATCGGGAAGGAGCACGCCTTACGCTCGAAATTTTGCTTGAGATGCTGGATGGCGAGAAAGATTACGGCATCAAGGAATACACCATTGTTGTAAAGGAAAAGAACTTCATCAGCAACATGAGAACGGTTTATCGCGAAGGAGCTGATTTGTTCCCTGGCATTGACACGACCATGGACTGAGTTCACTCGGCGAGATTGTTACCGATACGGTCAATGCGCGTATCCAGTTCGCTGATCTCTTTGCTCACATGTTCAACCGCTGCAGTTTCCAAGTTGCGTTCTACAGAGGTTTTCATCCGGTTTATTTCTGCAAGGCGTTGCGCTCGGTCTTTCGGCCTGTTCACATCACTTCGCATGCCCAATAACCAGTCCTCAAGTAATGCAGCACCCCATTCCGGGGCTCGTAATTCGCTGGAGAGATAGATGGTTTGTCTGCGGTGAGAAAAGCGCGTTTTCCCCTCGGGGGTGCGTATCCCCTGTATAGAGCCAGGATTCCACGTCTCAAGAGGGATGTGCAAGTGTTGGCGAATCGTGAGTGTTCCGTCTTTTTTCAGTTCGAAATCAGCAATCAATACGCTGGCTGAGAGGCGTAAAAATACCTGAACGGTTTCATCGTTTGATGCCCACTCTGAAATTTTCTTGGGAGTTTCGCCCCAGGCTTTTTCACACCACACTTCGATGGCCATGTTGTAGTTAAGCACGGTTAAAGCACCCATCGACCCATGATGAAGGTTTGTTCAATTTTTGTTCCAAGACCCATATCAACGTTCAAGGCAGAACAGACCGTCGGGTGTTTATGGTGGGAAGTTGGGGTTCAATCCAGGCGAACTGGAGTCTGCTCTTTATTTTGCTTTTCGCGTGGTACATTCTCATCAAAACTTGGGAGCGTAACGGGACACTGGACCGATGGAATGCAACACGAGCCCTGGGCATCGTGCTGATGGTTCGAACGCAGCGCGGTCAGCGGTTGCTTGAGGGACTCGCAAAGCCCCGAAGATTCTGGAGAGCATACGGTGAACTTTCTCTTTGGATTTGTTCTATTTCTATGTTGGTTGTGGGTCTGTTGGTCCCATTGGCCTTCATCAGTTCAATCTTGTATCCTTCAACAGCCCCGCCCCCTACGGCGAGTGAACTGGTTGCAATCCCCGGAATCAACCCTGTGATTCCACTCGGATGGGGAGTAATGGCCTTCATTGTCTCGCTGGTCATTCATGAACTCGGGCACGGCTTACTCGCTCGTGCTCACGGTATGCGAATACGATCGTTTGGTCTTCTTCAACTCGGACCGCTTCCCCTTGGAGCATTTGCTGAACCGCAATCTGAGGAACTTTTCCGGGCACCAAGAAGAGAGCGCTTGCGAATGTTTGCCGCTGGGCCTGCAACAAATCTGTTTGCATCGTTCATCATGCTCCTCCTCCTCGGAGGGATTGCTGGAAGTTTTGCGGCCGCTGAAGATGGCGTTCACGTCCGTGGCATCGTAGTGGATCAAGGTGCATATGACGCAGGGATGGAACCATGGGACACGATTGTTTCCATCGATGGAACCCCTGTAACAAGTACAACGTCATTCAGGGAAACACTGGCTCTGTACGGTGCTAATGACACTGTTGACCTTGTTGTGCGTCATGAGGGCGGCGAACGGGAGACGCTAACAGTAACGCTCACTGACTACCATGCTTACCGATTAAGTTTGGGTGCAGACAACAAAACTCTCGAATCCATGGGGGTAACGCCCGGTTCCGCATTTCTCGGAGTCGTAGGGGTTTCAGACGGGACCTCGGGAATTGACCGTCTTGCTGGTCCGATTGGCCCACGCTTTGACTTGGTTTGCGGGTGCGAGGCTACACTGGGCCAACGGGCAACAACGATTCCATTTCACCTGATTGGCATCATGATCGCTCCCTTCGAACTCAACGGTGTTGCGATACACCCGTTTGAAGAATCATTGTTGGTAGCTGGCGATGGCGTTCTTGCCTCAATCCTTGGTACCAATGGGTTGCTGTTCCTGACGAGTTTGTTCTTTTGGCTCATGTGGGTCAATATTCTCCTTGGGTTTACCAATCTCATCCCTATGGTTCCTTTTGATGGAGGCCACATGCTGAAAGACATCGTGCATTCATGCTTGAGCGGGGTAAAACGACTTGGACGTAAACTCAAACTGTGGGATTTGCATCCTATGTGGGTGGACCATTTGTCTCAACGTGCGTCGAGTTATTCCTCGCTCGCCCTTCTGGGCATGCTCTTGTTCACGCTTATTGTTCCTTATTTCTGAGGATTTGACTCACAACCGATGAGCGCCGTCGTTCAAGTTCAGCCAAGATGTCTTGACTTGTTTTGCTCGGGGAAGGTTGAGCGACACTTGTTTGAACGCCTTGCTTTTCAGCACGCTGTTTCAATTTCTTCAAAGCAACGGTACTTTCTCCTTCATGAGAGCAGAGCAGAGAGATGAACTTGTTGAGGGGCATTCCTTGTTCCCAATCAATGAACGGAGTTCCATTGCGATTGAGAGGTAAGGCCGGAATATGAGAAACCAGACGCCTCAATGTCCCGGTAAGTCCATCGGTCTCGACGCGGAAGAGCCTCCATGAATCTCCACGAACGCCTTTTCTTCTATGAGCGTACAACGGCATGAGGTTTGACCGTTCACCCTCTCGTATCATGGCGTTCAGTTGATCTTTTGTCCGCCCTGAAAAATACAATTTATCCGCCTTTGTAGTTTTGACTTCAATGGGAAAACAACAATCCCCCCTAAGAGCGAGGAGGTCACCGCTTCCTTCCATGCCGGACCCTGCTGCACGAACAACCAAAAACGGCCGGCGTTGGATGAGATACATCCTCGCCTTTTCTTCCGGAGAGCACGACCGAGAAACAGCCTTGACGCCTTTCTCGGTTCCTGCAAGGACCTCGCGAAGTTCCCGCTCATAGGCGCCCGTCATGGCCCAACATCGTTGTCCATCGTTCTTGATGACTTCGGAAGGAAGCCCTTCGCCGTGAGCGTTTTGCTTCGTTCTTGACATGAGCCGCTTACCGATAGATTAGAACGGGACGGGCAATAAGGGTATTCTGTGCAGACGGTGTACGTGCGAACCGATGATTTTCGTATGGCTTACCGTCTCTTGCGAGAACTTCAATCGAAACACCTCAATGCGCAACTTGTTGACCTTGAACAAGAGCTTCCCGACCCGCATGGATGGTGGTTTGGAACACCCGATGAAGTCGAACGATTTGGTGGCAATGGGATCGGAACCACTGCAGAAAGAGTGGAGGATGCTGTCCACCATCTTTATCGCTCGTTTCGTGAATTGGAGGTCGTCCATCGCTTGACCGTTGGAATTGACCCCGGCCCTCGCCCGGGTTGTGCTTGGTTGGTCGAAGGAATGTTGCTTGGGAAATCACAAGATGAATCGGTAGAAGATGCCGTTTCACACGTGATCGGTCTGGTTCGCGTCTACGGCCCCATGGTTGTTGACGTGCGAATTGGGCACGGCTCACCTCTTCACCGTGACCGGCTCATCAACCGTTTTCTGAGTGAAGGGTACCGAGTTTCACAGGTGAATGAACACCGAACCAGTCAGGGCAATGGAAGGCATGAACATGCTTCATCAGCCCTCAAAATAGCTCTTCTCAAGGGTGAACCCGTTCTGAAGAGGAGGACGGTGGAGCCAACAGAAGGGGAACTTCGTAACATCCAAAGATTGAGTAGAAAACGGTCCAAAGGGACCCTTACCATTTCATTGCAAGAAGCACACCATGTTGCTTGTGGCGGGTCAACCATGGAAGAAGCCCTTTGGCGTGCAGGTTATTCTGATTCTTTGAGCGAATCTTCAATGTAAGTTTCCTTCAATTCCGGCGCTCCTGAAAGAATACTCTTGAAGGCTCGTTCGGTGAAAAGCGGGGAGAGAAGAACTGCAGCAATGAGCGTAAAGAGTGCTAAAAATGAGGAATTGGGAACGTCCTGAGTTCCATAGGAGTTCGGCCCACCTACCATCAGTTTCACCGTTCCAATCCAGGGCAGTTCACCACCCGCAACGCCCAAAACCCAAGTGTCGCGAATGGGCCCTACTACGCTGCTCTGTCCGTGCACTCCCGCAGAACCATTGGTGGCTGAAGCCCCTTGGTCAACCGAGCACTGGTTGTTGTCTCCAAGGGTGAGAATTCCTTCGTGCTTTGGCCGCCAATCCCAAACGACGAGATGCGGCTCAACATTCCCGTGGGCGGGACGTTTGCAATCGTAGAAACCCGCATCTCCGCCGTCGAATTGAATCGAGATGGTGCTGACATTCACCGCAGAGGTGCCTGGGACGGTCCACGTCCAGATGCAGGCGCCAAGTTCACCATCAGGTCCAACGAGTTCTTCGTCGTAGGATGTGTCAACAGGGCAAGGTGGTGTTGCTGTTCGGTCAGGGGCAGTCGTCGTTGCCGCAACGGCCCTCAATACCGCTCGGTGAATGATGGGAGTTCCATTTTCACCGTTCTTTGCATAAATGATGACGTCGCCTTCCATTCCATGCATCTCATACCCGTAAGAAGGATGTCCTGAGTCGGTTGCTTCTGCAAAAGTGACGATGGTATCTGCGGGATTGTCATGCACCAAAATGAGGTCTCCAGCATCAATACTCCCGACTTCTCCATTTTCATTGTGTACCATTGATTCCGATTCGACCACGACAAGGGGTGGCATTGAGCCGGTGTGAATGAAGAGCGCCAAGACCAAACAGGCGATCATTCCGACCGCAAGGACGATTTCGAGAACCAAGGTTTTGAACGGGTCTTGGCTTGACATCGGGCGTCCTCGTGCTTATCTGCGGAGGCCTCTGCTATCAAGGAATTCATTCCATTGGGCGAGATATCCCGCTCCTAGGATTTGGGCTGAAAGGTCTCCATCGTTCTTTTGCCGGCGTAATTCAGCAGTGGACTGGATTTCCATGATTTCTTCGAGGGTGATGATGTGGCCACGAAACCTGAGGAATTCAGGGAAGGCAAGGAGGAACACGATACTCGAAACAAATCCGAGCGTTAAGGCTAAGCCGGTATGTTTGCTCCAATCGGCGTGATCTTGCAAGAACAAAAGTTGGTATGCGCACAAGGCCAGTAAAGCGCCGCTTGCGCCAGCAACAATTGCAGTAATCCCGTATTGCTTTCCGTACTGGGATTCCCACATGCGGGGTAGGAGGGATTTCTCTTCACTCATGGGCTCGCCTGTCTAATGCACTGCTAAAGGCCTCTTGAACCCTCGGTTTTCATGCGTTGGAATCGGTCAGGTGGCGGACGTGAAAGTAACCCCTAGGGGCATCATTCATATGCAATGCGAATAGTGGGGAACCACCTGTAGGTGGAAATCATGCGTCTTGGAATATTTCTTTCGCTTCTCTTCGTAGTATCAATGCTCTCGCCTCTAGCGATTGCTGCGACAACTGAAACACAATTTAAGGACGGGTCAACGAGTTATTCCCATACCTTTTCTCAAGCCGGCAACGGTGCGGCAGGAGTTGTCTCAATTCCATACGGTGCTGAAGTAACTTCGGCAGAATTTAACCTCCGTGGTGACGCAAGTCAAACCTCATGGACCAACTTCACAACCAATGACCACTACGGCGGCGAAGGCGATGGAAGAATCCAAGGAAAGAGCAGCAGTGCCCCATCACCGTTCCAAACGGTTTACCGAGACAACCTCGAAGTGACGGGTCAGTCGGTCTACTTGAAGGGCAACCCAACAGAATATTCTCCACGATTTAGCAGTTCAAGCCAAGTCAGTCAAATCGGTAGTGCAACCATCAACACAACCGGGGAATTCGTTGCACTTAGCGACCAAGGCTACGTGAGCCCTACCAAGAAATACAGCGACATCACCGTTTCTGGGGGATCTTGGACGTACACTGGAGTTACCATTCCCGTATCCGATGACCAAGTTCACGTTCTCCGGTACACGTCAACCTCTATGACAAGCAGCCCGACCATCATGCGCTACAATGCTACTACTGGGGTTTACCTCGGCACTGCGTCAATGTCCTACGGCACACCATGCAACACAAATGCCTACAGGAGCATCCACGACGCTGACATTTACAACGGTGATATTTACACCGCCCATTACTCCTACTACAGCGTTTCAAAGTGGAGTTTGAACACAGCCAAGACGCAATGGACCTGTCAGGCCATGTACAGCTACAATTACCCAAATTATGTGACTGGAATCGATTTTGACGATAACACCGGGAAGATGTACGTCGCCATTTACGATACTTCCGCTCAGAATCACTACGTCAAAGAAGTAAATCCGGCCTCACCAACGGTCGTGTACAATTCTTGGTTGATGATGTCGACGTCCTATTACTATGACTATGGAGCCGGCCTCACCGTAAGCATGCCAAACATCGCTTACAACGTCTATTATTACAACACGGGCTACAAAAGCATTCACTATTACTACAGCGTTCAGAATGGCTTCTTGAATCCACAAGGCCAACGCACTATGCCCGGTGGAGGGCATTACGGAATGGTTGATACAGAAGACCACAAGGTCTACTTCTCCTGCCACTATTACGCATCATATTGCTCTCAAGGGCAACGAAAAATCCATGTTTATGGCGACGGCGCCCACTTTGACGTCCGTTCTTCTTCCGTATCTACTCAGATGATTGTGGGGCAAACCGTGAGTTTGTCACAAGCTGTTGATTCAATTACGCTTAGCGGAGTATTTGGTTCAACGCCAGCAGGGACAAGCATTCGGGTCGATATCTCCAACGATGGAGGGACCACATGGAAGGCCGCGTCCATAGGGCAGAAAGTGATGTTCTTGAATACAGGAAACTCAATATTATGGAGAGCCACCCTCAACGGTTCTGCTTCAAAAACACCGGTTCTTGGTGATGTGGCGTTAAGTTATACAACAAATTATCAAACCTCAGGATACTATTATGCCTACAACTACGTAGGGAGCGGTACAAAAACAACGGTCGCCGCAACCGTTGATTGGAACGAATCAAGACCGTCTTCAACCTCCATTAGGGTCAATTTAGGATACAGCTCGTCCACATCTTGTTCTTCTAGCAGCAGCGGAGTTGTCTCGTTTACATCTCCTAATCAGACCAAATCAATGACTGGAACCGGATATTACCTTTGCTTGCGAATTGAACTTTCAACCTCACAATCAAGATTCAGTCCTTCACTAACGGACTTGACGATTGCACTGCACTCCAATGCTCCTCAGCAAGTTGGGATTGACATCGATGGGAAGAACGTCTACAAGCGCTCTGCCCAGAGCGGCGCCCTTCTTGGGCCCCTGACTGTGACTTCAAGTATGTCTGGAAATACGATTGTGAGCACATTGAACACTGCCATCCCCGACACCGGTTCAGGTATCGTTGACATCCCAATCGATTTAACCTCCAGCTCTGCAGGTATGCTGACCCTTGAATCCTTCCAAATAACGTACATCATGCAAACGGTAAACTTGGACATATCCATTCCCGAAGGTGAAATCCTCCATGAGCGTACTACGCCCTATGAGGTGGTTACACGCCACATTATCGGAGAAAGTGCTACCTCAATGGTAAGTGCAGAACTTGAACTCCGAACCAATTCAATGGCCAACAACCCAATTCTTTCCTGGCAGTATGGAGATGTCTTCCCTGCGCCCAATGACCCGGGTCAGTATGTCGTCATGGATTCGAATTCATATTCCGTTGAGAGCAACGGGATTTTGGAAATCCACTGGATGTTTTACGTTACCAGTGAATTCCCCGACCAGAGCAACGTTCGCTTCCGCACGGGATGCTTGGACGACAGCGGTACTGCTGGATACGCTCCTCTACCCCTTACTTCAGAATTGGGTCTTGAAGTCAACCGCTCCTTTGGCCTTGGCTGGTTGAAAGTACGTGACAATGATGGGGAAGTTACCTCTTTGGATACCCCTGACCAATCTTGGGTTGCAGCAGGCGAGCAGATTCACTTCGCAGGAGCAATGTGGTTCCAAGACACTCAAGATGCCCCAAAGGACAGCGCCTTTGACGTCCGAATTTCACGAAACGGATACGTAGAGAGCACGGCTCGGGACACGACGAATTTCAACGGCTCGTTTTTCGTTTCCATTGACCTTCCGAACATCGATGTCCCTGATGGAATGACCTACGAAGTGCAAACATACAACGAACGAAATCCTGACCATGTTCAACAACCCAATGCCGACTGGCAACGGACGTTCAAGATCGATGCAACCCATCCTGAACGAAAGGCCGTCTCTCCTGAGGAGGGCGCGTACGAAGCCGCTGCCAACGAACAACCAATTCGTGTTCTTGTTGAGGACAAAGTAGGTCACCCCATGCAACTCACGCTCAAATATTGGGTTGAGGCGGACCATGATTTGAACCGTAACGGTGAACCAGACCCCGAAGAGTATGCGAGTAAAACAGTAAGCAATACTACAGAAGCCCGCTCCAAGTGGTTCATTACGAGCATTGACACCTCCCGTAACCCCAACATGGGCCGGGTTTCCTATTATTGGGACGGTGGCGACCAGGCCGGAAACCCGTTGCACTACACGGTCATGAATGCGGAAGACGAACTTCTCAAGTTCGAATCGGAAGAAGGCTTCTCATACGATGATGCAACCTTCAGAACACGAAAAGACTCTGCAGCTGTCTTCACTGGACTTGAGTGGCTTGGCCACGAAGATAACGAAGCAGTTTATGCTGGAATGCACCAAACGATTTCCCTTGGGTTCATAGACGCAAACACTGCAATTGACTTCGAATACATCTCGCTCGTCTTTGACTTTGAGGGGCCAAACCCTGAACGTGACGCTCAAAGCATCTCTTATTCTGGTTTGAACAACACGTTCTGGTCAGATTCACCTTACCTTGACTTACTACCAACCAGCAGCATGGTTGAGACAACCAATGAATCAGGTCTCCCATGGATCATGTTAGAATTCAACTTCATCATCAGTTGGGACTGGCCAGATGAAGAAATGGGCGATGTTGCTCTTGTCTACAAAGAACTTGGAAGTTCAGACCCATCTCGAATCTTGCTTCTAGAACACACCTTTAGGGTTGAAAACGACTTGGTTCTCTCGCCGACAGACTTTGAGGTTGAAGACATCAGTGAGCCTCGTATTGGACCCGTCGCTGATGGCAGCCGCGTTCGCAAAGATGACCGTCTAGCATTTACAGGACGAGTTGTTTACGAAGGCAGCCAAACCGCAGCCCCACGAGATGTCGGTATCCTTGTCGAAGTCTTTGATGGTGAGAAGTTATGGTCCGATGGGTCACTCACCAGCGAAGGTGGATATTCAGTTGAAGTTCCGCTTTCATCTGCTCTCACGCTTCAGTCCTCCCCCTCAAGAACATGTTTGATTTCAATTACGAACATTCCAGGACGTGGAGAAGACATGACAGGGACATTGGTTTCAACAACCTTGCAAGTGGTAGTGGATGATGCATCACCGCGTGTAACCCGTCGAATCTCACCTCTCAATGTGATTGACATCTCCGCTAGTAACGACCTCACTCAAATTCCTGTCGAGTTCCAAGGAACTGAAGACGCAGACCTAACCGGTTCGAAGCAAATGGTTCACTGGGTCATGCGCGACTCAACTCGCACCATGACCATCGGTGCAGGTTCAACGCTTCTCGGCATGCAACAAGACGGACAAACCGTGATGTGGACTGGAGTTCTCGATGTTACAGCGGGTGGAACCATTGTTCCCAAGGCAGGGGATTTCGTAGGTTTCTATCTGACAGGATATGACGCTGCTGGAAATCAATTCCCCTTGGTGTCAAATTCTGAAGCAAGCCCAGTTCCTGAACTTGCTGTTGACGATACTGACTTTGAGCGACAATGGGTGCGTCTGGGTGCTGTTGGGCCTGAATTGCGAATCAGCAACATCGAAATGAGCGATGATCACATCGCCCCTGGCTCAAAGGTTGATATTACTGCTCATGTGTTTAACGCCGGTGGAAATACGACAACGCGATTCATGGTTTCATTCTATGCTGGTGATGATGAAAAGCCCTTTGAAACCGTCTCACTAACCGGAATAAATGGAGGCGAAACATTGTTCGTAACCGCCCAATGGGACTCCAAGGAAGTTGACCGCGTTCGAGTTGTGGTCGATGAGGAGAATATGATTCCAGAAGCTAACGATGATGACAACTCCGCCGAACACGCCGTGACCATTGCTTACGGCGAATACCTCGGTTGGTTGGACTCGGTTCGTGAGAATCCACTCGCTTGGATCTTTGTGGTTCTCTCCGTCATCACGCTAGCCTTGGTGTTTACTGTGGCCAGCAAGACTTCTATTGACTACGGTGAAGGCGCCTTCGACGAAGAAGATGAAGACTGGGATGACGATGAAGACGGAGATTTCGACGACGATGACGACGATGACGACGACGATGACGACGATGACTGACCTCTCGCTCCATCTTCTCTAACTGCCCAATGGCCGATCAGCCAAATCCTCAAGAAGGGTGGGCATTGCCATATTCAATGAGGGTGGGGAGAGTATGTCTCGTGTATTTTCCAATTTGCACCCTCTATTGGCCACGGCCTTAGAGGAAAAAGGGTGGGTGCCTACGCCGATTCAGGACCTCGTTCTGCCGGAACTCGCCAAAGGTGAAGACCGCATCATCATCGCTCCGACCGGTTCTGGAAAAACGATGGCCGGGATTCTACCGCTTTTTGACCGATGTTTACGAGAGGAATGGAAGCCACTTTCGATTCTCTATATTACGCCCCTTCGGGCATTGAACCGAGACATCGACCGACGTTTACGAGAACTTGCTGAAGCGGTAGGTCTCAAGGTTGATGTCCGTCACGGTGACACTCCCCAATCTCAACGGACCAAGCAGACGCGTAAACCCCCTCATCTTCTGGTCACCACGCCTGAAACGTTCCAGTTGATGTTTAGCGGTAAGAATCTCAGAGCCATGCTCAAAACGGTCAAAGCGGTTGTTGTCGACGAAGTTCACGATTTAGCCGCCTCTGAACGAGGTTGGCAGTTGAGCGTTGGATTGGCTCGTCTTGAAGCGTTAACCGGCACCGCTGTCCAACGCCTGGGGCTCTCGGCAACGGTCGGAAATCCGGATGAAGTGGCTCAATGGCTTTCACCTGAAAAGGGTAAGGCCATTATTGCAATGGGCCATCGGGAAACCAAGCTGACCGTGGAATCCACCACGCCCCTACCGGAAGATGAAATCGGGAGCATGGACCTCACCCTGAGTCCTCGACAACATGCTTGTTATCGGCAATTGTGTACGATTTTGCGTAATGAAGCACCTTGCCTCGTCTTTGTGAACAGCCGAAGTGAAGCAGAAACACTGTCAACTCGCCTCCAAGCAATGGCTCCAGATTTGAACATTGGAGTGCATCATGGTTCACTGGCAGCGGAAACGCGACAGCAAATGGAGGATGAACTTCGGGACGGTTCCCTTTCCGGATTGGTCTGCACTTCGAGTCTTGAACTCGGGATTGATGTTGGTAGCGTTCGGCGTATCGTGCAACTCCATTCTCCCAAATCTGTTGACCGGATGTTGCAGCGTGTTGGGCGTGCGGATCACCGACTCGGGGGTTTAGGGCGTGGACATCTTCTCTCTTGGGACACAGACCACCTCAGCGAATCAACGGTCATTGCACGTAGGGCAATGCTTGGAGAAATTGAACCGGTTGAATGGCGCAACAGACCTCGGACCATCGCGGCAAACCAACTGGTTCTCATGGCTCATTGTTTCAAGGCAGTACCCATCGATGAAGCCACAGAAATGTTGGCGAACGCAACTCAATTTGAGGGTTGGAATCGAGCGGATACGGAGGCGATACTTCAGGTACTTGCTGAACGCTGGGTTCTTCGCTTCATTCCAAAGCCAGAGGAATTGCCGTGGTACCGTTGGCCTAAGGCGGTGTATGAGGTGGCGAAAGAAGCCGCTGCAGGTACTGAAAATCCGCTACCGGATGACCTTCCGCTGTACTCTGTTCCGGATGAAGAAATTCCAAAGGTGTACACCGGACGAACGGTTGACGTGCCCAAGCGATTCAAGGACGGTTGGTTTTCTTCAGCAGGTAGAACCCGTGAATGGGTCTCACACCACCTGTCAATGATTCCCGACAAGCGCTCCTACCGTGTGCGTGATGCTGTCACTCGCAGAAGTTTAGGGAATGTTGATGAGGCCTTTGTACTCAGTTTGAACGACTCTGGAGAAGAGGAAGATGGAACGCCGAGACGCTTTGTCATCGCTGGAAGAACATGGATGATTGTTGACGCTGACCCGGAACAATCCGAATTGTTGGTCGCACCGGTAAATGACCACGCAAAAGCCCCGCAATGGCTTGGAGAGTTGCCTCCCGTTCCAGCAGGTGTTGCTCGTGATGTTGGATACTTACGGCACTTGATTGCGAGCGACCTAGGCTTGTTACCGGCACCCACTCCTCCTGAATTTGACCCGCTCTCGCTCATTTCCCCTCAAGAGGGCTTACTTCGCGATTATCCGCTGGATTCGGAAGGAATGAGTTTGCTTGCAGAAGCGATATCATCCCATATGGAAGCCACTCAACAGATTCCCACAGACCGCGTCATCACCATTGAGGAGCGTGACGACGCCTTGGTCATCAACATCTGTCAAGGCTCTAAGATCAACGAAGCACTCGGCCACTTTTTATTGGCGATGGCGTCAACGAAGTCGGGTCACTGGGGGCGCCTCATTGCTGAACCAACTCGGATCGCATTGCAAACCAGCGGTGTTCGCCCAGAAGACATCGTCTCTTGGCTTACTGAAACGCCACCGGACGCCATTGAACAATTGCTGAGCATCACCGTTCCCAATTCAAGACAGGTTCGTTGGCGTTTTGCTCAGGTAGCAAAGACGTTTGGGATCCTTCGTCACGGGGTAGACCCTCGACGAATCAATCTTCAAGCGCTCCTAAGAAAATATCGCGGCACCGTTGTCATGGAAGAAGTTCTTTCCAAACTCTTCCATGAACGAATGGATGTACGCGGAGCAAGCGATGTGATGCAGGGAATTCAATCTGGATTATTGGAATTGCACATTACCGCAACCGGGCCGTTGGGCCTATCGAACCGAACTCAAGACGACATGCTGCTTCCGAATTGGGACAACGCTGCGTTAAGGGAGCGGCTGAAATTGCGTTTGACGAACGAGCGAGCAGTGCTGTGTTGCCTGAAATGTCACGCTACTCGCCGATTCCGCATTGCCCGTTATTCCACGTTGGATAAGGCAGATACATGCCTCAAGTGTAAAGGAAAAATGCTGGCCTGTGCTAGAGAAGGCCTTCAACCAATGCTCGAGAAATGGGTGGCTTCTGAGGACCAGAAAGAGCAAGACCGAATGATGAAGAATGCAAGCATCGTTGCGAACCGTGGTCTTGAAGCGATTCTTTGTCTCATGGGCCGGGGAATCGGAGAAGCTACTGCGATTCGCCTTCTTGTCAAAGTGCCTCAGGGTGATGAAGAAGGCTTGCTTGAAGCCATACACCGAGCGGAAGTTGAGTATGCCCGAACGCGTCGTTTTTGGGGATGAATCAAACCTGCATGTTGGACTTACAAGCAGGACACTGAATGGTTCCAGAATATTCTTTGGGGACATTGAGTTTTTCGTTGCAGTTGCTGCATGAAATCTGTTTTTTCTTGTTTCCCCCACCGCTGGCATCAAAAATTCGCTGGATTGAGGGGGGCCAACCTGACTTCATGTTTCCATCGCCCAACAGGAGCGGAAGTCCAACGATTGCGAGGCACGAAAACGAACACAAGATGGAGGTCATGAACATTGCAGTATCGCCCCAAACCAGCGTGACAGGATTCATTTCGGACATTTTTTCTGCATGGAAGGCAAGGCTCAACAATCCCGAAACGACCAATACACCCATGGTGAGATAAATTCCGTTTTTGTACTCTTGATGTATGAGGCCCCCTCCTATGAGGAATCCCATACCTATCAAAAACCCGACCGGTGAAAGCAACCAACCGATCATCTGGTCGTTATTAAGCGTCCACACCATGGACCAACCAATTCGGATTAATGCATACAGAATAATGAACGTACCAAGAGTTTCGTACATGCTGTTTTTGGAGGCATGACAATCTGCTGCATGGCGGGAATTGGTCCTGCTAATCCGCCTTGATGGTAAACAACGGGTTGAACGATCCCGGGTTGAAACAACCCCCGTTTTGGGCTTCATCCGCTTCCATGAGTCGAATGACAACATCGTCTTTGCTACCTGAGATTTTGAGTCCACGAGATTTACATTGTTTCTTCAATTCAAGAAGGGTGAGCGACTCATAGTCCATACAGGGTGCTAACATTTTGCGCATATAACCGTTATTCCTACATTCTAAAGGATAGAAGAGGATACCCTTAAACGGTCAAACTTCACTTTGATTCGCGTGATCATCAAACATCAACGCTTCTCGTGGAACACCAAGCATTGCTTGGCGTAGCGATGAACGGAGTTCTGTGAGTTCACCGTAACATACCAAGACATCATCGTAACGAAGTTGTAGGTCGGAATCAGGATTCCATACCAAACGGTCTCCCCGTGATAGTGCAAATACTGGAATGGAGGCAAACACTTCGTGCAGGCGCTTTCCAACCATTTTGGGATGGTTCATCAGTTGAAGTGAGAGTACACCGGAACCAGGGACTGTTCTCAGCAATTGGTCAAGGTCAACTTCTCTAAAAGCAGTGTCTTCCATGATGTACTCGACGATCGCGCCAGCTACATTGACGCCACTCGCTTTCTCAATGCCTTCAAGTCCAGGGGATGAGTTGACTTCAAGCACCAATGGGCCATCATTTCCTTCCAGCAAATCCACTCCTGCAATGTTCAAACCGAGCACACGAGCAGCACGGCAGGCGGCTTCAGCATAGTCTTCCGGCAGTTGGACATTTTCCACGGTTCCATTCAGGTGAAAGTTGCTGCGGAATTCTCTCCCCCGTGCTCTACGACGCATGCAAGCAACGACTCGGTCACCAACCACCAAAGCGCGAATATCTTTGCCGTGAGATTCAGCAATGTATTCCTGCACCAGGACGGATTTCCCGGTTAAGAGAAGCCCTTGAACGAGATTGCGCACTTCAAAGGCGGTATGACGCAAAAACACGCCTTCCCCTTGGGTACCTTGGGTCACTTTAACAACGACAGGGAGTCCTCCTACAGCATCGATGGCTTGCTCCACATCCAAAATATCACGGACGTAGACGGTTCGTGGAATGGGGATACGATTTCGGGCCAAAATCTGTGATGCATGCAATTTGTCTCGGCTTTGAAGGATACCTTGGCTGGTATTCGCGGTCCACATTCCGAGTTGTTCAATATGCCTCAACACAGCGACTCCGTGTTGAGTGATGGAGTGTCCGATACGAGGTATGATGGCGTCATAGGAAAACGGCTTTCCCTTGTGAAGGACATCAACACTCCCGTCCATGACCATCAAAGAGAACTTCATTGGGTCGCAAACATCGACTCGGAGGTTTCGTTTTCTTGCCTCCTCTACGATACGCCTGGTACTGTACAACCGAGGCCCCCGGCTGAGAACGGCAAGACGTAGACCCATACCCTCTCGGCCTACCGGTTCATTCTTATGACCATCGGTCGCCATGATATCTCCATGAACGGACGCGCCTTTCAAGTGCTCGGAAGAAATGGGGAGGGCTATGTCCGATGAAGAGGAACTCGATGCAGCCGGCGCTTTAAGGGTGGATGATGACCAGGATGAAGTGCTCGAAGAAATGAGCATGGATGAACGAAAGAGCCGGCTAAAGCAGGCACGATGGAACGTGTTCATGTACCTCGGAATTGCCGCTATTCTGTTTGTTTTTGCATTGTTCCCGATGCCTTTCTCAGCCGATTATGATGACTTTACGGCTTCTGCAGAAAAGGACATCGGCCTTGTATGGGGACTGCCAGTTGATGGCGAAGACATGTTTGATGTCCCCATGAACATTGAAGTGACAGCATCCAAACCCCCATCAGAAGCCAATGTCAACATTGGCGTATATGTTCTTGAACAGAAAGACTGTCAAAGCAACTTAGGGGAATTTACAACGATAGCAAAAGACAGTGAATCGCATGAGTACCAGTACCAAGAAACAACGACTTCGGTTCTACCAGACGGTGTTTACGAATTTGAATTTGCAGTGGATCCCGGCCATTATTGTGTCATTGCAGAATACCTTGATGATGAAGGCTCCAAGATTGGCCAACCCGGCAATGGAATGAGTGTTTCTGGGAAGGTATACCCGAACCAATTTATTGGTGGTTTTGCTGGATTCTTGTGCTTGCTCCTTTCCGGTTTTGCCTTTGTTGGGGCTCAAAAACACGGCAAAGCACTGCGAGCCATTCTTGAAGGCGAACATGAAACCACTGAAAGCAAAGTTTTGGCGGCAGCAGGTCCGACCGGACCGCCTTCTCCCGGGCCAAGCGGTCCTCCTGGAGCCGCACCAAGCAGCCCGCCCGATGGAGCAGGTCCAGCGTCTCCCCCTTCGCCCGAACCCGACATGGATTCAGCGATGGATGCCGGGGCTCAAGACGTCCAGTTTATCCCTGCTGAACATGGATTTTTCTTCAAACAAATGGCAGATGGAAGTTACGAGCAGACGGTATACGTCCAAAACGAAGACGGTACATACCATCCTCATGAGGAGTGAAGCGAGTATAAACCCTTGACTTATGATGCATCTAAGTCACAAATGAGCATCATCCTTGAAAGGGTAGATGCCTACGGAAGAGTGAGGGAAACCTATGGGCGATGCAGCAACCACCACGCTAACGGTTGCTAAACTCAAGGCCCTGTGTATTCTCAACGACCTCTCTGCCAGTGGTAAAAAATCCGAATTGCTCGAGCGATTGCTTGAAGCAGGCGTTGACAAAGAAACTCTTGGCGTTGAGGTTTTTGATGACAAGACGGCGACCTTCCACTCCACCTTGGATGAGGATTCAGAATCGGTTGAGGATGAAGAGGCGGTCATGTTTTCTCTTGAAGACGAAGATACGCTTACTCCAACATTATCCGAGGACGAAACCGAAACCGAAACCGAAATCGAAACAGCCGAAGGTTCGGATGATGCTCCAGATGACGACATCCTTGAAGCAGAAATTTTAGATGCGGACTTGGTTGAAGGCGAGAGCGAGGACGAACCTCAATCTGAAGAAACGCCAACCGAACCAGCAGCATCACCTGGGGTGAGCTCGGTACGCAGCGATTCGCCAGTGACCTTGGTTGAGATGCTTCAGAAGCCTCAAGTCGCCGCAGTCCTCCTCACCGTGATCATTCTCGGAGCAGGTGGTTGGTATTACATCAACAATCAACTTGAGCCGTTCACCGCAGATTCACTGCGCTATGGTGATGAAATGCGTTATGCTGTCCTCGATGGAAGTTTTATGGCCACAGAGGAATTTGTAGAACTCATTACTGACCGCATTGAAACAGAAGATGACATTTGCAAGATAAGAATGATGTTCGAGGGCAGTGGAGAAGCCAAAATTACTGATGGCGATGCATCAGAGTTGACCAATCAAGGCTCCTTAGATCGTCTAGGAGCCGTTCGCGCCAAAGGCGGACAAGGTATGGATTGGCTCGCAGTCGAGAGCACCAACAACATGGACTTTACCGGTCCGGGGAAGTTTGAAATTTTCCGGCATGTGAGGAGTTCAATTCCCGGTTCTGATGCATGCAGCGGGACCTCATTGGGTGGCGATGGTAATGGAATGCTAACCGTGACGCGCTGGACTGAACTTCGGGAAGAGGTTAATCTCGGTACCCAGGTTGACTTTTCCGCCTCTCTTGATGGTGAATACCAAGGCACAGCGATGAGTTATGGCATTGGTGGCCTTTTTGGAAATCTTGACCTTTTATCACCGGGGCTAGGGCTCATTCTCCAACCCGTAGAACTTTCCAGTTTCTTTGGAAATGAATACATTACGAAGGACGCAATTGGTACCAGTTCTGGATGGGAATGGAGGGTTATTGGTACCGAAAAAATCGGCTCTACCAACATGTGGAAAGTCACAGCAACTCAGCAAGACGTTCGGGACCTATGTCTGGGTTATGCAACGATGAACCTCTGGCTTGATGGGGTGAGTCCTTGGGCTGTTAAACAGAGTGTTGACGTGGCCATAAGCAGCAGTGAATCGAATCAAGCCAGTTGCTCAGGATGGCAGCAACGGGGCGTTGATGCAGTACTTCCAGAGGGAGAACTTGAACTTCATCATACCTTTGAACGCACATATCTTCAGCGTGGTGTAAAGGCATTGGAATTGGGGCGCTCGTATGATAACCGTCCACAAGCGAACGAATTGAACCCGGACGATGACGAATTGATCGCTTGGGGCGTGGACGGATTGCACATGCCTGACAACAGCACGCATCGCCCTCACCCACTTGATACAGCCATTGCTTGTGTCTCCGACCTCGGAAGCGTCGCAAGTGGCGCCAATTCGGCGCTCAATAATGACGGTTACATCTGGCGGGCCATTGACGAACCGAATGGGACGGCAACCGAATGGAACATTTCTTGGGTGGCAACCGATGACACGGCCGGATGGTTGCTTTATTCTGTAGAAGGGGTAAACGACGCCCTTGAATGTGAATACATTGCAAAAGGAACTTTTGACGATTCAATCACGCACAATCGGGATTCCATACCAGAAGTTCTTTCCCTTGAGGCGGTTGAATCGAGACTCATGAATCAACAGCGCTTCCCTGCACTGCGCGGGACAGAGGCTTTGTTTACCTCAAGCGGCTCTTTGCATGATGAAACACAAATAGGATACTTGGTTGTTGTACCAGGTTCAGGATTTGGAATCGACATCACTGAACTGTTTGATTCGGTAAGTGGCGCCTCCACGGTTGATGTTCAGCGGAAGTGGGATTCTGGTGGATGGACGAATCAGTTTTCTTTGGTCGCGGATGCAAGCGATGGACGGGTAGTCGGTTGGACTCACTTGAAAACGGTATGAGGTGATTGTTCATGCCAAAGGAAACTGAAGACGGGCGCGGACTGGACCACCTCATGGAACAAAACGAGGCCGAATTGAGTTTTCTTTCGGCGTACGGGGGCGTTGATTCCGCAAAGGGAGAAGACGGACAAGCCATTCTCGAGGCGCTTATGAGATTCATGCGAGCGGGTGGTTTGACCTGTGACTTGGTGGAGAATGAAGTACACTTTGATTTTGGAACAGCAAGGGCTGAACCGGACGGTTGCACCGTGACCTGTAAAGGGACCCATTTGCCCTTGGTTTCCAGTGATCTTCACTGCCCTGGTTTTCACAACGGTAAACTCAGTAAAAAACGTGACAAGGTCAGTGTGCGTTTTACTTCTTGGACCCAAGAACACCGTCGTTTCTTAGAACGCTTGGTAGAACATCACCGTTGTTAATTTATTTTGGTTCTTCGTGCGATCATAAGGCCCGCAGCACCAACGGTTGCGGCCATCAATGAAACTCCGACGAAGGGGAGGAATCCCTCTTCTTCAGCAGGAATGTCACATCCGTTGCCCGTTGCATGAATGCCTCCATACGCTCCGTCAGTGAAATAGCAGGTTGACCAGGTCTTGTACCAGTCTCCATCGGGGAATACATCGGTTGAATCATCAGCGTAGGTTGCTTTGACTCGCCAGTTAACGTAGCTGTGGTCGCTAGGAGGCGTTAATGTCAGGCTGTAAGTTCCGTCTTCGGCCGCCACTTCGTGATTGACGGGTGGGTCGCAGATTCCGGTGTTAATACAGATTTGAGTGGTTAGGGTAAGTGTTGTCCCATTTTCTGAAGCGTCACCATCAACGGCCACGGTTAATTTCCACTTTTCCCCGTCTTGAGAAGGTGTGGTTCGCTCTTCGACGGTAAAGGGGACGTCCTCTGTGGGATTCGCATCTTGGCCGTCGTCTCCTCCAGCTGCCGCTCCGTTTGGAAGAAGAGCGATGAAAAGCAACAAACAGATTGCACTTACGATAGCCTTCCCCATGGTCCCTTTCACCCCGTCCTCGTTTTTTTAAGTTACTAAGGGAAACCCGTGAGACCCTATTCCATTTCCCAGAGTTCGTCGCCAACCCAATGGACGGTTTTTATGCCCTTTCCCTTGGTTTCAGACACCAATCCCTCGTTGGACATGCAGGCCCAACCAAGGGCAAGGGGGCGTTTGTGCTTCATGTCTCGAATCCACACCAAATCACCCTCTTCTACACTTTCTTCAGCGCCATGAATGCCGGCCACCATGCAGTCGGCTCCATTCATGAGAAACGGAATCGCACCGTGGTCAACTTCAACCCATTTGTTTGCGTCCTGATGGCCCAGGAATCCTCGGAGTGTGAGGAAGACACATCGGTCGTTATTATCATCTGTCAGCTCGATCACGATGGGAGTTTTATTGACAAAAACCATGGTCCATGGGCCGTATTCTGCCATTTCAAGAAATCCACCTTCCACGTTGAGGTCAACGGCCAAGTCTTGCTCCAATTGCTTCAGGAGAGGAGCGATGTTTTTGCGACGAACAGGTCTGCGTTTTTTCATCGTCCAATCGTTGGTCATGTTCCGTTCTCGGGGTGACCGGTTATCATTCTTCGTCCATAGGGAATTTGATGGGGAGCCAGTCCTTGGGGCGGTTATGGCCCTATGGTGTACCATCCGAACGTTTGCAAAACATGCACTTGAACTAGGCAACCAACCCCTTGCTGAACCCATCTTTTTCATCAAACCCGACCAATGTCTCCACGAAACAGGGCCCTTGCCCGTAAGTCAACATCCCGGAGAAATGCACCATGAAGTTGAATGCGTTGTGAAGATTGGTGCAAATGGAGAACCGGTTGCGCTCGCAGTTGGCCTTGACCTCACCGACCGACCAGCCCAAAGCAAATTACGTGCAAAACAATGGCCTTGGGCCAAAGGAAAGTGTTTCCGTTCAAGCGCTGTCATTGGTCAATGGCATCAATGGAATTCAACTTGGGAAGCGATCAATCTCGAACAGACAGGTCTACGTTTAGAACTCACTGTGAATGGCGATCTTCGCCAATCTGCCTTCTTGTCTGAAATGTCCGTTCCAATTCATCACCAAATGGCCTCACTTTCCGAGTGGGCTCCCGTTCAAGAAAATGATGTTCTGTTTACGGGAACTCCTTCTGGAGTGGCTCAATTGGTGCCCGGTGATGCTCTTATTGGCAGGTTAATTGGTCCGCAAGACGTCGTTTTATCCGAAATCACGATGCGCTGTGAGTGAGGGTTGATTTCATATAGCCCGTGCTGGTCGGTGGCTTCGCAGGAAGTATCCCTATGGCGCAATGGCACGGAATTTCACGACGCAAACCGTCCGGCGGACGCAAGGTACAAGCACGCGGTAAGCGTTCAACTGAAATCTCAACAGAGAAGCAATTCGCTCTCGTTGGCGAACCCAAGCGAAAGATCTACCGAAAGACCGGTGGAAACTCCATGGTTCGTGTCATGGCTGCAAATCAAGTCAGCATCAGCGACTCCAAGACTGGAAAGACCTTCCTTGGTACCATTCACAGCGTGATTGAAAACGCCTCCGACCCCAACTATGTTCGTCGTAACATTTTGGTCAAGGGCGCTGTTATTGAAACCGATAAAGGAACAGTAAAGATCACCTCTCGACCAGGAAAAGACGGCGTTATCAACGGCGTTTTGATTGAGTGAATACCACCGACGGCCTCAAGTGCACTGGGGCATAACCCCTACATGAGGCGATACGATGGACCATAACCCCGACCGATTGTGCGTTTGGCCTGGTTATTTTGACATGAAAATCTCTCGACGCAACGGCCGTCGTGTTCCAAAGGATTCTTCGGTCCTAAAGCCAGATTTGGAAGGCTTGTTTATGGCTGCCCGACAGGTAGGCCTCAAGAAAATCAAGCGAGAAGAGCATACATCACATCCAAGTCGCCCTCACGGGAAGGAAGGAAGATTGTGGGTCTCTGCCTCAGGAGCCAAGTCAAGCATTGGGGCCGTTTCAAAAGAAGAATTGTTGCAACTCATCGGAGGCCAATGGCGACAAATGCAACGAGACCAGCGAAACCAAGCTGAAAAACAGGCGTCACAAGGTCCACAAACCGGCGACCGCAGAGCCCGTTCACAACGAAAAAGCCCAAAAAAACAAACTTCGGGTGGATTCAAAAAGCGTTCGAAATTCAAGAAATGAACCGGATTTCAGCGGGGTTCTTGTAAACATGGTTTGATAACCAAACGGGTTGAGAAATTAACATGCGAAGAACAGTTTCCTTAGCCCTCGTCTTGTTTCTGTGCTCAATGGGGCTCCAAGGAGACCTCACTCCGATGGTTCAAGAAGAAGAGCCTCAAGACGTTATCATCACTGTCGACAGCACAAATCTACGATTTTCTCCCTCTTCAGTCACCGTTACTGAAGGCGATACCGTGCGTTTCTTTTGGGACGGGCAAGCCTTGCCGCACAATGCAGTTGAGGCGAATGAACTCTTTGACTCCGGTGAACCTCAGAGGGATGTTGATTATTCCTTTACCTTCGAGGTCGGCATGAACGGGACCTATGATTTTGTTTGTGAACCTCACGCTGCGTTTGGGATGGTTGGGCAAATTATTGTTGAACCTGCACCCCCATCCACGGAAGGAAACACGACCAATGAATCCGACACCAATGCAACAATGATGGATGATGAAAGCCTTCCATCGCTATCTGCAGCCTTGACCTTTGTTGCAATTGCTGCAAGTGTTATCGCTGCCCGTCGACGTTACTGAGGCAATTCGTGCAACCATCCGAAGACGTCTTCCTCGGTTTCGTTTTGAATTCCAGTCAGTGCATCGTACAGTTGAGTGGTTACTTTACCGGGCAGCCCCTCTCCGTAAACGCGCTTTTCATTGCCGTGTGTAATGCTCCCGATGGGCGAAATGACTGCGGCAGTACCGCAGCAAAAGGCTTCATCTGCCTCCATGGCGAAGTCGGCAGTTACCTTTGTTTCGTGGACTTTGTAACCGAAATGGCGTGCAAGTTGAACGATCGAGTCACGGGTGATTCCAGGAAGAATCGTACCCGTTAATTCAGGAGTGTAAATGACGTCATCTTTGATGCAGAAAAAGTTGGCAGCTCCGACTTCTTCAATGCAGGTGTGTGTTTCTGCATCAAGGTAAATCACTTCAGCATACCCGTCTGCTTTTGCCTCTTTGCTTGGTTTCATTCCAGGGGCGTAGTTCCCAATGGCCTTGACACCGCCAGAGCCTCCCGGTGCAGCACGATGGTGCCGTTCGGAGATGAGGAGGTCAATCGCATTGACTCCGCCCTTGAAGTACGGGCCAACAGGGGTGACATAAATCAAAAACGTGTAGGATGGTGCAGGGGCGACTCCCAAAATCGGACCGCTGCCCATGAGAAGAGGTCGCACATACATGGCCCCCTTGCCGGATGGAGGGACCCAATTGATGTTGGCTGCAACAACCTGTTCAGCAGCATCGATGAAAACCGATTCAGGAACGGGCGGCATCTTCAGGCGGTCTGCGCCTCGTTGCATACGACGTGCATTTTCTTCAGGCCTGAAAAACACGATGCGACCCTTTGAGGTTCGAAACGCCTTCATTCCTTCGAACAAACCCTGGCCGTAATTGAGAACGCCTGCAGCAGGAGACATAGGAATGTCTCCATAGGGTTGTAACCGCCCCGGCATCCAAGGTGCATCCCCTTCGATTTCAGTGATGTACATCGTCTCAGTGGGAGTAAGGGAAAAAGTAAGGCTATCCCAATCAAATGATTCATTCATGGCCTTTCCCTCGCTGGTAGACAGAGCCACGCTCCGTGGGCTTTCAAGCATTCCTCTCGGTAGAGTTGGCTCCAAAACTTGTTCTTGCTCTGCTTTCGTAAAACTCTACGGATGGGTTCTAATGGGGTCGGCGAGTAAGCATGCTGCGGGGCAGTATTATGGACGGCAGGATGGGCGTAGTGACCGGACGATACCGGTCCTACGAACGGCCCACTGCGGATGGAAAAGCCCCTCATACAATATTGGAATTATTCGGGCGGATGGACGATGGGCGCTCCATCTGTTTGCTCGCTAAGGGCCAACGTCCAACCTTTGAGATTGCGCCCATTGGACCGTGGGACATCGATGAAGAAATCCCACCGTTTTTGGCCGACCGGATCAAATCCCTCATGAACATGGAACACGTGGTTGGAATAGAAGGCCCCGTTGTCAAGTTGACCGAATTAGGAGATCGCCCTGTCTGGACCGTTGAAGTCGAGCAACCGTTTCATGTTCCTTCGCTACGGAAACAGTTGCGTTCTCAATCATGGCGAATATTTTCAGGTGACATTCCGTTTGTCAACCGCCTCTTTCTCGATGGTGATTTGGGCGTCCACATCGGGTTCAAAGGGGACCTTCTTGACGAGAAGGACGGACCAGATGACGGAGAGAAACGGGTTCTGGAGGCAGGTGGTGCAGGCCGCTATCCAGTTGATGTTACCGTAGTTTGTCATGTTGACGACCTTGTAGCAAGCGAGCCGTTCCAAGTTCCTTTTCGTATGTTCTCGTTTGATTTAGAAACAAGCATCGAACATGAAACTGTTTTGTGCGCTGCAGCCTGGATTGAAGATCTTGCAACCGGGGAACGGAAATCGTTTTCTTATCGCGGCGATGAAGCAACCATTCTTCGAGAACTCACTGCCTTGGTGAGGGAGCACGACCCAGATATCATCACGGGTTACAACATTGACAACTTTGACCTTCCAAGGCTTGCGGACCGGACGGCGGCGTTGACGAAGAAAAAAGACTGGAAGGCACAATCACAACTGTTGGGTTGGGGGCGCACGCCCGTTCTTGAATCTGAAATGAAACGCAATCGGGATGCTTTGGTGCCCAAGCGCCAAACCAATCGGGCTTGGAATATAGCCGGACGGGCTGTTATGGATGCGTGGTGGCAAGCACGACAAGCGCTCAAGCCGCGCCGAGAAACGCTTTCCTTTGTAGCAACCTTACTGTTTCCGGATGATGAAGGCAAACATAAGATGGACGTCGATGCATCAAATATGGACCATGAATGGGCCACCCGGCCCGATGAAGTCATGGAATATTGCATTAGGGACGCAGAATTGCCCTTGGATATTTTGCAAGCGATTCAAGCAGTGCGACGCAAAGAAGCGGTTGCATCTGTTGCGAAGGTACCGTTTGAAACAGCGGCAAACGGTAGCACGAGTCAGTTGATTGATTCCTTAGTTATCCGTTTGGCGGACTCGAAAAATGTCGCAGTCCCACTCACCGGTTCTGCGGAAGCAAAAGAGGGGCAGATCACTGGAGGTTATGTTCACGATGTTGAAGCAGGGCTCCACCCTTGGATTGCCGTATTGGATTTCAAGAGCATGTATCCGTCCATTATGATCGGCCATAACATCTGCTATACCACTCGAGTGGACCCGGGTCAACCCGACCAACCTTTGGAAGGTGAAGAGGTTCATACAGCACCGACTGGCGCGGTTTTTCGCCACCAAACCTCTCGAAAAGGGCTGGTTCCCGAATTATTGGAAATGCTCATGGCCAAACGGGACCAACACAAGGCTGCTCTCAAACTTTCAAAATCCACCGGTGACCAAGGTTCAGTTGAATTTCATGACGCCATGCAATATGCGGTTAAGATTCTCATGAACTCGTTTTACGGAGTTTTTGCCAGCGGCTTTTACCGTTTCACCCATCGAGACCTTGGTTCTTCAATTACAGCCTGGGCGCGACAGAACATCAAGACGATCATCGCTGCTCTGGATGACGAAGGTCACGGCGTGGTATATTCGGACACCGACTCAATCTTTGTTCGTAGCCCGGTGGGTCAAGATGCTCCGAGCTATTTATCGGAGGATGACCTTGCAGCAATCGACCGTAGCGACTCCGAAGGGCTGGCCAAACAAGCCAAGTTCCAAGAGGCGTTGGACGGCATGGTCTCTTTCGGTCAACACATTGCTCAGCGCTTCAGTAAGGCTTCTGCAGTGTTGGAATTCGAACGCGGATTGTCTGTGTTTTTCAGCCATGGTGCCAAGAAGCGATACATCGGCCAAGTGGTTTGGCCGACCAATGAAATGCTGGTAAGGGGTTATGAAACACAGCGTACTGACTCATTTGCCTATCTCACTGCCACCATGAAGGAGATCTTCTCCTACGCTCTTGCTGACCAGGGCGAGGCCCTCGTAGACTATGCTTTGAGCCGTGTTCAGGCGTTGAAGAACAAGGAAGTTGAAGCCAGTGAATTGATCCTCGCAAAATCGTGTAAAGGAAAGATCGTACGTACTCCTGTCAAAAATATTGGTGATGTTGATTTCACCAAAGATTACGTTAATCCGAACAGCATGGCCCAAGTCCGAGTTGCCCAACAACGAATCAAGAGCGGTTTGGGCTTCACTTCAGGAATGAAAGTATCCTACGTCGTTGTCAATGCGAACCATCGCCCAATGAACGTTGTTCCTTGGTACGAAGCGGAAGAAGACGGCGGTATTTCCGATTATGATGGTCAGTTTTATGCAGAACGATTGGCAACAGCAGTTGGGAGAATAACGGAGGTCTTTGGCTGGAATGCAAAAGACCTCTACACCGGCAACCGACAAACCTCGCTGTTTTCGTTTTAGATTCAACCAACTCATGGAAGCCCTTTTCATGAACATACCGTTACCACAAGGCATGGGAAGTATGCTGAAGCCCTTGTTGCTCTCAACCTTGATGCTGTGTTCAGCGTTGTCCGGTTGCATCTTTGAAGACGATGGTTCGTCCTCGAATGAGGACCTGCTTGCGGTATTTTCAGTTTCCAAAACAAGCAATGTGAGGGTTGGGGACGCCGTCACATTTGACGGTTCGAGTTCAACCCCAAGCGACGGTTCCTTGACCTACCGTTGGAATTTTGACAGCGTCGGTTCTAACGACATTGATGCAACAGGACGTACCGCAACATGGTCATTTACCGAAGCAGGCACCTATGAGGTCAGTTTGGAAATCTCCGATGGAACACGTACATCCGAACAAATTAGAACCGTAACCGTGGTGGAAGCGGGGGCTGTAGAGCCCATCGCAACCATCGTCCAATATTCTGACGATGAAGATTGTGAGGACGATTCCATAAGTGAAGAGCAAGACATCGTTCTCTGGATCTGTGCGCGTGAGAAAACCAACACGGACCGCTCGGTTTCTGAAACAATGACCGTTTCTCTTGATGCGTCACCTTCTGAATCCGGAGACTCTTCTCAATACATTACTGAATGGTTTTGGGATTTGGACCTTAACGAAGACAAGGATAATGATGGAGACAGTGAAAACGACGATGACCTTTCAGGTGAAACAGTGGAATGGAAGGACGTTCAACCCGGCGAATACGAAGTCGGCTTGACCGTCACCAACAACGTCGGAATGACCGATAGCGCAACCATCGATGTCTTCGTAAACTATGCAGGATACTGGGAGGATTTTGAAATCGGAGGGAACACATCAAACAGTGCAGTTGAACTGGACTTTGACGTTGTCATTCACTACGATAAAGAAAGTGGAAATACCATTCGAAAACTTACATCGGAACTCACCTACCCTAAAGAGGACGATGATTGGATCCCAGGAGCCGGTTCAGCCAACAACAACAAAATTGACATTTACGCCTACAATGAAGAGGGTGATGAAGCTCAAAATACCAGCGAAACTGCTGATGAGTCCCGCGATTTTGGTGATTGCGATGACGAACAATATTGTGTTGAACTTAAGATGTCATCATACATGTTCACAGAAGGTGAAACAACCTATGGAGACGGTGAATGGACATTGAGTGTTCACAATGAACGCCCGAACGATATCAAGGTTGACCTGTTTGTTATACGCCTCTATTACAAGTGAACTAGGGAGGGTTGTTCAACATGCGCCGCACTCGTATTATCGCCACCATTGGGCCGGCAAGCGAAGAGCGTTCGTTGTTGACACAACTCATGGAATCGGGCGTTGACGTATGCCGTCTCAATTATTCTCATGGTGAACCCGAATCCAAGACAGAACTTTACCAGCGAATCCGCTCAATTGAGGATGAACTGGGCCGCCCTACCTGTATTCTTGCCGACCTGCCGGGACCTAAACTCCGCTTGGGCTCGTTCCCAGGAGTGGTAATGCTGGAGGCTGGCTCAACGGTAGAATTGGTTTGCGGCTTGAATGAAATGGAGTCGACCGATGGAAGTTCACTTCCGGTTCAGTACGGGGGCCTCTCGGCAGAACTCAAACCCAACGACCCGATATTGATTGCAGACGGGCTCATTCGCATGGTGGTCGTTCAGACGCCTGGAACTCCAAATTCCACGGTGACGTGCCGCGTAGAAGATGGCGGACCGGTTAGCAGCCGCAAAGGAGTCAACGTCCCTGGTACCCTGGTAGAACTACCAGCCATTGGTCCAAAAGACGAGAAAGCTATGGCCCATGCTCTTGAACAAGGTGCAGATTACATCGCAGTGAGTTACGTCAGGACTGCGGAGGATTTGATTCCCGCAAAGAATGCCGTGAAAGCGGCATCCATGCACGTCCCCATCATCGCAAAAATCGAACATCCATCGGCGTTGGTCAATCTTGACTCAATCCTTGATGTGGCTGACGCGGTCATGGTCGCTCGTGGCGATTTGGGTGTTGAGATCCCTCTTGAGGACGTGCCAATGGCGCAACAGACCATTATTGACAAAGCCCTTGAACGGGGTATGCCGGTCATCGTAGCAACTCAGATGCTGGATTCCATGACCCTTCAACCTCGTCCGACACGCGCTGAGGTGAGTGATGTATCTACTGCGATTCGCCATGGAGCAACCGGCGTCATGTTATCGGGAGAGACAGCATCTGGAATATACCCGCTTGAAACGGTGAAAACGATGGCTAAGATTGCTTATGCAACCGAACAAGGTCTTGCATCACACGACCAGCGTCCAAATGCACTCGCTCGATTCCGTTCCACCCGTGCCGTTGCGCATGCGGGCGTTGAACTCGCAAAGGAAGCTGGCGCAACCCGAATTGTTGTTGCTACCGAGCACGGTAATGCACCGCGTTTGGTTTCCGGTTACCGGCCAGACATCCCAGTCACTGCCGTCAGCGACCGGTTGCGTGCGCTCCGGAGAACTTGCTTGTTGCCTGGCGTGGATTCGGTTTTGGTGAAAGAACACGAACGAGGGTCGCAAACGATGAAAGAAGCCGTTCGGTTGTTATCGCTCCAAGGCCGAATCGGTCCAGGAGAACGAGTTGTCACCATATCTGGTAGCCCCCTCGCTATGCGTGGAGCAACCAGCACACTCAGATTGTATCGTATTGACGAGAATGGCGAAATCGTAGGTTCACAGTGACTTGGGACTGCTTTATTCCACAACTTGAAGAGAATTCGGGAAAATTGAACGCGTCGCGGCTTTCATATAGGGGTTGCTTTTCGGAAGGCTTGCTAAGGAGCGATTACCATGCCATCACAATGGGAAGACAGAAGCAAGCCACACCGTAACATCGTATTTATTGGTCACGTCGACCACGGAAAGTCCACAACCGTTGGACGTCTCCTCCTCGACTCTGGTCACATTGAAGGCCACGTTATCGAAAAGAACGAAAAACTCGCTGCAGAAGCTGGTAAGGCCGGTTTCGGACTTGCATACGTTATGGACGGACTTAAGGAAGAGCGAGAGCGTGGAATTACCATCGACGTCGCTCACAAGGAATTCTTTACTCCTGACTTTTACTGGACCATCATCGATGCTCCTGGTCACCGAGATTTCGTCAAGAACATGATCACCGGTGCCTCCCAAGCAGATACCGCTGTTTTGCTCTGTGCAGCAAACGACGGTGTTAACGCTCAAACCAAGGAACACGCTTTCCTTGCTAAGGTTCTCGGAGTTAAGGGACTTATCGTTCACGTCAACAAGATGGATATTTCCGGTGTTGACTGGGCAGAAGAAAAGTACACCAAGGCCTGTGGAGAAGTCTCCCAGCTCCTTAAGATGGCTGGATTCAAGCCTGACGACGTCCCAATGATTCCTGCATCCTCTCTTAACGGCGACAACGTCTACAACAAGTCTGACAAGTGCTCATGGTACAAGGGACCAACTCTCTTTGAAGCCATCAACGCTACTCCAATGCCAAGCAAGCCTCTTGACAAGCCTCTCCGTTTGCCTATCCAAGATGTGTACAAGATTTCCGGTATCGGAACTGTGCCTGTTGGTAAGATTGAAACCGGTACACTAAACGTTGGAAAGAACATCGTGTTCAACCCATCGCAAAAGTCCGGTGAAGTGAAGTCCATTGAAATGCACCACACCATGGTCGAAAAGGCCGAACCTGGTGACAACGTTGGATTCAACGTCCGTGGACTTGCTGCAACCGACATCCGCCGTGGTGACGTTGCTGGATACTCCGACAGCGAACCTACGTTCGTTCGTCACGATGAGACCTTCGTCGGTCAAATCCAACTTATGGACATTCCAAAGGCTGTCTCCGTTGGATACTGCCCAGTGTTCCACGCTCACACCGCACAAGTTGCTGTGAAGTTCATGGAACTTCTTGAGAAGACCAACAAGGCTGGAAAGGAAGCTAACCCTTCCTTCCTCAAGACCGGTGACGCATGCCTCATCCGCTTCCAACCCACCAAGCCAATGGCTATCGAGCAAATGGACAAGTTCCCAGAACTTTCCCGCTTCGCTATCCGTGACATGGGTAAGACCGTCGCCGCAGGTGTCTGTCTGAAGATCGATAAGAAGTGAGCATTGCTCGAGCAATGATTGTTGATTCAAGGAGGGGAGAGCATGGCCGCAGTGACTGTTATCAAATTAACCGGTGAAAACCACAAAGATCTCGATTCGGTTGCAGGCCAAATCAAAACCATCTGTGATACAGGCGGAATTACCCTTCGTGGGCCAATTCCCCTGCCCACACGTCGTCTCGTAGTCCCTGTTCGCAAGGCTCCAGACGGTGAAGGCAGTGAAACCTACGATCACTGGGAACTTCGCGTACACAAGCGACTTCTTGAAATGGACATCTCGACCGGTAAGGACGAAAATGCCCTTCGCCTGGTTACAAAGATTCCAATCCCTGACACCGTGAGCATTGAAATTTCAATGCGCTCCGTCAACTGAGTCTCAACTTGCTTCTCATCTGAGAACGACATAAGTTTGTTTTTGACAACTTTAGGTTGTAAAATCAAAGCTCTGCTTGCTCTGCAACGCCGGCATCCATCAACCATGTTGCCGTTGGTGTGTCAAGGAAGTGAATGTCTCCGCCTTCTAGACTGAGTTCCTCTCCGTCTTCGGTTACTATCGGCTCAGGCAGGGATTCAAGGATTCGAACCCGAACAAGTTCGTCCTGAACTGAAGTATTTTCTTCATTGGGCTCATTGACTTCTACTTGAGCATCCATTGGAGGCTCATCAATGATGGCGATTGGTTCACTTGATGGAGCAAGTTCCATTGCTGCACCGTGCTTTCCAGCAACAGGGATTGAAGCGAGAGGCAGAGGGATTGGTTCAGAATGTGTTGGGTCTTCCAAAAGGTAGGCTTCTTCGTCATGCCATTCAACTTCATCAAGGAGTCGGTCTTCTTCATCAGTTTCAGGTTCTCCTAGCGGAGGGAGGTCATCCTCAAAAGCCAAATCTGGAGGGGGTTGCGATGTTAGTCCTTCGGAACCAGCCTCCAAAAAAGCGTCAAGTTGCATGGTTCCGGGGGCGTGAGTCATGGGCCCTCGGTCGATTTCACCCACGATGCCTTGCTGCATACCCTGCCAGTCGATCTCTTTCTTGAAACGGTCAACGTTGAGTATTAGGGCGTGATAAAATGCCTTTTCAGCCGGATCGTGTCGCTGCCAGTCAATTGCAGGCAACTCCTGGACCATTCCGGGGTTCATCGCACCTCGAAGGGACTGACTGGCTGCGTGTTGCATCATGGCTACCATTCGCTTTCGAGCAAGTTCCGATGCAATTCGCCGAATGTTCGTTTGGCGTTTCTGTAAATTTTGGAGCCGCATATCAGTCGCCCCCTTTCGCATCATTTCCTGAATGTCCAAATCAAGGCTTGAGAGCAACCTTCGGATCATTTCCCAAAAGTCCTGACGGGGCAGTGGGACGGGTACATGACGGGGTAACTGCTGTCGATGAGTCGTGAAGAGTTGTTCCTCAATCTCTCGCGCTTGTGCGCTGTCGAGATCACGAATTGAGGACATCAGTCGGGTCGTGCAGGTGACTTGATTTGAACCCTTTTCTCATCCTGGTTTGGGTTGGTGCATGGTGATGCGTCAAAGACACCCCTTCATATCCAACAACCTCGTCTGTAGGAGTAAGGTGAGAATAAATTGCTGGCCAAAGTTCCGTCAAAGCGCCTGCTGCAGAAACGCAGTTCCGCATTCTTGATGGCGCTCATGATGGTCGTCACCTCCTGGACCGCAGCAGTATCCTACCCTCTTCAAGAAGAACAAAACCCCTCTATGGCGCAGACATACCTGCCTCAAGTTAATGCCACGGGTGTTTCATTGACACAAAACAACGCCCTCTCAGTCCCCTACAACGAGACGTTCCTTGGAGGAAACCTTTCAATCACTCCGGAATGGTTGGAGAATGAGGATTCATCATCCTCGTTTGGCATTGATTCTGGGAACGGGTGGAGTGGGACTCACAATGGAACTCAGGGAATTGGTCGTGGGGGGCAATTGAGCCTGGCCTCACAACAATCCATCGCCACCCTCACTAATTTTGAATCCCTTGTTGAAACAGCAGTCGGTTGGAGGGGTACGGGCCTTCATCATTCGGTGTGGGGCATTACTCAACCAGGAAGTTGGACTACAAACAGTTCTCACAACCTTCCTGTTTCAGCGCCTTCCGGTCAGAATGTCGTAGGGACCGTTCACCCTCATGACCTGCAGGCAAACATGACAGGGTGTCTCATTTCACCGTCGTATTCAATTCCTGGATTTGTAAAAGATTACACGCTTTCTATTGACCAATGGTTGGCTTTGGAGGATTCCGACGCTGCTTGGATGGAGTGGAGGTCTTCTTCCCAGAATGCATGGCAGACCCTTGTCCCAGTGGGCGGTTATAGCAACGCTTCAGGACTTTCAAATACACCCTCTCAAATTTGGTCTGGCCAGTCAAGTCAATGGCTGTCCACTCAATTTGCCCTCGATTCGATCCTACCTCACGGCGCCACAACGTTTGAATTTCGTATGTGTTTTCAGACCTCATCAACCTCTTCGCCTCGTGGAGGATGGTTTCTTGACAATATGAATCTCTCAAATGCCGGAGATTTGCCGGGCGTTTGGTTTCACGGAAACCTCACTGGCTCGTATGCATCGGACGCCTATGGAATATTGCGAGTTGGTGCAAATTTGTCAGGGATGGCGGGTCCGCTTGATTTGGAATTCTGGGCGAATTGGGACCTTGAAGGAAGTTTTAACGATAACATGCAAACCTTCCTGAGCCTCGATAACGGAACAACATGGCAGCTGCTTTCAGGCCTTCCGGGCCTTCCAGGTAACGGGTTTAACTGGCAGGGAACCTACTACATGGACGAGTCCAATCGTTGGGTGCCTCAGGTGTATTCACTTCCAGCCAATGCGTCTACTCACGTCAATGCCAGTCATGCACTTTTGGAATTCGTAGTGCTTACCAGTTCTCAGGTAGGGTTTGGTGGAAGCGGCTCATCCGGTTGGGAAGGGATCATGATCGACGATGTTTCCGTTTACAGCAACATCGGCACTCCCTTGGAGCAAAAGAGGCTCGTAGCAAATTTCTCAAACCAACCCTCCGGTACGGTCGGGAGTTCAGAGGGATGGCTCCCCCCCCCCAATGGAGACATCAACGAATGGCAGTGGACCAACCAATACGGAATGAACGGTGCTTCATTTGACTCGGACGCGTTTGAATCTTCATTGACCACCCCCTCGGGATGGTATGTTGAAGGAACTGGCGCACAAACATGGGAAATCGGTCAAACAAGAAACACATCGGGGTACGGTCCTGGAGCATTCCACTCGGGCCTCAACGGTGCAGCAATCAACCTCACAACACGTTACCAGCCCAACATTTACACACATCTGGTCAGCCCGGAATACGTCGTTCCAGAAAACGCAACGGCTCGTCTCACGTTTCGCTCGTGGATTTGCTCAGAAGCAGATTGGGACGGCGGAGCGGTATCCATTTCAACCGATGGAGGAGATTCATGGTGGTTTTTACCGGTAGATACGACCTCCTTTCATGACCAAATTTCAACCCCAAACAGCAATTCACCGTTTTTCGGAGAAGGTATCTTCGACGGTTCAAACGTGGCTGGGGGCTGCGGTGGAAACAATGCCCCCCGTGGTTTTGATTTGAAAACTAAGGACCTTTCCAATCTCTCTGGAACTACGGTGCGAGCTCGATTCTCGTTCTTTTCAGATACATATATTGAAGCCGATGGGTGGTACATTGATGACGCTGGAATCGAAGTCGACGTGTTTGAATCGGAAGGGTCTTGGACATCACCAGCGCTCTATCCCGACGAGAACTACGGTTACGGTTTGGTTGATGGATGGGCCTATGTTCCAGACGATACCGCGATGGCCATTGACGTCTTGGACGCCAGTGGGTCGGTAATTCTCGGGCATAATGACCTGGTATTGCCGTTTCATTTGGCGATTGACCCCATCGAGCACCCTGTCGTCTATCTCCGTGTCCAAATGAGCACTCTGGACGTATTGGTCACCCCCCTTATTCACAGTTTAACAGTTGGTTCTACAGTTTACATTAGTCCTCAGTACCTTCAATCACTGGCTCCTTTCCAACAATCGGTCTTGAGCAGCGAAGGGTTCCTTGAGGTTAACGGGACGTCGGGGGCTGATTTGCCCCCCGTTGCACTTTGCCCGCATTCAGGATATCGATTGACCACCTATGGGGCCAATTTGACATGGACCAATGCAAGAGCCCAACTCCTAACCTCGTCTTATACAAGCGCAGGGGGGGGCGTGAATCATCTCAACATGTCCTATCTCGGTACACCCGAACTTGTTCACTCCCTTCGGGTTGATGCGAACGGCGGAGAGGTTTTCCATCGGGCAAAGATGACACTTGATTGCGTCTCACCGCCCCGTTCGCCCCACCTTCAACTCGGCCACAACAACCTCAGTCTTTGGCAGTGGCCAGAAACAGGAGCCTCCCCTTCGTTTGGACTTAACCATCAATTTTCACACGCTCAGTATGACCAACAACAATGGCAGTGGAACGCCACTGCCCCTTCCCCCTCAGTCTCGGTCAATTCCCTGCCTTATCGGGTGAATTACACTGCAGTTGTGCCCACTACCACGGTGAATTCTTTCGTTCCAACCACTGTGTTGCACATTCTCGTTACCAACACAAGTGGAACCGTGGACTTACTGGTTAACGGGGTGATCAAAACTACGGTTTTGGGCCCAACCGGCTATATCTACACATCCAATGAAACATGTCCAAATCGAGTCGTTCAACGGTCTTATGGGGCCGGTCTTGATTTGGCCACGTGTCAACTTTCCATTCTGCTCCAAGGTCAGGGTGACTTGAAAATAATTGATTTCCAACACATGTACGATGTGCAAACTTACAACATTGAGATTCCAGGGGCACTCCTTAATCAGGCTAAACAAGCGTCGTTTATGGGTGATATGCGCGCAGTTCTTGACGTACCCCTCCATATTTCAACTCAGAGTGGCGGGATCACGCTTGACCTGCAGGCTCAGACCGCTCCGTTGATGATTGAATCAGTGGAGGAAATGGACCATACGCGCTGGCTCCCGGGTGAATCGATTACGATTGTCACCCACCATCAACGAATCAACCCCGTTGATTTAGCAGAAGATGCAGCCGACTTTGAACAGGTTGAACTTCTTCTTTCTAGAACAGACAATGCAGCAGACGCCTTCGTCCACGCCAAGGCCGAGCGGTTTGATACAACGCCTCGTTTCCTTCATCTCAACGGCATGGGCCTTGCACCGATCAACACATCAAGTTCTCAAGTCTTTTGCGACACAAATTCCTGCAGCATTACTTGGGTGTTTACCAGCACTTGGCTTCTCAACGATGTTGACGACCTTCATGTGCTGACTTATGGAACCGACACGGATGGACTGCAAACAGGTCCAGCAATTTCGGTGAGAAAAACCAATTTCAATGAAGTTGAAAATGATATGGAAATCGTTCAATTTGAAGTCACAGACGACCTTTCAAGGCGATTGGATGATTGGACCAACCCCCTTTGGCCATTCCATCTATCAAGTAACCGTTCAATGATTGCAGAAGGCCGTGTTCGTATGGAGGGAATCTCTAACGAATGGATTTCTGAAGGTGATGCTGAAATTCAGATTAACATTCACACAGTCCCCCCTAGGAACGAATCGGGCGGTCCAGATGAATGGCCGGGTTCAGCGGTTAATTGGTCTCAAAGTTGGACGACCGAAGTGGGCCTTGATGGACGGTTTTCTCTTCCACTCATCTCTCCACAGTTGTCGGATGAGGTGCCTAGCAATACGTGGCTCCAAATACAACCAACAATTTCCAGGCCGGGTCCTCTGAGTGCCTCTTTATCCACGAGCGAAGACAGAACGGTCATCATCACGCCGGTCCGGTTCCTCTTTGATATCGTATCTCCAACGGTGACATCACTGACGGTTTTGGATTCGGGAGAAGAAGTTCTTGCTGACGGACACGTTTGGACGAATGGACAAGACATTCCACTCCGTCTCAATATCATGGACATTGAGGGTGTCTCACCTCAGCTAAGTATCTTCTCTTGGATGGAGGCGCGGGACGATTCTAACAATGATGGTGTGATGGACCAAAGTGAATACAAACAAGAAAACGTGAGCCTCAACCTCGGTAGTACAGAGTTAGAAGTTGATTTACCGCTTCTTTCATGGACAGATGCAGTTGGCTTCGCAAGCAATACAGGTCGCGTTAGTATCGTTTTAGAAAGCGAGGATTTAGGCGGAAACTCCCTTCGAGGTGGAGGCTCATTTGGTGAAGCGAATGACCTTGCTACATTTACGGTGCAAATGCGTTACGATACGCTTCTAAGCATAGAGAGCATCGACATGGACCTTGTCAACAACTCACTTTTAGCCGGCAAAGAACATACGTTTTCGTTTGATATTTCGGACGGTAACGGTTTGAATTCTCTTGAAAGCATCCGGTTTGCATTGCTGGGAAGAGATCAACCCGACGACTGTAACGTCCATTACGGGCCTCGCTTTGGAGAAGTCATCTTCGATGAAACCTGTTTCCTGGGGGCGCCTGCAGTGTCGGTTACGCAGCGTCCCCTCACATCCATGTTCCAAATCCAAATCAAGTTCCGTTTGGAATGGAACGCAACCTTTGATTTGATGGATGAAGGAGGGACTCCTTCTCTCAAAATCTTTGATGAGGGCAATGACCTAGGGTTGGGCTTGTCCAAAATTAACCGCCTCTCATGGGTGCCTTCCAACGCCCTTGATATGCGCTGGATCAACATCAGTGACACGACTCAACCTCTTGGTTCAAACAACGAAACGACCTATTGGTTCCATCGCAATGACCGAGTCCACCACGAAATTGGCCTTTTCCATGCAGGCACCGACCATCTTGCCGAATTCCTTCCTGAGCAGGGTCAGTTAACCTGGCAGTTGACTGACGGTGAACGGAAAGAATCGGGCAACATCACCCATTCAAGCGACGGGTTGTTTGTCTTTGATGTCATCATGAACGAGAATACATTGTATCATGATTATGGGGGGTTACAGGTTGATGTTCTCGGATTTTCAGGATATAACTTAACATCATTAGAATACGAAGTTGTTGTTGATGATCTCGCCCCACAACTTACGCTCGCGCCCGGTTCGCTTCAAGGGATTGCTTCTGATTCACTTCAAGCAGTACCGTTGATGCTGATGGTGAGTGATGATACACACATGCCTCCTGAGCCGTTGATTCTCCACCACGTGTTTTACCGAATGGGCGAGGAAGTTGAGGGGTCAAAAGGGCAGACCTTGGTTCCGTTGAACCTTTCATTGAATACGAAATTCATCTACGAGTCAACTTTGAACCTCGAACCGAACGGTGTTGAACTTCAACGCAGTGATTTACTTGTTGTTTGGTTTGAAGGCTCAGACCGTTCAGGTCGACCGCTGGTGGGATTAGGCACTTCTGGCGACCCACTTCGAATTGGAGTCACGTGGGTCGCGTTTGAGCCGACATTTACCGATATCTCAGCCCTTCCGTTCCGACCATCAGTCGGAGAAAATATCTCGGTTTTCGTGCGAATTGCAAACGCTGGATTGCTGGACGGTAATTTGACGGTCCATCTACGGGATGATGAAGGAGTTCTCCTTCAAACAGAAACACTCTCACTCTCACGAGGTGAATGGTCAAACTATGTTTGGGAAGTTGAGGCATGGAAAACCGGACGGCTTGGTTTGACGGTAGAGATTGAAAACATGACGCCAAGAATCCCAGTTCCGTTGGCTGATATTAGGAGTGGCGATCCCGACGACGCTCAAGGGGAAATGGCCTTGCTCAGTCTGTCCTTGCTCTCGGTAGTCTTGGCTGGAATGGTGCTGTTTATTGCACGGCAGAGATGGGAAGAACGGGAGGAAGTGTATCAACGAGCAAAAATACGACGTATTGTTTTTGGAACGCGCCCCCCGCCTCGACCACCAGAACTCATGGACACCTCCCAAGAGGAATAGTCAAGAAGAGAAGGCATCAGCCCGAACCAAGAAGCCGGGGTACCCGAGTGGTCAAAGGGGGTGGATTCAAGCTCCTCTGCATATTGCTTCGCAGGTTCGAATCCTGCCCCCGGCACCTTTTTTCTTCTTCAATTGCACCGCAGAAGGGAATTCTGTTAAAAACGAAGGTTCGTATTGATTAACATGGCCACGAAGCATGACGTTACAGACTTGGACCAAGGTTTGTTCAAGTTCCCACTTCCTACATGGAGAGGCCTCATTGGATATTTGATTGCATTAAGCATGTTTGTGAGTGCTTTTACTATGTATTCTTCCGGCCAGTCCATTCCAGACATTCCTCAATTATCTGAGGCCGACCGGCTGGATGAACTCGGGGACATTGATTCCTACAACTTTCAATCCCTTCAAGATGGATATGAGCAACCTCATTATCAAAGCAACAAAGCAGCCTTTGTGTTGATCCCATTGGAATTGGAAGAAGGCATAATCGGCACAGAAGGATGTTATGAAAGCGAAGATGAGGATGGCAATGTGGATATCAATTATGGTTACGAATTAAGCCAAAGGTCTATTGTTACATTTAGGGATCAGGCGGGCAACTCCATTACAACATCATTTGATCGATCAGGAACGTTGGACCCAGAGGGTGATTTTATCCAACCAGGGTGCAACCAGGCATGGGAAGATGATGTCAGAGGCTACGGGCGAGACAGCAGCGAAAATCGGATGTTGATGACGTACATGCTGGTTCAAAACGAACCAAACGAATATTATCAACTCTTATCGTTCGCAGAAATCAAGGGTTTCAACGATGAGGGAAGCCCACCCGAAATTACACAACGTGAAGATGCAGGACGCTTCGCTCTCCTCGCCAGTGGAATAGGGGGCTTAATTTTCATGTACAGCACCCCTTCGCCCCTTAGTTATGACCTGAGGAGAATCCGAAAGAGAAATCAAACCGATGCCAAAGAGTCAGCATCTGCAGTGGGTGTCCTTGGGTTGGAAGGCAGGCAGTTCCAACACTGCGGACCCAACGGCGAGGTAATCGGGCCTGCAAAACAACCGCTTCGCCAAGCGTTTGACGACTGGCTGTTTGGATGCCCTCCGCTTCCTGCATCGTACGCCAACGTTTTCGCTCAAGACGGAGATGGTTCACTTATCCCGGAGCACCCTCAACGTATCGGAACACCACGCCCCGCCATGTTGACGCCTTACAGTCTAGGAGCCATTACCTTCGCAGTGTCGTTCATATGGTTGTCTTCGGACCTTCGTGCTCGAGACGGCTCTGATTTTCATACAATGATTGGGTTCCTTATGACGTTCTTTGTCACGATCGTTAACATTCTATGGTTTTTCAGTGCATACAGGCAAGCGAAGTTATCCCAGACCATCAACGACCTCCCAACAAGTCCAATTCGGAGTGTTGCGGTTGGCCAAGCTGAGGTCGTTGGTCAAGTACGTCCTTCCAGTGCTGGAACGCCAGCATTTACTGTTGGAGGCGAAGAGATGCAGGGGACTGTACTTTGGACCTGGTCCTCATTCAAGTATGTCTGTCGGCAAACAGACGATGGCCAAGAATGCGGTTGGGAACATCGTGAAACCCAAAACGGTGGTGTTCCATTTGTTTTGCACGATGGTACGGGGGGCATGATCATTGACCCAAGCCTATGGCAGGCGAAAAATAAAACATCAAACCTTGGCGCAAACATTGCTGAATGGGAGAAAGGGAAATGGAAGTGGACCGTCAGTGCTATTGGCGTAGGTGACCCCCTGTATGTTCTGGGTGATTGTGTTCCGAGGACGCGAGAGCATCTTGATGCTTGGGGTGGAGATGAGACAGAGGGCAGTGCGCTGATTACTATGGTTCCATCCTCTGAAACAGGCGAGGGGTCCATCATGAGCTTGGGTACCGAATTGGATGTAGTTGCTAAGCGCAGGTCCAGATTTGAGATGCTCATTGTCCCTATCATCGTGTTCATATTTGGAATTTTTATGTTCTTGGATTACAAACCGTGAATGGTTGCTCTGAAAAGTTGAAATGCCCATTCGAGGAGGGGAGTTCATGGAGATTCTTCAGAGTGAGTTGGGCGACCTTGAAGCAATTCTCTCGCTCTACGATGCGGCGACGGCATTGCAGCAGTCCAAAGGTACGGTTCAATGGCCTAAAATCAGCCCAGAACTCGTTGAAGCAGAGATTCGCGAGGGCCGTCAATGGAAACTTTTGATCGATGGAGGACTCGCATGCGTTTGGGTTGTTGCCTATGATGATGAACTCATTTGGGGGCCGACAGAACCGTCTCTCTTTCTCCACCGAATCGCCAACCATCCAATGCAACGTGGAAACGCTTTGGTTGGCCTAGTGGTTGAATGGGCCAAAACCCAATGTGTTGAGAATAACCTTCGATTCATACGCCTTGATACGGTAGGTTACAATCCTGGACTTATTCGTCTGTACACGAGTCATGGGTTCTCCTCTTTGGAGCCGGTAACAATTGCTGACCCCACGAATCTGCCGGCACACTATGCAGAAGATGCTGCTTATTTGTTTGAAATCGACCTCCACACAACCGATTAAATCCTGCTAGAATCGTGATTGATTTGCCTTGGGTCGGCGACCTACAGCCAATAAATCGGCGATAGCCATATAACACCAAGAACCTTCCGAAAGGCAAGGAAGGAAGAACAATGAACAATAAATTGCTAACCACACTAATGGCTTTAGCTTTTATGACCGCTGCCCTAGCAGGTTGTACAAGCAACGATGAAGACGATTCTGACAATGATTCGTCTGACGAAACAGACGTCGTCGCAAACGTCGTCAAGATTGGGTTCCTCAACCCAGCAACTGGACCCTTGGCTCAAGATGCGGCTGGGTTTGAGTACGGTGCACTTCAAGCCGTTATCGACTTGAACGCAGCACAAAACACAACCACCTTTGAAGCGGTTGTTGCTGATTCCGGCTGTGACGGTACCACCGGTGCCGCAGCCGCTCAAACATTGGCTGATGCAGGAGTTGTCGCTGTCGCAGGAGCTGCGTGCTCTGGCGCATCAATGGCTGCTAACGCCGTTCTTTCCGCTGCAGGAATCCCAATGATTTCCTACGCATCCACCAACCCAAGCCTCAGCAACGCTACGGCTTACCCTGACTTTTTCCGTGTTGTCCCTAGTGACTCCATCCAAGGACCTGCAGCAGCAGCAATGATGGCCATTTTGGATGCAGAATCACCAGCAATCCTCCACATGACCAACGATTACGGCTCAGGATTCGCTGACGCTATCGAAGGCGCATGGGACGGCGATGTCTGTGCTAAGATCGGCTACGCTGAAACCGCTACAGACATTTCCTCTGAAGTCGCTCAAATTGCTAGCGCAGGCTGCGACTCGGTGTTCATGGTTTCCTACGTTACCGACGCCGCTCTCATCCTCAATGAAGTCGCAACACAAGGGCTCGACATCATGCTCTTCTCCGGCGATGGACCAGCAGGCGAAGGACTTCTTGAAGAACTCAGCGACGACAGCGTTGCAGACGGTTTAACCGTGACCACGCCTCGTGCTGGCTCTTCCTTTGGTGATTTTGAAGCACGATACGTTGCAGCAGACATCCCAAGTATCAAGCAATACGTCTTGACTTCCTACGATGCCGTTACCATCATCGGTGAAGCATACAACTTGAACGCAACCGACATGAGTGGCTCAATCTCAACCGTCGGAACTGCTTTCGAGGGTGCAAGCGGCCTTCACACCTTCCTTGACAACGGCGACGTTGGTGGCGCAGGTTACGATATCTGTGACTACTACGCAGACGGTGCCTCCGATGGAGAGTACGAATGTGTTGCATACTGGACTGTCGCAGACGGCGTTGTGATCCCTGATGAAATCATCAAACTTGGATTCATGAACCCGCTAACTGGACCTCTAGCACAAGATGCTGCTGGTTTCCAGTTCGGTGCTCAACAAGCGATTGTTGACCTGAACGCCATGTACGAAGACTTCGGGGTTGAATTCCAACTTGTTGAAGTCGACTCTGGCTGTGACGGCACCGCCGCTGCTGCTGCTGCACAGACTTTGGTTGACTCAGGCGTTATCGCCGTTGGTGGTGCCGCATGTTCCGGTGCTACCATGGCCGCTAACGCTGTGTTGTCCGCTGCAGGAATCCCAATGATTTCCTACGCATCCACGAACCCAAGCCTCAGCAACGCTACGGCTTACCCCGACTTCTTCCGTATCGTTCCTTCTGACGCCATTCAAGGACCAGCAGCTGCTGCAATGATGGCCTCAATGAACGTTTCCAACCCTGCTATCATTCACATGACCAACGATTACGGCTCAGGATTTGCAGATGCTATCGAAGATGCATGGGACGGCGAATTGTGCCAGAAGATTGGATACGCTGAAACAGCAACCAATATTGCTTCAGAAATCACACAGATTGCTAACGCAGGCTGTGACGCTGTGTTCATGGTCTCCTACGTGACCGATGCTGCTATGATTCTTAACGAAATTTCGACCCAAGGAGTCGACATCATGCTCTTCTCTGGTGATGGACCTGCTGGTGAAGGGCTTCTTGTAGAGCTCAGCGACGACGTCGTTGCTGACGGACTCTATGTCACAACCCCACGTGCGGGAGACTCCTTCGGAGACTTTGAAGCACGCTACGATGCTTCAAACATCACTTCGATCAAGTCCTATGTCTTGACCAGTTATGACTCAATCATGATGCTCGGTCAAGCCGCTCTTACTGATGCAGACACTCCTAGCGAAGCAATCAACACAGTCGGTACAGCATACGAAGGCGCAAGTGGACTCCACACCTTCCTTGCTAACGGAGACGTTGGTGGCGACGGTTACGATATCTGTGGCTACGCTGCTTCTGACGCTGCTGATGGAACCTTCACATGTACCAAGTACTGGACGGTTGCAGGCGGGGTCGAAGATAACGCTGAGTGAACTTGTTTGCACTAATCCTTGGGGGGTTTTTACCCCAAGGATTGTTTGCATGCCTTAAGGACGATATGCGGAGGCTTTGTTGAATGGACTCCGAGCACGAATCAAAGGACAAATCCTCTCTATCTCATCGGTGGCAGGAACTCCCTCGCCTCAAGCGAAGACTTGTGATCGCAACAGTCGTGGCCATTGATGCCATTCTGGGATTGATGTTTCAATCGGGCATCGGCAACGGTATTGATGCGATACTGCTGGGAAACCTTCCCAATGACATGGTTTGGCTGTCACAGTCCATCCAGCTCATATCGATGGGGTTCCTCCTGGTGAAGGTCGTCTTTGATGACGTGCAGCATGGATGGCTTAGAACCGTTTTGATGGCGTTCTCGCCGTTATTCCTGCTCTTCGTCGTATTGTTCACCATAGAGTTGTTGATGATTGGACTTGATTCAAGCGCCGTTATCTACTTCAATTTGAGCTCAATTGGATTTAGCACCTTAACATGGTCATCGACATACCTAGCAATCGCAGTTGGTTGTACCTTGACGTACAGCGTTCAGCGATACGGGAATTTCGCTCAAAGCGAATTTTTCATGCTGGGGATGTACGTCGCCATCATGATCGTTTGGATGGACTACTTCTTCCCGCTCGTATCGGTTCCCAAGGACGGTGTCTTGGTTTGGACCGTTTTACTTTGGACGCTTCTTGGTGCCTTTGTCTTAACAGGCCTTGCTGGAATCATCATTGACCGTTTGGTCTTCAGAGGATTCCGTGACCGAAAATCAAGTGCTGACGTCATGATGATTGCATCTCTAGGTGTTGCTCTTATTTTGAGAGCGATTGTTTACCTGCGTTTTGGTGCAGGGACGAAATTGTTTGAACCGGACATTGACTGGCGTATTGCTCGTGAGCAGCGGTTTGAAGCACCCACAATGTTGACGAAACTCAACCTAGGGGACCGTTCTCTTGCAAGTGACGCCACCTACACCCACGGTTCTTGTGAAAATGTAGGTACAGCATCCAATCCAGTGTATGAAAAAGTCGTTAGTGAGGGCTCAAAGCCCATTGCAGATGTATACTCGGTGGGCTCAGATTGCGTCACCGAACTCACTGCAAATTATTCCTACTACAACGCAGCCATGCCTTTCGTCATCTTCGCTTCGGTTGGTTTGTTGCTTCTTTTGTTGACCAAGACCCGTCTTGGTCGTCGCATGCGCGCTGTTGCTGACAACCCAGAACTTGCTGCAAGTTGCGGAATCAACGTAGAGCGCGTTCACATGATGAGCGCTTTCCTGTCAGCAGGAATTTCTGGGCTCGGAGGGGCAATTTTTGCCATGACCATCCGCTACAGCCCTGAGACGGGATTCACTCTACTTTTGCCCGCTTTTGCTGTCATCGTACTCGGAACCATCGGCTCGGTACCAGGCGCGATTGTGGGAGCGCTCCTGATTGGATTTGTCCGCTCGGTGTCCTCTCCTATCTTGATGGGAATTGGAACCCCCTTGGATCGTTCAAATTATGCGAATCTTGCCGAAGTGATGCCTTATGTCATGATTATTGCTATCCTTCTTGTCATGCCTAAGGGAATCGGCGATGCCTATGATAAGTGGAACATCAAACGGATCCGAACTCGAGCCGCAGAAGACTTCACTCCTAATCTGAAACGAGCGTCCATCCTGGGGATTTTCTTTGCCCCGCTTGGCCTTCACCATTTCAGCGTTCGAAACAGCCTCCGCGGCCAGCGTTATCTTCTCACGACATTTGCTGCATACATCACCTATGTCTTCAGCCGGTTTGTTAGGGAGCACTCCATTGCAGACAGTGACATTTTCAAAACCTTGACGGGTGGAGATAAAACCATTGCTCTGTCTCATGCCCCTGAAACTTACACTGCTGTCCAACAAGAAGCCTGGCTATCGTTCATGCAGGCTGAGCATGTTTTGGTGGAACTCATCTCCGGTATCGGTATGTTGCTTTGGCCTGCGGTACCGATTCTATTCTATCTCATCGCATGGCGCGAAGCCTACTACACACTCCAAGGCAAAGAGATGAAGAAATCAGCACCATTTGCCGGTATCGCTCTCGTTTCCAGTCGCTGGGATGCTGTAAGTACCCGCTGTGGGACCATGTGGCGTACGGCAACGAAAGCAGTCGATGCAAAGATTGGCTTCATCGGAGTTCATGCACACCGTTTGGCCAACACCGGGAAAACAAAGTTCCGTGACACGGTCGTTGACAAACGAAACAGCGCTCTCAAAAAATTACACATGTCCTATGGACGTGAAAGTGAACTTGGCTCATGGGTGTCGTTTGGAGTTCTCGCTGTCGTCATGGCCTGCCTCATTTATTGGCTTCCCGTTGCGGATTCGGACCAAGCAAGCTTTGTGAAAACGCTTCAACTGTCCAACGTCATGGTCACGTTTGCCATTTTTGCAATCCTTGCGCTTTCACTTAATCTGCATACCGGAGTTACCGGCCAGCTCAACTTTGGTGTCATCTTCTTTGCCGCCATCGGAGCCATTACCGTTGGTATTTTGACTGCACCTAAGGAACTGCACGGTTATGATTGGCCAATTGTTTACGCCGTATTGTTTTCCATGTTCCTTGGCGCTGTGGCTGGGTGGTTCCTTGCCTATCCTACCGCCCGCTTGCGAAGCGATTACTTCGCCATCATTACGATTTCACTCGGCGAAATCGTTCGGGTGCTACTGAGTGGAGAACCGCTCCTTCGAGCAGGCTCCTGGGGCAGTGCGGTTGGTATATCTCGATACAAATTACCGCTTCAAGAATGGTGGTTCTGCGGAGATTCCGTTCCGAACGATGCAAACGGAAACCCTCTCTCTCCTGTGGCCTGTTCAAGAGATGACAGCATACAGAGCATGGCCGCAACCGTTGGTGAATGGCTTAATCTCGGCCAACCTGCACCTTACATGTTTGTCCTCGCAACCATAGGCCTGATTGGTTTAATTCTAGCCTGGTGGTTGCTCAACACGGTTCTTAAATCACCATGGGGGCGAATTCTACGAGCCATCAGAGAAGATGAAGAGGTTGCACAACATCACGGCCATGATGTTCTGCGCCACAAGGCAGCAAGCCTAGCATTGGGTGCCTCAATTGCTGCTTTTGCCGGCGCACTATGGGCATGGAAGTTAACAGGATTCCAACCGTCGTTCATGTCACCTGCTAAAACCACCTTCTTGGTTTGGGCTGCGTTCATCATTGGCGGGGCTGGAAACAACCGTGGAATGATCATCGGAGCATCAATCATTGTCCTCATGGAATTTGTTTTCAACGTCCTCGTAGCAGGTCAAGGAAGTTCCGACCTCCCTCTCAACGAAGTTGCTGCTACCATTGACGGTTGGTTTGAATGGCTTGTCATTGAACAGGTCCAAGTCATGTGGATTTGCATCGCAATTGTCCTTCTCGCTCATCTTGTCAAATGGGAATCAGTGCGGGAGACCTTCTTCTGGGTGGGTCTAATTTTTGCCTGTGGCTCGTTCTTCTTCGATGACCGTTCTATCGAGGAGGCTTATCCAACCGGAGTCGTTCGTGCGGGAATGGCTTACGTCAAGGTGTTGCTCATTGGCCTTCTCATCGTCTTTTCACTGCGATACAATCCCAAAGGGTTGCTACCTGAGGTTCCTTATCGGCCTCCGCATCCAGCAGGAAAGGGGGCTGAAGAACAATGAAGCCACTTTTGTCGGTTAAGAATTTACGAATGGAATTCGGCGGACTTGTCGCTGTTAAGGATGTCACCTTTGAGGTCAAGAAGGGAGAATTCATTGGTTTAATCGGTCCAAATGGGTGCGGTAAGTCAACCACTTTCAACTGCATTAGCGGTCTTCTTCAACAGACATCAGGAACCGTTGAAGTGTTTGGAAAAGATGTCTCAGACAAGCGTCCAGACCAAATTCAAAAACTTGGCATGACCCGTACCTTCCAACATACTCGCCTTTGGAAGGACATGACGGTTATTGAGAACATGCTCGTTCCACCGCGTAAACAATTCTCACCCAATCCAATTTTGTCGCTGTTCAGAGGGCGTTCGCGTCCATCCGAAAAAGAACGCCTCGCTAACGCCTTTGCCGTATTGGACCAGCTTGAAGTGCCTCATATGGCCCACAACCTCGCGAGTGAACTCTCCGGCGGTCAGAGCAAACTTGTTGATATCGGACGTTCAATGATGGGAAGTCCAGATTTGTTGTTGCTGGACGAACCTGTTGCTGGCGTTGCCGGCCCTCTAGCCATGAAAATCTTTACCAATTTGCGCGAACTCGTTGATACGACAGGGATTTCTGTCCTCGTCATTGAACACAACATGGATTTCATCTTGCGCCAAGGTGTTGACCGTATTGTCGTCATGAATGAAGGAGAAATCCTGATGGTCGGGACTCCAGAAGAAGTCAAATCCAACCGGGCAGTCATTGAAGCCTATCTCGGGGGAGCTAGCGATGGAGGTGAAGAAGAATGACCCGAATGCTTGATGTCAAAGGGTTGACCGCTGGATACGGGAGTGTACAGATTCTCTACGGAGTGGACCTCTATGTTGACAAAGGTGAATTCGTGACCATTATCGGTCCTAACGGCTGCGGTAAATCCACGTTCATCAAGGCTCTGTTTGGGATTGCAACCTATTACGGCGGGGAAGTTTCCTATGACGGCGAATCCATCGAGAAATTGCGTACAGACCAATTGGTCAACAAGGGAATCGCCTATGTCCCCCAAGTGAACAACGTGTTTCCGACGCTCTCTGTTGAAGAGAATTTGCAAATGGGTGGTAATTCCCTTTCAAACAAAGTCCTGAAAGAACGCATTGAACGAGCACTCAACATGTTCCCAGACCTACGTTCAAGAGAGCACGACCTGGCTGCTTCACTCTCGGGCGGAGAACGACAAATGTTGGCCATTTCACGTGCCTTGATTTCCGACCCCTCGTTCCTGCTCCTCGATGAACCTACAGCCGCCCTTTCACCGCTCTACCAGCAACAGATCATCGAACGGATTGACAACCTGCGCAAAGAGGGCATTACAGTCCTCATTGTTGAGCAAAATGCTCGCTTGAGTCTCGCTCGCTCGGACCGGGGTTATATTTTCGCCAATGGAAAGGTCGTACACACGGGTGATGCAGAATTCATTCTCAACGATCCTGAGATTGGAGAATACTTCCTCGGCTCTCACGATGACTGATATATTTCCATTAAATCAGACTATTCTTTCCATCGCCCTCAAGTACTTGAAGAATTGACCGGCAAATATGGCGCAAGGAACAGTCAAGTGGTTTAACCAAGTAAAAGGATTCGGATTTATTGAAGTTGAAGGTGGAGACGACCTTTTCGTCCACATCTCCGAGGTCACCGGAGAGATCACTGACGGTGATACCGTTCAGTTTGAAGTCGGTGAAGGTCCCAAAGGCCCAAACGCCGTTGGCGTTAGCAAAGTCGAGTGAGACACCGTTTTCTGCTTCTGCAGAACATACGCTCTAGCATGAATCAGCGTGAGCTGTGCCTTTGCACCGGAACCTCTACGGATAACACACCTCCAGCCCATCGGAATGAGTGGCATGGATGTTGTGTCGAACGTTCCTGTGGGATATTCAGACAAAGGTACATAAACCAATGGTCAGACCGGCGGTCTGAAGTTGAATTCCATGCCGCTCAAGCGTTTTCTCAAACTTCCTTTAGAGGAACAGGAAAGGGTGCTGAGCGTCGCTAAGAAGCAGTTTGCTGTTCATGGCTACGACGCCATGTCGTTGAACCTCTTGCTCAAGGAGCTTGACATCTCGAAGGGCCAATTCTACTACTGGTTCGAAGACAAAGGCGATTTGTTTTTGAGCATCATTGGCCAATACTGCAATTTCATTACCATGAAGTTGGAAGAGCACGGCGCTGCGCCTTCAATAGAAGATTACTGGGTTCACCTGAGACAAGGTCGCCTCATCCAGGAACAGTGCTGGAAGGAACTCGACTGCATTGAGATTGGAGTTATGATTGGCGAACAAATGCCGTCAAATCACCCATTGGCCGAAGGATTGGGAGCGAAAGCAGCACCACTGAATCGTTATTGGTTAAACCAACTCAAGCAAGGGCAGGAGTGGGCGCTCGTGCGTACAGATCTCTCTCTTGAAATCCTCCTCAAATTGCTCAACAATGTCTCTGATTCATTCTATGGCATCATGCTAGGAGCCTCCGGCGCTTCACCTACGCCAACTGAAATTCAAGCCTTGCATACCATTCTCGGCTCAACGTTGCGTGGTTTGCTTGAGAGCCCCCAAAGGGTAAATGTGTACGATTGAGAAACAGGTCTTGAAATATTAAATTCCATAAATCAAAGATTAGGAGGAAATGAAAATGCTAGAAGTAACTAAACTCACGAAGGCTTTCGGGTCCGGTTCAAACAAACTGCATGTCCTCAAAGGCGTGGATATGAGCATCAAACAAGGGGAAATGGTTGCTCTTATGGGCCCTTCAGGTTCAGGTAAGTCAACGCTCCTCAACATCATTGGAGGTCTTCTCGCTGGAGATGCAGGCTCCATTACCCTCGGTGAGCGAACCTACGGCCTGAAAGGACCGTCAGGCGTCGTTGACGTTCGCAGGGAACTCGTTGGTTGGATTTTCCAAGACTTCCACCTTCTTGACAATCTAACTGCAACCGACAACGTTGCCATGGCCCTCGAACTGTCGGGTATGCCAGCTGAAGAGGCAGAAAAAGCAGCTGAAGTTGCTCTGAAAAAGGTAGGTCTTGGTGACCGCATGGACCATATTCCTGACCAATTATCTGGTGGCCAACAGCAACGTGTCGCCATCGCTCGTGCAATCGCAGGAAACCGTCCGATTCTTCTCGCGGATGAACCCACAGGAAATCTTGACATTGCAAGCGGAAAAGAAGTCCTTGCGTTGTTTAAAGAACTGTGCCACGACAAAGACAACCCCATTTCCATCCTCATGGTCACCCACGACCCGGATCTCGCATCAAATGCCGACCGAATGCTTCTTCTCAACGATGGGAAAACCGAAGCCTCGGATATTCGTTCAGCCTGGGGCTTGGACGATGATACCGATGAACCCGAAGGTGAAGCGGAAGATGCAGATGAAGACGATGATGTGAATGCAGATACGGGTGCAAACACGGATGAAGATGCAGATGAAATCGGAGGTGAAGCGATATGAGCGATAAAGGACACGAGCTCAAAGAAACGGATTTCCCCGAAAGTCGCTCAAAAATGGGCCGTGCGACCCATCGCCTCATGGAGGCACCAAGCCGCCTCCGCCTTGCCGCCCAAGGTGCATGGCGTGGTAAGGAACGCGGCCTCGCAGTCATCGCAGGTGTGTTTCTCGCTTCGTTGGTCATCACGACCGTACTTGCTTACGGTGTTGGCCTCTCACAACTCTTTTTTGAGGAATCATTGGATTCAGAACCATTTGACGCCAAAATTGAGTACGCCCGCACTCCACTGCCGGGAAATGAGAACAGTACCGGGTGGTCAAACAACACCACGACCATGACCAATGTCTGCGACGAATTGTTGTCTGAATTCACCGAATTCAATGATTGTACCTTGGTTCTGGGCAGGCAAGGAATTCACAGTGGTGGATTTTTCAATTTGGAGTTTGTTGTGGCCCAACCTCTCGAGATGCAAGCGATTACCGACGATGCCAACCCTTATTGGGGCAACGTCACTTTTGACTACCCCGAAGCTGCTGACGCCGGACCACCGATCTCAGACAAACGCGCCATTCGTTTCCTCGGTCCCGAGGCTTTTGATGGTGAATTGGCTGACCGCCTTGGAGGCAACATCATCGCAGGCCTGGGTGAATGGCCCAGTCCTGAAAACATGAGTGGCCAGCGGGGAATAATCCTACCATCCACTGTTGCAAGCCAGGCACAAGCCAGCGTTGGTGATGTGCTTGATAGCCTCACGTTTGCCTATGTTGTTGATGAATCAACCATCTTTGAGGGGACCGTAAATGAAGAAAACTGTGCAGGTGAAGTCACTCCTGAAGAGAACGAAATGATCTACTGTCGAATGTCGATGACCATTGAGAACCTGACGGTAATGGGCATCTACGAACCTTGGGACTTTGGAAATCCAACACTGCCATTTAACCCGATTTTCACCACCTGGGAAGTGTTGGAGGAATCTGAACGTGGTACGTTGATGGATTACGACCACATGTACCTTGGCGTCACCATCGACCGCGGTCAGTTGCCGACCTCATCAACAGCGGATGCTGCAGATTGGCTTGAAGACCTTGGCACCAGAGTACAGGCCGGAAACTACACCGATGAAGGCGTTGAATTGTTTTACACTGACATCGTCAGTGGGACCATCACCTTCCTGAACATTTTCCTTGGTTTAATTCAAATCTTTGATTACATCATTATGATTCCTATTGTCATTCTTTCCCTCGCGGTTTTGATTTACGGACTTGTTCTTTCTCTTGAACAACGGCGAAGAGAAGTGAGTATCCATCGCGTCATCGGGGCGGATGCTCAAAGTTTGCAAGGAATGGTCTTGCTTGAACTCTTTGTCATGTCTTCAGTCGCATGGCTTGCAGGGTATCTCCTCGCCTTAGTTTCGGTTCCGATTGTCCTTTCTGCGGTTGGCTTTATGGAATTCCGAACCGGTGATTTCGATGTTACTCCGACCCTCAGTGTTGGAGCAACCATCTTCACAGCCGTAACCACACTTGGGCTTGCCTTGATCTTTGGACGTAGTCGAGCAAGAGAATTCATCGAACTTGAAATCGAAGAAGGTGTTCGCAATACCACAGCAAAAGCACAACCAAAGCGTTGGTTGCACTGGACTGCGTTCTTGTTCGGTATGCTCGCAGTCATCGATACTTGGCTTGAGATGAACGTGAACGAAGACGGAATTGTCTCGAATTTCTTCATCGAGGGCCTCATTGGTATCTTCGGTCCCTTTGCTTTGTGGATTGGAGGCGCATTGTTGCTTGGAAGAATCGGAGCAAAAGGACCGCAAATCATGCAGATGGTTTTCGGTAGGACTCCTCTGCTGAACGATGTTAAGCGAGGACTGAAAGGTTCAGGTTCTGCAGAATCAGTGAACCGCCTTGCAGTCATTATGCTTCTCACGCTCTCCATCGTCACCCTTGCTGCTGTACAAGGTTACACAGGGACCTTGGTCGACGAGAAAACCGTCGACGCAACCGTCGGGTCTGACCTTCAGATTACAATGGAGGAGGGGACCAACAGTTCCACCCTCACGTCCCTTATCGGGGAATTCACAGATGGAACGGTTACACCTCTCATCACAAGTGTCCCAGAATTAATGCTGGCCGATTCTCAAGGTGGAGATAAATTGCAAACCTATGTCTTGCTTGATAACAGCAAAGAGGTTCTCAAATGGAGTGAGCAGGCTCTTCCTGGCACAGAGGTTTCTCCGGCTCTATCTGCCTATGCCGGGGGAGGATTCTCTGCTGGGGAGGATGCAGCCTATTCGTTGGACATTGCAGGTTCGGACCGAGGAGGCGACGAGAATAGACTGGACGACGTCCTTCTCAAGGAAGACGATAAGAGCGGTAAATCGGTGAACATTGATTTCGTCTGGGAACAAGCTGAATTTAATTTCTCTCAAGGCGGTTTAGCCGATACCAATTTGACACTTGATGATGTGTTCGAAAGGTATGTTTTCCTCATGCAACGTGACTGGTCGGGGCTTGACCTATCCGATCAAAACCTCAACAGCCGAAACCTCAGTTACGCGGACTTCACCAATTCAAACCTCTCGAATTCAAACCTTGAAGATGTAAACCTCAGCCAGTCGCTCCTCTACAACGTGGACATGAGTGGGGCTGACCTTACTGGAGCGGACTTAAGTAACGCCGTTCTTCTGAAATTGTTCGGTGCGGGTAGCTTGGAATCTACGGATTTCACTGACGCCGATTTGACGGGGGCCTGGTCAAGTGGCACCCTTGATCTTTCAACAGCAATTCTAAGCAACACGACCTGTCCAGACGGAACCAACTCCAACGTGACGAATTGTGCAAGTGGGTTTGCAACAAATCCTCCGGCTTTAGTGGCTCAATTTTTCTTGGCCAATTCAGTTGTTCGCATTGACATCACTCCGTTCAATGATGAGCTGTACTACATGGGCACTCACGAATACATCCCTGGTGTTAGTGCCCCTACGATTGCATCATCACTCATCATCGGTGAAAGTTCGTGGCGTTCGTTTGTAGGCGATGATGCTGTTAACAATTACACCTCAACAGACTGGATCGTACGTGTTAACGGTGTTTCAGGGGAAGAACTCGAGTCCTTAGGTTCAAAATTACAAGCTGATGCGCGCGTATCAAACGTGGTTGATTGGTCAAGCACTCACAAGGACGTCGAGCGAAACGGCGGGTTGATTTTCGGAACACCAGGACTTCTCTCCTTGCAATTTGTTGTCGCCAGCGTAGCCGCAGTGGCTTCGAGTTTCGTGTTCCTTTCGCTTGTCTTGAGTCAACGCCAAAAAGAGTTAGCAGTTCTCCAAGCCATTGGTGCATCACCAAATCAGATCATTCGGTTGGTCCTCTTTGAGATTCTCTCGATTGTCATGGTATCCATGATTCTCGGAATCATCCTCGGAGTTGGCGTTGCACTCTCGTTTAACGGGTTCTTCGACATCTTCGGGTTCATCTTCCAAATCTTCGGAGGTTCATCGACGACGATAAATCGGACGCTGGTCTATCCATGGACGCAGATCATTTTGGTTTCTCTGGCTGTGTTTGCAGCTGTGGTCGTGGCGCTTCTCGTTACCACTCGGCGTGCATTGAAGTCGGACCTAGCCAGTGTGCTCAAGGGGGAATGAAGTTGGTAGATACGATTTTAGAAGCAGACGGCCTTTATCACGTGTACGAATCCAAGGCTGAAGACGGCAACGTTGTGGCCCTTCGGGGGCTTCACATCAACATGAAAGCCGGCGAAGCAATCGCTGTTGTTGGCCCTTCGGGATCAGGAAAGTCGACGTTGATGAAATGTCTTGGTGGACTGATGAAAGCCAGTGCAGGGTCCGTTAGTCTAGACGGAAGGAACATGACGCGCCTCTCCGGACAAGAATTGGTTGAGCTGCGCCAGAAAACGGTGTCCTTCATCTTCCAAGAAGGTAACTTGCTGCCCAACCTCAACGCCAGAGACAATGTCGCTCAACCCCTTCGTCACCAAGGTGTATCTTCAAAGAAAGCGCTTCAACTCGCCGATGCAATGCTTACCCGTTTGGGTATGGGTCACCGAATCAATGCATTGCCGGCAATGCTCAGCGGTGGTGAGCAACAACGTGTCGCCATTTCCCGTGCACTGATTACCAAGCCTCGCTTGATTTTAGCCGATGAGCCTACGGGGGCATTGGATCCTATAACCAGCCGTGAAGTATTGGCGTTGTTCAAGGACTTGCATCTAAACGATGGTGTATCGTTCCTTATCGTGACTCACTCGAAAGAAGTCGCAGCATTTGCTAACCGTTCGCTTGAATTGCGGGATGGACGATTTGTCGCTGAACACGGTGAGACGATTGACGTTGAAGACCTCAGCAAAGACCGAGAACTGATCATCGACGAAACGGGGACCGTTACACTTCCCCCGGACTTGTTGGTTCGTTTGGGCGGTGCAGGACGCTACACTGTAGGCAACGTCGCCAGTGGCTATCTTTCATTGCAAGGTGAAGCCGTGGAATCAATGGGCAAGATGGAACTCTCTGCAACCTGCCCCGCATGCAAGCACGATTACGCTGATACCGACGACCAACTTTGCCCTTCGTGCGGTTCAAGTAGGCCGATGGTTGAGGTCAAAGCATGAAGCAGTGGGTGGCGTTTGTAGGTTACTTGGAAGGTTTTTCCTTTCTCACGTTGATGTTTTACGCCATGCCGTTGAAGTATTTTGCAGGAGAGCCAGAGATGGTCTCCCTGTTTGGTACTCTGCATGGAGGCCTGTTCGTGGCCTACATCGGCCTTCTTTTCCTCGGCGTGGGCAAGCATTGGTCCTTCACTGCCCTCATTCACGGATTCATTGCAGCAGTTGTACCTGCAGGTCCCTTCCTCTTTGAGGGATTGATGGCTTCGGGCGAATACGACCTATAATGCGCTTATGCATTTTGAATGAAGCATTATTCAAACCGACTTAACGCCTTCAGGCCAAAGCACAAGAATCAATGTCTTTCCTCGAGTCTTGGGTGTGTGCGTGGTTTCACGGTTCATCCAAACGATGGATCCGGTGGGGTACGAACCGTCTTCATCCCACACCTCTCCTTCGAGGACAAGATAGCATTCACCACCAGGGTGGCTATGAGGCATGAATGCATCAACGGTAACCTCGGAGTCTGCTTCGTAGAGAACAAGTGAGGTTTGATCTTCACGCAAGAGGCGTCCCAAGCGAACACCAGTTCCAAAATCCTTCCATCGGACGTTTTCCTCCAACCATTCTTTGTCGACTGAAAATCCGAGCCATTCTGCCATGTTGTGTGTGAAGACCATGGTTGGCCGAGATGCCGGTGGGACATGAGCGCTTCGGTGAACCTGTCAAATTCCTAGGGTTCAATACAATCTTTGCGTTTGGTTCAAGTCCTAAGCCGTGATGTCCCTATGAGGCAGGATGTCAGCAGGCCCTATTCAAATCCCAGAAATCCCACCAGCAGGTCCGTGGGATGCCTATGTATTGTTCATCCTCTGGCTCCCGTTTGTATTCCGTCTCGTCATACTTGCAAAGCCGATGCGCCAAGTCATCAACAAACTTTCACCTCATGCAGGATGGGCGCTCAAACAATTACGAACCCTTCCGGTCAAAGGTATGGGTCTTCTGGTGTTCAACGAGATTTTTGCCTTCATGATTCCACCGATGCTCGTCTTGGGCCTACGTCTCTTCATTGACCCTATTGGATGGCAGTCTTGGTCTGAAGTGACAAATCTTGGTGGAACGCTTCTGCTCATGGCCCTTTTCTTCTGGATTGTCATGGATTTTTATCGCGTAGCACGGGTTCGTCGCATGCTGACAGCTGTGCTTCGTCAAGATGTCTCAAAGTTGCGCAAGGTTGCAGATACTGGACTTAAAGCTAGAAATTGGCTTCGCAAAATCTCAGGTCGTCAGAAAAACAAACCAGTAACAAAGAAAGAAGTGAATGAGACTGGAATGGAAGTGGCGAAGAGTTCGCTCAAGGTTTGGGCTGGAAGAGCCTTTCTAACCCGTAAATTAACTCCGGCAGGTTTGCTGAGCAGTGTGGCGATGGGCGCAGCGATTGAGGTTGGAAAAATTAGCGCTGGAAAGTTCTCAGATGTCGTTGACAAACGACTGCAAAAGGAATTCGAGGAGCGGACTAATACACAGTCAAAGACCCTTCTTGTCCTTTTCACAAGAGATCTCATCATGGGCGTATTCCCACTGGTTGTTCTCGCATTCGTTCCATGGCTGCTTGGTTAAGCGCCACCTTCATGCCCTGCCTACTCGTGGACGAACTGAGGCACCTCCATGTCATTGCTCATTCTGATGCGTCACGGCCAATCCATGTGGAACGCTGCTGGTTTTTTTACCGGCTGGGTTGATGTTCCACTTTCGGTCAAAGGGATCGATGAAGCCCGCGAAGGCGGCAAAGCGATCGCTCACCTTCCCATCGATGAAGTCCATGTCTCCATGCTCATTCGGGCTCAGATGACCGCTATGATCGCTATGTCTGAACACAACAGCGGCCGAACCCCCGTATTCCAATACAGCCAAGAAATGGAAGAGGGACTTTCAGAGAACGAGGCACGCATGCGCCAATGGTCACAAATTCGAGGCGACGCAGCCAAAGACAGTATCCTTCCCGTTCACGCTGCATGGCAGTTGAACGAGCGCATGTACGGTGACCTCCAAGGCCTTGACAAAGATGAGACGCGAGAGCAATACGGCGCAGAACAGGTGCACGTTTGGCGTCGTTCGTTTGATGTGCCTCCACCCAACGGTGAATCGCTTGAATTGACTGCAGAGCGTACCATCCCTTACCTTGAGAATACGCTGATGCCATCGATTGAAGCTGGAAAAAACCTCTTTGTTGCAGCACACGGTAATTCCCTTCGCAGCATCATCATGCATCTTGATGGCCTTTCTAAAGAAGAAGTTCTGGGTCTTGAAGTCCCAACAGGCGCCCCCATCGTCTACCGCTACTCCGCCGGTTCGTGGAAGCGAGCGTGAATGGAAGGGGCTCTGTACCTTCATCATTTTCACTTTCAATTAGCGTGTCTCCTCAAAGATAGAGGTGCTGCCCGCGAGAACAACGGCATGAGCAGTAAACGAGCACTGAGAAGACTTGATACTGAAATCGATGAAACTCGTATTGCTCCTCGCAGTGGGGGCGTCTATCAGTTGAGTGGCGCAGGAAGGTCAGGAAAATCCATGCGTGTTTACGCAGAAGCATGGGCCGCTCTCGCTCTCATGGCGGGGGAATTCGTTCACTGGATTGACGGGGCCACTCGCTTCAACCCAGCCCGTGTACTGCGATGCATTCCAGAGGGCGTACCCGAGTCGAATAACTTGCTCCGAAATTTGTTCGTGGGCCGCGGATTCACCGTTCATCAATTCGCATCATTGATTGAACGACTCGACGGCGAATTGAACATCACTGGAGCACGTCTTGTTGTCGTTGACGGACCGATTACGATGCATCTCGACTCACAGGTCAAGGAACGAGAGGCTCGTACTTTGCTTCGAAGATGCATGGACCATCTCAACCTTGTCGCGGTTAAGCACAACATTTCAGTCATTGTGATCACGGAATCAAAGCCCAATTCAAAACGTCATTCAACGTTGCTTCAAGCAGTAGAAAGGCGGTGCAATCAACGCCTTCTTGGTCGAATGGAACGTGTTCGTGGGTCAAAGAAGATGTGGCTTTTACATCTCCCCAGTGGAAGTTCAGGCTTTCGTAAGGAAGCCGTTGAGCAGGAAACGCTTGAGGAATCGTTCAGTCGAATTTTGCACCATGAGCTCGTACACAATCGAGGCGTTGAAGAGGAAAAAGACCGGTTTACATTGTTGAATTGAACGGTTTATCCGCTGAGGAGTAGTCAAATAGAGTAGCGGCTTTGAGTCCAACGCGGATTTCCTCATCGGTCCATCCGAAAGGAGCGAGAATGGCCCATATTGCTCTTCGTGCAAGTTCTCTGTAGTGGTTATGGTCAACGTTGACTTCTGACCTTGCAGCTCGAGGCAGTTCTTCCAGCAGAATCACCCGCGCAGCGGGATCTTCATCTCGTGTCCTTAGTACCACAAATTTGACTTTGCCTCCAGGAGGTATTTCATGCCCGAGTTGAGCGGCGCGTAGCAGTGCAGCATGCGTTAATGTTGACACGGTGAACTGTTCAATGGTCTTGCTCACTCTGCGCTTGACCACCAACTCTTCCATATCAATGCCGTTTCGTTCAAGCCTTCCTAATTCTTTGTGCAACATGCTTGAAATAGAATTTTGAACGGGCCGACTTTGGACGTTAATGCCGTCACGGATGCAGTCAATAAGAATCTCAAAGGCCATGTTTTGAAGAGATTTAACCCACAGGCAAGTTGAATGTTGGCGCGATTCAATGCCTCGCATTTTCAATCCTTTGTCCCCATAGGCCCAGTATTTGGTAAGAGAACCCGCACCGTGCATTCGGCTGGGAAGGAAGCCAATGAAGTGGTACATGTCTTCGTATTCCAGTGGGATGCCGATTTCTTGGGTCACCCGTTGCGCGAACTGAAGAGCAAGACGGCGCTTTTCTTCGCGGTTGGTAATGGCTTTGTTTTCAATCCAAACGCAATCAACAATGGCATGAAGCACCGTCCAGCCTTCGTCTTCGGCCATGGCTATTGTTTTCAGAAGAATTTCTCTTGACCATGCGCATATTGCCTCGTGGGCTTCAATTCTGCCGAACCGTGCATTCTTGTAACCCGTGTAGCCAAAACATGTTACAAGCAGCCACTTCAACGCATTTTGTTGCTTGTCAATGGCGTCACCTTTGGTGGTGACGTGTTCTTTCAATTGCATCCGTCGTTCGATGATAGGAGCCACAACCCGACCGAGAAAACCGTGAATACGACCGCAGGTGTGAGAACTCAGGCCAGGAACTGGAAGAGCCCATGAATGCGTGACAGGAAAGAGGCCGGTTCCGATGTTTTCATTGAGACGCCGCCGTCTAAACTCTTTGCGGGCCGATTCAACGTTGAGTGGAAGCAAATGATCGGCCCTGAGGTCCACCTTTGAAGGTTGGCAGCAGGCGCAGTTGAGGGTTTCTGGCGAGATGTTTCGCGTCGCAATGATGTTTGGAAAGAGGCTTGCAAAATCAAGTTCCACAACATCGGTATAGAGCCCAGGCTTACTGTCCAGATACAACCCTCCACGGTCGGCCATCATCAATTCCCATGCCGTTTTCGTATCTTCAGGACGATTTTTCTTCCATGGAACCAAGACGCCATCTTCCATCGCCGTTCGTATTTGTATCGCACTGATTACCGAACCGGGTGAAAGCCGAGAAATATCTTGAGGTGATTGGCGTGAATGGCGAGCCAGTTCAAACAATCCGAGAAGACCGCCTTCGCGAACAATGAAACTGGAACGTAGGTCAATGTGCATACGACCATGCATCGGGAAATAACTGTCCTTTCGCTTCACTTGGCCGTAGGAGTGAACGGTTCGAGAAGCGGTACGTGCTTCCAATCGAGAAGGTTTTCTACTCATTGTCAAAGGAACTCCAGCAGCATCACTGAGTCGTTGAAGGACCGAGAGATGGAGCGAATCACCGCCTTGTGTTAGAACAAGGTCGGGATTGATGTTCTCAATTGCGTGCTGCAATGCTTGAACAAAAGCACCCTCTGATGCGTTGTTTTTGATACGAGTGCTGTGAACTTCATCGGATGCATCTCCCACGATTGCAGTGTTCAACACGACTTCTTCAAGCCGTGAATCCAAGGTGTCAAAGCCGTTCGAGTCCTCGTAGCAGAATTCCATTTCCATCTGTTTCAATTCTGGCCAGGTTCCATTCTCTTCAAGCGGACTAAAACCAACACCGTCCCATCGTACATACTGGAACGGGGCAACCTGATGTTCCACAAAGAAGCGTTGAGCAAGATGTGCATCAACCGAGTAGAGTGTGTAGCGATGGTAATCTCCTCTTGATTCAATGTGTTCCGCAAGGCTACGAATCAATCGGTTGTCCACCATCTCAATTTCCAAAACATCGTGCATTTCATACTGGTCAAGAGAAAGTCGGCTCCGAATGTATTGCATTGAACCCACAGCAAACCGTTGTGCAATCTCAGCGCATTCAAGCCAGTTCATGAGGTGTTCAAGCCGTTGTTTTGTCGCATGGACATGAATTGCAGCCGCCCACGGTACGATGACCCGTTGGACTCCGCTCGGTTCTACGAACATCCAGATGTCCATGGTGATGCCATCATCACCGAGTTGTGCGTCAATAATCCAACCGTTCACAGCATCACGCTTCTGAGAGATTTTCAATCCGCTGTTCCAATTCTGCGATACGAGAATGGCATTCAATGAGCATGGACATTAACATCGGCTTCCAAGCATCATGTGCAGGCAGCATTCCACCAGCAGTACGCCGCTTGCGCACCCCGTTTAGCAGTTCATCAAAGACGAGTTTATCACCAGAATTTAGCGCCCTTCTAAAGGGTTCAAGCGATGTCATTTCAGATTCAATTCTGTTGCGCCATGTTGGAACGGTTCGACCCATCTCTTTCAATCAGCCGATAAGGCCGAGTATGTTTTCTTAGACCCTACTCCGATGAGCGATGAAAGTGAAAGTGAACTTGCTGCGGTGGCCTTGCAAATCGTTCACCGTTTGCGGGAAAATTCTAATGTCTAAGCCTTCAGTAGACCGCCATGAGCCATCATCCAAAACTGATTGGGACCCCGTTTCAACTTCTGGTGTGGAATGCCTTGAAGACGATTCCAAAAGGCGAAGTTCGCACGTACAAGGAACTCGCCACCATGATTGGGCGGCCTGGTTCAGTGCGTGCAGTGGCCAATGCGTGCGGCAAGAACCCCTATTTGGTGACCATCCCATGCCACCGCGTGATACGAACCGATGGCGGTTTGGGTGGATACAGCGGAGCGGGTGGTATTGAGGCCAAACGTAAATTGTTGCTCGAAGAAGGCGTTGACCTCGAGTAAGAAAAGACCTTGTCCAAAGATTGCAACCGTATAGCTTTCTCACACAAGAATCAGAAACCGTTTGAGTTTTGTTTTCCGGCACAAAAGGTTCAGTGGGTCGATACAGACGCTACCCTTTGATTCACATACGAGCGTAAGGGGAGCCCATGCGTTCAGTAGTAGATAGCGTACCCTTTCGAGTATAGTATGGGTGGGACTTTGACAAGATTAGAAAAATTAGTCGAAATTCCTAGACAATTCGACTTTGATAGTCTCGGCTATCTCCTCGGCAACACCAGTGCTGGATATGCCTCTTAAAGTCCCGATAACTACTCCCTCATTCCCGATAAGTTTGGCAGAGTAAGTAGTAGTCTCCGTGCCCTCATCATTTGTTTTCACTACTTCGCTCAGTTCGATACTTGTTATTCCCTCCCTAGGGTGCCTTTCTATAAAGCTGGGAGATTTTATCAATAATGCTCCGAATTGGACAGCTTCAATATAATCGTCATCGATTATGAATCTAATAGGGTCTTTCATAATCAGACCAATAACCATTGGCGCGAATACGCCTCCTAGCGTACCGAGAACGGTTACTACCAGCCCTTCTATAACAAGCCCATATTCATATGAAATTAGTACAAATGGTTCTATCGTTTTTGTTAATCCGAGTACAATTAAGACCAGTCCGATAAGGAATCCTTGACCAATAAATAGTCCAAATAGACCTATTAAACCAGATTTGTTTGAAATCGTCTTACTTGCCATATACAAATTACAAATCAATAGAACAAATACTTTTCCCCGACTACTTTGACCAGATTTATGCATGAGTATAGATACAACCCGTTGTAGATAGGTCGTATCATAATCGGTCTGAGGTAGATACCCATATTGACGGATATGTAACAATGTAACCGTTGTAGTGCTATCCGTCAACTTCGCTAGCCCTAGTAGATGAAGTACAATTAGATCAAGGGCTATCTGAAGATTTCATATTTCCATAATGCCATTTGAAACCAAAAAGAATAATAGCAATACCTAGAATCAAGAAAAGAAAATCATCAGGTTGAGAAACGTAATTGAACAAATCATTTTTCATTGGATTGTCTGGGTCATAAAACACTGTCACGTTTTCAAGTATCAGAAATGTGTTGTTTACTTTTCTTTCACATTCTTCAAAATCTAAATATACTTCTTTTCCAGTACACTCACTCACGATTGAATTCCACTGGCTTGAGGATAGATTTTCTATCAACTCTAGGGAATCTCCCAGGGGATAGGTTTCAGTATTTTCAACAGTACTATTTTCGGAAATAGGATAGAATGAATATGTAATCGATATAACAGGATCGCAATAAGTAAGATCGTTATTATCGGTATTGCCAAAACCTGTATCATCTTCACTCCGTGATTCTTCCCAACATTCATGATTTAAATCGAATTGATTTACGTTTCCTCTTGTTTCTACCCATGATTCTCGATCGGAATTTTCAATATAATCAGCGACAATTCCTCCAATTGAAAACAAAACCAAGATCCCTCCAAAAAACCAAATTGCTAGAACCTCTAAACCAATCTTCATAGGCCTGTTGATTAAGTTAAAAGATATAAACTATTATTAGTTTGATGACAATTACGAGTATAATCAGAGCATCATGCAATCGATTAACAGATACATCAATGGGTTTCTGCTTAGACCGATGAGTTAGCATTTACTGAATTAATGGGATTGCAGTCCGTCCTTTCATAGGCTACCCTCATGCTCGTATACGTCTGCAAGGGTTCATTCTTGATCGCTTTTCGTTTGCGACCATCCTTCGGTATTCTCCAAATCTTTTCGGATTTGCGACCCGATGTTAAGCGGCTCCATCGTTTGTCGCATATCGTTCAACGCTCGCTGCATGATGGCCTCGCCCAATTCTTCGTGGGTTTGAGGGAGATTGTCGGCGGCGATTTCTTGGAAAATACTCTCTGGTTTGTGTGCCCCGCTGTGGTAAATGATACGAGCCGCATAACTCGAGTACGATACCAAGAATGTCACGATAGCCAACAATAGACCGATAATTATGGCCGAACCAACGATGGTTTTGATGTGCACGAGAAGAAGCATGCACCACCACATCGCCATGCCATACATAGAACAGACCACGAGATAATCGGGTATCATTGCCAAGCGGCCAGTTGGCCCTCTCGCACTGACGATGGCCCGAAAGTTGTCATCGTCCACCGCCGAATATACGCCGTGAACCACTAGGAGGCAGTTGAGGTGAACGAAATTGATGACGACGATGATACCCCCCATAATCATGGTCCACCAAGCCAAACTCGTGTAGGGAGTAGAGGCCCAGTAGAAGTCTTTGGATTCCCCTGTTAGCAGATTGAAGAACAAAGATGCATTCATGGCCAACACCAAAACCGCTGCTAGAGTATTGACTTCCCATACCGCTTTGTAGCTCTCTTTGAGCGTTTTTCCACTCGGATAGGCTTCGTTGTAAGCATCTTTCCACAGACGGCGATGGTCAATGGGGTAGAACCATTCGAGTATGGGAACGAGTTTGAAGAAATTTCGAATCGGCCGATTTTGAAACGTCTCAGAAGGTTTCTCATTCCTGCTCATAAATATACCACAGGACATCTCCATTATCAAATTAAACCATTTTTCGGAGTGTTTAGCCCGTTTGACAGCCCACACACCCGCCTCTCATGATATCCACTTCACTGGGTCATTACATTTTGTTGCGTAGTGACTGTACTGGGGGACTGAACACCCATTGTACTCCTCCATAATGTCTAGAGGGGTTTGTGCAGTCACCCTCTGATTCGCAGTATTATCGATTGAATCATGGAATAGCTGAGATGATTGTTTCATCATCAACGATTTCGTTCAGACGTAGGTCACTTCTCTTGAGAAGAGAAGACGCCACAATTCAATACCGTCCCAATTGTCTTCACCAGCAAAGTACAAATTGCCGTTATGGTGATGCATTCCACCGATGTTTCCGCCTGTCGGCTTCAAATCGATGACTTGCCATGTTGTCCCATTAACCGAATTGTGTGCCCACAATTCTTCTCCAGTGGTTCCATCATCAGCGGCGAAATACACAGTGTATCCGCCGACTGTGAGTTCATGTGGGGCGCCAGTACCAGAGGTGGATTGGAGATTGGTGACTTCCCAGTACGAATGGTTCGTTGATTCATATGCCCACATCTCGAAATGTGTGCCTGAGGTGGCTTGGAAATAGACGCGTGTATTCATGACAGCAAGATTGGAGGGCATACTGGTTGCAAAACTCGGGCGAATGTCTGCTACAAGCCATGTCGAGTTGTTCGTTGTCTCATAGGCGTGCAGCTCCGTTCCTGCTCCATTTCCATCGTTTGCTGCGAAATAGATGGTCGTACCCATCGCTGTGAGATGAGAAGGATCTGATGAAAGAATTCCCGGATTGATGTCTTTGACCATGAATGTTGTTTTTGTCGTAGAATCATGCTTCCACAATTCGACGTTTGCATTGTTTGGACCTGCTGAGAAATAGAGATCAGAACCAACAACAATCAAGCTTGTTGGTTGAACATTCGCCACCTCATTCCATATGGACCCGTTTGCCAAATCGTATGCCCACAAATCAAACACGCCTGCAGTATCTCGTGCAGGGAAAAACACGGTCGTTCCAAGAAGTGTAAATTCTCCAGCAAAGCTGCCAGACGTTCCTGGTAAGACATCGGAAATCAATGATGCCGTTCCATTCGAAGGATAGTAAATCCAAGGTTCAAGACCGTTTGTTGGATCGCTTCCAAGGAACATCAGTACATCGCCAACTGCTCGCAGGCTCATAGCCGTACCAGAATAAACGCTTGAAATGGTTTCATTGACATCCATTGACCAAATTCCACCCGAACCTCCGCTCGTTGCTGTGAAGTACATCGTTGAATTGATGGAGGCAAAATCCGAAGGCGTGCTATGTCCAGCACCCACATTGATGTCATCGACTTGAGCGACATCAAACGTCGTACAAATCAGCGAAGTGGTAATGATTTCACCCGATTCCAGAATTCCATTCTGGGCGATGCCGCCTCCAGAACCATCGTCCAATCCTTGCTTCAACAATTGACTCGAACCATTGCATGTAAGATACGTCGGAGCAGGTTCCAAACTTGCGACCATCATGGTTGTCGTTGAACTCCCATCGGCTCCATCCGAACCGTCGGCTCCATCCGAACCATCCGCACCGTTCGTCCCATCGCTTCCATCTTCACCGTTGCAAACTAAGAGCGTCGAATCAATTTCTGAGGGCGCTAAGAATCCGTCTCGATCGTCATCGATTCCTGTCTCGATACGCGTTCCTCCAGATGGACAGTTTGCGAGCGCTGCAACACTTGAAACGATCAGTGACGTTTGTCCATCTGAGCCATCAGCACCATTGGCGCCGTTTTGTCCATCATTACCATCACTACCGTTGACTCCATCGTCCCCGTTGGTTCCGTTCACGCCATCGATGCCGTCAGTACCGTTGAGTCCTGCTTGTCCAGTGAGGTCAATTTCTTGCCAGGCATTGTTTTGACACACTTGGAACATTGTTTGAGAAGCAATAAAGAAAATTTGGTTGTTGAGATCTTCATTGCACGTTTCAAGTTCAGCTGCGGTGATAACAAGATGGAAGCTTGACCCGTCGGTCCCGTTCGAACCATTCATGCCATCGTTGCCAGAAGCGCCTTCAATGCCTTCTGCATTGGAGATTGAATAGATGGAAAAAGGCACCAAGACAAGCATGGCTACCAAAAGGATGGCAGACATTGGCGCTGGCATGGACGAAGCGAATCCAGATGATCCAAGGGGGTTACCTAGAGCCTCAATTTTTTCCTCCACAATTGGGATTGAGGTACTAACTTCTGGTAGTTCCGTCTGGGTGGTTGCGATTTCGGCGGCTTGTTCCACTTTGCGGATTGCAATTTGCTCATCGGTCCAACCTTGTTCGCGCAACTGTTCGTCTGTCCACATATCTTCTGTTCCGGTGGAGGGGTGATATACCATTATTGGTACATTGTTTTGACAAATCTGCATCACGTATACGAAGTCAATTAGACACTGCTTTGGATTTCTTTCGGTTGCGACACCCTCTGTACATACAGTCCACGTGTCGGTAGGCAGTGTACTGGGGGACTGAACACCCATTGTACTCCTCCATAATGTCTTGAGGGGTTTGAACAGAACCCTTGCGATTTCTTGGAAATGATATGTCGCTTATGTGTATCAGCCCTAAACAGGCTGTGTGTATTTTTCCCTGTCCTTAACTTACACGAAAATCACATAACAGCCTAAGTCATATGCCGACCATAAGGACAGATGGTCAATTAGTTGAACAAGTAATTACTTGTCATTTTGACCCATACGATAAGCATCGATTACTGCTCTTGCTATTGCTTCAGGGTCGTTGTTAATCTGTTTGTCAATTTTTACGCCCTCCATTACAAAATCTCCAACCATAACGGAATCTGTTAAGGACAGTGACTTTCCAATTTCTTCATCTTTGGATTGTAAGCTCTCTTGTATCATTTTATCAAAATGGGATTTGGATTCCTTGATTTGTTTTATTTCAGAATCTCTTTCTTGAACTTCAATTTCTAGCGTCACGACCTTTTCTTTAGTTTCATCTAATTCAGATTTCAAATCTTCAGCAGCTTGTTCTGCTTGTTTCAGTTGTAAATCCATCGCTTGAAGTACAGCCGCAAAGGTGGCAGGTTCATTACTTTCAACTCCGGATGAAGGGGGCATTGGTGACGAAGTTGGTGTTACTACTGTATCGGAAAATTCATTCTCCTCAGGAAGTTCTCCAAGGAGTAGTTTCCGTCTAGCATCGCTCATTCGCTTGGAGAGTGATATCTCATTGGATGATGCGAACAGTGCAAAACACATAACCGTAAAACAGAGTCCGATGTAGGGCCATATTAGTCCGGAAACATTGTTTGGCGCCCAACCTTTCGTAGCACCGTTGAATCTGTATAAACCAGAAATACTTTCCTTGGTATCACTCACTAATATCATCTCGATTAACAAAATCCCAGAGATGAAGATCAGAAATAAAATGTAAATTATGGTGCTATATTGTTCCATAGCCCCTAATTCCCGTTGAGAAAGGTCTGAAAAATATCCATCACGCTTTTTCTTAATGTACCACAATAATACCATTGAAGCGAAAAGGGTCAAGAAACCCAACCATACAAACAATTCATTCCCCGACATAGACATTTCAATACTTGATTTGTTTTAGTAATGTTGATAACAAATCTGTTATGGGATTCGAGGTACATTCATTTTACAAATAGAGTCTGAACCCAACTTACTGCAACCCTCTGTACGCCCTCCATACATACAGTCCACGCGTCGGTACCCACGCGACGGGTATTTCTCAAGTCCCAAAGGTCCATTTTCCTGCATCAAAGGCCGATTTGTATGATGAATGGAAAGAAAGTTTAGGCATGTTACAAGTTTTGATACCACGCAAGGGTGTAGGTTTCGGCGTACCGATCGTTGGCAATAGAACTGTGCCCTAAGGGGCGAACAACGACCAACATATCCATCTGCCCGCCAGCTGATGCAGAACCCACGCAAACGACTTCACCAACTTTAGTCCCTTCCTTAGAGGTTGAAATTAGGGATTTAACGGTAAACAAGCGGACCTCAAGTGTCACGTCCTCATCTCCCCCGACATACCGATGGGTGTTAGGGGCCGCAACGGGCTCCAATTGTACCTCACTCGGGTCCAAGCGGACGAAGGGGATCTGTTCATCCAGTAAGGCAATGGATTGCTGCATTCGAGAGGACTCTACGCCAAGGGCAAAGGCGATGTTAAATGTCGATGCTTCTCCACCATAACTCCCCGTTTGGTGTGGCATACGAACGCTAAGAGATTGAACGATTTCAAGCGATGGCATCAACCAAGTGTACTGTTCACTTGCCGGGTACAAAGGAGCATCGGGGTTCTCAAGGAAGGCTGGTTGCCCCCATTCTTCAGGGGCGGACGGAGTTGAAACAGGAAGCATTCCGCCTCCTGCAAACATCAAAACGCTGAGTAAGAGCGCCGCAAGGCGCGTTCTACGATGTTCACGCCACTCCTCCCTTCCAGCAGGGCTTAAGGCAGAGAGAACCAGCATCGCCGGCAGAAGCAGGAGAATTCCGTACGGTACAATCCATAGTAAAATCGTAAACACGACAGCCATGATGATACCGTTACGGCCAACAGGATGGGTCCAGTGCACGGGTGGTTCTTGAGGTGCCCTTCGATTCAACAAATAGAGAAGAAGCCCTCCACCTAAAAGCGGAAGCAGCGAATGAACCAAACCTTGCCAGACCATGCACTTCGCTTTCATGATTCAACAGAGTACCATGAGGGTTTGGGTCGTCCCAAGGTTGATGCGAGGGTTTCCCTTAAGACGAACCATGGCGGAACCACTTCTCACCTTCGCCAACGCTGAGCATCGCCACATGATCTCAGCACCTACCCTCGCCCGTCCTTGGAAGAAAATGAAGGGCCCGGGGATTGTTGGGCTTAATTTGGACGTCTATGCCGGATGCGTTCTAGGCCTTGTTGGACCAAATGGGGCGGGAAAAACGACCTTGCTTAGAATGATGGCGGGGATTCTCCCTCTGCAAGGAGGTACGGTCACGGCTTGTTTTTCATCCACTGAACCAGAACACGTGGATGATTTGCGCCAATGGGTTGGTCACATGCCCGAGCAAGTGCGCTGGCAGGGTGGGCAAACCGTTCGTGAGGCGCTGGAAGCCATCGGAGACATGCGAAATACTCCAAGTAAGCGAATTGATGGGTTGCTTGATTTGGTCGGTCTTAGCCTGCGCAAAGATGAGCGCCTGGACAATTTGAGCCAGGGTATGCGCCAGCGCCTGTCAATTGCTGCAGCCCTTCTTGGTTCACCAAAAGTGCTCCTTTTGGATGAACCGTTTAACGGCCTAGATCCCGTGGCTGCTGAAGCCTTTACTCAACTTGTCAAACGCCTAGCGAGCAAAGGGGTGGCCGTGGTGATTTCCTCGCACATGGTGGCTCAATTGGACCAACTCATTGACCGAATCGCTCTGTTGCATCGAGGTCAATTGCTGGACGAGGGAAACTTGGAAGAAGTTGAGGGCCGCCTCGACCTTTCAAATCGGTACCGAATCAAAGGCAAGGGCATTGTAGACCTCGCTTCCTCACTATCCGATATTGACCATGAACCCCTTGGCTTTGAAATGAATAATGACGAATGGAACTTCATTTTCCGCGGCCAAGAAAAAGCCGTTTTGAATGCACTCATGAATTCTGCAACCGTCACATCATGGTCACCAGTGGCCCCAAATCTTGTCGAATTGCTCTGCGCTGCAACCGGCATGGAAGTTGAGGACATTTCTTTGGAAGTAGGGTCGTCGGCAATGCTTCCAATGCGAACTTCAGAGGTGAGTGAAGATGAGTGATTGGGGCCGAATATGGCGCATGAGTCAACGGATTCGTGACCGACAATTGTTTGGTATCCGCTTGAAGATCATGCTTCCCATCCTCATTCTTTTCCTTCCTGGAATGGCTTGGGGGTTCTCTGACCCTGAAATCATTCTGCCCGGGGGCCACCAACCTTCGACTCCAATGGAGGTTCTGTTTTATGCATCCCTAGGGGTGGTATTTGGCGCAACCATGTGTGCCGTATTGCTTTCTTTTGACGGTATTAGCCGTGACCGCTCAAGCGGGATGCTTGAGATTCGACTTGCCCAACCCATGCCGCGCAAGCACCAAGCAACTGCACTGATTTTAGGACACTGGCAAGCCATTGCCCTACCGGTTTATGCTTTGATGTTGGTCTGCCTTATGATCGTTAGATACCGGATGTCAGAATGGCCGAGTGCAGTTGAAACGCTGGTGTATTTCCTCTCCACTGGTCTTATTCTTCTCTGGTACACGCTTTTCGCTTTGCTCGCATCCACCTCTGCTAAAGAGCAGGGAACGGCGGTTGCCTTCGGAATCGGCGTTTGGTTTTTCTTCACGTTCCTTTGGGCACTGGTGACCACGATGGTGGCCTACGCTTCAGGAGTGGCCATTGGCGAAGCAAACGACCCAGCATGGGTGGCACTTGAGGGTGCACTCGACCTTCTATCTCCCAACGGCGTTTACCATCATTTGCTTGAGACGCAACTCACATCTGTTGACCGGGGCGTGTCGGCAGGGCAGGCTTGGTGTGGAGCTGCGATATGGACGATTTTGCCCTGGTGGGTGCTCCATCGACGCATGGAAGGCCTCGTTCCGTGATGGATGAAAGGCAATTGTCTATGAAGTCCAAAGTATACGGCAGACCATGACACGCCTATTCTCAGCGCTTCATCTGACTTCCCTAACGCTTGTTTTCCTGATGATTTCCAGCGTGATGGGTCCAGCAATGAGCACATCTCTTAGCGATGATTCGGACCCAATGAATACAGAAGGACGACAAGACACGTTGGATGTGGATTGCAGCGGATACACCTTCGAAGACCTCTTTGAATATGATTTTGCTTTGTTTGAACTCGAAATCTTTGATGACTGGGCTACCGGTGACATGTTCGCAAATGCGTGGGTCAACGGCTCCAACTCCCCCATCGTCCGAGACAACCTCGACGGATTGTTTGAAGGCCTTCCCGGTGGTGGAAACGATTGGATCAGTACCGATGAGCGAGATGCCGTACGTAGCATCGGCCCAAAATGCATTGCTGATATGGAAACCCGTCTCGGAATGCGTGAAGGAACACCCCACTCCGGTGGAGTTGACTGGAATGATTTTGAATTCGTTGAAGACGGAATTGGCTTGGATGAGGTGAACCTTGTTCCAGAAGAACACCAAGAGGCCCGTACATGTACCAATTTCGGTGCTGCCCAGGATTGTAAGGAAGTCCCGGTTTCGGTTACCGACGACATGGAAATCAGTCTTGATTTGGCGGACGACCAGAGCAACAACGTTCGTTGGGACCAACTCAACAATCAAGGAGTTTCGAATTTCACCATTAGCCTTAACATCACCAACATGAGCAATGCGGCACTGGTCGTCACGTTCCCAGTATTGTCCGGATTGCGAATGTACGATTTCCGAACAACAGACAACGCCCCAGAAAGCGGAGATACCTGTGACAACATCGGTAGACCTTCCTCCGCATATTTGCCCGATGGCGCCCTTCAACTGACACAATTGGTGACTTTTGATCGAACTCAATGGGATTTGATTTGTAATGTATTCATGGACTTCACAACCGAGGTGCCTGAGGTGAACGACGTCCCAGTATGGACCAGTTCAGTTCTAGAAAACGGGACGCGTATTGGAACCAACGGTGGGACGACGATGTTCGCCACTGCAGAGGTCGGGAATCAGTGGGCCAGTGATGATGACGGATGGTCTCTGGATTGCACCTTTGATGCCGAGGGCTGGAGTATGTCCACCAATGTATTGGGGGATTTCTTCGTGACACAACCCATGGATTCAACGAGTTCAACAGCAACATGTCACCCCTTCGACCCGTTGGGGGCAGCTGACGAAAACAACACGCGAACGTGGACCTTTGGAACCCTCTTTACATCAACCGCAGTCGTAAGCGAGGACGGTAAAACCGCAGTAATGACCGTAACTCCCACAGATTTCATCGACCAATTCATCGTTTATCCTTATGCAATGCAAGGAACTTTTGAAGTGTCAGACGATGCATCAGCCACCGTCGCAGGTGCTCCAACCGACATCACCCTATCACTGGTAGGAATCCGACCGGGAAGTTTCTCCATCGCTGGAGAAGTGCAAGCTACAAACATGCTACCGTACAGTTTCATTGTTGACCTTGGTGTGTTCAAACCAAATTCCCCACCTCAGATTTCAATTGCCGTTAACTTCGATGGAAACAATGCAACTTGGGACGCAAATGGTATTGAGTTTGAATTGATTGGACTTGCAAATGACCCTGACTCGGAAGCCGTGACGTTGACCCTCACCATCTGTGGAGCAGAAACCTCCGGATTCATCCAAAACGACATCAACTGGCGTGTTGACGTTTCCATCGCCATCTGTATGGCGTACGAATTGGAAACATACGACGTCATTATCACTGCAACCGACGAATCCGGAGCCAGTACAAGTCTTAACGTTGGCGTGAACCCTCCAGACGTTGAAGAGGCCCCAATAATTATCGTTGATACAGCCGAAGACAGTGCTCTACCTTCCCTCTCAATGCTCGCTGTTTTGTCGATGATTGGTATTGCTGCCCTTCGGGGTCGTCGTATCGATGAATGAACCGGCACAACCAAAAGGGGAAGGCTGTGGGTTTTGGACGGGGAGACCATGTTCACCGGTACGATTGAATCACAAAGTCACGAAGGTGGCCTGCTTGTTCGCTTTGAGGGTTCATCCCCATCACTTGACGCAATTCTCGTTCTCGCAGAGAACGGAACATATGTCGGAAAAGTGGACGGAGTCTTGGGTTCAACCAATCAACCAATGGCCCACATCGGCCACATTGACCGTGAACTCAAACTTGACGATCTCTTGGGCTCTCATGTGACCATTCGCGCCAAAAAACCACGGCAAGACCGTGAAAAGTTCCGCCGAGATTCTCGGGACTCAAGAGACCGCTCCGGTGGTAGCGACCGTAGAAACGATTCACAACGGGATCATCGAGGCGACCGTGGCGACCGTGGCGACAGGAGAGAACAACGCTCTTCATTCAACGATAACGACTGGACATGCCCAGAATGTAAAAATTCTAACTTTGCCTTCCGCCAGGCGTGCAACCGATGTGAAGCACCCCGTCCTGGTGGCGGTGGAGGTTCCCGTGACAACGGCGGTCGTTCAGACCGACGACCACAACGAGATGGTGGACGTTACGAGCAACGTGGCGGAAACAACCGGCAAGAAATCTACAACGATAACGACTGGACATGCAGAGAATGCAACAACTCGAATTTCGCATTCCGACAAGCCTGCAACCGATGTGAAGCACCTCGCCCTGGCGGCGGTGGAGGTCGATCTGGCGGAGGCCGAGGTGGAGACCGACGCAGCAGCGGCGGAAGCCGTGATGGTGGCCGTGGATACGGTGGCGGAGGCCGAGGTGGAGACCGACGCAGCAGCGGCGGAAGCCGTGATGGTGGCCGGGGATACGGTGGCGGAGGCCGAGGTGGAGACCGACGCAGCAGCGGCGGAAGCCGTGATGGTGGCCGTGGATACGGTGGCGGAGACCGAGGTGGAGACCGACGCAGCAGCGGCGGAAGCCGTGATGGTGGCCGTGGATACGGTGGCGGAGACCGAGGTGGAGACCGACGCAGCAGCGGCGGAAGCCGTGATGGTGGCCGTGGATACGGTGGAGGAGACCGAGGTGGAGACCGACGCAGCAGCGGCGGAAGCCGTGATGGTGGCCGTGGATACGGTGGCGGAGACCGAGGTGGAGACCGACGCAGCAGCGGCGGGGACCGTCGTGATAACAATCGCCGTCCACAGAGCACCGACTCAAATTTTCGCCATGCAAAGGGCAAACGCCCAGGACACGCTCACAACCGGGGACCAAACGACCTTCAACCGAGGAAGCCCGACCGATACGACGATTGATTGGAGGTTAACAACTTGAGTGCAGAAACGCATTATCTCAATGCCCTGGAAGCTCTTGATGAAGGAGACCGGGTGAAGGCCCTAGAAGAGGCTAAACTGGCCACTTCCCTTGATCCCGAACATACTGAAGCATGGTCAATCTATGTTGAAGCCACCGTTCCTGCCCGTGGAGAACAAATGACCATGCTCGATGCTGCCCAAGCATTGGCTGGCGTAAAAAAAATCGTTGCGATTGACCCGTCAAGGTTGGACATGTGGGTTCGCGGTGGCCGCCTTATGGCGGACGACCTTGGTTTGCTTCACGATGCCTTGCATTGGTGGCAGAAATGCCGAAACTTCACGCCTGATGAGGCCACACCGCTTGTTGAAATGGCTTCAATTCTTGCCGATATGGGGGAATATGAAGAAGCGCAACGCAGGTTAGAATCCATCCTCGAAGAGAACATGGATGTTCCCACATCACAATTCACTCGAATCAACGGGCTATTGAATCTCGTTCGGGCTGCCGCTCTGCAAGACTCAAAAGAAATTTTCCGACCTTATGAGAAGCACCACAATGGATGGGAAGCCATTCGACAAAAAATGAAGAAGCCACCCATGTCGGAGAATTTCATTTTCCTGATGATATCTGTACCACTTCTATTGGGGGTAATTTATTTCTCACAACAATTCGCTGGACAAGGATGGGGCTCATTCTGTTTGACATCTTTGGTCATCCTGTTCATTGTTCTGTTTTCCATGCGAACCGCAAAGCGTTGGTTCCAACTGATCAATCGGCCCGCATTCAACCTGCTTAGGGCTATGAATTTTGAAGCCTCCACCGGCCATACCGTCCTCCAAGAGGACATTCGGACGTCCGTTCTTTACATGTACATCATGCAACGAAAACCAAGGCCATGGCAGGAACGCACGCTAAAAATCATCGATAGAGGTTCTGGCCTTCCAAAGAACTGGAAGCAACGCCTTCCCGATTTTGAGGCCCACTTGTCTTACGTTGAAGACCTCGATGAGGAATACGAGGACGAGGGATTGCGGCCTTACGAAGAAGAGTGAATCACGTTCCAGCGGTGCCATCGACAAGATAGGCGCTTTGTTGCGGCGATAGCGAATCAATGCTCAAGCTCAATGCGCCTCATGTTCCTTAGAGGGTCATGGAGGGGGGTCCATCGTAGCGGCATCTTCAGCAAGGCGAACCGGTGCGGGATATTGATTGGCGAAGGACATGTCCATGACTTCCATGGGTGTCTCCCTGCCGGTGCAAGGTTCATCGGCAACCGTCGGCAAGCAAGAAGATGCGCTGTCAATCTTTCTGATGCATTCGTCGTTATTGTCTTGAACGGTTTAGATTCGCGTTAAAACCGCCTGCAGGGTTACCTTTACCATCACAGGAGCCCGTGTGGCATCGATAGCACCGTTGTTCATGGATTCAAATGACGCTGAACGATGACGTCCATCATGCCGGTAGCAGTGCAGAAAAGATCAGCCAATGCTGATGCTTCCTTTCCTCTTCGGCTTGTGCGCATCACTGCTGTGATTGAGCGTACTGGACAGCGTATTGCTGAGCATAGGCAGCCGCTGTTGCGGCATCGTAGCCTTGGCCTACAAACTGCTGGTAGTACTGTTCGTAAATCGCTTGGTCGAACCCACCAGCCGCTGGTTGTGCTGCTGCAGGCTGAGCTGCTGCTGGTTGCGCTGCTGCTGGTTGTGCTGCTGCTCCAGCAGCATCTCCACCAACATACTGAGCGGCAAATGCACGAGCGGTCTCTTCAGGGTAGCCCTGAGCGATGAGTTGCTGGACGTATTGCTCTGTAGGGTCGAGTGCATTGGTACCAAAGGCGCCGCCCATGTCTCCAAATGCGTCTTCCTTTTCGCCACCACGGCGCATGAACATTAAGGTTCCAACGATGATGAGCAGTAGAAGACCTACTGCAGCGATCAACATTGTTGAGTCAAGTCCTTCCGAGTCGCCTTCAGTGCCGTCGCCGGATGGAGTAGCATCAGCCCATAGACCGGTAGTTGCGTCATAAGTCCAATCTCCGGACCATTCACATTCGTCATTGTCGTTCATGATCCACTGTCCACCAGCTGCTTCAGCAGCAGGGTCAATTTGAGTGCCTTGGCAGACCGGGAGGGTGATGGTAATTTGACGGTAAATACGGTCGTCGTCGTTATCTGCATCGTCACCTTCGTACACCAGGAGGTAAATGGTCACTGCTTGGGATGATTCGTTGTCATAGAGGCTCTTCAAGTTCAGAGTGAGTTCCCAGTTGTCTCCGTCGGAGAGTTTGCTGGTTCGGTCCCAGAGTTGCTTTCCTTCACCGAGAGCATCACTGCTCAAGTTGTACTTCTCAAGACCTTCTAGATTGAAATCACTGTTGCTGAAGGCGACTTCGATGTAAACGTCATCATCTTCTGAACCGCTCAAGACTTGACCGCTCAGAGTGATTTGATCATCGGTGATTTGTTTGTTGTCGAACGTTTCTTGGGTCCATGTGAAGTCCACAGGTTCGTCTCCCATGCCTTCAGCAAGAATCACGAAGTACATGCGGTATTCATCTGAAACACGTCCGGCGCTGTCTGTAACAGTGAGTTCAATCTTGATTTGATTTTCAATCGAACCTGTGTCGTCAACAGTGACGTTTTGGAACTTATAGGACCACAAACCGCCGCTTGCAGCAGTTTGGGTGTAAGTGTCACCGAGCAAGCGGTAGTCGTCGTCACCGTATTTGGCGTCGTAAAGCACCTTCCATTCGTAGGTTTCAATACCGTTTCCAGTAAGTGCATCGGCGTCAGATGAATTGCTTGCATCAAAGTGAACAACCAACTCTCCGCTGTCCTCTTCGAGGACGATTCGGTATTCATCGTAATCCACACCCTGGAAGGTTTGAGGATCTCCCATGGTGATAAGGTCAGAATATGTTTCCCGAATGTCGACTTCACCATCTGCTATTGGGATGAATTCATCAGCCTCTGCATCGTTGGTTTGTACGGTGACTTCCAACTGACGTGCGTGTCCTGCATCATCATGAAGGTAGAGGGTAATGTGCCATTCTTCTCCCTGAGCACAGCCTGTTAAGGATGACAGATCGGTCTTACAGAATGTCATTGTAGGCATCTGTTCACTGGTGTGGCCGGTGACTCCAGTCGCCAAGGAAGTTCCATCCCAGTTGTTTGGTCCGTCAATGACCCAGTCTGCGTCCAAGGATGCTTCTGTGTCGCTAAGGAAATCAAAGGTGAGTGTAGCATTGCTCTTCATGTAGCGCACCTTGTAACCGTTGGTATTGGGGTCGTTATCAGGGACCTCTCCGTTGATGGTGATGTCCTCGTTATCAAATCCAGATGGATAAGGCGTGACTTGGTACTTCAAGAGGTTTCCAAGCAACGGGAAGGTTGTGTCATTTGCACGGTTTGAGTTGCCTGCGACGTCAATGGTTGTGGCGATAAGTCCTCCACTTTGATAACTGCAGACTCCGAGTAGAGTATCCTGGATGTTGTCATTCGAGCGAATAAGTCGCTGGAATTCTCCGCCGTTTTCCATGTAACCTCCGCCACAAGTGGTTGGGACTTCGTTGGGGCTCACGCTGGACGTGCTGATGACACCGTTTGCAACGACAGTGTCGCCAAGGGCAGTGAAACCTTGGAACGAAGTCGGCAATACGTTATCCATGATTGGATGGTAAGGGTCTGCTAAGTCCATCTTTGCGTAGGTAATTCGCTTGTCTTCATCGGTTTTCTCCTTGATGTCCAAGTTGAACGGAAGTCGGGATGTCGAGTCCTTACCATAGACTTGCTCACCATGCGGCGCAAGGTGGGCCTGAATGGTTCCACCGGCCGACATGAAGTTGGTCAGTACCGTCTTTCGCTGAACAGGGTCAGCAAGGGATTGATAGTAGCCATCTCCACCTTGATCGGTATCTTTTGCAGCATTCAAGTCCTGCATTGGTAGAATGATTTTATCGTAATGTGTAAACCATCCGGCATCGAAGTACTTGTCCCAGTCTCCAATCTCAAATTGAGTGTAGGTCATTCCAAGAAGAGCGAGGTCTTGCTTGATGATGCCTGTTTCCGTTGAGGTGTCTGAGAGAATAGCGATGTCAATGTTCTCAGCGAAGGTTGCTTCGAAGAAACGTGGAGTTCCTTTCTTTGTTCCATCGGTAAGTTCTCCGTAGAAACTGATGTTGTACGTGTGTCCATCGAGCCATCCGTTCCATGGCGTGAATGTTACGTCAACCTTTTCTTGGCTTTGCAGGCTTACAGGCGCTCCAGAATCAACCAGATGGGCCCTCGTACCGTCAGCCATGTCAACGACTTCCATGAAGAACACATACTCGCCTGCGAGCACTCCGTTTTCGGCCACGAGATCCCATGAGTGGGTCAAGGCGCTATCTATTGGAAGAACACATGGGAGCGTTTGGTGGGTTAGACATTTCAGTTTCTTCGGGGGTTTGATTCCAATATCTACCGATTCAACGTTGAAAATAACACGTTCAATGTTGTTGGATGTGGATAACTCGTTGTTGTTGTACCAATTGGTGCCCACGGTTCCGTTGTCAAAGATGGTCTTGACATCAAGCCGATAGACTCCTGAAACGAAATCGTGTGATGCAATAACACTCGTGTCCACGTCTTCAGCATCGACACCAGTTCGGGTCGTGGTGTAGGTTGCATCTTCAACGAAGGTGTATTCCTGCAACGTGATGTTGTTGAAACCAACGCCTCTAAATCCGTCGTTAATACCGTTTCTTCCGTCCTCATCGGATTGGAATTCAAAGTTGATGTCTACGGTGGATCCTTGTAGGGAAATACACTCTGAGAACCATTGGGTTGAATCTGGGGAAGAGCGGTTCTGGATGTACAAGTGAGTCAAATCTATGCTGGTTGTCTTCACGAGTTCCTCGGAGTTGAAGAATACGTTGTAATTGCCAGACCCTTCTTCATTGGCCGCATCACCGATGTAATCCAATTCTGTGAAGTCAATCGATTCGGTTGCATTCACGATTCCGTTTCCATCGTCGTCATTCTGACAGGTTCCGTCTTCGTTGTAGTCGTTCCATTGAGCAAAGATAAGCCCGGAGTAATTGTCTGAACCACTACCACTTGCTGACGCCTTTTCATAATCCACCATCATCAATGCGTAATCGCTTGGATCAATGTTTCCACTTTGGTCGGTGGTGTAGAATGTATCAGCATAGTATTCGAAATTCAACGAGACGAAATCCCCAGACATGCTGGTGAGGTCGATGTTTGGAATTTTCAAGGTCTCGTTTGCCCATGCGTCGTCGTAACCGTTGGTTGAGGTATCACAGGGATGGCCGAACCAGTAGGCATTGCTGTTGAAAATCTTGGTTGAACATGAGTTTTCGCCGTAGATAACACCCTTCGGGTTTTGGTTTTCTTGATGCAGGTATCCGTCGCTGTCAGAGGTGAAGTCTTCTTCACAAACAGCGTTGCTCGCACCACAGATCACGTCTGAAGGCGTTGCGGAGTAGACGGTTGCTTCAATATCAAAGTCAACTGGCGTGTTACCCCAATTGTTCGTTGTTACTCCAATGTCAAAGATACCCTCAGCGTACAAGCCTCCGGGAAGGAATCCTTCAATTCCTTCCACAGCTGGGTCATACAGGTTGAACGGGGTAACATAACCGACCGCGTCGTCATTGACGGACTGTTCGTCCCAGGCATTGTTAGAGATTGTAGCGGAAATTCTGTAGGTTGTATCGTTGAGCAGGTTTGCCTGAATTGAAGTTGTGTATTCTTGGCCAGGTTCAAGGTTGGTGAGCGGGCCAATTGTGGTGGTTTGAGTCTGTGGGTTGGGGAGGAACGCTGTGTTCTGTTTCCAGATGGTGAGGTTATCAACAGCGAATCCATCTCGTCCAGACCAACGGCTTTCGTTATCATCAGCAGTTGACCCTTCGAATCCAGTTCGGAAGCGGAATCGAACATCCACCGTTTCACCGGCCCAATCGGACAGGTCAAAGGAACCCAATCCTTCTTCGGTAAAGTTGTTCCATCCGTAGTAGGTTCCTGATGAGTAAAGACCGTAGTAGACGATCTGATTTTCATCAGCTCCCCAGAAGTTCTGTTTGTACATGCGGTCCATGTCAAAGCCGCCCCACATGGACTCTCCAGATGCACATGCACCTTGGAGTGCTGCTTGTTGTGGACATCCGATGAGGCTCCATCCAGTTTCTTCACTGCCCACTTCAATAATGGCCAGGTCGTCCCAAACATCGCCGACAATGAAACCGTTTTGGTCGGCATTACCAAGAGCCCCGAGTCCAAGATGTTGGAACAATTCAACGCTCATGAAGGCACGGTCTGCGCCAGTGAGGTCGACGTCCGTGAGGACCATTGCATCGTCCCAGTTCCTTCCATATCCAGACCATGCGTCTCCAGATTGGTTGGTTTTCATGTTGCCTGCCCACATAAAGTCGGTAGGGTTGAGGTAGTTTGCAGAAACGTTCGGGTCGTTGTTCCCCGTGGACGCTCCTGTTGAGTGATTGGTCTCAAGATGCCAGTTCGTTAAGCCGTCAACGTATTCCTCGAAGGCCCAGTTGCACCCTGCTCCACATCCTGTTTTGACCTCAGGTGTGTCCCAATCGTTGGAATACACCGTGGCGTTCGAAGAGTTCAATTCATCAACGACCTTCAACGTGACTTCCAAGTCGGCACTTTGGCCGTTCAAGGTGTCCATTCCGGTGTTGGTGACGGTGACGTTGATGTCACGGGCACCTTCGCCGACCACGCCAAAGAAGCGGTCTACAGGTGAAATTTCTAAATCGGTGACCGCCAGGTCTTTGTTGTCCATTTCGACGATGGTGAGGGTATCATACTGCCCTTCCCATCCGAAATTGTCTCGCCATCCACCGAAATTGTACTGGGTGTGGCCAATGACCAAATCATCAGCTGAGTTCGGTCCTCCGGACAATTGTCCGATGTCAACCGATGATGGCCGACGGCCTGTAACGTATGAGAGTGGGCTAACGTGCCCACCGTTTCCATCAGAAAGTGTTACTTGGACGGTTGTGGGGAACGAGAGGAAGAAATTCGAGGTACTTCCGCCAGCGGAGTCAGTTGTGTTTAGCTGGTAGGCGATGGTTGGGTTGACGAAATCCGGCTCGCTGTCTCCATTGAGGTCATCAACTGCGATGGACCACGAAATGTACGGGCCAAAGTATGCCTTTTGTGGCGAACCAAAGGTGCCTTGTGATGTTGTTCGAGAGTATGAGACGTTCTCGAGGTTGCCGTCCATGACTGCGATGGTGTCAATGTAGCCGTTTGCAGCAACATCGGCGATTGCAAAATCATCGGTAGTGGTTGTCTGCATGTTGACGATATTGGTGTTGGCCTGGTTGGTGCCGTAGGTGTAAGAGATCGGGTAGCCCGGGGCTACACCAGAAGCAGTACAATCGTATTCGATAATGGTGACGTTATCGTCGTTTCCAGGGTTTGTGACGGTGCCGGATGCGTAGTCAAGTCCTTCGCTTCGGAGGAGGAAGATGTCATCGTCCGTGCACGATCCGGAGAAACTGCTTTGGCTTTCACCCCAATCGCCGACTTCGATGTTCCGGTAGGTGTTCTGGGATGAGGTGCCGAGGGTGGTTACCAATCCTTGCGAGTTTGAGGTAATCGGTCCAGAGTAGGTGACCACTCGTTGGTTTCCGGGCGTGACATCGGTAATGTCCAGGACGTAGATGTCGTCTCCGCCTGATTGGTCAGCATTCCCGACCGTCATATCCCATACCCAAAAGTGAGTAAATCGCTCTCCAACGGTCCAGTCTTTTTGGCCGCATCCACCGTTTTCGATGATGGTGATGTTACCAGGTTCCCCCGCAGGTTGGCCTTGGTCGTCGGTTTTGAATGGATTGTTTTTCTGATAGATGACAATGTCTGGGGCGCTATCTCCGGTAAATTCACCGACCTCGACCTGTTCTACATTGGCAAATGAGTCCCATTCTGCATTGCGGCTTTGGTTGCCGGTGACCCATACGTCTTGGCGCTCGCTAAAGTCGCCGTTGCCGTCGTTCCAAAGAATACTCAAGGTGTGGGTTCCTTCGGTTGCAATGGCAAGATCGTTGTGTCCGTCACAATCGAAATCACCAATGGCGACATCCACAGGATCGCGGTTGGTCGTATAGGTTCGGGAAACTGAGGCGCTGGCTGTAGTTGCGAGTGCAGCGGTCGTACTCAATATCATTAGCAATGAAAGGAATAGGCTGCGGGCTCGGGCTCTAGAGAGGTCATTTTTTGATAGCATAGACATCACTTGTCCGACCCAAGCCCTGTTTCAATATAATGCCTTTGTAATCTGGTTCCGAATGAACCATGGCGCAGGGCGCCCTTTTTGTTCAAAAATCAGCAAAAAAAGCACTGTGGTGTTTCGAACTTCAAAACCGACCGGCCAGCCACTTCGGAGAGGGGCCCCATCCAATGGCGTCTCCACCGTGGATTTTGACCAGTTTTCCGGCAGCAAACAAGGATTCCAGCCAGACTTCTAGCGCGGTCCCTTCACGGTTTCCGAGTCGTTTGCTGGCGATTTCTTCGATGTCTTCTGTCTTGAGTGCGGTCCTTCCATGTTCGCGAACGACAAGCTGAAGCAATTCCCTTAGCCATGCTTCGGCCATCGGGTCAACGCTTGTGGCTCCTTGTACGGGATGAGGGGGGTCCATGTCCTCAAGTATTTCCATGAGTTCAATGGTGTCGGTCTGTGCCGGTGGCTCAAGGCCCACTTCTGCAATTTTCGCATCAAGGTCAAGTTCACCAATCGGGCGACGAACAATTGGAATTCGTGAAGGGTCCGGTGTAGGCCCCATATCAGCGGGCTTTTCATCGACAGGAGCCTCCTCCATTTCGATGTTCATGCCTGCCTTTTGTCTCGCTTTACTGACCTTAGAAAGGTCAACGGGCTTAACTTGAGTTCCGATCGGCATGGTCCACCCCACGCCCGCAAGTCCGAGTTTGTCAACGTGGTTACTCACCCAGTCAACATCCCCTTCAATCACGACATTGACATCGTGGTCGTCGGAGCGGAACCGGTAGCGAACGTTTCCCCGGAGTTTGCTCATTGTTTCAACCTCAGTCCTTCTTTGACTTGAAGATAGTGGCTCTATTGGCCTTCTCCAGCCATCTGCCTTAGGACGGTGTGCAAGATACCACCGTTGCGATAGTATTCGACTTCCACGGGTGTGTCGAGGCGAACCTGAACCGTGAAGGATTTGACTTCGCCTTCAGGGGAGGTTGCTTCAACCGTCATCATCTGGAGAGGTTCCACTTCATCGGTAACTCCAATGGAAAATTGTTCATGACCAGTCAGGCCGAGCGTCTCGTGGCTTTCTCCTTCCCTGAACGTGAGCGGTAGCACTCCCATTCCTACAAGGTTTGAGCGGTGGATGCGCTCAAAAGATGTCGCAATAACGGCTTTGACTCCGAGGAGGTAAGTGCCTTTTGCAGCCCAGTCACGCGAAGAGCCTGTGCCGTATTGACTGCCTGCGAGGACAATCTTAGGAGCCTCAATTTGCGCTGCATCGTAAACGGATTCAATTTGTCCATTTTCGTGGTTCAGTGCAAAGCCACCTTCTGTCCCAGGGGCCATCTCATTACGAATCCGAACGTTTGCAAAGGTTCCACGCATCATGATTTCATGGTTGCCTCGGCGACTGCCGAATGAGTTGAAGTCACCTTTTGCGACATTGCGTTCACTCAACCAAACTCCAGCAGGGCCGTCTTCTGGGAACGAGCCTGCAGGAGATATGTGGTCGGTCGTAATCGAATCTCCAAGTTTCAGCAGGACGCGAGCATCCTTAATCGATTCAATCGGGTCAGCCTTGGCTGATAGGCCAGAAAAGAATGTGGGCAGTCGGATGTAGGTGGAAGCATCCTCCCACGGGTAGAGAGGACTTGGTGCGGCAGGAATGCTGTTCCAACGAGGTTCATTCATGGCGTCCGCGTAGCGTTGCCGGAACATGTCGGGAGTGATGACGCTCATTGCTTTGGCCAGTTCTTCATCGGAGGGCCAAACGTCCTGAAGCATGACGGGGTTCCCGTCCCTGTCATGGCCGAGAGGCTCGGTCGCCAAATCGATTTCCAAGGTTCCTGCAATGGCGTAGGCAACAACCAACGGCGGGCTTGCAAGATAGGAAGCCTTGACTTTCCCGTGAACACGTCCCTCAAAATTACGGTTTCCCGAAATCACAGATCCAACGATGAGGTCGGCATCATCGATTGCTGCTTCAACAGGTACAGGCAGTGGACCAGAATTTCCGATGCACGTTGTGCAGCCGTATCCAACGACGTGGAATCCCATGGCGTTCAAGTCCTCTTGGAGGCCGGTTGCCTCGTAGTACTCGGTCACGACACGGCTGCCTGGTGCAAGAGATGTCTTGACCCAGGGCTTGACCGTAAGTCCACGGCTTCGAGCATTCCGAGCCAGGAGTCCAGCTGCGAGCATAACGCCTGGATTGGATGTGTTCGTGCACGACGTAATGGCGGCGATGACGACATCACCGTGGTTCAAATCGTAACGCTTTCCGTCCATTTCAACAATTGAACTCTTGGACAAGTCTTTGTGTTCCAAACCGTGACCTTGGTGGCCTAATTCGTGGGTGAGGCTTTCAATGAAATGCTCCTTCATGCTGTGAAGATCCACGCGGTCTTGAGGTCGCTTAGGGCCTGCAAGTGCAGGCAGGACTGCATCAAGATTGAGTTCCAGCACAGCGGTGTAAGACTTTTCTTCAACTTGGTCGCCGTACCACATGCCTTGTGCCTTAGCGTATGCTTCGACTCCGGCGATGGCGTCATCTTCTCTGCCGGTGAGGCGGAGGTAGTCCAGTGTTCGCTCGTCCACAGGGAAAAATCCACATGTTGCTCCATACTCTGGAGCCATGTTAGCGATGGTAGCGCGGTCAGCAAGAGTGAGTGCTTTCATTCCAGGGCCAAAGAATTCTACGAATTTTCCAACAACGCCGTGTTCACGCAACATCTCTACAATGCGCAGGGTCATGTCGGTTGCAGTGACGCCTGACTGGAGGTTTCCAGTAAGGCGGACACCAATTACGTCGGGTGCAAGCATGTATATCGGTTGGCCAAGCATCACGGCTTCTGCTTCAATTCCGCCAACACCCCAGCCTAAAACGCCTAATCCGTTGACCATGGTTGTGTGGGAGTCCGTTCCAACCAAAGTGTCGGCGAGCCAAACGCCGTCTTCTTGACGAGCAACGCTCGCAAGGAATTCAAGATTCACTTGGTGAACGATTCCTCTTGATGGAGGTACAGCTTGGAAATTTGCAAGGGATTGTTGTCCCCATTTGAGGAACGTATAACGCTCCATGTTTCGGTGGTATTCGATGTCGAGGTTCATGCTCAGTGCATCGCTATGTGCTCCCGAGACATCGACCTGAACCGAGTGATCGATGACCAAGTCAACAGGTACCTGCGGATTGACCTTTTCGGGGTCGCCGCCCATCTCTACCATGGCGTCACGAAGTGCAGCGAGGTCAACAACAGCAGGCACGCCGGTGAAATCTTGGAGAATCACTCGTGAAGGGCGAAAAGGAATTTCCTTGCGCTCTCCGTTGGGCGACCATGATGCAATCGAGCGGACATCATCCTCGGTGATCAGAAACCCATCGTGGGCGCGAAGCGCTCCCTCGAGGAGGATGCGAATGGAATAGGGGAGATGCTTGGTGGGTAGGCCGTTAGCGTCAAGGGCGTCCAGAGCAAAATATTCTCCGCCTACTTCAAGAGGGCGTCGAGCGTTGAAGGGGTCCAAAGTGGCCATGATTCCTTCCAAAACGCACGCGTCTATGAAGAAATCCCTCGCATCATCTGCCGCCCCTTTCCGGGAAGAGCGCGATTTCACCAGAATTTGTACCAGGGGGAGTACTCGCCAGCGACTTCAACGGTGACCAAGGTGATGTCGTTGTTTGGTTTGTCGTTTTGGCAGGCAGTAGGAGCATCGCAGATACTTGACATGGCATCGATGTGCTCAAAGCCATCGGTTACTTGTCCAAAGACGGTGTGTACGCCATCAAGATGAGGTGTCCCTGGGGTTCCGTCCGGAGATTCAGCATCGGGGTCGACGATGAAGAATTGTGAGCCACCGGTGTGGGGAGCAGATGTCTTAGCCATTGAAAGGTGGTACGGGTTGTGAACTCGCCCGTTATCTGCCTCATCTTCAATCGTGTATGAGTTCTTATCGCAGTCACCTGCGGAGTTTGATTCTTGCCCGTTGCAATATCCAAAGAATTTACCGGCATGGCCGCCGGTCCCATCGCCGTTGGTAAAGTCTCCACCTTGCATCATGAAATCCTTTATGACGCGATGGAAGATGACGCCGTCATACTTTTCATCTTGAGCCAGGAGTGCGAAGTTTTCAACGTGTATAGGTGCGTCAGCAGCGAAGAGTTCAACCACCACATCTCCACTTCCCGCACTGCCGTCGTTGTTGGTCCATGTGAACGAGAGCGTGGCTTCAGTTGGTAGGCCTTCTTGGGATGTGCTGGAGGCGACGTTAATGCCCGCTAGAAGCAACAACCCGGCAATGAAAATCGCTGCAATGCCCGCCGGAGTCGGCGTACCGTCGTTGAGGAGACGGGGGATGGTTGTCTCACGAAATCCCTTCTCTTGCATCTCATTGAGTAAATCGTTGTAGGTGCTGTCTGCTTTTTTGTCGCGTGGTGCTTTTTTTACTGCCTCCCGCAACAGTGTGGCGGCCTTACGGTATTCGGAGCGGCTGTTGCGTGCTTTGGCGTTTAACCAGGTGGCATGGCCGGCGAGACGAAGGGTGGTAGGTTCGTTACCATCGGCGTCCAATTCCCTTAGAATCTTGAGCGCAGCCTCTCCTTTTCCCTTTAGAATTGCTTTCTCGGCTTTCTGCCATGCAGTCGTTAGTGCTTCGTCCGCCATGGCTCCTGCGAAGGGCCTCCCTGTTTTGAGCATCACCCTCAAGGGGTAAATGTTCATGCCCCAACATTGGATTTAGCGGAATGAGAAGGCAACATGTTGAAAGAGTGCGTGACAACCCGGAGCAACCAAGAGGGACGGGTCTCCGACTCCATACCTCACAGGGGAAGAACAACCATGGACAAAATCATCAACGATTTCACCATCAACATCGCCACAGCAAACGGGACAGGTTCCCAGTCTGCGAACCTCATTTTACTCCAGTCTCTCTTCGACATGGGGGTCCCAGTGAGCGGAAAAAATCTGTTTCCATCAAACATCTCGGGTCTTCCGACCTGGTACATTGTCCGATTATCGGACTTGGGGTATCAAGCACCTGGTGATCGCACCCACATCCAAATTCTCGTCAATCCCGCTACTTGGGATGAAGACCTTGCATCAGCCGAACCTGGAACCGTTATCATTTGGAACAGCGATACCAAAAAGAAAACCGTGGAGCGGGAAGACATTATTTCGTATCCCGTACCGATGAGTTCACTGGCGCGAAAGATCAATCCAAAGATTGCAAAGCTCGTAACCAACATCATCTATGTCGGTGTTTTGGCCGAACTTTTGGGCATTGACCAAACCTGTTTGGAATCCGCAGTCGCACGCCAATTTAAAGGGAAAGAAAGTGCCATTGAACTCAACATTACAGCGCTGGGCCTTGGACGGGATTACTGCAAAGAGAACCTCACCAAGACCGACCCTTACACCACTGAATCCCGCGAAGTTGACCGCCCTCAATTTTTCATTGAAGGAAACGAAGCAGCAGCTCTTGGGGCCCATTACGGAGGAGTCCAACTCCTTGCCTGGTATCCGATCACACCATCATCTTCTATGGCTGAAAGCATCATTGCTTACATCCCACGTCTTCGTTCGAACGACGAAGGCGAAGCAACCTGTGCAGTCATTCAAGCAGAAGATGAACTCGCCGCAGCCGGTATGGTTCTTGGCGCTGGCTGGGCCGGCGGACGAGGAATGACCGCCACATCAGGTCCTGGTATTTCGCTCATGCAGGAATTCATTGGATTGGCTTACTTTGCTGAAGTTCCATCTGTCTTCTGGGATGTTACTCGTGTTGGCCCGTCAACGGGATTGCCTACCCGCACTCAACAATCCGACATTGCTATGCTTTACGAAGGAAGCCACGGAGACACACAACACATTGTCCTCATTCCTGGAACGGTTGAGGAGTGCTTTGAGTACGGCTGGCGTGCATTCGATTACTCGGAGCGATTCCAGACCCCGGTCTTTGGTATGAGCGACCTTGACCTTGGGATGAACCGTTGGGCATGCGAAGGATTCACCTACCCAGATACCCCAATGGACCGAGGCAAAGTTGTACGTGAGCGAGAGGTCTTCGAATCCTTTGAAACCTTTGGGCGATACCTCGATGTTGATGGAGACGGTATCCCTTACCGAACTTTACCTGGCTCAGGGATGGCACCGATTCTCTATCGAGGAACCGGACACAATCCCATGGGCGTATATTCCGAAAAGCCAGAAGATTATTTCAATCTCATGGCTCGCCTCAAAATGAAAATCGAAAGCGCCCGTGACGAATTACCCGCTCCACTGTTGCGTGAAGAAGAAGAATGCGAAGTGGGTATCGTATTCCTTGGGAGCATGGAAAACTCCATCCAAGAAATTGACGACATCCTTGAACAGACCGGAATGAAGGTCAGCCAATGCCGCATCAGAGCCCTTCCGCTTCACTCCGAAGTTGAGAACTTTATTAGCCGACATGAGACCGTTATTGTTTTGGAAATCAACCGAGACGGTCAACTCTACGGTATTCTTCGCCGAGAACTCCCCAACGATTTGGTCACGAAGGTTCATTCGGTTGCCTACAGCGACGGAATGCCACCAAGAGCCAGAATCTACGCGGAACTCATCCAAGAGAAACTCAAGGAGGTTTCACAATGAGCGACAAACCAGCACGAGCGGTCAAATTGAACGTTCTTAATGAGCCAAAAGACAGTTACACCGGCGGACCATCTTCGCTGTGCCCTGGTTGTGGCCACGACCAAATTTCAAGCGTCATCATCACCGCAGCGTGGGAAAATGGGATTCAGCCTCATCGCATCGCTAAGATGTCAGGTATCGGCTGCTCATCCAAAACACCAGCATACTATCTTGGACAGTCGCACGGGTTCAACACCGTCCACGGACGAATGCCCTCCGTGACAACTGGAGCATACGCCATCAACAAGGATCTCCTTTACCTCGGTGTTTCGGGAGACGGGGATTCAGCGTCCATTGGTATTGGTCAACTGATTCACGCCATTCGCCGGAACATGGACATGGTCTACATCGTCGAGAACAACGGTGTTTACGGACTGACCAAGGGTCAGTATTCTGCAACCGCAGATGTCGGTTCCAAAAAGAAGAAAGGAACGGTGAACGAAACCCAACCGATTGATCTGTGCGCTCTCGCCATCAATTTGGGATGCACCTTTGTAGCACGTTCGTTTTCGGGTTCTAAGAAGCAACTCGGGTCTCTGATTAAAGCCGCAATGTCCCACAAAGGCTTCGCTCTTATCGACGTCATTTCACCTTGCGTGACCTTCAACAACAACGACGAATCCATGCGTTCATACGGTTACGTCAAAGAAAACGAAATCACCTTGCACATGGCCGATTACATTCCTCACTTCAACCCCGTTGAAGAGGTAGATGTCCCAGAAGGTCACTTCCGTGATATTACACTGCATGATGGGTCCACCATTCGACTTGAGACCATATCCGAACAGCATGACCCGTCAAGTCCAATGGCTGCCCTCACCGCCCTCCATGATGCTGAAGTCAACGCTAAGCACGTTACTGGCCTTCTCTACTTCGATGCAAGCAAACCATCGCTCGCTGAAGACTTAGGATTGGTGGACATGCCGCTGTTGGACGTTCCAGACGAATCCCTGCGGCCCTCTCAAGCATCTTTGGATGCTCTTAATGCTGAATTTTTAGCGTGAGTATCCCACCGCATCTCCCATATAGGAGTAGGAGTGTGTTCAATCAATGGTTGAACCAATCACAATAGGGACTGGAATCGTTCTGGGCTCTGGTGGAATGCTCTATGGCTTTCGTGCTTGGAAACGACGAAATGCGCGGCTCCGAGCCATGGCCCTGGCTGAAAAGTACAGCACTTCAACCCGCCTTCGCAATGTCACAGGTGGAGGCATGCGTTTGGTGGTTAACCTGCCTCAAATTGCGCAGATGCCTCTGCACGAACAAGATTCCTGGAGGGTTCGCGATAACCAACGAGATCAAAATCACATGGAGCTTGGTTTGATTCAACCGGATGTTCCCGAGCCGGCCCCTGATGCAGACGAGGAGCAGGGACGCGTCAATGAAATCGAACAACGAAACGAGTGGATTCAGGCGCATGCCTCTCCTCTTGTAGAACATGCTGCTTTGGTCTCAGAAGAGCACATTGGGAGCGGTATTGTAGCAGTTGAAGACCATGAAGAACACGAGGTTGACATCGATGAACGCCTTGAACGGGAAGGTGGCGAATCCGGTGTGGTTCAGATTTCACTTGCTTGGGACGATTACAATGACCTTGACCTTCACGTGTTTACTCCCTCTGGAGAACGAATCTATTTCAACAACAAAATCAGTGATTGTGAGGGCATACTCGACGTTGACATGAACGTCCGCCCGGTTTCAAACACACCGGTTGAAAATGTGGTATGGAAAGATATTGCACCGCTTGGCACCTACAAGATTGGGGTCCATTTCTACAAACACCACCGCAAGCGGAGGACGAAGAAAAAGTGTAAATTCCGGTTAAGGGTCATCACGCACGGAAAAACCAAAGAATATGTTGGTAGTATAAAATACGGTCAAGCCATGCAGATGGTTACTTCATTCACCCTTTCTGAGTTAACCAAAGAAAGCTCAGGGTTCTGAAGATTCCGTTGAACAAAATGCAGCCCCTAAGGCTCCAGCCGTATCGGTGTGAATTGCAGGTTGAAGAAGACAAGGTGCCCTGATGAGGGACTTTAATTCATCCCAATGCTCCATAATTCCACCGTAAAGAACGATACGGTTTGGTGTCAGTTGTTCGCACAAGTGGTCGAGCACCTCTTGAAACCGTTCAGCCCACTCAATTAACGTGAGGTCAAAGACCCTTCTTGCACGCCCTGAAACATGGTCTTCCAGCGTACCTTCCCGAGTCGGATGAGGGCTCAATCCATACTCTAGATTCGGGATGAGTGTCCCATTTTCATGAACCGTCGTTCCCAAACCCGTGCCTATGGTCAAGGTGAGCAATGTGCCGTTCTCGCCGTGACCTGCTCCGAATTGAACTTCTGCTATGGCGACAGCATCGGCGTCATTAACCAGCGTAACCGGACCGCCACAACATTGCTCAAGGGTTTGGACAACCGCTGCATCAAGCCATTCTCTACCAATATTTGGGGCGCTGAGGAGGTCGCGACCTTCGACAACACCGGGAAAACCAAGACCGATCGGTCCGTTCCACTGCAAGGTATCCAACACTGAGCATATGGCGGGGATGACGGCATCGGGATGGCGAGAGTCACCATGGTTCATCTGAATGAAATCTCCGATGCTCATCCCGCTTACTGAATCAAAAACACCCACTCGAAATCCGCTTCCACCGAGGTCAATCCCCAGCATTTCACGGTTGTCCATGACATCAACTCAATGCGATTTTCGCTTCAATGATGGCATCGACAAGCGGTCCGAAGGTCTCGCCATGAAGGAGGGGTGAAATCACATCGGCAGCGTCCTTGACAACGTCAAAAGCTCCCCCGACTGCTACCGACCAATGACAGAATTCAAACATTGAGAGGTCGTTGGGAGCATCGCCAACACACAGCATCTGTTCCTTGTCCCAATTGACCTTCCGGCACATTTCATCCAAGCCTTGGCCTTTGCTCACCACCGGATCCATCAGATGGATTGCGAATCCAGTGCGAACGACCGATAGATGAGACCATTCACTGTTCTGAATCGCCATCTCGATCTTCTCGAGGTTTTCGTAGGGGAAAAGACACCATTCACTTTCCCTCCATTTGTTTGATTCGATGCCTTCTGGGTCGAGGCCGTCAATCTGCGTTGCCAACCATAGTGCTGCATCATGAGCTTCTTCACCCGATGCACGAACCGATGGCTCATCCCATTTGGAATGCCAAATCACTCCACCGTTTTCACAACAAATCGGTCCACTGAGTCCTAAAAACCTCCAGAGGCCGTATGCGACAGGGCGAACATTTCCTGTCGACAAGACAACAGGGATTCCGTTCTCTTCCAATCGACGCAAAGCATTGATTGCAACCGTTGACAATTGTTTGTTTTCATCGGTAAGCGTACCGTCGATATCAACAGCCACAACACGGGGGTACCAGCCGTCGGGTAACCATTGCATGAATGAGGCGAAGGAATCCAGTGGAAAGAAGATTCGCCCTAAAATGGATGGTTTGGTTGGGGTCAATGGGAGCATTGATGAATGCAGAGCGGTTGGTATTTTTTATGGCGGGAGACTCCAAAGATGAAGTCTTCATGTCCCTCGAGGATGATGAACCAGTTTCGAATGCCGTTATCCCTTCAAAAAAAGAAGGGGCGAAACCCGTGAAAGTTGAACAAGACGAACCCTTCTTAATGGCTGAAATCGTTGATTCAACCATCGTTGAGAGCCTTTCAGGAAGTTTCTCTGTCAGTTGGCCACTGCTTGGAATGGATTGCCCAGATTGTGCCTCAAAAGCTATGGGCGCACTCTCGCACATGAAACAAGTAAGTTCGCCGCATGTATCTGCGACCTCCGGAGAGGTTCGCTTTGATGTTCAGTTGGAGCACGGCCCTCTTGCCGATGTCTCCTCAGTACTGCGCTCACTCGGCCACGCGCCAGATGTTGAGCATCATGAGTTGGTTGGCGTCCGCGGAAAATCTGTCGCTCATCGAAACGCTGTTCCAGTGCAAAAATTGGTGCGCCTCTTCAGACAACAACCGGGCGTTCTTGATGTGGAAGTAAGTGACGACGACCGAATTTTAATCCAACTTGTTGCCAATGCATCAAAAGAACTGGTTGAGGCCAGAGACCGCGCGCTCAATCACGTCACAGGGATTGAGCCGCGTTTTGCTGCTGCCCGTTCAAACCGCCTCCGTCCAGACCAGTGGAGGCTGATTGGAGGAGGTATTGCTCTCCCCGTTCTTTTTTTGGTGATTTTGGCTGAATTTATGGGGCTGAATCACTTCATTGTGGGCGCCATTGCACTTCCTGGAGTCTTTGTAGGCGGCCTTCAAATGTTCAAAGAAGCCCTCGCCTCACTGAAAAATCGTCAAATGGGCTTCCAAGTCCTCACGAGTTTAGCCGTCATTGGAGCAGGCATTCTCGGCATGTGGGAAGAGGCTCTGATCGTTGCCATCCTTGTTGCATTTACCGCACATCTCGAAGGAGATGCCTTACTGAAGGCCCGAGAGGCGATGCAAGGCGGTTTAGACCGACTGCCTCGCACGGCTCGTAAACTAACCTCAGACAAGGTGTGTATTGACCCAGCAGCCATTACCCCCTCCATAGGCTTCTCCCTACCGATGGCGAATCAAGGATTATCGCTTGCAATGGCCGCCCCTTCAAATCAAGTCGGTCAAGATACCGAGGTCGTTCCCATTGATTTGGTCCACCCAGGCGATAGAATCGAGATTCGAAGCGGGGAATTGATTCCTGCTGACGGTCGAATCATTGAAGGAAAAGGCGCTTTGGACAAGGCCCCACTTACGGGTGAATCCGTTCCAGTTGATGTGACCGTAGGCGACGAAATTGAAGCAGGTCTGGTATTGGCTCGCGGGCCCGTTGTTTGCGAAGTCATCGCAGTAGGGACTGAAACCCGACTCTCTGGTTTGATTGATGCAGTCCACTCCTTCCGTGAAGCACCTCCGCGTTTGCAGAGCGGGATTGAAAAATTCACTGCGATATGGGTTCCCTTCGTCTTGTTCGGAGCCTTTGCCGTATGGTATTTCATCTATCCAGATGATTGGAAAATCATCCTCTTGCTTTGGGTTGTTTCATGTCCTTGCGCCCTTCTTCTTGCTACTCCAGTGCCTCATGCAGCGGCACTATCAAGCGCAGCACACAAGGGTGTTATCGTTCGGGGTGGAGATGCACTTGAACGAATGGCTCGAGTGAATTCAGTTCTGTTGGATAAAACCGGAACCCTCACCTCAGGCCGCCCAACCATTGGCTCCATTGTCATGGGGAAAAACCGCCGCAAGAACTCAGCATTGCAGTTGATGATGGGCCTTGAAGCTCGCTCGTCTCACCCGTATGCTCTTGCTATTGTGGCCCACTGCGAAGCAGAAGGTGCTAAGGCAGCAAGTCTCAGCCAATTAAACGATATTGATGCGGGCGTTGAAGGCGTGCACAACGGGGCAAAGGTTGCGTTCATCCGGCCCGATAAGGCAAAGAACATGGGGATTGAGGTCGAGGCCTCCCTGGCTGCAGCCTTCAAAGCAGCACAATCCGAAGGCCATGGGGCGAGCCTCCTCGCCAAAGACGGTGTCGCCATCGCTCTTGCGACATTCGTTCATGATGATACTCGGCATGGTTCGGATCGGCTCATTGCGTCGTTGAACAGTCGAAACATTCGTGTGGAAATTTTGTCCGGCGACCACCAAGAGGCCGTATCCCAGTTTGCTCGTTCAGTCGGTCTTCCAGAATCTGCTGCCCACGGAGGTCTCAGCCCGGAAGAGAAGGTTAAGTGGGTTCGTAATCGTTCGAAGTCGAACGTGACGATGATGGTCGGAGATGGATTCAATGATGCAGCAGCCCTTGCTGTTGCAGATGTTGGGGTTGCCGTAGGGACTGGGGAATCCGTAAACCTTGAAGCTGCAGACATCCTTATTCCTGGAGATGACCCCAGCATGCTTACAGAAATGATTGACCTCGCTCGAAAGGCACAGAGAACATTGATGCAGAATCTCTTTTTCTCCGTGGCCATCACCTTGACGCTGGTCTTTGCGGTTGTACAACAATGGTACGACCAACTTTGGGTTGGTGTGCTCATCCACGAAGCCTCAGTCATCCTCGTCATCCTCAACGGGGCTCGGCTTGCCCAAAACGGAGAAGCATTGGTTCTTCTCAAGGAGACGCTCCGCACGATGATTGACGATACAAAGGAAGCCTTTTCTTGCTTCAAGCAACGGTATTTGAGCCCCAAATCCGACGTCCCTTCGGTTTGACCGACGCGACATCTTCAAACCCTAAGAGCCAATCTGCACATTAGGTGGGACGATGGGACGAGTACGAGGGGACCCAATTACGACTGCCCTAGCCCACCCTACACGCAGGGCGGTCTACATTGAGTTGGCCTCTGCGGAAGAACGCAGTACCGTCCAATTGCAAAAGGCGGTTGGTGTTGACCGTTACAACCTCTATCACCATCTGAAGAAATTGGCCTCTCTTGAATTGGTGGAGAATCATCGTGACCAAGGAAGGGCCCGATGGTGGCGAATCAACCAACGAGTCGACCTTCCTGAATTGCTCAACATCACAGAAGGAACTGCGCCAACTCCAACACCGGCTCCTGCGGCACCAATCGCTGCATCACCCGTTGCCACCATGGCATCGCTGGCCATCGATGAAGAAGGAAGGGAAGTCATCGTCCTTGACCTCGAAGGTTCACGAGACCAAGTGAGTGCAAAACAATTGATTGCTCGCCTCTCCGATGAATTCGGTTTGACAATGGACATCCCTTGGAATTTCATCCCAGAACGCTTGGTATTGTATTCCAAGAAACGCTGACCATCAAGGTGTTTACATGTCCGACGAGCACGTAATTGAATCCAAAGTTTCGCCTCCTCCGCTTTCATGTCCCAAATGCGACGGAATGCTCCCGATGAAACTGGGAGAAATCAGTTGTACCCTTTGTGATGCTAAAGTCCGTATTGAGCACCCTGTCACACGCCGCAAATGGATGGAAGAAAAAGTCAGTTGTCCAGAATGTTCCAAAGTCCTCGTAGCAGGCGTTGATTCACGACCCGCAGAATTGAAGTGCGGCATGTGTGATACATACTTCACGCTTGCAGAGCAGACGCCAAGAGTCGAGATCTCCTGCCCCGGATGCAATCGCCAGCTTCGTATGAAGCGCCGACCCGGTCAGCGAGAGATAGAGTGCCCAGCATGCGACACAGAATTCACCGTCCGCTTCTGATTTGAGGTTCGGCGCGGTAAAATTAGGTGTTGAAAGGGCTCCTTCATGCACCGGTTCCGTCGCGCTCCTTATCTATGAAGAGAAGTCCATGAAGAAGTGGATGGGATTCCAATGACAGTGAGCGAAAGCCACGACAACGAGGCCGTGAAGGCTGCGCAGATGCGTCGAGAGAACACGGAACGCGTCACGCTTGCTTCGCTTCGTTCCCAATTCACATCAAGTTCAACTTCAAGCCTCGACGAGGCGTTGGGGACCCAGGCTCGGTTCCGACAAGAAGAGCGACTGCGGGCTGATTTGCGCCGAGAACGTCGTCTTCGTCAACAAGCGATTACAGAGCGAGTCAACGCCATGCAAGAGGCGGTGAGCAAAGACCTTGCAACTCAACATGAAATGACCCTCGATGCCCTTGAACAAGAGTTGCGGAGCAACATGGAAATGGAACTTGAGCAACTGGAACGAGATGCATTGGCCCAAGAAGAATCCAGAATGCGTCAGGAATTGGATCTCCGCCTCCACCGACAGGTAGGTTCTCTGAGGGATCAACATGAAGTTGAACAGGACAAACTCCTCGAAGAAAGGAAGCATGAGATCAAGTCAACGATTGAAACTCAACTTCATGAAGAACACGAACGCAGGCTTTCAATTCAAAAAGAACGCCTTTCTCTTGAATACAACCAAGAACTACAACACCGTCTCCGCGATATCGAAGCAACGCTAACACAAGAGATGGAAGAGCGTTTCGTTGAAATGGAAGAGCGAGAGATTTCCCGTCTAGAAGAAGGACATGCTGCTCTTCTTTCTGAACGAGAAGATCAATTACGCCGAGGTATTCGAACACGACTCGAACAACAACTTCGTCAACGGCTGAAGCAACGTGAAGCTCGTTTAAAGGTTGAATTTGAACGACGCAGTTTGCGACTTGAGGAAGACATCGCTCAACAGCTTCAATCCGACATTGAGCATCAACTTCGCAAGGAAACCGACAATCTCGAAGAGCGCATGCGTGAAGACGTAGAACTGGCCATTGCAAAGCGCAGGGGCGATCTACGTGTTGAAATTGAGAAGGAGCTTGATGGACAACAATCGGCGAAACTCGCCGAGCGAAAATCCCGACTTAAGGCCAAGTATGACTTGACCTTCAGCAAAGCAGTGGATGACATATCTCGTTCCCTACAAGATGAGATCGAAGCGGAACTCGAACACCGCATGGAGCATGAATTCCAAACCTACCGCAATGCCCGAGAAGCCGAGATTCAAAACCGCCTCTCAAGGTACCGATACGAACGGGAAGCAGAACTCAGAGACCAACTGGAGGCCCAATATGGAGCCAATAAGAACGATTGGACAGAGCGTCTTGATCTCGAATATCAATCCAGAGAAGCAGCGGCCAGGAAGGCGATCATGTCTGAGGTGGATGCACAACTGCGCAACGAGCGCCTCACTCACGAGACCGACTTGGACCTTCTCAAGGAAGAAACCACCCTTGAGTTGGAAGTTGAAATGGAAGAGCGCCTTCGTGACTTCAAGACCCGCAAGGAAGAAGAAGTTGCAACTCAACTTGAGCGCCAACTTGACAAGCGTGAAGAAATCATGCGAAACAAGGCTCTCATCGATGTCCGTAAGCGTGAATCTCAAATTCGTGCTGAAATTGAAGGCCAACTTGGCTTGAAGCGTGCTGAAATCCGTGACCGCTTGAAGGGACTCTCAGAGAAGATGGACTCCTTCAAGGAAATGGCTGAAGAAAAGATGCGTGATGCAGTCAGTCAGCAAATTCAGTCCGAGATTGAAATGGATGAAACCGAACTCCAAAGCAGAGAAAAGGAATTCAATGCGTTGCAATCCACCGATACACGTGCCGAAAAGCGCCAAAAATGGATGCAATCAATATCAGGCCAAGCACCAGCAGCATTTGGCTCAGGAGCCATGGACCCTTCAGCACTTGGAGCTCGGCCAGATGGTCTTGGTGCAGCAGCAGGTCGACCTTTGCGTGGAATTATGGGCCAGCAAAATCAACCTGAAGCCCGCTTGGGTCTTAGCGGAATGAGAGCACCGTCAACCAGTGCGAAGCCTTTGGTGAGCGCTCAACCCGTTGTTCAACCGATTCGCAATGTACGCCAGCCACTGGCTCAACCCGTTCGCAGCATCCGTCAGCCCATTGGACAATCTCCTGCTACGATTACGCCACAAGAAGACATTGCAATGGAAGATGCCCAGGTAGAGCAAGATTTAGTCCAGCCATTGGTTGAACCTGTTTCAGTTGAAGAACCAGCAGTTGTTGAAGAACCAGCAGTTGTTGAAGAACCAGCAGTTGTTGAAGAACCAGCAGTTGTTGAGGAGCCAATTTCAGTCGTTGAGCCTGAAACTGAACTCCCTCCTGAGGATTCCATTCCCGAAATAATGCCGGAAGTGGAGTCCGAGACCGAGCATCCATCCGACCTCTCGGAAGAGGTGGAAGAGCCTGAACCATCAGCATCCCTCCGCCCAATTCGCGGCGTTCTCTCTCCAGTAGAAGATGCAGTAGAATCAGCGACTCTAACACCAGTTGGCCATATGCTCATGCCGGCAAAGAAACGAGGAGGGCCACCTTCTTCATCGGTAGGGCGACCTACTGCAGCATTGCGTCCAGTCAAAGGAACATTGACACCGGTTACCAAAAAACCGGTAAAGAAAATGGTCCCAAAAGACGATGAAGATGAGGAATGACCTCATCCGAGGCGTTCACAATCATACGCGCTTTTCATATCATACGGTGACTTCCGTAACATCATGAAGCGCGCATATACTGTGGTTGCAATCTTAATTTTGTGCCTTCAAAGTGCAACGATGGGCCTTGCAAGCGCTGAGTTACCCAACATTACTGATGCTGGCGAAACCGACGAACTCGACCGCGCATTGGTCTTGTGGTCTGTCCTTGATGACGGTAAAATCTTGACCGTTGATGCGTATGGCAACGTCAGCATCAATGCCCTTAACAATGGAATACTTTCAGCGCAGTGGACACTTTTCCTTGAGGTAGATGCGCAGAATGCCCGTCTTGATGACGCTAAAGAGCTCGTCGCAATTGCCCACCAAGGAGGAGCTTACGTTGTTCAGTTGAGTACGGAATCAATTACAGAAAACATCACCCTCCCAGACCCCGTTAACGATGTTGAATGGGACCATCAAGGTGACTTATGGATCGCTCAATATGCTGGAAAAAGAAAAGCAGAGGAATATACTGCGTCCATGGCAACCGGTATCGGTTCTACAACCATTTCATCTGGAATCAGTGCGTTCGAAATTTTAACAGATGGACGCCTTGCCATTGCATCTTACGATAAGAAAATCTACATTCACGATAATGGGGGCGCCCTCCTCAATACCATCACGGATTCAACGGGAATTATCTCCTCGCTTGTAGAAACTTCGAACGGCACGCTTCTTGCTGGAACAACTGGAGGGACTGTCTACAAATTCGATACCGATTCATGGAGTGTTGACACGCTCAATCTTCCCCATACCAAGCAAATTACGTTCATGGGAGTATATGGGGAAATGTTTGCTATTGGCGCTAAACAGGGTCAATTCTCGTTGGTAAATTCTACCGAATTCACGGAATTGGAAACCTATGTTGGAACTGGTGATGTTATCGGTTTCAAAGGCACCTTTTCTGGCCAACTCTTCATCGCCGGAACTTCTCCAACCTCTTCTGCCATCCGGTTCTATGACTTGGATTCTGATCTGGACGGAGTCAACGACCTCAACGATGATTTTCCAAACGACTCCACTCAATCCAGTGATGCCGATGGAGACGGTTATGGAGACAACGCCAACGGCTTCAATCCGGATACATTCCCTGCTGATGCTACGCAATGGGAGGACGTTGATGGTGATGGATACGGTGACAACCCCACGGGAACAAACCCGGATCTGTTCCCAAATAACGTAGACCAATGGAGCGATTTGGACGGAGATGGTTACGGTGACAATTCAAACGGCCAAGAGGGAGATGTTTTCCCAGAGGAAGCAACTCAATGGAACGATACAGACCTCGACAATTACGGTGACAATCCAGAGGGATTTAGACCTGACAGTTGCCCGACGGTGAATGGTTTCTCCACCATAGACCGCTTCGGTTGTCCTGACGGGGATTTCGATGGTTATTCCGACCCAGATACAGATTGGGTAGCCATCGACGGAGCAGACGCCCTGCCATCACAAGCAACTCAATGGGAAGACCAAGACGGTGACGGGTATGGGGATAATGCAGATGGTGAAGCCCCTGATACATGTCCTTGGGAATATGGGACTTCAACGAAGGCTTGGGAAATTGATGCTAACAGTACCATTGGTTACGTTGAGACTCCATCCTATGGATGCCTGGATGTCGACGGAGATGGATGGGTTGACCGTACAGAATCTCCCCTTATGGATAAAGATCCAAACGAGCATTATGATGGAGACGGTGATGGAGTCGGTTCAAATGCCGATTACGACGATACAAGTCCAAACATTGCAACAGAGCAAGATTACTGCTTGAACAATAAAAACGACACCTCTGAAGGATGCATTGGCTGGAACAATCCTGCATACCAAGCATACAGGAACGGCTTAGTTAACGAAACAGCCCTCGGATTCTATGCATGGAACGCCTCGCTACAAGATGAAGCACGTGGCGATTCCCCCCTGGATGTTGATGAGGATACCTTGAATCAAGTGATCAAAATCGGCCTTGCTGTGTTCGGTGGATTAACTGCAATCATTCTTCTCGTTGCGTTCCTCGTTAACAAGCGAAAGCAAACCAGCACACAGAAGGTGTACGGAGGTGTTACCGCTTCTCAATCAACAAATGCTTCCAAAGAGGCTCTCGAAGGGAAAGGTGGAATGTCTGCAGATGGCGGAATCATATCAGATGATATCTGGGATGACGATGTTAAACAACTTGACTTCCAACCTGAAAAGAATGGCTTTGATGATATGGAACTCAAGGGCGGCGACAACGCTGCAGAGCCATCGAGCATGACCTACGATGAAGAAAGCATCGAATCCATTGCAGGTATGCCTTCTCAAGTCGCTCCATCTGAACCTGAAGCAACACCGGACGCAACCATTCCCGACGAAGCCCCTCCTCTCCCGGAGGGTGGGCTGCCGGACGGTTGGACTGCTGACCAATGGCGTTGGTACGGTCACGAGTGGTTAGCAAAGTACGGGGATAATTAGACCCAGACAATGGGTAGACTTTCCTTCAATGAACCCAGTTCAGCGCCAGAATAAATTGGCTTGCCATCAACCTTGAACGTGCTCATAACGAGCCAGAGAAATCCATTCCATGCAGTAGAGTCAGCGAACAACTCGACTTTTCCATAGATGGCTGCCATCAGTAATTTAGATTCGTCAGTATCTTCACCACAGAGGCCTTTAACCAATTCTTTCGCCGTAAAGCGATAACCAGGTGGGCGCCATAGCATCATGGAGATCACACCTTGTAGGGAGCCAAGTTCAAACGTTCAGCTAGGTGGTCCACATCGACATCAACCGCCATCTTCATTCGTTCTCGCAGCGTGTCAATTTCACCCTTCATCTTGAGCATTTTATGCGTCCGAATCATCTCGTTAAGGAGTTCGTTAACACTACGGTGTCCTCCTGTCGTTCGTATGGTGTTCAATTGCCTACGAATCTCATAGCTCACACTGACTGAAGTCATCCCTTCGCCTGTCATACAGATACCCAATGAACCCTTGACTTGGCTGCCTACTTAACCTGTGCGAAGGCATGGAAGGGTACAAGCGTGATTTGGGCGGCATTTTCTTTGCGTCGAGCAGAAGATTAACGAAGGCTACGTTCTTGACGAAGCCGGGATTCCTCAACAACCCCGAATTCTCGTCGCATGGATTGGACTCGCTGATGAACTTCTTTTGCAAGGGTCCAATATTCTAAACTTCCAGCACCGGCACCCGAGTTTGTAGGTTTGTTGAGAATAACGGTGGGCGCTCCACTCCAAGGTGCTTCTGCAACCTTTGCCAAGCGACGAACCGTGGTATTGAACAGCTTATTGGGCATCTTCTTATTCACTTGGTCACACACGTATGTGCTCAATTTAGAGCGCGCATCGACCATGGTCATGACGATTCCAAATATTTTCAGATTTCGATTGATTCTCCGTTGAATCATCTTGATTGAATTCATCAACATACTGAAGCCTTCCAACGCGTAATACTCGGCTTGAACGGGGACCATGACCCAGTTTGCAGCACACATGGCGTTAATTGAAAGCAGACCAAGCGACGGGGGAGTATCAATGATAATGTAATCAAAATCGTCAACGATTGGGAGAAGGGCTTCTTGTAAACGGGTTTCTCTTCCAATCTTGTGGGACAATTCAATTTCTGCGCCAGAGAGATGGATGTCGCTTGGCAAGAGCCATAGGTGGCCTGCATTGATGGAGTCGGGAATTTTTTTGCCCCCGTTTCGATTGGACCAAGCCTCCCTCATCGATCGAGTAATCTCTTCAGGCGGAATAAGGTATTCTTCCATCAAGGGAAGTTCTTCACCGGAATCGTTGGCGAGTAAATCATAAACAGTTTTCTTAATTTTCTTCTTCTCCAGGCCAAATGATGTCGCACAGTTGCCCTGTGGGTCAAGGTCGATGAGAAGCACCTTAGCCGGAGGAAGTCCTTGACGACGGGACCCTTTAGCGAGGGCTGCTGCGATGTTAACAGCAGTCGTTGTCTTTGCACAACCGCCTTTTTGATTGGCGACAGCCATCACCATCTTGTAAGGGTTCATCACACGGTCACCTCCCATAGTAAACCCTAGGCAAGCCCTCCTCTTTCAATGCAAGCCCTGAGGAGGCAAGTATCAGGCTGGTTGAATCACAGGAACTGGAACTTCCGAGAGGATCTTACGGACGATGTGCATTCCAGTAATCCCTCGGATTTTTGCCTCAGGCTTCATGTTGATACGGTGGGAAATAATCTGTAAGGCGATTCCTTTGATATCATCGGGGATGACATAATTTCGGCCAGCAACCGCTGCAGCAGCACGCCCGGTTTTGAACAGGGCTTGACTTGCACGGGGCGAGGCTCCGTTTGTGACACGGTGGTCCTCACGAGTTCGCTGAACGATTTCAATGATGTAGGATAGAATTGCTGGGTCAACGTGAACCGTTTCCAGTGCTTTCTGCATGGCGACTACTTTCTTTGGTGAGGTGATTTGTTCCACTTCGTGCTCGTCCTTTCCTCGAAGTTTACGTCGGGCGAGAATGGCCTTTTCTTCAGCACGGTCAGGATATCCCATGCTCATCTTCATCAAGAAGCGGTCCATTTGCGCTTCTGGAAGTGGATAGGTTCCTTCTTGCTCGATTGGGTTTTGAGTTGCGATAACAACGAAAGGCGCTGGAAGCTTGTGGGTTATTCCTTCGATGGTGACCTGTTTTTCTTCCATCGCTTCAAGCAGTGCTGCTTGTGTCTTTGGAGGGGCACGGTTGATCTCGTCGGCAAGTAGGATGTTTGAAAACAAAGGACCAGCACGAAGTTTGAATTCTCCTGACTTTTGGTCGTACATGTACGTCCCCATGATGTCGGAGGGCAGCAAGTCCGGGGTGAATTGGACACGCTTGAACTTACAACCGAGTGCTCGTGCAAAAGTATTGGCGAGAAGGGTCTTGGCGAGTCCAGGGAAATCTTCCAAGAGCATGTTTCCGTTGGAAAGAATCCCTACGGTCACTCTCCGGAGGTTTTCGTTCTTACCGATGATCACTTTGCTCACTTCATTCATCAAACTGTGTGAGATTGATGATACAGTTGCAATCAAATCTTGGGTTCGTACTCCCTGAGCGCCTGCTTGAATTCCTGCTTCCATTAGAATACCTCCAGTGATAATTGTATACTTTTTCATTTCTTATATGAATGTGTGCGCTCCAGTCTTCAAAAATGCTCATCAGGAAATTATTGATAAATCCGCTCAACGTCCCCAAAAGTGGTTCTCTTTACGATGTAAATTCACGATTTCATCAAGAATTTCTTCTTCAATGGGTGTTAAATCAGCTTTCTTCAGTCGCTTGACATGGCGCTCAGGAACATCAACATAGAATTCATCCAATTCTTCGATGTGTCGTCCGACAGTTGGCCCATGAATGGCCATTGCGACTTCATCGCCTTGCATGGCTTCTTTGACCTCTTCAGACGCACGAGTTCTAAGACTCTTGATTTGGCCAACCGGTGTGCCGTCTAATTTGATGAGGCGTTGGCCAAGATGGACCCGTCCACCCAGAACACGCATTCCGACAATGGCAGGGCCTTTCGCCCGGAACGTGTGGTCTTTGAGATACAACACACGCCCAGGATATACGAGGGTTTCACGTTGCTCTTCCTCAATGGCCTTCTTGGTCTCTTCAACCCAAGCCTCGAATGCGTCGAGAATATGATAGATGATGGGGCCGGCGATGAATTTCACTTCAGAATCATCTTGGTCCAACTGTTGAGAAACTTCGCTGTTAGCTTTGGTTGAAAATCCGAGGATGACCTTTTGAAGCGGGTCATTGGCCGATTTGGCCATGAGAATATCCTTTTTGTTTACAGGGCCAACGGTTGCCTGCCGAACGGGTATGTTTCGTTGATGGAGCTCAAAAGCCAATGCCTCTAACCCTCCAACGGTGTCTGCCTTGATGACAACTCCACTTCGTTCTTCTTCTGCTCCAAGGCATTCTCCGGTAGACGTATGGTCTGGAAATGATTTACGGGCGAAAATTTCTTTGCACGAAGAACACATAACTGGCATTGCATCGAAGATATTTCTCCATTCGCCACGTATCGCTTCTTCAGCAATTGTGCGTTCTTCAGCAGTATTTGCAAGATGCAACGTTGTACCAGCAATGGTTGCTTCCAGTTTCGGTGCAACTATTTTCACACCGCATGCAGCCTCGACAGAATCGAAATTGACCCATCGTTTCCCAGCATCCCTCATTTCCGCCATGCCTTGTGGCCGCTTTAGTCCCTTGATGTGGGTGGTGAAGGCTCCGTCAATACCAGCGAGCATGATCGAATCACCAATCTTGAGTTGGCCTCGGTAGAGGATGACGTCAATGGTTTTCCCCATGCCGACTTCATCTCGCATCTCCAGTACCGTTCCTTGGGCAGAACCCAATGTGTCGGTCAATCGGTCTTCCAAGAAACGTTCAGCAAGGCCGACGGTGACGGCGAGAAGGTCTTGAAGTCCTTCACCGTCCTTCGCTGACATGGGTACAAGAGCAACATTTTGCCGAAAGTCACTGATCTTGTCATATCGCTCAAGATTGAATCCATGTTCTGAAAACTGTCCAACGATTTTCCAGTATCGGTCTTCAAAAAGCGCCTGCACGTCTTCCCTTTGTGCGCTAAAGGATTCAATGAACGAGCGCCCACGTTCGGTTCGCCATCCATGCAAGCGATCGACCTTGTTTCCAGCGATCACGAAAGGCGTCCGAGTTTCTTTCAAAATATTGAGGGATTCAATCGTTTGAGGTTGGAGGCCTTCCATGATGTCAACCACCAAGACGGCAATATCTGAGACCGAACCACCACGGTTGCGTAATGATGCAAAGGAGTGATGGCCAGGCGTGTCAATAAACAGCAATCCCGGAGATTTGAAGGCCTTGCCGCCCAACATTGCAGCACATGTTTCGTTGAGCACATCAGCGGGGACTTCTGTAGCGCCGATGTGTTGTGTAATACCGCCGGCTTCTCTGTCCATGACGCTTGCTTGTCGCTCACTTCCAACAGACCGCACCATGTCCAAAACACTGGTCTTACCGTGGTCAACATGACCAAGGACAGAAACAATTGGCTGACGGTTATGGCCTCGAGTCGGTTCCTCGTCAGCCTCAACCGAATGTTCCACAGGTTCTTCTGCGTCAGACATCGGTTTCACCGCCTCTCAATTGGAGGAGAGTTCACTCGTAGACCCAGGTGCCCATGGTGTTGTTCCATTCCATGAGTCCTTCGGGGAACCAAAGTCCAAGTTCAAACTCTGCGGTTTCTGGGGCATCGGAGCCGTGGATCATGTTGTAACCCATGTCCATGCCGAAATCTCCTCGTATTGTACCTGGGTCAGCTTCTCGTCCGTTGGTTGCTCCAATGAGTTTACGGGCAACAGAAATAGCATCCTTTCCTTGCCATGCCATGCAGACGACGGGCCCGGAAGTTACGAATTTAATGAGGCCTGGGAAAAAGGGTCGTTCCTTGTGAACATCGTAATGCGTTCGGGCGATTTCTTCGGTTGGAACCATCGATTTCATACCGACGAGTTTCAATCCTTTTCGTTCAAATCGTCCAAATATTTCTCCGACAAGTCCACGTTGTACGCCGTCGGGTTTAATCATCACATAGGTAGTTTGCATGGTGTTCACCAAACCTACCCAAAAGTGACCTGTTTAAGGGCGTTGCTGTGCGGCAAGAGAGAAGTCGTGGTCCCAGAAGGGGTTCACTGGATTCCGCCTTTGACGTAATGGCGGGTCCACTTCACTCGGCGAGAGTTACGCTTCAGTTGAAGTTGGTTCTTGCGAGCCTTACTGCTCTTGAACCAAAGGATGCTTCCATCCTTGCGTACAAACATCATGCCGGTTCCAGGTTCGATTTCCTCTCCGGAAAAACTGCATATTCTTCGTTCTGGCATTGTTCATCACCGTGCGTTCAACTTTCGGGCCTCTCGTCCCGTGTCCTTGAGCATGAGAATGTCACCGACTCGCACTGGTCCTACCACGTTGCGGCTGATGATACGTCCCACGTCTCTTGGGTTGGGTGCGTCGTTAACACGCACCTTGACTTGAGTAGCTTCTCCGGTCATACCGGTTCGGCCTACAATTTCGACCACTTCTGCTGGCCATCCACCGAGTTCTTCACTCATAATCTTCATCTCCGATTAAATCTCAAGCCTTGAGGCCTTTGATGAGTTCGACAACTTCGTTGAATTTTTCTTGGGCGCCTTTGTTGATTTCCATCACTGCGATGGAAGCAGCCTTGACACCGTTTGCGAGTCCGGCTTCCTTAGCCAAGAATTCTTGGCTTGGGACGTATCCGTATGGGATTCCTTTTTCTTCACAAATCAATGGAAGGTGAGCCAACAATTCTGGAGGGTTCACATCTTCTGCAAGAATGATGAATTGGGCGGTACCTCGCTCTGCGGCTTTCGTGACTTCGTTACTGCCTTTCTTGACGCGTCCATTCGTGTTCGATTGGATCATCTCGTAAATCTTGTCAGCAACGTCTTCTGGGGTTTCAAATGCTATATGTACACTCATTGGAATATCTCCTTCCTCATGTTAAGGGCAACCATGCGCAGAACCACGCGGATATAAACGCAACGGAGGTCGCATCGGTCTCGGTGTTGTTGAACAATAGAAGGAAACAGTGAGCAGTCAACCGTTCTGTTATGGTTTGAGGCCAAGCGTGTCCAATATTTCATGAACGCCCCGAGACAAAGCCGGGCCACCTGGAATCGAGTCCACAGCGTTGGATAAGGAGCCCGTTGCATGGACTCCATCAACGTACCTCAGGAGCCGAGCAATCGCCCCTCCGGTGAACAATCCGTGGGAACATGCAGCGTGAACTTGGGTGGCTCCTTGGTTACGCAGTGCTTCTGCAGCTCGACAGATGGTGCCGCCCGTGGCGATCATGTCGTCCACGATGGCGACCTTCTTGCCGGCGACATCGAGATTCTTTGCTTTGTGAACGATGGTGTGTGCATCAATTCTTGTTTTCTCGAGATATGAAAATTCGCAACCAATCAGCGATGCGACCTGACTTGCGCGGTCAATGGCGCCTTTGTCCGGGGAGAGGATGAAGTCTGGAGCAACCGTCCCTTGCAATCGTTCAGAAAGTTCCGGCATAGCCGATGTGAACGAGATGGGCACAGGGAGGTCTTGCAACACTTCAGGTGCGTGTATGTCCAAGACCACCATTCCATCACACTTGGTGGCGAGCAGGTGGGCTATTGCACGAGCTGAAATCGCCTCACCCGGTTTGAATCGTTTATCTTGCCTGGAATAGCCGAAATAAGGAATTGCAAGAATAATGCCTTTTCCGACGTTTGGTAGGGTCTGAGGGCCGATTTCTCGCAAATTATGCAATTCGCCTCTCCGTACATCGTTTAGAGATTCAAGCATAAGCAGTGTCTCAACAATTCCCGAATCCGGGAAGGTATTTGATACCAAGACAACGGGACCCTTCCGAACGGCTTCGATCGTTTCAGTGGGTATCCGAGTGTATCCCTCGGTATCCGGAAATCGTCGAGTCTCCAACACATGGTGTTCCCAACCAAGTGATTCAGCAAGTTGGCTCGCCAGAGGGCCTGAATTACTGCCGGATACAACGACCATATGCTCCCCTCAAGTCGTGCTGTACGCTGACCCTTCATGTTCTTTGCGAGGGAGAACGTATTGAAATATCTCCGGAAGAGGTTTGGTGCGCGAGGCAGGACTTGAACCTGCGACCTCCCGGTTATCAGCCGGGTGCTCTAACCGACTAAGCCACCCGCGCAATAGTAAACCCGCCGACCGGACCCCCCGTCATAAGCATGACGGCTAAAGAATCAACAGACGTTAACGTCAGATTGTTCTGGTTTCACTCTTCTTCCATCGAGTTGATGGCTGCAAATGACGGCAACTGAAGGACTTTCTCAAAGGTTCGAGAAAGAACGACTTCATCCAAACGTTCTCGTGTTCGGGCCAATGCTGTGATTGGAATACGGATTTCCGATTCAACGCCGAATTCCTTTTGGATACGCATTCTTGTTGTAACAATGACTCCCTTGTAAGTGCGCTTTACTCGGAACAACCGGGTGATGACGCCTATCTCTTCTCCTTGATTGTCCAAGACTGCACGATCCAACATTTCGTCAGGTGCGTAGAGCTTCTCATCAATTCGAACCGTGTTTCTCCATCGTCGTTGCAATTCTCGCATTGACTTTGAAAGTTTCACGGTTCCGTCGCCACGAATGCTGTGCACCAGTTCCTTCGGTAGTGGTGCAAGTTCGGCTGGCTTCCGCATGTATTCATCTGCGACTTCTGGTGCCACTTGAATTCGCATCGATTGAACTCGTGCTTCATTCGGATGGTGGCGCTCACCAACGATTGTACCTACTTTCTTTTCGTTCACATAGACATCACGTTGGAGTAACTCCTGAATGTCAAATTCTGTATTTCTCATATTTCCCATCTCCATGCCGATTTTGTTCGGCTTACCCATTGCTCAGTACCGACGCCTATTATACTCTTCCCCGAAAAAAATATCTTTTCCAATTGCATTTGTCGCATAATACTACATTCAACCAATTGAAATATAGAATTTAATTCAATTTTCAATGTCGCATAACGCGCGTATTTCCAATATGAATAATTCAAAACTGAAAATCAAAAAGGTTCTGTTTTCTTATTGAACCTAACATAATTTGAATGGCAGTGAACGGTGTGAAAACATGGAGTAAGTGGTTGATGCAATTGAGCCCTTTTTCAATATAAAATCTGTTTTTAATTTACTAATTTTATATTGGAAAGTGATTTATTATGCTAAAATTATGGTGAAGGAATCCTTCATGAACGGGAATCATGTGGGGAATGCATGGGCGATGAGGCGAGAATAGCAGTTCATGCTGCCGCTCATCCACTGGCTAGGACGCTCATGGAGCGTGGAATCCCACAGTTTCACCAATTCTCGGTCCCTGAATCTGACCTTGCACGTGTTCGTAAAGAGCATGCTTCTGCTCTCGAGCAGTTCCCTGGAGCCATACGCCCATTGAACGACTCAGCGTCTGTATCGGTACATGTTACAGACCAACAGACAGATCTCAGCTCTTATGATCAGACAGGCGTACCCGTCGTCCATCTCACGCCACGCAATGTTTTGATGCAGGGGGATTCCCTTCAAGTTCACATCCTTGACCTCTTGACAACTGACGCCTCGACTCAAGCTGGGGCCATGTTCCATCAATGGTGGGAATGTGCAACTCATGGCGAGACTCCAAACCTCGGTTTGGATGGCGCTTATTGGTGCTCTTGTGATGATGCCGCTGAAGGCCTTCTGCGCCTGATAAAAGGCGGATTCCCCGTTGGAGGTTCCATGAATGTCTGTGGCCGTAGATATTGGTCCATGGAGGCAACGTGGACAGAATTTGAAATGTTGGTATCTCGAACGATTGCCGGTCGTGAAGGTCAATTCAATCTGTCCCACCTTAGGGCTGACGAAGGACCTGTTGTTGAAGTTGAAGACCTGGCGTCCCCACAAGAACGCCTTCCCCGTCCATCTCTCGACAGGCTCCATGAATCCCTTGAAACGGTTAGTAATGAGGGTTGGAATCCAAGAACACCGTTTCGGCAAAGCCTCATGCTCCTGGTAGCCGAACTCGCTCGTGATTACGAAATGAGCTAGTTTTCGGTAAATGCTTGGCTAAAAAGGTCAGCACCGAGAAGGGGGAGGAGCAAACTCGCATCTCCTTCGACACAAACATGAGGTGCCTCTGGTCTCATCTTGCCCCATGAAATCGCTTCTCTCAGGCGAGCGCCTGACAGGCTTCCATCATGTTCTGGAGCGGTGGTGATGTAAACCGCACTGTCAAGTCCGCCTCGGTATTGATTCCACCAAATGACGTGATGTTTGGAAATTCCTCCCCCAACCATGAGGGCGTTTGATGCCTCGACGTCCCAGGTGAGGTCACTCATGACTTGCTCGTCGGCGAGAGTATCAAGGTGAAAATCGCGATGTTTTTGTCGGAACATGAACAACTGTGCTCCGATGGAGCCGTCGGTAATGCCGGGGATGCACACTGGAATCTTGTTTTTAGCAGCCCAATAGATCAGTGAGTCCGGCGTCCCTATGCGCTTACCAAGTTCCCATACCAGGTGAATTGAGCCAAAACCTAACCATGCGTCTGCCCCGGTCTTTCCGGTAGATGCAAGGCGGTCGTTGTAGATGTCCTCGAGCACAGGCATAACTACAGATTCTATGATCTCTCCATAAGATGCATTGGGGACGATGACGTTACCGAGGCGCATGAGGGAATGTTCCCCAAGTTCAACATCATCCAAGTCAAACGAACCGTGGTAGTAGTCTTTGTAAGCCCTTGCAATATCATGGTCCAGCGTTCCACAGGTCGTTGAAACAACGTTGAACATTTTTCGCTTAATGGCCTCAACAAAGAACCCGCGCGTACCCGTAGCGCACAGGCAGGCAGGGAATGAAAGCCAGTTTGTTACTCGCTCTGGATCAGCATCCACGGCGTCAATCTCTGTTTTCATTTGGGACAGGATTTCCCTTGCCGTTGCAAATTTAGTAGCGGTAAACCCGCCTGCAGAGGCCATTTGCTGAATCAATTCCTGAGGCGTAGTGGCCTTGGAGAAGTCATAATCTACAACAGGGGTGTCGAAGTCCTGGGGGTCAATCGCCATGGGCCGACCTCGCGGCTCCGCTTCATGAAGGTGTTCACGCTGTACTTACGCCTCATTCGTTCATGCGTTCGATTTCATAAATTCGGTCTCGAAGGCGAGCAGCCTGCTCGAAATCGAGGGACTTCGCTGCCGTCTCCATTTCCGCTCGCAGTTCAGTGAGCAATTCGGACCGCTCGCTTGGGGATAGCGTGGGTGGAGATTGGCCGTCATCAGAGGATTTCAATTGGAAATTTGATTTTTCTATTGAGGAATTATTAGGTTCATTAGCCGAAGCCCAAGACCCTGCGCCCAAATTCAATCGTTGTGCCCAATCCCCATCTTTCCGACCACCTTTTTTGGCTATGAGTCGACGAGAACCATCTCCCCCAGTGGTTGTTCCAGCGATGAGTTCATCCGTCGTATCACCCATGGCGGGTAGGGCCTTGACAATGGTCCGTGGCGTAATCCCTAGGGCTAGGTTGTTGGCATGTTGCCGTTGCCTCCGTTCCAGAGTTTGCCGTATGGCTGCCTCCATAGCGGGAGAAAAACCATCGGCATAGAGAAGCACTTTCCCTTCTTGGTTTCGTGCTGCACGTCCAATAGTTTGCAGCAAACTCCTTTCGTTTCGTAAGAAGCCTTGGCGGTCAGCATCAAAGATGGCGACAAGGCTCACTTCAGGGATGTCCAAACCCTCACGAAGGAGATTGATTCCAACAATAACATCGATGTGTCCATGGCGAAGAGCATTGATGATCTCTGTACGCTCAATCGTGTCAATTTCCGAATGCAGGTGATGTGCCTTAACTCCCATGCGATTGAGGTAGGCAGCGACTTCCTCTGCGAATTTGATGGTAAGGACCGTTACAAGGGTTCGCTGGGACCGGTCAATTCGAGCATTAATTTCCGTGAGCAAGTCATTGATCTGACCGGCAGTTGGGCGCACTTCGATCTCAGGATCCAACAATCCCGTTGGTCTCAGTTCCATTTTGGCGATTCCCTCAATGGATTGAAGCATATCGTACATTGATTCAGCTTCTGGATGTTTTTTATCCCGGTCTGCAGGTCCTGCTCCTCCCCGACTTGTAGCGTGCTCTAGGCCCTTTGGAAGAGACTGGCCTGTAATCTCACAGAGATGGCGGAGTTCACGTTCTCCGGGCGTGGCTGAGACGTATACCATCTGTGGGACGAGACTTTGGAACTCGGGTATTTTGAGGGGCCGATTGTCTGCGGCTGTTGGCAAACGGAATCCGTGTTCTATGAGGCTCTCCTTTCTTGAGCGGTCTCCGTGGTACATGCCTCCGACTTGAGGGAGGCTCACGTGAGATTCGTCCATGATCACAAGAAACTTTTCGGGGTTTCCATGAAATTGATTTGCACATGCCGCAAAGAAATCCAGCAAGCAGTAGGGGCGTTGGCCACGTTCTCGCCCGTCGAAGTGAAGGGAATAATTCTCGATCGCTTGGCAGTGTCCAATTTCACGCAGCATTTCAAGGTCGTATTCAGTGCGTTGTTCAATGCGGTAGCGCTCAAGTTCTCTCCCTTCTCGTGCGTAGAATTTACTGCGAGCATTCAGTTCGGTTTCAATGGATTCAAGCGCGGCTTCGAAACGTTCTGGGCTCGTCATGAAGAATTCCTTTGGATGAATCCAGGCTTCATCCAACTCATCCAAGACGTCCCAGGTGACGGGGTCACAAATTTGGATGCTCTTTATTCCGTCAAAATCAAACACAATCCGCAACGGGTCATCTCGGCTTGGCATCCATACATCGATGACCTCGCCCCGAACTCTGCATTCGCCACGGTTGAGATCGGTTGTCGTCCTCCGGTATTGAAGTTCAATCAGTTCTCTTAGTAAGTCACTGGTCTCAATCAACTGCCCTACTGCACATCGGACGTGATATTCGAGGAACGTTTCCGGGGGATTGAGTCCATAAATGCAAGAGACAGAAGATACAACGACGCAATCAGGGCGGGTCACCAATGAAGCCACGGCAGCAAAGCGCTCCTGCTCAATTCGCTCGTTGATGCTTAATTCTTTGTCGATGTAAAGATCACGTTTTGCAAGGTATGCTTCCGGTTGATAGTAATCATAGTGGGAGACAAAATACTCAACGGCATTCTTGGGAAAATATCCAACCATCTCTTGATGGAGCTGCCGTGCCAGCGTTTTGTTATGGCTCATGATGAGGGTGGGGATGTTAAGTTTCTGAATGACGTGAGCCATTGCAAAGGTTTTGCCGCTACCGGTCACGCCGAGAAGAACACATCTTTCTTGGCCATTTTCCAATTGAGAAATCAAATTTTCAATTGCTTTTGGCTGGTCGCCATCGGGCGAGAATTCAGCATGCAACTCAAACTTCTTCACTGACGGGTTTAGTTCATCCAAGGCCGCCCCTTCAAGTGCTTTTGAAAGGTCGAAGGGATTACGTTCGATCAGGTCAACCTCGCCAACTAAGCGGTCAGCCTCATCCTCAAATGCACCTGCATCGTCCCATTGTTCAGCCATAGCAATCCCTCTTATGGCACGATTAGGGGAGATAAAGTCCACCGTTAACATGAAGAATTGCTCCGGTGATGTACGATGAATCAGGACCTACAAGGAACGAAACAGTTGAGGCCATATCTTCAGCAGTCCCTACTCGCTGCAGCGGCACTTCACCTTCTCGTTGCGATCGCTTTTCACGTGAGTCGCCACTCAATAAATCGGTGTCAACGTATCCGGGTGCTAGGATATTCACTCGCTTCCCTTCTGGTCCCACAGACTGGGCCAATGAGCGTGCCCACGCTGAAAGAGCCGCCTTTGACGCAGAGTAATCTGCGCCGTGAGGGGAGCCTCGAATGCTAAGTTGAGAGCCAACAACAACCATTCTAGCGTCATCGGAAAGATGGGGCTGGACCGCCTTCCAAACTGCTACTGCACCTTCGAAATTGGTTTTCATCGTATTATCCAAGTCGTCCATGGTCATTTTATGTCCTTCAATACGGTTGTAGATGCCGTGATTGAGCACCAACACTTCGATTTTACGGGCCATCCACGGATGTTGTCCGAGAAGTCCAACTTCCCCTGAATCAGCACAATCAACCTTGACTGCGAGTGCATCATCTCCACGTTCACGGATGGCATCAACGATCATTTCAGCTGGTTTTGAGGATTGATTGTATGTCAACAAAACATCGTATCCATCTGCAGCGAGCCGATCGGAAATCGCAGCACCTATGCCGCGGCCTCCGCCAGTAACCAATGCAACAGGTCGCGTCATAGCGCAGACGAGAACCTCATCTTTCATGAAACCATGTGAACCTTCTCAGTCATCTGAAGGAAGGAACTGAGCAAGTTGTGGTGGCTGCCACCCTTCGGGTTTCATGACTTTGCCATCTTCCCTTCGTAGGACCTTTCCATCCACCAGTTTGGCCATGTTTGAGCGGTGAACTTCATTGAAAGCATCGTCGTAAATGTGTTGCATGCCATGATTGATGATGGTTCCAGCAAGAATGTATCCAATGTCAGCAAGCGCATCGAGAACCTCAACTAAATCGCCTGAACGGGCTGCTTCTGCATATTCTCTGACTTCTTCTTCTAGAAGTTTGATGCGAAGTTCAATCAACTCGTTCGGGCCTAAGGCCGGAGATTCAAGTTTTGGAATGTCAAAGGCTTCATTAAATTCCAGTAGAGATTTCACGATAGGGTTCATGTTTTTGGGTTCACGGTTCAGCACATGAACATTCCACTCCCATTTCTTGCTTTTTCAGAACATATTCTCGGATGCAATTCTAAACCCCCATATTTTTTTTTACAGGTAAGGGCCTCTCTACCGCTGCATCTTGGGCAGAAATCATCGGATTAATCACCTTTCTCGGTGCTACAGTACATTCGTTGTTTCAAATTCAAGAACTTGATTTTCAACGGGACTGTTTGCTCAGCCGTCTTGTCAGAAGGTACCGTTCCGACTGGCCAACTGTGACCCTTCCAACTGCTAACAGTCATGCAGAGTGGTTTGGGATAACCCCTTCCAACTCATCCGAATTGATTTGTTAGTAGATTAGACCGTTGAACGGATTACTTCTCCGTCTGTATCCAACCATGGATGAATTGCTGCCATTACTGCCTCATGTATTCCAACAGAATTCATACCTCCACAATCAACAACTCCACCGGCATCCAACAATCTTGTTATTGAATTAAGAAACTCTTGTTTTCCTAACGAGGAATTCTTCCTACCAGTGTTCTCATTTTCGATGAAAAGCCTCTCTTCTTGGTGATTGTATTTCCAAATTCGATATGTCGCTCTTCCCGAAGGCGATGGAACCTGAGTTTGATTATCAATTGCATCTTCAGCAGCAGGAACGAACCTCGACCAGTATTCCTCGGGAGTCTTTGTCATGATAATGCCCACAAGTTTCACCATCATAACTCTCCCTATGCAAATGAGGCCCTTCCAATCACCCGTACGTAGCCGCATGTTGGCATTTGGGAATCAGATTCTGTCCATGTAGGAACGAAACCTATCTCCAAGAAACAGGCTCTCACCGACTTCTTCGAACCCAGCCATTGGATCTGGAGCGGCTTTTCCTCCAATAACCCAAGTCAATACATCGACCATACCTTTGGCACGGGCAAATTTAGCAGCCGCTCTACGACAACCCTCCTTGTCTCGAACTCGTTTGCGATGTTTGAACTTGGCTTTTTGCTCCAGCACTTGTTCTTGAGCTTCTGCTAACATCCACTCAATTTCCGTCCAAGACCTTGTGTAAGTAGGCATTGTTTCCATTTAAATCAACTTCCTTTGTCTAATCCAACCTTCCTTCATCATTCTGTATCCCCAAAACATCAGGAGTCCAGAAATCAAAAGTTCAACAGTCAATGCCATAGAATGGACAATCTCTGTCATGGTTGGGCCACGTGTGACGATAGAATGTATTCTATCTTTGTAAAATTGATACTTCACTATATTCTATACTCATGTAGAGGACATACTTGACGCGCCACTTAGGATGAAAGAAGAAATCAGACTTTCTAAATATAATAAAAATCCCTTTGCATAACCATCCATACTAACGGTAGCGTCTGAGGCAGCCCACTGCGAGCCCATTGATTCAGCAATTGTGAGCGCGTGGGTGTTATGGCAGAATCCTTTGAATCACTACATAAAGGAAAAAATATGGATTACTCCATTTTCTAGAACGCCCTTTAATGCTATATCTGTGATACATTTACGATAATTATGGCTTATGATGCATGGGAGGCAGATCCAGGTGTTTACAAACACCATGAGGGCTCTTCTGATAGCACCTCAAGATATTCGTGGATAAAGGAAATCCGAATTGCACATGGGTTGGTTGATGATGGAGATCCACTCAAAGACTTCACAATAACATGTCCAGCTTCAGGATGTGAAAACACCTCAATCACTCATCAATTTGAGGGATGTCATCTCAGAGTTTCTTGGACAAACGAAGTGTTGAAACATATTTTCGGCCTTGGTGGAACACCTGTTGTTGCTTTGTGCAGTGCATGCCATCACAAGTATGGGGGGTCAATTAGACTAGGCAGTACAGGGATGGGATTAATTGATGAGAACGCACCCATCGACTGGAATGCACCGACTACTCAATTAGATGCTAACAAGCACATCGAATGCAAGCATTGTAGGACATTGGATACTATTGGCCCAGATGAAGATGATGAGTGGTTCTGCTCTACATGTGGGCACCACATAGACGAAAACGGAAGTTGTGTAACTGATAACTGTGAACATGACGAGGAAGAGGAAGATGAACGACAGGAGGGTGCATGTATATGTTCAAGCAATTGTGCATTTCATCCTCGCAGTAGATGTAGAAATCAACCTACTCCTCTCTGCTTTAAGGGAATGTGTGGTCAATGCTGCGATGGCGAGAGGTGCTTACGACATAGTGATCATGAAAAATTTGGTCGGCCCGGTTGGAAGGAGTTGTCGAGGAGGAAGAAAGACACAAGTGATAAAGGGGTCAAGAAATTTCTGAATCAGAAAAATTTTCTTGATAAAAAATTCCGAGATGGGCCTCTCAGAAATGCGGACCCGATTTGCCGTTCTTGTAAACATATCTTAGACACTTCAGATGATAAAAATTGGCGATGTGCCAACACTGATTGCCCGGAATATAGGGGTGAAGCACTGTGGTGTCATTGTGGCAATCAAGGGTCCAATCGGTGTGATAATAACGAATGTGGAAATTGTTGTCAAGGATGTTCTGTACACGACGAACCTAATGATGACGATGGCGATTATGATGACGATAATGATGATGATGATGATGGAGGTTATGATTCAGGCAGAAAATTGGGTTTCCACGCCCGTTGTTCAGTTTGTGACTATGTTGCTGTTGGAAGTGACATATCAGAGAGTTTCGGCTGGAAAAATAGCAAACCGAGAGCGCGATGTAAGGATTGTAGGAAAGCAAAAAGATATCCGTAAACAAAGGCTCTTGAGAGTCTAATCGTCAGGGCCCCCTTACGATTACCCGCAATCGTCACGGTACCGTCTGCTTACCCGTGTGAGCAAAGGGGCTCTTTGCAAATCAAACAGAATGAATTCAGCTTACTTTCTTGTTCAATCGGTGCCCACCGGAACATCAACAGCGAAGCCAAGCAATAAAGCTCCAAGCAAGACCCATCCGGTAAGCATGGACGCACGGAACAAGACGGTTTGAAAATCAACAAACCTCTCACGGGCCAGCACGACCCAGATGTTCACAACGGCCATGATGCCTGCAGCCCCAAGGAACCATATCCCGTCCATCGGGTCGGAGATCGCAAAGCAAGCAAACCAGAGTAAGGTGAGTTGAACGGTTGTACGAGTGGTGGCTTCTTCATCAAAGGTAGATGGAAACGAATGAATGCCTTGTTCCCGGTCGCTCTCAACATCCATTCGGGCGTAATTGATGTCAAAGGCTGTAATCCAGAGCATCACTCCAATTGAAATCGGTAGGATCGTTGGAGCCCAAAGGTATTCTGTACCCGTAGAAAACATCCCAGTTATGGCAGCCCACCCGTGTACATCCGCTGCAACGGCGACCCAAGCACCTGCAGGGGCAAGACCCAAACACAGGCCGAGCCAAAAGTGACACAACCACGTGTACCGTTTCATGTACGGATAGACGACAAAGGTCAGGACGGGCAACCACGCCATCATGAGGGCCACCTGGTTGAGCATGCCTGCGCTTACAAGCAGCAAAACAAGGAATCCCCCAGCGAGGCCCCACGCTGTCCGTAGGCTCATTGAGCCTGAGGCCAAATGGCGCCCCTGCGTCCTGGGGTTTGCTGCATCGATGTCTCGGTCAATGATTCGGTTCAGTGCCATCGCAAGACCACGGGCACCCACTGCAGCGAGAAGTATCCACAGAAGGTCAATGCCGGGAGAGCTGTTGAATTGGTCGTGGGCGATAAAATATCCAATGAGTACAAACGGCAGGGAGAACAAGGTATGTTCGATTTTGATGAAGGTCATGATTTGTTTGACGTCCATCACTCAGGTCCCCCAAAGGAAAGGTGAGGGGGCCACTCATATGATTCTAATTCAGGATGCTGTGCCACCTTTTCCAATGTCTCAGGGGAGTGTAGGGTGATAGCAGGCCATCTGCGCACGCCGAACGCAGACGAGGGAATCGGAGTGGTTGCGTCCCAGCAGAGCCGTTGGCGGGCTGCGTCAAATGACAGTCCTCGGCCCACATCAAAACGAGAGGTCAACTGCCAAAGCAGCCGTCTACGAGCCTTTGGCCCATCCAAGTCAACATCGCTGTTGGTGATGAACAACCAGCGCAAGTTGTTAGAACTTTCCAATTGCCAGATTGATTCTTTCAATTGCGCTACCTTGTCTCTGCGTTTACCTTCTGCCTCATCGTCTGAGTCGCTTGAGCCGAGTTCAGGGGAGGGGGTCCCGACAACATTGGTGGTGACAACGAGCATGCTTCCTCGGAGCATGCGTGCCTGTACGACTTCTGGTAGCGCTCGGACCGCTTCTATGTTCGTGAAGGAGGGGGGCTGTTCCGAACCCTGCCTCCAAGCCGGTGCTTCTTCAGAAAAAGAGCCCTCAAGAGGTTGATGTGTACTTCTTGGGTCCGCGGCTGCCAGCGTCGTTGCATCGATGAGGAGTTTGGAATGTACATTTTCATACGGACTTGCGGCTTCGAGGGAATCGGCTACCATGCCATCGAGGACAGTGATATCGGTCGAGATGTCCACTTTATCATTCAAGGCGTCCAAGAATGATTCGAGATCTTTGGTGTTTGAATGTTCGTCCACCATGGCCATGATTTTCAGAAACATCATTTGTCCTGCTCCAAGAAGCCCAAGCCCAGTTTTCCTGGCCTGCCTCGGGTAGCGCTGTTTTGAGGCAGCGATGGCAAGGTTGTGAAATCCTGTCTCGAGAGGCAGGTGAACGGAGCGAACATCCCGATGTTGGAATTGCAGTACTGGCGAGAACTGTCCGCCGATCGCTTCGCCAAGATAGCCGTCTTCCATTGGAGGCAGCCCTACGATGGTGGCGGGGAGGACAGCGTCTTTTCGGCACGTAATTGCGGTGACATGGAGCACGGGATATTGTCCTGTGAGGGAGTAGAAACCGAAGTGATCCCCAAACGGCCCTTCTGTACGAGTTTCTCCGGGAATACAGTAGCCCTCAATGACGACGTCGGCTTCTGCCGGCACCATGAGGTCTTGGGTCAAGGCTTTCGTAATCGGAAGCGACTTGCGACCTAAAATTCCTGCAAATTGATACTCTGAAAGGTTGTCAGGCAGTGGCGATATGGCTGAAAAAATCAGTTCTGGCGGTCCTCCAATGCAGACGGCAACCGGCATTTTCCCCTTTGGACCTAAGGCCGCTGCGTGGTCAGCAGCATGTTTGTGTATCTGCCAGTGAAGACCGAGTTCCTTTGGTCCAAACACTTGGGCTCTGTACATACCAAGGTTGTGTTCGCCCGAGGTTGGGTCTTTGGTGACGACAAGAGGAAGGGTGACGAAATGCCCTCCGTCCATCGGCCATGTCTTGGGTATGGGTAGGGCTGTGAGGTCAAGAGGAAGGCGGACACGCTGACTTGCGCCCTTTCTTTTCTTTTTGGGAGGCATTGCGAAGGCGTCTCTTGCGAGGGGTAGGGCCGTCCACGGTCGTTTGGTCATGGCCCCGATATCGGGTTTCATCATGGCTACCATTCGGTCTCCAATTGAGGTTTCATGTTTTGCCCCAAGTGCTCGAAGGGTCCGGTCGTGCGAGCCAAAGAGGTTCATGGCTAGAGGCATGGTTGATATCGTTCCGTTGGCCAGTCGTGGTTGTTCAAACACCACTGCAGGGCCGTCGTTCTTCACGAGGAGGTCGGCGATGGCGCCGGCTTCGTAAACCACATCAACGGGCCGATTAATGCGAATTAACTCTCCTCGGTCTTCGAGGTGAGTCATCCAACGCTTGAGGGTTCTCCATGCCACAAACCTGCGTGGTCGTTCTTGGCTTTGAACCTCCGTATTCGCGCTAATGGTGCTGATGAGGGTTGAGCCGCCTCCGTTGGAAGCAACCGTTTTCTTCATGTGCCTCCCCTGCTCTCTCTCACACAGAGGGGTCGGATGAGAGCGTGTGACGTGGTCGTGATTGGCGCTGGTCCAGGGGGCGGTTCTGCTGCATTACATGCTGCTAGGGCTGGACTTTCCACTCTGATTTTGGAAGCTGACCCTGAGGTTGGTACCCCTGTTCATTGCGGTGAATGCCTCTCCGAGTTAGCGGTGCAAAACCTTGACCTTGAATTGCCCGATCATGTCAAGGCTTTGGACGTCAAAGGAATCCGAGTGATTTTCCCCGATGGTACTGAAAAGCTCCTCACCGAACAAGGTTATGTGCTGGAAAAGCATCTTTTTGAGCGTTGGTTGTGTGACGAGGCCAGCAAACAAGGCGCTGAACTCCTTCTTCACCACCGTGTGACCTCAATGGAGAGGGTTTACAATAGCGAAAATCAATTTACTAATTGGAAAATTGACGGAAAAGGAGACGAGTTTCCTATCGAATGCCGAGCCGTTATTGACGGTTCAGGCGTTTCTGGCGCAGCATCAAAACTCTTGGACATGGGCGGGGAGGTGGAAGTCATCGCAGGATTCCAATACGAGATGCTTGATGTTCCCAACGACGGGTATCTTGATTTCTACCTCTGGCCAAAGTATTCGCCGCACGGGTACGTTTGGATGATTCCGAAAGAGGGCGGACGGGCCAATGTTGGGCTGGTTACGACCGATAAGAAAGGGGCCATTAAGTACCTCAACTCGTTCATAGAAGACACCTACCTTGCAGACAAACCTACTGCAAATCCCCCCTGGCGTGCAGAGGGCATCAAAATCCGTCCGTTTGGGGGAACCATTCCAATATCGGGACCCCGTAAAACGACGGTGGGTGAAGGAATTATTCTCGTAGGAGATGCTGCAGGGTTCACCTCTCCGTTGTTTGAAGGAGGCACCCACCTTGCGCTTTGGTCCGGGAGAGAGGCAGCTCAAACCATCGCTGCTGCGATTAAAGAAGACGATCTAAGCAACAAACGCTTGATGATGTATGAGCAGGCTTGGAAGAAACGTTTTCCTCCTTACCATAAAATTCTGAAAGGAAAAACAGCCCTTTACGATTTGACCGATGAGGAGATGTCAACCATGGCTCGGTGCCTCCCAGAAGAACTTGGAAACATGAGTCCTTTGGATAAGGTGGTCATTGGGTTACGAATCTTGGTTAGGAAACCGATTTTGTTCACCAAGCGGGTCATACCGGTCCTCCTTTCCTTTGGATATTCTCGTGCAAAATTCTTCGGATGGTAAATTCCCGCGCTTCGTGACAGATAAGCAAAGCAAATGAGGGGCGGGCTTCCACCTTGTATCATGTGGGGGGCGACACTTTGGCTGTCTCTCATCTCACTTTGTGTCCTGATATGGCGCCCAGCGCTTCACGAACGCAGCCCTGGGTTATCCACCGCTTTGCACCTTCTCCTCGGAATGCCGTTTTTCGTTCTAGCAGGCTTGTTCATCGTTAATGACGTCTCAATTTACCATGTTGCTGCATTCGGCGGAGAGGCCCTTCCTCTCAAATATCGTTTTGCCGCAACGTGGGCCGCTCGGGAAGGTCCACTTCTGATGTGGGTGGGCTGGATGGGGCTTTTATCGTGGCTTTTGAGGCGTCCACTCAAAGGCGAAGAAGGAGATTTCAAACTTTACCACACCCGACTTCGAATCTCCCACATCTCAACCTTAGCCTTGTTGCTCATTTCCTTTTCATTGGACCCCTTCAAGCCCACGCCGCAGTTGTTTTTTGGTGGTGGACTGAACCCTCTGCTGCAAACCGATTTGATGGTGATACATCCACCTCTCATCTTCTTGACCTATGCGCTCTGTTTCCAATTAACCAGCATTGGCCTCTCCAGTGCGTATCTCAACAACAACGAGTCACTTCAGGAACGAACCTTAACCGTAGCCCGACCGGCTCTCATCATCGCCACCGTTGGAATTGGACTTGGTGGCCTTTGGGCCTATCTCATTCTTGATTGGGGGGGTTACTGGGCCTGGGACCCCGTTGAAACGGGTTCGCTTCTTCCATGGCTGGCATTGGTTGGGCTGGTACACTTGCGGACCCGACCGGGGAGCATTCACCCTTCAATTTGGTCCGGTGGAGCAATTCTAACGGGCGTCTTAGCCATTTTTGCTACAACGGTAACCCGAGCCGGAGGAGTTTGGGCATCATCAATTCACACCTTTGTTACTGACGATTCTGGGACGCTACCCGAAAACGTGTTTGGACGTCTAATGGTTCTCAAAGAGAATCCTGCGGCCACGGAGATCATGACCTACACCGCTTGGATGATGATTTTAATCGGTTGTTGGTTTGCAGTACAGAGGGGGCAATATCGCAATCAACCCCTTCGAGAATCTGCTGTTTGGGTTTCTGCTGTGCCTGCCTGTGTTGCGCTGATTGGCGCTCTCTTCTTTTCAGATTTGGATGGAATGACGTGGGCGTTGGTCCCGGATGCCCTTTTCGTAGGACTTCTCTTGCTTCCCATGGGGTTAGCATATCAAAAGAGGGCTTCCAAACCCGATGCAATGGATACGGAAGCTTGGTCCTACACCACCCTCACATCGCTGCCATTGCATGCGATTCTCACGGTTTTGTTCTTTGCTTTGACAGAGGACGTCTTCATCATCATGATTTTTGCAGCTCTTTTCTTGCCGTTGTATTACGCTCCCTCTGCTTTGGTGGCTTGGCCGTGGGCGGCTGCAGGCGTGGTGATGGGATTATCGCTCGCTTGGTCGCAAATGTTGGAGTTGCCTGTTGCAGCACTGATGCTCGTCACGTTCGTCCTGCCGTGGTTACTGGCTCCAACCGATGAACAAGATTCACCTTCGATGAACAGTCGCAAGGTGCAATTAAAATTGGCCTTGTGGGGCAGCGTTCTCGTCGTCAACCTCTATTTGGTACTGACCTGGGTTTTGCTGATCTCAAGCATTGACGCCATCAATTTTGATGCGCATGAACTCTACGGGGCTCCATTTCTGACGGCCATCGGTGTTTGTTTATTCTTGTACATGAGAAGAAAAGATGACTCCACTCAAAATTTGTACCTCCTTGGTGGTGCAACAGCAGTCGCTTTAATCGGCGCCCTTCTCTTCCCCGATTCACTCGGTGCAGATTCAAGCACTCCGATTTCCCAACAACTTCAACGTGGCCATATCGTCTGGTTCAGCCTCCCATTCTTACTGCTTGCTGGGGCGCCTGTTGGACGAGAAGTGGTTCGGCAAATCGCAGTGGCCAAGAAAAAAGGGACGCTCCGGAGAATTCCATTAGGCGCTCATATTGTCCACTTCGGATTGCTTCTGTTGCTCCTCGGTCATCTTTCAACCACGACATTGGTTGACCGAGGAGACGCGAGTCACCGTCTATCTTTGGTCAAGAACGAAATGATTGTCCATGAAGGGATAGGGTATGAGTTTACTGAACTTCTATTGGAAGATGAAGGGTTGGAAGTTGGTGACGGCTTTGTTGGTGTTAACATCCGAATCTATGACATCCTTTCCGATGGTACGGCAAAGGAAATCGGTGAAGTTCGGCCGGGAATGCTCCGGTTTGACGCTCAAGACCTCCCGCGTTCTGAGGTTGATACATTGACTCGATTAACCGGCGATATTGTGTTTATTTTTGACGGCAGTCAGTCCAATGCGTTGATGCAGACGGTTCAACAAGACGGACTTGAATCCGTCGAGTTGGTGCGGGTCACCATTTACGTCCTCCCCCACTCCCATGCTGTTTGGGCGGGCTGGGGCCTGATGATTGGAGGCATGACATTGGTCGCTCTTTCACAGGGCAAAAACGATACACTGACAACCAATAATGGCGAATTAATCCCTTCAGAAGAAGAATGAATTCTTCCAATGGAATTATGAAGGGGAGGTCGGTCGCCGAAACATCCCCTTTGGAGGCATTACCATGGAAGAAGGAACTATTGTCCACGTTGATTATGAATTGTATAACGGTGAAACCGGTGAACTCATCGAAACCACTCGTGAAAAAGTTGCAAAAGAGCACGAATCACACCAAGAAAGTCGAACCTACCAACCAATGGTCTGTGTCGTCGGTGGCGGTCAGCTCATCCCTGGCTTTGAAGCCGCATTGGGAGAAGCAAAAGCCAACAAGGAAATTGAGGTTCTTATCGCTCCTGCTGAAGCCTATGGAGAGAAAGACATCACCCAGATTGAAACCATCAGCATCGACAAACTCATCCGTGCTGTTCAAGACCCAAATTCACTTTACATCGGCGCCCCCGTCAACATCAACAACAAACAAGGACACTTGTCTTACCTTGCTGCTGGACGTGCTCGAATCGATTACAACCACCCTATGGCTGGTAAGACCCTCAAGTACACGTTCAAGATTGTCAAGGTCGTTGAAGGAAAGGAAGACCAAGTCATGGCTCTTCTTGAAGCCAACACTGGACACAGCGAATTCAAGGTCTCCTTTGATGGAGATGATTTGAATATCGTCATCCCTCAAACCATGCTGTTTGACACCAACGCAGCCATGCTCAAGTTCCGATTGGTCACCATTATTCGTGATGCAGTCGAATGTGGCAAGGTCTCATTCATTGAAGTTCACGAACCCCGTGGATTTGGTGTTGAGGACGAAGACGACCACGACCACGACCACGACCACGACCACGACTCACAGCGAAGACCTGTCCAAGCTTTCCGTTGCAGAACTCAAAGAACGCCTCAAGGCTGCAGGACTTCCAGTTGGTGGAAAGAAAGCAGACTTGATCGCTCGCCTCTCGCAAGAAGAGGAATGAATGCTGATCAGTTCTCCTTAGAGTTACAACGATAGGGGGGTACGATTCCCCCATGGTTACAGAGGTCGGACAATGGACGTTGATGAAGACGAATACGAAGATGTTGTTTGGGATGCTCCACTGCCCGATAATGAGTATTCTCCGGGCGAGAAAGTTGTCATTTGGGGTGCGATTGGAATTGGCCTCATTGCCATGGCTGGCCTGATTCTCGCATTCGACACCGTGTGGACGGATACCCTAAAGCCGATCATTTGGGACCCCGTTGTCAAAGATGCTGGTGTTGCGGGGGATGCGGGATATACCCCACAAAATACGGCCATTTACACCCTGAGCATGCTTTCATCGGTCGTCTTACTGCAGGCGATGTTCCGAAAATGGAACCTGCCCAGTGACGAGAAGATGACGCTTGCCCTCATTGCATGGGTCTGTCTTGCACCAGTCATGCGTGTGTTGGAAGATGCAGACTTCTTTTCCTCTTCCCAAGACGTGCTGTTCATTTCACCTCTGATTCATCTTCATTTAGCAGGATGGTTGGTTGGTATTGCGGTGATCAGTCATTTGCTGGGGCGGGCTTGGAACGGCGTCCATGGGGACGAGGCTGAAGAACGTCAATCAACGCTTATTCTTGGGTTCCTCTTCCTTGCGCTGATGGTACAGTGGTATTGGCTTTACAGGCCTGCATACCTTGACCATCCAGAATCTTCCTTTTCCGTCGCACTCGCAGGACTGATTGTTGCCTGTTTGATGATGTGGTTCACGATGGCACAAACGCGTGGATGGGAAGCCATCACACGAGGGATGTTGTCCTTTGCAGTTGGAGCGATTGTCCTCGGGCTTGGCCATTGGGGTCAATTCATATCGACACCTTGGGCACAGGAGAGCGGTCGTGTTTCCAATGATGTCACGTTGTGGCCTGTTTTCATCGTGCTGGGGCTACCTGCCTTGATTTGCTGGTTCATGTATCGGGCAGGGAGGGAAGATGCGCTCCAACTCAAGTTAACCGGGTATACTGCGGGTGTACTCCCACAAGGCATTGGCCTGAAAGAATGGGAAAGTCAACCCGAAAAGTGGGCATCACATCCCGTTGAATTTCTGTCAAACAAAGCGCTTCTTGCACACCCAATGGTCCTCGGTATGGTCTTTGGGCAATTGTCCGATGGGTTTGCTACGATGATGGGGATTGATTTCTTTGGATACGGAGAAAAGCACCCAGTGAGTGATGCAGTGATACAATTCGGTGGGCGAATCAATGACGTGATTGGAATCTCATGGGGCGAAGGAGCCTGGTTCTTTGCCATCATAAAGGGCGTTTTGGTCGGTCTTATCGTCTGGCTTTTCGTCCAGATGCGGGTTGAACAGCGACAACAACATTTCAGACTCTTAATCGTCCTTGCAGTGTTGATTGTCGGGTTGGCTCCAGGCCTCAGAGACATTGGTCGGTTGATGCTTGGGGTTTGAACTCAGGGTGTTCTCTCCGCTTCAATTGGATTCCATGCAATTAAATGCGACACTGCCTTGGCTGAAAGTGAGGCGTTGAGATGGACCGTTTACCAAGTCGGGTGAATCGTGCAGACCCTGAATTTTCCGAACGCAAGAAGCACAATGAAGCGTTGATTGCTCAATTGCGTGAACGCCTTGCTACCGCTTCGAACGGAGGCGGTGGGAAATACGTCGATCGACATCGTTCACGGGGGAAACATCTGCCGAGGGAGCGAATCGAGCGTATCATTGACCCAGGAACGGCATTTTTGGAACTCTCTCCCCTTGCGGCTCACGAACTTTACGACGGTAGAGCCCACTCTGCGGGCATCGTGACGGGTATTGGAATGGTTCACGGACGTGAGTGCCTCTTCGTAGCCAACGATGCAACCGTCAAAGGCGGCTCATATTATCCAATGACGGTCAAGAAACACATCCGAGCACAAACCGTAGCTCACGAGAACAACCTGCCCTGCATCTACCTCGTTGACTCTGGCGGTGCCTTTTTGCCCATGCAAGACGAGGTATTTCCTGATATTGGTCATTTCGGACGCATTTTCCGCAACCAGGCTCGCATGTCAGGGGATGGGATTCCTCAGGTTGCAGCCGTCTTGGGCTCGTGTACGGCAGGTGGGGCTTATGTCCCTGCTATGTCGGATGAATCCATCATCGTCAAAGGAAACGGAACTATTTTTCTTGCAGGCCCCCCTCTGGTCAAAGCCGCTACCGGGGAGGAAGTTACTGCTGAAGACCTCGGAGGCGCAGAGGTTCACACGGTTCAATCCGGTGTTGCTGACCATTTTGCTGAGGATGAGGATGAGGCCTTACGCATGGTTCGAAACGTTGTTGAAAACCTTGGCCCTCGTTCCCTTGCTGCTGCAGCCAGCAGCGAGCCCGAGGAACCGGCACATGATGTTGAAGACCTCCTGGGGTTGATTCCATCGGACAACAGAACTCCAGTTGATATTCGTGAACTCATCGCTCGAATCGTTGATGGTTCGCGATTCCATGAATTTAAGGCACGGTACGGGACCACATTGGTCTGTGGATTCGCACACATTCACGGCCACAAGGTTGGTATTGTCGCCAACAACGGCATTCTCTTCTCCGAGTCATCCCTCAAAGGAGCGCATTTTGTTGAATTGTGCGGACAAAGAGGCATCCCTCTCATCTTCCTTCAGAACATCACCGGTTTCATGGTTGGCCAAGCGTATGAGGCTGGAGGAATTGCAAAAGATGGTGCTAAACTCGTTACTGCAGTATCCTGCGTGAGCGTACCCAAATTCACCGTCATCATCGGTGGTTCTCACGGCGCTGGAAATTACGGTATGTGCGGCCGGGCTTATGACCCACGTTTCCTCTTTATGTGGCCCAACAGCCGAATCTCCGTTATGGGCGGACCTCAAGCAGCCGATGTCCTCGCCACGGTCAAACAAGACCAACGGCAGCGAGAAGGATTGCCTCCACTGGAGGGCGATGAACTCCAAGCATTCCGCCAACCCATTCTCGACAAATACGAAACCGAAGGCAGCCCGTATTATTCAACCGCCCGTCTTTGGGACGATGGCATCATTGATCCAAGGGATACACGAGACGTACTCGGGCTCTGCTTGGCTTCTGCCCGTAATGCCCCCCTCCCCGACAACCGGTACGGGATTTTCAGGATGTAAGTTTTCAATATAATATTCAAAAATGCAATTGGAGAATTTTAGATGATTTCAATGGAACAACCCCCCGAAACCGAATTGGTATCAATCGAAATCAATGAGGCCATTTGTCACTTAAAACTCAATCGTGAGGCGAAATTTAACGCCCTCAACGTTCAACTCATTACCGAACTTTGTACCTTGTTTGATTGGACTGCGGAACGAAGCGTTGGGCGTCAGGGCGACTTGCACGATAGCAACGGGAACCCCTTCTTACGCATCATCGTCCTGTCAGGCGCTGGGCGCCATTTCTGCGCTGGTGCAGACATCAACATGATGCGAGATGCGGGAGCAAATACCGCCGAAGAGAATCGTAGGGATTCAGAACGGTTGGATCGCTTGTTCAACGGACTTTGGGCTCATCCATGCTTTACCATCGGAGCCGTGCAAGGCGTGGCTCTTGGCGGAGGGGCTGGTCTTGTTGCCTGCCTTGACCATGTCATCGCCACTTCAAATGTCAAAATAGCACTTTCAGAGGGTAAACTCGGAATTCTCCCAGCAGTTATTGGCCCCTATGTCTACCGTCGCCTGGGTTCTGCCTGCTTTCGGCGCCTAGCCATGCAGGCAAGTCGAATTGGTTCAGAAGAAGCGTTGCGCACTGGTTTCATCGAACAAGTTGTTGACGACACCGATGCGTTGCCTGCAGCAATTGACAGTCTGGCCAAAGAAGTACTTTCCACTGGCCCATGTGCAGTTTCTCTGGCCAAAGAACTGACGCTAAACTTCGACCGATGGACTGGAAGTGACGACGGATTACGCGATTACACCCTTGATTTCACCAGTAAAATGCGTGGCTCACATGAAGGACAAGAAGGCTTGTCTTCATTCCTTGAAAAGCGCCAACCTAACTGGAAGCCTGAAGAAAACGAATGAGGTTTGACCATGATCGCCAAAGTTCTCGTCGCCAACCGAGGTGAAATTGCGTGCCGTATTCTTCGGGCATGCCGAGAAGCTGGAATTCAAACCGTAGCGGTTTGCGCTCCAAACGACCAAGGAACTTTATTCACCGAAATGGCTGATGAACTTGTTGTGTTGGATGGGGACACCATCGCCACGACCTATCTTGACCAAGAACAAATCATCCAAGCTGCGCTTTCAACCGGCTCGGACGCCATACATCCTGGATTCGGATTCCTTTCCGAACGAGCACCGTTTGCACGTTCGGTCAAACAGTCCGGTATCATTTGGATTGGACCCTCACCCGAAGCCATTGAACAGATGGGCGACAAAATGACTGCACGCCAAACAATGCGTAGTGCTGGCGTCCCTGTGATTCCAGGTGAAGAAGTTGAAAGCGAGGATGAAAATGAAGCCATGGACGCTCTTCTCGAAGCTTCAGAACGGGTTGGTTATCCACTGCTACTCAAAGCATCAAGCGGCGGCGGAGGAAAGGGTATGCGTGCTGTTTACGACCCCTCCGATTTCCTCCAATCCGCAGAAGGGGCGCGTCGTGAGGCCTTGGCTGCATTTGGTGACGGCCGAATTTACATTGAGCGGCTTTTGAACGGCTCAAAGCACATTGAGATTCAGGTTCTCGCTGACCGCCACGGCAGAACAATCCATCTTGGGGAACGAGAATGCAGCGTTCAACGCCGCCATCAAAAGGTGTTTGAAGAGGCCCCTGGGCCCACGATGACAGGCGAACTAAGAGAGGCGATGGGGCAAGCTGCCATTCAGGCAGCGCAAGCCGTCTCCTATGAGGGGGCAGGAACAGTGGAATTCCTCTTAGCACCCTCCGGTGAGTTTTTCTTTTTGGAGATGAACACAAGGATTCAGGTGGAACATCCGGTAACGGAACTCGTCACAGGAACCGACATTGTACGAGAACAGTTGAGAATTGCTTCAGGGCTACCCATGTCGTGCGGAGACTTGAGCATTCGAGGGCACGCTATTGAGGTTCGACTTTATGCGGAAGATGCAGCCAATAATTTCCTACCATCCATTGGCCCTCTTGCAGTATTTAGGCCTCCTGAAGGGCCAGGAATACGCCTTGATACCGGTGTTCGAGAAGGAGATAACGTAACGCCAAATTACGACCCAATGCTCGCAAAACTCATCGTTTGGGCACCATCGCGTGAAGAGGCACTGCAACGGATGCGCCGCGCTTTGGACGATTTTGTCATTTTAGGCACGACCACAAACGTGCGCTTCCTTCGGGAACTGTGTGATGCCCAACCCATTGTCGACGGGACGACCACAACAACGACCATCGACGAACATTGGCCTAACGGGTGGACTCCAGCCGTCGCCTCCCTCCTTGAAGACGCATCTTTGCTAGCAGCTGCGGCAGGAGAGACCATGGGTTTGCACCGAACAAGCACCTCCAGCCTTGATGGCGAATCACAAGGTTTGCCGAGCCCATTTTCAACCTTGAATCGGAGGTATCCTTGATGCAACATCAGTTCTCCTCTTCAAACGGTCCAATAGAGGTGACCTTAACTCGCATGGATTCCGGCTTTTCACTCGCTGGTCACACTCTTGAACCAACGGGAGATGGGCGTCTAAAGATTCGCCTATCCGATGGCCGAACCGCATACGCACACGTGGCTAAAGTCGGGGACGTGTGGTGGGTCCACCTCGCCGGCCAGACCTATCGTTGGGAGCGGATAGAACCGGGCTCAACCTCTTCGCAACACGAAGGCGGTTTGGTAGCCCCCATGCCGGGGAAAGTCCTGGACGTTCTTGTGAAAACAGGTCAAGAAGTTCAAGCAGGTACTCCCTTGATGGTTCTCGAAGCGATGAAAATGGAGCATCGTATCGTTGCAGCAAAAGACGGAGTTGTTGCCGCAATTCACTTTGAAGCAGGAGATCAGGTGACTCAAGGTGCTGTTTTGTTGGAACTTAACGAGTAAATGCCTCAACGGTTTCTCCAATCGCCGCTCTCGATAATGATTTCTTCTGAGGTTGGGAGGTTGGTGATGTACGCCCATGCCCATCGCTCTCCTCCCTCGGTCGTGATGCTCAACACCGCACGATGATACAGCCCCTCATGGTCGTCATACGACGCGAATCCTTCGATTTCATCGAGTCGTTTCAGCGTGTTAGCGATGTCTTTACAACGGTAGAACTCTCCAACGACGTTTCCTTTTCCTTGCACCCGTAATCCAGGGTATGCTCCATGGTCATAGAGTGTGCCGCGAACAGTAGCAGGTTCCATGTTACCATCCGCAGCCTCAGCCATGATGCTTGAACGGGATTCTCCTTGGCGGAGCGTACCGTAGACAAACACTCCATTCAGAAACTTTTTATCATGCATATCATCAATTGCATAATTTAAATGTTCAATTGGTAATTTATTCCTTGATAAATTCCGTTGTATCAACTCAACATACGAGGCATCAGGTTGTTCATAATCCTCAGAACATCGGTGTTTCTGAACGGTGTAGGTAATTGCTTGTCTCAATCTACCGCTACCATCAACCACGGTCACGTTTCTTCGCTCGTAGGCGTAGGGCAGCCCTTCCTTTTCATCGATTGCAGTGAGGGTTTTTTCGTCCACTTCAAACAACAATCCAGGTACAACCGAACCACGTCCAGCCGGAACAACATCTGCAGCACCCGCCTTTCTGCTTGTGGAAAAATAATGAAATTGAAGCGTATAGTCGGGAAGCCAAGCGGTTCCGAGTTCAATCAATCCTGAAGGTTCAGCGCCGTGATCTGAGCACCATCGCACCCAATCCTTGCGGTCCATGTTTGACCCGTAGCCAAAGTACAGTTGTTTGTTGCTCATAATCCGTTATTACGATGACGATATTTCAACCCACGGCATCTTGATGACTTGGACATTCAACCCGATGTGTAGAAGTTTCAAACAGGCGGTTATAAGGAAAGAAGATGTGCGAAAATCATGCGAAATCCTTTCATGATGTTAACCGAAGTCAGTGTCGAACATCCAAAGAAGGCCTTTGGAGCCATTATGCTGGCCGTTTTCCTGCTTGCCTCAGGTGCAATGCACCTTCAATTTGATAACAGTGAAGACGGTTTTTTCCCCGACGATCCAAGCGTTGACCTGCTCAACGAAGTCGAGGGCGAATACCGCTCAAACATTGATTTCATCCGTGTCATTGATGAAATTGAGGAAAACGACCTCCTGGTAGGGGATACGTGGACGCATCTCGCTGCGATCGAAGCGATCATGTTGAACGATACAAATTTCCAGCCCTATCATTTCCCGCTGTTCGGCACTCAGGCGAACAACGGCCCAGCAAGCAACGCCATGCAATGGCAGATGCTTCAAGACGAAACTACCGCATCAGAATGGTTGGTACCGCTCCAAAATGCCATTGTTGAGGTTCTCAGCGCACAGGGACAAGAGAACCTCACAGCAGCACTTTCCAACCTCTCCGCCTCAGCCCTTAACATACCTGCTGTTGAGCCTGTAACTGCCCAACGGCTCACCGATTGGGATGCAGGAACACCGGCTGAATGGCTCCCTCGACTTGACTCAGGTGCTAACCTCTCCGATGAATTGGGACTTTTGACGGGCCAACTGCAGAGCGCATCTGTCGGACGGGAATCTGCTGAAACAGGACAAATAATGGCAGTCATCGGACCCATTCAAGGACAAATTGGACCGCTCTTGGGCCTTCAGAGCGTTGACTTCCGGACCGGTATCCTATCCTCCCTGCCCGGTGAGGATTCGAGCAACCCGTGGGTGAGCGACGGACCAATTCTCGTTACGTTGGTGGTTTCCAGCGAACCTGCTGACTTTGGCTACGACGTGCTTGATAACGTTCAAACCGACCTTACCGCATGGGCAGAAGCTCTCGAAATCACCCTCGCTGAGGAGACTGGAGATGAGGAATTACGTACCTTTTCGTTTGCACAATTTGCTGAGAACTCCTCTGCAACAGTAGGGAAGGAAATCGGTATTCTTACCAGCGCTGCACTGCTGCTTTTGGGTATTATTCTCTGGTTCAATTTCCGCAGCGTACGTGAAACCGCCTATGTTCTAAGCCTTACAGTGACGGCCATCCTCGCCACCTATGGGTTGTCCGGATGGCTGCAGTTTGCGGGCGTTCCAATGACGTTCAATGCCGCCATGAATTCCATACCAGTACTGCTGCTTGCCATCGGTGTGGATTACGGCCTCCACGTCGTTATACGGATTCGAGAGGAACTCCACGATGAAGAACAGCGAAACCCCATGGGTCGTGAAACCCTCAGGGATTTTGATTTCGCCATTCGCCAAAAAGCCATTCGTCAGGGGACCATTCTCACATCCATTGCCCTTCTTATTGCTATCTTTACCGATATCGTAGGTTTCCTTTCCTTCCGGCTATCCAGCCTAGCATTTTTGCAAGTGTTTGGAACAGTCATCGCTATCGGTCTATTTTTCATCTATCTCTTGAGCATATCAGCACTCCCTGCTTTGATGCTTATTTTGCCTCCAAAGCGGCTTCCTCTCACCAAAGCCAGCAAGGTAAAAATCGGGCCTATCAGCAACAATATTGCAACCCTTTCTCAACGACCCAAAATGGTCGGAGTGATCGCCGTCATTTTGCTTGTTCCGATGTTCTTTGGCTTCCAGCAATTGGAAGTAGCCTTCGAACAACGGGACCAACTCGACACCTCCGTTCCGGTAGTGGGTGACTTTTTGCTGATTAGTGACGAATTTGGGACAAGCCGTTCACCGCTTTACATCGTTCTTGATGGCGATATTATGTCCGAATCAGGCAGGAATGCCTGGCGGGTCGCTTCGGAAGATCTCAGTTCAAATCCAGACGTTAACGGCGTTCCCAACGGGTTGTGGGATGTTCTTGAACAAGCAAGATTGCAGGACAGTGGCCTCGACAGTCTTCTCACATCAATCGACGACGGTAACGATAATGCATGGCTGGCTCTTGAAACATGGGCCCTGGAAAATACTACCGGCATTGAGATGACAAAGAGCCTTCTCGCACGGGACGGGGGCCAAACCGTCATCTCCTTCCAAGCTGAAACCCTGGATTGGGCTGCAACAGTTGCCTTTGCTGAACGAATGGAAGCAGCCCTCGTCGTGATGTCGGGAGATATCGATGAGAGTTTCACATTGCGCCTGAGTGGACGCAGCCTCATCAATGCTCAAACCACTTCTGATGTGGCGAATGCTTCGATTCAGTCTACTGCAATCGTTGCGGTGGTTATTCTTCTGATGCTCACAGGAATTCACACCGTTCGTAACCAGAACAACCTCAAGGAGGGTATGCAACGAGGGTTCGTCTCTTGGATTCCTTTGATGATGGTCGTTGTTTGGGTGTACGGCTTAATGGGCTATACAGGCTACAACATCAATTCTCAAACCGTTACCATCGGCGCTTTATCGCTCGGTCTTGGAGTAGATTATGCAGTTCACTTCACGACTCGGTTAGAGGAAGAAGCCGCACATGCTCCGTTTGGTACACCCCACGAATGGGTCGCTCGGTCAACCGCCACGACAGGGCGCGCCATGGGAGGCGCTGCCTTGACGACCGCGGGAGGATTTGCAGTTCTCAACTTGTCTGCCTTGCTGCCCTTGCGTTTGTTTGGCCAAGCCTTCGTGGTCGCCATCACCCTTGCATTGCTTACGAGCTTGCTCATCCTACCCGCTCTTTACAGCCCCTTCCTCCGCCGGACCGCCGCACTGTCCGCACAACATCAAGGAGCCAGTGAAGAATGAACCGAAAAAATGTGTTTTGGTTTTCATTTTTTGTGGGGCCGCTGATCTTACTCTCCTACATTCGCGGAGTTAATGCTGTCAATGACCCACTGGACTACTGGGGAGGTGTATCTCCCTCAATGCAGCAATTCATCGTGCCGTGGATGTTTGTAGCAGCCGTGGGGTACCTTCTGATGTGGTACCAGTTCTTCTTTGGCTGGACTGAAGACGAAGCAGCAAGCCTACAGTGGCCTGGACGAGAAGTTGATGGAAAGGGAGCGCAACGGTTGTTCTTGCTCTATGCAGCATTTCTCATACCATCCATGCTTTGGATCGATGCGACCCGAATGCACCTTGAGGGACCAAGTCTTCTGTTGACGGTTGTGACCATTGGTCTGCTCCTTACTGCAGGCGTAGCATCCGTTGGATTCGGAGTCCTTGCTTGGTCGTCTCGGGAGACTCTGCCCCATGCTAACCGTGTGGTCATTGGTTCTGTTATGCTCTCGATTCAATGCACCTTTTGGGACGGAATCTATTGGGTCGTCATGTTTCCCTGGTGAGAACAGCGATTCAAATAGTCAATGACCGAGTTAGACCCATGAAGAACCTCGTTGTCCTAGTTCTATGTGTGGTCAGCATCATCGTTCTTGCGGGTTGTACTGCTCCTGTAGAAATCGATGCAATGGAGTCCACAGAATCAGAAGAATCCACCCCAATCCCCTCAAAATTATCGTTTATTGCACCAACGTTGGACCGAGCAGAAGACCTCGGAAGTCAGCATGATTTACGCAACAGTTTTGATGGACCCATTCTGATGCTATGGGTAGCATCCGGATGCAGTGGATGTCACGACTGGACAGACCTCATACGCAGTGAAATGAACGCTGGAAACATTTCAAACACAACCACCATCATTTCTGTCCATCGTTATCCTGAGTTTGAAACGAAGGAAGACATGGAGCTTCGGTACGGGAACGACTCCAGCGAACATTATGCTCCATGGCCAGTGCTTCTTCCAGACGCTTCAACCACGGTGATCGACCGCGAAACCGGGCGCATGACGGACGTTGGTCTGGTCACCGCCTTTGGGGAGCCGGTGACCCCAACCTTGCAAGTCATTGACAGTGAAGGCGGAATCGCATGGACATCCAGTAAATACTGGGCCAACACCACCGTATTAGAGGAAGCATTGAACATCATGGCCCAACAAGAAGGGATACAATGACGACAATGATCAACGCCCTTTTTTGGTTTTCCAGCCTGTATATACTGCCGTTTTGGCTGATGATGTGGTTTGCTCCTCAACATGAGCGAACGAAACAGATGATGAGCAACGAGTGGCTCTTTTTGGCTCCCCTTTTGCTCGCATACACGATAGCCGTCATACCAAACCTCCCATCCATTCTCTTGGCTTTGAGCAGCGAAATGCCGACTCCTGAATCAGTGATTGATATGTTCTCCGACGAAAGAGTCATCCTCATCGGATGGCTTCACTTTCTTGCCTTTGACCTGCTGGCAGGGCGATGGACATGGGAGCGTTTGGTGGAGGCAAAGCAACCAATTTTTGTAAGCATGCCCGTCTTGTTCCTCAGCATGATGGTCGCACCGTTAGGTTGTTTAGTCGGGCTCTTTGTCAACCGTGTTGCGATAACAACGGAATGATTATTCCTTCCACGTACCGTGGAAATCTTCTGCATTGTCAACCCGAATGAAGAGGTCCAGCGATGACCATACAAGGCTGTTAAATCCGCTCGCCATTTCCTCTTCACCGCCTGCTTTAGCCGTCATGAATTCAAGGGTGTCAGATGGAGAGTGCCACTCCTGCCAGAATGAGATTTCCCCACCTGGGCTGAAGAAATTGAAGGTGGGGTAACCTTCGGAGAAGAATGCACAGTGGTCTGAGGCACACGATTCAGCAATGTTCCACATGATCGGATTCCCTTCAGTTGGTTCATAGGCGAGGTCGTCCTCAATGGTCTGTCCAACCCAATCATGCATCCGATTCATGTTCTCGTCACTTGCCCCAGCAATATCGATGCTCCAATCGTACCGAGTTGCTGAGAATATTTCCCCTCCAGGTCCAATGAGAGGTTCGGTTCGGGGTACGATTGGATAGTTGAGAGAAACCATGTCAAAATTCATGTATGCTTTGACCGAGACGTTCTCGGGCAGGTGGGCTACATAAGCAAGGGAGCCCAAGAGGCCCTCTTCTTCACAAGCCCAGAGTCCGGCAACCACAGTGTGGTCAAATTCCATCTGTGCAAGGGCTTGGGCCATCTCAAGAGAAACGGTAGAGCCTGAGGTATCGTCGTTGGCCCCTTCATTGGTTCCACCGCCTGGAGGAGTGAACATGTAGGCGATGTCAAAATGCCCCCCTACGACAATGTACTCGTCTGGATTAACGCGTCCCCAGTTGTATCCAACAACGTTGAGTTGGTCAGGGTCGTCATCGTAGCGTGTTACTTCAACAAAGTCAAAGCCCATTCCTCTCATGTTTTCGGCCATGGCTTCTGCTGCGGCTTCGTATGCTGCGCCTCCTTCGTGAACTGAAGCTGAGCCACACCAACGGTTGTTGTAAGATGAAGTGAGCATGTCGATGGTGTCATAGGCCCTGCGCCCATCAACCAACATCAACTCTTGACTGTCTTCTAGCACAAGAGTCGCGTTCCATGCTTGGTCGCCTGCGGAAATATTCAGTTCGACAGTATCCCTTTCGGAGTCCAGAATCAGCATGGTGATTTCGGTTTGGGAGGCAGGAAGCGTGTAGTTCACATCATCTCTCAGCACCCCAAACTCATCCTGGAAAAATGCTCCAGGAGAACGACTGATGGTCCAATCAACGGTACTGTCAACGGATAGAGTGTAGAATTGTCCTCTTGCAGCCGTCATGGATTGCGTGTCATCAATTTCTAATGTTGCAACGACCTTTGCATCGCCGTCTTCACCAAAACAACCCGAAAGCGGTGCAAGAAGGAACAACGTTAGGACAAAAAAGATTTGAATTGATTGTTTCATTGGTTCAGCCCCATGTGCACGGCTCCAAAACCGTTTGGCCTCCCATAAAGGGTTGGAGAACTTCAGGTATACGCACCCTGCCGTCTTCAAGTTGATTTTGTTCCATGATGGCCACCAATGCACGAGATGTTGCGACTGCGGTTGAATTAAGCGTGTGAGCAACCGGTTGATTTGGATGCCCAGGTTGCCCGTAACGAATGGACAAGCGGTTGGCTTGATAATCGGTGCAATTCGAGCAAGAGACGATTTCTTTGTACTGGTCTGCTCCTGGAATCCATGCCTCCAAATCGTATTTCTTTGCAGCCACTGTACCCATATCTCCAGTACAGATGTTGACGATTTCATAATGAATGTCCAAACTGTTCCATAAGTCAACACAATTGGTGAGCAGTTCTTCGTGGAGGGCCCAAGAGTCTTCGGGCTTTGCGATGATGACTTGTTCAATTTTTGTGAATTGATGAACTCTCCATATACCGAGGTCGGATTGGCCGTGACTTCCGACTTCTCTTCGGAAGCAGGATGAAACTCCCACCATGCGCAACGGAAGCATGTCCTCGTGGATGGTTTCGTCCATGTACATAGCGGTGAGCGGGTGCTCAGAAGTTGCGATCATGTAGAATTGGTCGGGCTCGACGCCATACATCACGGTTTCAAAATCTGCGAGGTCCGTGACCCCTTCGTAGGCTTCACGGTTCATCATTACGGGAGGTTGAACGAAGGTGAAGTCACGTTGCTGTAAGAATTCCACAGCATAATGCTGGAGGGCAAACTCCAGTCGGGCAAGGTCTCCCTTGAGGAAAAAGAAACGGCTTCCTGTGATTTTTGCCGCCCGTTTGAGGTCCACCCAACGGTTCATCTCAATCAGCTCATTATGGGTTCGGACGTCGAAATCAAACTCAGGCTTCGTACCGTGGACAGCGTGAACTGTGTTGCCTGACTCATCGGCTCCCTCGGGTACGTCAGTGTGGAGAATGTTGGGAATTGACATTCGGATATTGTCACGCTGGGCCATGGCCTCGTTTGTTTTGGCTTCCATTGCGGCAATCCTGCTGCCCAAATCCGCTACTTGAGCAAGAATCGCTTGAGCAGCCTCATTATCTCCTGCTTTTTTTGCCGCACCGATCCCACGGGCTGCTTCATTTTTCTCTCTGCGTAACTGGTCGGTTTCGTGAAGAGCGTTTCGCCATTCTTGGTCGAGTTGAATGACTTTGTCGATGTTGTCTTGTGGAATTCCTCGCTTGGTGTGGTCTGCTCGGATTCGTTCCGGATGTTCGCGAAAGAGTTGCATGTCCAACATGTTGATCACCAGGAGATATTGAATTGAAGAATTTCACTACCCAAAAACAGGAAGCCGCCTACGAAGTAACCGAGAATGGCTCCACCGTTGAGCAGTGGAAGTCCAGCTTGGGCTTTCCCACGAGCAACATAGGTCATCAGAGCGAAGTAGCCGAGTAAGCCCCCGATGAGGGTTGATACTGCAACTTGAGTTGCTGCACTAGGGGCCAGGTATTGCAGTGCTGAAAGAACGAGCATACCTGGGAAAATAATGTCTCCAAGACCCATAAACATAGCTTCTGTTGAAGGCTTTTTCTTGCGCTTGGCCTGAACCTTATCCGAGAGTACCCGCTTCGTTGGAGCGTTTTCTGTTTCTTCAATCAACGAGTAGTTGGTATCTTGAGGTGCGACGAGAAGAATCGGCAAACGCAAGCCGATCATCGTATCTGCAAGGTCGAGCATGTGTTTGGACTTGTAAACCGCCCATGCATCGTAAACGGCTGCAAGAATCATGAAAAGTATGGCCATTGGTGGCTCGAAACTGACACCAAGCAAAGCACAAACACCAGCTCCCAAGAGGACACCAGTGGTATTGACCACGTACCATTCACTGTGGACGTAAAGTAAAATCATGAGGATTGCGGTTACGGCGAGTCCAATCATGGTCGGGCCAGTTCTCAATTGAAGGCCAATTAACGGGAACATGTCTTCTTCCAACGAGCCGGATTGTAGGTCGATCATCAATGTTGTAACGTCCAATTTGATGGAGAGCAATTGATCGGAGTTGCCCTCTACGCTGAGCAAGGTCAAGGTAGAGTCAGCAACAACCGGGAACGAACCCACATTGGCCAGAGAGGTTCCGTAGAGGAGGTAAGCCTCGCTTTCTCCTGTAACCACCAAGTCAGAGTAACCGTTACCGTCCCAGTCGATGATTTGAACCGACGATACGGTCTCGACCAAGGTATCGAGCATCATCCTGTTTTGAACGGTAAATTTCTCGCTGTAGGCAGCAGAACCGTTCCATTCAATCCCAGTAATGTCTCCACTCTCCTCTCCGAGCAGGAGCATGCGTTGGTCATCAGGCAGTGATGAAGCGTTTGAGGTAGCAAATGGAGAGATTCCAACAGCAGTTGATGTGAATGCTGAAGTGCTGTTTTGGAGGTAGGCCATTCGTACTTCTCCATCAAGGCGAGGTGCAAGTGGGTCGTTGACCGAGCCATATTCGTCCAGATGGAGGACACCCGAGGCCGATGGCGTGGCGAGGAACAGCAAGGTGTCATTGAGAAGTTCCGCATGCAATATTCCATCTTTGAAATCGATGTATGGGACGGCCCATTTGGCTTGGAATGTCAGGTTTCCCGGATAATCGTCGAAGGTGTTGTAGCGTACCATTTCAGATGCTGTGTTAAACAAATACAATGCTTCGTCTGTTTTCACTGCAAGGGCGCACCCCGTGATCAATGTTGAGAGGGGTTGTTCCATTCCGCCTTCTCCAGCCTCAAAGCAAGCATAGGACTGTATGAGTTCACCTGTTAGGGAATCAACGGTCCAGGCCCAAGGGCCGCTGGTGAAGGTGAGTATTCCGCCTGATGTTGCCATTCTGACTCTGGAATCTGGCTCGCTGAAGGAGTGGTTGTGTGTCATCGTCCATACGGGCTCTTCCATGCCCGACGAGGCACTCCATGCAGATACAGTAGCATTGATGCGGTCTTCTCCGAAGACGGTTACGGAGGTGATGAACCCGTCATCACCCCAAGCTCCGAGATAATCTCCTTCGATGGAACCCTGTCGGTCCATCTCGAAAGGCTCAGGGTCAAAATCGAGAAGTGCAACGTGAGCGAGAGGAATGGTGCTGTACAACAAAGCAAGCGTTAAAACAACCATCATACCGTATTTGATGATGTAATCCTTCTTGTATTTGGCAAGCAAGATGATGAGTGCTGTGAACATGAAAATTGCGAAGAGTTCGATGGCGACATAACGAACTTGGCTTGCTCCAGATGAGCCAAATGCCTTGAGTTCACCAACGTCATAATACGGTCGCATGAAGCTGGCCAGGGCGATGGTTACAACGAACATACCCGCCATTGCGGTCATTCCAACCCACTGCTCTTTGAGGAGTTCAACGAGGGTATCTTCCCTTCTGAGTTCGTCCTCAACTTGAGCGAACCGGTCGTTTTGGCGAGGCGTGCCTTTCACGTTAGCCTCATCGGTCATGCCTCTGCGAGTGCTCTCTCTCATATCAGCCTCGCGTTTGTAGGACACTCAAGAATGCGAAGGAAAGAGGCTATGGAAGACAACCGGCTGCAAGGACCATGGTGGGCCAAAAACCAGTTCGGATTTGGCTTGAAGAAACCAAACATCTCGGAATGGCTCTTGGCTTAACCAATACGGCGAAGGCTGTTGAAGCGCTTCAACTCCCAGCATCTTCATTCACGACGGTTCACGTCGCAGGAAGCAACGGCAAAGGGACCACTTGTGCAATGCTTTGTACTGCGCTTACCAATCAAGGGGTTTCGAATCTTTTGTTCTCATCCCCGCACTTGGTTCGTGTTGAAGAACGGATTCGATTGAACGGTGTTCCGATTCACGCCGATGTCATGAATCGCGCTCTTGAAGCAGTCAGGAGGGCAACTTCGGCAAACAACATCACAGTCACCTTCTTTGAGGTGACTTTTCTTGCCTCCCTGGTTATTGCAAATGAAGCGGGAGTTGAGATGATGATTCTTGAAACTGGCTTAGGCGGCCGCTTGGACGCAACGCGTGTTTCCAAGGCCGATGTTTGCATCTTGACCTCAATCGCTCTGGAACATACCGATATTCTCGGAAGCCAACCAACCAAGATTGCTCGTGAAAAGGCTGCAATCGCTCGGGCCTTCCGACCCTTGGTTGTTCGCGCCCCAGACGATCAAGAGGTTTTGGAAGCCATAGAGGAAACAGCGTCAAATGCTGGAATGAAACTTCTTGGCGAAGAAGTCGGCCCTGCCGACCTCGTTATGGTCAACATTCCAACAGGGACGACGTATCGTGAGGAAGCAAAACTACTGGTCAATGCCGTTTGGCCCTGCCTCGCCGGCGTCAACACCCAGTTGGAGCCGGATACCAGCAATTGCATTTGGCCTGCTCGAATGCAGTTTGTTGAATCACAACGTTCCTTTGAACCCCATTTTCTCCTTGATGGAGCGCATAATCCAAGCGGTCTGGAGCGAGCTGTAGAAGAACTCCATCACCGGCCTGAAATTCAAAGGGGAGATTGGGTTCTTTTGTTTGGCACCTCTCCACAGGTTGATTTGGAAGAGGCAGTATCACACATCATTCAACTTTGCACATCAAATCCACCTTCAGGCATTATTCTAAGCGAACCTCAAGGGGGACGCTACCCTGCAGTTCCGGTGATTGAACTCAACAGTTTGTTTTCTTCCCTTGGAATTCAACCGTCGTTGCATCCGATGCCCAAGGATGCGGTAGAGCATGCTCAAGCGGTATATGATCAATCGATTCTGGTGGTTTCGATTGGGTCGCTTTACATGCAAGGGAACGTCTTGACCTCCTTGGGTGTGGACACAAACGAGGACTTGAGTTTTGTAGCGAAGCACTGATAGAAGTGCGGCTGGTGTGAGGAGTTGGTGAGCCAATGAAGGACAAGCATCTAGCTATTAGAATTCAACAATGTCTTGCCCTTGCTGAAGCCTCAAATTGCCCTCGGCGTACCTTTGGTGCTCTGTTGGTTGACCCTGAGCGCAACGTCGTTCTCATGGACGGGTACAACGGCGGCCCTCGTGGCGGTGGGCGCTTGTGCGGTGGCGAAGAATGTTTACGCGACACCATGAACATCACATCGGGTACTCGGGTTGAGATTGGATGCCATCATGCTGAAATGAATTTGATTTGCAATGCTGCTGCTAACGGTGTTTCAACCAACAAGGCATGGCTTATCGTAACAGGTGAACCTTGTATGATGTGCGCAAAACTGATCCATCATGCAGGAATTTCTCAGGTCGTTATTGTCGATGGCGGTTTCATGGGTGAGAACGGGGTCGGGTATCTGGAAGACCATGGCGTCGTCATCCAACGAACAGAAGGACCTCAAGACCCACGTGCTTAATCGTCAACCAGCCAAGCATATGCTGACACGGTTCGTTTTGTAAACAACGAATGTTGGTTCAGTCACAGCAGCTCTTTTCGATGCTGTTTTGGGCGCAGAAACAGGTCTTTGCAGGAACGATGTCAGCACGAGAACTGCGTTCGTTGAACAATGCAGTGACCTCAGCGAGTTCTTCGGGAGCATCGCCGCGTGCTTCCAGACAGAGTTTGAGGCCCAAGAGGCCCCACATGTTGTCTTTCCAGAGTTTAATGTCAGCACGATAAACCGCTTCAGCTTCTTCAAACTCACCTTGTTCGTGCAGGAGTGCACCAAGAATATGTCGCACAGGTTGCATTTGGCCCCAAGGTTCGTTGTAGGCAAGGTTGAGTGAAAGGTCAACGCCACGGCGAAGGTGGTCAAAGGCTACGGTAAAGTCGGAATCTTCTCCACGTTCTTTTGCGAGGAATTGTTTGCGGTATTCGATTTCACCAGCCAATACAGCTGCATTTACAAGCAGAATACAAGGCCCATCGCTTGGATCTTGGTACATCAAATTGTTGTGAAGTACACGTCCAGCAAGGGCAGGGTTCTGAAGAGCCTCATCAAAGAGGACCTGTTCTGCTTCTGCCTCGGGAACCATTCCTTTGGATGCATAGGCAACGCCTCTTGCATAATGCTGGGTTGCAATAGTGGCTGGGAAAACACCCTTGTCGCTGTACATTGGTTCAGCAAGGATTTCGTCCCACTTTCCGAAGCGAATCATCACGTGCCAAGGCATGGTGACATAGGACTCGAGGAATATGGCGCCCATTGGAATGACGCCAGCGAGCATGAACTGCACGCCAGAGTTCTCATCGCCAGCAGGTAGCGTATCCACTGCCTTACGTGCATATTTCATGGCCACTTCGTATTGCCCCTCAAACATGGCACACCAAACCACAAAGTGGTGGTTGTGCATTCGGTAGAACTTGTAGAATTGAGATTCATTTCCACTCAGTTCAACATAACGGTCATCGGCTTCAACCGCTGCAATGTTGCATTCTACAGCCTCTTTCCACTGTCCGACCCAAGCATCGATGTGAGAGGGCATGTGGACGAGATGGCCCATTCCAGGCATGGCGGTGCGCAATACATCTGCTGCAGGGAGGGCGCGCTCTGGGAATGGAGAGAGTTCCAATGCGTGGCAGTAGAGGTGGCACAAAGCAATGTGTTGTTTGGCTCCTTCTATGTTTTCAAACGAATCTTCCATGACCTTGATCAACAGCAGTGTGTTGTCGTCAGCAGGAGTGATTTCTCCCGTGGTGGTGTTCTTGTCCCACAGCTGCCACGCCTTCAAATTCATGAGGGCTTCAACGTAAACTGCAGCGACGTCCAGATTCCCGTTGTACTTTCGGTACAGGGGCTCCATTGCTTCTGCAAAGGCAGCATTGAGTTCAGGGCTGTTGCCCATGTTGAGGACGGTTGGATCTGCAGCATCACGAGCTTCGGCTGAGTGGCGCTGGGCCAATGCATCAATGAGGTCTTGCTCAAGTTCAGTACAGTTTCCTTTGAGGGCGACTGCTTGTTGAATTGGGTCGTGGCCGGACCCAAGCCCGGGGCTCCAATTGTAACTGGAAGACAGGCAGTAGGCAATTCCCCACCATCCCATAGCGCAGGTCGGGTCGAGTTCGGTAACGTTCATGAAGCATGCAATCGCTTGTTCATGGTTGTAATTGAGCATGTGCCCATGACCTCGGACGTACATGGCCCGTGCTTCTTCATTGGCGCAGGTAATGGTTGTTGCAAAGAAATAATTCGACGCGTCGCCGAAGTCATAATCGGTTGGTGCAAGTGACATGATGAGCCCTATTTTGTGAAAGGTATAAGCACTCTGCCTCTGTTCCACGAGTTTGATATTAAATGAAAGTAATTAGTTACAGAGACTTATTTCTTAGGTTGTTATTGCATGCCGAATCGGTCTTCTTTGTCACCGTCTTTCCCTTGATTTTTCGTCATGAAGAACAGAACCAGTCCTGCGCCGAGTAAGAGTGTCGCGCCAAGAGCCGTGAGTACCGTTGTACTCAGTCCTTCTGAGGCGTCTGTTCCAGCGTTGGCCTCATTGAGGACGATCGCTGACGATGTTGTGTTCAATTCTCCGAATTGGTCAATGGCACGAAGTTGGACTTCATGGGTTCCGAGAGGCGTTCCTGTGCGAACCGATAGAAGGGCTGTGAACACCCCGTCGTTTGCAACCTCATCGCCACCGTTGGTTCCGTCATCGTACATCCGTATCCAAGAAGTTTCGCCCACCGGAGAAAACACCCCCATGTCAATTTGGACCCTCTCAATGCCGTCTGGGTCGTAAATTTGAACGGAATAGGGAATTTGCTCCACGCCGTTCTTCTCGATTATTGCTGACTGAGTTGTTATGGTTGGCCGATCGTTTTGAATCGTAACGGCAATGGGTATGGATGAGGTTGATTGAACGTAGTGCGGGCCAAATACGGGATGGCCGACAGAGCCATCAACAGGGGTCCAAACACGGTGTTGAGCGATTGCCCCCAAGGTATCATTTGATCGGAAGAGGAGGGATCGTTCCCCTGGCGTCATTCCATCTGGCATAACGAACATCCCAGCCCAACTTCCTGATTGAGCAGGTTCAGAGAGCGTGAGAAGAGTGAGTTCCCCTCCGTATTCCCGGAGGTCCAGTTGCACTGAGGTAACTCCATGTCCGTCGTAGGCTTGGACATTGATCACAACGGATTGCCCTCGTTGAAGGCTGGATGGGGCAATTTCGACTTGGGTGAGCCGAGGTGCTTGATTAGCGACCATGATCTGTCCCGTCGCTTGACTCACGGCTCCAAAGCTGTCTTCAGCGGTGATGTTCACTTCATGCAACCCCGTTTCCAATCCTGGAACATTGAACGAAGCGGTGTAAACATCATCACCAATGTTAGAATCTCCGTTGAGTCCACGGTCGTTGAGTTCTGTAATGGCGCCTCCAAGAGGCGTTAGGTCAACATGAACTGAGATGACGTTCCATTCTGCATCTGGGACTGGAATTTCAATGTGGGCAGTGCTTCCACCTTCGCCTAAAACCAGGCCTTCTCGGAGCTCCAGTGTGCCGATGTTGGGGGGAGTGTTGTCGTCTTCACTGACGATTTCAGGAGAGAGAACACGCTCGAGATATTGCGTTTCGTTCATGAACGCCACTTCTCCCGATTCTCCAAATGGAATGGCGAGGGAGCGAGACACGCTGGAAACCAAACCTTGCAGGGGGCCGGCCGAAACGAGTGCTCCCTGAGCAGTTCCCAACGACCCATCATCGCCGTAGACTCCCGTCCAATCGATGACGGTCAAATTGTGCCCGTCCCGGACATCTATCCTGGTCGATCCTGCTGTCAGGATCATCGGCAGCCCCTCTTGGCCGTTCAAGCGCAGCACGTCCCCTGGTTGAAGTGGAATCGGCATGAACCCGGTTTCTCTCCCTACGGTTAAGTCACCAAGGCCACTTTCTGCAACGGGAGCGGTCGCATTGACCTGTTGAGGGCTACGTTCGGGTCGTTCATCCCCTTCAGAAGGGTCAGGGCCGGTCTCTCTCCAGACAAAACGAACGGTCTTGTTGTCCCATTCGGAGTGGACGACTTGATAATCCCAAGTCTCGTTATGAGTTGCTCCAACGCCGGCACCGTCAAAGAAATTACCACCGTTGACGCCGGTGATGTTGAACCAGGAATCCTGATGAATGACATTCACAGGGAAAAGTTGTCCACTTGCATTGGCTTGTTCTCCCGTTTCTTCAATGCCTCGGACGATACCGAATGTTCCTTGGACATCACCAGAGAGGGTTCCGTCCACGTGGAGGTTATCGGTCAGTGTTGTTCCGTTGACTACCTTTGAGCGAATTTCAAGAATGGTACCGTTGACAACAAGCGTTGAATTTTCTTCAGCATCATCAAACCCGAACGTACCCGAGCCCCACAACTCTTCTTTTTGGAGAACACGGATGCCTTCTTCCCATCGCTCAACTTGGACGAACCCGTCCAAGGATACATCCATGCGAGTGCCTTCATCAATCAATACAAAATCAGCCATGGCTTCCAGTTGGTTATGTTGTAAGACTCGAATTCCATCAACATCGTGGTATTCAAAGAAGAATACAGAAAGTTCACCGGTGATGTCAAGCGATGAATTCTCATCGTCTTCTTCCATGATGTCAAGGGACCCGGTAGCCTCCACAGAGAGAATTTCTTCGACAATTCCCATCGTTAGGGAACGGTTGAGGTGGGCTTTCGACACGTTAGCACGAACTTGGGTAACGGTTCCATCGTCCTCGGTTGTAATGTTCAGTTTCCCGTATCCCTGCGCATCGAAAAGTTGGTGCGTCAATATGCCTCCAACAACGGTTTCATTCTTCCACAATTGGGTGAAAACAAGGTCAAGGTCCGTTTGAGTCCCATCTGAAGATTCTAAGGTTCTGAAGGTTCCGTTACCAAGTTCCCAGGATTCAAGTTGCTGGCCAGAGCGCTCCTGCCATCCTTGTCCATCAAACGTGAGCATGAAGCGTTGTTCACCCTCATCGTTTTCGTAGGCTTGATCGAGACCCCACGTTGTAGACAGCATGATTTCATGGTCGTCCATCGGTTGGTTCCAAATACCGACCTCAAACTGCCGTTCTACAGAAATTGGCTGGACGAGCGTTTGGCCGTTGTGTTCGGTGATGCTCACTGTCAAACCGATGATATCTGCCCATTCAACCGACGTATTCAATTCGACCAAGGCTGTTCGTTGATCGCTCTCATACCCCCACTCAAGTGACCAACTAACCTCCAAGAGAGAATCGTTTCGCTCATGCTCGATATCGAGTTGGAAGTCATACGAGCCGTTGTCGGAAAATGTCAACAAATACGCATGGTCGTTTGCTTCCGACCCCCCCTCTATCCAATGGGTTGCGATGGTGACCGAAGGCGCCATTGGAGCCTGAGCTTGTATGGGCACCGTTGAGAATAAAAACAGAAGCAACATACCGATGGAGAGGCTGCGCCGATTCCGGTTCATGGTCAAAACGGAGTGCTGCTCCTCTTCAAAACTTTGGGACCTTTGTTTGGTCAAAGGTCCAAGACGTATCCAAAAATCAATGGAAGTACGATTGTAGCATCGCTCTTGATGTTGAAGCGGGGAGTTTCCGGCCCGAGTTTGCCCCAAGTAATCTTCTCATTTGGGGGGGCGCCCGAGTATCCTCCATAGGAAGGAGACGCATCGGTAATTTGTGCAAACCAAGACCACAGTGGCACAGCCTCTTGTAAATCTTGATTCAAGAGGGGTACGACACAAATGGGGAAGTCACCAGCGATTCCTCCGCCAACTTGTAGGAAGGCCAGCGGGGTTGCTGTGGAGCGGTAGAATTCAATCAGTTTTGTCATGTATTCAATGCCGCTTTGCACGGCCGAAGCCTTGACGATTCCTTCGGTGCATCGTGCAGCGAAGATGTTTCCAAGCGTTGAATCCTCCCAACCGGGTACGAAGAGTGGTAAGTTGACCTCTGCAGCAGCTAGCAGCCAAGAATGGCTTGGGTTTGCGTCGTAAACTTCCTCCAAGCAACCGCTGTTGAGCAATTCATAGAGGTATTCATGGGGAAGTCGAGAAGTCCCCTCCTGACTTGCTTCCTTCCACAAGGCGAGGACATGGTGCTCGATGTTTCGAATCGCTTGTTCTTCAGGTATGCACGTGTCAGTAACGCGGTTCAAGTGGCGCTCGTGAAGGTTAACTTCATCCTCGGGGCTCAAATTGTCAACGTTTTCAATGCGCTCGTAGTGTGAACGTGCAACGAGATGGAAGACATCTTCCTCCAAGTTGGCCCCCGTACACGAGATTGCAGCCACGTTCCCTTGACGGATCATCTGAGCCAGGCTCCGTCCAATTTCAGCGGTACTCATGGCTCCGGCGAGCGTGAGGAACATGCTGCCGCCCTGATGCAGGAATTGGGTGAGTGAATGGGATGTTCGTTGCAAAATACCTGCGTTAAAATGGTGAAAATGTTCGTCAACAAATGCTCGGACTGACATAACATCAGGCTCCGTGTAAAAATCGCCGAACTTCATTTCGCTGCTTGAGTTCAAGGTTAGGCATAGCTTCAGCCAACCGTTCATGGATGTAATCGGCCATGACATTGGGATCGCTTTCGCCACATGTGAAACAATCGATGGCGAGCCAACCGCGGTCAGAGTAACAGTGCGCAGTCACATGGCTTTCGTCAACGAGGACTACTGCTGCAAATCCAAGAGGGGATACGCTCCCATCAAAAGGAGCCACATGGGCATGAACCTCCCTTGCGTCGGCTTTGGCTACGGCGTCTTGTAAGAGACGAAGCATCCACCCTCCTTGCTCCGGTTCATCGTATGCATAGCCCGTGTAGTCGAGGAAGACATGGGTTCCATGGGACTCGTGCTCTTCCATCGGTCCCACCTTGTGTGTGCTCCGGCCTTCCGTTCTTCAATTTGATGAAGGAAGGGTTTTACTCCAATCCTTGAAAAATGTAGATTTAAAATGCTCTTGTGGTTCACCATTTGATGGCGTCCAGCGTCCTTCTTGCCGTGCGAGAATGTGGCTTGCAACCGCTTTGGTAGCCAAACAGGCAGCGGTAAATTGCGTAAGAGGCGTATCTTCTTGAGCAACGATTTCGTTGACGTCAGCACTGATGACCGTAGCGTTTGGTGCTGCAAAAACCGCCTCGATCGTTTCGATAACCTGCCAGAATGAAAGCCCACCTGGGACGGGAGTTCCTGTTGCAGGGACCAGTGATCCATCCAATCCATCAATGTCCAGAGTGAGGTGAACCGGCCCCGAGAGGTCGTTCAGGGAATCAAGCCATTTTTTCCAAGATGCGGCACCGGTGTGTGGGTGTTGGGTGTCTTTGGCGAAAAACGTGGTGATGCGCTCATCAGAATTGATCAAAGCGATTTCTTGGCGGGAACAGGCCCGAATTCCTGCTTGGAGGAGAGCCCCAACACCAAGGTCCAGGCTGCGAGATGCCGCACACGCATGTGAAAACGGCTCTCCATCCAGCGATTCACGCAGGTCGGCATGGGCGTCAATTTGGACGATGGTCAGTTTACTCAGGTCTCCGTTGACCAACGGGTGGTGCCGTGCAGCCTGTACGATTGGAGGCAAGATGCCGTGCTCTCCACCTAAAAACAGCGGAAAATGGTGTCCGGAGAACCATGGTTTCGCATGGTCAACCAATTCGTCCAACTGGCCCATCAAGTTCCCAGCAGTTCCTTCCCATGCACCCTCTGTGCGGATGATGACGCCTGCCGGTAAATCAGTGGAAAGCAAGGGGTCGTACAATTCCACCTGCCCGCTTGCTTCTATGCATGCCAGAGGGCCTTCTGCGGTTCCCGTGCCGTACGACGTGGTAAGTTCAAAAGCCAATGGGAGGATTACGACGTCCGCCTCCTCGTCGGTTGGAGGCAAACCAAGGAATTGCCCCTCCACAAAGACTTCATCCATTGAACCCGAGGGGGAAACGACACCTTCATGATGTTGCCGATTCAGCAACATCTACGGGTTTGCCTGTTGAAAATCCAGTTTTCATGAATATGAGTAGAACATTTAATATGGGTCGGAGTACAATATTAAATAGCAACGGGGAGTACTGTGTGGGCCGCTTAAGGCTCCTCGGGCGGGGTGAAAATATGGGAATGACATTACCAGAATTAACAAAAGCAATTCAACAACATATCGATTTGGATATGGATACAGAGGTGGCCCAAGGGATGGCTGAACACGCCCTCGGCTTCTTTGGCTTCTACAATCGTATTATCGACAATGCCCTTGAGCCTACCGACCGTAACCTGTTTTACATGTTCCAAGACTACGACCTACTCACTACCGAATCCGAAGAAACAACCCTGTGGGATGGCCGAGAATGGAGGATTCACTACTGGAAGTTCAAACCCGACCTTCGAGAGCGTGTGGAAGCTTACATGCAACGCAATCTTCAGGAAGAAGACATCGATCCATTCGCTGATATTTACAGTACTGACGGACCGAGCATCTGGACTCGTGAGGCGGAGAGGATTTCAAATCCCAACGCATTCACATCCGATTGATAATTTTGGTTAACTACTTGAATCACGGGGACGAGGGTAGGCTATGCGAGTGTGGGGTCTTTGTGTCCTTTTCCTTGCAGGAAGTTTCGTTCCGTTGGCGGCTGCACAGCAACCTGACCTTGTTCAAGAGCACTGGTACCACTCCTATGCAACGCTCACCGTCGACGTCAATGCATGGGCGGACGACCATCCCGAAATTGTTGACTTGACCGTTGCTGGTCAAACCGAATTGGGCAAGAACCTCTGGGTCGTACGAATTTCGGACTGGAGTAACGAAACCAAACCCGATGGCTCTGCGAAAGAAGTGGTATACATTGACGGTGGTCATCACGGGAACGAACATCTCGGAACAGAATTAGCCTTTTTGACGGCTGAACACTACATTGAGGGCTGGGTTGAAGGCGACGAAGAAGTTGTGAATGTCCTCACCAATACTGAACTTCATATTCTCATCATGCTCAATGCCGACGGTAACGATTTGGACACGCGTTGGAACATTAACCAAGTTGACTTGAACCGTAATTATGACCATCACTGGAACGAACAGGATGAGACACAACCTGGAAGTGGCCCGTTCAGTGAAGCCGAAACACTTGCTAATTCGATTTACATGAACACCGTTGTCCCTGACGCAGACCTCTATGTGACGATGCACACAGGTGTGTGGATTATGCTCTATCCATGGGGCTATATTCCTGACCAACCCATCGACTGGGAATTGTTTCATCACATCCGTGAGGATGTCAATACCAACATTTCTGAAATTCCCATTCGTAATGCAAATCAGGGATTGTATCCAAACTCGGGTACCAGCCGAGACTACGGCTATGGAATCATGGGATTCCCAACCTTTACCTTTGAAACCGACGATGAACAATGGCTTCTCGGCACAGTAGAACAACTTTCCAGCCGTCTTGGAGAAGAACTGGACGTTATGGAATATCTCATCTCGAACGTATGGTATTGGAGGGCGCGACTGGATGTTCGTAGTATTGATGTGTCTGATAGTCAACTGACCGTCGATGTTCAGAATCATGGCCACGCCACTACCAACAATGCAAGTTTGCAATATTTAGACAGTAATGGGGACATGGTATGGGCTTCTCCATTATTCAGCGTCAATGCAACCAACAGTACCGTCCAGACCTTTGATGTGAAAGGCATTGATTTCTCCAAGGACGGGAAATGGAATTTCAATTATCAAAAACGAATCATTGAATCATCTCAATGGGTGAATGAAACCATTACTCCGAACTCACTTCTTCTCCCAGGGGAAGAGGAAGGCTCCTTCTTGATTGGATACGGGATCTTCCATCCGCTCAGCATCATCGTCGGATTCATTGCCGTGGCGAATGTTCTCAATCAACGCCCATCGGAGTCCCATAAGAAAACCGAAACGAATGAAATCGGTTGATGTCCTCTGTTTTCACCCATTGAAGGCCTCCTCTTGCGACGGAATCTTCATTGAATTGAGGACGAGGTTTCAAGAGGGAAAAGAGAGTCGGAGTTTTAGGTGAACACCATGCAAGTAACAGTGAGTTCAGGAAACAACATCAACGGCACCCTTGTTCTTCCTCTTTTTGAGGGCGCAGAAACGATTACGGATAACGCAGAAGGCGTCCCAGCAGACCTCAAGAGCCAAATCAACCGCGTGCTGAGCCAAGGCGATTTCAAAGGTAAAGCAAACAGCCTCATGTCGTTGTACGGTACCGAAGGCGGAAAAGCCATTCTCGTTGGCCTAGGAAAGGAAGATAAGAGCACATCTCAAACCTACAGAGACGCCGGCGCTACCGTCGTCGCACAGCACAAGAAATCTCACGATTCGGAGCTGACTGTTGTGTTTCATGCCTCTGATGCAACCGAAATCATCGCCTTCTCAGAAGGAATGATGATGAGGGATTACAAGTACGACGTGTACAAGAAGACCGATGAAGATGACGAAAAAACACCTTTGACTGCCCGAATTAACTGCAATGAAGGGGACGCATCCGCACTCTCTCTCGCCATTGATCGTGCTAGCGCTGTCGTGTCCGGAGTTCACCTTTCCCGTGACTTAGGAAACTGCCCTCCAAACGATATGTATCCTATGGCCTTCGCTGAAATGGCGGAGAAGTGGGCTGATGAATACGATAATGTCAAGGTCGAAGTCATTGATTACGAAACGGCAAAGCGCCACGGAATGGGTGGACTTGTTGCCGTTGGTATGGGTTCGTCCCGTAAACCGTGCATGGTCATCTTCACTCTCAATGGGGACCAGAAAGGTCGGCACCCCGTGTTGGTTGGAAAGGGAATTACCTTTGACACCGGAGGAATCTCCCTCAAGCCTGGTGCAAACATGGACGAAATGAAGTACGATATGGGCGGCTCCGCAACCGTATTTGGAACCATGCAAGCCCTTGCAGCCATAGCGTACGACAAGAAGGTCGTTGGAATCACTTGCATGGCTGAAAACATGCCTGCCGCCAATGCTCAACGCCCAGGAGACGTCATCAAAACGCTATCGGGGAAAACCATTGAAATTCTCAACACCGATGCCGAAGGCCGTCTTGTTCTTTCAGATGGACTTTGGAAGGCAGGGACGGACTTCGATGCTGAATACATCATCGACTTTGCAACCCTCACAGGGGCATGTGTCGTTGCGCTTGGACATGAAGCGACCGGCCTATGGTCAAACGATGATGACTTCCGAACTCGGATCCACGAAACCAGTAAGGAAGTTGGCGAACTTGCTTGGCCCATGCCTCTTCTACCTGCGTTTGAAAAGGAAATGACCAATTCTAAGATTGCCGATACTCGTAACCTCGGAGCAGGACGCTACGGGGGCGCAAACACTGCTGCGGCATTCCTCAAGCAATTCGTCCCTCAACGTGGCGAAGGCGACGACGCAGAGGACATTCCATGGGCTCACATGGACATTGCAGGTACGTATTGGGGTGCTAAGACCAACAAGATGGTCAACCACGGCGCTACCGGAGTTCACGTGCGAACACTGGTGAAATTCATCACTGGCGAATGAACGGACTTGGTTAAAGAATCCCTGATAACGGGTTCTAAATTGAATGGATATGGGCTTGAGCCTGGCTGTTTTGAAGGATTTTGTTTTCATTAGATTTATATGGAGTGCCAAAGTGGACACTATACAACCGATGGTTAAGTAGTGGTGAAGTGAATGGCAGACGACAAGTGGGAAGAAGACTTGCTCAACAAACTCGAGGAGATGCTTTCAAGCATGGGGATACCCTTCAAGCGAGACCAACTGCGAGGTCTTTTGAACCAAATTCGTGACCAGGTTGAGGCTCTTGGCTTGGACCCTGAACAGCTCGCCAAAGGTGATGCAAATTTCAATCTCGACATGTCTGATATCGCAAAACTGTTTACTTCCGGAGGCTCATTGGAAGACATGCTCAAGAATTTTGGTGTTGATGTCCGAGTGGATGCAACGCCGGTTGAACTCGACCCAAGCGCTCTTGAGAGTACGGAAGAAACGCTCAAACTCCCTACTGAAGACATTTACCTCGACGGATGGAACATGTCCGTAACCATTGACTTCACACTCAAGGGCGACCTTGAAACCGAGCAGTTGGAAATTGAACTCATCAAAGAGGGCTCTCAAATTGAAATCATGCGCTCAACACAACCGGCCCCATTGGCTTTGGTCCAGTTGCCCCACCCTTGTGATGATGTTGTGGATTGGACGTTAAACAACGGTATTCTTGACATCACGCTCAAACTTACCCCCCAAGGGAAAGCCCTTGAGTCATCCTTGGATGACGATGATATTCCCACTGTAAGCGAAGTCAACATTGACGTTGGAGACAACAGCGATGATGACGACGAGGATGATGGTGGGATCCCCATCTTTTGAAAAAAGGAAGTGAAAAAACATGAGTAAAGTAATTGGAATTGACCTAGGAACAACAAACAGCTGTGTAGCAACAATCGAAAACGGAGAACCCGTTGTCATCCCGAACGCAGAAGGCGCCCGAACAACACCTTCCGTCGTGGCTTTTGCCAAAGACGGTGGAGAACGCCTCATCGGTGTTACTGCAAAGCGACAAGCTGTGACCAACACCGACCGAACCATGATTTCAGTGAAGCGACACATGGGCACTTCCTGGAAAACAGAAGTCGATGGAACTGAATATACCCCTCAAGAAGTTTCAGCCTTCATTCTCCAAAAGCTCAAGGCCGAAGCAGAAGCATACCTCGGGCACGAAGTCACCCAAGCGGTCATTACTTGCCCCGCATACTTCACCGATGCACAGCGAAAAGCCACCAAGGATGCTGGCCGAATCGCAGGGCTTGAAGTTCTCCGAATCATCAACGAACCAACCGCTGCGGCTCTAGCCTACGGTGTTGATAAGACCCAAGACCAAACCATCCTGGTTTACGATTTGGGTGGAGGAACATTCGACGTGTCCATCCTTGAAATTTACGAAGTTGACGGTCAACCTCAGATTGAAGTCAAGGCCACAGCCGGAAACAACAAGCTTGGTGGAGACGACTTTGACGAGAAAATCATCGCATGGATGGTCGCCGAGTTCAAGAAAGAGACCGGTATTGATTTGTCCAAAGACAAACAAGCCATGTCCCGATTGAAAGAAGCGGCTGAGAAGGCTAAGATTGAACTTTCTGGAACACAACAAACACAGATCAATCTTCCTTTCATCTCAATGGCAGACGGTCAACCCGTGCACATGGACATGTCCATGAGCCGGGCAAAGTTCGAAGACCTCATTGCAAAACTCGTTGAGAAAACAATGGTCCCTACCCGCCAAGCCATGAAGGATGCCGGCATCAAGAAGGGCGATGTTGACAAGGTGATTCTTGTTGGTGGTTCAACCCGAGTTCCTGCAGTTCAGGACGCTGTGGAAAAAGAAGCAGGAAAGCCTCCCTACAAGGGGATTAACCCCGATGAGGCAGTTGCTCTCGGCGCTGCACTTCAAGCAGGAATTATTGCCGGAGACGAAGGTGTTTCAGACATCCTTCTTCTCGATGTTACGCCTCTTACCTTGGGAATTGAAACCCTCGGTGGCGTCATGACGACAATGATTGAACGAAACACCACCATTCCATCCCGACGCTCAGAAATCTACTCCACGGCGACCGACAATCAACCAGCGGTTGAAATCCATGTGTTGCAGGGTGAGCGTGAGTTTGCTAAAGACAACGTGACCCTTGGACAGTTCCAATTGGTTGGAATTCCTCCAGCACCACGAGGCATCCCCCAGATTGAAGTCACCTTCGACATTGACGCAAATGGAATTGTCAACGTCAGTGCAAAGGACATGGGGACTGGAAAAGAACAGTCCATCAAGATTGAATCAGCAACATCTCTAACCGAAGACGAAATCCAAGGCAAGATTGCTGAAGCAGAAAAATTCGCTGAAGAAGATCAACGCCGAAAGGGCAAGGTTGAGTTGCGTAACATGGCTGACCAAGTCGTTTACCAAACACGCCGTACCCTTGACGAGTCTGCCGACAAGTTGGACGACAGCGAGGTCGATCCCGTGAAGGCTCACTTGGATGAGTTGGAAACCATGGTTCAGGATGAAGATGGGAAACCCATTGACATCGACGCAATGGACGATGCAGCAATTCAGGCCAAGGTCAAGGAAATTGAAGAAGCCATGCATGCTGTTTCAACCAAACTTTACGAAGCAGCAGCCGCAGAGATGGCCCAACAAGAGAGCGGTGAAGATGGAGACATCAGCGTTGACGACGGTGTTGTTGACGCCGACTTCGAAGTCGTTGAAGACGAAGACTGAAACCTACTGAACCTCGCACCATGCGTTTGGCTTATGGGTAAGAGGCAGGTGGCCAGTGCATGAGCGAAGTTCCTATCCTTCAGGAAACGACTCGCACTACTGGCCGTGAAGCCCTCAGGAACAACATCACGGCAGCCTTGGCTCTTGCGGGCGCAGTCCGCACCACGTTAGGCCCTCGGGGTCAAGACAAGCTCCTTATCGACGACGAAGGTCGTACAATGGTTACCAATGACGGAGTGACTGTTCTTGAATCGGCTAAGGTTGAGCATCCGGTTGCAAAGATGCTGATCAACGCATCAACAACGCAAGACCGCATCGCTCGGGACGGTACCACGAGTGCAGTTCTCTTTTCAGCAGAGTTGCTTCAGAACGCATGGGAGCTCGTGCTGCAAGGAGTACACCCCTCCGCCATTGCGCGTGGCTATCGGTTTGCAGAAGATGCTTGCCGAGGTCATTTTTCTTCGTTAACACTGCATGCGACCGAGGCCATGCAGCACCAAGCTGCTGTTACCTCGCTCGCCGGAAAAGTTCACGAAGCCATGCAGGTCCATCTTGCAGGCTTAGCCATAGAGGCGGCAAAAGCGATTGTATCAACGGGTTCAGACGGCGTGATTGCCGACCCAACCCGTGTGAAGATTTTGACCAAAACAGGAGGCAGCATGACCGACTCTCACCTCGTAACTGGCTTGGTTTTGGCGAAGAAGAGAGCAATTGACAGCATGCCGAAATTGCTCAAGGCGGGAAAGGTCGCCCTTGTTGATGGCGGATTGGAACGCCGAAACATGATGAGTGATGTCAGTTTGAAAGTCAGTGGTCCAGGCGTTCTTGAATCGTTTAGGGCTAAAGAAAAGGAAATGCTGGACGCCCAAGTTGACCTTCTTGTTGACCTTGGCGTGACCCTACTCGCCTGCAAGGAAGGAATTGACGACGACATGCATCAAGCGCTAAGCGATGCAGGAATCCAAGCATATCGCAGAGTGTCAAGTTCGGATTTGGACTTGCTCGCTCGTGGGACAGGTGCCGTTTTGGGTTACAATATCAAGGGCTTGCAAAAGAACGATTTAGGTGTTTTTATCGAGAGCCGAAACGAGCGATGGAACGGCGTAATGCACTGGATTGTTGACACCGAAGAAGGCGGTGCTACCTTCATTGCAAAAGGCTCGACTAACGAAGCTGTTGGCGAAGTAGAACGCTGTTTTGCAGACGCTTTGGGCGTCGCCTGTCAACTTCTTGAGGAGCCCGAACTGCTTGCCGGTGGTGGGGCAACGCAAATTGCTCTCGCCCGTTTCCTTCGCCGCCACGCTGAGACCATCCCTGGTCGAGAACAACTTGCGGTCGAAGCCTTTGCAGATGCACTGGAAGTCATCCCCCGAGTTCTTGCCGAAAACGCTGGATTAGACCCGCTTGATACCTTGCTACGAGTCGTAGCGGAGCAAAGCACTTCGACATCAAAAGAGGCTCATTGTATTGGCTTAGACGTGATTGCCCGTGGCCCTGCAAACATGAAAGAAGCAGGCGTTGTTGAGCCTTTACGAATTACACGACAGGTGCTTGCTGGAGCAACAGAGGCGGCGCTCTCCGTCCTCCGTATTGACGATGTACTTTGGGCAAAACAAGATCCAACCATCCCAGATGGTTTGGACGGTGAATGAACAAATAGAGCCGTTGTTTGGGTATACAGTCCACCCTTTCAAATAGCCTACTGAAGCCGGACCAACATGGAACACAGCAGTGAGCCACCGGTGGGCATTGATGACATTGCCATTCACTTTCCTCGTCTGTACATGGACATGAAGGACTTCGCAACTTTACGAGGTGCCGATTATGGCAAATTGAGTAAAGGACTCGGACTTGAGGCCATGGCCATACCTGATGCTCACGAAGATACCGCTACAATGGGAGCGATGGCTGTAATGCAATTGATCGACCGTAATGGGATTAATCCAAGGGACATCGGTCGGATGTATCTTGGAACTGAATCCGCTCTTGATGGAGCCAAACCAACGGCTACATACATTCTCGACATGCTGACTCAACGGTATTCGGAACGATTTGGAAAAGATTGTTTTCAAACCTGTGACGTCGTTGATATGACCTTTGCATGCATTGGTGCCGTTGATGCGATGCATACCACACTTGATTGGGTCGCTCGCTCCAATGAAAGCGATGAGCGTTTGGGCGTCGTCATCTTCTCTGACAATGCTAAGTATGCTTTGGAATCTTCAGGTGAGTACACGCAAGGTGCTGGAGGCGGCGCTCTCTTGATTCGCAGAAACCCTCGCTTGCTGGAGATTCCTGATTGCATCGGTGTTTCTACCACTCCCGTACACGATTTCTTCAAGCCTCGTCGCAAGGTAACCCTTCGTTCGGTGATCACAAACGTCCTTCAATTGGCTCAAGAAACCGGTCAATCCGTGAAGAAAGGGCTCATTGAACGCATGATTCGTCATCTTCCAGAATCCACCGTAAGAAAACTGGGTATCTTTGCTCACGGTGAGGAATCCGTTAGCGTCCATCGAGATGACCCGATTTTTGATGGCCAGTTCTCCAATCGATGCTACCAAACTGCCGTTCGACAAGCCTTCCATGATTATGCCAAGAAAGCAACCCGTCAAGGAGACTTTGACCCTGAAAAGGACGAAAAACTGACCGAACAGTGGTCGCGGATTATCATGCATCTCCCCTATGCTTTCCAAGCTAAGCGAATGTTCCCAGATGTCTTCCGCCATGACCGCCAAGACAGCGAGATGTGGGCTAATATTACAGAAAAGATTGGACTCACACCCGAATTGCCCCAGTCTGACGAAGAGGCCATCGTTGCGAATTGGGAGCAAGAAATGGACGCTTACCGTCGTGCAATCTCCAAAACACCGGAATACATTGAATTCCATGCGAGTAGAATCGAAAAGGGTCAACGTGCGAGCAGTTTGATTGGGAATCAATATACGGGTTCAATTTTCCTTGCTTTGATGTCAACCTTTGAATCCGACTTGGAAGAAAATTGTAACTTGGACAATACCAAATTCGGTTTGTGTGGTTACGGTTCTGGTGCTAAAGCCAAGGTATTTGGAGGAACCGTCAATCCAAGATGGAGGGAAGTTGTTTCACGCTGGCATCTTTTTGAACGCCTTGCTGGCAGAATTGCCATCGACCATACGACCTATGAAAACCTCCACAAAGGCGTTCAAGACAACAGCGTTGTTGAACCACAGGGTGAATTCGCTTTGGTTGAAATCGGGGACGAAGGTATTGATGAAGGCGTCCGAAGATACCGGTGGATCGGGGCTTAATCAAAATCCAATACCACTTTGCCGCATTCTCCCGAAAGGGCCAGTGCAATTCCCTGCTTAAAATCAGAAACAGGCATGCGATGAGTAAGGATTCGGTCAACATCAATGCTGCCCTGTTCCAGAAGAACATGCATTTTGTCCCAGGTAGACCACATTTTTCTGCCGTTGATTCCCTTTAAGTGGAGGTAGCGGAAGACAACTTCATTCATTGGAATCTCTGTCATTGTGTGCCCGTAAACGGAGAGGATGTTCACGTACCCACCCATTCTGGTTGAATGAATGGCATTGGATAAAGCAGCAGGCGAGCCTGAAAACTCGCATGAGTTGTCCACACCTCGGCCATCCGTGGCCGCAAGAATCGTTTTTACTACATCGTCGTCCTTACCAAGCACCAAATCTGCCCCCAGTTCCTTTGCGAGATTCATGCGGTATTGGTTGTCCCAATCAATACCAATGACCATGGCTGCTCCCATTGCTTTGGCTGCATTAACTGCAAAGAGCCCAATCGGACCAAGGCCGTGAACCGCAACCGTCGCACCCTCGATAGGTCCTCCTGTGAGTGTGTGAATGGCATTTCCCAAAGGGTCTTGGATGGATGCGTGGCCCGGGTCAAGTCCAGCAGGAACATGACGTGCATTGACCGCTGGTACGGTGAAATACGGTGCAAATGCCCCATTCCCATGGACGCCGAAAATTGAGCCGTTTTCACAAATATGAGCATTCCCTTCATCACAACGGGGGCAATTCCAGCAGGCCAGATGGCATTCAATGGCTACATTGTCACCTAGAGCATGTGTTGTCACGCCTTCACCCAAAGCAACGACGGTTCCACTCGTCTCATGGCCTGTTACCGTTCCTAGAGGGACGTTGTCCCTGCTCCAAGCATCCCATTTCCAGATGTGGAGGTCGGTTCCACAAACTGAGGTCGACAGGGTCTTCACCAAAACTTCCCCAGCTGCGGGAGCGGGCACAGGGTGCTCTTCAAGGGAAAATCCACCGACCTCATCTTGAGTTTTTGTCCAGGCGACCATGGTATCCGGTAGAAGATTCATGTCTCGCCCTCGTTTCTGTTTACATCGGACACCTTTTCATCCTTCGCTCAAACGGTTTTCCACAAATCTTCACCCGGATTGCAAAACAACGCCGATGTAGAGGTATGTTGATTAGGGAGGCGCGACGGCCTAAAAGCCCGTTGATGGTGCATGAAATACGTAGTTGTTAGCGGAGGTGTGCTTTCTGGATTAGGAAAGGGCGTTACCGCAAGCAGCATCGGTGTTCTGCTCAAAAGCGCAGGCCTCAAGGTCACTTCCATCAAGATTGACCCCTATCTCAACAGCGATGCTGGCACCATGTCACCGTTTGAACACGGCGAAGTTTTCGTCCTCAATGATGGCGGCGAAGTGGACCTGGACCTCGGGAATTATGAACGGTTCCTTGACATCAACCTCTCAAAAGATAACAACCTCACCACTGGAAAAATCTATTCCAAGGTCATCGAAGCCGAACGGCGCGGCGATTACCTCGGCAAAACAGTCCAAGTTATTCCCCATGTGACCGATGCTGTACAAGACTGGATCGAGGACGTTGCATCGCGCCCTTCAGACGGTAGTGGGGACGTTCCAGATGCTTGCATTATCGAATTGGGCGGAACCGTTGGCGACATTGAATCAGCCCCATACGTAGAGGCTCTGCGCCAATTCCAATTTCGTGTCGGTCGAGAAAACGTTAGTTTCGTCCACGTTTCGTTGGTTCCCGTTCTCGGCCCTGTTGGCGAACAAAAGACAAAACCTACACAACACACGGTGAAGGAGCTTCGTGGCCTCGGGATCACCCCCGACATCTTGGTGTGCCGTTCTTCACAACCCTTGAACGACGAAACCCGTAACAAACTTGCTGCCTTCTGCCATGTGAAGCCTGAAGCAGTCATGTCGACTCATGATGTCCCCAACATCTACCACGTTCCGCTCATGCTTCAAGAGCAGGGACTTTGCGAAATCCTCGGTGTTGATTGCAAGAAAACAAATCTGTTGAGTGAATGGAGCCAAATGGCTCATCATGTTGACACCCTTTCAGAAGAAGTACACATTGCAATGGTTGGGAAATACACCGACCTCTCAGATGCTTATCTCTCCGTAATCAAGAGTCTGCAACATGCTTCAATGGCGGTTAACCGTAAATTGGTCATTGATTGGATCGAAGCGAGTCATCTTGAATCTTCATGGGCCAAAGAATCCTCAGAAGAACACAGTGCAGCATGGGATTTGCTCAAGGGTGCTCACGGCATTCTTGTACCCGGTGGGTTTGGTGACCGAGGTGTAGAAGGCAAAATCCTCGCTGCTCATCACGCTCGTACCAAAGAGATACCCTATCTTGGAATTTGCCTTGGTCTGCAGGTTGCAACCATTGAATTTTGTCGCAATGTCCTTTCATTGGAAGGGGCCAACTCAACGGAGTTTGAAGACAACCCCGAGCATGCCGCTGTAGTTTTTATGCCAGAGATTTCGAAAACACACCTCGGGGGTACCATGAGGCTAGGAAGCCGCCCTACACTCTGGCAGGTCGAGGAATGCGCCATTCGAAGCCTCTACGGCCCAGGAGATGCTGTTGATGAACGACATCGTCACCGGTATGAGGTCAACCCTGACTTAATTGAGCGAATTGAAGCCGCAGGCTTGGTCTTTGTTGGAAAAGATGAATCCGGTCAACGTTGTGAAATCTTTGAACTCACGGGTCATCCATATTACGTCGGTGTTCAGTACCATCCGGAATTCAAGTCCCGACCTAACCGTCCCAGTCCACCGTTCTTGGGGCTTCTCCAAGCAGCAGCAAAACGGACTTGAAACCTCAACCGTTGTTGTTGAGCAGCCTGGTTACGAGTCCAGGGAGCAATTCTCCAGCAGGACCGAGATGAATTTCATCAAATGCTGATGCATTTACTGGGGCTTCTAGATTCACTAAAATGGTGCGAGCGCCGGCGTTATTTGCCTGGTCAACAAGGCCCGCAGCTGGATACACATGGCCCGAACTTCCAACAACAAGGAAAATGTCACACGTATTTACTGCATTCATGATCGCTTCCATATGCATGGGTGTCTCTCCGAACCAAACAATGTCAGGGCGCATTCGTACCGGGTTTGCACAGCAGGAGCAGAGCGAGACATCATCGGTTAAATCCGATGCATCCATCCGAACTTCTGCACGTTGACTTGCCTCGCATCGTAATGTTCTGAGTTCACCGTGCATGTGTATGACATCGCTACTCCCTCCCCTCTCATGCAAATCATCAACGTTCTGAGTAATGAGGGTAAACTGCATCATGCTCTTTTGCAGTTGTGCAAGGGCAAAATGGGCATTGTTTGGTTGAACTTCCGACAGTTGACGCCTCCTCGCTTGGTAAAACCTCCAAACCATTTCGGGGTCAAACGCCCATGCTTCAGGGGTTGCGACATCTTCAACACGATGTTCTTCCCATAATCCACCGTTGTCGCGAAACGTTCGTACGCCAGATTCTGCCGAAATTCCAGCCCCTGTCAGCACAACGATTCTTGGCAGGTTCATGATTCAGTCAACCTTTGAATGGATATTAACTCTGTTGAGAAATAAAACCTCAAGCGGAGAGTATCTCGGTGTCAACTCACATTTCAGCAACACGAATGAGCCGTGTAGTTCTAAATCCCTGAAGAATTTTGATGAATCGCTTGTCCTGAAAGGCATCGTCAAGATTGGAATCTCCTGTATCAATTCGAACAGCATCAAGCCCAATCAATTTCGAGGGAGTAGCAACACCGAGGATGTTGTCATGGCCGACCATCCGCAATACATCGGGGGAGAGTTGAAGGTTGCCCCGGCCGATAAGGAACCCTTGCCCTCCCATTGGTGAGAGGAGCAAGAGCAAGGCTCTCGCATCCCCGTTTGATTCCTTGTGTGCTGAAATAATTTCAAGCAGTTGTGATTCATTGAGGTCGTTGTGTAGGGTTTCACCGTGGTAAATGTCAATTCCAAGAAGCGTTAGATTTTGACCAACATGCTCGCCCATGCGGCGCAGTGTCCCTCCACTCCCCCAGATGACCATGAGATCGGGGTCGTCTTCGAGCAGGACTTGAACATGATGTGCAAGCCCCTCGATGGTCTCTTCTTCGCTGGCCCTCTCCACTTGCTCTTTCGCCCCTTGCATGAAGCGTGGGGACGATGGTGTCCAAGCCTCACCGTACATGCGAACCTTCCAAACCCCCTCCTGGTAAACCACCTCATCAAGGTCCATGACCTCAGTAATTGCTGTTCTTAGATCGCCCATTGCGAAGGCCAAGGTGACTTCAGCGGCTGCCTTTGGAGTGGTTGCAAAACATCCGGAGTGCATTTTTACGCCACCTGGGACGCCGATAAGAGGAATTTTTTGCGCCGCCTCACCTTTCTGCTCAAGTGCAGTGACAATATCTCGGGTGGTTCCATCGCCTCCGGCGTAGAGAATGGCGTCGACATTTGCATCAACCAACTCGCGAACGAGTTCAAGTGTATCTTGCTGTTTTGTCTCGGGAGGAGTCAATCCTATGCACTCTGAATAATTACCTATTGATTTTGAATAATACCATGTTTCACCCATTCGGCCGCTTAAACCAACAAGTGTAAGGCTTGTTTTCGTTCGATTGAGCGAGGACCCCAACAGTTGATCAAGATGCTCTAAGCACAATTGCATTCGGGGTCCTGCTCGGTCCTCTGCCCCAGCCGCACGGGCCTCTGCAGCCCGTCCATCGCTTCCTTTGAAGCCCAAACGACCGCCCAGGCCAGCATCAGGGTTGACTACGATACCGATGCGCATGATGTGCCCTAAAACTCGTCCCTCAAATAGCCCTGCTTCCTCCAATCTCGCATTTCAGATGGTGAATCACCCGAGCATTGATTACATACGAGGGTTAAGGAAGCAACATGAAACGCTATGCAAAAGGAGGACCCAACCTTGATGATGTTCTTTCAAAAGGGTTTTCAGAATTGAAAGTTGGTGAAGAAAACATCGTGACCAAGAATTCAGATGAGCCGGTGGTAGGCGAATCTTCAAGTGTTTCAAAGCCTATTGAATACGGTAAGAAAATCCAAGCCAAGGAGGACCGTGAATCGTTTGTTGTGGCCCCTCCTGCAATCGAATTATCTGCAGAAAAGGAAAAGCATCATCAATCCGCTGAAACGAAACAGGATATCCTGAAGACTCCAACCGCACAACTTGGAGATGACTTTGACGTCGAATGGTAAAACTATGATTCGCCAAAAGGGCGTCAAGGTGATGCGCGGGATTCATAGCGATGGTGCAACCCCATAGGGGTTGTCGGAGGAACCATAGATGAGCATGATTCACGTCACTTTGCCGGATGGAACGGTGAACGAATACGCTGCAGGCATTACCTGTGCAGAAGTCATTACGGATGCAATGGGTAAGAAACACGGGTGCCTCGCAGCCAAAGTAAACGGAGACGATTACGACATGTCCCATGTTTTGGACAAAAATTGTTCCGTTGAAGGAATCCGTTCAGACTCCGAGGAAGGTCTTCACATCCTTCGTCACTCAGCAGCACATCTTCTTGCTCAGGCGGTGATGGAACTTTATCCTGGCGCCCTACCGACCATTGGTCCTGCGATTGATCGAGGGTTCTACTATGATTTTGCAATGGAGCCGATCGCAGAAAGCGATTTGAAAACCATTGAGAAAAAAATGAAGGAATTGGCTCGACGAAATTTCACTGTTGAACGTCTTGAGTTATCAGAAGAAGACCTTCGAGAACACTTCATTAACAATCCCTACAAGATTGAAATCATTGATGATAAATTGGAAGACGGTGACGGTTCGACCATTTACAAGCAAGGAGAATGGTACGATCTCTGCCTTGGACCTCACGTTCCAAACACCTCCCGATTGATGTTCATCAAACTCACCTCAGTCTCTCCAGCTTACTGGCGTGGCGACCAAGATAGAGAACAACTCGTTCGAATATACGGTTTAGTTGAGCCTACAAAAGATGCTCTTCGCGAAACACTTCACAGAATGGAAGAAGCCAAAAAGCGAGACCACCGTAAACTCGGCAAAGACCTGCAGTTGTTCCACATTGACGAAGAAGTCGGTCAAGGTTTGATTTTGTGGACGCCCAGAGGAGCCGTGATACGGCAAGAACTGCAAGATTTCATATCTCATCATCTGCGTCGTCAAGGCTACAAGCAGGTCTTTACTCCACACATCGGGAAACTCGACCTCTACCGCACCTCGGGTCACTTTCCATATTATCAAGAGTCACAGTACCCCCCTCTCGTTGAACGTGACTTGATGAAAAAATTAGCCGATGAAGGGTGCACGTGCGGTGAATTGTCGAATCTCATGAAAACCGGTGAAATTGAAGGCTATATGCTGAAGCCAATGAATTGCCCTCATCACATCAAGATTTATGCGAGTCAATCACGTTCCTATCGAAACCTCCCACTCCGTCTGGCAGAATTTGGAACCGTCTATCGGTGGGAACAATCTGGAGAAATATCCGGAATGACCCGCGTCCGTGGATTTACACAAGATGATGCACATTTATTCGTAACAGAGGACCAAATTGCTGAGGAAGTGCTCGGTTGCATCGAGCTGGTTCAAATCATCTTTGATAAACTCGGAATGGCGGATTATCGTGTACGGGTGGGGCTTCGCGACCCGGATTCAGACAAATACGTTGGAGACCCAGCACGATGGGATAAGGCGGAAGAGGCATGCCGTGCGGCTGCGGCCTCACTTGGAGTCCCCTGGGCTGAGGAAGAGGGCGAAGCAGCGTTCTACGGGCCTAAGATCGACTTCGTTGTCAAAGACGTTATTGGGAGAGAATGGCAACTTGGTACAGTCCAAGTTGATTACAATTTACCCGAGCGTTTTGACTTGACTTACATGGGTAGCGATGGAGAACACCACCGTCCAGTCATGATTCACAGAGCTCCATTTGGTTCCATGGAACGCTTTTGTGGGGTACTCATTGAACACTTTGCAGGCAAGTTTCCAACCTGGCTCACCCCGACTCAATGTCACATCATCACTCTTGGAGAGCGACATGAAGCATATGCGACCAAGGTTGCTGATGCCTTGAGGGAACACGACATTCGCGTTGAAGTGGATGCAACAGACGCTCACATCAAAAAGAAAATTAAGACGTACAGGAAACTTCAGCCCGCTTATATGGTGATTCTCGGAGACGGCGAGATGGAAAGCAATACGGTTAGTTTAAGAGCAAGAAATGGTGACCAAGTGGCTGATTTGCCCCTTGATGATTTCATCAAACTCCTTCGCCATGAAATTGATGAAAAGACGAGTCAACCCTCGCTTGTAGCGCCACCTGAGTGAGATGAACGACATGGTTAATCTGGAAATCATTCAAGGGTTTTCATTGAGCATGATTCCCTCGCTATTTCTTGCATTCCTTGCGGCTTGGTTGTTTTGGGACCGAGTCGTTCCGCGTCAACTCAAAGGATTACAAGTGGCCTTCAAGACTGGAGATAAACGGTATGAAGTCCATCAAGTAACTGAATCGATTGATGACGTTAAGCATCTTCTTTCTCTTCGTGGTATGCGCTTTGGAGTGCTTTCATACCTCATGGCCCTCACGGGAAGTTTACTGTTCCTGTTTGAATTCATAGCGGTTCGAATGGAACTTTCCCAAGGATTCCACGCCCCCTCTGTAGCTCTCGCCTTGATGCTCATTATACTGCCAGCAATTCTCTCAAGTGGAACCTCATTGGGTGCACAGGTCATTCGTCCGTTGGGGACCGTTAGGGCGACCATGCAAAACAACACCCGTGCACGAAATGCTGGTTATGTTGCTCTCACCATTTCTTGGCTTCTTCTTGCAACTGCAGTAGGGCTGGTTCTCAATAGTCGAGGCGTCTCACAGACCCATCAACTTAGTATTGCAGCGCTTGTTGCTTTCAGTCCGGCGATTCTTGCTTACGGTCGTATTCTGGGCTCGTCATGGCACGCCTTGAAACAATCTTCCCAACAAATTTCAAAGGGTAAATCATCTCCTTTCCACAACCATTTGCCCAATGCGCGTCAACAATTCATTGCTCAAGTGGTTCATTTGAACTTGGTCGCGATGCCATTTGTTGCAATCAATACCCTCGTTTCTTTGTTGATTTTGCTGTATGATCCAACGATGTTTACCCATTCAGACCGAGTGCTAAATCTTCCTGAATACAGGCTCCAATCCACCTATATGGAAGAGGGTGGTTTGCTTGGCTTTGGTTTAATTGAACTCTTTTCTCACATTCCACAAGCTGGAATTCGCGTTCCAATCGTGACCTCCCTGCTGTTATTCCTTTTGCTCAACGTTGCTGCCGTCGGGTTTTTGTTTGTTTATGAGGTCGCTCGCATTCTATTCCTTGATATTCAAGATGTTTCTGGAGTTGGAGGAATCCGCCTTGCAGACAGCAGATTGCTCCGTGCAGAGCCCGTTCAACAAGCCAGTCTTCTTAATTTCTGTTTCACGGGTTTTGCAGGTCAATCGATGTTGTTGTTAGCCCTTGCAATGATTACGTTTTGGGATTCTAGTTTTCTTCCACAGGGTGCTGCGTGCGGTGCATGGGAATCCAGTGTTTGTTCAGTCTTAGAAAAGGACATGTTGGAAGAATTAACATGGATGCTCGCTTCGGGCGGCCAGGTCGCTTTCTTAGCGGTTTGGAGCATCTCGCTGCGTCGATCGGGAGAACTGTTCGATATTTCCTTTGATGCTTCCATGGATGAGGACCGTACTCGTCTCAGGGGAATGAGCGATATGATTTATGTTAAACAACGCTCGGTTAACGAACTCGTTGCAGCCGAAGACTGGGATACAGCGCTCAAACGGTATGAAACATTATCAGAGACCAAGGAGGTGACGCTCGTTGGATTGGACATGGTTCGGAAAACCAAGGCCACCATGCTCCTGTTTGCGGCCCTAGGCCGGTGGGACGAAGCCGAAGAAACAGCCATTGATCTTCTTGCCCTCAAAGGTGGGCGAGATGCCCAAATCTCCAGAATGGTTCTTTGTGCTGCAAGTCTGGCTCAGAGGGATATGAAAGAAGCACGTCCCCGACTTGACCTTCTGCCCGATGATGACATCGAAGCCGTTCGTTTAAAGTGGATTTCAACCGTTCTCAACAAAAAAGGAACCTTGAATCAACAGACGAAATCCATGCTAAGTATTGACCCCTTGACAACTAAAAATATCGAAATGCTGCGTCAATATGGAGCAGCCGAAATCTCAACACCACGTCCAAGTAAGGTCAAAACGGCCATCGACCGTAGAATGTTCCTTTCTGAAATTGCTCGTATGCGAATGGTCGGCAAGAGCGAATACGCTCTCAATCTGCTTGAAGAAGCCATCGAGGTTGTTCGGGACATTGACTGGGTGCACGGTAGAATCACTCAAAGTCTTCTCAACTTTGATGTTGGGCGTGTGATGACTGCAGTGGACCTCGCTGAACGAATCTCAAAAGAACACCCTCGAAATCCCCATGTGCGTTCGATCATCATTCAGTATGCGGCATTGGGTCATACGACCATGCCTTCATCCGAACATACCAAGATAGAGTGGCTCTTTGAATTAGGAAGCGATTGGAGAATTACATGGCCAAAGCACACCGTTGCGCCGGCTCCAGTGCTTGAGTCAGATCTTCTGCGCCAACACGCTTGGGCCGCAAATGCCTGGGTTGGCCTTGCAAGCGAGAAAGGATTGGAGGCGTTACAAAAGTCCAGGAGGTCGCCTCACAACGAGTTGCCCGATGAGCTTCCGCTTGCCCTCTATACACACCTGTCGGGTCTTCTTGTGACCATCGGTGGAATGCCTGTGGATTTGGGGCTGCCAGGTACTTTTGACTTGAATTCAGTTGACGGAAAAGGACTCTTGACCTTGTCGTAGGATCTTATCCGATGGTACTTGACCTTCAGATAGGACATGTTGAGTGACCCAGCATTTTGTAAAACGGACAAAATCCCATTGCGGACGTGAGGAGGCCCCATGCTCCCAGGGCAAGGAGAATGACGTCCCAATCAATACCGGACAGATACTCAACGGTGACCATTCCGAAACCGGCGAAGAGGCGAATTATGCGGTCATTAAAGCCAAGATTCATCGTTGTTCACTAAGTAAACATTTGAGGACTTACCATATAAAGCACTGTTTGCAATGATTATTCAATGATTTTACGCACCATTGCATCTTTTTTAGGTTGTATTGAGTATCGTCGGACCAACAATTTTCGCCCCCTCAGGACCACTTATTGTGAATGTTATGATGCAACTTTGTGAACAGATATCCACTCCGTTTTCGTTCACATTCAAGGTTTCACCGAGTTCCCAAGATGAATTGTCCTTGCCGTCTATCTGAACGACTAGACAGCCTCCGTCTGAGGTTGCAGTCGAGCAATTATGAGCGGTCCCGTCCTGTGTGATAATGACCTCAAGGTCCGAGAAATCCATGTTTGAACCGCCCTTCTCATCGAGTGTGATGGTGAAGAGTACGTCAGAGGATGATTCAGAATTAGCCTCGTCAATAGAATCTTCGATAGAGTAGTAGAACTTTTGTTGTTCACTGATACAACCTGAGGTCATCGATGAGACAGCAACCATGAGCAGCACCACCAACCATTCTCTGCCCATGGTTTTCCGTTAGAGTTGCCTCATTTAGGTTCATGCATCATGAGAAATCAATTCGCAGGAAACGGTGTTCAACGCCGGCCAGCACTTAGGGGACGTTTCGAAGGGTACCAAACCGTACGGTACGCTGCTTCTCAACCACAAGGCATATTCTAAATTTGGAAGACCACGCCACCATGGAAGAAGCAATTTTAGAGGCGGATCAAGACACAACCTTAGATGATCAGCACCCCGAACAAAAAAGAACTCTGCATTTTGCTTTTGCCTCAACTTTGGCATTTATTCTCTATTCAACACTCGTCCTGGATCCTGTTGGTAAATGTTTCAGGCTAGAGGGGAGTTCGAATTCATTAGGGCTTACCTTCACTTACACGTTGCAAATGGTGGAAGATTTTTTCGAATTGAGAAGCCAAAACCAACTCGAATGCTACAGGGAGTTCCTACAACTTTGGGATGTAATTTTCGCAGTCATCTATGCATCAATGTATGGTTTCTGGATCATGTACTTCTTCAATAATCGCCGTGTATTTTTGATTGCACCTCTCCTTGCAATGGTTGCAGACTGGATAGAAAACATTACTGAAATTTTAATGATAAACGGTTACCTTGATTCAAACACAATCTCTGGAACCCTCGTTTCGGTAGGGTCAGGGATTAACGCGGTCAAGTGGATGATGTTAACCTTAACATACCTCATACTCATTGCGGGAATCGTCACTAAAATACGTTCATTTCTTAGGAAGACGGACCAATAGTGAATGAAGATGAAAGGGCAGCAGCGTTTTTTCAGACAGCATTATTTGTCAACAAAAGACTGCTTTAAACCGTATTGGACCCGTGAGAGGGTGCGGAATTTAATACCTTATGAACGGTTCAAATCCGTCTTCGCAGGCGTTCCATTGCAGCATCTGCCTGTGATAAGTGATTCAAACAGTCCTCAATGCGACTGACTCCAAGCATTTCCTCCGCAAGGGCAATGGCTCGTTCACATTCCCTTCGGTCATCGTCTTCAATGGTGATTTGAGAAGCATCACATTGATTTCGTAAGGTTCGCCATTCGTCGATTACGAAGTCGTAAAGCTCCAAGGCATCATCGCTGGCTTTTCCTTCTTTATCCAACTCAGCAGTCATTCGCTCGAGCAACATCCCGGCATGTGACCATGATTTGGCCTGTGCTGCACTGTCAATCTCTTCCAATGCCTTCTCCCAAGACTTTTCATCATCACGTCCCTCATAGCGCTGAACGAGTTTCTTACGTTGTTTAAGGGCCCGAAGAACATCATCCATTGCAGCTCGTTCTTTTTCGATGGTACGAACCACTCCGTCTGCTAATCCGATCGCTTGACTGGCATGACCTTGGTCTACCGCTTCTTCTGCCTGATCAAGCCGTTCTTTCAATTGGGAAGTATCAAGCCCATCAGCCTGCTTAAGTTGCCTATGGGCCTCTTTGAGAGAGATGAGGGCGCGATCTTGAGCGTCTCCATCGGCTAGCATTTGTGCAGGGATTACCGAAGCATATTCATATGCTTCATGTGGCTTTTCAGAAGCAAGGAATTCCTTGGCTTCGTTTAACATCTCATACAAGCGCTTGATGCCATCACCTTTCTTCCCGTCAAGAAGACGAGATCCTTCTGTGATGGCTTGCTCCGCTTGGCCCCACCATTCAATAATTTCTGCTGCTCGCTTTTTTGCTTCTCGGAAGAGAAGTTCGCCCTCCCGGAGTGAACCGAGTTGGACTTCGCGTTCACCCATATCGAACGCTTTTTGTGGGCGCTTAGCGGTTGGGGCAATATCTGAGGCTTGTTTCACAGCGGCCAGTGCATCGTTGCGGATAATTTCCACATCGTCTGCAAGAGAAAGCGAACGCTCCATATCTTCTTCGCCCTCATCCAAAAGTCTCATGCCGTATTTTGGGTCCAAATGTCCTTCTTCCCGAGCGGTGGTAAGGAGACTTGCTGCCTGATCGACGGCTGCTCCTTGTGATTTGAGTTCTAAGAGGCGCAATTCAAGTGCATCCAGCCGCTTCTTGAAGGCTTTGCGCAGTATTTTTTGGTCGTCTCCGACCATCCAAGCGTAAGTTGTATCGACAACGGATAAAAGCACGACGAGGGGGGCGATGAATGAAAGAACCTGTGTATAGTCTGCTGCTTGGGAAAAGAGTAGAGTTGTTGCCGATGCGCTCCCGATGCCGGTCAGGATTGAGCGGAAGCGAAGAACATCAAAGCCACCTCTTAGGAGCGTCCTGGATTGCAGGCGGCAAAACCACCCAACGGCCATAACAAGAACACTTCCGGCAGTGGTTCCGTTCAATTCAGCCTCTAAGCCGAGGGCTCCAATGACCATGAGAACAGGCCAAGCTACCGTTGTTGATGCTCCAATACGACTCCGGGCTGCTGGGTCATCCAGCGCCAGGTCTTGGAGAATAATCCCCCAGAACAACAGGAGCATTGGGGCGCCAAAGCCAGCCAAAGAGACTCCTTTGTCGCTAAATAAGTCACTTAATGTCGGCCAGGCGAGCCAAATCGCACAAATAAGAATCAGAAGTGCGGTAGCCATGGTTACAGAATCAACGCGTTTGGCCCTACGTTGACGCTCGGACTCAATTGCCGAATCCACATCAGCCCAAGTGACCATGAGGTTCCGACAGCAGTTTTACCCATAACCACTCCGCTTCAATGGTCGGAAATAACCCTAGACCTCTCATTGGTGTTGTCGGGAATGTTCATGGGTGTCTTTCACCCGTTGTCGAAAAGCGAGGGAGTATTATGGCCGGTCTCATTACGATGGATGATTTATCCAATGACGAAATTCACAGCATTCTAGAGGATGCAGAACGCCTTCTTCCAGTTGCAGAAGGCAAGATATACCTGCCGTTACTTCAAGGGAAGATTCTTGGAAACTTGTTCTTCGAACCCAGTACACGAACACGAATGTCGTTTGAAACTGCAATGAAGCGTTTAGGCGGAGATGTTGTCAACCTTGGAGACGTCAAAACATCTTCAGTTGTCAAAGGTGAAACACTATTTGATACGATTCAGATGGTTGACGGGTATACGGATATCATCGCCATGCGCCATCCTCGTCAAGGAGCGGCTCAATACGCTCAAGATGCAGCCAGAGTTCCCATCCTGAACGGTGGCGATGGGGCGGGTCATCACCCAACCCAAACCATGCTTGACTTGTTTACCATCAAGCAGGCCCATGGACGGCTTGACGGCTTGAAGGTCGTTCTTGCTGGAGACTTGCGCTATGGCCGAACCGTACATTCACTCAGTCACGCTCTGACTCGTTTTGGATGCGAGTTGATTTTTGCAAGTCCTAAACTCCTCCGTATGCCTGCAGAAATCGTAGAGGATTTGACAACGCATGGGGGTCATGTGGTCGAAACCGAAGACCTTCTCTCATCGTTGGCTGAGGCAGATGTTGTTTACATGACGCGAATTCAAAAAGAGCGCTTCGCTGATGAGGATGAGTATACGAAAGTAGCTGGCGCATACAAATTGCACGCTTCGAATTTAGAGGGTACTAAGGAGGACATGATCATCATGCATCCACTTCCACGGGTCGACGAAATCCATCCCTCTGTTGACAAAACCCGGCATGCACGGTATTTCCAGCAAGCGTTTAACGGCGTTGTAGCAAGGATGGCTCTTTTATGCCGGTTGCTGGGCGTCACTGTCCCGGACGACATCTCTACTGCGGGAGGTGACTTGTGATGGCTCAGGAACACAACATGCGACGTGTCACTGCCATCCGTAACGGGACCGTTATCGACCATATTCCTTCGGGGCAAGCAATGCGTGTGCTCGAGATGCTTAACATGAACAAAACAACATCCGTTCCGGTTTCCATGGTCATGAATGTTCCTTCAAAGAAGATGGGGACTAAGGATATCATCAAAGTTGAAGACCGCGAATTAACTCAAGATGAACTCAATCGTCTTGCTCTTGTCGCCCCGGAGGCTCATGTGGCGATTATCCGTGCTTACAGCGTCGCCGAAAAGATGACGATTCAAATTGGAGAAGAAGTGACGAATGTTGTCCGCTGCACGTTTTCAAACTGCATCACGACCAACCCCCGTGAACCGTTGGCTCACCGCCTGCGTGTTATGGGTAGAGAGCCTCTTGTTCTACGCTGCCATTACTGTGGCCGGCCTCAGGACTTAGAGAAGTTGATCAGCAATTTGTTGTGATCATTCTTCATCAATTGATAACAAGTCTCGCATATCACAGGCTTTGCATTGCAAGCCAGATGTCATGCTACCGCAGCGTTCGCATGGGTGAGGGGGGGCCGGTCGAGTGGAACCGCCTCCCAATTCAACAACTTGGTCTCTTAGCGCTTTGACTTGGTCAGCCATACGCACGAGTCCATGTCGGGTGCCCGGTACATCGGCTTCCATTGTTGCTACCAAATCCCGATGTCGCCATCGGAGGGCTCCTTTGGCGTTGGGGCATTCTTCATGGTGGAGGGGCAGATTTTTGTGCGTCGCATACAGGTGAATTTCTTGTTCGGGGACCCAGCGCAAAGGGACAATTCGTGGTGCTAAACCATCAACACGATTGTTGGTGTGGGGTGCAAGCCTTAGCGTACGTTCCATGTCCCCGTTGGAAACATTCATCAGCACAGTTTGAGCCATGTCGTCTAAATTATGTCCCAGGGCGATGTAGTCTGCTCCGATACGTTCCGCCAAATGGTTGATCCCCTGCCTTCGGAAAACTCCACAATAAGCACAAGGCATTCGCGGTGCATTGTTGTCTTTCTCCATCGCCATTGGTAATCTGCGGACTACTTCATCCATTTCAATGAACGAAAGTTCAGGGTAGGATACGGTCTCGTGCCGAATCTCTAACTGGTCGCACAGGTCTTTTGCACATACTATCGACGGAGGGCGGTACCCTTCAATGCCTTCATCAACGGTGCCAGCAACGATGGTCACGTCCCTTCGTTCTCCAAGCAAATCAACAAGAGAGTGGAGCAAAACGGCAGAATCCTTTCCACCCGATACGGCCACCAAAATCGTTGTGTGTTCCCCTCGTTTCAATGGAAGTTGCAGGCGAAGTTCCTTTCCGATTTTCTTTCGTACTGACTTTGCGAGATGTTTTCCACACAAAACCCGGCCTGAGTACGCCTGTTCAACAACAGCAGGGTTGTTGCACGAATCACATGAAGGGATTTGAAAAGGTCCCTCCGGTGCTGCCTCGGCCATAATTCGTGGGGCGCCGCTGGAGTGTTTCAAATCAACGGCTTCAGCAATGACCGACCGAGGTTAAAAAAACAGGTATAATTTTCCAATTGAATATTTGATTTTCTAATTGAATCTTCTTGATGCGATGAGGCGGTAGCGGTCCAAATTTTTCGAAGCCATGATGGCTGGCGAGAGGTCAGGTCAATGCCAATCAATGCATATCGTACTGTTTTTCTCAGGTTCAAATATATTTTCCAGTTGGAAATTCCAATAGGGTCCTCAAATCCACTCAAAACCCTTCTTGAGCGCAAAACTTCTTGAAGGCTACAGCGGTGTCACTGAGGTTGAGCGACCATGCTGCAACGGTTATTATCTGCCTTGGCGACCCAAAATGGGGTCGAACAAGCCTTGATGATCGACGATAGAGGGCGTCTTATGGCCAGTGTTGGTCAATCCGGATCTTTTCCTGATGTTGAGCGAACGGTCTTGATGGCCGCAAACGGTCTTGAAGCAACTCAAAACCTTGGTCTTGGTGAACTCTATGAGATTTGGGAAGAGAGTGAGACCCGGACCATGATCGACATCGTTACTCCGTACCGCATTTTGATGCTGCACGGAAAAGGCGGTAAACTTGCGAGGTGGAGGCATAGCATCGACCTCAATCGCAAGTCCCTTGCAACAACCCCTGAAATGTAGGTGAACCAACATGTTTGAAATGCCCTTTGGAATACCAGTTGATGAAGAAATAGATTTGACCGAGGGAACGTTGCAACCGTTCGCCCATGGTGTCATTTCAACTTGGGTCGGGCGACGAAAAACTCCAGCTGGACATCGACTTGTACGAGCAGGTCGTATTGTAGGCTGGTTGGCTGAAGGGAGCAAATACACTCAGAAACGAGATTTACTTGCTGGTAAAGAAGCCCAAGAGGCCTTGCTTGCGATTGAATCTGAGCAAAAGGTCCGGTTCACCGCATCGGAATACACCATCTCCGGACTTGGAGATGTTGCCGATCTTGTCCCCGAAGCATTTGTTCATCAAGCCGACCGACAAGGACTTCGCTCAATGACGAATTTCGTCGAGCGCCTCCTCGCTCGTGATTTGTCAAAAGTACTGGCTTATCTGGTCGAAGATGAAACGGTTCGAGGGGCCATTGCTATTGATTCAGGCATGCTTATTGATGAATCAGGAGATCTGCCTCGAGAGGCAGAAGCACTCGCATCTCAAATACACAGTATTCTCTCGGACATTCGAGTAGAAGACGTCAACTTAGGGTTGGGATTGGGACCATCCGGACATTGGACACTTCACACATCGGACGGAGCCTTGTTGTTGGCTCAAAGTGGAGAAATTGCTCTGGCCATTTGGACCGAACGAGACGCCAATCATTCTCGCCTTCTTTCTTCAGCATCGCTGATGCTCGAAGGAGATGTTGCGTCAATTGGAGAGCATGGAACAAGCTTGCCGGATGGCTTCCCTCTCCGGGAAGGGCGAGGAGGACCGGATGCCATTCTTTCGATGCTCAAAGCGGGTATGGAGGAGGAAGTCACCGGACACATCCAGTCAGGAGCCTCGTCAAAATCCGTCTCACTCATACTTTCACGGGGAGTTCCTGTGGCTCTTTGGGCTCCTAATGCCGAGGATGAGAGCGCAGCCATGACCATGCTCACCGAGCCGAAGCGAAAGTTGCAATTGATCCGGTTCGCAGCAGGAACAGTCGTTTCGTCAAATTCTGGTTCATTTGAAAGTTTCAAACTCAAATCGTTCTGCGATCAGTTGTCAACCGTACGAACTCGTTCAGAAGCGCGACAGGCTTCAATCCGGGCTTCTCTTGAAGAAATGCTTGGTTTCGAAGCAGGTTTGGAGGAATTACGTCTTCAGCGAGGAAAAGTAAATTTCTCAACTGCGGGCATGGAAGTGGGAGATGGATTGCCGGTTATGCAACAGCAAGCAGTTGCTGCCGTTGATGCAGGCTTACGCCGAAAACTTGAGGCTGCCCGGCAATCACTGGATGAACTCACCAAAGCCCAAGCCATCCTTGAAGGCAAGAACAAGGAACTGGAAACAAAGAAAACAGCCGCTCAAATTGTTGCTCGGGAAGCAAGTGAAACACGCCAAGAACATACCGTTGCCCTCGAGGATGCCCATGCTCGTTTGAACAGTCTACAAGTGGACCTTGCTGAATCCCGTAATCAGTCAGAAGACGCTGAACACCGTGCTGAACGTCTTGTCCGTCGAGTGAATGAACTGGAACATCAAGTCAGTGAACGCGCTGCAGAATTGGCTAAGGCTTTGGGTGACGCAGATGCGAGCAGTGAACTTCAAGCGATGATTGAAACACTTGCACTCAAAGAAGCAGAATTGCAAGCTAACTTGACAGAAGGAAGCAAGCGGTTGAATACAATACGCCAACAAAGCGAGGACGAGGAGCGTCGCTTGCGTGTCCTTACTGAGCAAGTGAGTACGACCAGAGAGCGCCATGCAAGAAGCCAATCCGACGTACTCACTCTTCAGGAACAAGTTCACGTCCATCAACTCGAATTGGACGCCATCAAGACCGAGGAGTCCATGTCGAAAAACCGCATGGAAGAAGACCGTTTGCGCCGTGCAGAGGATGAGGCTCGTCGCTCAAACGTTCAGGCTGAACTTCGGGAATTGATGGACGAACGCCGTACCCTTCTCCGTGAACTTGGGGACATGGGTGCTCGACGGGGTCATGCAGAAGCTGAACTTTCGTCTCTTGTTGAGAAGGCAACCACGCTTTCTCAAGCCCATGAAGAAGCCCTTGCGGATATTCAGGAAGCCGAACGCCTACGTGCCCGTCTTGCAGAAGAACCACTCGCACAGGCCCTTCTCGATGACAACAACACCTTCGAAGGATTGGGTCCAGTTCTTGATCGACTTGAACATGCTCGTGGTCTTGGTTATTCTGTGACCATGCTCGACCGTGCCGTTGAGCGAGCCCTTCAAGTGATCCAATCTACGGTTGACCACGTCGCTGCGACGCCTCGTCACCTTCTCTCATCCGAGGTGATGACGTTGCTTGAACGTCAGGTCCCACAAACAGCAGGAGCGGTTCGTGGACTCGCTCGCTGGTCGGTTCAACAGCGATTGGAACATCAACTTGGAGAGACGGTCAATCATGTGGTTCTGGATTTGGAACATCTGCTAGAAGATTATGACCGTTCCATCACCATGCTAAGGAGAATCAGGAACGTTCTTGAGCAAATTGAGCGCTTGGGTGCGCCAAGTCATGAAGTCCATGCTCTCCTGACCAACTGCCAACGCCCAGAGGCACTTCCAAGCCTGGCTCAAGGTACTCGAAAATTGATTCAAGTTGCCTTGGACGATATTTACCTCGAAGCAGACCAAAGAGATGCTGGCGAAGCAATTGGGTTAGAAGAAACAGCCCGTGTTCTTGAAGAATTAATCACTCAACTCGATGCATCCGGTCTCACGGATGGCGTACCAAGAGGTATGCTATGGGAATTCCAACGTGATGGTCTTCTTCCCTTTGAGCGTGAATCCATTCCTTCAAACCAGCGTCTTCCGGTCGATGCAGACATGCTGGTTGACCTTGAACCAGCTCTCCTTCATGAAGAAGACATTGATATGGGTCAAAATGAAACCGCAGTTGCAGACCATGATGGCTGGGCAGATTTGCCGGCCCCAAGCGATTCTTTACCAACGGCGGCTGTAGTTCAAGAGGCACCACAACAAACCAAGGTTGACCTGGACGATGAACGGGCCCAACTTGAAGCTGAGTTGGCCCGAATCGATGCTGAATGGGGTCATAGAGATGCAACACCTACCGCTACGAGTTCCCCTCCCGATGCGGCACTTGCTGACCTTGAATCACGCCTATCAAACATTGAGTTCTGAGGCGATTGAAGTGTCCAACGAGCCTACTACCCTGCTGGGACGAGAAGAAGGGAAAGGGCGACCTTATCCACTGTTTCTTGAACGCCTGATGTTGGTGGCAGTTATTGTTATGACCGTAGTTTACGGAGGCAACATTAGCGACCGGTTCAACACCAATTGGCTTGGATTTGGGATTGGTTTTGTAGCCTTTCCATTGCTCTTGCTCGCTGCGAGTGAGATGATTGGGCGAATGATTCAGTCCAAGCAATGATTAAAGTTGAGTAAAATCCTTCGTCGCTGGTTTTGTATCGTCTTTAGTTCCACGCGATTGAATGAGTCCGATGACCCTCTGCCATGGGATGAAGAACCTCAGCACAGCCATGATGCTAAGGAACAGTAAAGCCGAAATGACCAGTCCATACGTGAGGGTCAATTCAATCGATTCAGAGACCTGTCCCGCCCACTGGCTCCCCGTTGTATCGGACACGATGGTAAGGAGAACTTTGTGGAATCCTAATGCAACCATCGTCGCAAGGCCCGTTAAGCCTAAGAAAAAGAAGGTATGACGCAAATGAGTGTTCAGAACGTTATCCATTTGGCGAACATATTCTGGGTCGCGCTTGCACGATTCAGGGAGGCGGAATGCGTACTCAAGGTTCCTGATCACGCCATAACTCGCTTCTTGGAACACCATGATGAGTACCGCTATGAGAATGAGGTCAAACTGTTCCTTTGTGACCAAATTCAAACCAAACAGCCCTATCGTGGGATCTGATGTTTGACTCTCAAGAGTGGCTAAAGCCCCACCATAGGACCCAAGTTGGCCTTTGATGAGGGGGAACGTCAAGATAGCGTGAATTCCAAGGAAAAGGAGCGTGAAACCAATGGCCCAACCAATTGAACGGCGTGATAGGCCCCAGATTCCACGGGTGCCCATAATAACAGGTAGCAGATAGATGAAGAGAATGATGAGTGACAAAATCATGAGAAGTGGCCACTGGAGGGTTTCCAATTCACTTTCATCGGGCAATCGGAGATTAAATTCAAACAGCATTCCAGCAAACCATGAAAGGAGCAGGCGTCCAACGAGAAGAACGATCAAACCAATAATGAATCCAAGTTTGATGCGCTGTTGAACCTTCGGACTTTGGAACGCGATAAAAGCCATGGCTCCTCCCAAGGAGAGTCCCATGATCATGGGGACAAAGAATCTCGAAAGGCCTTCTCTTCCCTCTCCAGTGAGCCAGTCGCCCAGAGGGAGTTGGTCTGAAATAAGCAATTCGATGGAGTCAAACAGGATGGTGTGGTCGATCGAGCCAACTACGTAGGTTTGGACCACTTGGACGTACATCGTGATGAGGGCGACGGTCGCAACGATTTGGAGAGAAAGAATCTGCCATTGGCGCCTCAAATTCTTGAGATGAAGGGTTCTTGGGCGCGCAGTGCCTTCCAAGAGAACATCTGATTGGAGACCTACTTCACCTGCCATTTTCAGTACCCCCTGACCTGCATTAATGCCTGTGACAAATCCATGTCGGGCATCCAATCAATGACTTGAGCTCCTGAACCAGCCAGCGTGGTGAGGCGATTCTGTCGTTCAAGTTTGAGAACTTCGTATGACATACGTGGAATTCTACTCACCAGACGTTCAAAGTCCACACTTGATGGGGACAGGACGGTCACTTCGTGTCCACGTCCAACGAGGTCGCGGACCGCAGCTGGAACGGTCCCGTCGCCTTCGCAGGATGAGATGATGAATACGGGGCTTCCTCGGCTGAATCTTCCACTGAGGGAGTTGGTTACTGCCTGAAGCGGCATGGTCCCCTTAGGCGTCACTCCAGCAAGGGCGCTTAGCAGTTTGAAGTACTGCTTGTCTCCGGTGTCCGGAGGAAGATAGGATAGTTTCTCGTCGTAAATTGCAAGAGCAACTGAATCCCGACGTTTCAAAAAGAAGGCTGCAAGACTTGCAGCGGACACGGTTCCCATCTCAAGGGGATTTTTGAGGACGGTTCCGATTCGAGCAAGGTCACGGCTGTCGAGCAGGAGGTAGAGGTCGGTAACGGCATCTCGGCATTTTTCGTTCACCATCAGTTCGCCGGTTCGGGCAAACGCCTTCCAATTGATGTTCTTGAACGGGTCTCCCGGGACATACTCTCGGAGCGAATAAAATTCCGACCCTTGCCCAGGTGTCCGTAGCGTCGTCGCTCCAGTGTACATCTTTGGGGTGCGGCTTCGTAAGAATGCTTCTTCAATGTCCTTGATTTGTGGAAAGATGACGATGTCGCTGTGGTGGTCCACGTACATGTCTTCAACTCCCAAATTGAAGGTGTTGCGAGCCCGTAAGGATACAGGTCCGATGGAGTAATGGCCTCTCAATGGGCAACGGAGCACATAGCGAATTCGAGCACTCTCACCAGGTTTGAGGTTGAGTTGCATTTGATTCAAACCACTACGCAACTTCATTTCGTGCGGTATGTTATCGTAAATGTCCAGCATCTGAGTTTTCCGGTTGCTGCGGTTCGTTACAAGGAGTTCCACATACAAATCGTCGCCTTTGTACAGATTGTCGGCTGAGAGAGTCCGTTGGACTTCAACGTCGCCATGGCCAGCGATCCATGAATTGACCACAATGAAGGCGACCAAACTGAGGCCAAGAATCATCATTTGTTGATTGGAAATCATCATCCCAATCAACACCAAGGCAATTCCTCCAGTGAAGGTGAAAGCAGCTTTACGTGTCCACATTCATCTCACCTCACTGACGTCCCCACGCCTTAATCCGTTTGACCAGAGCGACCGTCTGTTCAAGCGTGTATCGGTTGTTTGATTCAACTGCAAATTTAGCAAGAACAGGGTCGTTAATCATTGAAACCAACTCATTGGCTTGCATACCTTGGAATTCTTCGCGGTTGAGGCCGTTTTGATTTCGGACCTTGGACAGGAACACTTGACGGATCTTCTCCACTTTGGAGTAGTAAGCATATCTGTTCGCATCACCAAAACCGTAGTAGATGATGCTAAACACGTGACGCCATGGTTCAGGGTCCCGTTTCTTGATGAGAACTGCTTCAAAGGTGACGAACAGAATCAGGAAAAGAAGGAGCATGGCCAAACCTTCTCCTGTGAAGTAGACGAGAAGGAAGTAAACGGTGTTGTAAGAATCAGCTGCAAGAGCGCTTTGAGGGTGACGGGATTCATCAAAAATGACCATTGCATTTTCAGCAGGTTCGCCTTCTTCACCCTCCAGTTGACTCATCAAGGCTTCAGCGATGAAATCCATGGCCCACTTTCGATTGTCGTTTGCGGGCACGAATGTTGCGGTTTTACCGTATTTTCCATCATTGAACCCTTCGTAATCGTACATGGCGTTGATCAGCGCAGACCCGTCGGCCATGAAGACGATTCGACCACCATCCGAGGGTTCACAACTGGTTCGAGCACAGGCCTCAATGCTGAGATTGAACTGACCCCACCTGTCTGGTGTTGCAGGAGTGATCTCACTACCAACCTGTATATCTCCATCTCCGTTAACGTCAACGGTTGCTTCGTTGCTGGTCATGGCGCGAACCGCAACTTCGCTCAGTGGCCCTCGAACTCCGGGAATAATTTCGAGTCCCGTAACGTTGTTGAGAAGCATCTGATAGGTGCCATTGTAATCGATGGCGCCACTGTCCCAGTGCTGAACGCAGAGGCCGGCTTCTGCTTGTGTCATGCTTTCGCCGTCCAATCGTGAGCAAGGATGTTCACCTTGTTCACCAACATTGCTCCAACGTTCGTGGGATGAGAGGGTTTTCGGGTCAATCTCTGTGCCGTTCATGCCACATGGATTCTCTTGAATGCACATCCAAATGTAATTTTTATCGAGTTCAGCGACGTAGTTGGTGTCGTAAACTTGCTCGCCCGTATAACTCACGCCGAATGCTTCTGCAACAGAACTTCCGTAGCCGTAATCTTCCAAAACAAGGGCAGTTCCACCGGCTTCTACAAACTCAACAATGGCGTTGATTTCCGAAGGGGAGTATCCACTGTCGGAAGCGATGGTAATGAAACCGTCCTCGTCAAATTGTGGTAGGGTAAGGGTGTCCCGTTCGACACCGGCGAGGATATAGGTTGTGTTACGGGGGTCTTCAATATCGCCAAGGAGGAGGGGGCTGCTCACCAGGGAGTTGGTTTGAATCCCCATCTCTTTGATGTCTTCTCGAAATGCAGACATGTCGTTCCAGTCATCATCGTAAGCAGAAAGTTGGTTTGTGGCGCTTAAATTGATGAAATTAAGCAAGATTGTCATCAAAAGTACAAGCATAACAAGCCAAAATGACGCTTGAAGGGCAACCCTTCTGGCGTTGAAATTAGCAGGCAGGCCGACCATGGACATCACTTGGGAGAACTACCCATTCTTCCACGGTTTCACTTATCTTTAGAAGGTTGTCCACACAAGGACATAAAATGCTCATGGGTTCCATCACAAAAAAGAGGAGTGTTTCATTGGTTGAGATGAATTTTTGTCGCCACTCTTGAGACTGCATCGACTGGAATCATAACGGTGTTTTCACGGCTTTCAAAAGGGAGTGCTGCGGCGTTGACCGTTGCTTCAACGGTGACAATGAGTTCGCTGATAGCCCCCGTTTTGAGGTCAAAATGAATGTCCGTTAAATTGCCCAGGTCAGTTCCCGTGCGATCAACGACCAAACGGCCTATGACTTCCCTACCAAAGATTGCCATTTCATCTTCCTCTGTAGAATGACCGTCTCGGCGAGGCCAAATGAATGCGTCGGTGCGGTGAAGCGAAATCACATGGTTTCCATGCCACGACTGAAGTCACGATTTCGCTTGATGTTGCTCAATCCTGATGTCAAACGAGTTTCCATCTTTTGGTAGTAGTCCAACATGTCTGGGGTGACCGTAGGGCGCACTCGAGATATGGCTTCTTCAAAGTGGGTTTTTGTGACGCGTTTCTTTCCTGCACGCATGCAGATGAGGGCTGCTTCTCGGCACACAGCCTCAATGTCAGCTCCTGTGAACCCATCCATGCCGGTGAGGATATCCTTGAAAGAGAACTTGCTCAAAGGCATTCCTTCACTGTGGATGTTGAAGATGACCTCTCGGGCTCCTGAGTCGGGCGGAGGCACGTGAAGAACACGTTCGAAGCGGCCACTTCTAAGAAGGGCAGGGTCAATCATTTCTGGACGGTTGGTTGCGGCAACGATGATAACGCCGTCAAGCGATTCCACTCCATCCATGCTGGCCAGGAGTTGGTTCACGACTCGGTTAGAAACATCGCTGCCTTCTGAAGCAGAACCACCGCTTCTCATGGAGGCGATGGATTCGAACTCATCAAGGAAGATGATGGACGGTGCAGATTGCTTTGCCTTCTTGAAAATCTCACGGATTGCTCGTTCGGATTCTCCGACCCACTTCGAAATCAGTTCAGGTCCTTTGATGCTGATGAAATTTGCTTGGGCCTCATTAGCGATGGCTTTAGCAAGGAGGGTCTTTCCAGTTCCCGGTGCCCCGAAGAGCACAATTCCTCGAGGAGGTTTGATGCCAAAGTGCTCAAAGAGTTCAGGTTTGGTAAGCGGCCATTCCACTGATTCCTTGAGTCGGTCTTTGACTTCATTGAGTCCACCGACCTCTTCCCACGAGACTTCAGGCACTTCGACGTAAATTTCTCGCAATGCAGAAGGTTCAATGTCACGGATTGCTTCCTTGAAGTCGTCCATGCAAACTTCCATTTTTTCAAGGACTTCGGGAGGGATGGTTTCTTCCTCCAAGTCGATTTCAGGAAGGTATCGTCGCAGGGCCCGCATGGCTGCTTCACGAACAAGTGCAGCGAGGTCAGCACCGACAAACCCGTAGGTGTTGTCAAGGACCCACGCGATGTCAAAATCCTCTGCAATCGGCATTTGTCGTGTGTGAACGTCCATGATTTCACTTCGGCCATCACGGTCAGGGACGCCGATTTCAATTTCACGGTCAAAGCGACCAGGGCGACGGAGCGCTGGGTCAAGTGCATCACGGCGATTGGTAGCGCCGATCACCACAACGTTGTCACGGCCCTGCATTCCATCCATCAAGGTAAGCATTTGAGCAACGACGCGGCGCTCAACTTCACCGGAAACGTCTTCACGCTTGGGACAGATTGAATCGATTTCGTCGATGAAGATAATTGCAGGGGCATTCTCGGCGGCTTCGTCAAAAATTTCACGCAATTGTTTTTCGGATTCTCCGTAGTATTTGGATATAATCTCAGGCCCGTTAATGCTCTTGAAGTGAGCGTTAACTTCGGTAGCAACAGCCTTTGCAATCATTGTTTTTCCGGTACCTGGGGGTCCGTGGAGCAATACGCCCTTTGGCGGGTCAATGCCGAGCCTTCGGAATAACTCAGGGTGCTTGAGAGGCAGTTCAATCATTTCTCGAACCTTGAGCAACTGTTGCCCGATCCCACCGACGTCTTCGTAGGTGATTCCTTCCGATTGACCAACGTCCTCTTCTGCAACAGCTTCGTCTTTGATGACGATTTCTGTATCGGTTGTGACTTTGACGATACCTTTCGGAGTTGTTTGTACAACTGCAAACGGAAGTGCTTCTGCAAACAACGTCATTCCTGGAATGAAAATACGGTCTCCCGCTACAACCGGACGCTTTGCAAGGCCTCTGCGAGCAAATCCCTCGATTCCAGGGCCAAACTTCACCTTCTGTTTGTTGGCCATGACCGGCGAAATGGTGAGTTTTGTGCAATCCTTTGCCTCGACTTTAGTCACCGTGACTCGGTCTCCGAGGCTGACTCCAGCATTTTTGCGTATGATTCCGTCCACGCGAATAATGTCCATCTTTGCATCTTCAGGGCGACTTCGCCAGTAGATAGCAGCCGTTGAGCGATTGTCACCGCTGATTTCAACGATGTCGCCGGGCTTCAAGTCCAGACCCATGTCCGCTGAGATACGGGCACGCCCGTGTCCTACGTCTGACGGTATGGCTTTTGATACTCGCAATGATACAGATTCCTCTTTGTCAGACATAACACTCGCTCCTCAACATTTCCTATTGGCGTACGACGGTATATGAAGACTCCACCACGCCGTTCAGGTCAGTTAACAGACTGCAAAACAGCAGGACTCACTTAAATCCACGCCTTATATTGGTCATGTCATTCGTTCCATCACATTCAAGAGACGAGTGTTGTTCGCTTTGCTTATGGTTCACGTCCTAGAAACCGGCCTCGAATTTTTGACTTCAAACAACCCGAATGGTAAGCCCAGCGTCAAGGGGTACAACATCATCAACGGTCAGTTATCACTGGCGAGCGATGGCGCCTCTTTTACCTCCGTCAACCCCGCTATCCTCAACGACACACTCGGCGAATTCCCCCTTTCAACCAGGAAGGATGTCCACACTGCATTGGACGCTGCACACGCTGCTTTTCCAGGATGGGCTGCAACCCCGGCTCCAACCCGTGGTCAGATCATCGGAAACATGGGACGATTGCTGATGGAACACAAAGACGCCATCGTTGCCCTTGAAACCCGTGAAATCGGCAAGACTCTCAAAGAGTCCGCTGGCTCGGTTCAAGAGGCCATCGACACCTGTCTCTTTTTCCAGTCCGAAGGACGTCGCTTGTACGGCCAAACAGTCAACTCGGAATTGCCCGATAAAGAATTGTTCACCTACCGCCGCCCTCTCGGTGTCTGTGGTATCATCAACGCCTGCAATTTTCCTGCAGCCGTTCCTTTTTGGAAGATGATTCCAGCCATCATGTGTGGAAACACATGCGTGTGGAAGAGCCCACAAGACGCTCCTCTCCTCTCCTTCGCTCTTGCACGTATCATGCACGAAGCAGGACTACCAAACGGTGTGATCAACTTGGTTCACGGGAAAGGAAGCGGCGCTGGACAATACCTTGTCGACGCTGTCGATGAAGGGCGCGTCAACAAAATTTCTTTCACAGGCTCTACAGAAGTCGGTAAGATGATCGGAGAAGTATGCGGTCGCAATTTGGTGTCATGTTCGCTTGAACTCGGTGGCAAGAATCCACTGGTCGTCATGCCCAGTGCTAACCTTGACAATGCTGTTGAAGGAGCATACTGGGGCGCATTTGGAACTGCGGGTCAGCGATGTACCTCACTGGGTAACTTGATCCTCCACAAGGACATTTACGATGAATTCATGACCAAGTTCATGGCCAAAGTTGAGTCCACAACCATTGGAGACTCCTTAGCCCATGATGGTGTATTGTACGGTCCCATGTTGTCCGAAAAGTACGCCAAGGACTTCCTCACCGGAGTTGAAATGTGCAAGGCATCGGGCGCCAACCACATGTTCGGAAAAGGTCGAATTACCAGCGACAATCAACCTGCTAATTTCCTCGGTACGGCTGAAGACGGTGTGTTCATGTGGCCTCACGTTTTCACCGAAGTCACCGAAGACATGGAGTGCTTCCACGAGGAAGTATTCGGGCCAGCCGTGACCATCTGCAAGGCTGACGATTTCGACCATGCCCTTCACTTGGCCAACGCAAGCCCCTATGGTTTGTCTTCGGCCATCTACACCAACGACCGTTTGGAAGCGTACCGCTACAAAACCGGCATCAAGGCTGGAATGACAGGGATCAACAATTCCACCACCGGGGCAGAAGCTCACCTTCCGTTCGGCGGAGTGAAAGGCTCAGGAAACGGAACCCGTGAATCCGGAATTTGGGTTATTGAAGCCTATTCATACTGGCATGCAGTCAACGATGAATTGTCAGGAAAACTCCAACTTGCGCAGATGGATGTTGAAGAAGTTGAGATGGCTGAAGCCGATGTCGACTGGACTCAATTGGCTTGAAATTGACCTTCCAAACTCCTGTGGGCCAATGGTGAACCTCAAAGACCCTGCTGCATTGGGTAGCATGTTCCCTTAGGGGACGTGAGGGTGTAACCATGGGCGACGGCATCAAACTCCCAGTCATCAACGGCTTGGGTCGAACGAACCGAATAGACAACTGGTGGAGCCAGCCGCTCACCATGGGTATAGGCTTGACTGCAGCCATGATTTACACCTTCTGGCGTTTGTTCATCTACACCACTGAAGGGACAATTTCCTACAGCCTAGAGGGCTCTACGGTGATGTCACCGATCTTCTCGCCGAACGTGTTGGAGTGGGACTTGTTTGGCCTTTCTTCGTGGGACCATCCGACCTGGGTCAATGCTGCGGTGTTGATTCTTTGGATTCCATTTGGATTCCGTGGAACTTGCTACTACATGCGCCGAGTTTACTACCGTACCTTCTTCGCGAGCCCCGTTGCTTGTTGGGTCGACGAACCTGAAATCAACAAAAAACTTGGTTATCAGGGAGAAAAGCGCTTGTTCATCTTCAACAATTTGCACCGATATTTCCTCTACGCAGCAATGGTCATTCTCCTCATAAAATGGTGGGACGTGACCCACGCCATGACGTTTGATGACGGCATCGGGCTTTCCCTAGGAACCCTCGTCATGGGCATTGAGGCCTTCTTGCTCACCATGTACGTCACTTCTTGTCACGCACTCCGCCATCTCGCTGGTGGCATGCTGGACCGCTGGACAACGGGTCTAAGTCAAATCCGAGGTAAACTCTTTGGAAAAATCAGTATCTTAAACCGCTCCCACGGGTTTTGGTTTTGGACATCCTTGACCTTCGTGTTTTTAGGAGACCTTTGGGTGCTGGCTGTTTGTGAAGATTACGTTAACGACGTCGTATTGTTTGTAATTTGAGGTGAGATGATGACTGAAAAAATAACCAACCACGAATACGATGTTATTGTAATTGGCGCCGGTGGGGCAGGCTTACGAGCAGCTATTGAGGCTGCCCGAAGCGGTGCAAAAACGGCCATCATTACCAAGTCTCTCCTCGGTAAGGCCCACACGGTCATGGCCGAAGGTGGATGTGCTGCTGCACTCCAAAACGCCGACCCACGTGACGGATGGAAGGTTCACTTCCACGACACGATGAAAGGAAGCAAGTGGCTTGCAAACTGGCGAATGGCTGAGTTCCATGCGAAAGAAGCACCCGATCGAGTTCGGGAACTGGAACAATGGGGAGCAGTCTTTGACCGAACGCCAAACAATTTGATCAATCAACGAAACTTTGGCGGACACACCTTCCCCCGTCTCGCACACGTCGGCGATGCAACCGGGCTCGAATTAATTCGCACCCTCCAAGAGCGAGGCATTCACGAAGGCATAGACATCTTCATGGAATACACCGTCCGAACCCTGTTGAAGGAAGGAGACCGCGTCACTGGATGCGTTGCTTACACTCGTGTTGACGGAGACGTTCATGCGTTCTCAGGAAAATCAGTTGTCTTGGCCACTGGCGGCATCACCCGATGCTGGTCCGTGTGTTCAGGCTCTTGGGAGTACACTGGAGACGGGCATGCTCTCGCTCTCTGGGCTGGTGCAGAACTCCGCGACATGGAATTCGTTCAATTCCACCCCACCGGTATGGTTTGGCCGCCATCGGTCCGAGGTATTCTGGTGACCGAAGGTGTTCGTGGTGAAGGTGGACGATTGACGAACTCTGAAGGAAAGCGATTCATGTTCGACTATGTTCCTGAGATGTTTGCAGGTGACCACGCTGACACCATTGAAGAATCCGACCAATGGGTTGAGGAAGTTGTCAGCGGGAAACTCGCCACAGTTCGCCGACCGCCTGAACTTCTCACCCGTGACGTTGTTGCTAAGGCCATCAATTCGGAAGTAAAGGCAGGGCGAGGTTCACCTCACGGCGGGGCATTCCTCGATATTTCTCACCGTGGTGAAGAAGCCATCTTGAAGAAACTTCCCAGCATGCACCATCAATTCAAAGAATTGGCTGGTGTTGATATTTCAAAGGAACCAATGGAAGTTGGACCAACGGCTCACTATGTCATGGGCGGCGTTCGTGTTAATGCCGAAACCCAAGAAACGACCGTTTCCGGCCTCTTTGCTTGTGGGGAAGTCGCATCTGGATTGCACGGTGCAAACCGTCTCGGGGGCAACTCGCTTTCAGACCTCATCGTGTTTGGGAAGCGTGCAGGTGAATTTGCTGCAAAACGAGCCAAAGATTTGGCCCAGCCGACCATTGATGACGAGCAGGTTGGCGCAGCCATTGACGATATGCTTGCGCCGCTCATGCGGGAAGGCGGAGAAAACCCAGGGGCGATTTACGACGAAATGCGCGACATGATGCAGGCCAAGGTCGGCATCATACGCACCAAGGCAGAACTTGATGAAGCACTTGAAGATTTGAAATCCTACAAGGCGCGAGCCATGGCTTGTTCCTCCGGAACATCACGTAAATACAACTCTGGATGGCATCAAGCACTCGACCTGATCAATATGGTTGATGTCTCTCACGCAGCGACCCTCGCAGCAGTGACACGGGAAGAAAGCCGTGGAGGTCACACAAGAGATGACTTCCCAACGCCTGAGGATGATTACTGGGGGAAAACCCTCAACATCATTTGGATGGAAGATGGGGAGATGAAGATTCGGCAGGAACCGGTTGAAGCCATACGCGACGACCTTGAGGAGGCCCTCAATGAGGTCAAAGTGATGATTGCTGAGAGAGCCGCCGAAGCAGGAGGTGAAAAGTGATGTCGCTCAAAGGAAAGAAGCAGGCGTTCAAGATTCTACGAGGAGAAGGCGAGGAAGCGAGTCTCGAATCCTATGATGTTGAACTTGACGAAGGAATGGTTGTTCTGGATTGTCTTCATAGAATTCAACACGAACAAGAACCTGACCTTTCAGTTCGTTGGAACTGTAAGGCTGGAAAATGCGGCTCATGTTCGGCTGAAATTAACGGGCGACCTCGTTTAATGTGCATGACTCGTATGAGCGATGTCGTCGCTGAAACTCCAGAAGGACAGCCGATAGAAGTACGTCCAATGAAAGCCTTCCCTCACGTCAAAGATTTGGTGACTGATGTAAGTTGGAATTACGAAGTTGCTCAGCGCATCAAACCCATTAACGGGCCAGATGAAATGAACTGGGAATTCAATCAAATGGAAGCAGACCGTGTCCAACAATTCCGAGAGTGCATTGAATGCTTCCTTTGTGTGAACACATGTCACGTGTTGCGAGACCACGCTCTGTTTGATGGATTCGCAGGACCGCGCAACCTGGTCCGTTTGGCTCAATATGAAATGCACCCTCTCGACACAGAAGATAGGATTCCAGAAATCAAAAAGGAATTCGGGGTTGAATACTGCAACATTACCCGTTGCTGTACCGAAGTTTGTCCAGCCGGCATTCAGATCACTGATGACGCCATTATTCAACTCAAGGAACGTGTTGTCGACCGTTATTACGACCCGCTTCAACGAATCTGGAGAACCATCACACGAAAGAAGGTAAGGTACTGATTGGAGCTCTTTTCACTCATTTTCCCAAAGAGATATTATTTGATGATTAATGAATCCCCGGATTCCGGAATTATTCTTTCACATTTTAGGCAATAGAATATATTGTATTACTTATTAACACCAAATACTCAGTTAGTTTATGTCGGATATCGGGGGAGTGAGATGGCTAAAAGTACTGTTGAAAAAATAATTTCTGGTGTCGTCAAAGGCGATATGGAAAGCGTTTCAGAAGAAATCAAGGGAACACTTGCTCGTACCATCGGCCTAGCAGGTGTTGTGATTATTTCCCTGTCTGCAATGCTGCCGGGGATTTTCGTCACACCAACCTTTGCAGCCCAGATCATGGGCCCAGGTATTTGGCTGGCTTTTCTTCTTGCTGCATCGGTGGTCTTGCCTGGTGCGTTGTCTAAATCCGAACTGTCTTCGGGAATGCCTACCAGTGGAGGTTCATACGTATTTTTGGAACGAACCTACGGGCCAATGATTGGAACGATAAGCGGCCTGGGTCTATGGGCTTCATTTCTGCTAAAATCGGCCTTTGCCCTGATTGGCTTTTCCGCATACTTCCTTGCCGTCACAACCTATTTTGATTTAGAAATCAATATCAAGACGCTCTCCCTATCGGCATTGTTGTTAATTACCGTAGTCAATATCATGGGAGTTAACAAGGTAAAAGCGGTTCAAACACCGATTGTGATTATGACGGTCATCCTCTTGCTCGTCATTTGTATAGCAGCCTTATTCTCAGCGGACTTTGATGCTAGCATACCTCTTGAGGGCGCATTCAACACCGATGTTTGGACGTTAGCCGAGACCGCTGCATTTGTCTTTGTCGCCTATGCAGGAGTGACAAAAGTAGCCGCAATTGGTGGAGAAGTCAAGGATCCTGAAAAGAACCTACCAGCAGGTATCATGCTGTCTCTGCTCATCGCAACCATCCTTTACTCGGTCATTGCTTTCCTGATGATGGCCAGCATTCCGGGGGAATGGTGGATTGGAACCGACGGAGAAGTTGTTGAAGACCCAATTTATGTCTTTGCAGAGCATGTTGTGAATACAAAGTTCGGAATCTTTGCTGCAGTGCTCTCGGTGCTCACCATGATTTCAATGGCCTTAGCAGGAATTCTTGCCTCATCTCGATTCCTGTTTGCAATGGCTCGAGACAACCTCCTGCCTCAGCCACTTGAAAATGTAAATGTAAAGTACGAAACACCACACATCCCGATTATCATCACAGGATTGGCCATGTGCCTTGCAATCTTGTTTGTCCCTCTCAAAGATGTCGTAAAATTAGCGTCTGGATTCAAAATTATGATTTTCATGATGATTAATTCTTGTGTCATCGTTCTTCGCCAAACAAGTGACCGGCACGATTGGAATCCCGCTTACAAAGGACCCATGTACCCGTTGATGCAACTCTGGGGAATTATTGCCGGAGGCTGCTTGATCGTTCTCATGGGATCGAAGGCCTTCATTGGAGGAGGTGCTGCAGTCGTAGCAGGCTTGGCTACCTACTATCTCTACGGCCGCCAACACTACATCGCTTCAGACCAAACACCCATTGCAACGTTTCGGGAACAATTTGGCCTAGCATCATCGTCTGAACATCAGCTTAGGATGACGGCTTTCCATGCAGCTGATTTTGGAGGTAAAGGACACCTCAATGTGAGTGAATTCCAAAATGCACTTCGAGCACTCGGGTTCACATATTCTGTTGACGAGTCGAGGGCAATTTTCCATCAATCGGATGAGGATGAGAACGGGGTAATCGACATTGACGAATTTTTCGGCCTTTTCATCAATTCAGAACAGGAATGAATCAACCCCTTCAACCTTGATGACCTTTCATCAAGAACCCATGTTGGAATTGCACCGTTGAAGTCAGCCCATCTGAATATTTATTTGATGTATTTTGTAACATTCAGCAAGATCTGGGTCATATGATATGCGTTGTGACAGTCCGCCAGCAGTACATGCTGTTTTTTTCGTTACAATTGACGATGTCAGTGATTTAGAATCCTCCGTTTGAAAACACCGGTATATATCGTATAGAATTCTGTTGCAACCATGATAGGTCATCTACCAGAGCATTTGAGGGACCGGGTGCGACCGCTCAATGTTTTGGAACATCCTCGAGGAGACGGACCAGTCGTGGTTTGGCTCAAATCTTCCTTCCGTACTCATGAGAATCCCGCAATCGATGTAGGTCGGCATATCGCAGCAAAGTACAATCTCCCTCTGGTCATTTATCACGGCCTTGATGAGCGATACCCTTTCGCATCCCTTCGTCATCACAACATGATTCTTGATGCTGCGGTTGACATGAATGAAGGTTGTATGAAACTTGGTTTACGTTACGTCTTCCATCTGGCTCGTGAAGGTCATCGACCCTCAGTTATGCGTTCCTTCGCTGAAGATGCAAGTTGTATTGTCACGGACATGTTTCCTCTCCCTCCGTGGACTGCATGGGTTGAAACCATTGCGAGAAGTGCTTCTTGTCCAGTTGTTGATGTGGACTGCCACTGTGTCATTCCGATGCCGTTGTACGGCAAATCCGTTGACCGACCGTTCAAATTCCGCAATGCTACCAAGAAGATGAGAAAGCGTAGGGTTCAATCTTCTTGGCCGACATGTAGGGCAGATGCACGCCCGTATGAAGGCCCCTTGCCTTTTGAGCCCGTTGACGTTCAATCGGTACTCAAGAATCCAATGGAACGTTTTGCTTTGCTGCGAACCTGTAACATTGACCCCACGGTTCATCCAGTCTGGCAAGAGCGGGGTGGAGAGCAGGCTGCCCTTAGCAAATGGCAGGGGTTTCTATCCAACGGATTGAATGGATATGCTCGCCGAAGAAATAACGCTGCAGACCCAACAGGCGTTTCTCGTCTTTCCTATGCGTTTCACTACGGCTTTCTTTCTCCGATGAGAGTCGCAAGGGAAGCCGCCGCAATTGGGACAAAGTCTGCTGACAAATACTTGGATGAACTCCTCATTTTTCGTGAACATGCATGGCATCATATTTACAGCGTTAGTGAGCCCTACTCGCCCTCAAATTTACCTTCATGGGCACAGGAATCGTGGCGCAGTACCGCTGATGACCCTCGGACAGTCTTACCCCATCCGGTTGAGTTGGAGCATGCAAAATCTCCGTCTGAACTGTGGAATCTATGTCAGCGTTCGTTGATCCATCATGGTGAACTTCACAACAACCTGAGAATGACATGGGGAAAAGCCCTGCCGATATGGACAAATGATTTGGAAACCTCGCTTGAACTGGGTCAGAAATTAAACGACAAATATGCACTCGATGGCCGAGACCCTTCATCCGTTGTTGGAGTTCAGTGGTGTCATGGATTGTTTGACCGTCCGTTTTTCCCATCAATGCCGGTGATGGGCGTCGTCCGTAAAAGGGATATTCTTACTCACAAATCCAGACTCGATGTTGAACGATATGAATCTCATGTCAACCGACATCAAATCGATGTGGAAGGTGTATACCTTGTTGTGGGTTATGGTATATTGGAATGCCTTATCGCACGAATGCTCCACGACAAAGGGTTCAATGTTTACGTTGTAAAACCGGAGCAACATCAACCTGAATATACCTTGCAAGCAGACGGTGAATCGAAATGGCTTGGCGACTATTTGGAATCTATTTATGCTCAAATTGGGACTTCAGCCATACAAGAAGTCACCTCTTTTCTAGCATCGGGGATACCGATATTGGATACTGGCGAGGTACACATATCAGTCGATGAACCATTGGTAAGACCAGCGTTGGTTCTCAACGGTCATCAACAATTGATTGAATGCATTGCGACGGTTGACGACCCCTCAATACCCTCTCCTCTGCAATCTGTTTTGGAGTACGATAACGGCTCTTTGTTGTGCCAACTCCATTCTCCCCCTCACGGTCAGCGCAATGACAGACATCGTTCGGAACTCGAAACTGCAGTTTGGAATCTCAGTGAACATTTGTGGCAGAAAAGTGTTTCCAAACAACCTGCATCCTACTCCGTACAAATGAAATTGGTTTGAACGGAAACGAGGGTTCGGTTCCAATGCTGGAGACTCCATGCCTTCCAGCTCTGCTGTGGTTTAAGACAAATATTTCTTGCTTGTACATCACGATTTTCTACTCAACCGAGGGATAAGAGCAGGAGTATTGTCTCTGTATTCCTTGTATTCTGGAGAATCTCCCCACTTCTCTAACGCTCGTTTATCCAGTATGGGGATTCCACTGACTTTTGTTAAGAGAAGATAAATGAATACGGGCGAGATCCAAGCAACCCGTTCTAAACCAGTAAAGCAGGAAACTCCAAAGAAGGCGATTCCAGTCCAGAGAAGGATTTCCCCGAGGTAGTTTGGATGCCTGGAGAAAGACCACAACCCACTGTCGATCCATTTGCCTTGGTTATTAGGTTCTGCATTGAATACTGTCTTTTGCCTATCTGCTATAACTTCAAAACCAAATCCGACTATCCATATTGACAATCCCATGCCGTCCCATATCCCAAATGCTGGTGCTGAATCGGCTTGACTGTTAATGACTATAACGACAATCATTGTCAGGAAAATCCACAGGCCTTGAAGCGTCCATGGTACTAGGAATCGGATCGGCGATGTTTTGAGTTGATCGAAGCGTCCGTCTTTTCCAGTTCGATGAATACGGCGATAAAGAAAACTGGACAGGCGCAAAGACCAGATGACAACAAGTAAACTGACGATTAGTTCTCTCAAACTTGGAGGTTCGGACTGTGATCCTGCCCAAAGGCTGAATCCTACCACGATGAGGTAGGTTAAGCCACCTGTTAAATCGTAGAAGCGTTCGGTTTTTCCGATGGATGCTGGTATCCACGCTACCCATTGTATGGCGATACTCATCACTGCACAAAACAGAACAGCGGAGTATCCGTTCAGGATGACCGAGTTATGTTCAACTGCACGAACCACTAAAAAAACAATGACAAACGTTGAAGCGACAACCATTGTTGTTAATCGGACATCTTGACGAGTAGAATCCATTGCTAACGCACTTTCTAGTATCATCATCTTGTTAATTATTTTGCTTTCAGTCAGAGGTAGATGCGGAATCAAAGGGGTACGGACCCCGTAATGTCGCCAAATGGACGGCAACACCAACCCAGCATTTCACAATAAGAAAAATGCAACAACTCGCCTCAACATCCTCGATTACGAGCTGAGGCGACGGCCTAAGTAGCGGCTCAAATGGATAAGTGGCTGTGGTTGAACCGCCCCTACGTGTTGGAATCTGCAAAGCAGGTGTGAACAATCTTGAAGATGAACCGAGCCACCCACCATCCATGCGACTGGTTCATCTTTTGTTGATGCTGGTCGTTCTCGCACCGGTTACCGGATGCCTCGGCGGTGGTGGAGGTGGCTCAGAAACGACAGGTACCTATACGGTTGAGTCGACCATGGCGTCCATTGAATTGGAGACAAAATCCGCTGACTATCAAGACGAAGCAACCGTTGAGTGGAGCCTTGATTCCTCAACCATCGTCGAAGACATTGAGGCGGCTGGTGGCCATGTTGTCGGTGTTCTCTTATCGCTTACCTATGGTGAAGATGAGACCTCGGGAGGTCCGCTCTGTACGGGCGGCGAAGACAATGCACCCGATACGATTACAGGAACTGCTTCCAAGGGTGAATGGACCCTTTCGGGGTCTGGAGAAAATCCGGGGTCCCATGAGGTGAACTTAACTTGGCACAACGCTTCTCTTCTTTCCGGTGTGATCGAAGGATTGACCAAGAGTGAAATCGAAGACCAGTTGGCCTTTGGTGAAGAGGCATTGGGGGCCTACAATCTTGCTGTAACGGTTGATGCGGAGGCCTTCAACAGTGCCCTCTGTTCACATAACGACGATGGCGAGGAGGTCGCCACTGAAGTCAGTCTGCTCGTGTTGGACTTCACCATTCTCGATGAGGACGGTGAAGCGTTGACGGGCATGGCAGTCGGTGACGGTTCTCTCCCAGTCTTCTTGTTTGCAGGATGGATCTTCCCCGTTGTGTTCCTCGTCGGTTATGTCTCCGCCAAGCAGCGAGACCGATTCCATCTTGACCTTGATTTTAGCGAACCGGAAACCGAGGTTGTTGAGGGCGAATCCACCTCGGACGGTGAAACCCTCGTCGAAAGCTACCGTGCTCGTGTCATCACCCTTTCTGCCTTGTACGTGGCCCAAGGCGTTCCGTGGGGCTTCATCACCGTGACGATGGTCACCTTCCTCGCTGCAGAGGGTGCTGATGCTGGCGATCTCGCCTACCTGTTGACACTCGGTACCCTGCCATGGTCATTCAAGTTCCTTTGGGGGCCCATCATTGACCGCTTCCAAGTACCGGCTTTTGGCCGTCGTCGTCCCTGGATCATCCTCGCCCAAACGGGCATGGTGGCGTTGCTCGTGACCATGCTGATGGTTCCCGATTTGACCGATAACATCTCGCTTCTCGGTGCGCTGTTCTTTGTCTACAACGTGTTCACTGCCTTGCAAGATGTTTCAACCGACGCCCTTGCTGTTGATGTACTCCAATCTCACGAATTTGAGCGTGTCAACAGTTACATGTTCACGGCCAAGTCTTTGGGTGGTATCATCGGTGGCGCAGGGCTCGGCACCATCATCGGTGTTGTTGGCATCCGCGGCGCATTTTTGATTCAGATTCCGATTTTGGTGATCATCATGATGGTGCCGCTCTTCATGCGTGAACGTCCTGGTGAGAAGCGCTTCCCGTGGGACGAGATTGACGTTGTTGAGGAGGTCGACGATGCCGAGGAAGGCGCCAAGGAAGTTCGGGACTTTAGCGTCATTTTGGGCAACATCCGAACGGCCTTTTCGGTTCGTTCAGCCCAACTCGGGATCATCGTCAGTCTCGTTATTTCCCTTGCCTTCATACTCATTCCCATTCTTCCTTTGCTCTTCCTCCAAGAATTGGGTTGGACCCAAGAACAGTTCAACGCCACTAAGGGCGGAATCATCCTTGTGGTGACGATGTTGGGAGCCATGGCCGGTGGCGAACTTGGTCGTCGTTTTGGGGGCAAATCCGTGCTGATGTTTGCGGCCCTCAGTGCTTCATTGACAACCTTAACTTGGGGTATGCTCAATTCCATGTGGGGCGAAGGTTGGTTCATGATGTTGGTGTGGATTATTCACACCTTCCTCTGGGCCATCGTTTCCATCTGTGCCTATTCCCTGATGATGCGGGTCACATGGGCAGAAGTGGGTGGTACACAATTCACTGGCTACATGGCGATGATGAACCTCTCCGCCATCATCGGCTACCAGTTGGCGCCCATCTTTGCCGCCCAGTACGACTATCAGACCATCTTTTACATCGCTGCCGTGCTCGAAACATTTGTGATCCTCGCCGCCTTGTTCATCGATCCAGAGGAGACCGACCGGACGCTCAACACCGAGGTTTGAGTTCTTTCTTCAAATGTAAAGTTTCAGATGTTAAGTCACCACAGAACCGGAATCCACGCTTCGCGGGGTACGGACTCAAAGTTGGTGGCGGACGTACCAGTCTCCGCTCCCCAAACCCAAGTGGCTCAACTCGAAGCAACCATTCGGTCGGCTCACGCTTTGCTCCAAGCAGGACTCATCGACGAGGCAACCAGCCTCCTCGCCGCCTTTTCGACCGAAGTTCAACCGAAGATTGACCGAGCGTTGACCGAAGTTCGGTCGAATGTTGACCGAACATTGCCCAATGCAGAGAGGTGGTGATGTTT